>NZ_JAQNDA010000005.1 GCF_028369065.1 Marinobacter sp. SS21
GCGGTTGCTGAACAAGGGGCGATTTACCTGCTGGGGACTGAGCTCCGCCAGTAGCGAGTACAGCCTTGCGGTGCTCAGCTACAACCTGATGCGGGCGATCAACATTCTGGGTGTGAAAGGTATGCTGGCCAGGCTCGCCTGACGGCGATTTTTGCCGGATCTGAGCCAATTCAGGTCGGACGCCTGGAACGAAAAATGCCCCGGAGAGAGTCCGGGGCATTTTTGCTTGGCCGCCTGAAGGCTGTATAACTCGTTTTTACACAGCCTCATCAAGAGCGCCTTTTTAATGCGAGAGCCATGTCGCCTAGATCTGGAACTCGGTCTTCAGCTTCTTCTCCACCAGCTCGTTACGCAGCTTGGCCACTTTCGGCAGGCCATTCTCGAATGGCGGAAAGCTTTCCCCCTCGATCAGCGGCTGCAGGTACTCGCGGCAGTCCTGGGTGATGCCGAAGCCGTCATCGGTGATGTAGTGAATCGGCATTTTCTTTTCCTGGTTAGCCACTTCGCTGAGCGGTGATTCACCGATGTGCCAGCGATAGGGGGAAGACTGTTCCCGCACGATGGTGGGCATCAGCGCCTGTTTGCCGGCCAGGGCCATTTCCACCGCGGCCTTGCCGACGGTGTAGGCTTGTTCGACATCAGTGGCAGAGGCAATGTGGCGGGCTGCCCGCTGCAGATAGTCGGCCACCGCCCAGTGGTACTTGTGACCCAGGGCCTGTTTCACCATGTTGGCCAGCGCCGGCGCCACGCCGCCGAGTTGGGTGTGGCCAAACGCATCCTTGGAGCCGGCCTCGGCAACGAAACGGCCGTCCTCGTATTGGGCGCCCTCGGAGGCCACAACCACGCAGTAGCCGTAATTCGCCACGCAGAATTCCACCCGCTTGAGGAAGGCCTCGCGGTCAAATGGTACTTCCGGGAACAGGATGATGTGGGGCGGTTCGCCCTCGCCACTGCCGGCGAGGCCGCCGGAGGCGGCAATCCAGCCAGCGTGACGGCCCATCACCTCTAGGATGAACACCTTGGTGGAGGATTCGCTCATGGAGCGGA
Source organism: Marinobacter sp. SS21 (assembly GCF_028369065.1). Taxonomy (GTDB): domain Bacteria; phylum Pseudomonadota; class Gammaproteobacteria; order Pseudomonadales; family Oleiphilaceae; genus Marinobacter. The sequence continues at coordinate 1,048 of NZ_JAQNDA010000005.1, forward strand.
TGTCCAGGCTGGCCTCCAGGGTGGAGGTGGCGATGTACTTGGCCACCGAGCCGAAACCCGGGCAGCAGTCGGTGAACGGCAAGTCGTTGTCGACGGTCTTGGGAACACCGATGCAGGTGATCGGATAGCCCATTTTTTCGCCCAGTTGGGACACCTTGAATGCCGTGTCCTGGGAGTCGCCGCCGCCGTTGTAGAAGAAGTAGCCGATGTCGTGGGCGCGGAACACCTCGATCAGGCGTTCGTATTCGCGGCGATTTTCGGTCAGGTTCTTCAGTTTGTAGCGACAGGAGCCAAAAGCGCCGCCTGGCGTGTGGAGCAGGGCCTGAATGGCGTCGTCGGTCTCCAGGCTGGTGTCGATCAGCTCTTCGCGCAGGGCGCCGATGATTCCGTTGCGTCCGGCGTAGACTTTGCCGATCTTGTCCGGGTGTTGCCGCGCGGTCTGGATGACCCCGCAGGCGCTGGCATTGATGACAGCGGTCACCCCGCCGGATTGGGCATAAAACGCATTCTTGATGGCCATGTTGGCTGGCGCCTCCTGCTGGTTAAACGGTTGCCGCGCATGATACGTCAATCGGGGGTGTTTTTCATGGCTGGCAATGGAAAATCCCCGATCAAATTGCCCTTGACGCCGTGCAAGCGATACGGGAGTCTTGGCACCAATTATTCATTGGGTTGAGATTGTCATGCATATACACATCCTGGGCATTTGTGGCACGTTTATGGGCAGTCTGGCGGTGCTCGCCCGGGAACTGGGGCATACGGTGACCGGGTCCGACCAGGGCGTCTACCCGCCGATGAGTACCCAGCTCGAAGCCCAGGGCATCGAGTTAATGGCGGGCTATGATCCGGCCCACCTGGAGCCGGCGCCCGACCTGGTGCTGATTGGCAACGCCATGTCCCGTGGCAATCCCGAGGTCGAGGCCGTGCTCAACCGTAACCTTGACTATATGTCGGGGCCGGAATGGTTGGCGCGGGAGGTGCTGCGCACGCGCTGGGTGCTGGCGGTGGCGGGTACTCACGGCAAGACCACCACCACCTCCATGCTGTTGTGGATACTGGAGCAGGCCGGGTTCGAGCCCGGCTACCTTGTGGGGGGCGTGCCTAAGGATTTCCCGGTGTCTGCCCGCCTGGGTAAGAGCGATTTCTTTGTGATCGAGGCGGATGAGTATGACAGCGCCTTTTTCGACAAGCGCTCCAAGTTTGTCCATTACCGCCCGCGTACGGTCATCCTCAACAACCTGGAGTTTGATCACGCCGATATCTTCGACGACCTCGAGGCCATCCAGCGCCAGTTTCACCATATGATCCGTACCGTGCCGTCCCAGGGCTTGCTGGTGCGACCGTCGCAGGATCTGGCTCTGGATCAGACTCTGGCGATGGGGTGCTGGAGCGGTGTGCAAACCACCGCCATCGGCAGCGAGGCGCAAACCACGGATTGGCGGGCCGAAATGCTGGTGGATGATGGCAGCGAGTTCGTGGTGATTCACCATGAACAACCCGTCGCCAACGTGCGGTGGTCGATGACCGGTCAGCACAATGTTCGCAATGCCCTAGCGGCCATTGCTGCCGCTCGCCACGTTGGCGTCACCCCGGACCACGCCATTGCCGCCTTGAACCGGTTTTCCGGTGTCAAGCGGCGGATGGAGCTGCTGGCGGATATCGAGGGGGTTCGGGTGTACGACGACTTTGCCCACCATCCCACCGCCATTGCCACAACCCTGGAAGGACTGCGCAACCGGGTTGGGGACGAGACCATTGTGGCGTTGATCGAACCCCGCTCCAACACCATGCAGCAGGGCGTTCATCGGGCCGGTCTGCTGGCCAGCGCGGCGTTGGCGGACAAGGTGTTATGGGCCAACCTCAATCAACTGGAGTGGCTGGACCAACTGGTCGCGGAAGACCAGGAGGGCGGAGGCGAAGCGCCCCGTCACCGTGTGGAGGCGAGTGTTGAGGCGCTCATTGCCCGCACTCTGGAAGAGCTCACCCAGCCCTGCCATATTGTCATCATGAGTAACGGTGGCTTTGGCGGTATCCACGGCCAGCTGGTAACGGCGCTTGAACGCCAGCTACAGGCTTAAAGCGGGCTGTGACAGGCGTCGACATTGTGATGAAACCATGACTCAAAGTTCCCGCAAGGTAATCAATCTGGCCATTACCGGTGCCTCCGGGGCCCAGTATGGCTTGCGACTGCTGCAGTGCCTGCTCGCGGCCGGTTGTCAGGTCCACCTGATGGTGAGTCGGGCCGCCCAGGTGGTGATTGCCACGGAGACCGATCTGAGTTTGCCAGGCTCGCCCCAGGCCATGCAGAGCTACCTGGGCCACCATTTTCAGGCCGAGCCCGACCAGTTACTGGTGTTCGGCCGTGAGGACTGGTTTGCGCCCCCGGCCTCCGGCTCCGGCGCTCCGGCGCCTCTGGTTATCTGCCCCTGCAGCACCGGCACGCTGTCGGCGCTGGCAACCGGTGCCAGCAACAACCTGATCGAACGGGCAGGGGATGTCGCCTTGAAGGAGCGCAGGCCGTTGATCCTGGTGCCCCGGGAGGCCCCGTATTCCGAACTGCACCTGGACAACATGCTGCGCCTCACCCGGATGGGGGCGGTGATCGTGCCTGCCAGTCCGGGATTTTACCACCAGCCCGAAACGGTCGCCGATCTCATCGATTTCATCGTCGCCCGTCTGCTCGACCATTTGGGGCTCGGTCAGGAGCTGATGCCCCGCTGGGGGAACGAGCGGGTTGCCCGTAAACTGGGGCATTCGGAGTAACGCCGAAGTGCCGGGCGCGCGGGTTACAGTCCCGGACGGCGGATTTGGTCAACCGGATTGATGCTTTTCACCATTGAGCAAACTCCGCTGCCACCACAGACTCTGTGAAATAACGTACAAGACCACATTCACAGAGGTTCAACATGATTCCACGCACTCTCTTTGACGCCGATCTGGAAGGTTTCCGCGATTCCGTTCGCAAGTTCCTGGAACAGGAGGCGATCCCCTACCATGAGCAGTGGGAAAAGGACGGTCAGGTCAGCCGGGAACTCTGGACCAAGGCGGGTGAGCTGGGCTTCCTGTGTCCGACCACGCCGGAGGAATATGGCGGTGTCGGGGTGGATTTCCGTTACAGCGCGGTGGTGATGGAAGAAGTATCCCGCGCCGGTCTGTCTGGCATCGGCTGGGGGCTGCATTCCGATATCGTGGCGCCCTACATCCTCCATCACGGTACCGACGCCCAGCGACAGCACTACCTGCCCAAACTGGTCAGTGGCGAAATGATTGGTGCCATTGCCATGACCGAACCCGGTGCCGGCTCCGACCTTCAGGGCGTCAAAACCACGGCGATCAAGAACGGCGATCATTACGTGTTGAACGGCTCGAAAACCTTCATCACCAACGGTCAGCTGGCGGACGTGGTGATTGTGGTGGCCAAGACCGATCCGAAAGAGGGCGCCAAGGGCACCAGCCTGTTCATCGTTGAGACCGCCTGGGAAGGTTTCCAGAAAGGTCAGAACCTGAACAAGGTGGGGATGAAGGCGCAGGACACCTCGGAGCTGTTTTTCCAGGACGTCAAGATTCCGGAAGGCAATCTGTTGGGCACCATGGAGGGACAGGGCTTCTTCCAGTTGATGCAGGAATTGCCGGCGGAGCGGCTGCAAGTGGCCATTGCCGCCGTGGCGGCGGCCGAAGCGGCCTGGCAGTGGACCCTGGATTACGTCAAGGAGCGCAAGGCGTTCAGCAAGCCGGTGATCGCGTTCCAGAACACCCGCTTCAAGATGGCGGAAATGAAAGCCGAGATTACCGCCGCTCGAGTCTTTGTCGACCGCTGCCTGGAGCTGCATCTGGAGAAGAAGCTCGATATTCCCACTGCCGCCATGCTCAAGCAGTGGACCACCGACCTGCAGTGTAAGGTGATGGACGAGTGTGTTCAGCTCCACGGTGGCTACGGTTACATGTGGGAATACCCGATCGCCCGCGCCTGGGCCGATTCCCGGGTGCAGCGAATCTACGCGGGTACCAATGAAATCATGAAGGAGATCGTGGCCCGCTCTTTCTGAAGCTGCTGAGATCAAGGCTAACCGGACCGGGTCGATGGGTCCGGTTACCTTTCTTTACAAATTGCCAAGCCAATCAAGGTTCCCGCTGGCAACTTCCCCTACAGTGTCACGACAACCAACAACAACACAACGGTTGCCATCATGACACGTCTGCTTGCCCCGTTCCTGGTTTTGACCTTCCCGGCCTTGACCTTCCTCGCCCTGACCGGCTGCGGGGAGGAGTCCTCGCGCTCCCCACAGGATGGTCGCGATTTTGCGGCTCAGGACTATGTTGCCCCGGGAAGCTACAGTGGCGTGGTCATTGACGGCTACCTGCGCAATGCCCGGGTCTGGCTGGACCTCGATGGCGACTGGCAATACACCTCCGGCCCGGTGAGCGTGGTGTTGCCCTCCGGGGCCGAGGTTACCCTGGCGCAAGGCGAGCCGACCACCATGACTGGTGCCGGCGGGCACTTTACCCTGGACACCACAGGGCTGATGCTGGACCCGATGGTGGCGCCCGATCTCGACCCCCGGGATTACCCGTTGATCGCATTGGCGGTGCCTGGCCAGACCGTGGATGAAAGCTACGGCGGTGGCCGTCTGGTGGAGCGGGCCTTCATGCTCACGGCGATGCCTGGTATCCGTACCGTGACTCCGCTAACCACGTTGTTGCATTTCCGGGATGTGTCCGGCGTCACCCAGTCGCTGGCCGGCGCGGAGGCGCTGGCCGGCCTGTTTCGGGACATTAATCTACGCAGCGACTACATCCGGTCGGGGGATGCCCGTGCGCATGCCTATGCCCAGGCGTTTGCCCGCTTTCTGGCCCGGCAGTTTCCCGATGACGCCAGTGCGGCGCTGGCGGTCGGTGACGGTACCGAGCGGGTGTTGGCCGCCGAATCGGTACGGCTGATGGCAGTCTCTTTCGCCCGCAATGCCGGTGCTATCGTGGCGACGGTGGACGAGGCGGCACCGGCCGGTCATTACGAAAACGTGGATATTTCGGCGTTGGCATTGCCGTACGAGCCGCTCGATCTGAACAATCCGGTGCTGCTGTCGAAGCAGGTGGTGTACGCCCATGACAGCGATGGCAGCTTTCCCAGCCAGCGCGCCCAGTTGGAGAGGTCGGCGGAACTGCGGTTTGAGTACTCCGCCGACGGCCGCCTGCAAGCGGTGGTCGCGGAGGGCTGCATGACCCCGTCGATGAAAGAGATCGCCCGGCTGGCCAACGCCAACGGCTACATGGCCGATACCGACATTCAGTGGCTGCCCGGCATCTCCCTGTCCCAGCTCAGTCAGTCCTACCTGGATGCCCCGGGCGACGACGAGCGTTTGCTGTTTGACTGGGACAATCGGGAGGCATTGTTCGAAACCACCACATCGTGTCAGGAGGGTTTGGTGGCCTCTGATCAGCTGGGCGGGGAGCCGGCCCTGCGCTTCCAGTGGACGGTGTCGGGTGGTAAGGTTGACTCGATCACCGACGGTGAGCGGACCCTGGTACCCGATTACCAGCAGGCCAGTTCGGCCTATTGGGGCGGTGTGCTGAGCGGTGGTGCTGGCGACACTGTGTCCGTGCAGATGACCGGTGATCGGGTCTCCTGTGAGAGCGGTATCGGTGACGACATTGCGGCGTTGGATCGGGTGATCTCCGCCCAGCAGGCCTATATTTTCTCCGGCTACGACCCCCAGCCGGCGGCGTTTTCCGGGCTTATGCTCCAGTTTGATGACCGTGGTAATACCGATCGTCTGCTCAGCCACAGCTTCCTGGACCCCGGCATTGCAGCGCTCCTTGGGCTGGACGCTGCTTATGGCTATCGTTGGCAGTACTTTTATCAGTCGGAAGGCGTTCGGCTCACCGACCTGCAGCCCAACCTTATTGAGGAGTCCTATTTGGAGCGGTACTCCGGCACTCATGCCTGTGGCAGTGGGGTGGATGATGTGCCAGCCAATGCGCTGTTTGCCCGGGTGTCGAGTATCTACGGGCGTTTGTCAGAGGTGCTGGCCGGCGATGTTCGGTAGCCATCCTCTGGGTGCAGCGTGAGTTAGGGTTGCGAGGCATGGTAAACGGAAACGCAACTGCACCCGAAAACCTTGCGGTGTCGGATAAGGCGTGGTCTTTAGTGAACTATGTATGCTCGGGAATGTTTCTCGCCATTTCCTGGGGAAGGAAATGGTGCCGAGGAGAGGACTTGAACCTCCACGGGGTTGCCCCCACTAGCACCTGAAGCTAGCGTGTCTACCAATTTCACCACCTCGGCAGGTGATTTGCAGAAGGTTGCCTGCTTTCTGATTACCCGCATTCTACGGATAGTCTGTTGAAAATCAAGCGTTTCTGCCGTCGTTGAGGTTTGTCTCCTCAACCGATGGCGCGTACTTTAATCATTCGCTCTGTGGCTGTCAAACACTTTTTTCAATTTTCTTTGATGGCACGTTAGGCAGGCTGCAGTGAGGGCGTTATACTCCAATCACATAGATTCAGGCCGCTCCACAACTTTTTGGCGCTAGCATGCCTCGGGCGGCCCCCAAACAAGGTTCCTAATGGCTTCCAGAAAAAAGACCGACAAAGATCCTCATGCCAATCGTGAGGCCGAAAAATACTCCAACCCCATCCAGAGTCGAGAGTTTATTCTCGACCACCTGCGCCGGCGAGGCGCTCCTGCCACCCACGAGACCCTGTGTCAGGAACTGACACTGACCGATCCGGACAGCATCGAAGCGCTGCGGCGCCGGCTGATTGCCATGTGCCGGGATGGTCAGCTGATCTGCAATCGCCGCGATGCCTACCTGCCCATTGATGAGGCGGATTTGGTCAGTGGCCGGGTCATTGGTCATCGGGACGGTTTCGGCTTCCTGTCGCCCGAAGACGGCGGCTCCGACCTGTTTCTCAGCGCGCGCCAGATGCGCAAGGTATTTCATGGCGACCGGGTCGCGGCGCGGGTGGACAGCGTGGACGACCGTGGCCGTCGGGAAGGGGTGATTGTCGAGGTGCTGGAGGCTCGTACCAGTCAGGTCGTCGGCCGTCTGTTCCGGGAGAGCGGGGTCGCTTTTGTGGTGCCGGAAAATGCCCGTATCAGCCACGAGGTGCTGATACCGGACGAGCATTGCGGCGACGCCCGCCACGGTCAGTATGTGGTGGTCGACATTCTCAAGCAGCCCACCCCTCGCACCAAGCCCACGGGCCGTATTGTCGAGGTGCTGGGGGATCACATGGCGCCAGGGATGGAGATTGCTGTCGCCATTCGTTCCTACGATATTCCCCACAGCTGGCCCCAGGCGGTTGGCGAGCAGGCGGCGGCGATCCCCGAGCAGGTGACGGAACAGGATAAATCCCATCGTGTAGATCTGCGTCCGTTGCCGCTGGTGACCATCGACGGTGAGGATGCCCGCGATTTCGACGACGCCATCTATTGTGAGCGGCGCTCCCGTGGCGGTTTCCGCCTGGTGGTGGCCATAGCCGACGTGTCCCATTACGTCCGGCCAGGCAGTCCGTTGGATGACGAGGCGCAAAACCGGGGTAATTCGGTGTACTTCCCCGATCATGTGGTGCCCATGCTGCCGGAAAAGCTGTCCAATGGCCTGTGCTCGCTGAATCCCCAGGTTGACCGTCTGTGCATGGTGGCCGACATGAACATCAGTGCGGCGGGCAACATCAGCAGCTATAGCTTTTATCAGGCGGTGATGCACAGCCATGCTCGGCTCACCTACACCAAGGTCAGCGACATGCTGGAGCGGCCGGACTCCGAGCCCGGCTATCGCCTGTGCGCACAGTATGCCGAGCTGCTGCCGCACCTGCATGACCTGTACGATCTGTACAAGCTGTTGCGGAAGGCGCGCTCCGAGCGTGGTGCGATCGATTTTGAAACCACCGAGACCCGGGTCATTTTCGATCCCTCCCGCAAGATCGAGGAGATCGTCCCGGTGCATCGCAACGACGCCCACAAGATTGTCGAAGAAAGCATGCTGTGCGCCAACGTGGCCGCTGCCCGCTTCCTCAAATACCATAAGCTTCCGGCCCTGTACCGGGTGCACGACGGCCCCTCCGAGGAGCGGTTGAGCGGGCTGCGGTTGTTTCTCGGTGAGCTTGGGCTGCAGCTGGGCGGTGGCGATCAGCCAACTTCGGCCGATTACCAGGCGTTGTTGGCCACCATTGTGGATCGCCCCGATGCCCAGGTGATCCAGACTGTGATGCTCCGCTCGCTCAGTCAGGCGGTCTACAGCCCGGAGGAGTCGGGTCATTTCGGGCTCGGCTTCGCCAGTTACGCTCACTTTACCTCGCCCATTCGTCGCTACCCGGACCTGATCGTGCACCGTGCGATCAAGTCGGTGATACACAGCGCCGACGCCCGCAAGATGGTGGTGCAGCCCGAGCAACGGGATTCGGCGCTGGCCAGCTACCCCTATGACCGCGAGCGGATGACCCAGCTGGGTGAGCTGACCTCGATGACCGAGCGGCGCGCCGATGATGCCACTCGTGACGTCATGTCCTGGCTCAAGTGCGAATACCTCAGTGACCGGGTGGGCGAAGAGTACGATGGCGTGATTGCGGCGGTGGTGCCGTTTGGCTTCTTTGTGGAGCTGAATGACATCTACATAGAAGGCTTGGTGCACATTTCTGCCCTCAGCGGGGATTACTACCATCACGATGCGGCCAAGCACCGCTTGGTGGGAGAGCGGACCGCCGTCAGCTTCCGGCTCGGAGACGAGGTTCGGGTGCAGGTGGCGCGGGTCGATCTGGATGAGCGCAAGATTGATCTGGAATTGCTCAGCAAGCCACGTCGCCGCCGTGCCGACCGCGATGCTCTGGATGTGAAGGAACGCCGCGGCGACAAAGGGCGTCGCGATGGCAAGGGCAAGACCCGCGGTGCCAAAAAAACCGCGCGTTCGGACGAGAAGCCGGCTGCGGCCAAGCCGCGCAGCGCCAAGGAAAAGCTGGTTGCCGAGGCGGCCCGCGAGGCGGCCAGGAAATCGGCCGGCAAGAAGGCCGGCGGTGCCAATGCGGCGCCAAAGAAGCGGAAATCGAAAAAATAAGCGGTATCGGGAAGGTCACCAGTGTCTGACGAGTACATATTTGGTTGGCATGCGGTTGAGGCGGTCCTCAAGCGCGAGCCGGAGCGGTTGCAGCAGGTCTGGATCCAGACCGGGCGCCAGGATCGCCGGGTCAAGAGCGTTAGCCGGGCCCTTGATGAGCTTGGCGTGCGTTGGCAGGAGGTGCATCGCCGCGAGCTGGACGAACGGGTTGGCGGGGTGCACCAGGGTGTGGTGGCTCAGGTCGGCAAGAGCCGGGAATGGAGCGAGTCCGACCTGCTCGCGTTGCTTTCCCGGTCCGAACAGTCGCCGTTCCTGCTGGTACTGGATGGCGTGACGGATCCCCACAACCTGGGAGCATGCCTGCGTACCGCGGATGCCACCGGGGTGCAGGCGGTGATTGTGCCCAAAGACAAGTCCGCGTCGCTGACTCCGACCGCCCGCAAGGTGGCCTGTGGCGCTGCGGAGACGGTGCCGCTGGTGCGGGTGACCAATCTGGCGCGGACCTTGCGGACGCTGCAGGAAGAAGGGGTGTGGCTGATCGGCACCGCTGGCGAAGCCACCAGCACCCTCTATCAGGCCGATTTCAAAGGCCCGGTGGCCTTGGTGATGGGCGCGGAGGGCAAGGGGATGCGCCGACTTACCCGGGATCACTGCGACTTGCTGATCAACATTCCGATGCTGGGCCACGTCGACAGTCTGAACGTCTCCGTCGCAACCGGGGTTTGCCTCTACGAGGCGCTTCGACAAAGACTTGCATAGCGGTTCCCACACGCCTAAAATGCGTCACCCCTTTTTTTAGGGGTGGCGTCTTATTGTCTGGAAAATTTCTCCGGCCTGAGCGCCACGGCTTTGAGAAAAGCAAATGAAACCGGCGGCTTGGCTGCCACCTCCTTGCTTCTGGTCGGGTGGGTCCGCAATTCGGGCTCATCTTGTCGGAAGCTGTTGAAACCGTAGGGAGAACTCATGCGTCACTACGAAATCGTATTCATGGTACATCCGGATCAGAGCGAGCAGGTGCCCGCGATGATCGAGCGTTATACCGGTGTCATCACTGAAGATGGCGGCCAGGTACATCGCCTGGAAGATTGGGGTCGTCGTCACCTGGCGTACCCGATCAACAAGATCCACAAGGCTCACTACGTGCTGATGAACGTTGAATGTTCACAGAACGCCATGGACGAGCTGACTCACAACTTCCGCTTCAACGACGCCATCATCCGCGACCTGATTGTTCGTCGCGATGAGGCCGTTACCGAGCTGTCTCCGATGAAAGCCGCCGAGTCCCGTGAGGACCGTCGTCCCAGCGGAGACGACCGCCCGCGTCGTTCAGCAGAATCTGGCGAGCGTCGTCAGGCTGAAGCCAATAGCGAAGAAGAGTAAAACCACCTGCGGAGTTGAGGAGTAATTTATGGCTCGTTTTTTCAGGCGTCGTAAGTTCTGCCGTTTCACGGCGGAAGGTGTCCGGGAGATCGATTACAAAGATCTGGACACCCTGAAAGGGTATATCACTGAAACCGGCAAGATCGTGCCCAGCCGCATCACTGGCACCAAAGCACGTTATCAGCGTCAGCTGGCCACCGCTATCAAGCGTGCACGCTACCTGGCTCTGCTGCCGTATTCCGACAGCCACGATAACTAAGTTTCAGGAATAATCGACAGGACTCGGGACCATGCGTGCATTGGCACAGTTCGTAATGCGAGGTCCCCTGCAGGCAGGATTGGTTGCGGCCGCCGCGACGGCGGTACCCCTGCTGTTTTGGGTAGGTGCGGCAGTTGTCGGTCTGGTGATTCTCAGACTCGGCATTGCCCAGGGACTGAACATTGGCCTCTGGGCGTTGCTTCCGGCCATTGGCTGGGGCTGGGTGGGGCAGGACCCCACGGCGTTGGCGGTGTTGGTTCACACCATGCTGATTGCCGTGGTACTGCGGGCCACGCTGTCCTGGGAGCGGGCGCTGCTGAGCGGCGGCCTGCTGGCCATAGCGAGCGGGCTGTTACTGCCTGTCCTGTACCCGGAGTTGCTGGATCAGCTGGTCCGCGCCGGGGTGCAATTGTATGACCAGTACGATGTGAACGCCACCGCGGAAGTGACGGCGCAACTGGAGCCGGCTATCCGGCAAACCATGATTGCCAGCATGGCTGGCATGTTCCTGGCCACCGGGGTCTTCATGACCATGCTGGCCAGGTCCTGGCAAGCCGGATTGTATAATCCGGGCGGCTTCCGGAAGGAGTTTCACGCCTTTCGACTGTCGGCGCCCACCGCTATCGGTTGCGTGGTGGTGATGGTGGCAGGGCCGACACTGGGGTTTAATCCCCTGTTGCTGGCATGGGCTGCGGGACTGCCGTTGTTCCTGGCTGCGGTGGCCCTGGTTCATGGCGTGGTGGGCCTGCGACACATGGGCTCTCACTGGCTGGTGATGTTTTACGTTGCATTGGTCCTGCTGGGTCCCAGTCTGATGTTTCTGTTGTTGGTTTTGGCGTTTGTGGATAGCTGGCTGGATATCCGGGGGCGAATCAAGCCCTCTGGGTCGGCTGAATAAAGCACGAAGAGGTTAACGAGATGGAAGTTATTCTGCTCGAGAAAGTTGCAAACCTTGGTTCACTGGGTGACAAGGTTAAGGTAAAGGCCGGTTACGGTCGTAATTTCCTGCTTCCTTATGGCAAGGCTGTTGCTGCCACGGAAGTCAACCTGAAGGCGTTCGAAGAGCGTCGCGCTGAGCTGGAAAAGGCGGCTGCTGACAAGCTGGCCACTGCCCAGTCTCGTGCCGAAACTCTGGAAGGCGCTTCTTTCACCATCACTTCCAAGGCTGGTGACGAAGGCAAGCTGTTCGGTTCTATCGGTGTCCGTGACATCGCCGATGCAGTCACTGCTGGCGGTACCGACGTTGAGAAGAGCGAAGTGCGTCTGCCGGAAGGCCCCATCCGCGTGGTGGGTGAGTATGATATCGAGCTGCAACTGCACAGTGACGTCACTGTGGCGGTCAAGCTGGCGGTCGTGGCTGAGTAAGCCCCCCGCCGGAGCGGTGATCTGACCCCTCTGGGTCAGTGATATCCACAACAGGCCCGGACCGCGAAAGCGGCTTCCGGGCCTGTTGCTTTCTGGTATGCTTGTACGTCCGATACGGTCCCCACAGCTGGGGCCAATTAGCATTTTGTTCCGATCCAACCGAAGACCTTGTTCATGGCCAATCCCAATCTGAAACCGGCGTCTTCCGACCTGGAAACCTCCCGCGTCAAGGTTCCGCCCCATTCCCTGGAGGCCGAACAGGCGGTGCTGGGCGGCTTGATGCTGGACAATCGCCGTTTTGACGAAGTCTCCGAAGTCATTTCGTCAGACGATTTTTATCGCCAGGATCACCGCTTGATCTTCGCCGCCGCCGAGCGCCTGGCCAGCGAGAGCGAACCGCTCGACGTGGTGACCCTGGCGGAGTTTTTGGAGCGCGCTGGCGATATTGAAGACGCCGGCGGCCTGGGCTATCTGGCGGAGCTTGCTGAGAAAACCCCCGGCGCGGCCAACATCAAGGCCTATGCCAGTATCGTCCGCGAGCGGGCGGTATTGCGCAAGTTGATCGAAGTCTCCGGGGAGATCGTGGATTCCGCCTTCAATCCCCAGGGCCAGACCAGCGACGAGTTGTTGGACCAGGCCGAACGCAAGGTCTTCCAGATTGCGGAGTCGCGCAACAAGGAAGGCTCCGGGCCGGAAAGCATCAACCCGATTCTGACCAAGGCGCTGGGGCGTATTGAGGAACTGTTTGAGTCCGACGGCTCCATTACCGGCCTGACCACTGGATTCCAGGACCTGGATGACCGTACTTCGGGGATGCAGCCTTCGGACTTGGTGATCGTGGCGGGGCGACCCTCGATGGGTAAGACCACCTTCGCCATGAATCTGGTGGAAAACGCCTTGCTGAAGACCGGTGAGCCGATTCTGGTGTTCAGTATGGAGATGCCGTCAGACTCCATCGTGATGAGGATGCTGTCGTCACTGGGCCGGATCGACCAGACCAAGGTCCGGAGCGGTCGGCTCGAGGAAGACGACTGGCCTAGGCTGACCTCGGCGGTGTCCCTGCTCAAGGACAAGCCCCTTTACATCGACGATACCGCTGGCCTCAGTCCCACCGAACTGCGCTCCAGGGCCCGGCGGGTGGCGCGGGAGAATGGTGGCAAGCTGGGCATGATCATGGTGGATTATTTGCAGCTGATGCGGGTGCCTGGTAATACCGAAGGCCGGACCGCGGAGATCTCCGAGATCTCCCGCTCCCTGAAGGGAATCGCCAAGGAGCTGAACTGTCCGGTGGTGGCATTGTCCCAGCTTAACCGTTCCCTCGAGCAGCGACCGAACAAACGGCCGGTAAACTCGGATTTGCGGGAATCCGGTGCGATCGAGCAGGACGCCGACGTCATCATGTTCGTCTACCGTGATGAGGTCTACAACGAGGACACTCCAGACAAGGGGGTGGCCGAGATCATCATCGGTAAACAGCGGAACGGCCCAATCGGAACGGTGCGGCTGGCCTTCGTGGGCAAGTACACCAAATTCGAGGACCTGGCCCACGGCGATTATAGTGACGATTACTGAGGGATGACGATTACTGATGCCTCGCCATACCGTTGCCAAGATTGACCTGGACGCCCTGAGACACAATTACCGGCTGGCACGAGAGCGTGCCGGTGACGCCATCGCCATGGCGGTCATCAAGGCCGATGGTTATGGTCATGGTATTCGTGCGGTGGCCCGGGCGCTGGCCGCAGAGACCGACTGTTTTGCGGTGGCCTGCCTGGAAGAAGCGCTGGCCATACGGGATGAGGGGCTACCCCATACCGTGGTTCTGCTGGAAGGTGTTCATGCTGCGGAGGATGTGGCGAGCTGCCAGCGACTTGGCCTGGAGCCGGTGCTCCATAGCCACCATCAGACGGCGTGGCTGACCCAGGCGTCAGCGCGGCCGCGCAGCTGGATTAAGGTCAACAGCGGTATGAATCGTCTAGGCTTTGCGCCGGCGGAGTTAACGGAGGTGATGGCCCGGTTGGCGGATGCCGATTGCCCGGTGCGGGGGTTCATGACCCACTTCGCCGCGGCGGATGAAGCCGACAATCCGGCCACGGAAGCACAGACCCGGTGTTTCCAGCAGGCGGTGGCGCCCTGGCCGGAAGCCGAACTGAGTGTTGGTAATTCGGCGGCCCATTTTCGTGTGGGGCAACCGTTGTTTGACTGGAGTCGCCCCGGGGTCATGTTGTACGGAGCCTCGCCCCTGCCGGAGCAGATGGGCACCGAGCTTGGCCTGAAACCGGTGATGACGCTGGAATCCGAGCTTATTGCGGTACGCACGCTGAATCCTGGCGATGCCGTGGGCTATGGTCAAACCTGGATAGCCGAGCGGCCTACGCCCATGGGCATCGTGGCCATCGGCTACGGCGACGGTTACCCGCGGCACGCCGGCACCGGCACCCCGGTCTGGGTCAAGGGGCGGCGGGCGTCACTGATTGGTCGGGTGTCGATGGATATGCTGGCGGTGGATTTGTCCGCCGCACCGGCTGCCCGTCCCGGCGACCGGGTGGAGCTCTGGGGCGAGCGTATTCCCGTTGACGAGGTTGCTCGCTGGGCGGGAACCATTGGCTATGAACTGCTGACCGGGGTCACAGCCCGGGTGCCCAGGCTGTATCACCAATCCGGCCGGAACGCTTAGGCGCTTTCCGGCTCGTGGATGATTTCCTCGATGAAATCGAGGATGCTCACCAGGCTTTCGTCGTCGAGCTTCTTCAATACCTTGTGAACGACCATCTTGCTGCCCTTGAGCATGCTGCTGATGCCCACCTTGGCCATGCCCATCATCATGCTGCCGGCCCGCAGGCGGCGTAGGGGTTCCAGGAAGAAAAAATCCAGGCCGTTCTCGGTCAACTCCACAATCAGGTTGTACAATTGCTCAATCGCTTCTTTGTCCGCCTTGCTACGGCTGCGCAGCTCGGTCACGGTGTTTTCGGCCTTGGTGCGCAGCTCGTTGGAAATGGGGGCAACAATATGACTCTGACTCTTCAGCATAACGGGGTCCGTTGTCGTGGTTGTATGGCTGGTTTGTAGGATGAGATAGCCGGTATTTTAGGGGGCTGGGGTTTGGCGCCATTGGCTTGAACGGGTTACCGGAGGTGTCAGATCTGTGATACCGGTGACGGGGTGGTTCAAGAGGTAGTACAGTTAGGGGGCAGCTGAACAGCGCCGGCGGTGAGTCTGGCGCTGTTTGGCGACTCTTTGGTTTCCCTGAATTTCCACTCGTTGCGGAGTTTGTCATTTCCTGTGAATGTACTTGTCGTTCATGACTACGGCCCCCTTGGTCGGGTGCTGCTGGAGCAGCTGAAACGTAGCTCCCTGCACATCAGCCCGCTGCTGATCAGCGAACCCGATAACGCCGATCTGGCCGCGCTGGCGGACTGGGTGCCCGAGGATACCGATCTGATCGTCAACGCCCTGTGGCTGACCGACCCGGAGAGGGCTGAGAAAGACCCGGAGGCGGCACGCCAGATGGCGTTTTCGGTGCCCATGGCCCTGGCCGAGCATGCCCGTTCCAGCGGTATGGCACTGCTGCAGCTCTCGTCCTGTTACGTCTTCGATGGACGCAAGCAGAGTGCCTACCTGGCGTCCAATCCCGGGCACCCAATCAGCCAGCTGGGCAATTGGCAGTGGGAGTGCGAGCAGGCCCTGCGGACGCTGCTGCCGCGACACCTGATCCTGCGGACCGGCTGGAACCTGGGGCGCTTCATCAGCAAGGTGCGCGCCTGCGTCGATAGCCAACAAACGGTAGCGCTGTCCAGTCGCTTTGTCGGTCAGCCGGTGTCCTTCCATGACTTGGCCCGGGTGATGGTGGCGGTGTTGCAGCAGGTGGAGTGTGGCGCGGAAGTGTGGGGTACCTATCAGTACACCGGCGCGGAGGAGATCTCCCTGTACGAACTAGGGCTGGCCATTGCAGAAACGCTCGAATTGCCCGAGGGCGCACGGGTGGTGGATGAGAACGCCGACTGGACCGCGCTGGAACCGGTGAACGCAACCCTCGGCTGCACCAAGATTCGCAACGCCTTCGGTATCAAGCAGCTGCCCTGGCGCACCCAGCTGGACGACGAGCTGGAGCTGGTCAGCAGTCTCGGTGAGGCGAAACTGGAGGGTGAGAACGCCGGCTGAGGCGGTTGCTCTACCCCTGCTGCGCGCGCCCGGTGCTCTCCCCGCACTCCGCCGCCCGTCCAGGCTTGGGCGGCAGAGTGGCGCACGCTTAACCGGTCAGTCCAGAGCCTGGAAAATCAGCGACGCATTGGTGCCGCCAAAGCCGAAGCTGTTAGACATCACGGTGGCCAGGTTGGCCTCGCGGGCGTTCGGGCCAACAATCGGCAGCTCCTGAATCTCAGGATCGATCTCGCTCAGGTTGGCGGTGCCGGCGATGAATCCATGCTGCAACATCAGCAGAGAATAGATCGCTTCGTGCACGCCGGCTGCGCCCAACGAGTGTCCGGACAGTGATTTGGTGGAGGAGATGGCCGGAATCTCGTCACCGAAGGTGGCCCGCACCGCTTTCATCTCGGCGACATCCCCCACCGGTGTGCTGGTGCCGTGTGCGTTGATGTAGTCGATGGGACGGTTGACGGTGGCCATGGCTTGTTTCATGCAGCGCTGGGCGCCTTCGCCAGAGGGGGCGACCATGTCGTAGCCGTCCGACGTGGCGCCGTAGCCGGTCAGCTCGGCGATGATCGGGGCACCCCGCTTCCGCGCATGTTCCAGCTCCTCCAGTACCAGCATGCCGCCGCCGCCGGCGATGACGAAGCCGTCACGACCGTTGTCGAACGGCCGCGAAGCGCTATGGGGCGCGTCATTGTACTTGGTGGACAGCGCGCCCATGGCGTCGAACAGCATGGTCAGGCTCCAGTCCTCTTCCTCGCCGCCGCCGGCAAAGACGATGTCCTGTTTGCCCGCCTGGATCTGTTCCATGGCGTGGCCGATGCAGTGGGCGCTGGTGGCGCAGGCCGAAGACATGGAGTAGTTGACCCCGCGAATCTTGAAGGCGGTTGCCAGGC
The DNA here is from genome assembly GCF_028369065.1 of Marinobacter sp. SS21. Lineage (GTDB taxonomy): Bacteria > Pseudomonadota > Gammaproteobacteria > Pseudomonadales > Oleiphilaceae > Marinobacter. Next base: position 18,150 of record NZ_JAQNDA010000005.1, read on the forward strand.
AAGCGGACACCGTGCTGGTCATGATGCGTGGCACCATGTAAGGCCCAATCCGTTTGACGCCGCGCTCCCGCATCAGGTCGATGGCTTCCACCTGGCTGGAGCAGGAGGCGCCGCCCGAGCCGGCGATCAGTCCGGTGCGGTCGCTGGAAACCAGTTCCGCAGGCAGTTGCGCGGCTGCAATGGCCTGTTCCATCGCGAGGAAGCTGTACATCGCCGACTGGCCCATGAAGCGGCGCAGCTTGCGGTCGATCACCGAGGTGTCCACATCCACCGATCCTGACACCTGGCTGCGGAAGCCCTGGTCCCGGTAGGTCTCGTTGAAGCGAATACCGGATTGGCCGGTTTTCAGGCTGCTCAGCACGTCCTCAACTGAGTTGCCCAGGCACGATACGATGCCCATGCCAGTTACCACAACCCGTCTCATAGTCTCCTCCTGTCCCGGCTGCCGAGGTGTATTGCAGCAACCGCCTTGGTAATGATGCTTGGATAGGGGCCAGTTTAAGCATTTTGCGCCTGAGAGGGTATGTGACCTTGGTACGGTGGCGCCTTTTGCGGCTCCGTAGCTGTTTCGTACAAGGCGCCAAGATCGCAAGTAGGTATTCTGAAAGCCTGAACCGAGCCCAGTCGCGGCTCCTCTCGGCTTGCGCAAATGAACATTTGTGCAAGACAACGCCTGTGCGAAACAACAAACAATAGGAGATCCCCGTGCGTTCCCTGTCCCAATTCCTGTCGGATTACGGCGAGAGCCATCAAAACCCGTTGAACCAGTGGGTACATATTGTCTGTGTCCCGGCCATCCTGATGTCGACCCTGGGTTTGCTGTGGCTGATTCCCATCGGTGCCTGGCTGTCGCTGTCGGACGGCATCGCCTATTGGGTGAATGGCGCCACCATACTGGCGGTACTGTCGGGTTTGGTGTACCTGCGCCTCGCGCTGTGGGTCTTCGTGCTGATGACGGGCTGGTTTGCCCTGTCGGCCTGGGCCATCGTGGCGATTCAACAGGCGGGATGGTCGCTATTCTGGATCAGCCTGGCGGTGTGGATCGCAGCCTGGATCGTGCAGGTGTATGGCCACAAGGTGGAGGGCAAGAAGCCGTCGTTCGTCGAAGACCTGGTGTTTCTGCTGATCGGCCCGATTTTTGTCAGCATCGAGTTCGCGGCCAAGCTGGGGCTGCCGGTTCCCCACGCTCAGGGCGCGTCTGGCTCTCAATCCCAGCCCCACTCCCATCAGGGCCACTGAGACACCAAAAAATGGGGTATGCTGTCGCTTTGTCACCACGTTGTTCGGGATGGAACAGGCATGCAGCAGCCCACAGCCGGGGCGCTCCCATCGGCACACAGCCGACTCTATATCTGGCCGGATCACTGGCAGGTATGGGGTCGCGTCATGCCCAATCGTACCCATCGCCACAGCACTGCGTCCTTGCTGGTGGGTATCCGGGGGCCGTTTGAGCTGGAATGTGGCGGCCACTGGCGTACCACCCGCGCAGCCCTGGTGGCCCCGGACGTACCCCAGGCATTGAACCCGGGTGAGACCGACATGTGGGTGGCGCAGCTGGACCCGGACAGCCAGCCCTGGATGCAGCTGAAAGGGCTGCTGCTCGGTCAGCCTTCCGTGGATCTCGACCCGGCGGTCGCGCGGCTGGCCCAGAGCCAGCCGCCAGACTGTGGAGCCATGCAGCAGACGCTGGCGGCATTGCTGGCGGAGTGTGGCGGTCAGCCGGCGGCGCTGGATCAGCGCGTTGCCGTTTGCTGCCAGCTCCTCCGGCGGGAGATGCCGGAACGGCTGAATCTGACAGACCTTGCCACCCGGGTCGGGCTCTCGCCGTCCCGGCTTACCCACTTGTTTCGTAATGAAACGGGCGTGTCGCCGCGGCGATTTCTGCTGCAGCTCAAGATGCACCGGGCCATGGCCAGCTGGAGCCCGGGCAAGACGGTCTCGGAGATCGCCGCCGAAGGCGGCTTCTACGATCAGCCGCACCTGGTGCGGACCGCACGGGATTTGTTCGACGCGCTACCGTCGCTCTATGCCGGCAACGGCTGGTTTCAGGTCTGCCGCTGCGACCCGGTATCCTGACGGCGGTTGCGTTTGGCGGCCTCGCGGCTGTCTTGCTGGGCACTCAGTTCGCGGGCTTCCGCTTCCACCATGGCGGGGGTTTCCAGGCTGATGGCGCCGAGCTTGCCGGTGCGGAATTCGTTCAGCAACACCTCCGCCACCTTATGCAGATCGGGAATGCCGCCACGGGCGAAGAAGCGGCGCCGCTCGGCGATGGCGTCCATCAGCGCCACCCCATCCGCAGGCATACGCTCGATCCCGTAGCGCTCCGTGACAACCTGGGGGTAGGTCTGCAGCAGGTAATCGGCGGCGAACAGCGCCACATCCTCGAAATCGATCACCGCACTGCGGATGGCGCCGGAAACCGCCAGCCGATAGCCACAGGCTTCTGGTGACAGCTTGGGCCAGAGGAAGCCTGGCGTATCGTACAGCAGCACGTTGTCCGGCAGCTTGATCACCTGTTGGGCCTTGGTCACCGCCGGCTCGTTTCCGGTCTTGGCCACCGGCCGCCCTGCCAGAGTGTTGATCAGGGTGGATTTGCCGACATTGGGGATACCCAGGATCATCACTCGCAGCGCGCTCTTCTGGCGGTCGTGTCCAGCCGTCATCTCACCGGCCAGCCGCAGAATATCCAATGCTTCCTGGCGCTGATTGTGGGTCAGGGTGATCGCCCGCACGCCCCGTTCCTGCTCCAGATATTGCTGCCACTGGGCGGTGATTGCCGGGTCGGCCAGATCCCGCTTGTTGAGCACCTTGATCACCGGAGTGTCGCCCCTCAGATTGGGTACCAGCGGGTTCTCGCTGCTGAAGGGCAGGCGCGCGTCCAGGACCTCAATGATCAGGTCCATCTGCGGCATGATCTTCTTGATCTCCTTGCGGGCCTTATGCATGTGCCCGGGAAACCAGTTAATGGCCATGTTGCTTCTCCAGTGGTTGGCAGTAGTCGCCAGTGGTCGGCAGTGGTCGACGGAATCGCGCCATTATGGACGGGAATGACGAATTTTTCACATTTCCCGCCTGGCGCCGATGGCGCGGGATTATCGGGCCACGACTGTGAAGTGTGTAGAAAAATTATGGGGGCAGGGGTGCAGGCCCCCCGCCGTATGCTTTAGGGTGTAGCCGAGACGATGAAATACTTGATGCACGCAAGCCATGGAGATCGCTATGAAGTTGTTAAAACCGCTGGCCACCCTGTTGTTCGTAATGACCCTGGTCAATCCGGTCTGGGCCCAGCAGCCGGACCAGGTGGACCGCCTGGCGGAGATGGTGGGTCTGAGCGATGAGCAGCAGACCGAAATTCGTACCATCATCGAGGATCTCCAGAGCGAGATTCAAGCCCTGCGGGTTGAGGCGCAGCAGCTGCAGCAGCAACTGCAGACCCAGGTGAAGCCGGATTACGACGAAGCCGCCATCCGTGCCGACGCCGGCAAACTGGGCGAACTGACCGGTGAGATTTCGGCGCTGTCCACACTGTTGCAGGCCAAGGTTGATGCGGTGTTCACCCAGGAACAACGGGACGAGCTGGATCGCAAGATGCGGGAAATGCAGCAGCGTATGCAGCAAGGCGGCCTGCCGCAGAACCAGCAATAACCGCTGGGCCATCGAAAACCAAAGCGGTAAAAGCCGTTAACCCAACAACCCCGGTGCCGCAGTGCGGGCCGGGGTTGTTGGTATCCAGGGAGTGATTCGGCTCAGGCGGGTTTGCCGAAGGGTTTGAACAGCAGGATCAGTTTCGGCAGCAGGGTGAGAGCGCCGAGCAGTGCCATCAGCATGGCGAAGCCGGTGAACAGGCCGAAGTAGATGGTGGGGATGAAGTTTGATAGCACCAGAATTGAGAAGCCAACGATGATGGTCAGCGAGGTATAGAACATGGCCCGACCGATACTGCTATGACAGCGGTGCATGGTGGCCAGGTAATCGCCGTCCTTCTGGAACTCCACCCGGAACCGGTGAATGTAGTGAATGGTGTTATCCACGGCGATACCCATGGTGATGGCGGCCACGGTAATGGTCATCATATCCAACGGGATGCCGAGCCAGCCCATCAGGCCCAGTACCGAGGTGGAGGCCAGTAGATTGGGGGCCAGTCCGATCAGCGCCAGCCACAGGGAGCGGAACAGCACCAGGAACATGGCGGCGATGGCCAGGAAGACCACCCCAAGGGTTTTGATCTGGGAATCGAACAGACTTTGCAGCATGTTGTTGTACATCACCGTCATGCCGGTGAACATCACCCGCTCGTCGTCGATTTCAAGCTCGCCGGTGAGGTGTTCGCGAATCTGCTCGAGCAACTGCTGGCGGCGCAGTTCCGGTGAGGTTTCCAGCAGCCGGATACTGAACCGGGCCTGGTCGTACTCTTCCGAAATGTAGGGCGTCAACAGTACATCGGTGAGCTCGTCCGGCACCGCTGCGGGTACAAAGGCCAGTTCCAGCGCATTCAGCGGTTCGCCCTGGTTGATCTGCGCCAGCACACCCAGGGTGGTGGTGATGGACAGCACCTTACCGGTCTCCGGCAGGCTGTCCAGATAACGGTGTACCTGGGCCAGGCGGTCCATTTTCTGGTAGGTGTACCAGGTATCCCGGTATTCCTCTTCGGTGCCGCAGTCGTCAACAAACGGATCACAGTCGCTGGCGAAGGGATCCAAGAAGGCACTGCCTTCCGGGGCCGGTTCGTCGGTGATGATAACGTCCAGCGGGGTGGTGCCCCCCAGGCGGTCGTCAATGGTGATCATGCCCTGGTGGATTTCGGTGCTGGACTTGAAGTAGTCGATAAAACTGTTTTCCACCGTCAGCCGGGATACCCCAATCACACACAGCAGCGCCAGCAGCAGGGCGACGCCAACCACCCAACCACCACGGTGCTCGGTCAAGCGGGCAAAGTGGTCGGTGAACGGAACCCGGTTGGAGCGGACCCGTTGGTCAACGGGAGGCGGCAGCATCGACAGCAGCGCCGGAAACACGCCGAACGCCACCAGAAACGCCACGGTAATGCCGATGCTCATCATCCAGCCGAAGTCGATCACTGGCCGAATGCCGCTGAAGGTCAGGGAGCCGAAGGCGACCATGGTGGTGAGCGCCATGTAGAGGCACGGCTTGAACATCGCCCGCAAGGTGTTGCCGAGAATTTGCCGCGGCGGGGTGTCCGGCCCGTCGTGCTGGAACTCCCGGTAGCGAACAATCAGATGGATGGTCAAGGACAGCGTCATAATCAGCAGCAGGGCGATGAAATTGGACGAGATTACGGTCACAGGCCAGTCGGCCCAGCCGAGGTAGCCGACCATCAGCCACACCGTAAAGCCGCAGCACAAAAGCGGAGCGGCCACCCAACGCCACTGGCGGAAGATCACCGCCAGGGTGCCGAGAAGAAACAGCAGCACGCCGATGCCGAAGGTGGACAGGTCACTCTTGATGAAGTGGATCATGTCGTAGACGATCATCGGCACGCCGCCCAGGTGGATCTCGGCGGTGTCGGCATAGCTTGCCAGAATTTCGCGAACCGCCTCGATGGTGGCGTCCCGGCGATGACTTAGCTGATCGGTCAGGCTCAGGTAAGCCTGCTCGACCTCGTCGAGTCGTTGCCGGTCCCGGTCGGTGCCGGCACCCTCGGCGGTCGCTTCTCGCAGCCGCTGCCGTTCCTGGAGCAAGTCATAAAACTGTACCGGTGTGGGGAGATTCACCTGGATCGCGGTGGTGCGGCCGTCCTCGCTGATCAGCAGGTTGGGGTAGAGCGGGCTGTCCAGCAATGCCTGACGGGCGACCTGGGGAGCCACCGGGTCGTTGTCGAGGGTTTTGATCTCCTCATCCACTGTGTCCAGGTTGAGTTCCGGGCTGTGTAACAGCGGGACGTTCAGGATGCTGTTGGTGGAGCCCACCGCCTCCAGCGCTTCCAGTTCGTCCCTCAAGGCCGCCAGATCCGCCAGTCCCTGTTCGCTGAACAGCGCCTGATGGGGCGTGTAGGTGACGATGAGAAAGTCGTCGGAGGTGGTGAAACGCTGGTTAATGGCGCGGTACTGTTCCAGCGACCGGTCGTTCTCCAACACCAGCGACTCGGCCGACGCGTCTAGCCGGAACTGGTCCAGGCGCAAGCTGGCGGCGAGCAGTATCAAGGCGAACACGGCCAGTACGATGAGTGGGTGAGCAAGGATCAGACGGTCATAAAGGGTGCGCAGTTTGGTCATTGGGCACAGGGGTCCACGGAATCAGGAGGAGCGCGAAGTGTGCCATATTCTGCGAGGGAAGCCAGCGGATGAGCCAAATTTGGCCGAAATGAACGGATCTCGCCGCGAGCCTTGGTGATCCGAATGGCTGCGGTCTCCAGGGAATCCGGTTCCTGAAGGCGCAGCCCAGGGGTGGCGCTAAGGGCAGGTCAGCCGGTGGCGGTTATTCCACCAGCTTGACTGGGATTTGATGGGCCTGGCTGTCCGGAACCTGCGGCGTGATCAAACCCAAATTGTTTTTTTCGAACACCCGATCGGCGCGGTAGCTGGACCGGACCATGGGACCGGAGGGGACTTCCATAAAGCCTTTCTCCAGCCCAATCTCGCGGTAGCGGTTGAATTCTTCCGGCGTTACGTAGCGTTCCACCGGCAAGTGGTTAGGGGTGGGGCGCAGATACTGGCCCAGGGTCAGGATGTCGACGCCGACGGCCCGCAGGTCATCCATGGTGGCGAGAATCTCTTCGTCGGTTTCGCCCAGTCCCAGCATCAGGCTGGTCTTGGTGAGTACGTCCGGGCGGTATTGCTTGGCATGGGCCAGTACGCTCAGGGTCTTCTGGTAGCCGGCGCGGGGGTCCCGCACCCGGTGGGTCAGCCGTTCCACCGTTTCCACGTTCTGGGCAAACACATCCAGGCCTGAATCCACCACCAGCTCCACGTGGGGCATGACGGCATCAAAATCCGGGGTCAGGGCTTCCACCGCCACCTCCGGCGTGCGGCTCTTGATGGCGGAGACGCAGGCGGCATAGTGGGCGGCGCCGCCGTCCTCCAGGTCGTCCCGGTCCACCGAGGTCAGTACGATGTAACGCAGCCCCATCAGTTCCACCGACTTGGCGGTGTTCTCCGGCTCCTCGGTATCGAGCCAGCCCTTGGGGTTGCCGGTGTCCACCGCGCAGAACTTGCAGGCGCGGGTGCAGACCGAGCCCATCACCATGATGGTGGCGGTGCCGTTGCTCCAGCACTCCCCGATGTTGGGGCAGTGGGATTCCTGGCACACGGTGCTGAGCCGGTGTTCCGAGACATTGCGGCGAACCGCGTCGTACCGTTCGCCGCCGGGCATCTTGGCGCGCAACCATTTGGGTTTGCGGGAAATGGGCGTGGTTGCGTGATTCGATTTCTTGATGCCGTCCTTGATGGCGGAGATTCCATGTTCGCTCTGGAACTTGGTACCACTGGTAACGCGGGGTTTCGCGCTGTCGCTCATGACAACCGGACTCTTTTGACATTGCTTGGGGGTAGCCCTAAAGGGTAATGCGGGGGCGGTGAGGATACAAGCGCTGTAAGGACAATCACCGCCTGTTGCCGATGCAACTTTTGTCTCATGGGGGGCTGGGAGGGGCGGCGAAACGCGCGTCGCGATGGTATGTTGGAGGCATCCGCCCCTTAATCCCTGACCCGACGGCCCAACTTGGGGGACCGGCAAATGATGGTAAAGAAGAGTGCTGCAGTCACGCTGTGTGGGCTGTTGCTGGGCTTGTGGTTAACCGCCGTGGCGGTATCGGCGGACCCGCGGGGCGCTCGCAATGACGAGGACCCCATGCAGCGCATTCGCGACCAGATTCATGAGCAATACTGGCAGCGCAAGGAGCAGCGTCGAAGGCTGGAGCGGCAGTGTCAACAAGAGCGCTCCGAGCTCCGGGCCGGTCGGAGGGAGGGGCTGTCACCAGCCTGTGTGTCGTCAGAGGCGACGTCGGAAAATGGCGCCGCCCGCGGGCGGTAAGTCCGATTGCGCCAATTTGCCGAATCCTACCAAAATGTCATCAAAAAAAGGGCAGTGAAAAGCCCGTTATTGTCTATGGTGGAGCCATCACCCTAAGCACTGATGATGAGGACGAGCAATGACGATTAAAAAAAGCATGGGATATGGATTGATGTTGGCCGCTGCCGTCATGCTGGCTGGCCAGGTTGCGGCAGCGCCTGGGGGCAAGAACGCCGAGGACCACCCGGGCCAGGGGCATCGTGATGCTGCGGCGCAGCAGCGCTACCAGATGGAAGAACACGCCGAATCGCAACGTGAGCGTATGGCCGATGAAGCAGAACGCCGTAGAGACGAGGCTGAAGACATGCGCGAGCGTGCCGAGCACGAAGCGGAGCGTGGTCGTGAACAGGCCGAAGCGGGCATGGATGAGGCCCGTGGCCGCGCCGAGAACGCCGGCGGCCCTCAGGTTAACCCTGGCGAGCGGGGCAGCGAGCAGGGCCAGGCGGCCAAACGTGAGCACTCCAAGGCGTGGTGGAACTTCTGGGATTAATCCCTGAAGCCACTCGCTGGCGGTGGGCGAGATCCTGGTGGTCCATCGGGCTGTCACCGGTCTTGCGACGCTCGCCGCCGTATCCATGGCGATTGGTAGGATGCTCAATCGGCCATGATCGTACCCAGCTGAGTGCGCTTTCGTTCCGCCACTGAACCGAATGTGGCATTGCTGGTCCTACGGTCATAAAGGCCGCCGAGCATGCTGTCATGGCATCAAAGCTAAAGAAACTTACCGTCGCCATTTCCGGCGCGGTGTTGCTGATGACACTCATCGGTGCCGAGCCTGTGCCTGTGCAACCGCGACCAAGCGACACGGAGGTTGCACAACCTTCCCCTGATCCCATCGAGAAACGCGCCCAGCAGCGCCAGCAGCTGGAGCGGCGGTGGCTGCAACAGCGTTCCTGTCAGCGAGAGCAAACGGCGGTGCGGTCGGGACAGCGACCGAGTCTGTCTGGCGGCTGCATGATCCAGCAGCGACAACAATTCAAGCGCTCGCCGTGATGAAGCCGAAGCGGGTTGCAATCATTACCTGTCCAGTCTGTGGGCATCAAGCCTCCGAGACCATGCCGAAGCATGCCTGCCTGTACTTTTATCCGTGTAGGGGGTGCGGAGTCCTACTCAAACCCAAGCCGGGCGACTGTTGTGTGTTCTGCTCGTATGGCGACACCCCTTGCCCGCCGCGACAGCTGGCTCAGGGGGACTAAGCCTATGACGTCGGGTCGTCGATTGATCAGGGTAGGGGCGGTTGGCAGCCTGGTCACCGCGCTATGCTGCTTCACGCCGGTTCTGGTCTGGCTGTTTGGATGGCTCGGCCTTTCGGCCATTCTGGGTTACCTGGACTACGTGTTGTTGCCGCTGTTGCTGGCTTTTCTGTTGCTCTTGGTCATCGGTGTTGTCCGGTACGGACGAGGCCAATGAGCTGAGTGCGGAATGGTGAGGAGGGCGGCTCAGTTCAGCTCACCTTTTATCAAGCACTAAAAAAGGGCCCACGCTTGCACGAGGGCCCTTTTTGAATACTGGTAGCAAGGGGCGGAGTCGAACCGCCGACCCCAGCATTATGAGTGCTGTGCTCTAACCAACTGAGCTACCTTGCCAATTCGATGGGGTTACGCCCCAAACGAGGCGCGTATTTTCAGTATTTGGGCGCTTACTGTCAAGGGGGAATGCCCGAATTATTCCGAAAAATTACACGTTGAAGCGGAAGTGGATAACGTCACCGTCCTGGACGACGTAGTCCTTGCCTTCCAGGCGCCATTTGCCGGCTTCTTTGGCGCCGCTTTCACCATTGCAGGCGACGAAGTCGTCGTAGTTCACCACTTCGGCACGGATGAAGCCACGCTCGAAGTCGGTGTGGATCACGCCCGCAGCCTGGGGTGCGGAGGCGCCGATACGTACGGTCCAGGCACGGACTTCCTTCACGCCGGCGGTGAAGTAGGTCTGCAGGCCCAGCAGGTTGTAGCCGGCGCGGATGACGCGGTCGAGGCCGGGTTCTTCCATGCCCATTTCTTCCAGGAACATGAGCTTTTCGTCGTCTTCCAGCTCGGAAATTTCGGCCTCGATCTTGTTGCAGATCGGAACGACCACGGCATTTTCCGACTCGGCAATGGCCCGTACCTGGTCCAGATAGGGGTTGTTGTCGAAGCCGTCTTCGCTGACGTTGGCGATGTACATGGTGGGCTTGACGGTGAGCAGGCACAGCTCACGAATCAATACCTGTTCCTCGTCGCTGAGCTCCATGCCTCGCACGGGCTTGCCTTCGTTGAGCACGGGTAGCAGCTTCTCGAATATTTCCAGCTGGGCTTTGGCGGTCTTGTCGCCACTCTTGGCGACGCGTTGAACCCGCTTGATGGCTTTTTCCACGGTGTCCATGTCGGCCAGCGCCAGTTCGGTGTTGATCACCTCGATGTCTGCCGCAGGGTGCACCTGGTTGGCGACGTGGATGACGTTGTCGTCTTCGAAGCAGCGCACCACGTGGGCAATGGCGTCGGTCTGACGGATGTTGGCGAGGAACTGGTTGCCCAGGCCTTCACCCTTGGAGGCGCCGGCGACCAGGCCGGCGATGTCGACGAATTCCATGGAGGTGGGGATGACCCGCCCCGGCTTGACGATCTCCGCCAGTTTGGTGAGGCGCGGGTCTGGCATCGGCACGACGCCGGCGTTGGGCTCGATGGTGCAGAACGGGAAGTTTTCCGCGCCAATGCCGGCTTTGGTCAGTGCATTGAACAGGGTGGATTTGCCGACGTTGGGCAGGCCGACGATGCCGCAGTTAAAGCCCATGGATTGCCTCTGCTGATGCTGAAAATTGTGGCCGGATTATACCGGTGAAGCGGGCAGGGTGCGAGAGGGGCTTTGTGCCCGGGGCGACTTGCTTAGGCGTTGGGCTTGTAGCTGTGCAGCCGGTTCATGGCGGCGGCCAGTTTGCCGGTGGCGGCGTCGGGGAGTACTCGGGTGATTTCGTCGATTACCGCGTCCAGCTGCTCGCTTTCCTGCTTGCCGAAGCGGCCGAGGACATAGCCGGTCACTTTCTTGGCGTCACCGGGGTGGCCGATGCCCAGGCGAAGGCGGTGGAATTCCTTGCTGCTCAACTGGTTGATGGTGTCGCGCAGGCCGTTATGGCCGCCGTGACCGCCGCCTTGTTTGAGTTTGGCGGTGCCGGGAGGTAGGTCAAGCTCGTCGTGAGCCACCAGGATCTGTTCGGGCTTGAGCTTGTAGAAATCCGCCAGGGCCTTGATGGCCAGTCCGCTTCGATTCATGAAGGTGGTCGGATTCAGGAGGTGCAGGTCGAGACCCTGCCAGTGAATGCGGCTGTAAAAGCCATGAAACTTCTTTTCCGGACGGAGCGTCTGGCCCGCATGGCGGGCCAGCGCTTCTACGAAGAGGGCGCCGGCGTTGTGGCGAGTGTTCTCATAGTCTGAACCGGGGTTGCCCAGTCCCACCACCATGACAATCTGTTGCGCCATGAGCCGTTACCCCGGAGAGGAATTACTCCTCGCCGCCTTCGCCTTCGGCCTCAGCTTCGTCAGCCTTGGCGCCTTTCGGCTTGTGGATGGCCAGAACCGGCAGGTCGTGGTCTTCACCCTGCAGCAGGGCGGCAACGCGAACGCCTTCCGGCAGTTTCAGGTCGCTCAGGTGAACCACCTGGTCCATGGCAACGTCAGTGATGTCCACTTCGATGAACTCGGGCAGGTTCTGCGGCAGGCAGATCACTTCCACTTCGTTCAACTGGTGAGAAACCTTGCCGCCTTCGAGCTTAACGGCCGGTGCGCTTTCTTCGTTGATGAAGTGCAGTGGTACGTTAACGTGGATCTCGTGGTCCTTGTCGACGCGGAGAAAGTCGGCGTGGAACAGAGTCGGCTTGTACGGGTGACGCTGCAGATCCTTGAGGATCGCGCTCTCGGCCTTGCCGTCCACGTTGATGGTAAGGATGTGAGAGAAGAACGCTTCGTTCTCGATCGCCTTTGTCATTTCGTTGTGGGAAACGGAAATGGCAATTGCATCCTTGTTGCCGCCGTAAATAACCGCGGGAATCTTACCTTCTTCGCGACGCAGGCGGCGGCTCGCACCCTTCCCCTGGTCGTCACGAAGGTTTGCTTCGATCACAAATTCCTGAGACATGACTATTACCTCGATCTACACCCGAGGGGCCCGCGACCAGGCCGGATGTCGGGTGGGTCTGTTAAGAAGCCGGAATCAACAATTTTCCGGCCAGTTAAACAAGCCGGGAGTCCATAAGGACTCCCGGCTCGGATTCGTTGGCCTGGCTGGGCCGCTTACTCAAACATCTGGCTGATGGATTCTTCGTTACTGACGCGTCGAATCGATTCTGCCAGCAGTCCAGCCATGCTGAGGGGGCGAATTCTACCACAACTGAGCGCGTTGTCATCCAGCGGGATGGTGTCGCACACCACCAGTTCGTCCAGCGTGGAGTTGCGGATGTTCTCGATGGCCGGGCCGGACAGCACCGGGTGGGTGATATAGGCCACTACCTTGGCGGCGCCTTGTTCTTTCAGGGCATCGGCGGCCTTGCACAGGGTGCCGGCGGTATCGACGATGTCATCCACCAGGATGCAGGTCTTGTCCTTGACGTCACCGATGATGTGCATTACCTGGGAGACGTTGGCCTTGGGGCGGCGTTTGTCGATGATTGCCAGGTCGGCGTCGTCGAGGCGCTTGGCCACGGCGCGGGCGCGAACCACGCCGCCCACGTCCGGGGATACCACCACAAAGTTTTCGAATTTCTGCTTCTCAATGTCTTCCATCAGCACCGGGGTGGCGTAGATGTTGTCCACCGGGATGTCGAAGAAGCCCTGAATCTGGTCGGCGTGCAGGTCGACCGTAAGAACCCGGTCAACGCCGATGCTGGAGATCATGTCCGCCACGACTTTCGCGCTGATCGCCACTCGGGTGGAGCGCACCCGGCGATCCTGGCGGGCGTAGCCGTAGTAGGGAATCACCGCGGTGATGCGGGTGGCTGAAGCCCTGCGCAGTGCATCCGCCATCACGATCAATTCCATCAGGTTGTCGTTGGTGGGGTTGCAGGTGGGCTGAATGATGAAGACATCGTGCCCGCGAACATTCTCGTTGATCTCAACGGTGGTCTCACCGTCGCTGAATTTGCCCACGGTGGCCTGTCCCATGGGAATAGCCAGTTTCTTGGCGATGCTCTGGGCGAGTTCCGGATGAGCGTTGCCAGCAAAAATCATCAGTTTGGACACGACGGTATCCTTCAGAGTTTCAGCGTTGGATTCAGAGTCAGGCGTTGAGGGAGAAAGATGGCTGGGGTGGCAGGACTCGAACCTGCGAATGACGGGATCAAAACCCGTTGCCTTACCACTTGGCGACACCCCATTATCGAACTTCTTTGGCATCATTTCAGCTCTGCTAGCTTTGAGTGAAGCGGTGATTGATTCACCCCTTTAGCTACGAACCCCGTGATGCCGGAGGGTTTGCTTTCCCAGATATTCCGGGCTGCGGATTCTGTCGGGAAACGTCCAAAAATGCAAGCCCCGGTTCCGGTTAATCTTGCAGGTCCGAATTGTGAGAGCCAGTCCAGGCTCTTTTTAACCTCGGGATATAGTCCGCAAACTACATCCTCACAGTCGTTTCGGTACCTCGAGGCGTCTCCCTCAAAAGCGGGCGCTATTTTGATTCTCGGGGTGTCTCTTGTCAACCCTTGCGCGGAAAAAATCTTTCCGGTGTTGATGTTGCACGCCGGCTTCAGCACCACGAACCAGTCTTCCGGCGGTGTGGCCGGGGTCAGAATCTCGCCGACGCCCTCGGCGAAGGCGGCAAAGCCGCGAACGAATACCGGCACATCGGCACCCAAGGACAGGCCCAGTTGAGCGAGCTCCTCCAGCGGCAGACGAAGCTGCCATAAATGGTTCAGCGCCAGGAGGGTAGTGGCGGCGTCAGAACTGCCGCCGCCCAAGCCGCCGCCCATGGGCAGAACCTTGTGCAGGTTGATGCGAACGCCTGGCACCGGAGTTGGGCTTCGTTCGGCCAGCAACCGGGCGGCGCGAACAATCAGATTGTCCTCGTCTGGCACGCCGGCGATGGCGGGCGACAGGCTGATGCCTCCGTCCGGTCTGAGTTGGAAATCCAGCTCATCGCCATAATCGAGGAACTGGAACAGGGTCTGCAGTTCATGGTAGCCGTCGGAGCGACGGCCATTGATGTGCAGAAACAGGTTGAGCTTGGCGGGGGCGGGGAGTCTCAGGGTCAAGGGGCCGTTTCCGGTGCGGTGAGTTGCCATTGGGTAACCGCCAGGCGGACACGTTTTTCACCTTTGATGGCGGTGATGCGGGCCGGCAGTTCGGGTTTGTCGTCCATAAATCGCTGCCAGCGGTCGTAGCGAATTTCCCAGCCGCTTTGCTTCAGTAATGCGAGCTTGGCACCGAAGTCGAAATACAGACGGTAGTCGCTGCCGGGGCTGGGCAGGCCGCGAATCCACCAGCTCAGGTTGTCGATCGGTAACTGCCATCCGGTGGCTGCCGCTACCAGTTCCTCCGGCTCGGTGGATCGGTAGATGGCGCCATCGGGCAAGCTCAGCTCAATGTAGCCGGGCACTCCCTTGATTTCGGTACGGCCCAGGCCAAGGAACGCGGACGACAGCGAAATCTCGTAGGCGTCGTTGTGCTGATTCCAATGATTGATCACCGCGCTGCCGCTGTCCGAGGGTTGCCGTACCGCCAGCTTGCCTTGCAGTTGCCAATGCTGAAGGGCCTGGACTTCCTGCTGGCGCAGGTGCCAGCCCGCCGGTGGCTGGTTGGTCAGGCCGTCCGGCAGCGGCTCCAGCGGGACTGTGGTGCAGGCGGACAGGGACAGGCAGAGCAGGAGGGTTGGCCAGAAGCGGCCGCAGGCTGTCATAGGTCCTGATCTCCGGTCAGTCGCTGAACCGTTTCCAGCAGAATGGGGTGGTCGGGGTTGTCATCCAGGGCGTCCCGCCAGACGATACGGGCCTGTTCCTGTTCACCGATGCGCCAGAGCAGCTCGCCAAAGTGCGCGGCCACCTCAGGGTCTGGGAGCGTTTCGTAGGCCTGCTTGAGGTAGGTCAGCGCCGATTCAAACTGATCCTGGCGGAACAGCACCCAGCCCATGCTGTCCAGAATCGCCGGGTTGTTAGGGTCTAAGGACAGCGCACGGCCGATCAATTCCTCCGCTTCGCCGAGCCGGTCGGTGCGGGTGGCCAGGATGTAGCCCAGAGCGTTGAGGGCCACTGAGTTGTCGGGGTCTGCGTCCAGCACCTGGCGCAGATCGGCCTCGGCCTCCTCGGTGCGTTCCATGCCGTCCAGCAGCATGGCGCGGGCGTAGCGGATGCGCACGCTGTCGGGAAGCTCGGCCAGCGCCTGGTTGGCGGAGTCAAAGGCTTCGTCGGGCAGTACCTGTTCCAATAGCAGATTGATTTCCAGCAGCCAGAAATTTTCCGCTTGCTGAGGGTTGGCTTCGCGCATCTGGCGAAGGTTGCTCAGCGCACCGTCAATATCCCCGGCCTCGGCCCGCAACACGCTGGCTCGAGACAGGGCGGGAAAGTACTGGGGGCCCTTCTCCACCTGTTCGTAGTAACCGATCGCCTGTTGCGGGTCGTTCTCCATATCGGCGATTTTGCCCAGATAGAAGTGGGCCTCATGGGAGTGGTGGCCCTGTTCAATCAGGCTGATCAAGTCCTGGCGCGCGGTGTCCAGTTCGCCGTTTTCCACCGCCACCAGGGCGTGGGACAGGCGCAGGCCGGGCACGGTGGGGAATTGAGTCATCAGCCGGGCGAACTCGTCCTGGGCGGCCTGCATTTCACCTTCGCCCACCAGCATGCGGCCATAGAGGGTGCCCATCTGGCGGTTGTCCGGGAACTTGCGGGTGTTCTGCAGCAAATGATCCAGGGCGGCGCTCGGCAGGCCGGTCTGATACAGCAGGTCGCCCTTGAGGATGATCGCGGGCTGGAAATTGGGATGCGCCGCAAGCAGCGGCTCCAGGCGCTCCAGGGCGGTGGCCGGTTGGTTGTTGATCTTCATCAGCAGCGCAATGCTGTACTCAATCTCGATGTTGTCCTGATGCCGCTCCGCCAGCTGGCGGTAGAGCTCGAGCAGTTCCTGCTGCTTGTCCGGGGACAATTGGGACGCCATGCCGGCGAGGCTGTCGAAATCGGCATCGCCCCCCAGCTCCAGAATTTGCTCCATGTGTTGCAAGGCGGTGTCCAACTGACTGCGTTTGACCGCCTGGATGGCCAGGACCCGGTGCGCCTCCAGGCTGTCCGGCTCCACTTCCAGCCACAGTGTGGCCATCTGGAGCTGAGCGTTGTCGCCGTTGAGCGACTGAGCAATGCGCAGGGCCCGGCGAATGACGCCCTTGTCCCTGGAGCGCTGGGCGGCTTTGAGGTAGTTCAGCAGGGTCACATCGTAGCGGCCCCGCTGGCCGGCAATCTCGGCGCTGGTCAGCAGGTAGAGCACTTCCGGGTCGAAGTCGGCGTAGCGAATTTCCTCGACCTTGGCGGTGTTTGCCGGGGAGAGCGGTTTGACAGGTTGGGCAGGCTCCGTGGTGTCCATCAGGTTTGCGCAGCCGGCAAGTGTCGCGCCGATCAGGCTGGCAAGAAACAACAAGACAGGTTTTTGCATGCGGTATCCCGTACTGGTTGGTTCGACGCGTCGGGGCGGCGGGAGCCCGGCCCGGCAACGGGCGTCGATATCGAAACCCTATGATGGCATAAGCATTTGATCTTGCCCAACCTGTCCGCATTTCCCCGGATTGGCGGTGGTGGAACGGCGTTTTGGGTGGCGGGGGGCAAAGTCCGTCTGTAAAATGAGGCCATTATTCGTCCGTCTGCTGCACTCACGGCCCTCCTGAAACAGGGCGCACGGGAGCTTGCGGGCGTAAATTCTGGCGCAGAGGCAGTCTCACTTCCACATGGCATTACTTACGCTGGGCATCAACCACCGCACCGCGCCGCTGGAGCTTCGGGAGCGCATTGCGTTTACCCCGGAGCGGATGGCTGAGGCGTTTGCCGAGCTGCGCGCGGCTTCCGGTGCCAGCGAGGCGGCGATCCTGTCCACCTGCAACCGGACGGAACTCTACCTGGCGGGTGACGACGACTGCGCGGCCCTGGTGTTGCGGTGGCTGGCCGGTTTTCATGGTCTGGCGCCCGGCGAGTTGGAAGACGCCATCTACGTGCATCGGGACAGCGAGGCGGTGCGCCACATGATGCGGGTGGCCTCCGGGCTGGATTCGATGGTGCTGGGCGAGCCTCAGATTCTTGGTCAGCTGAAAGACGCTTACGCACTGGCGCGGGAGCACGATGCCAGCGGTACCTTCCTGTCCCGCCTGTTCGAGCAGACCTTCTCGGTGGCCAAGCGGGTGCGCACCCAGACTGCCATCGGTGAGAACCCGGTGTCGGTGGCCTATGCGGCGGTCAGTATGGCCAGCCACATTTTTTCCGATATGTCGCGGAACAGGGCGCTGCTGATTGGGGCGGGCAAAACCATCGAGCTGGTGGCCCGGCATCTGTCGGAAGCCGGGGTGACGGATTTTCTGGTGGCCAACCGGACCCTGGATCGGGCCCAGAACCTGGCCGAGGATCATGGCGGCCGGGGCATCGTGCTGTCGGATATTCCCGACTATCTGCCGGAGGTGGACATCGTGATTGCCTCCACCGCCAGTCCGCTGCCAATTCTCGGCAAAGGCGCGGTGGAGCGGGCGCTGAAACGGCGCAAGCACCGGCCCTATTTCATGGTCGACATTGCCGTACCGCGGGACATCGAGCCGGAAGTGGCGTCGTTGGACGACGTCTACCTTTATACCGTAGACGACCTGCGCCAGGTGATCGAAGAGAATGTGCGGTCGCGGGAAGGTGCGGCGCGAGAAGCCGAAAACCTGATTCTGGCCGGCGCCCAGGAGTTTCTCAGCCAGTTGCGGGCGCTGGATGCGGTGGCCACCCTCAAACAGTTCCGTCAACAGGCCGAACGCCAGCGCGACCAGGAAACCGAAAAAGCCCTGCGGGCGCTGCGCAATGGCGGCGACCCGGAGACGGTCATCCGCAGCCTCGGCCGGGGCCTGACCAACAAACTGCTGCACGAACCTTCGATCCAGGTCCGCAAAGCCAGCGCCGAGGGGCGGGTGGAAGTCACCCATTGGCTCCGAGAACTGCATCAGCTGGAAACCCAAGATAACGAGGTTTCCGTCACATCGGAAAAACTATGAAACCATCGATTCAGTCCCGACTCGAGCGGTTGGTCGACCGCTACGAGGAAGTCAGTGCGTTGCTCAGTGACCAGAGCGTTATCAGCGATCAGGACAAGTTTCGCACCCTGTCCCGGGAATTCGCCGAGATTGAACCGGTGGTGCAGTGCTTCCGGGCCTATCAGCAGGCCCTCGACGACATCGAGACTGCGGCCGAGCTGGCCCGGGATGGCGATGCCGACATGCGTGCCATGGCCGAAGAGGAGCAGGCCCTGGCCCGGCAAAAGAGTGAAGAGCTCGACGAAGAACTGCAGCGCCTGATGTTGCCGAAGGATCCGAACGACACCAAGAGCGTGTTTCTGGAAATCCGTGCCGGAACCGGTGGCGACGAGGCGGCGATCTTTGCCGGCGACCTGTTCCGCATGTATTCCCGGTACGCCGAAGGGCGGCGCTGGCAGGTGGAGTTGGTCAGCGAGAGTGCCGGCGAGCATGGCGGCTATAAAGAGGTGATCAGCCGGGTGGTGGGCGATGGCGTGTACGGTGCGCTGAAGTTCGAGTCCGGCGCGCACCGGGTGCAGCGAGTGCCGGAGACCGAGTCCCAGGGCCGCATCCATACCTCGGCCTGCACGGTGGCGGTGATGCCGGAAGCCGATGAGGCCCAGGCCATCGAGATCAACAAGGCGGACCTGCGGGTGGACACCTTCCGCGCCTCGGGCGCCGGTGGTCAGCACGTCAACAAGACCGATTCCGCCATTCGCCTGACCCATCTGCCCACCGGCATCGTGGTGGAGTGTCAGGACGAGCGTTCGCAACACAAGAACCGGGCCAAGGCCATGAGCCTGCTGGCGACCCGCCTGCAGAACGCCGAGCGGGAACGGCAGCAGCAGTCCCAGGCGGAGACCCGCAAGAGCCTGGTGGGCAGTGGCGACCGATCCGAACGGATTCGCACCTACAACTTCCCCCAAGGCCGGGTTACCGACCACCGCATCAACCTGACGCTGTACAAGTTGGACGAAGTCATCGCCGGCGACCTATCGCCGGTGATTGGCCCGTTGCAGCAGGAACACCAGGCCGAATTGTTGGCCAGCATGTCGGATGAGTGAGTCGTCACTGACCAGTGAGGCGCTGATTTTAGAGGCGGTGGCCCGCATTGATAGCGAGACGCCGCGACTCGATGCCGAGCTGTTGCTGAGTCACGTCACCGGCTGGTCCCGCACCAGCCTGCGGGCCTGGCCGGAGCGTGAACTCACCGCCGCGCAGTTGGCCCAGTTCCATACCCTGCTGGCCCGTCGTATCGACGGCGAGCCCATCGCCCATCTGTTGGGGACGCAGGATTTCTGGTCCCTGACCCTGGCCGTGACCCCCGACACCCTGATTCCCCGTCCCGATACCGAATGCCTGGTGGAGGTGGCATTGGCATTGCCGCTGCCGCCGAACGCCCGGGTGCTGGATCTGGGTACCGGCACCGGCGCCATCGCCCTGGCGTTGGCCAGTGAGCGACCGCCATGGCAGGTGAGTGCCTGTGATGCCGTTGCCGACGCGGTGGCACTGGCCCGTCGCAATGCCGAGCAACTGAGCCTGCCGCTGCGGGTGGTATCGAGCCACTGGTTCGACGATCTGCTGCCCCAACGGTTTGACCTGATCGTGTCCAATCCCCCCTACATCGCCGCCGATGACCATCACCTGTCCCAGGGCGATGTGCGCTTCGAGCCGGCCACCGCGCTGGTCTCCGGGGCCGACGGTCTGAACGACCTGCGCCAGATCGTGGCCCAGGCGCCCGACTGGCTGGACGACCAGGGCTGGCTGGTGGTGGAGCATGGCTACGACCAGGCCGATGCGGTCCAGGCACTGTTTCGTCAGGCGGGCTTTGTGGCGGTGGCGTCCCGCAAGGATTATGGTGGTCAGGACCGCTTAACCCTGGGCCAATTCACCCGCTGAGACCGGAGAGACATTCCATGCTGACTGATGACGAGTTGATGCGGTACAGCCGTCAATTGCTGTTGCCCGCGTTCGATGTGGCCGGCCAGGTTCGTCTCAAGCAGGCCCGGGTACTGATTGTCGGCGCCGGCGGGCTGGGGTGTCCGGTGGCCCTGTATCTGGGCGCCGCCGGGGTTGGCCAGATCACCGTGGTGGACGACGACACGGTGGAAGTGGCCAACCTGCAACGGCAGATCGCCTTCGACCAATCTGATTTGGGCCAGTCCAAGGCCGAGGCCTTGGCCCAGCGGGTGCGTCAGATCAACCCGGCAGTGGCAGTAACGTCACTGTCCAGGCGGCTGGATGGCGCGGCGCTGGTGCAGCAGGTACAGGAGGCTACCGTGGTGGTGGACTGTACCGATAACTTCACCACCCGCTTCGCCCTCAACCGGGCCTGTGTCCGGGCCCGAGTGCCGCTGGTATCCGGTGCGGCGATTCGCGCTGAGGGGCAGGTGTCGGTGTTTGACGTACGTCAGCCGGATAGCCCCTGTTACCACTGCCTGTACTCGGAAGAGGGCAACGAAGACCTGAGC
This sequence comes from Marinobacter sp. SS21, assembly GCF_028369065.1. Lineage (GTDB taxonomy): Bacteria > Pseudomonadota > Gammaproteobacteria > Pseudomonadales > Oleiphilaceae > Marinobacter. The sequence continues at coordinate 38,843 of NZ_JAQNDA010000005.1, forward strand.
TGTTCCGAGACCGGTGTCATCGGCCCGCTGGTGGGCATGATCGGCAGCAGTCAGGCCATGGAAGTCATCAAGGTCATCAGCGGTGTGGGTTCGCCGCTGATAGGCCGGTTGTTGATCCTCGATGCCTGGCAGATGGAGTGGCGACAGATGACCCTGGCCAGGGACCCGGAATGCCCGGTGTGCGGCTCCGGGGTCGAGCACTGAGTCCGTCCCCTATCCAGTATTACCCGATGTCGCCTCCTTCAGCGCCCGAAAACGGGCGATGGCCTCATGCCGGCTCGTCTTCAGATCCACCAACGGCTTCGGGTAACCCTTTGGCGTTACTCCCCCCAGCCAGTCCAGGAACAGGTTCTTGCACATCTACATGGCGGTCACCATCCGCAGCCGGTTGTGCATCCAGCCAGTCTGATTGAGTTGGCGCATGGCGGCATCCACGATGGGCACGCCTGTCCCGTCGGCGCTCGTTGATGCCATATTCTTCGTTGAAATGGACGCGCTGAACTCGTTGCTCATGACAAAATTTCTTTAGGGAGGCGAACGAATCGTCGAATCTGGCGGCCGAAAGAATCGCCAGTTCGATGCCCAGAGCCGCCAACTGCCGGCTCAGGCTATTGAGATGATCGATCACAAAACGGACGCGCGCCGGCGACCAGTGGTGGGCGCGCCATTGCTCGGGAGTTAGCAGGTAGCAGGCCCTGACCGGCAGACCGGACTGGCAGGCGGCGGTGAGGGCGGGATTGTCGGCGGTGCGGAGGTCGTTACGGAACCAGACCAGTGCAGTCATAGGGGGAGCCCGTTACAGGTCAAAAGGAATCAATAAAATCACATACTTGGGTATTCGCTGACAGCCCGGAATTGGATTATAGTTGAAGAAACCCTTTGGATTGCTCACCACACAGGACGCAATGACCGAACCCTCGGGCGTATTATCTGACAGCCAGGCCACCGTGCGGCCAAAACATATCGGAGCGTGGAACCGGGATTACATCCTGGACTCCGGCCAGACCCAGCTGCATGAGCTAGGCCACCTGCGCCTGTGGTTGACCCTGCTCGATAAGGAGTGGCAGGTACGCTCCCAATACCATTATGAGCAGACCGACCCGGCCGGCTGGCTCACCTCGATCAGCCATGTGTTGCCAGGGGCAGAGGTGCCACTGCAACGGTTTGTGCGACCGGATGCGGGCACCCGGGTGCGAATGCTGCCTGCGCTGGCCACCAAACCCACGGTCATCCGTCCCTACCAGCCGCTGACCCTTCCCGCCGATAGCGAGTGCACCATCTATGTGGGGACCCAGGTGTGGCTGCAGCTGCGGGCCGGGGAGCGGCAGACCCTGCTGACCGAGGTGGCGCTCACCGAACCGTCACTCACCTGGGTGGGACCGTCCACCATGGAGGGGGACTTGTGTTACAGCGCTGCCAGTTATGGTCGGATGGTGCTGGACGCAGTGCCGAAGCGGCCCTGGCGGGCGATCACCCCGGTACGTATTCTGAATCGCCGTCCCGAGCCCCTGTTGCTGGAACGGTTCAGCTTGCCTACGCCGTTGCTGCCGCTGTTCCAGAATGAGGACGGCCAGCTATGGACGCCCCAGGTGACGGTGGTGTGCGAAACGGACATGAATTCGGCTCGATTAAAGATATCGCCAACACTGATACCCGAGGCGGGCAAGTGCCATTTGCTGAGCCCGGCCAGGGAGTCCAGTGAGCGGGGCGGTTTGATCCGGGCCTTCGATCGGATGTTTGGTTAATTGGGAGTGTGAACGGTGCTCGAGGAGGTTGAGCAGAGCCTGATGGCGGTGATCGCCGATATTGCCTGGAGCCAGTGGCTGGCGGCCCTGTTCCTGCTGGTGATGGGAGCGGTGCTGGCGTCGCTGGCCAGTCGGGGCATTGCCAGGGTGATGCAGGCGCGCACCTCCCGCCACCATTCGGTGATGTTGCGCCGGCTGGTGTTCTATGTGGTGCTGGCCATCTTCGTGATGGCGGCCATGCGGGAGGCGGGGTTCTCCCTGGATGTGTTGCTGGGGGCGGCGGGGATCTTGACCGTCGCCATCGGATTTGCCTCCCAGACCTCGGCGTCCAACATGATCAGTGGTTTGTTTTTGCTGGTGGAGCGCCCGTTTGAACTGGGCGACTATATTGAAGTGGAGGGCACCATTGGCGAGGTGGTGGGGATTGACATGCTCAGCGTGAAGTTGCGGACGCCGGACAACCTGTATGTGCGTATCCCCAATGAAACCCTGATCAAGACCCGAGTGGTCAATCGATCCCGCTTTCCCATTCGCCGCATCGACCTGACCGTAGGCATTGCCTACGCTGAGGATGTGGAGCGGGTTGAGTCGCTGCTGCTGGGTCTGGCCAAGCGGGAGGTGTGCGTTTTGCAGGAGCCGAAGCCCTTTGTGCTGGTCACCGCCTTCGCGGCGTCGTCGGTGGATTTGCAGTTCTCCTTCTGGGTCGCCAGGGAGCAAGTACTGGAGGGCCGCAGCAGCATGATGGTGGCCATCAAACGCGAATTGGACCGGGCAGGAATCGAAATACCGTTCCCCCACACCAGCGTCTATGCCGGAAGTCATTCCGAACCGTTCCGGATCGAGCTGATCCGAAATCAAAGCAACAAGCAGCAGGATGAAATCGATGTCAGTGAAACCGACTGAGAACGCCGCCAAGACCCCTGACGCCGGTGACGACCAGCGCCTATGCCTGGGATGGCGGGAATGGGTGGCGTTGCCCGAACTGGACATTCCCCGGATCAAGGCCAAGGTGGACACCGGCGCCCGCACCTCCTGTCTGCACACCTATCGGACCGAGCCGTACACTCAGGATGGCGAGCGGCGGGTGCGCTTCTGGGTGCATCCGGAGCAGAACAACCTGCACGCCAGCGTGGAATGCGATGCCGCGGTGATCGACGAACGCTCGGTGACCGACTCCGGTGGCCACACCGAGCTAAGGTTGGTGATTGCGACGACGCTGTTGATTGGCCAGGAAACCTGGCCGGTTGAAATGACATTGACCAACCGGGACTCCATGCGTTTTCGCATGCTGATCGGTCGCACGGCGATGGCCGGGCGCTGTATCGTGTCCCCCGAATCCTCTTATCTGGCCGGTGAGCCGGTGCTAAGGACCCCAACATGAAAATTGCGATCCTGTCGCGCAATCGCAACCTCTATTCCACCCGACGCCTGATCGAGGAAGGCATCAACCGGGGGCATGAGGTGCGGGTCATTGATTGCCTGCACTGCTATATGAACATTACCTCGGCCAGCCCCAGAATCCATTATCACGGCGAGACGCTGGAGGGCTTTGACGTGGTGATTCCCCGCATCGGGGCGTCGGTGACCTTCTACGGCACCGCCGTACTGCGGCAGTTTGAGATGATGGGGGTGTTCCCGGTCAACGAATCGGTGGCCATCACCCGTGCCCGGGACAAATTGCGCTCGTTGCAGTTATTGGCGCGTAAGGGCGTTGGCATGCCGGTGACCGGGTTTGCCAATAAGCCCGACAACGTGCCGGAGCTGATCAAGATGGTGGGCGGTTCACCGGTGGTGATCAAGCTGCTGCAGGGCACCCAGGGCATTGGCGTGGTGCTGGCGGAGACCCGCAAGGCGGCGGAAAGTGTCATCGAGGCTTTCATGGGCCTGAAGGCCGACATCCTGGTGCAGGAATACATCAAAGAGGCCGGCGGCTCCGATATCCGCTGTTTCGTCATCGGCGACAAGGTGATCGCCGCCATGAAGCGTCAGGCGCCGGAAGGTGAGTTCCGCTCCAACCTGCACCGCGGCGGTACCGCGTCGCTGGTGCGCATTACCCCCGAAGAACGCCGTACCGCCGTGACCGCCGCCAAGGCCATGGGGCTGAATGTGGCGGGTGTCGACCTGCTGCGCTCCAGTCGCGGACCGTTGGTGATGGAAGTGAACTCCTCCCCGGGGCTGGAGGGAATAGAGCGTGCCACCGGCAAGAACGTGGCCGGTATGATCATCAACTGGACCGAGAAGAACCAGAAACTCGGCAAGACCCGAACCAGGGGACGAGGGTAGATCATGGCCCGGGCACCGTTTGTCATTGCAGGCACCGAGATTCGGCCGGGCGGCCGGGCTACGGTGGAAATACCGGTGGCCAAGCTTTACACCCACACTCCGCTGCACCTGCCGGTGGAGGTGATCCATGGCCGCCGGGATGGGCCAGTACTGATGGTGTGTGCCGCCATCCACGGCGATGAAATCAATGGGGTGGAAATCATCCGGCGGGTGCTGCGTAATTCCGCCTTGCGGCATCTGCGCGGAACCCTGGTGGCGGTGCCCATCGTCAACATCTTCGGCTTTATCCAGCGCACCCGCTACCTGCCGGACCGGCGCGACCTGAACCGCTGTTTCCCTGGTTCCGAAACCGGCTCGCTGGGCGGGCGAATTGCCTACCTGCTGCGCTCCCAGGTGATGGAGCATGTCACTCACATCATCGACCTGCACACCGGCGCCATCCATCGTTTCAACCTGCCGCAGATACGCGCCGAGCTGAAGAACGAAGATACCATTCGCATGGCAGAAGCCTTCGGCGCTCCGATTATTCTCAATGCTAATTTGCGCGATGGCAGCCTGCGGGCCTACGCCGATTCCCTCAACATTCCGGTGGTCACCTACGAGGGCGGCGAGGCGCTGCGGTTCGATCCGGTGGTGATCGGCAGCGGGGTCAAAGGCGTGCTGCGGGTGATGCGGTCGCTGGAGATGGTGCCGGCCAAGAAAGGCCCCAAAGCCCCGAAGAAGCGTTCCGAAACCGCCGCCACCTCCACCTGGGTGCGGGCGGACATGGACGGCATCATGCGCCCGGTGGCCCGTCTTGGCCAACGGGTGCGACAAGGCCAGATACTGGCCATGATCGCCGACCCCTTTGGCGAAACTGAAACTGCCATCCTCGCGCCCTGTTCGGGCATCGTCATCTGCGTCAACAACCTGCCGCTGGTCAACGAAGGCGAGGCCATCTACCACGTGGCCCGGTTCGAAGAGCTGGCGGAGGCAGAAAAGGCAATGGATTACTTCCGCAGCAGTTACGAATCCGACGTGGCCGAAGACGTGCTGCCGGCCCATCCCTGGGATGAGACCCAGAGATAGCGCAACCTATTTGGAGAGCGGTGCAATGATTTGGGACCAAACCTTCATTCAACTCCCCGCCTTGCCCCGCGGCTTCCACCTCATCACCAACGACATCGTGTCCCAGGGCCCGGACCTCACCAACTGCCAGGTGGGCCTGCTGCACCTGTTTATCCAGCACACCTCGGCTTCCCTGGCCATCAACGAAAACGCCGACCCCGACGTGCGAGGCGACCTGGAACGGCACTTCAACGTAATGGTGCCGGAGAACGCCCCCCACTACCGCCACACCCTGGAAGGCCCGGACGACATGCCGGCCCACATCAAGAACGTACTGATCGGCCCCTCGATCACCCTCCCGGTCTCCGACGGTCACCTCGCCCTAGGCACCTGGCAGGGCATCTACCTGTGCGAACACCGGGACCACGCCGGCGGCCGCACCCTGGTGGCGACTTTGCAGGGGCGGTGGTGATTGGTTTGGTCGGATCAGCGTAACTGGCTGTAATTGATATTGAAGTTGGTGTTTCTGGCTGGAGGGGCTACCCTTGTTTGTAAAGGGAAGTCCACAAGCCAGAGGGACCTGGTGTGAGCCGATTCGACCGTATCTATCGCATCCACGAACTGCTTCGTAACGCCCGTCGCCCAGTGCCCATGCAGCGATTCATGGACGCACTGGAAGCCAGCCGCAACACCATCACCCGGGATTTCGAATTCCTGCGAGACAGCCTCGGGGCGCCGTTGGAGTATTGCCGAGAGCGGAATGGGCATCGTTATAACCCCGACGCTCCTGTATTCGAATTGCCCGGATTCTGGATGAACCCCGGGGAACTTTACGCTCTGCTGGCTTGCGAACAGCTCCTGGAGAACGTACAGCCGGGGCTGATCAGCCATCGCCTGGCCCCGCTGCGGGAGCGCATTCACCAACTGCTGGGGGAATCTGGGCATGCTGCGGAAACGATCAGTGAGCGCGTTCAGATACAACCGATACAGGCGCGCATGGCGGCGCCCCAGGTTTTTGATCCTGTGGCCGAGGCTACGTTGGCGGGAAATCAGATAAAGTTTGATTATTCGTCCCGCAGCAACAGAGTGGGGGGAACTCGTACCGTTCATCCGCAAAAGTTGCTGCACTACCGCTCAAACTGGTTCTTGCTGGCCCATTGCCAAACCGCCAACGACCTACGCCTGTTCTCCCTGGATCGCATCTCCCAGCCCAAGCTACTGACTGCTCCCGCCCAGCGACTCAGCACCGAAAGTCTCGACGCCTACACCTCCTCCAGCTTCGGCATCTTCGGCGGCCAACCCAAAGCCACCGCCCATCTGCGATTCACCGAGCATGCCGCCCAGTGGGTGGCGGAGGAGCAATGGCACAGGGACCAGCGTGGGGAGTGGTTGGACGATGGTTATCACCTCTACGTGCCGTATTCGGACGAGCGTGAGCTGGTGATGGAAGTGTTGCGCTATGGGGCCGACGTGGAGGTGATGGGGCCGGAGGAATTGAGGGAGGAGGTGGTCGAGCGGGTTAAGATGATGACTGGAATTTACTGTTGATTTTCACAGTAGTGCACGAATTGGGGCAGTGTCTCCTATAGGGTATTCGATGTCAGCAACGGCAATGAAACGGCACAAATTAGGTTGGAGATTGATCTGAGATGAGGCGCTTTAGACGAGATAGCCATTCCCCCGTTAGTGGCGTCGTGCCATATCAAAAGTGCCCAGCGAAAACCTATGAATCGTCTGACGGGGTCGTATGTGGGCGCTCGGTTGAAAGCCACTGCCGTATCGTTGGCGAGGTAGCGAAAGAGATCGTGAGGCGCTCTTCAGTCGCTACCTTATTCCCGGAAGGGGCCTGTTTGGCTGCAGCTTGTCATGATATCGGCAAGGTCAGCCCGACCTTCTACAACAAAATCATGCGGGCCTGCTCTCTGGAGCAGATCCCGGGTGCCAACCCCGATCTTGAAAAAGGGTGGGGTGGTCACGCAGGGGTCAGTCAACTGACCGCCAGAAAGCTGGGTGCTCCACGGTATGTGCCGGAAATTCTTGGCCGGCATCATGGCTTCTCTCCAAACCTTGCGGGCAAGCGGGCTGAGGATGAGATCTTTGGCGGCGCGGCCTGGTTGAATGAGCGAGAGAGTCTGGTTCAGGCTTTGCGGCACCAGTTGGCTGAAGACTGGCCACAGATTGAGTCCGCTGCTCAGGCCCGCCTGGTGGCTGGCTTGACGTCGGTGGCTGACTGGATTGGTTCCGGGAACCATTTTGAAAACCCCGAACTGCCCTGGGAAGGAAAAATAGCGGAGGCGCTGAATAAAGCAGGGTTTGTACCGGTGTCCTATCAGCCAGATCTGGGCTTTGAAGAGGTCTTCGGATTTGCTCCTCGCCAGGCGCAGGCGATCCTGATCGAGAAGGTGTCGTCCCCCGGCGTTTATGTTCTCGAAGCACCCATGGGGCTGGGGAAGACCGAAGCCGCACTCTATGCCGCATACCGAATGCTCGATCGCGGCCAAGCCAGCGGTATCTACTTTGCGCTACCAACGCAGCTGACCTCCAACAAGATCTTTGAACGGTTCCAGAATTTTCTCGAAAGGGTGTTGGCGGAGGGCTGTTCGCACCGCTCGTTGTTGTTGCACGCCAATGCCTGGCTGCTGGAGACCGAGATGGGGGAGGAGGGTCGCCCGGGTGGGGCCTGGTTTAACCAGGGCAAGCGTGGCCTGCTTGCACCTTTTGCGGTGGGCACCATTGACCAGGCCCTGATGGCGGCCATGAATGTGAAGCACGGCTTTGTCCGGGCCTTCGGCCTGGCGGGCAAGGTGGTCATCCTTGACGAAGTGCATACCTATGACGCCTACACCGGCACCTTGCTGGATGCACTGGTCAGGTTGCTGCGAGAGCTGGGGTGTACGGTGATTATTCTCAGCGCCACGTTGAATCAGGAGCGCCGGGCGGCGCTGCTGGGTCGACCGACGAAATCCATGGAATACCCGCTGATTACCGCTTGCCCGACGATAGATACAGCGGACGTCAGCGAAGTGAGCGTTCCTGCTGGCGAGTGCAGGCAGTTACGGGTTTCATTGAGTACGGATGAGGCTCTAGCGGTTGAACAGGCGCTGTTGAGAGCGGAACAGGGGCAGCAGGTGTTGTGGATCGAGAATACCGTCAAGGAGGCACAGCAGCGGTACCTGGATCTCGCCGCCCGCGCAGCAGAGCTGGGCGTGGGGTGTGGCTTGCTGCATTCCCGGTTTACGGTGGATGACCGCCAGCGGATTGAGGATCGCTGGGTCAATCTGTATGGCAAGGCCGGATGGCCGGATCGCCTCAAACAGGGACGAATCCTGGTGGGGACTCAGGTTCTGGAGCAATCCCTGGATATTGATGCCGATTTCATGATTTCCCGCTTTGCGCCCACAGACATGCTGTTGCAGCGCCTGGGGCGGGTATGGCGGCACGAAGACACACCGCGCTGTAAAGCTGCTGAGCCGGAGGTGTGGCTGTTGGCACCAGCGCTTAATGATGCCATTGAGGCACCGCAAAAGTCGTTTGGTGCCTCGGCCTATGTCTACAGCCCCTATGTGCTATGCCGTAGCCTGGAGGCCTGGCAAAACGTGGAGCGGGTTAGCCTCCCCGGCGATATTCGCCAGCTGATTGAGTGTACTTATGAGGAAAGGCAGGAACAGGGAAGCATGGAGCGTTGGCTGCATGAGCTCGATCACGGTAACCGTAACCGTAACCGCCAACGCAAGGGCCGTATCGCCTTGCAGCAGCTAGCTCGAATTGGGCTGGCCGAGGATGGCAATACCTTGCCGGAAAGCAAGGCCCAGACCCGCTACAGCGAATCCGACAGCTACGAAGTGCTGATGCTGAAAGGCCTTTCCCGCAATGCCGAGACGGCCTGTCTGACCTTGATGAACGGCTCCCAGGTCGAATTGCCGTTACAGCGGTACAAGCTGAGAAAGGCCGAATGGAAAAAGCGTACAGCCACCCTGATGCGACAGATCGTGAATGTGCCGCCGGGCGACAAACCGAAAGCGGCCCCGGTGGATACACTCAAGCGCTTTGGGTTGCACCACTGCTTCTTCCTGGGCCGCGCGGACTGGCCTGAGGATGAAAGCGTGCTGCGTGTGGCGCTGGTAGACGAAACGGATGCCCTTCGTGGTATCGAGAATACTGGAATACACGATAGCCATCTTATGGAATACCGCGATGACCTGGGTTATCGCGTCATCAAGAACCAGGGAAACTGAACATGGAAAACCGTTTTAATCTGATTGACGAGCCGTGGATACCCGTGGCCGATCATGGTCGCGTCAGCCTGCGACAGATATTCAGCAATCCGGAATATCGCAGTCTCGGAGGTAACCCCGTACAGAAAATTGCGTTGCTCAAGCTGCTGCTGGCGATTGCCCAGGCGGCCGCTACGCCCAAGGACGAAACGGAATGGAAAGCGCTGGGAGTGCATGGGCTGGCTGAACGCTGCCTGGGCTATCTGGATAAGTGGTATGACCGGTTTTATCTGTATGGGGATAAGCCGTTTTTGCAGATGCCTGCGATTAGAGCGGCGAAAGTACAGCCTTTCGGGGCGGTGATTCCAGAGATTTCGATCGGGAACACTACAGTGCTAAGCCACACACAGGTGCAGCGGGTAGTAGATGACGCTGAACGAGCTTTGCTTCTTGTTGGGGTTATGGGATTCGCATTTGGAGGGAAAGGTGACAACAGCGTTGTTTTGACTTCTGGATATAGTGGAAAAACCAATGCCAAGGGAAAAAAATCTGTTTCAAAGCCGGGTGTGTCGTTGGGTACAAACGGATTTACGCATAGCTTCTTAATGGGGGCTAGCTTGAGTGAAACTGTCTGGCTGAACCTGATGTCCACGCAGCAGATTGAGCAGATGAATATCTATCCTGATGGTATTGGAGCGGCTCCATGGGAACAGATGCCTGAAGGTGAGGACTGTCCTGTGGCACGTGTTTTGAAGCGGTCTTTGATTGGGCGTCTAGTTTCATTAAGTTATTTTTGCTTGTTAACGGACAAGGGCTTGCATTTTTCCGAAGGGGTTGCCCATTACGGTTATAAGGATGGGTTTTATGACCCAAGCATGGCGATTAATTATTCATCAAATGAGCCAAAGGCCTTGTGGGTTGATCCAGAGAAACGCCCTTGGCGATCATTGACGGCATTGCTTAATTTTATTGAGCAAGATTTTTCTCAGGGCTTTCAGTGCTGGCAATTATATTGCGGTTTAGACCGCGCCGCAGAAGAGTCAGGCTGCTTTTCCGTCTGGACCGGAGGGTTGAGTGTAAGTGGAGGGCAAACCAATAAACAGTTTGTATCTGGAAGAAATGATTTTGTTGAATCTCAGGTCTGGCTGCATAGCGATATTCTGGGTCAGAGCGAGTTCAGCCAGCTCAAGCAGGAAATGGGTGCCCTCGACAGCCTTGCTAAAAATCTCTATGGCCGAGTTCAAGGCTTCTTTAAAGAACAGACTGTAGATGGAAGCAAAGTAGCTCCCCAGGCTACACAACTCTTCTGGCAGCTATGCGAAAGGGACTTTCAACACCTGGTCGATTCGTGTGAACAGAGCAACGAGGCTGCCGAGGCGCGCCAAAAACTGCGCCAGCGCTTCGCCAGCTACGTTCAGCAGTCCTACGACAAGTTTTGCCCCCACGAGACCGCCCGGCAACTGGATGCCTGGGCAAAATGCCGCCCCAATAACAGCAACTATCTGAAACAGGAGGCCTGAGGTTATGCAGGATAACCAACCGTCTGCACCATCAGGTGCGAGTATAAATCGAGAGCGCTTTGTGGACGCTGTGATGGAGCGATGCCAGAACGACAAGGGCATGGCGGCACGTCTGCGCCGAGCGGATAACCCGGCAATGGAATATCAAAGCTGGGAGCTTCTGGGCTGCCTTGGTGTGGACCTTGAGAAGGATTATGAGCGCTTGCCCTTCGTGACGGTTGCGGCGGCCATTGCGAAATCCAAGGCTGAGCGGAATGGAGCGCTGACCCTGGGGCGGGCGATTGCGGCCTGCTATGACGATGGGCGGGAAAGCAGTCAGGCCAAGGCGAAGCTGCGGCGCTTGCTGGCGTGCAATGATCTGGCGGAAGTGTGTCGCATTCTTCGCCCTGTGCTGACGTTGATAGACAGCAAGGTCGGCCAGCCTCTCGACTATGTCCGCCTGTTGCGTCAGCTGCGGTTTTTTACCTACGAATCCGGGCAGAGCACCAAGACCCAGTGGGCACAGGAGTTTTATGGTCAGCCCGTTCCGGCCGGTGGTGAGGAGGGTGCAGCATGACAATGATTGCCAGCGTACTGCATCTCGACCGCCGCTCGGTCAAGGCGCTGCGCATCACCGATGCCTATTCCCTGCATCGGGTGGTGTACAGCCTCTATAACGATGTACGCGATGAACAGCAGAAGCAGGCCAGCACCACCAGCGGCATTCTCTATGCTGACCAGGGCGGTGATGCTCGGGGGCGGAAGGTGCTGATGCTGGCCAACCGTGAACCGATGGTTACCGTGGATGGCGAGCATGGCGCGGTGCAGAGCCGGGCGATCCCTGACGATTTTCTCGAACATCAGCAGTACCGATTCAAGGTGATAGTGAACCCGACTCGCCGTGATAGCGCCAGCCGCAAGCTGGTTGCCGTACGTGGCAGGGAACCCGTGGCTCAGTGGTTCTCCGAGCGGGCGAAAGCCAGTTGGGGGTTCGAGGTTGACCCGCAGCATCTGCAGGTGGATCGCATTGACGTCTTGCGTTTCAAAGACAAGCAACAACGTCAGGTCACCATTGGCCAGGCGCATGTTAAGGGCCTTCTGAGCATCACCGACAAAGCGCAATTTGCCAACAGTTTCACCCAGGGGGTTGGGCGTGCCCGTGCATACGGCTGTGGCCTGCTTCAGATCGTTCCCGTTATCGACAATCCGTTTGCTTAACTTCAGTTTTATCAAACAAGGAATAATGAAATGACGAATAACTACACTAATACCCGAATCGAATACCACATTCTGCAGTCGTTTCCTGTGACCTGCCTGAACCGGGATGATGTCGGGGCACCAAAATCCGCGATGGTGGGTGGGGTGCAGCGCGCGCGCGTCAGCTCGCAATGCTGGAAACGGCAAGTACGCCTGGCCATGCAGGAATTTGGTATCAAGCTGGGTATTCGCACTAAAAAAGTGGAATCGCTTATTACTGAAAATTGTATTGAGCTTGGGGCTTCAGAAGAGCAAGCCACTAAGTGTGGGGATTTAATATCGAGCACCTTTGTAAAAGAAAAGAAGGGAAAAAATGGAGGTGATGATGCGATTGAACCTTCAGTTGGAGATGATAACGATACCCTGCTGTTTTGGAGTCAAAAAGAAATCCAAACTATCGCAGAGTCGTTCAAGAATATAGGCTTCGACACGGACAAATTTTTCACAGCGAAGGATAAAAAGAAGTGGCCAGGTCAGCTAGCGTCCTTGATTGGCAAATCCAAGCACGATCTAGCCATGAATGCGCTGGATATTGTGCTGTTCGGGCGCATGGTGGCCAAGGCGGCTGAAATGAATGTGGAGGCTGCAGCCTCATTTTCTCACGCCATTTCGACGCACAAAGTCAGCAATGAGGTGGAATTTTTCACCGCTCTGGATGATAGCACAGGCACTACCGCGCACATGGGTAGCCTGGAATACAACTCAGCAACCTACTATCGCTATATCAGCCTGGATCTCGGCCAGTTGGCACAGACCATGGGGGAGGCCGATCTGAAGAAGGCCGTGGAAGCTTTCACCAAGGCGTTGTTTGTGGCCGTACCCACCGCACGCCAGACTACCCAGTCCGGTGCCAGCCCCTGGGAGTTTGCCCGCGTTATGGTTCGCAAGGGGCAGCGCCTGCAAGTGCCGTTTGAGGCACCCGTTAAAGCCCGCGATAGCGGTTTCCTTCAGCCCAGCATTGACACTCTGAAAGAGTATCTCGACAAGAAAGAAAAGCTGACGGGCTCTCTGTTTGGCAAGCAGGCGGCTTATGACTGGGGAGAAGACGAAAACTTCAGCATTGACGCCCTGGTGGAATCCCTGCAAAGCCATGTTCAGTGAGGCCGGTCATGAGTGATCCATATCTGCTGCTCTGGCTGGAGGCCCCTCTTCAGTCATGGGGGCATGACTCCAAGTTTGGTCGCCGGGACAGCCTCGATTTTCCTACCAAGTCCGGGGTGTTCGGTCTTCTGTGCTGTGCCTTGGGGGCTGGGGGAACGCAGACCGAGAGATTGGCACAGTGGGCTGATAGGGATATGCAGGTGCAAGCCTATGTGCTGATGGACCAAAAAGGCAAACCCTTGCCGCGCCAACCCTTGATGCGGGATTTTCATATGGTGGGTGCAGGTTATGATCTATCGGATCCTTGGCAGAAACTTCTAGAGCCGCGCAAAAGCGATGGCAAGCCCAGAACGAGTGATGGTGGGGGCGCGAAGATGACCTACCGCTACTATCTGCAAGACATGGCTTTTGCGGTTGCCCTGCAAGGCCCGCAAGAGGAACTGGTCGAGCTACAACGTGCACTGCAAAACCCGGTCTGGGATCTCTATTTGGGGCGTAAGAACTGCGTACCCACCGAGTTTATTGCTCAGGGCATTTACGAGGACGGGGAGCAGGCAATGGCTCAGGCGGGGCTGCTGGCGGAGTCCAAAAACCGGAGTCCGGTCTTCAAAGTGCTGCAAGGTGAGCACGAGGGGGAGGTTCTCACGCTCAACGATGTGCCGCTGCAGTTTGGTGAGCATAAGTTGTATCGGGATCGCCGCGTTACTGTCTTGCCGGTGCCCTGATCATGGCTGGCGGCCAACGGCTGTTTGTGAAGGTGACTCGGGATTCTCTGCCGCAGGTAAAGGACAAGTACCCGTTCCTGTATCTGGAGCGGGGCAGGCTGGAAATCGACGACAGTAGTATCAAGTGGATTGATTCCACCAATAACGTGGTGCCGCTACCCGTGGCGACGTTAAATGCCTTGCTGCTGGGGCCGGGAACCAGCATTACCCACGATGCGGTGAAAACAGCGACAGCGGCAAACTGTTCCGTCTGCTGGGTGGGAGAGGACAGCTTGTTGTTCTACGCCGCTGGTTTTCTGCCCACGGCGGATACTCGCAACCTGAAGCAGCAAATTGAATTGGCGGCCGACCCCGACAAATCGGTGGAAGTAGCCAGGCGCATGTTTGCTCGCCGTTTTCCCGATGCAGACCTGGATGGGAAGACCTTGAAGGAAATGATGGGCATGGAAGGCCACCGCGTCCGCGTTCTTTATCAGTCAAAAGCCGAGGAGTATCAGGTTGGCTGGAAGGGGCGGAAGTTTGTGCCCGGAAAATTTGAGACCAGTGATGTTACCAATCAGGTGCTGACCGCCAGTAATGCGGCGTTGTACGGCATACTCTGTTCCGCGGTACACAGCATGGGCTATTCGCCCCATATTGGGTTTATCCACTCGGGTAGCCCCTTGCCTTTCATTTACGATCTAGCGGATTTGTATAAAGAACGCCTGTGTATTGATCTGGCCTTCTCGCTGACCCGGGATATGGCTGGGCGTTACAACAAACACAAGGTCTCAGAGGCGTTTCGCGAGCGGGTGATTGAAATGGATCTGTTGGCGAAACTGGCAGACGATATCGCCGAAATGCTGGGGGTGGGCCGTGCTCGTGGTCGTCGCAAATGATTTGCCGCCCGCTGTGCGTGGGCGAATGAAGCTTTGGTTTGTAGAGCCGCGTCCCAACATTTTTGTTTCTGGCGTCAAGGATTCCGTGGCCAAGACGGTAATTGATTACCTGTATAAACACTGTCCTCCTGAATCCGGCATCGTCATGTTTCGCTCTTTGCCGAGACCACCCGGTTATGAAGTTCACACCACTGGCCCGACTCGTAAAGCTCTAACAGAGATCTGCGGCCTTCAACTAGTTATCGAAACACTTAAATCCCAGTAATCAGAAGATATTGTGTTTTCGTTTCTGCTCATTAACAATTTGTTGGTGTCTTCCCCACGGACGTGGGGGTGTTTCTATGGAGATTTGCCGACATCGCCGGTATCAGAAGTCTTCCCCACGGACGTGGGGGTGTTTCCGGCCAGGTCAAGATCGGCAGCGAGGCCAACACGTCTTCCCCACGGACGTGGGGGTGTTTCCGGTCAATGAATCCCAGCTCTCAGGCCATTCGCGTCTTCCCCACGGACGTGGGGGTGTTTCCATTCTGATTCAGCACAGAGAGGCCGCATGAACGTCTTCCCCACGGACGTGGGGGTGTTTCCGACAGAAAATCGGTCGCCTGTTGGAGCAGGTAGTCTTCCCCACGGACGTGGGGGTGTTTCCTCTACACCCACCCACCCGCCGCAACTGCGGGCGTCTTCCCCACGGACGTGGGGGTGTTTCTAGTTGTGCATTCTCCGCGCTTCGGCTTCGGCTGTCTTCCCCACGGACGTGGGGGTGTTTCTGGACCTCCCCTTTCTCCACGGCCTCCTTTATCGTCTTCCCCACGGACGTGGGGGTGTTTCTATTTTAGGTTGCCCTAGCGTTACGGATGATGAGTCTTCCCCACGGACGTGGGGGTGTTTCTGAGCATGGGCGCGTGACCGTCGGCGGCTCCCTGTCTTCCCCACGGACGTGGGGGTGTTTCCTCAGACTGCAGCTCGCTCAGGCCCAGGCAGATGTCTTCCCCACGGACGTGGGGGTGTTTCCTCGTCGCCGTCCGGTGTGCGCACCCTGTCCGCGTCTTCCCCACGGACGTGGGGGTGTTTCTGGAGACACGCCAACCGCCATCAGCAGCCCGGCGTCTTCCCCACGGACGTGGGGGTGTTTCGGAGCCGGGTTCGAACTACGGTCACTCCAATAAGTCTTCCCCACGGACGTGGGGGTGTTTCCGGTGGTCATGTCGGACGCAATCGCCAGGTCGAGTCTTCCCCACGGACGTGGGGGTGTTTCTAGCTGTCGTCCGTGGCTTGCTTTATCGCACATGTCTTCCCCACGGACGTGGGGGTGTTTCTTGATGCAGTCGTTGAGTTGATCATTGAGCGTCGTCTTCCCCACGGACGTGGGGGTGTTTCTGATGTGGTTGAATCGAGTGAGCAGAGCGCCGGGTCTTCCCCACGGACGTGGGGGTGTTTCCAGCAGAGGACATTGAGCACCTTATCACCGTAAGTCTTCCCCACGGACGTGGGGGTGTTTCCAACAAGAGAAGGGTAACAAGAGCCTTGACAACGTCTTCCCCACGGACGTGGGGGTGTTTCTGACGGACTCGCCGCGCGCATTCAGGTAGGGCCGTCTTCCCCACGGACGTGGGGGTGTTTCTTGCGGGCCATGCTGGCCAGTTGTCTTCCGTGGGTCTTCCCCACGGACGTGGGGGTGTTTCTGGTAAAACTAGAACGTCATCCACCCCGTCAAAGTCTTCCCCACGGACGTGGGGGTGTTTCCAGTGTTACGCCGACTGCCCGTTCGGGGAGTTGGTCTTCCCCACGGACGTGGGGGTGTTTCCAGTTAACCCGCCAATTCTCCAAGGTGCGGGGTGTCTTCCCCACGGACGTGGGGGTGTTTCTAAAATCCAAGAGTTGGCAGCCGCCCTCATCGGGTCTTCCCCACGGACGTGGGGGTGTTTCTGGTATTGCCGACCACTGGTTTACGCAGGCACCGTCTTCCCCACGGACGTGGGGGTGTTTCCGCAGCTCAGCCAAGGTTCTCCGGTGGACCTGGGTCTTCCCCACGGACGTGGGGGTGTTTCCAGAGCAGTTGGCCGGTGTAAATGCCAACCTTAGTCTTCCCCACGGACGTGGGGGTGTTTCAGTACAGGGCGCGGCTTCCCGGAACCTTGATGGGTCTTCCCCACGGACGTGGGGGTGTTTCTCTGGAGATTCCCAGTATCGCCACGAGCGCAACGTCTTCCCCACGGACGTGGGGGTGTTTCCAAGGCGGGGCTGATCGGCTTCGCCGCCATGGTGTCTTCCCCACGGACGTGGGGGTGTTTCTCCGGCGGATGCCAATGTGGCCGACTTCGGCCCGTCTTCCCCACGGACGTGGGGGTGTTTCCGTCAGGAAATTGCTCGGAGATTTCATCAAGAGGTCTTCCCCACGGACGTGGGGGTGTTTCCCGTCTTGCTTGTTTCCGGTGACCTGGACGCGGGTCTTCCCCACGGACGTGGGGGTGTTTCTTGAGCGCCGTATCGTGAGAGCCCCGGACCACAGTCTTCCCCACGGACGTGGGGGTGTTTCCTGGAGGTTCTTCATGCGATTGACAAAAATCTAGTCTTCCCCACGGACGTGGGGGTGTTTCCATCTGTTTCTAGTGCATATTCATCGTAGTCGTGTCTTCCCCACGGACGTGGGGGTGTTTCTGCCAGTGGACGCGGCGGTTTGCAGTCGCAAGGGTCTTCCCCACGGACGTGGGGGTGTTTCGAACCCCCAGCCATTGGAGGCAGTCAAACGGCCGTCTTCCCCACGGACGTGGGGGTGTTTCCATGCCGGGTGTGATTGCTGCCGCCGCGATGGCGTCTTCCCCACGGACGTGGGGGTGTTTCAGACCCGCAGACGTTCTTCTCGCGTTCGACATGGTCTTCCCCACGGACGTGGGGGTGTTTCTAAGGTTCCGCGCAGGTTGGAGCAGTGTTTTCGGTCTTCCCCACGGACGTGGGGGTGTTTCCCCAGGGCGAGCGTCGCGCTTTTAGCCGCATCGGTCTTCCCCACGGACGTGGGGGTGTTTCTCCGATGCGGCCAAGGAGACAGGTGGAGCCAACGTCTTCCCCACGGACGTGGGGGTGTTTCCTGAGAGACTCCCATTCGATTTCACTGTCCCGAGTCTTCCCCACGGACGTGGGGGTGTTTCTCTGGGCGGTCAGGTCGCCCGGGTTGGCGGTGAGTCTTCCCCACGGACGTGGGGGTGTTTCTGTCACCATTAGATCAAGCTGCGCCTCGGCGGCGTCTTCCCCACGGACGTGGGGGTGTTTCCCAGGGCGTGTCTGGTGTGGTGCGCAAGACCTCGTCTTCCCCACGGACGTGGGGGTGTTTCTGGTGACCGTGTATTGGTACATCCGGCCCGCAGGTCTTCCCCACGGACGTGGGGGTGTTTCCTTCTGGTGCTTGGGTCTTTTTGGCGTTTTCGAGTCTTCCCCACGGACGTGGGGGTGTTTCCGATGTCGATATCTGGTTTCTGATGTTGGTAACGTCTTCCCCACGGACGTGGGGGTGTTTCCATCGGTCCAGCCTGGTGCTCTCCCAGGTACTCGTCTTCCCCACGGACGTGGGGGTGTTTCCCACCCCTGGTCATCACCGACAGCGTCATGGCGGTCTTCCCCACGGACGTGGGGGTGTTTCCAAAGGAGATCGTGCCGGGGTGTCGTTATTTCGGTCTTCCCCACGGACGTGGGGGTGTTTCCGCCGGTTTAACGTGTTGTGGCAGACCATTTTTGTCTTCCCCACGGACGTGGGGGTGTTTCTTTCCCGTGATGATGTCGCCGCCAGGGTCATCGGTCTTCCCCACGGACGTGGGGGTGTTTCCGCCTGATGGAAGGGGATGCCGGCCAAGACGTTGTCTTCCCCACGGACGTGGGGGTGTTTCCGTTCGTCACTACGGTCGGCGCTGAGTCGCGCTGTCTTCCCCACGGACGTGGGGGTGTTTCCGGGAGATTGGTTGTATTGGCTTACGCCAGGATGTCTTCCCCACGGACGTGGGGGTGTTTCTTTGTTTGTCAGGTAGCGGGACCACCACCACGAGTCTTCCCAACGGACGTGGGGGTGATTCCTCTCCTTGACCTCACCGCCGTTCCGTCTTCTTCGGATTTGATAATAAGCTCTGGTACCTCTGCTGAAACTCGTGGGCCACTTGTCTCGCTAATATGAAGTGAACCAACAGTAATGCTGAGACGGAATTATCCGGGCAGATACAGAGCTGAATTGGCAGAGAGCCATTGTCAAATCGGACAAAAAACGAAACGCGCTCCTGGCCTCGGCTCCGTCCGCTCCAATTGCGGTGGGAGGGGGCCAAGAACGCGTCCCGAATAAAATTATTGACCGTGCAGGGTGTGAGCGTCAATGTTCAGGATAAGTACTCAAGCTGAGGGCGCAAAAAGTGAGCAACGATCAAAAGGCCACGCAGAAAGCGGAAGATAAGCCCTATCGCCTGACGCAGCAGGAGATCGGGGCTCTGAGGCAGGAGTCAATCATGGACATAAAACGCCTTATGGAGAAGTAGACCCTGCGAACTCGGATGCTGATGAACACCTTCCCAAAGAAGGGGCAGCTTCCTCGTCCACAGGGTAATGGAAGACTGTCTTAGACCTGCGGGTCACTGTAAATAAAAGATGTGAATTGAGGCTCCTTTCCTTGGATAGGCGCCGGTCGTCCTGCTCGTGAATTCACGCCGTGCGGTGCCCCCTGTATCGACAAGCCGGTTTGGATAAGGCAGATCAAGAAACGTCCCCCAAACCCATAGTCTCGCACCTTGCCGATTCCGGCATAGCGGATAGAAATCCAAAAGAAGATCTGAGCGGCCGAGTGCCGATTCCTACCCAACTACTCTCCAAATCCCCACCGCTTTCAGATTTTTTAACAATTTTCCTGCCCAAATATGTCATGGCCCCCGCGCGGGGACTGCGACAGACTTTATCCATTGTCTCATTACGACCGGCGCCCAGCGTTGCGGGCTGGTCTGTTGATTAATTCAAAGGGGAAGATCATGGAATTTCAGGGCGTACCAGCCATTGTGACCGGTGGGGCCTCGGGCCTTGGTGAAGGTGCCGTGCGGGCGTTGGCGGCGGCGGGCTGCAAGGTGGCCATTCTGGATCTGCAGGAAGAGCGTGGCCGGCAGGTGGCTGAAGAAGTAGGTGGCGTGTTCATCCGCTGTGACGTGTCCTCTGCCGAGAGCGCGGAAGCGGCGGTGGCGGCGGCCCGGGAAGCCCATGGGCCCTGTGGCATCGCGGTCAACTGTGCCGGTATCGCGCCGGCAGCGAAGATTCTCGGCAAGGAAGGCCCGATGCCGTTGGCGAACTTTGACAAGGTGATTCAGGTCAACCTGATAGGCACCTTCAACATCCTGCGGCTGGCGGCGGCGGATATGGCGCTGCGTGAACCCAATGCCGATGGCGAGCGCGGCATCATCGTCAACACCGCGTCGGTGGCGGCCTACGAGGGTCAGATCGGCCAGGTGGCTTACAGCGCGTCCAAAGGTGGCGTGGTGGCGATGACGCTGCAGTCGGCCCGTGAATTGGCCCGCGAGGGTATTCGGGTCAACACCATTGCGCCGGGGTTGTTCATGACGCCGATGATGGCGGGTATGCCCCAGGAGGTTCAGGACAGTCTGGCAGCGACGCTGCCGTTTCCGAAACGTCTGGGTAAGCCGGAGGAGTTTGGCCTGCTGGTGGACCAGATGGTTCGCAATCCGATTCTCAATGGTGAAGTTATCCGTCTGGATTGCGCCCTGCGCATGGCGCCCCGTTAACTCTGCCCACCCTTGCCAAGAGACAGGAGATATTCATGACAAGCACCGTCGACAACGAAGAACTGACTCTGTTCCGGGATATGGTGGTCAAGGTCCTGGAGACCGAGGTGGCTCCCTATTACGAGCAGTGGGAAAAAGCCGGCCTGGTGCCACGCGAGCTTTGGAACATCCTTGGCCAGGCCGGCATGTTGGGCGTCGATGTGCCGGAGGAATGCGGCGGCTGCGGTGCACCGTTTGAGTATTCGGTGCTGGTGGGCGCGGAGATGGCGCGGATGGGCTTTGGTGCCCTGGCTACTAATGTGATGGTGCACTCCGACATCGTGGCGCCGTACCTCAGCCACCTGGCCAACGACCACCAGAAACAGCACTGGCTGCCGAAGATGGTGTCCGGCGAGGCGGTGGGCGCCATTGCCATGACCGAACCGGGGGCGGGCAGCGATCTGCAGGCGATGCGCAGCCACGCGGTGAGGGACGGTGACGAATATGTGTTGAACGGTTCCAAGACCTTCATCACCAACGGTCAGCACGCGGATATGGTGATTGTCGCCGCCAAGACCGATCCCGCTGCTGGTGCCCGGGGAATCAGCCTGTTCCTGGTGGATACCACCCTGCCGGGGTTCAGTCGTGGCCGCAACATCGACAAGATCGGCCAGCACAGTGGCGACACCTCGGAGCTGTTCTTCGAGGATGTGCGGCTGCCCGCCAGCGCACTGCTGGGGGAGGAGGGCAAGGGCTTTGTCTATCTGATGCAGGAACTGCCCCGTGAGCGGCTGGTTATTGGTGCGATCGGTGCCGCGGCGGCCCGGGGAGCACTGGATCTGACGCTGAAATACGTGGACGAACGCTGGGTGTTTGGCCAGAAGCTCAAGCAACTGCAGAACACCCGCTTCCGGATTGCGGAAATGGAGACCGACTATCGCGTCAACCAGGCGTTCGTCGATCAGTGTCTGGCCCAGTACAGCCGGGGCGAGCTGGATGCCGCCACTGCTTCCATGGCCAAGTTCAGCGCCACGGAAATGCAGTGCCGGGTGGCGGATGGCTGCCTGCAACTGTTCGGTGGCTACGGTTACACCACCGAGTACCCCATTTCCCGCGCCTTTATCGACGCCCGGGTGCAGCGCATCTATGGCGGCACGTCCGAGGTGATGAAAGAAGTCATTGCTCGCTCTGTACTGGGGCGGGACTGAATTGAAACAGGAAGGTAGAGCTATGTCTGACAATTCTGTAGTCATTGCCGGTGCCGCCCGGACTCCGATGGGGGGCATGTTGGGTTCCCTGAGTGGCGTCCGCTCACCGGAGCTGGGTGCGGTCGCCATCAAGGCGGCCATCGAGCGCGCAGGGCTGACCCCGGCGGATGTCGAAGAAGTGGTGATGGGTTGCGTACTCCCTGCCGGTCTCGGTCAGGCGCCGGCTCGCCAGGCTTCCCGCAAGGCCGGCGTTCCCGATGGTGCGGGGTGTACCACCGTCAATAAGATGTGCGGTTCCGGCATGCAGGCAGTGATCATGGCCCACGACCAGATCAAGGCCGGCACCAACTCGGTGATGATCGCCGGTGGCATGGAGAACATGAGCCAGGCGCCGTACCTGCTGCCCAAGGCCCGTCAGGGCATGCGCATGGGCCACGGGGAAGTGATCGACTCGATGTTCTTTGACGGCCTGGAAGATGCCTACGAAGGTGGCCTGATGGGGGTGTTTGCCCAGCGCACCGCCGATGAATTCAAGCTCAGCCGGGAGACCATGGACGAGTTTGCGGTGGACTCCCTGAACAAGGCGCTGGCCGCCATCGAGAACGGCTGGTTTGCCGACGAAATCGTGCCAGTGACGGTGCCGGGCCGCAAGGGCGAGACCCTGGTGGATACCGACGAACAACCCGGTAACGCCCGTCCGGAAAAGATTCCGAGCCTCAAGCCGGCGTTCAAGAAAGACGGTACAGTGACGGCGGCCAACGCCAGTTCCATCAGTGACGGGGCCTCTGCGCTGGTGCTGGCCAGTGCCGAGGAGGCGGGCAAGCGGGGATTGCAGCCGCTGGCCAGGATCGTTGCCCACGCCACCCATGCCAGGCTGCCGGCCGAGTTCACCCTGGCGCCCATTGGCGCCATCGAGAAGGTGCTGGCCAAGGCGGGGTGGAGCAAGGACGATGTGGATCTCTACGAGATTAACGAGGCCTTCGCGGTGGTCACCCTGCTGGCCATTCAGCAACTGGGGCTGGATGCGGACAAGGTGAATGTCTATGGCGGCGCCTGCGCCCTGGGCCACCCGATTGGCTCCTCAGGCTCGCGGATTATCGTGACGTTGATCAACGCCCTGAAGCAAAGAGGCCTGAAGCGGGGCGTGGCGTCGCTGTGCATTGGCGGCGGTGAAGGCACGGCCGTGGCCATTGAGCTGCTGTAACGATACGAACAAAGAACTCCCCCCCTTGGGCTATTGGTAGCGGGGATTGTTGGCCGCCATCGTTTGATGTTGCGGCCTTTTTTTGTTGAAGCGGGGCGCTCTTCGGCCCGGAGAGGCGGCACATTGTTGGTGCCTTGCCTTGTGCTAGGTGGGTGTTGCCTGTTGACGGCGGCTGGCCAATGGGGGGCTCCGGGTTTGTTTGCCGCCGGGTCATTCGTAGGATGCGGTGAGCGAAGCGAACCGCATCGTTCGCGCCTGTTTCGCAGGTTGGGCCTTGATGCGGTTCGCTGCGCTCACCGGCATCCTACAGGACGACGGAGGTTTGATGGCTTTGGTCAGGTTCGTTGGGTGACTAGTGCTCCCAGCGGACAAAAGGCTCCGGGTTTGATTGCTGCCTTGTCATTCGTAGGATGCGGTGAGCGAAGCGAACCGCATCGTTCGCGCCTGTTTCGCAGGTTGGGCCTTGATGCGGTTCGCTGCGCTCACCGGCATCCTACAGGATGACGGAGGTTTGATGGTTTTGGTCAGGTTCGTTGGGTGACTTGTTTTCCCGGCGGACACAAGGCCCCGGGTTTGATTGCTGCCTGGTCATTCGTAGGATGCGGTGAGCGAAGCGAACCTCATCGTTCGCGCCTGTTTCGCAGGTTGGGCCTTGATGCGGTTCGCTGCGCTCACCGGCATCCTACAGGATGACGGAGGTTCGATGGCTTTGGTCAGGTTCGTTGGGTGACTTGTTTTCCCGGCCGACAAGTTCCTCGAACGATTGCTTACCATCCTTCAAGCGGGATGCCGTGCTCTTGGAGGTAGGCGCCGTGTTCTTTGAGGTAGTCTTCCGTGCGCACCTTGAAGGCATTAAGGTTACCTTCTACTTCGACGGCGGGTACGCGCATGACTTCCTCGGCGTTGGATTTCTGGCTCATTATCCAGACTACTACCTCCCCACCAGGGGCTAGGCCCAGAACCAAATTGTTCCTTGGCAAATAACGGACTTCGCCCTGCTGAGTTATCGTGGGAGCTGGTACGCGCATGCGTTCCTCCAAGTCCGGTGGGATTTTGAGCAGAGTGGAATAGTATTTCTGTTCGGCAAAGGAAAACCAATGTAAGGCAATCAGGTTGGGAAAGGGGTCCATTGGGCCACCAGACCCAAAGGGACCATTGGGACCTTTCCAACAGCACTCCACTCCTCCGCCAATGGGACCCCGCCAACTCCGTATGCCAGATTTTTCCAGGTGGGCATTGAGAAGCCACATTTTGTAGTGTTGGGGGGCTGCGATGGAAATATCCCAGTCTATGTCATCATTGCTCCAGGCGGCGCAGCCCGTCAGTGCTGCGATCACTCCGGCCATAATCATCATGCTAACGACTTTCATACCCAGTCCTTACCTATTGGGATAGACAATTCTTTCACCGGATGTAGTTGGAATGTTGGGACCGAAGTTTCGGGATAAACGAAGTGAAACTGGCGTATTTAGGGTCATGAACTTGATTGGATTGTAGTGCGCCGAGTAGTGAGTATATCGTTGCCGAATCAAGTTCCGCTGATTCGTTGTTAAAGAAGGCCTGTCGGAGCCTGTAGAAATTTGCTCCAAAATTGTGTTTGTGATGGGGACGAGTTCACTGGGCAGGCGAACCGATTCATCTTCTGGATCGATACTGTCCAATGGCACTCCGGCGTTAGTCGCCAGTTGGTGCATTACTCGAAGTGTCACTCGGGAAAATTCGCCACGAACCTGGCGCACCATCCTGAGTGCTAGTTCTACTCGCCCCGATGGTGCAGGATGTTCTGAAGCGTATTCATATATATGCAGGTTGGCATCACTCTCTGGTCCCAGATCACTGGGGGATGGGGCTAGGCGTTCAGAAGGCTGCACTGGAAGGCAAAATTCACCAATCCATCCTTCCTCTTCTTTCTCTCGCTTCAGGGCCTCCAGAGTGTCCCATTGCATCGATTGCTCCGGCCACTTTATCCGGTCAATTGGCACCTGGTGAAGGGGGCTGATTAAAATATCCTCACGTTGACTATCACCATAGCCTCCCCCAATGTCAGAGTGGACACCAGGCAGGCTGCACTCCCGGAAGTTGGCGGGCAGGTTGCCATCGGGACTTCGCAAGCTGTTCAGCGCAAAGTTCTTGCGGTGCTCGTCAGCGGCGGTCAGATGCACGGCCTGTTCAACAGTCTTCGGATTCAGGTAGACATTTACCGGAGCATTGACATCATTGCTCGGCACCCAGTCTCCGTTAGTTGGATTGATGATAGCGGCTACACAGTCGAATAGACCGACAAAGCGGATGGTAACTCGTTCAGGCCAATCGATTCCTTTGGCGTTAAAGGCTTTTCCTAATGCGCCCTCTGGGCCAAGGCTGATTTCATGGGCGGCATGACGTGCCGAAGCAGCACCGCGACTGAAACCAAATAAGTCGATTGTAAAGGTGGTGATTCTCTTTCGTAGTTCTAAGTCATGAACCCTGCGAGCCAGTTGTTTAAACGCTTTCTCTACCTGACGAATTATGCCTGTCTCACCTAAACCAGTGATCATACCAACGGGAGAGTCATCATCTCCGGACTGGGTGCCAATTCCTGGTGCATAAAGCCAGAATCGGTGCATGGCTTTGTGTTGTTGGAAATCCTGGGACTCGATATACAGATCCCTCAGCTTCGCCACATTACTCGGCGCATTGGCATAGCTATCCCCCAGCAGCAGCCCCAAACGATATTGGCACTCTTCCTCGGAAATCTCCCCCCGCTCCAGGGGATCGGTGCACGTTGCGTTCACTTGCGCCTCCAGCGCCCGGGAGTTGTCGGCATTGTTCAGCGTGCCATCGGTAAACAGCCCCACTTCAAGGTAAATTTCCGGGCTTGGCTCCGGCGTTGGTTGCTCCGGCGCGGTGGCAGGCGAGGGCAAAGGCGAGGGTAAAGGCGCGATCGGCCTTGCCGGAAAAGGAGTCTGAGAGTTGGCTGAGGGTTGCTGTTGCACAGCGTCTTCCTTGCTCTTGAGCCTGAGTTCCTGAGCAAGGTTGCTGGCGGGCAGGGTGCCGATGCCGCCGGCTTCGTGGCGGGCTAGTTGTTGCGGGGTAACGCCGCGGTCATTGAGGCTGTTCAGGCCGTGTCTCAGCGCCCAGGGGGCGTCGTGGCCATTCAGCACCCAGTGTCCCCGGCCCTGGCCCAGTGCCGGCTCGTTCCAGCGAATCACCGGGTCGAACGGTCGGCCGTCGCCCACGCCGTACACCAGCCAGAGTTGGCCGCTGCCGATCTTCCGCAGGACGTCCTCTACCAGTCGGGAACGGTCTCGGGCCCGGACGCCATGGGCGGGCAGCGGGGTGAGCAACCGCTCCAGATTAAATCGGCCAGAGTGGTCGGCAAGGATCAGGCTGCGTGCCCTTTGGGCCGCAGCGTAGGGCGCTTCCAGGTTGGGCAGGTCCGCCGCCACCAGGTCGCTGGTTTTGAGAATTTTCACCGTCATCCATCCATAGTTGACGTTGTTGGGTCGTTTCAGCAGCTCCAAGCCTACAGTGTCGGCGGGGGATGCGGTGGGGGCTCTGTCACAGAACGGTCACGGGGCTTGGGCTATGGGCTGGGCAGCTGGTCCTGGTTACGGTAGGCCAGCGGGCTAACGCCGGTCCAGTGCTTGAAGGCCCGGGAGAAGGCGCCCGGTTCGGCAAAGCCCAGGCGGTTGGAAATGTCGGCAATGCTGAGGTTCTGCCGCGTCAACATGGTCACGGCCTGGTCCCGGCGCAGGTTGTCCTTGATCTTCTGGTAGGAGCTGCCTTCGGCCTTGAGCTTGCGGCTCAGGGTGTAGGCGGTCATGTGCAATTGTTCGGCCACCCGGTCCTGGTTGGGCAGTTTTCCTGCTTCCGAGGCCTCCAACAGCTGGCGCACCTGGGTGGTGACGCTGTTGTCTTCTTCGGTCCAGATCAGCAGGTCCCGTGGCGAATTGCGGACAAAGTCGTCCAGCTCTTCCGAGCTGCGGGTCACCGGCATGGTGAGGTATTGCTTGCTGAAAAACAGGCTGTTGCGACGGCGGTCGAAGTGGCACTGGCACGGGAACACGAACCGGTACTCGTCAAAGTGCGGCGGCAAGGGGTGCATGAAGGTGGCGTGACTGAGCACGATCTTGCGGCCAATCATCCAGCCCACCAGCCGGTGCCACACCAGCAGCAGCCACTCGATGAGGAAGTTGTCCGGGTCCAGCTCCGGGTGGTGGTGGGTCAGGCTCAGTTCCACCTCGTCACCTTCCAGGTTGAGGTCGATCTGGATGTCTTCTGAAAACAGCCGATAACAGCGGATGCTCTGGCGGATCACGTCTTCCAGGTTGGCGCCATGCACCACCAGTGATCCCATCAGGTGGAAATGACCGATACGACAGGGCCGGGTCGTGCGGCCCATAAATTCGTCGTCCAGGGTTTTCCAGGTCAGCCGGAACAGCCGGATGAACTGCTCGGTGGGTACCCGGGCCTTGGGTTCGTGGACCAGCTCCGGGTCAATGTCCCGGCTCGCCAGTAAGGCGTCCACGTCGCGGCCGGTCTTCTCCAGCCCGTAGAGGACGGCACGGGCGTAGTGGGATGAGAAGGTCAGGTTTTTCATGAACGCGGACAGTGGCTCCTGCAAAACTTGTCAAGTTATCTGCTGAATCCTGTCATTCTGTTGCTAAACGCCTTTCCTTAACCTGATTTGACAGCCTTCTGAGCGGTGGTTGCAGCCAGCGAGCTTAAGTCACTCACCACAAATCGCAAGTTTCTAACAACATATCGCAGGTTACTAGCAACAAATCGCAGGTTACTAACAACAAATCAAAAGGGCAGGTGTTTATGGACGCTATCAGCTACGACGAATTTGCGAACAATTTTTCGGTTGACTCGATCTTACAGAATTTTCAGGGCAATTATAACGACGGCCTGAATGTCTGCACCGAAATCTGCGACCGCTACGCCAACGATGAGACGCGCGTAGGGTTGCGTTATGAACGGGCCGATGGCCGCAGCGGCGAGATGACCTTTGCCGAACTCAAGCGTCGTTCCGCCCAATTCGCGGGTTTTCTAAAGTCCCGCGGCATTGGCAAGGGCGATCGCGTGGCCTGTCTGCTGGGGCGTACCCCAGAGCTGATGATCTGTGTCTTGGGCGCCCTGCGGGTGGGGGCGGTGTATCAGCCGCTGTTCACCGCCTTCGGCTCCGGCGCCATCGAGTACCGCCTGGGCAAGGCCGGCACCAAGCTGATTGTCACCAATCCGGAGCAGTGGCCGAAACTGGCGGACGTTAACGATCTGCCGGAAACCATGCTGGTGGCAGAGGACGGCGCGGCGGCTGCAACCGAGGCGAACCACCTGTTCTGGCAAACTCTGGAGCAGCAGGCCGACCACTTCGAACCGGTGCTGATCGGCCCGGAAGATCCGTTCCTGCAAATGTTTACCTCCGGCACCACCGGTAAATCGAAAGGGGTGACGGTACCGGCCAAGGCACTGCCGGCGTTTTGGATGTACATGCGCTACGCCATTGGCTTGCGCCAGGACGACAACTTCTGGAACGTGGCCGATCCCGGCTGGGCCTACGGGCTCTACTATGCGGTGGTTGGCCCGCTTTTGCTGGGCTGTACCACCCACTTCAACGAAGCTGGCTTCACCGCCGACAACACCCTGGAATTCCTGCGCAAGTACAACATCACCAACCTGGCGGCCGCCCCAACCGCCTATCGCCTGCTGAAGGCGAACGATTCGCTGGTGGCGGATTTTCCCGGCATTAACCTGCGGGTGGCGAGCAGTGCCGGTGAACCCCTGAACCCGGAGGTGATCGGTTGGGTGAAGCGGCGCTTCGATTGCACCGTGTGCGATCACTATGGCCAGACCGAGACCGGCATGACCTCGGCCAACTTCCACGAGTTGGGTCATCCTCACCGGGACGCCAGCATGGGCTATCAGATTCCCGGTTACCGCCTGGTGGCGCTGGATGCCGGGTTCAACGAGGTGGGCGTGGGTGAAACCGGCGAGCTGGCGATCGATATCGAGAATTCCCCGCTGTACTTCTTCCAGGGTTACACCTGGAATGAGAAGAGCCCGTTCCATGGCAAGTATTACCTGACCGGCGATATTGTCATCAACAACGGCGACGGTGCCCATTCCTACACCGGCCGGGACGACGACATCATCGCCTCCGCGGGCTACCGGATTGGCCCGGCGGAGGTAGAGAGTTCACTGCTGGAACATGAGGCGGTGATCGAAAGCGCGGTAGTGGGCAAGCCGGATGCCAAGCGGGGCGCGATTGTGAAAGCCTACGTGGTGGTCCGGCCGGAGTTTGATGGCAACGATCAGTTGGTAGAAGCGCTGCAGCACCATGTGCGGACCCGTTTGTCCACCCACTCCTACCCACGGGAAATCGAGTTCGTGGACGAGCTGCCCAAAACCTCCAGCGGCAAGATTCAGCGCTTCCTGCTGCGTCAGCAGGCGGAGGCCGAAGCCAAGCTGTCGGCCTGACCAGGATTGATGCGGTTCGGCTACGCCTCACCACATCCTACGAGTGATCCAGCTCGCTAGGATGTGGCGAGCAGAGCGAACCGTATCAATGCCTTCCAGGTAAGCCGGCTCGATGGATGCGGTTCGGCTAGGCCTCACCGCATCCTTCGAGTGATCCAGCTTGGTAGGATGTGGTGAGCAGAGCGAACCGCATCAGTGCCATCGAGGTTAGCCGGCTCAACTGATGCGGTTCGGTTATGCCTCTCCGCGTCCTGCGGGTGAACCTGCGCCCGTGGGGGATGTCTTACAGCGCCGACTGGCCGTCAGAACTCAGCAACGGCAGCGACACCTCGCCACTGACCTGAACCAGCCAGCTCGCCAGATCCCGGGAGAAGGCGCCGACAAAGGTGGGGTGCTGGCCATACAGCATCAGCACCAGCTGGTCCCCGGCCCGCAGTCGTTCGGCAATACCCACCAGCTCCAGGTCGTGTGCACCGAAGCCCCGTACCGGCATTACCTGCTCGTCGATCAGTTCCGGCACGCTCAAACCGTTGCGGATGACTCCGACACCCACATACATCATGGCATCGCAGGTGCCCAGGTGGAGAATCGGATCGGTTGCCTCCAGACACTGCTCATCGAGCGACTCCAGCCCGGTGCCAACCGTCAAGGTCGCGGTGGGGATGCCGGCGATCACGCCATCGTCTTCCAGTGTGGTCAGCGGCACGATCACCGGTACCGGGTTCGCGCCCAACACTACCGGAACCGGCGTGTTGAGAACCGGGATGGCAATCGGGAACGGCGCCCCGCCGACGGTTACCTCCGGCGCATAGACCGCATCGCCCGGGGCCAGGGTGTAGCAGATTTGCTGGCCGCTGGTGATTACCTCGTCGGCATGGCCGCGGCCCAGCAGTTTTTCATCGAACCAGGCTACGGTGGCGTCGTTGATGTTGATGTCGCCACAGTCGGTCAGAGCGCCCAGGCCCTCGGTGGCGAACTCGGGAAGGGCTTCGCCGTAGAAACCGAGACTTTGCAGGGTTTCCTGAACCAGACCGGCACTGGGGGCGAGGTAATGATGGCTGAAGGGGTAGGTCAGCAGGCGCACGTCACCCCCGGCCTTTTTCATGCTCAGGTAGTTCTCGTAGGCATCGTTGAAGGGGAACAGGCTGTCCCGCATGCCCTGGAACATCAGCACATCCACCGGGTACTGGTTGGTACGGGCGGTCTTGACGATGTAGCGGCCATCGCCGGTGACGGGGACTCGGCCGGTGATCGGGTCCAGCAGGTAACTTTGGGTGTTGCCGCTATCCAGCAGCTCCAGTCCCCGTTCGTTATCGAAGAAGTAGCTGGGGCTGTGATAGTGAACGAAGTCCAACATCGGCTCCGGGAACCGGTTCTGCAGCAAGCCGTCGAGAATGGACGAGCGCAGCAACGGGTCCATGGAGCCGCCGCTGCCGGCATCGCCCACAAGCGCCAGGAACAGCAGCCAATAGTTCTTGGTGACATCGCCGGGGTTGAGGCTGTAGGTCAGATCGTGCCAGGTGATCTGGGGCACCATGGCGTCCATACGATGGTCTGGATCGACGTTGTAGAGCAGGTACTGGAACCCGCCGCCGTAACTGCCGCCCACGGCACCGAGCAGCAGGTTGTCGTCCCGGTACTTGAGGAAGTCCAGGTGGGTCTCGGCCCAGTCCACAATCTGTACCAGGTCTTCACCGGCGTAATCCGGGTCCATGACCCGGACAGTACCACCGCTTTCGCCATGGCCACGCTGATCGATGCTGATCACGGTGTAACCGGCTTCGATCAAGGGCAAGATGGGGGATAGCGGATCGGTGCCGGCCTCGGTGGTGCGAGTACCGCTGAAGCCGTGACCCTGAAGAATCAGCGGGTGCTTGTCCTGGCAATCGAGGCTGGCGGGCTCGAACACTTCAAACACAATCGCAGCCCCGTCCACCCGGGAGGGCATTTCCACCCGGTAGTGGCGACCACCGTCGGGCAGGGCGTCGGCGCTGCAGGAAGCGGGGGGAAGAGCGCTGATACTGGCCGGAAGCGGCCGCTGTGGTCCTTCTACCGTATCGCCCGCCACCACGGGGCTGTCCCGGCTGATCAAGGTTGAGCTGGTGGCACCCTCCAGGGAGCTGTCGCCGCTTCCGCCACCACAGGCACCCAAAAGAAGGGCGCCCGCGCTCAAAAGCACGGCTGCCATTGGTTTGTTCATAACGTCGCCTTTTGTAATTGTTTATTCGCGAAGGTCACACCCTGTGACGTATGTCACATTATCGGCGTCGGAATGGTTAGTGGATGGCCAAGCAGCCGTCATTCCGTGTCGATTTGGTCAAAATGCAGCCAGGGGCGGGCGTGGGCAAGGCAGGCGGCGGAGCGGGCACCGCAGGCCCGCCCGGAACAAAGAGGAGCTGTTAATTAAAGGTTGGCTTCGGCGTATTCCGCCAAAATGGATCGCGGCACACCCTGCAGGTGGATATGGCCGCCATGACGAAAGCCCTTGAAGCGTTCGGTCATGTAGGTAAGGCCGGAACTCAGCGAGCTGAGGTAGGGGGTGTCGATTTGTGCCAGATTGCCCAAACAAATGACCTTGGAGCCATTGCCGGCCCGGGTGATGATGGTCTTGATCTGATGGGGGGTGAGATTTTGCGACTCATCGATGATGATCAGGCTGTGCTGGAAGCTGCGGCCCCGAATGTAGTTCATCGACTTGAAGTGCAGCGGCACCTTGCTGAGGATATAGTCGACGCTGGCGGTCATGTTCTCGTCGTCTTCGTGGAGAGCTTCCAGATTATCCACGATGGCTCCCAGCCAGGGCTCCATTTTTTCCGCCTCGGTGCCCGGCAGGAAGCCGATGTCTTCATCCAGACCCTGGGTGCTGCGGGTGGCGATGATGCGCTTGTACTGCTTGCTGGCCACGGTCATTTCGATGCACGCCGCCAGTGCCAGGATGGTCTTGCCGGAGCCGGCCGAACCGGTCAGGTTGACCATGTGGATGTCCGGGTCCAATAGCAGGTTCAATGCCATGGCCTGGTATATGTCCCGTGGCATCAGCCCCCAGACTTCCTCGTTCATCAGGTCATCCTGATGCAGGTCCTGCATGACGATTTTGTCGTCCTGAATATCCACTACCTTGCCGACAAAACCTTGCTCGTCGATCACGAACTCGTTGATATTGAGTCGGGCCAGCTCGCCTTCACGCTTGAGGATGTGCTCGGTGACACCTTCGCGCTGCAGGGTTTCCACCTTTTCGATGGTGTCCCAGAACGAATTGCTAAACTCGCGATAACCCTTGGGCAGGAGGTCAATGTCGTCCAGCAGCTGGTCATTGTGGTAATCCTGCGCCTCGACGCCAAATCCTCGCGCCTTGAGGCGCATGTTGATGTCTTTGCTGACCAGGATGATGTCGCGGGACTTGTGGCGCTTCTGCAGTTCCGCCAGGGTGTTGATGATCTTGTTGTCGTTGAGGTTCTCCGGCAGCGAGTGTGAGCCGACATGCTCCATGTTCATGAGGATGGAGAGGGTGCCCAGTGGCTCGGCTTTTTGTGCCCGTTTGATGGGCACGCCCCGTTCGATGTCCTTTGGTACCGCGTCCCCCAGCAGCTTGTCGATATTGCGGATCGCCTGCCGGCAATCGGCGGCGACGGCCTGTTTGCCGGACTTGAGGCTGTCCAGCTCTTCCAGCACCGTCATCGGGATGATGACGTCGTGCTCTTCGAAGTTGAGGAGGGCGTTGGGATCGTGGATCAGGACATTGGTGTCGAGGACATACATCTTTTTGCGAGCGTCATGGGCTCTGGGCATAGGCTCGATACCTCTCTGGCAGGCGGCTGTGGGAGTCTGGCTTGTGGGGTCGGAGTCAAACGTCATCGGCGCAGCGCTTGGTCAAGTCCTTATCGGCAATCAGTTTCAGCATGTCGTAGGTGGTGATGATGCCGGTGATCTTGTTGTCTTTGGTGACGAAAATCCGGTGCAGGTGTTCGTCCATCATGGTATGGGCGATCTCGCTGACCGGGGTTTGTTCATCCACCGACAGCACGATGGGAGTCATGATGTCCCGAACTTCCACCGGCACCTTGCCCATCTCCTCGAAGATGGCCATGCGCAGGCGGCGGGCTTCCTGTTCCTCTTCCGGCGTCAGCCGGCTGTCGAACTCGTTGCGGGTCGCATTCCAGCGGAACTCGGTGATGTCTTTGAGGGTGGCGATACCGACGATTTCACCGTGGTCGTCGATGACCGGGCTGCCGGTGATTTCGTTGTCGGTGAGAAACCGGGCCAGCCGTTCCATGGTCCAGGATTGCGGCACCGCCTTGATGCTGGGGGTCATGATCTCGAAAGCGAGAACGGTCATTGATGGGGTCCTGCTCGATTAAGTTCCTTTTACCGAGAGCTTAGCTGCAACTGGGCGCTTAGTCATCCCCTGTTTTTCGGCCGCTGACCGCAATCAGTCGGCCACCGTCGTCGTACACCAGCTGATGGTCCAGGTACTGCGCCTGCTGGGCAACTTTTTCCAGGTTTTGCAGGGACTTGATCGGAATATCCACCAGCAGGGAATTGACCAGCCAGCCGGGCAGGGCACCGTTGGGATCGGTGTGCTGAATCCACACCATTCTGGTCTGGGCTCCAGCGGGAATGAAACGGTACAGGGTGTCGGAACGATCGACCCGGACATAGGACTCGAACGCCTCGCGAAGGTCCGGGACCGCGTTCAGGTTCATCTGCACCTCGCCGGTCGCCTCGGAGCCCTCGGTGACGATGTGCAGCACATAGTCCCGGTCGGTGACCGGCCAGGGCATGTCGTTGACCGAGTAGGCATAGCGATCGTGAAAACTGCCCTCGCCAAAGCCATAGGATTCCGTGCAGCCATGGACCCAGGCCACACAAGAGGTGGGGTCAATCATCACCGCCATCAGGTTCTCGATGGGGACGTCCAGCAGGGCCACGGCCTTGAAGGCGCGGAAGTTGGAATCCGGCTGGGCGAGGGTATACACCCGAATGTCGTCCGTGTGTTTGCTGAGCGACCAGTCCGGCGAGGCCTCGTCCGGCAGGCTGGCCTGGGCAGACAGGCTTACGGAAAGCACCGTGGCCGCCAGGGCTTGGGTGGCGGTTTGCCAGACGTTGTCTTTTGCCATGGGGTATACTTCCTTGAATTTATTGAAGGCTTCTGAATAACTGAACAGACCGCAGCATGGCCTGCTGAAGCGGTTATTCCGACGCTGCCCGAAGTGTACCGCGCTGCCACCCGTGAAACTGTGCCGTAGCCGACGGTTTGAGGACCGTGGCCCCGGTAATAATTGGTGGCTCGACTTGCATGAGACAGGAAGACGAATGAACAAGCTGATCGACGAACAGGGAAAGCCGTTCCTGGGGGTGTTGCCGGAGCCAGTGGACGCCATCAATTATCTGGATTACGACCTGCGTACGGTAATGGACCGGCCTCGCTCCGGCCTGGCCCGGCGCTGGCGCTTCAACCAGTTTCAGTTTGTCAGCGTCATGGGGCCCGACTGGTTGATGGGCGTGGCGATCGTCGATCTCAAGCTGGTCAGCAATGCATTTTTCTACCTGTTTGATTTCCGCTCGGGCGATCTCTACGAACGCAGCCTGCTCCAGCCCTTGGGCTGGAACACCCAGCTGGAACCGAAGCCGGAAGTCGGTACTGCCCGATTCGCCAAGGGCTCGGCAGAGATTGTGATAGAGCCCACCGCCAGTGGGCGACGGGTGCGCATCCGGGACGGGGCCCGGATACGGGCCGATTTTGAGCTTCAGCAGGACAGTGATCCGCTGCGGATGGCGTCACAGGCCGGCTACAACGGTTGGGTGTTTACCCGTAAATCGGCCGGATTGCCGGTGACCGGTTCGGTCCACTGGGATGGGCGTGACTTTCACTGCGACCCCGGCTTTCGTGGCACCATTGACTGGAGCTGTGGCTACATGCGGCGGGAGACCGCCTGGAATTGGGCGTGCCTGGCGGGGCAGTTGCCGGATGGCCGGTCGCTGGGGTTGAATCTCGCCGCCGGGGTCAATGAAACCGGAGTCACCGAGAACGCGCTGTGGCTCGACGGCCGCTGCCACAAGCTCGATATGGCCCGTTTTGAATTTGATCGCCAGGCGCCGGAATCCCCGTGGCGAGTCACGACCTCGGATGGTCGGGTAGACCTGCGCTTTACGCCTTCGGGGGTGCGCCAGGAGCGCATGGACGTGGTGGTGCTGGCGTCCAACTTCCGCCAGTATGCCGGTACTTTTGAGGGTGTGGTGCGGGATGAGGCTGGCGGAGAGGTGGTGGTCGACGGCCTGCGGGGGCTGATGGAAGACCACTTTGCCCGCTGGTGAGGTCGACGGCGGCTGGCGGCCCGCAGGGCCGCCAGCGCCAGCCGGTGTTATTGCTCGGGAAGGGTGACGTTCAGTTCCAGTACCGAACAGCTATCGTTGCGGTCCACTTCCACCTGCACCATGTCGTCGTCGATCTGGACGTACTTGCGAATCACCTGCAGCAGCTCCTGCTGGAGCTGGGGCAGGTAATCCGGCTGATCGCGATGCCCCCGTTCATGGGCAACAATGATCTGCAGCCGCTCCTTGGCCACGCTGGCGCTGTTTGTTTTCTTGCTTCTGAAGTAATCCAGGAAACTCATCCGCTATCACCCCTTGAACATCCGTGAAAAGAATCCTTTCTTCTGCGAGGTCATAAAGCGATGCTCCCGTTCTTCGCCTAGCAAACGGGCGACGGCGTCTTCGTACGCCTGGCCCGCATCGCTGTCTTCTTCCAGGATCACCGGGGTGCCCTGGTTGGAGGCGTTGAGTACCACCTGAGACTCCGGAATCACGCCCAGCAGCGGAATGGCCAAGATTTCTTCCACGTCGCCGACCGACAGCATTTCGCCCTTTTCAACCCGCTCCGGATTGTAGCGGGTGAGCAGCAGGTGCTCCTTGACGGGGTCTTGGCTCATTTCGGCGCGGCGGGACTTGCTCTGCAGGATGCCCAGAATTCGATCGGAATCGCGTACTGAGGAGACTTCGGGGTTGGTCACAACGATGGCCTCGTCGGCGTAGTACAGCGCCATCTGGGCGCCGTGTTCGATGCCGGCCGGGGAGTCGCAGACAATGTAGTCGAAAGTTTGCGACAGCTCATTGATGACCGCTTCCACGCCCTCTTTGGTCAGGGCTTCCTTCTCCCTGGTTTGGGATGCGGGCAGGATATACAGGGAGTCAACCCGCTTGTCGCGGATCAGGGCCTGATTCAGAGAGGCTTCGCCCTGGATGACGTTGACGAAGTCGTACACCACACGACGTTCGCAGTTCATGATGAGGTCCAGGTTGCGCAGGCCAACGTCAAAATCAATAACTACGGTCTTGTGGCCACGACGGGCCAGTCCGGTGCTGATTGAAGCGCTGGTTGTGGTTTTACCTACGCCGCCTTTGCCTGAGGTAACGACGATGATTCTAGCCAAGGTTGCAATCCCTTTTGCGTGAGTGTGACGAACTGGGTTTCATTGCGCTGCTCATCCGGCGGCCAGTGGTGAGGCCACCAGTACGTCATTGTTGAGCTGGATTTGTACGGCGGTTTTCCAACCGCTCTCTTGTAAGTCTTCCGAGATCTTGTATTGGCCGGCGATGGAAACCAGTTCGGCTTCCAGCGATTGACAGAAAATCCGTGCGCCGGGGGCGCCATGGATGCCGGCCAGGGCACGTCCGCGCAGCGGACCATAAACGTGGATGTTACCCGCAGCCAATACTTCCGCGCCAGCCTGAACCGGGGCCAAAATGACCAGATCGCCGTCCGGGGCGTAGATCTGCTGACCTGACCGGACGGTCTGACTGACAATTTTGGTTGGCCGCGTCTCCGTCGTCGCCGATTCAGCGGCCTGGGGCGCGGGTGCGGGCTCGTGGCTGGCGGCCGCCGCCTCAGGCGGCGCGCTGTCGCGCTGGCTGACTGCCGGCAGCAGGGCCAGAGCTGCATTGCGGGCCAGGCGGCGCAGGTCTTCGTTGCCGCCCCGAACGCCGATCACATGGATGTTGTGGCGACGGCAGCTGCCGATCAGCTTGAAGAAGTCGAGCTCGCTGGTGGCTCCTTCGTATTTTTCCAGGCTGACAATCAGCGGGATGTCCCTGAAAAACCCGGGGGCCTGACTGATCTTGTCCCGCAGCGTTGCCTCGAAGCTGTCACTGTCAAAAAAGTGAAGTTCCAGCGCGGTCAGAGAGACGTTGGCGCTCTTGAGCTGGAAGCAGTGCGTGACATCCGCAGAGGTGGCATTGGTCATGATGGATTCGATTCCCGGGCGGCTTCTTGTGAGGGTGTGGTTTTCAGGCGCAGTGGCGGCTGCTCGAAGCGAATGCCTGACCAACCGGTGCCGATGAACTGGCGGATATTGCCGTGACTGTTCCCGGTAGGCTCGTCCAGGACCTGTTGATAGTGTCGACCGAAGCAGCGCAATGTCTCCGACTCGTTCAGGTTGCAGAACTGGCCGAGGGCAAACAGCTTGCAGGACCCTTCGTTCTCGCCGGGGCCGTTGAACAGCGGGCCGTTGTGAAAGCCGGCCGGGGTATAATCGAAATAGCGCTCGATCAGCGCGAGGGTGTCCTCAAAATCACTGCGCCGGGCGTCCAGTGACGCCAGATGGATTGTTACGGCTTCCGTGATGGTCATGGTTGCTGCCCGTCCTGCTTGGGGCCTTGCTGATGGCGAGCCTTCCAGTCTTCGTAGGGCATGCCGTAAATGCGCTCGCGGGCATCCGGATCGGACAGCGCCACGCCACGTTCACTGGCTTCCGCCCGGTACCATTTGGACAGGCAGTTGCGGCAAAATCCGGCCAGATTCATCAGATCGATGTTCTGAACCTCGGGGTGATCCTGCAGGTGCGCCACGAGACGACGGAAAGCGGCGGCTTCAATTTCGGTTTCGATTTGCTTCGATACAGGGGCTGTCATAGTGTGCGACATCCTTTATGGGCGGTAAGGGACCAATGCCCGTGCGCGCCCGGGCGAGCGGGGCTGGCATGGTCGGATCAACCGGTTTGGGGCATGGTACCGCAAGTTGCGGAAGGGAAAAATGCCGTGTTTCCGGACTTTTTGCGGTACCTTGCGACAAGGTGTTGTCTTGGTGATGGTTTTGCGGTGGCAAACGTCAACAGAAATCCACTTGAACAGGCAGTGGCGGCCATGGGCCAGCGAAAGATCATCCATATCGATTGTGACTGTTTTTATGCTGCCGTCGAGATGCTGGATGACCCGTCCCTGCGCCAAGTACCGTTGGCCGTTGGCGGCGAGGGCGGCCGGGGCGTGGTGACCACGTGCAACTACCGGGCGCGGGCGTTCGGCGTGCGTTCGGCCATGCCTGGCGGCGAAGCCCGCCGGCTGTGCCCGGAGTTGGTGACGGTGCCGCCTAATATGGCCCGGTATCGGGAAGTGTCCCGTCAGGTCATGACCATCTTCCGGGAACTCACGGAATGGGTGGAGCCGCTGTCGCTGGATGAGGCGTTTCTCGACGTGACCGACATCGAATCCC
The DNA here is from genome assembly GCF_028369065.1 of Marinobacter sp. SS21. Lineage (GTDB taxonomy): Bacteria > Pseudomonadota > Gammaproteobacteria > Pseudomonadales > Oleiphilaceae > Marinobacter. The sequence goes on from NZ_JAQNDA010000005.1 coordinate 77,685, forward strand.
ATCGCGGCAGTGCCACGCTGATGGCCCGCTACTTGCGCGAGCGGGTCCGTCAGGACGTGGGCATCACGGTATCGGCCGGGGTCGCACCCAACAAGTTCCTGGCCAAGATTGCCAGCGACTGGGAAAAACCGGACGGCCTCTTCGTGATTCGTCCGGAGGACGTCGACGGTTTTGTTCGTGCCCTGCCGGTGGAGAAATTGTTCGGCGTGGGCAAGGTGACTGCCCGCAAGCTCCACGAATTGGGCATTGCGACTTGCGCCGATTTGCAAGCGCTACGCCCGGAGCAGCTCACCGAGCAGTTTGGTCGCCAGGGCTATCGCCTCTATGAGATGGCCCACGGTCGTGACGAGCGGCCGGTGGTGGTGAGTCGCAACGCTAAGTCGGTGAGTGTGGAGCGTACCTTTGCCAAGGATCTGCCGGGGCGCGCCGCCTGTGAAGCCGTGGTGGAAGAGTTGGTGGTGGAGCTGGTCCGGCGGCTGTCCCGCAAGGCCGGTGACAAGCCCATCCATAAGCTGTTTGTGAAGATCCGCTACAGCGATTTTTCAACCCATACCCTGGAGCGGGTGCGCGAATCGGTGCAACAGCCCCAATCTCAGGACTACCTGCCCCTGCTGCGGGAATTGGTGACCGACGCTGAGCGCCCGGTGCGTCTGCTGGGGTTGGGAGTGCGATTCCGCAGCGAACAGTCGCCCACTCAACAGTTGCGGTTGTTCGACTAGACTGCGCCCAAGCCTCGTGGCACCCTTCAGCCAAACATGGCGACAAACCAGTCGCTAAATCCGTACACCGCCGTTAACCCCAGGCTGGCGCCGATGACCGCGCCGGCGGCCACATCGCTGGGGTAATGCAGTCCCAGTACCACCCGCGAGGCGGCCACGCTGAAGGTGAAGGGCAGAATCAGCCAGGCCAGGCCCGGCATCATCACGGCCAGCATGGTGTTGAAGCAGACCGCATGCAGGGTATGCCCGGAGGGGAAGCTGTAGCGATCCAGGGGCGGAGTACCGCAACTGATGGAGGGGAATGAGATGAACGGGCGTTCCCGGATCAGCCAGCGCTTCAGCAGCTTGTAGCTCATGGTGCAGGTCAGGCCGGTGGCGACCATCAACAGCGCGATGGCCAGACCGTCCTGGGGGCGCAGCAGGGGCAGGGCGAGGATCAGGGCGTACCAGAACCAGCCGTCTCCCAGTTTGCTGGTGAGCTGAAAGTAACCATGCACCGGCCGGAACCGCAGTGACCGGTTGATGGTCTGGCAGAGGGCGAACTCCCGTTGGTCGACCGCCTCAAAGAAGCGGGATGCTTTGCTTGATGGCATGGTATTTGGCCCTGTGTTGCTGGTTGAGTACCAGTTGTTCGAACTGTTCGATTTGTGTGCTCCAGTTCAGCTCCAGAGCGTCCAGTCGCGCCTGGGCCCGTATCCGGCTGAGTAGGGTGGGTTGGTCTGCCAGCTTGAGCGCGGCGTCGATAAAGCCGTCGTCGTCACTCAGGTCGGCCTTCATGCCGTTGCCTTCGTGCTGAATGTGTTCGCTGGCGGCGGCATCGTCATAGGCAACCACCGCCAGGCCACTGGCCATGGCCTCGGTAACCACGTTGCCAAAGGTGTCGGTCTTGCTGGGAAACAGAAAGATGTCCCCGGAGGCGTAGTGCCGTGCCAGGGCTTCCCCGCGCTGCATGCCGCAGAACAGGTAATCCGGGTGTTTCTCGGCCAGCCGTTTGCGCATGGGACCGTCGCCCACTAGCACGAATCGGGCCTTGGGGTGCAGGTTGCGGATTCGCTCGAAGCAGGCCGAGGCCATCTGCAGGTTTTTCTCCGACGCCAGTCGACCGACGTAGAGCACCACCCGTTCGTTCGGCGCCACGCCCCAGCTTGATCGCAGCTCCGTATCGCGCTTGTGGGGGGTAAAGCGGGTGCAATCCACGCCGCGGCTCCACAGTCCGGTGCTCTGCACGCCCATGGCCCGCACCGCGTCCTGCATCTTGCGGGTGGGCACCAGCGTAATGGCGGTGCGGTTATGGAACCAGCGGCCGTAGCCGCACAGCAGTTTTTCCAGGAAGCCGGCGCCGTAATAGTGGCTGTAACTGTGGAAATTGGTGTGAAAGCCGGAGCTGACCGGAATGCCGAGGCGTTGCGCCGCACTCACGGCGACGACGCCCAAGGGGCCTTCAGTGGCCACGTAGAGGGCGTCGGGGCGCTGACGGCGCCAGAGTTTGGTCAGCCTGCCGGTGCGGGCCAGGCCGAAACGCAGTTCCGGATACCCGGGCAGCGGAATGCCCGTCACCAGGTGTTCACTGGTGAACAGGGCCTGACCCGCGGCCTGAACCTCGGCGCCGGATTCGTCCTGCTGGCGCGGACGCACCACCGAGACTCGATGGCCTTGTTGCATCAAACCCTGGCACAAATGGCGCAGGGTGTTGGCGACGCCGTTGACTTCCGGGGGGAAGGTCTCGGACACGATGGCAATGTGACGGGGTCGTATGGATGTTCTTGTCGGTTCTGTCATGCGCTTACCATGCCGATATGGACTGGCGGATGGGGCCGGCCCGGCCAGGTTGCCAGGCTCGGCTCTCCATCTCCCTGCTGTCACTATGGAAAGACTCTGTGACAGCCAGGCGACAGCGCGATGACATTCTGTTTACTCTCTGACCACTCGAGTTACCTCCCCAGGCCATCAGGTGGTATCGGAAGATGGCTAACATGACAAAATGTTAACAAATGGTAGGCTGGTTCCTGCGGATTTGCTATTTGCTTGATGACAAAGTCTAAGCTGGCGGAATTCGACGTTGATTGATGATAAATTGACACGTTCTGTTGCAGTTGGTGACAAAAAGCCGATGACAATGTGTCGCCTTTCACAGATATGAGACTCAAGTTGATTAGACTTTAGCCTAATGGAGCTCTAAAATTCGCTTCGCAAATCAGTAGTCAGGCTAATTATGGTTATTCGAATCTTCGTCGCCTTGCTGGCGCTCAACATGCTGACCTTTGTCGTTCGGGCCGATGCCGCGGAGCGTGAGCCGGTGTTGGCTGAAATTGCCGTGGATAACCTGTATCAGCTGCAGGAGCAGATGTCAGGGGATTTTGAGCGGGATGAAACCGATGCGTTGACCGAAATCGGCTCACGTTTGCTCAGTCTCGGCTTCAATAGCGCCGCTGATGACAAGAGCTACGCCTCTCAGGCGGTCAAACCGGATCATGGCGTGGCGCTGTTGCAGCGCGGCGCCTGCCTGAACCTGAAGTGGAAATTCTGATCCTCCGGTTGTTCAATTGTTACGTTGTTAGTTTGCTAAACCCCACGCCTTTGCACTCCCCGCTCTGAACGTCGTTTCCGGCGCTGATTCTGCCTTTCTTTGACGTATTTCCCTGTCTGCCTGCCTGGGCCAAATTGCTTCGAGCCTTCATTCCGATGGTCCCCTACGTTGTCTGCCGCGCCCAGTCGTGTGATTATCCCTGTCCATTGGATGTTTCGTGATAGGGGAGTGTTGCGATGGTGTCAGACAGCCCGGTCAAGGTGGCCAGCGGTGAAGCCTGTGTGGATGCGGTGATTGAACGGGTGGGTAACCGGATCATTCTCGGTCTGCCATTGGGATTGGGTAAGCCGGTGCGATTCGTGAACGCGCTCTATCGCCGGGCCCAGCAGGATGCCACCATCGATCTGCACATCATAACGGCCATTTCCATGCTGGCACCCCAAGGGCATTCGTCCCTGGAACAGCGCTTTCTGGAGCCGTTTGCCCACCGACTTTATGGCGACATTCCGGAACTGGAGTACGCCCGCGATGTGGTGGACGGCCAGCTTCCCGACAATGTCCGGGTCTCCGAGTTCTTCTTTAAGGCCGGAAGTTTTCTCGGCAACACTGAGCAGCAGCGCAATTACGTCTGTACCAACTACACCCACGCCGTCCGGGATCTGTTGGCCCAGGGGGTCAATGTTGTCGGGCAGCTGGTGGCGCCGGCTCAGGGTAAGGAATCGGAGTTGGTGAGTTTGAGTTGTAATCCGGATCTGTCACTGGATCTGCTCCCCGCGCTCCGTGCCAGGGCCGAGGCCGGGGAGGCCATCGCCCTGGTGGCCGAGACCAATCGACATCTGCCCTACCTCGGTCGGGACGCCGAGGTGGCCGCCAGCAGCTTTGACATCCTGCTGGACCGTCAAAAAACCGAGTACCCGCTGTTTTCGGTGCCTCAGATGGCCGTCTCTTCGGTGGATCATGCCATTGGCTTCTACGCCAGTACGTTGCTCAAGGACGGCGGGACCCTGCAGGTGGGAATTGGCTCCCTGGGGGCTGCCTTGGTGCACAGCACCCTGCTGCGGCATACCCGCAACGCGGCCTGGCGACAGATTTTCGATGCGCTTGAGGTGGCCCGGCGCCAGCCGGCGGCACAGCAATGTGGCGATACCGGCACCTTTGAGGAGGGGTTGTACGGCTGCAGTGAGATGATGGTAGATGGCTTCATGCATCTGCTGCAGGCCGGCGTGCTGAAGCGGGAGGTGTTCGATCATGCCGGGCTTCAGCGGCTGATCAATGAGGGCAAGGTGGGGCTTGAGGTTAGCCTGGCAACGCTGGACGCGCTGCGCGAGGCTGAGCTGATTCATTCGCCGTTGCGAGCCCGGGACGTACATTGGCTGAGCCATTACGGCATTCTCCATGCGGATGTGCGTTACAAGGGCGGGCGATTGGTGGTACAGGGCCAGACTCTGGAGCCAGACCTGGATGATGCGTCAGCCCGCGAGGGCATAGCGCTCCTCGCGCTGGGGCAACGCCTGCAGGGTGGGGTGGTGCTGCACGGCGGCTTCTACCTTGGGCCGGAGGCCTTCTATCAGCAGCTGCGGCAATTGACGCCGGGCCAGCGGGACCGGATCTGCATGACCAGTGTGAATTACATCAACCACCTGTACGACCACCGCTTAGGCAATCAACAATTGAAGGCCGCTCAGCGCAAGGAGAGCCGGTTTGTCAATTCCGCCATGATGCATACCCTGGACGGTGCTGTCGTATCCGACGGCCTGGACGATGGCCGGGTGGTCAGTGGCGTAGGCGGCCAGTACAACTTCGTTGCCATGGCCCATGAGCTGCCGGATGCCCGCTCTATCCTGACCTTGCGCAGTACCCGGTCGTCCGGTGGCAAAACCGTATCCAACATCGTGTTCAATTACGCTCACTGCACCATTCCCCGGCATCTACGGGACCTGGTGGTGACCGAGTACGGCATTGCCGATCTGCGTGGCAAATCCGATGAACAGGTGTATCTGGAGATGATTCGGATCGCCGACTCCCGGTTCCAGCCAAAGCTGCTGAAACAGGCCAAGCGCGCGGGTAAAGTGGCGGCGGATTACGAGCTTCCGGAAGAATGGCGCCATAACACGACGGAATCCGTTCGGGCGGTGTTTCAGCCGGCGACCGGCGAGGAGTTGTTCCCGGCGTTTCCGTTTGGCTGCGATTTCAGTGAGGATGAGCTGGCGCTGGGTAGGGCGCTCAAGGCGTTAAAAGCGGCAACCGCAAGCCGTCGTGGTAAACTGGCGCTATTGTGGCGAGGCCTGGGGGCCCCGGCGGATCTGTCGCCGGTTCTGCCGCTGTTGAAACGCATGGGACTGAATGCGCCGAAGGGCCTGCGGGAAAAGCTGCATCAGCGGCTGTTGCTGCAGGGGCTGACGCTCGCCGGTCTCCTCGGTACCAAAGGAATTCCCAAGACATAATGCAAACGACCGCAGTTTATACCGTTCACTATCAACTGAAGAACCGCACCGGCGAGGTGGTGGATACCTCCGAGGGTGGCGAGCCACTGCACTTCCTGTTGGGTGGTGATGGAGTTATCGAAGGTATTCAGGAGGCCGTGCGGGAGCGCGGTCCGGGTGACTGCCTGGAGGTGACCATTCCGCCGGCCATGGCTTACGGTGACCACAACCCGGATTTGGTGCGCAAGGTCCCTCGCTCCGCCTTCGAGGGCATAGAGGATCTACAGGTCGGTATGAAGTTTCAGACCAACACCGGTGAGCAAGCCCAGGTGGTGCGGGTGATGGCGATCGATGGCAATCTGGTCATGGTGGATGCCAACCATCCGCTGGCGGGCTTGACCCTGTATTTCGAACTGGAAATTATCGCCAGGCGGGAGGCGACCGAGGACGAGATCGAGGCCGGCCGCCCGCTGTTCTGAGGGGCTGCCGGTACCGCCTGGCTGTTCCGGCGGCGAGAAGCGTTCAGCGGGCAGAGACCGGTTTGCCGGCGGTGCCTGACTGAGCCCCGCTCTGATGGATCTGCGTCAGCCCCTCCATCACGGTCTGGCGCAGGGTCTGGCAGAGAGTGTCCATGTCGGTGTCCATGCGGGTATCCATGAGAGCGCCTGGCACCACGGTAACCGGCGGGTGATAGACCACGCCGACCTCCACTGCCGGTTTTTGCAGTAACCGCATCAGGTGTGACTGGAAGTCGTCGTCCCCAATGAACGGTGCCAAATGATCCGGCTGGCCGTCTCGCAGGTATCCGATGCTGATGGGCTGGATGGCGACACCCGCGTCCGCGGCTGCCCACAATAGCCGCTGATGGAAGGGCAGAACGGTGAGGCCGGCGCTGGTGGTACCTTCGGGAAACACCAGCACGGATTGGCCCTGGTGTAGTGTTGCGGCAATTTCCTGGCGACTGAGTCCGGATTTACCGCTGCGGCGCTGGATGAACAGGGTCCCTGCCTGATGGGCGAGCCAACCGATCAGTGGCCATTGCCCGACTTCCGCCTTGGACAAAAATCTCAACGGGGCCGTGCCGCCGAGTACTGGAATGTCCGACCAGGAGATGTGGTTGCTGATAAACAGCACCGGCCCGTCGATTGCCTGGCCCTGTTGTCTGACCCGAAACCCAAGACAGCGTACCGCGCCCTGGAAACAGAAGCTGGCGTAGGGCGTGCGGTCGATGGGGCGACGTTTGATCAGTTCAGCCAGTGATACCGCAACGGCAACCCCGGCGGTGAAACCGAGGAACAGCACGAACAGCGTCAGTCTAACGCTCAGGCGAATGTAGCCCATGTTTGCGTCTCCTTCGCAAAGCCGGTGTGTCAATCCTTCTGACGGCGCATGAAATGCTTGCTGTAGCGGTCCGCAAGCTGGTTGACTTCCAGGACCACCAGCAGGTCTGCGCAGCGGAAATCCGGATCCCAGCAGGGCTCACCGCAGACCCTGGCCCCCAGGCGCATATAGGCCTTGATCAGCGCCGGTGCCTCCACCGGTCGGTCGTCGCTGACCGGGTGAGTCAGGTGGGGCAGGTCCCGCTTCGGCGTCACCCGGAAACGCTCATCCGCCAGGTACTCCTGCTGCAAATGCTTGGCGATGCGCCAGGCTCGCTGTCCGCCATCGGACATGCCAATGCTGGCGCAGCCGATCAAGTAATCGACCCGTTGGGCGACCAGGTATTCAGCAACGGACGCCCAGAGCATGCTGATGGTGGCGCCACTGCGATAGTCGGGATGCACGCAGGTGCGGCCCAGTTCGGCCACCGTGCCCGGCAGGCGGTACAGGTTGGTCAGGTTGAATTCGCCTTCGGAATAGAAACCGCCGGCTTGGGCGGCGCCGTCGCTGTGGAGGATCCGCGTGGTGGCCACTAATTGGCCGTTGGCTTCGTCGGTCACCACAAGATGGTCGCACCAGCTGTCAAACTCATCCGCGTCCAGGCCGGGGGTGCAGCTGCCCAAGTCTGACTCATACTCTTCGGAAAACACCTCGTAACGTAGCCGTTGGGCCGCTTCGATCAAGCTGGGCTGGCGGGTAATGACAGTCTTAAGGCGACGGGCTGAGCGGGCAGCGCGAGCGGTTTGTACGGTCATGGTGCTGTCTCTTTGTTTCCATTTTCAGACAAGCCTATGAAGCCGGTGTGACAGCTCGATGAAGTGGGGGTGACGGAACTGTGACAGCAGCGGGGCCGATCGGGCCAGCGGGCAATGCGTCACATGGTGTTACGATTGGCCGGTTCCATGTATATTTCTGAATACCATGTATAATTGCTGTTACAGGACGTTGCCTGTACTGTTTAAGAGAGTACTTAAGGTTAAGAACGTATTAGGTTAAGAACGTAGTTAGGTTAAGAGCGTGCTTAGGTTAAGAAAGCACTTGGGCTAAGAGGCTCCTTAAAGGTTAGGGCTGCCTTTACCTGCTGAGGCAGTGCTTAACATTTTGGCAGTACGCAACGCGTGGGGTCGTAAAGCCTACGGTCAGGCGGGCAGTAAGCGATCTCCGTAGCTGAGGCACGGAGGCGAGGTTGGGTCTGTCTAGCGGCGGGTACCCGTTCCGGAAAACAAAATCAGAGATGGATGGCGTGGAACAGACGAATGAAAGTTGGCGTATCCTCATCGTTGAGGATGATGAACGGCTGGCGGATCTGACCCGGGAGTACTTGGAGGGGAACGGGCTCACGGTGGCTGTTGAATCCCATGGCGGGCACGCAGTCGATCGCATCCGCAATGAGCAGCCGGATCTGGTGGTGCTGGATTTGATGCTGCCAGGGGAAGATGGATTGTCCATTTGCCGCCGGGTGCGACCGTATTTTTCGGGGCCGATCATCATGTTGACGGCCAGAACCGACGACCTGGATCAGGTGCTCGGGCTCGAAATGGGTGCGGACGATTACATCGGCAAGCCGGTGCAACCACGGGTATTGCTGGCCCGGATTCGGGCGCTGTTGCGTCGCGTTGGCGAGACTGCTGGGTCCTCGGCGGAGGCAGAGGGCGAAGATGAACCGGTGCGCTTGCAGTTTAACGACCTGGTGGTGGATCGCTCGATGCGGGAAGCCTGGCTTAACGATAAGAGCATTGATCTGACCAGCGCCGAGTTTGACCTGTTGTGGCTGCTGGCCAGCAGTGCCGGGCGGGTATTGAGTCGGGAAGAGATCTTCACCGCGCTTCGGGGTATCGAGTACGACGGTCAGGATCGCTCGATTGACGTTCGGGTCTCACGGATTCGCCCCAAGATTGGCGACGATCCGGTACACCCGCGGCGGATCAAGACCGTTCGCAGCAAGGGCTATCTGTTCGTCAAGGAAGCCTGACTGACTACCAGTGGCCTGCGCCGGTGGAGCGCCGGCCCGTTTCTCCAGGGTAGGACTCATGCCCCTGAAGCTGTTCCTGAAGCTGTACCTGCGCCTGATCGGGCTGACAACCGTGGTCTTGTTGTTGTGCTTTTCCCTGTTCTGGGGCAGCAATGCCGTTCGCCTGCAGGCTTGGCACGAACAGTACCCGGCGCCCTTGATGCGATGGTTGGCATCAATACCTGAGCCACTGGTCCAGTATCCTTGGTTGGCAGAGTTGTCTGATGTACGCCGGCTTGCGCCTGTCGATCTGGTGGCGGGCCCGGTCACGCGGGAGCGCCTGGACTACGGCCAGGTGGTGGCTGACGCGACCAGCCTGGGTTGGCGGGTGATGGTGGTCGATAGCCAGGGGCGTGTGCTGGAGGCTAATTTTCGGGATACCTACAAACAGGTCGCCGAAGCGATTGCCTATGTTTCCCTGTTTCATCTCAACGAAACCCTACCGGATGAGCGGGATACGCTCATGGCCCAGTTGTCCGAGGCCCTCGGAGTTGTCCTAACCCCGTTGATCCGTGGCAGCGTGCCCGACACCAGCGTGCTGGAGCAGGTGACCCAGCGCCATGTGGCTTTGTATCGGGGCGACGAGGCGGATACCACCAAGGTGCTGATCCGCTTGCAGGACGGCACCTTGTTGGGCATGACACCGCCCTCTGCTTTCAATCCTTGGCACTGGTCAGTCATCCTGCTGCTGGCGGTGGTGGCCGCCAGCGTGCTGGCTGCAGCGCTGTATCTGTTATTGCGGGGCGTCGATCACAACCTGCGGGCGGTAGAGTCGGTCGCGGTGCGCATTGCCCGGGGAGAGATGGGGGCGCGAGTGGAGGCCGGGGACAGCACCTTGGTGTCACGGCTTGCCGGAGCCTTTAACGGCATGGCGGAGCAGATCCAGAGGCTGGTGGGGGTGCAGCGGGAAATGATCCATGCGGTGTCTCATGAATTGCGCACCCCGGTGGCGCGGATTCGCTTCGGCGTGCAGATGCTGGAGGGTAGCAATAGCCCGGAGGCGCTGCAGAAACAGTTGGATGGCATTGATGGCGATATCCAGGAGCTCGACGAGCTGATCGATGAAATCCTGACCTATGCCCGGTTGGAGCAGGGTGGGCCGGTGTTCTCCCTGGTGGAGGCATCGGTGACGGACATTGTGCGGCAGGTGGTGGGCGAGCAGCAGTTGGTCCGCCCGGACACCGTCATTGAGGCGGATATCAGCGATGACTGCGAACGCTGGGCGATGTCCGACGTTGAGCCTCGCTACCTTCATCGCGCCGTCCAGAATCTGGTGGGCAATGCTGCCCGTTACGCCAGTACCAGGGTCCGGGTTCGCTGCCAACTCGATGAGGACAACTGTCGGGTGGATGTGGAGGATGACGGCTCAGGCATTCCGGAGGAAGACTGGGAGAAGGTGTTTACCGCTTTTGCCCGTCTCGACGACAGCCGGACCCGAACCTCGGGTGGTTACGGGTTGGGCTTGTCCATCGTCAGGCGGATTTTGTACTGGCACGGCGGCCAGGCTTTCGTCAGTCGCAGTGAGGACCTGGGTGGTGCCCGCTTCAGTCTGGTCTGGCCCCGCAAGGCGCCTCTTGAGGGCGCCCTCTAAGGGCTCGGAAATGTGACGTATGTACCGCTAGGTGACCCAATGTAACAAAGTAACACCTAATGCTCACTGAGCCGTGGGGGCTCAATGAGCATACTGTACGGGTAAGGGATGACTTTTGAGGTTGTAGTTCTTACGAACTTTCCTTGTTTCATTCGTCATTTGAGGGCCGGAATTTCCGGCCCTTTTTTTTGTCCGCATTGTCCGTTCTCGGCCTCCAACCACAGTTTCAGGTTTTCCACCTGCTCCGGCTCCAGTTGCAGGCCCAGCTTGCTGCGCCGCCATAACACGTCGTCGGTGGTGCGTGCCCATTCCTGTTCCACCAGATACCTTGTCTCGCACTCGTACAGGGTGCTGCCAAAGTGTTGTCCCATCTCAGCGGTGGATTGCCGCTCGCCAAGAAAGCGAATCGCCAGCAGGCCATAGCTGCGGCTGAAGCGATTCAGCATCTCGGGTGGTAGCTGTGGGTACAGGCTGGTGAGGCACTCCAGGATTGCCCTGCGGTTGTTCAGCTGACGCGTGGCACCCGGCAATGGCATCGAGCCGGTGAAGGCGGGCCCCATCGTCGGGAACCAGGCCCGCAGACGCTCCACTGCGGCTTCCGCCAGTTTTCGGTAGGTTGTGATCTTGCCGCCAAAGACGCTCAGCAGCGGAGCTTGGGAGGCGTCGCCTTGCAGTTCGAGCGTATAGTCGCGGGTGATCGCCGACGGATCGCTGGATTCGTCATCGAGCAGGGGCCGTACGCCGGAGTAACTGTGCACGACATCGTCCCGGGACAGCTGGCTGATGAAGTGCTCATTGACCACAGTGAGCAGATAGTCGACCTCGTCGTCATCTATAGCGACGTCCGCCGGATTGCCCTGGTATTCCTTGTCGGTGGTGCCGATGAGGCTGAACCTTTCTTCATAAGGCAGCACGAATACGATTCGGCGATCCGTATTTTGCAGGATGTAGGCCTCTTCACTGTCGACCAGTCGCGGCACGATGATATGGCTGCCCTTGATCAGCCTGACGCCATGGGGTGACGGTCGATCCAGGGCCTGGTCGAAGATCTGTGCCGCCCACGGGCCGCTGGCATTGACCAGTGCCTTGGCGTAAACGGTGTTGAGTTCGCCGGTGCGGGTGTCCTTCAGCTCGACCGCCCACAGTGCCTGATCTTTCAATTGCCGTGCCTTCACGCACCGAGTGTATGGCGCAACCCGGGCGCCATAGTTGCGGGCGGCCTGGGCGTTGGCAATCACCAGTCGGGCGTCATCGACCCAGCAGTCGGAATAGCTGTAGCCCTTCTTGATGGCGGGGTTAAGTGGGCCCGATCCGTTGAAGCGCACTCGCCGCGCCGGCGGCAGGGTTTCCCGAGGCGCCAGGTGGTCGTATAGGAACAGGCCGCAGCGAATCATCCATCCCGGACGCAGGTGGCGTCGATGGGGCAGGGTGAAGCGCATCGGGCGGACCAGGTGAGGGGCGATTTTCAGCAGGACCTCCCGTTCAGCCAAAGCTTCCCGCACCAAGCGGAATTCGTAGTGTTCGAGGTAACGCAGTCCGCCATGCACCAGCTTGCTGCTGGCGGAGGAAGTGGCGGAGCCAAGATCGCTCTGCTCGCACAGCATGACGTTGAGGCCGCGTCCGGCGGCATCGGCCGCGATGCCGGTACCGTTAATGCCGCCGCCAATGATCAGGAGGTCGTAGGTGCTTGATACCTGGTAGGAAGTGGTCTTGTTCCGGTTGTCCTGAATGCCCATTTTAGCGCCCGAATGTTCAAAAATGAAAATGATATAGGGCGATATTAGCGAAAAGTCGCAGTGGAAACCAAGATAAATTTTCACCTTCGAACATTTGTGCTCAGAAAGTCTCTGATTCCGGTGCAATAATCAGTTTTACGCCGGAATCCTTGATGCAGGCGCTCAGCCGCTTGTTCGGTTGCAAGTCGGTGAACAGGTGTGTTGCCTGGGATATGTGGCCAAGGCGAATCATGGCGTTGCGGCCGAACTTGGTGTGGTCCGCGGCCAGGAAGACCTGGCGGCTGTGTTCGATGATGGCCTGGGCGACGCGAACTTCCTGGTAGTCGAAATCCAGCAGGTCGCCGTCGTTGTCGATGCCGCTGATGCCGATAACCGCAATATCCACCTTGAACTGGCGGATGAATTCCTGGGTGGCTTCGCCGATGATGCCGCCGTCCCGGTTGCGCACCATGCCGCCGGCAATGATGACGGTAAAGTCGTCCTTGCTGCACAGAATGCTGGCAACATGGAGGTTGTTGGTGATCACGGTCAGTCCGGATTTGCCGAGTAGGGCCTTGGCAATGGTTTCGGTGGTGGTGCCAATGTTAATGAACAGGGAGCTGTTGTCCGGTACCTGTTCGGCAATGGCTTCGGCAATGCGCTGTTTTTCGTCCAGGTTGCGGATACGGCGCTCGGCATAGGCGAGGTTGGTGGTGCTGGCGGGGAGTCCGGCGCCGCCATGATAGCGCCTTAGCCGGCCGGCGTCGTCCAGGGTGTTGATGTCCCGGCGAATGGTCTGGGGAGTAACGTTAAAGTGCTCTGCCAGAGTCTCCACCGTCATAAAGCCACGGTCGCTGACCAGTTCGACGATGTTTTCGTGGCGTGCGTTGATGGTCATGGATTGGGTCTCGTTGGGTGACGCAGATGCTGCATGTGGGTTTTCGAATGGCGATGAGTTCATTATAATTTTCGTTTACGAAAATCCAACTATAAGCTCGCCGCTTTGTGGGCCTGTTTCGATCGCCCGCCGCCAAGCGGTATTCACGTGACGTAAAAGGACACTCAGGATGCCAACCTATCTGCTGGCCATTGACCAGGGCACGACCAGTTCCCGGGCCATCGTTTTTACCCAACAGGGCGAAATTGTCGCCGTCGCCCAGCAGGAGTTTCAGCAGCACTTCCCCCGAGACGGCTGGGTCGAGCACGACGCGATGGAGATCTGGGAGAGCTCGTTGCAGGTGTGTCGGGATGCGGTTCGCCAGGCCAGCATTGAGGCGAAAGAGATCGCCGGGATTGGTATCACCAATCAGCGGGAAACGACCATCATCTGGGATCGTGCCACCGGCCAGCCGATTCATCGCGCCATCGTCTGGCAGGATCGGCGTACCGCCGCCATCTGTGCCCAGCTACGCAGTAAAGGGCACGAGAGCCTGGTAGTGGAGCGGACGGGGCTGTTGATCGACCCCTACTTTTCTGCCACCAAGGTTGCCTGGATACTGGACGAAGTGGAAGGCGCGAGGGCTCGGGCCGAGGCCGGTGAGCTGGCCTTTGGGACAGTGGATACCTGGTTGCTGTGGCAGCTCACCGATGGCCGGTCCCACTTGACCGATGCCAGTAACGCCTCGCGCACGGCGTTGTTTAACATTCATAGCCAGGATTGGGACAGCGATCTGCTTGATCTGTTCAGGGTGCCCCGGGCGATTCTGCCGGAGGTGAAGGATTCCGCCGCGGAGTTTGGCACCGTTTCCGCTCACATCCTGGGTGCGCCGGTACGGGTGGCGGGCATCGCCGGGGACCAGCAGGCGGCTCTGGTGGGACAGGCCTGTTTTCAGAGCGGTATGGCCAAGAGCACCTATGGCACCGGCTGCTTTCTCATGCTGAACACCGGCAGTGAGGCCCTGCGATCAGAGAACCGATTGCTGACCACGGTGGGTTACCGGCTGGAGGGACAGGTCAGTTACGCCGTGGAGGGCAGCATTTTTGTGGCCGGAGCCGCCATGCAGTGGTTGCGGGATGGGCTCAAGCTGATTGGCCATGCCCGCGAGTCCACCGCCCTCGCCGAGACGGTTGGGGTGGAGAACTCGGTGTACATGGTGCCGGCGTTCACCGGCCTGGGGGCTCCGCACTGGGACCCGGATGCCCGTGGCGCGCTGTTCGGGCTGACTCGGGATACCGGCATTGCCGAAATTGTCACCGCGGGTCTGCAGTCGGTGTGTTATCAAACCAAGGATCTGATTCGGGCGATCCAGAACGACGGCGCCCGGCTCCAGGAGTTGCGGGTAGACGGCGGCATGGCGGTGAACGACTGGGTGATGCAGTTCCTGGCAGACATTCTCAATGTGCCGGTGGATCGTCCCCGGGTTACCGAAACCACCGCCCTGGGTGCGGCCTACTTGGCGGGTTTGCAGGTAGGGGTCTACCAAGGCTTGGACGATATCGCCACTATGTGGGAGCGCGAACGCCGGTTTGAGCCCGACATGGCACCGGGCCTGCGGGAATCCCTCTACGCTGGCTGGGAGGATGCGATAGAGCGCATCTGCCATAAGTGAGCGGCGCGGCCACCGCTCGCCCCCTGCCGGCGGGGGCGGGTGGCTCAGCCCCGTTCAAAGGCGATGAGGTGATCCGCCTCGACCCTGACCGGGACCGTTTCACCGAGTTGGAAGTCCAGGTGGCTGCGGAACAGCGCCTCGAACTCCGTGTCGTTCGACAATTTGAACCGGTACAGGGTGGACGTGCCGGCGAAGGTTTTTTCCACCACCTTGGGCTTTAGCGATGATTCGGCGTCGAAAACGATGTCGTCAGGGCGGATGAGCACATCGACCTGGGTGCCGGCTGGCCATTTGTAGGCCCGGTTGCCGCGAATAATCCCCAGTTCCGATTCAATCGCATCCGGCCCCAGTGCCTTGCCGGGTATGAAGCCGCCCTGGCCGATAAAACCTGCCACAAATCGATTGACCGGTTCGTGGTAGAGGTTGTACGGCTCATCCCACTGCTGGATGCTGCCGGCGCGCAGCACCGCAATCTGGTCGCACATGGCAAAGGCTTCCTGCTGGTCGTGGGTGACCAGCAACGCGCTGATGCCGAGGGATTTGAGAATCTCACGCACGTCCAGACTGAGCCGTCGGCGCAGGTCGGCGTCCAGGTTGGAGAACGGTTCATCCAGCAGAATCAGGGTCGGTTCCGGGGCCAGGGCCCGGGCCAGTGCCACCCGCTGCTGCTGACCGCCCGAGAGCTCGTGGGGATAGCTTTGGGCCAGGTCCTTGAGGTGCACCAGATCCAGCAGCTCCGCCACCTTGCGCTGACGTTGTGCCCGTGAGCTGTGCCTCAGGCCAAAGCTGATATTGCCGGCGACAGTCAGGTGGGGGAAGAGGGCGTAGTCCTGAAACACCATGCCGATTTTTCGCTGCTCCGGCGCCACCGTACGCCCCGGCAGGCTGATGGCCCGGGATTGCAGACGGACTTCGCCGGCGGTCAGCGGCAGGAAGCCGGCCAGGGCACGCAGGATCGTGCTCTTGCCGCAGCCGCTGGGGCCGAGCAGGCAGCCAATGTCACCATGGCCGAGGGCGAAATGGATGTTGTTGACCACCGTTGCACCGTTGTAGCCACAGGCGAGGTTGTTAACCTCCAGCAGCCAGTCGGATGGGCTTGCGCCGCCACTGCTCATGGTCTATTCAGTCCAGTTGGCCGAGGATCAGGAACTCCAGCAGTGCTTTCTGAGCGTGCAGGCGGTTCTCAGCCTCGTCCCACACCACAGAGCTGCTGTGTTCCAGCATGTCCGCTGAAATCTCTTCCCCTCGGTGGGCGGGCAAACAGTGCATGAACAGCGCATCCTTGTCGGCCAATTGCATCAGTTTCGGGTTGATCTGGTAATCCTTGAAATCGGATTCCCGCGTCTGCTGTTCCTCTTCCTGGCCCATGGAGGCCCACACATCGGTGACCAGCAGATTGGCACCGCGAGCTGCCTCGTCGGGATCGGCAATCACGGTAACCCGGTTGCCAGCCTTGTCCAGCAGGGCCTTGGCGGGCTCATAGCCGGCCGGGCAGGCAATCCGTAGGTTAAAGTCGAACTGCATGGCGGCATTGATATAGGAGTTGCACATGTTGTTGCCGTCGCCGACCCAGGTTACGGTTGCACCCTGGATGCTGCCGCGGTGCTCGCGATAGGTCTGCATGTCTGCCAGCAGCTGACACGGATGGAAGTCGTCTGTAAGGGCGTTGATCACGGGAGCCTTGGAGGCGTCGGCAAAACTGGTGACCTTGTTGTGTGCGAAGGTGCGGATCATCACCGCGTCCACCATGCTGGAGATGACAATGGCGGAGTCTTCGATGGGCTCTCCCCGGCCCAGTTGGGTGTCGCGGGGCGAGAGGAACATGGCGGAGCCGCCCAGCTGAGCCATTCCTGCCTCGAAGGACACCCGGGTACGGGTTGAGGACTTCTCGAATATCATCGCCAGCACGCGGTTTTTCAGGGAATCGCGTAGTTTTCCGGCCCGCCACTCCTGCTTCAGGCTGCTGGCGTGCGCCAGGAGCTGGTTCAGCTCGTCGGGGGTCATGTCATTGAGTGTCAGGAAATGTCTTACTGCCATGTTCACGGCCTTTGTCTGATCCTTAAGAAGCGGAAACCAAGAGAGAAAGCAATTCGAAGCCGACCCGAACCGAACCATGTCCCGCCGCGACTCCGAAAGAGCGGAGCGCGGAACTGGCAGGAAGCTTCGCGGGAATTGCGTGACGTGCCCGACGACAGGCGAAAGGCCAAGTCTAGCGGGTCAGCCCGGTGATGACAATGTCGTGCGCTTGGGGTGGGGCGCGCGGAGAGGATTCGGAGTTATACGGACGCGCTCTTGGTGCGGGATTGGCAGGGTGTGTACAATAGGCTGAAATGTTCCCTGCACTGGGGCTGTCGTAAATCGCGAGTGCCTGTACCACCGGTGGGGCACTCTCTATGCCGCTGCGCAGCCTGCTGTGACGGTCTGGATTCAACGAAGAGGTAAGCGTTCATGGATATTAACGAAACTATCAAGAGTCAGTTGGAAGAGAACCCTGTCATTATTTACATGAAGGGTACTCCGCAGTCTCCCCAGTGTGGCTTTTCCGCCAGGACAGTCCAGGCGCTGATGGCCTGCGGAGAGCGGTTCGCGTTCGTAAATATCCTGGACAATCAGGAACTGCGTGAGGCGCTGAAGGTTTATTCCAGCTGGCCCACCTATCCTCAGCTGTACATCGGCGGTGAGCTGGTTGGCGGTTGTGATATTGTGCTTGAGCTGTCCGAGAGCGGAGAGCTGACGGAAATGGTCAAGGCTGCCGCTAAGCAGGCCGAGGCCTGATACCTATCTGAGCCGGCCGGCGCCGGCTTATAACCGTTCCGGGGAGAATACGATTTCAACCCGGAACCGGTTGCCTTCCTTGTTGCCCTCCGGTGGTGCCGGATAGGGACTCGCGCTCAGCGCGCCCTGGTATGCCGCCCGATCGATGATCGGATTGCCCGACGAGCGAACCACCGAAGCCCCAATCAGCGCACCATTATTCATCAGCATTAATTCGATCTGCACCGGTGCCGGCTGACGGCGGGCGAGTGTCGCCGCCAAGGCATGGGCGAACTGGCTGCGGGCGTGCTCGGCGATACGAACGGCCAATGCGGTCAGGTAGGGCGATGTTGGCGCAGGCTCGCTAAGCTGCGTCACGACATCGAGTTGTTCCGTTGCGGTTTCAATGGGTTCGTCCTGTGCTGCCTTATCGGCTGGCGCCGGGGTGCTGGTGCTCATCGGAGCCGTTTGCGGCGGTTTGGTGGGTGCAGGCGCTGGTGGTTCCGGATCGGCAACCCTCTGGCTGGCCGGTCTGCTCGGTACCGCCAAGGTGGACGGTGTGGGCGCCGGCAGGGCGGCAGGACGGTGCGGCACGGCTTCGGTTGGCGGGGGTGTCGGCAGACTCTCGCGACTGCCGGGCTGCGCCAGCGAGATTTTAATAACGCCTTGGTCTGGCCGGTCATCGGGGAGATTGATGAATGGCAGGAACGCCACTACCAGGGTGTGCAGCGTCAGCGCGACGGACAAGGCCAGCAGCAGCCGGTACTTCGCCGGAAAGGCGTTGCGGCGTCCGGTGTCTAACATGAAAAACGGGCGACTCCTGGTTACAGCGGCCGGTTGGCTCGGGCAGGTGCGGGATTAACCCGCCGCCTTGCCCTTGAGTGTGCTGACGACGGCATCCAGTGCCCGGTCGATCAACGCGCCCTGCTCCAGGACGGTCAGGCGGCCCCGGCGCATCTCATGCGCGAGTTCGGTGCGCTTTTTCTCGATGACCTTGAGGCCCATGCGATTGACGAATACAAAGCAGTCGGCTTCCTCGATGACGGCGGTCAGTTTGCAGCGGAAGCTGGCGCCGTTGACCAAACCAAATTCGACCCAGGTGCCGATGTCGATGGCATCCACCTTCTCGATGAACTCGGCAATGGCCGCATCTTCAAGCTCCTGCTGCCGCTCAATGGCGCTTGGGTGTTGTGGCTCGGGCGGTTGTTCCGGCTCCGGCCCTTTGGCCGTCTCCCGGGCCTCTGCCAGGGCGTGGGTGCGAAAGGCCTCGGTCAATTCGTGCTTGAGGTCGCTCATCATGCCATCGAGCTTGCTGGAATTGTACGAGACTTCCTCCAGGCCGGCACGAAGGGATTTCAGCAGTCCGGGGACAACCCGTACCCATTGATCACGGGCCTCATCCTCCAGGTGGGGGTGCAGGCACCAGATCAGATCGTCCACCACGCGTACCGCGCTGTTCCAGCGGTTTTCCACATCGTTGCGTAGATAGGCCAGGAACATGACCCGACTCCAGCCGTTCGCCAGAATGTCATGAACGGCATCCGAGATGGTGTGCTGCGACAGTTTTTCCTGCAGCAGCTTGTCGACGGTTTCCTGGGCTTTTTGCGACTTGATGCGGCCCCGCTCGGATTCCCGGGTTCGCTGTTCCACCAGAGATGCCCGGCGGTTCTCCCGCGCCAGGAACTGTTCAAACTCGTCACCAAGTTGCTCGAACAGCGAGATGTCGCCGTCAAATTCCTCAAGAATGCGCAGCACGATGGTGTGGATCTGGTTATAGAGCTTGTCGCGGGTCTTCTCGTCACTTTCGCTCCAGCCGATACCGGCACGGGCGAGGGAGTTCAGCAACCGGCGGGCGGGGTGGGCCGCCTTGCTGAAGAAAGATTTGTCCTTGATGACCACCTTGAGCATGGGGATTTGCAGGCGGCTGATCAGAACCTGGATCGGGGCTGAAAGGTTGTAGTCGTCGAGGATGAACTCGAACAACATGGATATCAGGTTGATCAGGTCCTCGTCCGCTTCGTTCAAGGCGGGTTTCTTGCCGTCCGAGGTTTCGGTGCTGCGCAACAGACTTTCGACGACCTGGTGCAGGTCGAGCACCAGCGGCTTGCCATCGCTGAGATCGCCGGAGGGCGCATCCTGAGGGATCTGTGGCAAAGACGCCAGCAAATGCATCAGCTCCGGGCCGCCCACCACATGAATATTGGGGTCGGCCGCTCGGGGGTGGTGGCCGCTAACCTGCCGCTGACGGTTGAGCAGTTGGCGAATCTGCTCAAACAACGCTTCGTTCTCAGGGCTGCTGTCGGCAGCTTGCGTGGCGGTCTGCGGCGTGGATTGAGTCTCTCCTGACGGTGCGCTGGCTTTTTCGTTGGTTTTGCCGTGATAGCGAAAATTGGGAATGATGCCCGCCTGGATCAGGATTCGGTTGGCTTCGTCCAGCAGCATGCCCAGATTGGAGACGACATAGCGATCAAACTGCTTGAGAACGATGAGGCGTTCGCGTATCTGGATCTCAAGTGCTTGCGTGGCCTCAACAAATGCCGAGCAGAGGTGTTCCGGGGCGAGCGGATTGACCGGGGTATCCTCGCTGGCATCGGGATAGATCACCGAAAACCGGGTTTGCAGCTGAATGAGAGGGCCCTGAAAGTGCGCACGGGATTTGGTGACCATGGCGTTCAGCGCGACCTGTTCTTCGAGGTCGTCGTCCTGAACCAGGGTTAGGTTGTCTAGCGTGGCTTTTTCTGTGGCTGGTTCCGCGGACGCGGCGCTGCCGGCCCGGGGAGGGTGGTCAAATAACTCATTCACCGAGATCTGGAATTGCCGTTCAATGCCCCTGCGCTTGATTCGGATCTCGCGCATGGCTTCAAAGTAGCGATTCTGTTCGTTATTGCTGCGCGCGTTATTGGCCAGCTCGAATAACGAATCGTCAACAGCATCAAAAGCCCCTTGCAATAAATCGCATAGCCCGGCGGTGACGGTGTCACGAATCCGTACCACTTCCAGTGGAAGTTTTGATTTACTGCCGGCATCCCTGTGCTCACGGAGATAATGTATGCCGGACTGCTTTTTCATGGCTGACTCCTGTTACGCCTCAACCGGATACATGACCGAGCTACACTGCTTCTATTATGATTATGCGCGTAATTTACCGTAATTCCTTGCAAGGTAAAATGACCAATTGGTTATTGCCTGCTCAGGCGGTTCCCGCGGGATCGGCAACTTACCCTATTCCCCGGATCCCGCCCGGGGGAACACTGCCCTCTATACCAGTCTCGTCAACATGGGCTCCGTCAACTGGTGTAGACGGGGCCAATGCCCATGCTCCAGATAACAACACTGATCGCCAACAAGGCGACCAGCATCACCAGGCCCACGGTCAGAACCGACGACGCAAACATGAAACCTCGCTCCGCCGGAATCTTCATCAGGATGGGCAGCCCCTCATAAAGCAGGTAGACGGAATAAGCAATGGCAATCAGGCCGACCAGCATGTTCACCCAGATGTTCGGGTAGGCGGCAATGACGCCCAGCAAGAACACCGGGGTTGCGGTATAGGCTGCTAGTGTGACTCCGTGTGGTTGCTTCTCCCTGACTTCATACGTGGCAGCAAAAAAGTCAATGAACCGGCCGATGATGTAGATGCCGGCCAGCATGGCGGCATAAAACAGCACGCACAGCTGCAATGCGCTGCTCGTGGTCAATCGGATAACCTGACCATCTCCGATTTGCCAGCCTACCTGGGTGCTGCCGTAGTACCCTGCCGCGGCTGGTATCAGGGCGAGTAAGAATATGTGCCCAAAATAAAGCTTACTGACTGATTCTGAATCTTTTCTGATGGCTTCCCACTCCTGATCCGGGTGGGTGAGCAGACCAATAGTATGCCCCAGACTCATGGCTCGCACTCCTGTTTTTATTATGCACGACTGCCATTTCAGTGTTGAATCTGGTGCCTGTCAGGTCAAGGCTGTGCTTAAAATATGATCTTCCAACCCGTGAAGCGGCTATAACGGAATCGCATATAGCCCTGGCCACGACTCAGTGGCTGCGGCCACGACGTTTGAGTGGATGAACGATGGCGGCTTTGACGACGTTGTCCTTGATCTGCAGCACTTCGATCCGATGGTTCTCAACCCGCAGGCAGATGTTGGTCTCGGGAATGGATTCCAGGGTCTCGGTGATCAGGCCATTGAGGGTTTTGGGGCCGTCGGTAGGCAATTTCCAGCCCAGTGTCTTGTTGATGGTGCGTACGGCGGCGGTGCCGTCAATGATGTAGGTGCCGTCATCTTGCGGAATGATGTCCGGGCTGGTGGCCGCGTAATCGGTGGTGAATTCCCCGACGATCTCCTCAAGAATGTCTTCCAGGGTGGCGATGCCCAGCACTTCGCCGTACTCGTCTACCACGATGCCGAAGCGGCGCTTGCCTTTCTGGAAGTTGATTAACTGGGTGTTGAGTGGGGTGCTTTCAGGAATGAAATAGGGCTCCCGGCACAGTTGCATCAGCATGGCCTTGTTGATGTCGTCCTGCATCAGCAGCTTGGAGGTGTTGCGCAGGTGCAGTACGCCCTGAATGTTGTTGATGTCGCCCTTGTACACGGGCAGGCGGGTGTGCTGGCTGCTGCGCAGCTGCCGAATGATGGTGTCCAGATCGTCGTCCAGATCGATGCCCACCACTTCGTTCCGGGGGACGAAGATGTCGTTGACGGTGACGTTCTCCAAATCCAGGATGCTGACCAGCATGTCCTTGTGTTTGGTGGGAATCAGGGCGCCGGCTTCGTTAACCAGGGTGCGTAGCTCCTCCCGGCTGAGGTGGTCGTTGGCGGCGTCCTGCGCCGACACTCCGATCAATTTCAGGATGGCCCCAGTGAACAGGTTGACCAGCCAGACCACCGGGTAGAGGACCTTGAGCATGGGCGCCAGGGCGTGGCTGGCGGGAAAGGCGATCTTTTCTGGGAACAGCGCAGCGAGGGTTTTTGGGGTGACTTCGGCGAAAATCAGGATGACGATAGTCAGAAGCAGCGTCGCGATGGCAATGCCGGCATCGCCCCAGATCCGTATGGCAATTACGGTGGCAATAGCGGAGGCCAGTATGTTGACGAAGTTGTTGCCGATGAGGATAACGCCAATCAACTGGTCGGTGCGCTGGAGCAGGTTTTGCGCCCGTCGGGCGCCTTTGTGGCCGGTTTTCGCCAGGTGCTTCAGGCGATACCGGTTCAGCGACATCATGCCGGTCTCGGAGCTGGAGAAAAATGCGGACAGTAAAATCAGCCCCGCGAGGAGTGAAAACAGCGCCGGAAGCGATGCCTCGTTCAAGAGAGGGAATCCTTATGTTGCGGATGAGTAGCGAAAATAGGGGGTCATCGCGACTGCTGTCAAGCTTTGCGGTTGCCTGGCCTAGCCTGCGTGGTGAAACACCAGTTCCAGCACGAATTTGCTGCCATAGAAGCCAAGCATCAGCAGTGCGCAGCCGGTCAGGGTCCAGCGGCTCGCGGTGAGGCCGCGCCATCCCTTGGTGTAGCGCCCAATGAGCAGGGCTACAAACACCGCCAGCGACATCAGCGAAAAGATGGTCTTGTGGGCAATGTTCTGGGCGAACAGGTCGTTAACGAACATGGCGCCGGTGGCAATCGCCAGTACCAGCAGGACCACGCCGGCCCAGACCATTTCGAACAGCAAGGATTCCATGGTCTGTAGCGGTGGCAAGTTGCGGACCAGCAGGCTGTTGTAGTTGTGCTTGAGCTTCCGGTTCTGAAAGTAGAGCAGAGCGGCCTGGGCGGCGGCAAGGGTAAGCAGGCTGTAGGCCGTGATCGAAAGTGTGATGTGGGACAGCATCCCGTAGTTGTCGTCTGCCACCAGCCGCGATGTGGCGGGTGTCGCCAGTAGCATCAGGATGGTCAGTCCGGCCAGGGGATAGATGGCAAGAGCCAGGTTGTGGACCGGTTTGCGAATGCCCAGTGCCAGCAGCAGGGCGACGATCAGCCAGGAAATCAGCACCGAACTCTGGAAAAAGCCCAGGTCGAAGCCGCCGTCGTGATGAATAGTTTGCCAGATCAGCAGGCCGTGACTGGTCAGGGCTAGAGCGCCCACCAGGCTGATGATCGCCAGATTGGTGTGAACGCGTCCGCGAAAGCTGAGCGCCTGTAAGGCGGTGCCGACGCTGTACAGAAAGAGTGAGATCACCGCGAGAATCAGCGTTCCCATGTCGTCCTTACTTGTTGTCGATCGGGGCTTGGGGGCCTTGAGGCGTTCGAGACGGGCTCATAGGCGGGTTTGTTATTCAATGATTTGACTCGGCTGGTCGTTTAAGCGCGATAGTCTGGTTATAATGTCGCGATTGTGCAACCGGAATCAACCGGTTCCCTGTTCATGCATCCATTAATCAGGGGTACGGATTTACGCTATGTTTGAGAACCTGACAGATCGACTCTCGGGCAGTCTCCGGAAAATTTCCGGCCAGGCCCGGCTCACCGACGACAATATCAAGGACACGTTGCGGGAGGTGCGTAAAGCGCTGCTTGAAGCGGATGTGGCCTTGCCGGTGGTCAAGGCGTTCGTCGAAAGCGTGCGCAAGCGGGCGGTTGGTCAGGAGGTTCAGCGCAGCCTGACCCCGGGTCAGGTCTTTGTCCGTGTGGTCCAGCAGGAGCTGGAGCGCGTCATGGGAGAAGGCAACGAGGCGCTGAACCTGGCGGTTCAGCCCCCTGCGGTCATCATGATGGCGGGCCTGCAGGGCGCCGGTAAGACCACCACGGTTGCCAAGCTGGCGCGGCTGCTGAAAGAGCGTGAGAAGAAGTCCGTGCTGGTGGTCAGTGCCGACGTCTATCGTCCGGCCGCCATTAACCAGCTCGAGACACTGGCGAACGAGGTGGGTGTGGCGTTCCACCCCAGTAGCACCGACCAGGATCCCATTGTCATTGCTGAGGGCGCTATTGATGCCGCCCGCAAGAAGCACATCGATGTCGTCATCCTCGACACCGCGGGCCGTCTGCATGTGGACGAGCAGATGATGGGCGAGATCAAGCGGCTCCACAACGCGGTGAGCCCCGTCGAGACCTTGTTTGTAGTCGACTCCATGACCGGGCAGGACGCCGCCAACACCGCCAAGGCGTTCAATGACGCGCTGCCGCTGACCGGGGTGGTGCTCACCAAAACTGACGGTGATGCCCGCGGTGGTGCGGCATTGTCGGTTCGCCACATTACCGGGAAGCCGATCAAGTACCTCGGTGTGGGTGAGAAAAGTGACGCCCTGGAGCCGTTTCACCCGGACCGGGTGGCGTCACGGATTCTGGGTATGGGCGACGTGCTCTCCTTAATAGAAGAGGCGGAGCGTAAGCTCGACCAGAAGAAGGCTCAGAAGCTCACCGCAAAGATCAAGAAGGGCAAGAGTTTCGATCTGGAAGATTTCCGCGACCAGATCCAGCAGATGAAGAACATGGGGGGCATTGGCGGGCTGCTCGACAAACTGCCGGGTATGGGCCAGATGGCGCAGGTGGCCCAGCAGCAGGTCAATGACAAGAGTATTGGGCAGATGGAGGCGATCATCTGTTCGATGACGCCGAAAGAGCGGCGCTATCCGGATACCATTAATAATTCCCGCAAGCGCCGGATCGCCGCCGGCTCCGGTACCCAGATTCAGGACATCAACCGATTGCTGAAGCAGCATAAGCAGATGCAGAAAATGATGAAGAAATTCAGCAAGAAAGGTGCGATGGCCAATATGATGCGTGGTATGGGTGGCATGATGCCGCCGGGTGGCGGAATGCCGCCCTTTGGTCGTATGTGAAAATCAGAGGCACCCTAGGTGCATTAGCTGTTTTCTTTGGCGCTTTTTTGGCATAGAATAGCGCCCCTTTCGAGTATGGGTCTTCGTATCAGCCGTTCGCGGTCTGGTGCGAATCGTACAAAGTTCGTACAACTGAACAGGATATTGGTCGAAATGGTAACAATCCGTTTGGCTCGTGGTGGCTCCAAGAAGCGCCCGTTCTACCATCTGACAGTCACTGACAGCCGCAACTCCCGCGACGGTCGTTTTATCGAGCGTGTTGGCTTCTTCAATCCGGTTGCCCGTGGCCAGGAAGAGCGCCTGCGTGTAGATCGTGATCGCGTTAACTACTGGCTCGGCCAAGGCGCCCAGACCAGCGATCGTGTTACTCAGCTGCTGAAAGGCGCCGAGTAATTCCGATTTTGGCCGAGGTGGTGGCATGACACAGCGTTCGCAGGAAACTGTGATTGGCCGGATTTCCTCGGTGTATGGCGTCAAGGGATGGTTAAAGGTCTATTCCTATACCGATCCCATCGACGGCATTCTGAAGTACCCCGGCTGGACATTGGTCCAGGATGGGCGGCGTAAGCCGATCAAGCTTGAGGATGGTCGCCGACACGGACCGGGCATCGTCGTTAAGTTCGCCGGTGTCGGAGACCGGGATGTGGCGCGCGGTTATTGCGGCGCCGACATCGTTGTGCCGACCGAATCGTTGCCTGAGTTGCCCGAGGGTGAATTCTACTGGCACCAGCTGGAAGGATTGACGGTCTCGACGGTGTCGGGCGACTGCCTGGGTCAGGTGCATCACCTGATGGAAACCGGTTCCAACGACGTGTTGGTGGTTCGGGCGAACGCTGAGTCCATCGATCAGCGGGAACGCCTGGTTCCCTACCTCCCCGATCAGGTGGTCCGGGAGATTGATCTTGCTGCCGGAACCCTGGTGGTGGACTGGGACCCGGAGTTCTGACGGGTGTGGATCAGCGCAATTAGTCTGTTTCCGGAGATGTTCGGGGCGGTCACGGACGTTGGTGTTACCGGTCGGGCTGTTCGGGACGGTTTGCTCAAGTTCGAATGTTGGAACCCGCGTGATTTCACGCATGACCGGCATCGCACCGTGGATGATCGGCCTTATGGTGGCGGTCCGGGGATGCTGATGAAGATTCAGCCCCTGCGGGATGCCATCCATGCCGCTCGGGAGGCTGCGCCAGGTAAGGCTTGCGTGGTCTATCTTTCGCCTCAGGGTGAGACCCTGAACCAGTCGGTGGTGGAATCACTGGCGGCGGCGGAGAACCTGATTCTGGTCGCCGGGCGCTACGAAGGTGTTGATGAACGCCTGATCATGACGGAAGTCGATCGGGAGGTGTCGCTGGGCGATTTCGTGTTGTCCGGTGGCGAACTGGCAGCCATGTCAGTGATTGATGCGGTTACACGCCTCATCCCCGGAGCGCTGGGTCATGCGCAGTCGGCAGAGCAGGACTCGTTTGCCGACGGTTTGCTGGATTGTCCGCACTACACCCGACCGGAAGTTTACGAAGGTTTGGCCGTGCCGGACGTGTTACTAGGCGGTCACCATGGCCA
This sequence comes from Marinobacter sp. SS21, assembly GCF_028369065.1. Classification (GTDB taxonomy): domain Bacteria; phylum Pseudomonadota; class Gammaproteobacteria; order Pseudomonadales; family Oleiphilaceae; genus Marinobacter. The sequence continues at coordinate 104,685 of NZ_JAQNDA010000005.1, forward strand.
GATCCGGCGTTGGCGACTGAAACAGTCGTTGAGGCGAACCTGGGAGCGACGCCCCGACCTGCTGGAAGAGCGGGTGTTTACGGACGAAGAGCGTGAGCTGCTGGATGAAATTTTAAATGAACCGGGTGCCTCTGAGCGATCAGGGCATTAAGAGATTGGGTATCAGGAGCAATACGATGAGCGGCAAGAACAACATCATCAGTCAGATTGAAGCAGAACAGATGACCAAGGAAATCCCAGCGTTTGCGCCGGGTGATACCGTGGTTATTCAGGTGCGCGTAACCGAAGGCAACCGCGAGCGTCTGCAGGCGTTCGAAGGCGTGGTTATCGGCAAGCGTAACCGTGGTCTGAATTCCTCCTTCACCGTTCGTAAGATTTCTTACGGCGTGGGTGTTGAGCGTACTTTCCAGACTTTCTCCAAGCTGATCGACAGCATCACCGTTAAGCGTCGCGGTGACGTGCGTCAGGCCAAGCTGTACTATCTGCGTGACCTGTCCGGTAAGGCTGCTCGTATCAAAGAGAAGCTGGGCTGATTCGCTCCACTCTGGGGTGATCGGTAAGCTGGACACTGGGTGTCCGGCACGGTCAAAAAAGGCAGCCACTGGCTGCCTTTTTTGCGTCTGGAGCGGTCCTCGGAGAAGACCGTCGATACACGGCCTGCATGCGCATTGGCTGCGCGGCGCGGATGTGGTCGCAGGCGAGTTTGTCGAAGCATGGCAGCGGACTGTGCCGGTGTGATGGCTGGCGTTGTGGCTAAGGCTGAGGTGCTGATTGACTGGGGGGTTGATTGACTGGGGCGATTAATGCGGAGGCAGCGGAACTGATTGAGCGGTTTTGCGATGCGCTCTGGCTCGAAGAGGGTCTCGGGGGGAATACCCGTTCGGCCTATCGCAGCGACTTGCAGCGTCTGGCGCAATGGTGGGCGAATCGTCAGCCCGCCAAGCCGCTATCGGCGGTCACCCGAAGCGATCTGCTGGACTGGATCTCATGGAACATGGCGGAAGGCCGGAAAAGTTCCACTGCCGCGCGTAGGCTGTCCTGTTTGCGCCGATTCTACCGATATCTGCTGCGAGAGGGGGTGATCGCGGAAGACCCCACGCTTAGCATTGACAGCCCGAAGTTGCCGAAGCGTTTGCCGGGCACACTCTCCGAATCCGACGTCGAAGCGCTGCTGGACGAACCGGACCCGGATTCCGCCATCGAGCTGCGGGATAAGGCCATGATGGAGATCCTATACGGTTGTGGTCTGCGGGTAACGGAACTGGTTACCCTGCGGGTAGACCAGGTGAATCTGCGCCAGGGGGTGGTGCGAATCACTGGCAAGGGGGGCAAGGATCGCCTCGTGCCGCTAGGGGAGGAGGGCGTCGACTGGCTCTTGCGGTACATGAAAGCCGGCCGCGCCGAGCTGCTGAAGGGGCGCGCCAGCGATGACCTTTTTCCGGGTAACCGTGCCTCCGCCATGACCCGGCAGGCGTTTTGGCACCGCATAAAACAGTATGCGGTCCGGGCGGGCATTCACCAGCACTTGTCGCCCCACACCTTGCGCCATGCCTTCGCCACCCACTTATTGAATCATGGTGCCGATCTGCGCGTGGTGCAGATGCTGCTTGGTCACTCCGATCTGTCCACCACTCAGATTTATACCCATGTTGCACGGCAACGGCTTCAGTCCTTGCATCGTGACCACCACCCGCGAGGTTAGGCAGCGTGCCCCAGGCTTGGTACAGTGGGTGGCAGCGTAAGGAATGAACTTTTGTCGCCATCTGAGGTCGCAAAAGACCCGGGATTGACCGGAACGGTCCGGTCGGCAGCCCAGAGCGCTGGGCAACAACAATAGGATCCACTATGTCGAGAACGAAGAATATCGCCCACCGGCTGCCGTCGGTGACCATGGTTCTGGCCCTGGCGGCCAGTGGTGCCTCCTGGGCGGGGGAGGTGGAAGAGGCCATCGCCAAGCGGCTGTCGGAATCGTTGCCGGCATTGGGGCGGGTGACCGTGGAGCCTTCACAGGCACCGGGGCTGTATAAGGTGGTGAGTGAGCAGAAGGAGTTGATCTACACCACGGAAGACGGTCAGTTTTTCTTCAGCGGTGAGTTGCTGCAGTTGACGGATGATGGTCTGGTCAATCTCTCGGAGAGCGCCCGAGCCGACATTCGCGTGGCGTCGCTGGCTGAGCTGGGGCAGGAAGGCATTATCCGCTTCCAGGCCGATGGCGAAGAGAAAGCGCAGATCAACGTGTTCACCGACATCGACTGTGGCTACTGCCGCAAGCTGCACAGCGAAGTGCCACAGCTCAATGCGCTCGGAATTACCGTTAATTATTACGCCTTCCCCCGTAGCGGACCCAATACCCCTTCGTTCGCCAAGTACGAGTCGGTTTGGTGCGCCGACGATCAGCAGGCCTCCATGGACGCCGCCAAGCTGGGCCAGGGTGTCGCATCTGCCAGCTGCGCCAACCCGGTGCTGGAGCAGTATCGGTTGGGGCGGCAGCTGGGTGTTACCGGTACTCCGGCCATTGTGCTGGAAGACGGCAACATGATTCGCGGCTATGTGCCTGCGGAACAGTTGGCGAAGGGGCTCGGGCTTTCTGGTGTCGCGCAGTAGATTAGCGAATCAGGCAGACGGGACACTAAATCCGCATTTGCTGGCGGTCCTAACACAACTGGCTGCTTAATCGGTATACTAGGCGGCTCCAAAACTACGGAGTCGGCCGAATGGCTGTGGTTGACCACCTCAGCGGTTTGCGGGCTTTCCAACCATCAGGAACAGAGGTGAAAGATTGAAAGACGTCAATGTCGGAATCTGCGGGCTGGGTACGGTAGGTGGCGGTACCTTTAATGTACTGAACCGGAACGCCAGCCAGATTGCTGGCCGGGCGGGCTGCAATATTCGAATCAGCCGGGTCGCGAGTCGCACCGAGCGGACCGATTTCGATCTGGGCGACATTCCTTTCACCACCGACATCTTCGATGTGGTCAATGATCCTGACGTGGACATCGTCATCGAGCTGATCGGCGGTTATGAAACCGCCAAAGAGCTGGTGATGGCGGCCATCAAGAACGGTAAACACGTGGTCACCGCCAATAAGGCCCTGATCGCCGTGCATGGCAACGAGATTTTCGAGGCCGCCGAAGCGAAAGGGGTGATTGTCGCGTTCGAGGCTGGCGTAGCGGGCGGCATCCCGGTCATTAAGGCCATGCGAGAGGGCCTGGCGGCCAATCGCATCGACTGGATTGCGGGCATCATCAATGGCACTGGCAACTTCATTCTCACCGAAATGCGTGCCGGACGGGAATTTGGCGATGTGCTCAAGGAAGCGCAGCAGCTCGGGTATGCGGAAGCGGACCCGACCTTTGACGTTGAAGGGATCGACGCCGCCCACAAGCTGACCATCCTCGCCTCCACCGGATTTGGCGTGCCGTTGCAGTTTGAGCGGGCCTACACCGAGGGCATCTCGAAGATCACCCCATACGACATTGCCCATGCCGAAATGCTCGGCTACCGGATCAAGCATCTGGGGATCGCACGCCGTCGCGGGAATGGCATTGAGCTGCGCGTGCACCCGACCCTGGTGCCCCAGGGGCATCTGATCGCCCAGGTGGACGGGGTGTTGAATGCGGTATTGGTGGACGGCGATGCCGTGGGCCAGACCCTGTATTACGGACCTGGCGCCGGTGATGAGGCAACGGCGTCCGCCGTTATTGCCGACGTCGTGGACGTGGCTCGTGCCGTGGCCACCGATAGCTCCCACCGGGTGCCGTATCTGGGCTTCTCCCAGGGCGCGCTGGAAGACTTGCCCGTGCTGCCGATGGAAGACATTCAGTCCGCCTACTATTTGCGGATTCAGGCGGAGGACCATCCGGGCGTGCTGGCGAAGGTGGCTTCGATCCTCAGTGAACATGGTATCAATATTGAGTCCATCGTCCAGAAGGAATCCGAGTTGGAGGATGGCAAGATCCCCGTCATCATCCTGACTCACACCGTACAGGAGCGCCAGGTTAACCGGGCGATCGAGGATATCGAGGCGCTGGCCGACATCGTAGGCCAGGTCGTGCGTATCCGTGCAGAAAATTTCAGTTAACAGGAATACAGCGTGAGATATATCAGTACACGGGGCGAGGCCCCCGCCCTGGGGTTTGAGGATGTTCTGCTGACCGGCCTGGCCGGCGATGGTGGTCTCTACGTACCGGAGTCGCTGCCGCACTTCAGCCTGGAGGAGATCCGCAGCTGGCGTGGTCTGTCATACAGCGAACTCGCCTTCAATGTGATGCACCCGTTCGTCGACGACGCCATTCCGGCGGACGATTTCCGGGCGATGCTGGATGAGACCTACCAGAAGTTTTCCCATACGGCGGTTGCTCCGCTGGTGCAGCTGGACTGCAATGAGTGGGTGATGGAACTGTTCCGTGGCCCGACTCTGGCGTTCAAGGATTTCGCCTTGCAGTTGCTCGGTCGCCTGCTCGACTATGTGCTGGAGAAGCGCAAGCAACACGTGGTGATCATGGGTGCGACGTCCGGCGACACCGGGTCCGCGGCCATCGAGGGCTGTCGGCATTGTGAACACGTCGACATCTTTATTCTCCATCCCCATGAGCGGGTGTCCGAAGTGCAGCGTCGCCAGATGACCACCGTTCTGGGTGACAACATCCACAACATTGCGGTGCGCGGCAACTTCGACGACTGCCAGCGGATGGTCAAGGAAAGTTTCGGTGATCAGTCGTTCCTGGGGGGCAAGACCCAGCTGGCGGCGGTGAACTCCATCAACTGGGCGCGGATCATGGCCCAGATCGTTTACTACTTCCAGGCGTCTCTCGCCCTTGGCGGCCCGGATCGCAGTCTGGCGTTCTCGGTGCCGACCGGTAACTTTGGCGATATTTTTGCCGGTTACCTGGCCAAGAAGATGGGATTGCCCATTTCCCAGCTGGTGATTGCCACTAATCGCAACGACATCCTGCACCGCTTCATGAGCGGCAACAAGTATGAGCAGCACCAGCTGGAACATACCCTGTCGCCGAGCATGGACATCATGGTGTCCAGTAATTTCGAGCGACTGCTGTTCGACCTGCACGGGCGTGACGGCGCCGCCGTGAGGGATTTGCTGGAACGTGCCCAGCAGGGCCCTGTGAGCATTGAGGACTATCGCTGGCGCAATGCCCGCAAGCTGTTTGACAGTGACGCGGTGGATGACCGTAACACCTGCGACACCATTCGCCAGGTGTATGAGCAGAACGAATACCTGCTGGATCCCCACACCGCCATCGGCGTACGCGCGGCCCGGAACTGTCGCCGGGATGCCAGTGTTCCCATGGTTACCCTGGGCACCGCCCATCCGGCCAAGTTCCCGGATGCCATTGCCGAAGCCGGTTTGAGCGTCAAGCCCCAGCTGCCGGCCCATATGGCCGATCTGTTCGAACGGGAGGAGCGTTGCACCGTGCTGGACAACGACCTGGCCGCGGTGCAGTCGTTCATGGCTGACCACTGGAAGCACGCTTAACGGTAACTTGGTCCCTATGACCCCGAAAAAGATCGTACGTCGCCCCCTTCCGGCCTCAGCGCCGGAATGGGGTGGGCAAATCCCCCCCCTGCTGCGTCGGCTGTATGCCTCGCGCGGCGTCACTTCCGATCAACAACTTAGCTATGCCTTGAAGCAACTGGCGTCGCCGCTGGAACTGCGTGGCATTGAGCGGGCGGTGGCGTTGTTGGCCGAAGCCATTCGGAGTCATCAGCGGGTGCTGGTGTTGGGCGACTTTGACGCCGATGGCGCCACCAGCACGGCGGTGGCGGTGCTTGGGCTATCGATGCTGGGGCTCGGGGATGTGGATTTCCGGGTGCCCAGCCGTTTTGCCGATGGCTATGGCCTGACCCCGGGCATTCTCCATCGGCTGCGGGACGAAGGCGCCTTGCCGGATCTGCTGGTCACGGTGGATAACGGTATCTCCGCCCTTGAAGGCGTGGCGGTTGCCCGGGAGATGGGGGTTAAGGTGTTGATTACCGATCATCACCTGGCTGGCGAATCGCTGCCTGACGCTGACGCCATCGTAAACCCCAATCAGCCGGGCTGCCCGTTTCTCAGCAAAAATGCTGCCGGCGTGGGGGTGATGTTCTACGTGCTCACCGCCCTGCGGCGTCATTTGCGGGAGGCCGGCGACTTGCCCGAGCCCGAGCCCAATTTGGGCTCTCTGCTGGACCTGGTGGCGCTCGGCACCGTGGCCGATGTGGTGCCTCTGGATCACAACAACCGTATTTTTGTGGAACAGGGGCTGCGCCGCATCCGCCAGGGTCAGGCCCGTCCGGGAATCCTGGCGCTGCTGGAGGTGGCTGGCCGGGATCACAGCGCCATCAGCGCCACCGATCTCGGGTTTGTGGTCGGGCCGCGCCTCAATGCCGCCGGGCGTCTGGACGACATGAGTGTGGGCATTGCCTGTCTGCTTGCGGACGGAGCGGATGAGGCGCGGCGGCTGGCAACCGAGCTGGACACCTTCAATCGTGAACGGCGCACCATCGAGCGGGACATGAAAAGCCAGGCCCAGGATCTGCTGGCCTCCATGTCGCTGGATCTGGACGGCCTGCCCTGGGGGTTGGCGCTGTTCGATCCCCAGTGGCATCAGGGCGTGATCGGTATCCTGGCGGCGCGATTGCGGGAGCAGACCCATCGCCCGGTGATTGCGTTTGCGCCCAGTGAGGATGGCGAGGAGCTCAAAGGCTCTGCGCGGTCGATTCCGGGCTTGCACATTCGGGATGTACTGGCGGCGGTGGACACCCGCCACCCTGGCATCCTGAAGAAGTTCGGCGGCCACGCCATGGCCGCTGGCATGACCATCGCCGCTCAGGACCTGGAGGCCTTTGCCGCCGCTTTCGATGCAGCGGTACGGGATGCCATCACCGCTGCCGATCTGGAGGCGGTAATCACCACCGACGGCCCGTTAGCGCCGGAGGAATTGACCCTGGAAACCGCCAATCTGCTCCGGCGGGCGGGACCCTGGGGACAGCATTTCCCCGAGCCGCTGTTCGACGGTGAATTCCAGGTCATCAGCCAGCGCGTTGTCGGCCAGAATCATCTCAAGCTGGTGTTGCGCCCGGCCACCGGTGGCGAGGTGGTGGACGCCATTGCCTTCAACACCGGGGCCGAGGTGCCGGACTATACCGCAACCGGAGCGCGAGCGGTGTACAAGCCAGATGCCAACACCTTCCGTGGCCGCACTTCGCTGCAGTTGCTGATCGACTACCTGGAGCCAGCCTCGGCCCCGCTGGGCTGATTGGCGGGAATCTTCGGTTCTCGCCGTCGGCGCAGGCTGATTTGCCCCCGGATTTCCGTTAAAATGCCGCGTCTGATCGATTGCGCTCGCGCCACCCTTTTTTGTTAGCTGGTGAATGGCGAGCACCACATTTCCCGAAGGTGAGAAGCGGTTTCATGGAAATCAATCCCATTGTGACGAAGATTAAAGAACTTCGTGAGCGCACTGATGCGCTTAGGGGGTACCTTTGACTACGACCACCGAAGTGAACGGCTGGTTGAAGTAGAGCGCGAACTGGAAGAGCCCACGGTGTGGGACAACCCGGAACGGGCCCAGGGGCTGGGCAAGGAGCGTTCGGACCTGGAGCTGATCGTCAAGACCATCGACAACCTGACGTCCGGCCTGGAAGACGCCGAAGGCCTGTTGGAAATCGCGGTGGAAGAAGACGACGAAGCCACTGCCGAAGAGATTACCTCCGATCTCGAAGCGCTTGACGGCGAACTGCAGAAGCTGGAATTCCGGCGCATGTTCTCCGGCGAAATGGACGCCAACAACGCCTACCTCGATATCCAGGCCGGTTCCGGTGGCACCGAAGCCCAGGACTGGGCCAATATGTTGCTGCGCATGTTTTTGCGCTGGGGTGAGCGCCACGGCTTCAAGACCGAAATTGTCGAAGCCCAGGACGGTGAGGTTGCCGGCATCAAGAGTGCCACGGTGCATTTCCAAGGCGACTATGCCTATGGCTGGCTGCGTACCGAAACCGGAGTTCACCGTCTGGTGCGTAAATCCCCGTTCGATTCCGGCAATCGTCGTCACACCTCCTTCTCCTCCGTGTTTGTCTCGCCGGAAGTGGATGACAGCTTCGAGATCGAGATCAACCCCGCCGATCTGCGGGTTGATGTCTACCGCGCCTCCGGGGCGGGTGGTCAGCACGTTAACCGGACCGAGTCCGCGGTGCGACTGACCCACAACCCCACCGGCATCGTGGTGGCCTGTCAGGCCGGTCGCAGTCAGCATCAGAACAAGGACCAGGCCATGAAACAGCTCAAGGCCAAGCTGTTCGAGTTCGAAATGCAGAAGCGTAACGCCGAGAAGCAGAAACTTGAAGATTCCAAGGCCGACATCGGCTGGGGTAGCCAGATCCGCTCTTATGTCCTCGACGACAGCCGGGTCAAGGACCTGCGTACCAAGGTGGAAACCAGCAACACCCAGGCCGTGCTGGATGGCGATATCGACAAGTTCATCGAAGCCAGTCTCAAGATGGCACTGTAAGCCGAACCGAGCGATCAACGAATTTACTTTATAGACCCGACTGTTAGTGAGAGACCATGACTGAGCAAACGCCGAACGACGTCCAGCAGGAAGAAAACCGACTGATTGCAGAACGTCGTGCCAAGCTGGCGGAATTGCGCGAACAAGGTGCGCCGTTCCCCAACGATTTCCGTCGCGACGCCACTGCCGCCGAGTTGCAGGAGCAATACGGCGACAAGAGCAAGGAAGAGCTGGAATCGCTGGGCGTCCAGGTGGCGATTGCCGGTCGTTTGATGCTGGATCGCAAGGCCTTCAAAGTGGTTCAGGACATGTCCGGCCGGATTCAGATTTACGCCGCCAAGGACATTCAGAAAGCCACCAAACACTGGGACCTGGGGGACATTGTGGGGGTGCGCGGCACCCTGGCCAAGTCCGGCAAGGGCGATCTCTATGTCAACATGGACGAGTACCGGCTGCTGACCAAATCCCTGCGACCCCTGCCGGAAAAGCACAAGGGTCTGACGGATACCGAGACTCGCTACCGTCAGCGTTACGTTGACCTGATGACCAACGAGGACAGTCGTCGGGTGTTCCTGGCACGTTCCCAAGTCATCAACTGCATTCGCAATTACTTCGCGGCGCGGGATTTCATCGAAGTTGAAACGCCGATGCTGCAGGTGATTCCCGGCGGCGCCACCGCGCGACCGTTCGTCACCCACCACAATGCCCTGGACATCGACATGTACCTGCGCATCGCGCCGGAGCTGTATCTCAAGCGCCTGGTGGTCGGTGGCTTCGAACGGGTGTTCGAGATCAACCGCAATTTCCGTAACGAAGGACTGTCCACGCGTCACAACCCTGAGTTCACCATGCTGGAGTTCTATCAGGCCTACGCCGATTACAACGACCTGATGGATCTCACCGAGGATATGCTGCGGGAAACCGCCAGGGCGGTCACCGGCGGCGATGTGGTGGTGAACACGCGACCGTTGCCGGACGGTGAGGTGGAGACCATCGAGTACAACTTTGGTCAGCCGTTCGACCGACTGACCGTGGTGGAGGCGATCCTCAAGTACAACCCGGAACTCACCGCTGAGCAACTGGCGGATGACGCCAGCGCCCGTCAGGTGGCCGCAGGATTGGGTATCCCGCTGAAAGACAGCTGGGGGCTGGGCAAGGTGCAGATCGAGATCTTCGAGGCCACCGCCGAGCACCGGCTGATGCAGCCCACCTTCATCACCGAATACCCCACCGAAGTGTCTCCGCTGGCACGTCGTTCGGACGCCAACCCGTTCGTGACCGAGCGATTCGAGTTCTTCGTCGGGGGGCGTGAAATCGCCAATGGCTTCTCTGAGCTCAATGACGCCGAAGATCAGGCGGAACGATTCCGCGCCCAGGTGGCGGAGAAGGACGCCGGCGACGACGAGGCGATGTTCTACGATGAGGATTACATCACCGCACTGGAATACGGCCTGCCGCCGACGGCTGGCGAGGGCATCGGCATCGACCGGTTGGCCATGTTGTTGACCGACTCGCCGTCCATCCGCGACGTGATCCTGTTCCCGGCGATGCGGCCGGAGCATAAGGCCAACACCAGCAAGGACGACTGAAGGTGAGTTCGGTCCAGGCACTGGCATGCCAGCTCCGCTCCGATCGGGGCTGGTCCGAACACCTGGCGGGGGAATTTGAACAGCCCTATATGCAGGCCCTGGCTGACTTCCTGGCGGCCGAAGAAGCGGCCGGCAAGGTGCTTTACCCGGCCAGCCAGCACTGTTTCAATGCCCTCAACAGCACCCCGCTGGATCAGGTGTCGGTGGTGATTTTGGGTCAGGACCCCTATCACGGCGCCGGCCAGGCCCACGGCCTGTGCTTTAGTGTGCGCCCGGACGTACCGCCACCGCCCTCTCTGGTCAATATCTTCAAGGAGCAGCAGGCGGATATTGGTATCACCGTACCGGACCACGGCTGCCTGCAGCCCTGGGCTGAGCAGGGGGTGTTGTTGCTCAACAGTGTGTTGACGGTGGTGCAGGGTCAGGCGGGCGCCCATCAGGGGCAGGGCTGGGAAACCTTTACCGACCGGGTGATCGATGTCATCAATCGGGAACGGCAGGGCGTGGTGTTTCTGTTATGGGGCAGTTACGCCCGCAAGAAAGGCCGGATGATTGATCGCCAGTGCCACCTGGTGCTGGAGGGGCCTCATCCGTCGCCGCTGAGTGCCTATCGTGGTTTCTTCGGTTGTCGGCACTTTTCCCAGGCCAACGACTGGCTGCGGCAACAGGGGCGGCCACCGGTCGATTGGCAGCTGCCGTCGCAGCAAACGCTGTTGACCCGGTATCGAAAATAGCCATGCCAGGCCGCGGCTGATTACTGCAGCAGGGCCATGGCGGCTTCCATTTCGGCGTTGAGATCTTCCTCTTCGCTCATATCGATGTCCGGGTCCAGGCCCAGGCGTGCGAATGCGGAAACCGCTTTCCAGTCCATTTCTGTCCAGGGGTGTTCTGTTCCGGCAACCAACTGCAGATTGGCGACCATTACCAGATCGGCGTAGTCCGCCTTGTCGGTTTGGCGCAGGAAGTTGGTGTACTCCTGGGGTACCGACTGCAATTCAGGGGAGAAATCCCATTTCTTCAGAATCATGCCACCGATGCGTGGATGCAGCTCGTCAACCACCTTGTCCAGCATCAGGCCGCTGATCTGGATGTCGTTATCCTCGACGTAGCGCAGGATGGGCAAGACCCCGATCAGATGCACCAGCCCCGCCAGGGTGGCCTGATCTGGCTTGAGGCGGGTGTAGTGCTGGGCCAACACGTGGCAGATGCCCGCCACTTCGGTACTGGTCTGCCAGGTGGTGCGAAGGCGTCTGTCGATCATGTCCGAGGTGGCCTGAAACATCTGTTCCATGGCCAGGCCCATGGCCAGGTTGCTGGTATAGGCCATGCCGAGACGGCTGACTGCGGCATTCAGGTTTTCGATAGCGCGGGAGCCGCGAAACAGGGGGCTGTTGCACACCCGGATCAGGCGCGCCGACAGGGCGGTGTCGCTGCTGATGACTTTGACCAGGTCATTGATCGATGAATCGTCGGATTCGGCGATGTCGCGGACCTTCAGGGCGGCTTCAGGCAGCGTTGGTAAAACCAGCTTGTCTTTCTCGATGGCCTCGGCTAGGTCTTGAGTGATGGTCTCGACGATCGTTGACATAATCAGTGGGAATCCATGCGCTGATTGTTTGCGAAGAGCCCCGCTGAAGGCGGGGCGCTCCAAGGACTCCTAAGTTATAGCAAATTCTTCCCCGACTGCCTGTCAACTTATGTATCCAGAGCCTTCCTGGACGCTAACGTTCGCTGACGGTGTAGGGTAGGGGCATCGGCGTCAGGGTGGGGCCGCCCTGGCCGAGGCACAGCTGCGCCTGCTCGGCGTCATGGCGAACCACCGCCAGCAACTCGGTAAAGCCATCCGCCAGCGGGCAGGCATTCACCACCTCGCCGACTTCCCGCTCTCCGGCAACGACGGGGCTTCCGGCAGCCGCGGCACAGGTTTCAGCCCGGAACCGGAACAGACTCTTCTTCAGCTGTCCCAGGTAGTGCATGCGTGCGACCACTTCCTGGCCGGTGTAGCAGCCCTTCTTGAAGTGAATGCCGTCCAGGTGCTGCCAATTCAGCATTTGTGGCACATAGGCGCCCTGGCTGGTGGGCGTCAGCCGGGCGACCCCGGCAGCGATTTCCGAGGCACGCCAGTTGGTGGGGCTGGTGACTGGCGCCTGCGCGAAGATGGCGGCCAGTTCCTCGGATAGCGGCCCGGATTGCCAGAATTCGAAGCGCGCCAGACCCTCGGCGGTGTCCTGGCTGCGGATCAACCGATGGGGGCCGATGGCCAGGGTGTCGCCGGCTGCCTTCAATTGGCCTGTTACTTTCGGCGCCAGCCGTTGGGCGATGTCGGTACCAAGCAGACCCATCAGGCGAGCCTCCGGAATCGGTGACATGGTGGTGCCGCGAAACAGCATCAAATATTTGCCTAGCTGGCGTTGGATATCGTCTGCGATATCGCTGGGCAAGCACAACAGAATGTCCTCGTCCTGGCGAACTAGGCGGGTCAGGCAGTAGGCCCGGCCTTTGGGGGTGCAGGCAGCGGCCCGGGGGGAGCGGGTGTTACTGACTTCGTCCAGGTTCTGGCTGAACTGACCCTGCAGGAAATCCCGGGTGCCGGGACCGGTAACCCTGACTATGTGTTCGTCCGCAAGTACGGCGTAGCCACTGGCGGGAAGGGGGCTGTCGGCAACGGGCTGGTTGGATTCGGTCATGGGGGGTCTCCCGACGGTAGTGGTGTGCGGTGTTGCTGTAAGGGCTGAGCTCAGCGGGGTGACCGCAGTCTTAACCAGACTCGGAGCTGGCGGAATGGCTCAGGTTCCACATTGCTGCAGCTGTCGCCATAGTGAACCAGAACCAGGGTTCTGGACCAGAGCCGGACGGCCGGAGACGAGACTTTTACCAGCGCCAGACGGCCGCCGAGGCGACTGTCCGGACTGGGGGTTACTGGCAGTTGGCGGCCGTCGCCAAGTTGCGCCCAGAGTTCGTTGCCAAGGAGGCTCAGGCCGACGATGGCTCCGCGACCGCGCAGCAGACCACAGCGGTGGAACTGAACGAGGCCCCCGGCCAGGGCGAGTGGCGCCAGCAGGGCCAAAGCCGCTGGCCCCTGGCTGGCCATCGCCAGTGTTGCCAGGCCCAGGGCGAACCAGGGGGCCGCGGCGATCAGTCCCGCAGCCAGGCTGGGGGACAGCCTTAGCTCAGTCCGGTTGGACACGGCTGAGAATGAGGTCAACGATGCGTTGCAGGTCCGGATCTTCCGGGCGGCTGCGCTGCATGAACCACTCGAACATATCGGTGTCCTCGCAGTCCAGCAGCTTGCGGTAACGGGCCTGGTCTTCCTCCGGCAGGTCCCGATACGCTTCCTTGAGGAAGGGCAGCAGGAGCACGTCCAGCTCCAGCATGCCCCGGCGGCTGTGCCAGAACAGACGGTTGAATTCGGTGTTATCAGACATCGGAGATCTCGTGTTGGGTCAGTGGCCGCTGCGCGCCCATCAGGGGGCAACGGTGCGATAGGTCGTGGGCACCAGGAGGGTGTCCTTCACTTCCGGCGACAGGCCCGGGTAATCGAGGGTGTAGTGCAGGCCTCGGCTTTCCTTGCGTTGTAGCGCGGAGCAGATAATCAGGTCGGACACGGTGACCAGGTTACGCAGCTCCAGCAGGTCGTTGGAGACCCGGTAATTGCTGTAGAATTCACCGATCTCGCTGGCCAGCAGGTCGACCCGGTGCTTCGCCCGCTGCAGGCGTTTGCTGGTGCGGACTATGCCCACATAATCCCACATGAAGTGGCGCAGCTCGTCCCAGTTGTGGGAGATCACCACGTCTTCGTCGGAATCCCGAACCTGGGATTCGTCCCATTCAGGCGCCTCCGGTGGCGCAGGAATGTCGTGTTCGCGGCGGGCGATGTCCGCCGCTGCCGCCCGGCCATAAACCAGGCATTCCAGCAAGGAGTTGCTGGCCATCCGGTTGGCGCCGTGCAGGCCGGTAAAGGCGGCTTCGCCCACCACGTACAGCTGGTTTATGTCAGAGCGCGCCCGATGGTCCGTCACAATACCGCCACAGGTGTAGTGGGCGGCGGGAACCACCGGAATCGGGTCGCGGGTAATGTCGATGCCGAAGCCAAGGCACTTCTCGTAGATGGTCGGGAAGTGCTGCTTGATGAAGTCGGCCGGTTTGTGGCTGATGTCGAGGTAGAGGTGATCGGCTCCGAGCCGTTTCATTTCGTGGTCGATGGCGCGGGCCACAATGTCCCGTGGCGCCAGTTCGGCCCGATTGTCGAAGCGGTCCATGAAACGGGAGCCGTCCGGCAGCAACAGGTGGCCACCTTCGCCCCGGACTGCCTCGGTAATCAGGAACGACTTGGCGTGGGGGTGGTACAGGCAGGTGGGATGGAACTGGTTGAACTCCATATTGGCCACCCGGCAACCGGCGCGCCAGGCCATGGCAATGCCGTCACCGGACGCGCCATCGGGATTGGTGGTGTAACGGTAGGCCTTGCTGGCGCCACCGGTGGCGATAACCGTGACGCGGGCTCGGAACAGCTCCACGTGGTTGGTCTCGAGATTGAGGATGTAGGCCCCGATGCACCGGTTGCCCGGCAGCGACAGCTTGCGGTTGGTGATCAGGTCCACGGCCACCCGTTGCGACATCAGGTCGATGTTGGTGCGGGCCGCCGCCTGTTCGGTCAGGGTGCTGGAGACCGCATGGCCGGTGGCGTCGGCGGCATGGATGATCCGACGGTGGCTGTGTCCGCCTTCCCGGGTCAGGTGCAGCTTGGCGTTCTCGTCGCGGGTGAACTGCACGCCGCTGTCGATGAGCCAGTCGATGCTCTCCCTGGCATGTTCGACCGTGAAACGCACGGCGTCTTCATGGCACAGGCCGGCACCGGCAGTGAGGGTGTCACTGATGTGATGCTCCACTGAGTCCTCGCTGTCGAGCACGGCGGCAATGCCTCCCTGTGCCCAGAGCGTGGCGCCGCTGCTGATATCCGCCTTGCTGATGACGGCGATGCGAAGATGGCGGGGAAGATTCAGTGCAACGGTCAAGCCGGCGGCACCGCTGCCGACTATCAGGACATCGTAATCGTAAGGCTGTGGCATTGGGTCTGGATCAGGGGCCATAATGTGAAGGTGTATTGAACTAAACTTTGTGCCTGCTGTCTATTTGGCCAGACGGGGCACGGCGCATTTCAGGTGCCGTGAACGGGTTTAATGACCACTCCTAACTGCCGGATAACAGATCAGGATGACACTTACAGACAAACAACTCGCAGGCCCTCTGGCCGCTAACCGAGTGAACCCCGGCAACCCACCCATGACCGCCGAGTCCAGCAAACGTGTTGATCAACCCCCTGACAGCCAAACCGACCTACAATTGGTGCGGAAGGTCCGTCACGGTGATCGGGCCGCGTTCGACCTGCTGGTCATCAAATACCAATCACGGGTTGCTTCAATCATCAGTCGCTATGTCTATGACAGCCAGGAGGTAATGGACCTGGCCCAGGAAACCTTCGTCAAGGCCTATCGCGCCATCGACCGGTTCCGTGGCGACAGCGCATTCTACACCTGGCTCTACCGAATTGCCGTCAATACCGCCAAAAACTATCTGGAGGCCCGTGGCCGTCGTCCACAGGGCAGTGCCGATGCGGCGGATGCGGAAAATTTTGACGACGGCAGCCGCCTGCGTGACACCGCGTCGCCGGAGCGAGAACTGCAACGGGACCAGTTGCAGCAGGAACTGAGCCGTGCCATAGCGAATTTGCCGGAGGAATTACGTTCGGCCTTTTTACTCAGGGAGTACGACGGGCTGAGTTATGAAGACATTGCTCGTATTCTGGAATGCCCGATTGGTACCGTCAGATCGCGGATCTTTCGGGCACGTGATGCAGTGGATCGGCAACTGGGGCCGTTATTGGCGACCAGTTAAGGATGAGAATTTCTGTACGGTTTAACGAGGTTGCATCCCATGGATGATCGTCTCAAAGAAACACTGTCTGCAATGTTGGACGACCAGGCCGATGAGCTTTCTGTGCGGCGGCTGCTGTCGCACACCGAACAGCAGGAGGTGCGGTCGCAGTGGCGCCGATGGCACCAGATGCGTGAGCTGTTGCATGAGAGCCAAGGCAGTCCGGACCTGATCGACGTCAGTCAACGGGTGCGAAGGTCACTCTCCGGAGCCGGGCCGGCACTGTCGGTATCGTCGCCGGATCCCGAGCCACGCCGGCGGACCAACTGGCACTGGCCCGCCGTGGCCATGGTGACTGCCGGCCTGGTGGTGGGGTTCGGTATGGGGTCAGGCTGGGAAGTTCGGCAGGACGAGCCGGCCGCGATGGTCAGTGCCGCCCCAGGACCGGACGTTATGCCGGAAGTGGCCCTGCAGGGACTGGACGAGCAGCAGTGGGAGCAATTGAGTCGCTACCTGCTCGAGCATGCCCAGCACAACAGCGTTGCCGCCGGTCGTGGAGCGGTGGGCTATGCCCGTTTGGCCAGTGTGTCGACGCCGGATTATTGAGATTGAAGACGGCAATGAGCAAGCGTTGCTTTATGAAAACAGTGCGACTTCCGTTTTGGCTCCGTGCCGGCGTGATGGGGCTGTTGCTCCTGTGTGCGCCCTGGACGGCGGCCGGGCCGGACGCCGAAGCCGAAGCCGAGGCCGAAGCCGAGGCCGAAACCTGGCTTGCCCGATTGGGGCCATCGCTGAACATGACCACCTATCGGGGCGTGTTTGTTTATACCCGCGGCGACCAGGTCAGTTCCATGCGGGTGGCGCACCGCTACCATAATGGTGTGGTGGAGGAACGACTGGTGCAGCAGGACGGCGCAGGTGGAGAGATCGTGCGCAAGGGCATGCGCGTCATTTGTGTGTTGCCGCGCCATGGTCGGATTCAGCTGGAGCAGGTGATGCCGGCGGGCCCGTTCGCAGAGGCGTTCGCCAACCAGCTGGTAACCACCAGCGACTGGTATCAAGCCGAGCTGCTCGGAGAAGACCGGGTGGCCGGTTATGGCGCCAAAGTCATCGCCCTGCGGGCCATGGATGGTCATCGCTACAGTTACCGATTCTGGCTCGAGCGGGAAACCGGCCTGTTGGTGAAGAGTCATGTCCGGGACGGTGATGGCGGCGTGCTGGAGAGTTATCAGTTCACCGACCTGGAGATCACCGAGAGCCTGCCGGACCGTGAGTTTGAGGTGCAGATGGCCGGTCATGAGATGATGAAGCAGCTGTCGCCTTCACCTCGCCCCGAACCGGTGAACCGGATGAATGGCTGGACCTTGGGCTGGCAGCCGGATGGATTCCTGCCCGCGGCCGCACCCAGGTCTGGAAATGGGCAGGCAGTTGCATTCTCGGACGGTCTCGCGGCATTCTCGGTATTCGTGGAGCCGGCCGGTCAGCTGGACATGCCTACCGGGGTGTCTCGAATCGGCGCCACCACAGCCTACATGCGACAGCTGCAGGTCGGTGGGCGGATGTTTCTGGTCACCGTGATCGGCGAGATTCCACCGGAAACCGCCATGCAGGTGGCCAACTCGGTACATATAGAGGACGCGATGGCATTCAGGACCAGAACGCAATGATTACCGAAACCGGCCGGGTCATCGCCCAGGATGGCCGCAAAATCTGGATTCAGACCATTCGTCAGAGTGCTTGCCAAAGCTGCGCCGCCCGGCAGGGTTGTGGTCAGCGGGTTCTGGCCAGCGCCTCGGGCGGCAAGGCGAACCAGGTGCTGGTGGAGAATACGCTGGACGCCCGGGTAGGCGACGAGGTCACCGTCGCGATTGATGAATCGGCGCTGCTGGGCGCATCGATGCTGATTTACGCACTGCCCCTGATGCTGTTCGTCGTGGCCGCCCTTGGTGGCCATTGGCTTGCGCCCGAATCGGAGGGTGTGGCCATCCTACTGGCGCTGGCGGGACTGGCGGCAGGCTTTGGGCTGGCCCGGGGGCTTCAGCATCGTCGGGAAGACGGCTATGCCCCTCAGTTGCTCAGAATCAACGCCGCTGCCGTCGAAACCATGCACCCTACTGATTCGTAAGTTGAAATTTTCGGTTTTGCCCACAGAATAACCAACACTATCTTCGAAACGACTCAAAATCTTCGAAACGACTCAAGTTATATCAATCAGATCACCTGACTAGGGAGTTCACGATGTCACGACAATGGTGTGATACTGCGATCGAAACACCAGGTATCCGACTGGCGTTCGGTTGGTTGGTGCTGATGGTGTCGATGTTGACGGTGCAGAGTGCGGTTGCGCGTTCGCTGCCAGATTTTACCGAACTGGTTGAGGAAAACTCCGGCGCCGTAGTGAACATCAGTACCACCCAGACCCTGCAGCCGGGTTCGCGCTATGGGTTGCCCTTCGATGAGCGTGACCTGGAGCAGTTGCCGGAATTTTTTCAGGATTTCTTCGGCGGGCCCGGCTCGCCATTCCGTCGCCGGCAGCCGGGACGCCCGGAAGAGCGTCACTCCATGGGTTCCGGATTCATTGTGTCCGCGGACGGTTACGTCCTGACCAACAACCACGTCATTGAAGGGGCGGATGAAATCATCGTGCGACTCAGCGACCGTCGCGAGTTGACCGCTACCCTGGTGGGGACGGACCCTCGTTCGGATCTGGCGGTGCTGAAGATTGAGAACGGGGATGACTTGCCCGTCGTAACGGTAGGTGATTCCAGCGAACTGAAGACCGGTGAATGGGTGCTGGCCATCGGCTCGCCGTTCGGCTTCGACTACACCGCAACGGCGGGCATCGTCAGTGCGATCGGGCGCTCGTTACCGTCGGAAAACTACGTTCCCTTTATCCAGACCGATGTCGCGATTAACCCCGGCAATTCCGGCGGACCGCTGTTCAACCTGGATGGCGAAGTGGTTGGCATCAATTCTCAGATTTACACCCGTAGCGGCGGCTTCATGGGGGTATCGTTCGCGATACCCATTGATGATGCAATGAATGTGTTTCGCCAACTCCGGGACCATGGTGCGGTGTCCCGGGGCTGGCTGGGCGTGCTGATCCAGGAGGTCAATCGCGACCTGGCGGAGTCATTCGGCTTGCGTCGTCCCCGTGGCGCGCTGATCGCGGAGGTGATGACTAACTCGCCGGCGGAAGCCGCGGGGCTCAAGGCTGGCGACATCGTGCTCGCCTATGACGGGGAAGAGATTCGGTTGTCGTCGGAGTTGCCACCGAAGGTTGGTCGTACGCCGGTGGGCGAAACCGCCACGCTTGAGGTGCTGCGCGGAGGGGAGCGGATTGATTTGCCGGTGCTGATTGGCCAGTTGCCGGAAGAAGGCGGCCAGATGGCGGCGCCCACGCCGACGCCGGAATCCAACGCCGCGCCCCTGGGCATTGTGGTGGAGCCGTTGCCGGCCAAGCTCCGGGGTACCTTGGGACTTGAGGGGGGCGTTGTGGTGGTCAACGTTGGTCGCGGTGCCGCGCTGAACGCTGGTATTCGGCCCAGGGACGTAATCACCGAGCTTGATCGCAAACCCATTCGGTCCGTCGCTGACTTCAGGGCGGCAGTGCGGGCCTTGCCGGAGGGCAAAGCCGTGTCCGTCAGGGTTATCCGTGAGGGTAGGGCTACCTATCTGGTGATGAAGCCCTAACACCAACGGATTGCGGTTTTCTCCCGAACCCCGCGGGTACGACACCCCGCGGGGTTTTTGTTATGCTTAGGTCGTTATTCCAAGGTTCCTTATCGTCTAATTACAATTATAGAAAGCTCGGCACCTCATTCGAGGCCAAGGACTGGATGTATTCTCATGATGAACAAAAAGGACGTTCCCCTGGCGCAATTGCTCAAGTTTGGCAGCGCCTGGATCGCCTGGCTGCTGCTGGCGACCTGCATTATGGCAACCGCCGTGCTGTGGCATGTGTCGGTTCGGCTGGTGGAAGATCGTACCGAGGCACGCTTTCGTACCCAATCCCTGCAATTGAAAACCGCCATCGAGGAGCGCTTGCTCAATTACGAACAGGTCCTGGCTGGCTCGGCCGGCCTGTTTGCGGTAGCGCCTGAGATTGATCACACCGATTGGCACACTTACATCGAGAGTGTGGAGATCGAGCGCTACTACCCGGGTCTTCAGGGGATCGGTTTTTCCGCGCGGGTGCCCAGTGACGACGTCGTCAAACATATCAATTGGGCGCGCAGCCAGGGTATGTCCGATTATCGCATCAGCCCGCCCGGTGGTCGGAACGAATACCATCCGATCGTCTTCCTCGAACCCAGCAGCAATCAAAATCGCCGAGCCCACGGCTACGATGCCTTCAGCGAGCCGGTACATCGCCTGGCGATGGAGCGCGCCCGAGACACCGGCGTGCCCATGGTCACCGGCAAGCTGGTGCTGGTGCAGGAAGAGGTGGCAGAGGATCAGGCGGGCTTCCTGATGTACTACCCGGTCTACCAGGGCGGCGAGGTTCCCGCCAGTTTGACCGAGCGACGCATGTTGCTACGCGGGTTTGTGTTCAGCGCCTTCCGGATGAACAACCTGGTGGACGGCATCGTGGGGCTCATCTCACCCTTTCTGGACGTCCGCATCTATGACAACGACGACATCAGTCGGGACGCCCTGATGTACGGCTCCAACCTCGGCTCCCTGGACAACGACTACAGTTTTGAGAAAACCCAGAGCATCTCTCACGGTGGCCGTACCTGGCTGCTTCAGACTCGCTCCACGCCGGCATTCGACTACCTGGCCTCGGACCCCCGGCCAACCATCGTGCTCGGTGCTGGCCTGCTAATCAGTGTATTGATGTTTGCCTTTGCCCTGGTGCTGTTGCGTTCGCGCTTGCTGGCACAAATGAGTGCGGGGCGTTATCGGGCGATCACCGAGGGCGCGGCTAACGTCACTCTGGTGCTCGACAGTCATGGCGGCCCGCTGTACGCCAGCCCCTCCTGCAAGGAAATTCTTGGCTTCGACGCGGTGCAGGTGCGAGATATGGCGCTGGAAAGCATCGTTCACGGCGATGACTGGTCGCAATTGCAGGCGGGCTTCGATGATGCCATGCGTCAACCGGGCGCCCAGATGTCGCTCGTCAGGGCACGGGTGCGCGATGCCGGGGGCGCCTGGCGGGATATGGAGGGAACCTTCACCTCGATGCTGGATGTGCCCGGGGTCAGCGGCGTGGTGCTGAGCCTGCGGGATCTGACCCAGCTCAAGGCGGCCCAGTCTGAGCTGCACCGGCTGGCGTTCTATGATCCGCTCACCGGGCTCGCCAACCGACAACTGTTCCGGGACCGGCTGACTCATGTCGTCCGGCGGTGCAAGCGCACCGAGGAACCCGCGGCACTGATGTTCCTGGATCTCGACGGCTTCAAGCGCATTAACGATACCCTGGGGCACGACGCAGGCGATGAGCTGTTGCAGCAAGTGGCACGCTGGTTGACTGGTTGTGTCCGAGAGGAAGACTCGGTGGCGCGCATGGGTGGGGATGAATTCGTGGTGTTGTTGTCGCGGATCAGCGGCCCCGACGCCGTCGCCAAAGTGGCGGAAACCATCCTGCGCAGGCTGTGCCAGCGAGTCCGGCTGAATGAGCATGAAATCGGTGTCACGGTCAGTATCGGTATCACCATGATTCCACACGACAGCGAAGATCCGGGTGTGCTGATGAAGTATGCGGATCTGGCCATGTACCGGGCCAAGGAATGCGGCCGCAACAACTTCCAGTTCTTCACGCCGGCAATGAACATCAAGGCGGCACGCCGCCTGCTGCAGCAGGAAGAGCTTGCCGCGGCTCTGGAGGCCGAGCGGTTCGTGCTGCACTACCAGCCCAAGGTGGATCTGGCCACCGAACGGGTGCTTGGGGTTGAGGCGTTCTTGCGCTGGCAGCACCCTGAAAAGGGGTTGGTATCGGCGCAGCAGTTTATCAATCTGGCGGAGGAAACCGGCCTGATCATCCGGCTGGGAGAAATCGCCTTGCGACAGGCGTGCATCCAGATTCAGGCCTTGGAGCGGGCCGGCTTCGAAGAGCTTAGGGTGGCGGTGAACCTGTCGGTGAAACAGGTGATGGAATCAGGATTCCTCGACATGTTTCGTCAGGTGGTCACCGAAACCGGTGTGGCGCCGGAGCGATTGGAGCTGGAAATGCCGGCGGAATTACTGAATGAGGAGCCGCGCAAGCTCAGAGAACTGCTGGGGGCGTTGCACGACATCGGCGTCTGTCTGATCCTGGACGATTTTGGCACCGGCTCCTGCTCGCTGGCGGCGCTGCAGCAATTGCCGTTGGATGTCGTCAAGATCGATCACTGTTTCATTCGTGATATCCCCTACAACGTCAGTGCGACCGATGTGACCTCGGCGGTCATCGCGCTGGCGCGCAAGCTTCACCTGACGGTGGTTGCCGAGGGTGTGGAAACGCCGCAGCAGCTCAGTTTCCTGAAGAATGCGGGGTGTGCCCAGTGTCAGGGCAACCTGTTCAGCTACCCGCTGGATGAGGATGCGCTGATTGGCTTCCTGGTGCGCCAGTACGAACGCCCGCTGATTTCATGATCATGGCATTGCGGGCCGGTAACCGGTAGAATCACGGCGTTGCTGCGCCTGGTGGCTGATTGCGCGGACACGCTTGTACGAGCGTCGTTACGCCGATGCTCGCACATTCAGGATTGAGTTTTTCGTCTTACGTGAGTACCCATTGTCCGTGACTGATCTTAGCCGAATCCGCAATTTTTCAATCATCGCTCATATTGACCACGGCAAATCCACCCTTGCCGACCGCTTCATCCAAACCTGTGGCGGACTCAGCGACCGGGAAATGGCAGAGCAGGTGCTGGATTCCATGGACCTGGAGCGGGAGCGGGGCATTACCATCAAGGCCCAGAGCGTAACGCTCAAGTACACCGCCCGGGATGGCAATGAATACAAGTTGAATTTCATCGACACGCCCGGTCACGTCGATTTCTCCTATGAAGTGTCCCGTTCGCTGTATGCCTGTGAAGGCGCCTTGTTGGTGGTGGATGCCGGGCAAGGCGTCGAGGCACAGTCGGTGGCGAACTGTTATACCGCCATCGAACAGGGCCTCGAGGTGGTGCCGGTGCTGAATAAGATGGACCTGCCCCAGGCGGAGCCCGAACGGGTCGCCCAGGAAATTGAAGACATCATCGGGATCGAAGCGGCCGACGCGGTGCGTTGCAGCGCCAAGAGCGGTCTGGGGGTCGAAGATGTACTGGAAGACCTGATCAAGCGGATTCCACCGCCGGAAGGGGATACCGAGGCGCCGCTTAAGGCCCTCATCATCGATTCCTGGTTCGATAACTACCTGGGCGTGGTGTCGCTGGTGCGGGTTACCCAGGGCCGACTGAAGAAAGGCGACAAGATTGTGATCAAGTCCACCGGTCGGGCCTGGAGCGCCGACAGGGTGGGCATCTTCACGCCCAAGCTGACCGATACCGGCGAGCTTGGTACCGGTGACGTTGGTTTTGTCGTGGCCGGCATCAAGGACATTCACGGGGCGCCGGTGGGCGACACCATTGTCCATCAGAAGTACGCCGACGATACCGCGGCACTGCCGGGGTTCCAGAAGGTCAAGCCCCAGGTTTATGCCGGCTTGTTCCCCATCCGCTCCGACGACTACGACGATTTCCGCGACGCCCTCGAGAAGCTGACCCTGAACGACGCCTCGCTGTTCTTCGAACCTGAGAATTCCGACGCCCTCGGGTTTGGCTTCCGCTGCGGGTTCCTGGGCATGCTCCACATGGAGATCATCCAGGAACGCCTGGAGCGGGAGTACGATATGGAACTGATCACCACCGCCCCGACGGTTATCTATGAGGTGGTCACCAAACAGGGTGAGACCCTGTCGGTAGACAACCCGTCGCGGTTGCCGGATATTGGTTCCGTCGAGGAGATGCGCGAACCGATTGTGGAAGCGAATATCCTGGTGCCGCAGGAGCATCTGGGTAACGTAATCGCCTTGTGCGAGGAGAAGCGGGGCGTACAGAAGAACATGCACTTCCTCTCCAATCAGGTCCAGCTGACCTATGAGCTGCCGATGGCCGAGGTGGTGCTGGATTTCTTCGACCGTATCAAGTCGGCCAGCCGTGGCTTTGCCTCCCTGGATTATCATTTTGTCCGTTTCCAGCCCGCCAACCTGGTCCGGCTGGATGTGTTGATCAACGGTGACCGGGTCGACGCGCTGGCGCTGATCGTCCACAAGGAACAGTCCCATTACCGTGGTCGGGCGCTGGTGGAAAAGATGAAGGAACTGATCCCGCGGCAGATGTTCGATATCGCGATTCAGGCGGCCATTGGCACCCAGGTGGTGTCCCGGGTTACGGTCAAGGCGTTGCGAAAGAACGTGACCGCCAAGTGTTACGGTGGCGACGTCAGCCGGAAGAAGAAACTGCTACAGAAGCAGAAAGAAGGTAAAAAACGGATGAAGCAGCTGGGTAACGTTGAAGTGCCTCAAGAAGCGTTCCTTGCCGTCTTGAAAGTGGA
Source organism: Marinobacter sp. SS21 (assembly GCF_028369065.1). Classification (GTDB taxonomy): domain Bacteria; phylum Pseudomonadota; class Gammaproteobacteria; order Pseudomonadales; family Oleiphilaceae; genus Marinobacter. Next base: position 129,175 of record NZ_JAQNDA010000005.1, read on the forward strand.
TAACTAAGGCTCTTCAATGGACATCAATTTCCCTCTGATTCTGGTTGTGTTGACGTTTTCCACCGGACTGATCTGGTTGCTGGATGTGCTGTTTCTCCGCGCCCGACGTCTTGCTGGTCAGGCTGGCGAGAGCGTTGCCACGGGTGAGGAGACGGGTGCGGCCGAAGCAGAACCGAGGGAACCGTACCTGATAGATCTGAGCCGCTCGTTCTTCCCGGTACTGGCCATCGTGTTGGTGTTGCGGTCGTTTCTGGTGGAACCCTTTACGATTCCCTCCGGCTCCATGCTGCCAACCCTGGAGGTGGATGACTTTATCCTGGTGAACAAATACGCCTATGGCCTGCGCCTGCCGGTGATAGGTACCAAAATTTTGGATATCGGCGATCCCCAACGTGGTGACGTCATGGTGTTCAAATTCCCGGAAGACGGCGAAACCAATTATATTAAACGGGTTGTTGGTTTGCCCGGCGACCATATCCGTTATCGCGATAAGACTCTGTACGTTAACGGCGAGGAGGTGGGCAGCCAGTTTGTTGCCAAGCTTCCGCCGGTTGAACTGCGCAGGGAACAGCTTGGCGAGGTCGAACACGACATCTTCCTGACCCTGGGCCGTCAGAGCGCTGCCGGAGAAGGGGAGTGGATCGTACCGGAGAACCATTATTTCATGATGGGTGATAACCGGGACAACAGTAACGACAGTCGGTTCTGGGGCACGGTGCCCGACGAACTGGTGGTGGGCAAGGCATTTGCCATCTGGATGCACTGGAAGTCCCTGACCAGCCTGCCCACCTTTGACCGGGCCGGTCGCATCGAATAAACCTCTGCAGAAGGCGTGCAAACCATGAGAAGAAGTGGCCGTTCCCATATTGGCAATCAGCGCGGTGCCTCCACCATCACCATGCTGGTGATGGTTCTGTTTTTTGGTGCACTGTTGACCCTGCTTGTGAAAGTCGGGCCGTTCTACCTGGATGACCTGACCATCCAGGAGGCCGTGGAAAGTCTGGACGGCACCGAAGGCCTGTCCAGAATGGGGCCGGCGCAGGTGATGTCGCTGATCAACAAACGCCTGACGGTCAATAATGTGCGCAGTCTTGACCCTGAAAGTTTCAAGATTGAAAAGAATGGCGAGCTGGTCATCATCAAGCTGGTTTACGAGAAGCGTACCAACCTCTTCCGCAATCTGGATGCGGTTGTCAGTTTTAATCATGAGTATGAGATGAAGGGCCAGTGAGTTCGCAACCAGACCTGGAACGGTTACAACGGCGTATCGGCTACCAGTTCAAGCAGTCAGAGCATTTGCTCCTGGCATTGACCCACCGCAGCTACGGCAATCAGAACAATGAGCGGTTGGAGTTTCTTGGAGACTCCATCGTCAACATGGTGATTGCGGAGCACCTGTTTGTTCAGTTCGAGAAAGCCCGGGAGGGGCAGCTCAGCCGACTGCGTGCCCGGATGGTCAAGGGTGTGACCCTTGCGGAAATCGGCCGCGAGTTTGAGCTGGGCAAGTTTCTTCGCCTTGGCTCCGGTGAGCTGAAGAGCGGCGGCTACCGCCGTGATTCCATCCTGGCGGACACGGTGGAATCGATTATCGGCGCCATCTACCTCGACAGCGATTTCGATACCTGTCGGAGCCTGGTGTTAAGCTGGTTTGAGCAGCGTCTGCAGAACCTGAACCTGCAGGATACCCAGAAAGACCCCAAGACCCGGCTACAGGAGTATCTGCAGTCGAGGCAGTTTCCATTGCCCCGGTACGAGGTGATTTCGGTAGATGGCGAGGCCCATGCCCAGACCTTTCATGTATCCTGTAATCTGCCGTCGCTGGACCGCACCACCACTGGGGTGGGCAGCAGCCGTCGGTTGGCAGAGCAACAGGCTGCCCGCAGTGCCCTGAAAGCCTTGGGCGTGGAGAACGACTAGCGATGGATATTACCCGTCCGAATGACCCTGACAGCCGTTGTGGCTTCGTTGCCATAGTGGGGCGGCCCAATGTGGGTAAATCAACCCTGCTCAATCACATTCTTGGCCAGAAGCTGAGCATCACCTCCCGTAAGCCTCAGACCACCCGGCATCAGGTGTTGGGGATCAAGACCCTGGGGCCGGTGCAGACCATTTACGTCGACACGCCAGGTATGCATGAGGATGAGCCGAGGGCGTTGAATCGATACATGAACAAGGCGGCCAGTTCTGCGTTGGTGGATGTCGATGTGGTGATTTTCGTAGTGGACTACATGGCCTGGACCACCGCGGATGAGCTGGTGCTGGCCAAGCTGGCCAAGCTGAAATGCCCGGTGATTCTCGCCGTCAACAAGGTGGATAAGGCGGAAAAGCGCGAGACGCTGTTGCCTCATCTTGACGCCTTGTCGAAGAAACGGGAATTTGCCGAAATCATCCCGCTCTCGGCGCTGCGGGGGCAGAACCTGAAGCCTCTGGAAGAGGCGGTTGGCCGCTTCCTGCCCGAGAGCATCCATTACTACCCCGACGATCAGATCACTGACCGGAGCGAGCGCTTTCTGGCGGCTGAAATTGTGCGGGAGAAAATCACCCGTCAGCTGGGTGCGGAGCTGCCTTACTCGGCCGCCGTCGAAATCGAGGAGTTTCGCCGGCAAGGCGCCACCTTGCATATCTCGGCGCTGATTCTGGTGGAGCGCAATGGTCAGAAGAAGATCATCATCGGTGACAAGGGCGAGCGCATGCGACGGATCGGCCAGGAAGCCCGAAAGGACATGGAACAGCTGTTTGACAGCAAGATCATGCTGCGGCTGTGGGTCAAGGTGAAGCGTGGCTGGGCCGATAGCGACCGGGCCCTGAAGAGCCTGGGCATGAACGACTTCTGAGTCACCCATGTCCCGGCCCCTATATGACGAACCGGCCTACGTCCTGCATCGTCGTCCTTACCGGGATTCCAGCCTGTTGGTCGATTTGTTCTCCCTCAACGGCGGCCGCCTGACGGTGGTTGCCAGAGGGGCAAATTCGCCGAAAAGCCCGCTCAAGGCACAGCTCCAGCCTTTTCAGCCGTTGTTGGTGGACTGGCAGGGCCGGAACGAACTCAAGACCTTGCTCCGGGCGGAAGTCCGCAGCGCGCCTGCCATCAAGGGCACTCTTCAGCTCTACAGCGGCCTCTACCTGAACGAACTGCTGCAGCGTATCCTGCCTTCAGGGGACCCTTATCCCGAGCTGTTCGCCGCTTATATCGACGTGCTCAACGCGCTGGCGAGCAGCGTCGATGTGGAGCCGTTGTTGCGCCGTTTTGAGCGTACCTTTGCCCAGGTGTTGGGGGTTGGCTTCGAGTGGGACCAGGCCAACGATGCCGGTGTGCCGGTCGAGTCCCAACGTCGCTATGGCTATGACCCGGAGCAGGGGATCGTGCGGGGGGCCAGCGAGACAGTGCGGTTACGGGAGCTTTCAGGGCAAACGCTGCTGCGCTTGGCCGCGGGCGACTATCAGTCGCCGGACTGCCGGCAGATGGCGAAACGGGTGATGCGGGTGTTGATCGACCATTTGTTGCAGGGGCGGCCATTGCACAGTCGCGCCCTGTTCCGCAAAGGCTGAGGAGAGCGTAATGAAGCACAGAGTATTGTTGGGGGTGAATGTGGATCACGTGGCGACCCTGCGTCAGGCCCGTGGAACCCGTTATCCAGACCCGGTTCAGGCGGCACTGTTGGCGGAAGAAGCCGGAGCCGATGGCATTACGATTCATCCCCGGGAAGACCGCCGCCACATTCAGGACCGCGACGTACTGATGTTGCGAGAGATGCTCAATAGCAAAATGAATCTGGAAATGGCGGTAACCGATGCCATGCTGGCGTTCGCTGAGCAGGTTCGGCCCCATTGCGTGTGCCTGGTGCCCGAGAAACGGGAGGAGCTGACTACCGAAGGTGGGCTGGACGTGAAGGGGCAGGAGGCGCGGGTGGCCAAGGCCTGTGAACGCCTGGCCCGGATTGGCGCGGAGGTGTCCCTGTTCATCGACCCGGACCGGGAGCAGATCGATGCGGCGGTGCGTTGTGGCGCGCCGGTGGTGGAACTGCACACCGGTGAGTATGCCGAAGCAGAAGATGCCGAGTCGATTGAGGCGAGCTTCCAGGCGCTGGTGGATGCCGTCGGGTACGCCCGGAGTCAGGGGTTGGTGGTCAATGCCGGTCACGGCCTGCATTACCATAATACCGAGCGGGTGGCGGCCATTCCCGGCATCAATGAGCTGAATATTGGTCACAGCATCATTGCCCGGGCGGTGTTCACCGGGCTGAAGGCGGCAGTCGAGGACATGCGCCGTATTCTCGACCGGGCTCGGGGGCTGGCGTAAGCCGTTGCCGTTAGCTCAGGTAAGCCTGAGACTGGTAGGCCCGGAACTGGGCCTGCCAATCGCTTTGTTCCCCCCAGATTTCCAGTCGCTCCATGGCGGCCAGAAGCTGGTCTTTGAGCCGTTCCAGATCGGGAGCCGATTGTTTCAGCCCGGTTTCGAACTGATTGGCGGCTTCCCGCAGCTCGGGAACGCCGCAGTAGCGGGTCGCCCCATGCAGCTTGTGAACGCACTCCAGTATGCTGTCCATGTCGCTCCTGTCCCACAGCGATCGCAGCCGGGGCAGGTCGCTCTGTAACTGCTCCAGCAACATGCTGAACAGCTCCTCGGCCAGATCGGTCTTGCCGGCTGCCAGCTGTACGCTTTCGGGAATGTTGACGCACTCCAGTTGTTGTTTGCGGGTAGAGGGGCGAATGCCGCCGCGGGTATCCCGCACCTCCTGAATTACGCCGCCGCTGCCGGCTCTGGTGGTGTCGGTATAGCCGGTGTGATCGCGGATGGTGTCCATGAGCTGTTGGCTGCTGATGGGCTTGGCAAGGTAGCCGTCAAAGCCCTGTTGGGTCAGTCGCTCCCGTTCATCGGCCAGGGCGTGGGCGGTCAGGGCGATGATGGGCAGCTTGCGCGAGTAACCGTCCAGGTTTCGCAACCGTTCCGTGGTTTCCACGCCATCCATGCCGGGCATCTGAAGGTCCATGAACACCAGGTCAAAATGGCTCTGGCGAGCCTTGCTCAACGCCTCGAAGCCGCTGGCTGCGCCTTCCGCCTGAATCTGGTGGTCTCGCAGCAAGGTGAGCACCAGTTTCAGGTTTGCCTCGTTGTCATCCACCGCCAGCACCCTGGGGGCACCGGCGCCGACGTTGGCACCCTGGTGGCCGGCGCCTTTGGTGGGGGTGCCCTGGAGAATGCCATGAATCAGCAGTAGCAGTTCATCGTAGAGGGTGTCCCGACAAACCGGTTTGGTGATATGGCCGCTGGCCAGATTGGAGAGGGGGTCGTCGTGGGTTTCCAGCGTCGGGGTTAGCAGGAGTGTGCGGCAATCCCGTTCAACCTCCAGTTCCCTGATCAGGCCGCAGTACTGACTGGAGTGCAGCAGGTGCCGGGTGGTGCCCACCAGGGCCAGGGCGTAACCGGTCTGGTGCAGTTGTGCTTCTTCCACCTTGTCGAGCAGCTCTGAGGGCGAGGCCGCCCGTTCCACCACCAGGCCCCAGTCCCGCATCAGGTGTTCGATGGCCAATCCGGAGGTTTTCTGATGTTCCAGGTAAATGACTTTTTCGCCCCGCAAGGCATCCTTGGGTGAGGTGGGTTCCTTGGTGGCGGACAGGTCAGCGGTGAGGGTGAACCAGAAGGTCGAGCCCTTGCCGAGCTCGCTTTCCAGACCGATGGTGCCGCCCATTTCCTCCACCAGGCGCTTGGATATCGCCAGGCCGAGCCCGGTGCCGCCATACTGACGGGCCGTGGACGCGTCAGCCTGATTGAAGGCGTTGAACAGCGACTGTTGCTGGGCCCGGGACAGGCCAACGCCGGAATCGGTAATGCTCAGGCGCAGGGTGGCTCGATGACTCTCGGCATCTTCTTCGTCCAGACTGGCCCGCAGCACCACCTCGCCAGTCTGGGTGAACTTGATGGCGTTGTTGACCAGGTTGGTGATGACCTGTTTGACCCGCAACGGATCGCCCATGATGTTGTCCGGCACGTCGTTGTACACCAGCGGCACCAGGTCCAGATTCTTGCTGTGGGCGGCGGGAGCGAGCATCACCATGACGTCTTCGATGATATCGCGGAGCTGGAAAGGAACCCGGTCCAGCATCAGCTTGCCCGCCTCGATCTTCGAGAAATCAAGGATGTCGTTGATGATGGTCAGCAGGATCTCCGACGACTTGCGAATGGTGCTGAGATGGTCCCGTTGCTGCTTCGGCATCGGGCTCTTCAGCAGCAGCTCGGTGAAGCCGATGATGCCGTTCAGCGGTGTGCGAATTTCGTGGGACATGTTGGCCAGAAATTCGGACTTGATCCGACTGGCTTCCAGCGCTTCCTTGCGGGCGAAGTCCAGTTCAATGTTCTGGATCTCGATGGTCTCCAGCGTTTCTCGGAGATCCTCCGTGGCCTGATCGATATTCTGCTGCATTTCGGCCTGGGCCTTGCTGAGTTCTGCCGCCATGGCGTTGAGCCCAGACTCCAGTTGCTCGAATTCCGGGCCCGCCTCGGTGTAGACCCGGGTGTCGAGTTTGCCTTCCTTAAGGTGGGCGACCGCATTGTTGAGTTCGAAAATCGGATCGGTAAAGGCCCGACTGAGTCTGACCGCGATCAGCAGGCTCAGGATCACGCCGGCGAGCACCAGTAACAGCGAGATCAGCAACGCCTTGTAGGTTTCCTTCTCGGTGCGGATGTGGGACATCTCCACCGCCACCCAGCCGATTGGCGCGCGGGAGACGGCGGTGCCGGACCCGAGATCCAGCAAGCTCTCGATCATCAGGTCCTGGAGGTGAACCGGGGTCACGAACAGGGTGCTGTTCGCCCGTTCCAGTCGCAGTGCCTGGCCATTGCTCAAGCTGTCTTCGGGCAGTGGTTCGCGGGCTCCCGGACCGGTATGCAGCAGGCGCTTGTGATTGGCGTCGTAAAAGGTAATGGAGCGAACATCCTGTTCTTCCAACAGGGCGTTGGAGAGACTGCTCAGTAGGCTGCGATTGGCGGTAAACATGCCATATTCGGCGCCAGCCGCCAGTTGCCGCGAGAGGGAATCGCCCCGATCCTGCAGGAGTTGCTCGATGTTCTTGACCCAGCTCAGGGAAAAAAACAGCCCCAGCATCAAGGTGGTCAGCAACGTGGGGACAAGCGTCACCACCAGTACTTTTTTGCGAATGCCCCAGCGACGCATGTCCTGATCCCGCGGTTATGCCCCTCCGGCCTCTTTTGTCCGGATGGTGGCCTGCTTCCCTGTCAGAATAGATGAATCGGGAAAAGATGGCTGTAACATTTTCCCCGGTTATAGCTGGCAGTCATGGTTTTAGCGAGAACCCGTATTGGGCGACCGCTGCGTTAACGCGTATGATGCGAACCCTGAGTGTATCACAGGCCGGCCGCAGGTCATCTTGCCGGGCTGATGGATACGGCTGACAGGAGTGGAATCCCATATGCATTTCCCAACCATCGAAGACTATGTCGGGCACACACCGCTGGTGCGCCTGCAACGTTTGCCCGGCGACACCAGTAACCGGGTCCTGGCCAAGCTGGAGGGTAACAACCCGGCCGGTTCGGTCAAGGATCGCCCCGCCCTGAGCATGATTCAGGAAGCGGAGCGGCGTGGTGATATTCGACCGGGCGATACCCTGATCGAGGCGACCAGCGGTAACACCGGCATTGCCCTGGCCATGGCCGCCGCCATCAAGGGGTATCGGATGATCCTGATCATGCCGGAAAACATGAGCGAGGAGCGCCGTGCTTCCATGCGGGCCTACGGCGCGGACATCATCACCGTCAGTCAGCAGCAGGGCATGGAAGGCGCCCGGGATCTGGCTCAACAGATGCAGGTCGAGGGACGTGGCCGGGTGCTCGACCAGTTCGCCAATCTGGACAATCCGCTGGCCCATTATCGTGGCACCGGCCCGGAAATCTGGGAGCAGACCGCCGGACGGGTCACCCACTTTGTCAGCTCCATGGGCACCACCGGCACCATCATGGGGGTCTCCCAGTACCTCAAAGAGCGCAATCCGGATATTCAGATTGTCGGGCTACAACCCCAGGAGGGCGCCTCCATTCCAGGCATCCGGCGCTGGCCCGAGGCCTACCTGCCAAAGATTTTTGACGCCTCGCGGGTGGATCAAGTGGTGGACATCGGCCAGCAGGAAGCGGAAGACACCATGCGGGCATTGGCCCGGGAAGAAGGTATTTTCTGCGGGGTGTCGTCCGGTGGCGCCATTGCCGGAGCCCTCAGGTTGTCCCGGGAGGTTGAAAATGCGGTAATCGTGGCCATTATTTGTGACCGGGGTGACCGTTATCTGTCCACCGGAGTGTTCCCTGGCGCCTGACCGCCGGCGCCCGTATTCCAGGACCGTGGCGGGTACCGGTTGTACCGAAGCCGTTGCGGTCGTGATTAAAAGCCTTTTCAGAGTAAGCAGTATGAGTAGACGTCGCAGGAAAAGCCTGCCCACCGAACCGATTCAATGCGTCATCGAAAAACTGAGCCATGACGGCCGGGGGATTGCTCACCTGGATGGCAAGATCCAGTTTGTCGACGGTGCCTTGCCCGGTGAGACGGTGATGGCGAAATATGTCAGCTCCCGCAGCAAATTCGATGAGCTGCGGGCCGAGCAGGTGGTGGCGGCGGTTCCCGAACGCGCCGTGCCGCCGTGCGAATTTGCCGATCTGTGTGGCGGGTGCAGTCTCCAGCACATGGGCAGCGATGCCCAGATCCAGTTCAAGGAAGACACCCTGCGCGAGCACTTTGCCCACTTTGGTGGCATCGAACCGGAGGAATGGGTTGCGCCGATGCGGTCCCAGGATCTGGGCTACCGCCGTAAGGCACGGCTGGGGGTGCGTTACGTGCACAAGCGGGAGTCGGTATTGGTCGGTTTCCGCGAAAAGCGCAACAGTTTCCTGACCGATATTGATCGTTGTGTGGTGATGGACCCGCGCATCGGCGAGCGCATCACGCCGTTGCGGGAGCTGCTCCACACCCTGGCCGGCTACCAGCGCATACCCCAGGTGGAGGTCGCCTGTGGTGATGATGTGGTGGCGTTGGTGGTCCGACACATGGACCCGCTGAGCGAGGACGACCTGGCCAAGTTGATCGCCTTTGGCCAGGCCCACGATTTGCATATCTACCTGCAGCCCAAGGGGCCGGACACGGTTCATCGGGTTTGGCCCGAAGACGGCGAGGAACGCTTGTCCTATCGGCTGGAGGAGTTTGACCTGAGCTTGAAATTCCATCCGATGGATTTCACCCAGGTCAACGCCGGCATCAACCAGCAGATGGTCCACCGAGCGGTGGAGTGGCTCGATGTGCAGCCCGAAGAGCGGGTGCTGGACCTGTTTTGTGGTCTGGGGAATTTCACGCTCCCCCTGGCCCGTCGCGCGGGTCGGGTGGTTGGCGTGGAAGGTGACGATGCCATGGTGGTACGGGGACGGGAAAATGCCAAGCTGAACGGGCTGGACAACGTGGCCTTCCACGGCGCCAACCTGCACGGAGACTTTACCACCGAACCCTGGGCCCAGGAGGGATTCGACAAGATCCTGATCGACCCACCCCGTTCCGGCGCCGAGGAAGTGTGTGAATACCTGACGGCCTTCGGTGCCAACCGGATCGTGTACGTCTCCTGTAATCCGGCAACTCTGGCCCGGGACGCCGGAGTCATGGTTCGCAACGGCTATCGCCTGGTGCGAGCCGGTGTGATGGACATGTTCCCCCACACCACGCATGTGGAATCGATTGCGCTGTTCGAGCGGGAGAGCAATTAACGGTCATCCAATCAGGGATGATTGGAGCGAAACACAGGAAAGATAGAGCCGGCATGGTCAAAGTTCGCGAAGACTACGTGGTGAATCAGGATGGCGAGCTCGACATCGAGCGATGGGTTCGTCAGATCGAATCGCAAACCCATCTGGAAGATGCGGCGCAGTTCCGTCGTGCCTGTGAAAAAGCGGCCGAAATTGATCTCCAGGCAGTCCAGGAGGACCGGCTTTGGGCACCTGGCGCCAGTAGCTTTCGCACCGGGTTGGATATGGCCCAGGTGCTGGTGGAACTGCACCTGGATCAGGCCAGTCTGGTGGCCGCCATACTGTACCGCGCGGTGCGCGAGGAACGGGCCTCGTTGGAGGAGATTCGGGCCGAGTTTGGTGACGAAGTCGCCGGTCTGATCGACGGGGTCCGGCAGATGGCCGCTATCTCAGCGATCCATCACCCGTTGAAGGGCAACGTGCTGGGACAGAGTCAGGGCCAGCTCGATAACGTGCGCAAGATGCTGGTGACCATGATTGACGACGTCCGGGTGGCGCTGATCAAGCTGGCCGAACGCACCTGTGCCATTCGCGCCGTCAAGGGTGCCGCCCCGGAGAAGCGGATGCGGGTGGCCCGGGAAGTCTTCGACATCTATGCGCCGCTGGCCCACCGGCTGGGCATCGGTCACATCAAATGGGAGCTGGAGGATCTGTCCTTCCGCTACCTGCACGGCTCCGCCTACAAAAAAATCGCCAAGTTGCTGGACGAGCGACGACTCGACCGGGACAGCTACATCGGCCGGGTCTTGCATGCCCTCAAGGGCGAGTTGGTGTCCGCCGGGATCGACGGCGAACTGTCGGGCCGGGCTAAACACATCTACAGCATCTGGCGCAAGATGCGGCGCAAGGGCATCGATTTCTCCCAGGTTTACGACGTGCGGGCGGTGCGCATCCTGGTGCCGGAGGTGCGCGACTGTTATGCCGCGCTTGGCATCGTCCACAGTCTCTGGCGCCATATCCCCAATGAGTTTGACGACTACATCGCCAACCCCAAGGAGAACGGTTACCAGTCTCTGCATACCGCCGTGGTTGGGCCGGAAGGCAAGGTGATGGAAGTTCAGATCCGTACTCACCAGATGCATGAGGAGGCGGAGCTGGGTGTGTGTGCCCATTGGCTGTACAAGGGCATGGACAATGGCAAAAAGTCCTCGGGCTACGACGCCAAGATTAACTGGCTGCGTCAGGTCATGGAGTGGCAGGAGGAGTTGGGAGACCTGTCCGGCCTGGCCGATCATCTGAAATCCGACGTTGCCTCGGACCGGGTCTATGTCTTTACCCCGGAGGGTCACGTGGTGGATCTGCCGCAGGGGGCGACCCCGGTGGATTTTGCCTACCGCGTGCATACCGAGGTGGGGCATGCCTGCCGCGGCGCCCGGGTTAACGGTCGCATTGTGCCGCTGACCTATCCGCTCAAAACCGGCGAGCAGGTGTCGATCCTGACCTCCAACAATCCGGCTCCGAGCCGGGATTGGCTCAACCCCAGCCTGGGCTATATCCAGACCTCCCGAGCGCGGGCCAAGGTGACCCACTGGTTCAAACAGCAGGATCACGATCGCAACGTGATTGACGGCCGGGCCATCCTGGAAGACGAATTCAAACGGCTGTCGATCCACGAACTCGATCTCAGTCAGCTGGCCCAGAAAGTCAATTATCACTCCGCCGAGGACATGTTCGCCGCCGTCGGCGCTGGCGACCTGCGGTCAACCCACGTCGCCAATGTCGCCCAGCAACTGCTGGAGCCCCGCAGTCAGCAGTTGGACCTGAAGCTGGTACGGGATAGCCACAAAACCTACGACACCGAATCGGATATCCAGATCCAGGGGGTGGGCAAGCTCAAGACCCAGGTCGCCAAGTGCTGCAAGCCGCTGCCAGGCGACGCCATCGGTGGTTATATCACTATTGGCCGGGGCGTGACGGTGCATCGCCAGGATTGCCTCACCTTCCTGAACCTGAGGGAATATGAACCGAACCGCATTATTGAAGTGGATTGGGGGACGCGTCCGGAGGCGGTTTATCCGGTCGATATCGAGATTGAGGCTTACGACCGATCGGGGCTGCTGCGGGACATCACCCAGGTGCTGACCTCCTCCCGCAGCAACGTGATCGCCCTGAATACGGTCTCCAATCCGGATGACAACACCGCCACCATGACGGTGACGGTGGAAATCAGCAGCCTGGAGCAACTGGCCCGCCTGCTGGCGCAGATTCGCAACCTGCCGAATATTGTCGAAGTCCGGCGGAGGCGGAGATGAGCTATACATTGGACGACCTCAAATACCTGATGGCCCGGTTGCGCAAGCCGGACACAGGGTGTCCTTGGGACCTGAAGCAGGATTTCGCCTCCATTGTGCCCCATACCCTGGAAGAGGCCTACGAGGTGGCGGATGCCATCGAACGGGAAGACTTCCCGCACCTGGAGGATGAACTGGGGGATCTGCTGTTTCAGGTGGTGTTCTACAGTCAGTTAGGGCGCGAGCAGGGGCATTTCGAGTTCGACAGCATCGTCGATAACCTGGTCCGAAAACTCGTTCGCCGTCATCCTCACGTTTTTCCTGATGGCACCTTGGCCAGCGAAGTGGACCCGGATAACCGCCCCACGGAGGCGGAGATCAAGGCCAGCTGGGAGCGGATCAAGGCCGAGGAGCGGGCACAGGCGTCGCAACGGACGGTCGCGGCAGCGGCGTCAAGCCGTCTGGACGGCATCGCACGCACCCTGCCGGCCATGGCCCGCGCCGAAAAGCTCCAGCGTCGGGCTTCCCATCATGGCTTTGACTGGCCCTCGGTTGAGCCGGTCTTCGACAAGCTCCACGAGGAAATTGACGAACTCAAGGAAGCCTTGCAGCAGGCCCAGGCCGGCACCGGTGATCCGGCCGCAGTGGCCGACGAACTGGGCGACCTGCTGTTTGTCTGCGTCAACCTCGCCCGGTTCATGAGGGTCAACCCGGAACAGGCGTTGCAGGGAACCAACCATAAATTTGAGACCCGGTTTCGCGCCATTGAAGCGAAACTGGCCGACGAAGGGCGGGATATGGATAGCGAGCCCCTGGAAGCCCTGGATCGAATCTGGCAGTCGGTCAAGGGTGTCGAGAAGCAACGCTAACCAACGGTCGTTTCGATAGGTGCCATCCGGAGCCAGATACTATCCGTAACTAGCTACAATCCGTGGCTAGGTACAATTCGTGGCTAGGTACAATCCGTGGCTAGGTACAATCCGTAACGATATAGCAGCGCCCGGAACGACAGCTTCAGCTAAACTTTTCGATAATGGCCGCGCTAATGGCGGCGGCCAGTCAGGGCATGAAAAGGCGGGAGTTACGGTACTATGAAGATAAAGGATCTGGTCAATTATTGGGATAAGCACGCACGGGGCAGGCTAACTCGCGACGCTTATTTTATGGCGCTGTCAGATCAGCATCACCAGCGGTTGGAAAAGTTGGCCGCCGTGTATCCGATGAAAACACCGCAGGACCTGTTGCGGGACCTGATTTCGGCTTCTCTCGATGAGCTGGAAACCAGTTTTCCCTATGTGCAGGGCACTAAGGTGGTGGCGTTTGATGAAGATGGATTTGAAATCTATGAGGACGAGGGGCTGACGCCCCGGTTCGTCAGCCTGAGCCAGAAGCACATCCAGACGCTGAAGGCCCGTCAGCTCGAATCCGTCGCTTGAGTTCCGCTCGGTAACTCACCAGTCAGTGCTGCGCAGGGTGTGGCGGTCACCACACCCTGCCATCTCGACTTCCGCTTTACTTATCCTTCCCCGCGAGCTTGTCCTTCAGCGGGCTTTGGCGCACCAGATCGTCCAGGGCGGCGGACACCATGTCATTGAGAATGTCGGCTTCCGACCGGTGCGGGTAGAGATCCGCCAGGGCGGCGATGCGGGCGGCGTCCTCCAGCGGCAGCCGCAGATTGTAGTCGTGGCTCCGCTCGACCGGATCTTGCTTTGTTTCCCAGTACTTGGGCAAATCGGTTACTTTCATGAATACTCCTTGCGGCCACTTGCGTTAATCGTTATTAGTATCGGTACAACCGTTGGTCTTCGTCAATTCAAAAGGAAGCCGTTGTGACAGAGCTACATCCCGATTTGCGAGAGAACGTCCGTATGCTGGGGGAGTTGCTGGGGGAAGCGATCCGTCAGAACCCCGGTCAGGAAGTCTACGAACTCATTGAGGAGATCCGCACCGCGGCAAAGGCCGATCGGCGCCAGGAAAGTGGCTCCGGTCAGCGACTGCTGCAGCTGCTTGGCGATCTCAAGGACGACGAGCTGCTGCCCGTCACCCGTGCTTTCAACCAGTTTCTCAATCTGGCCAACCTGGCCGAACAGTATCATGGTATCCGGCGCCGCAAGGGTCACCATACCGATCTGATGGTGGAGTCGCTGGGCGAGGTGTTCGACCGCCTGATTGCCGATGGCATAGCCCCGGAGGAGTTGCATCGCCGGGTTGCTGAGCTGCGCATCGAATTCGTGCTCACCGCGCACCCGACGGAAGTGGCCCGCCGCACTCTGATCCTGAAATACGACGAAATGTCGGAGTGTCTGGCCCGGCTGGATCACGAAGACCTGATGCCCTCCGAGCGCGAAGAAGTCATCCAGCGACTGCGTCAACTGGTGGCGGAAGCCTGGAACACCGATGAGATTCGCCATCACCGGCCCACGGCGGTGGATGAGGCCAAATGGGGCTTTGCGGTCATTGAAAACAGTCTCTGGCAGGCGTTGCCCCGGTTTCTGCGGAGCCTGGACCAAGCCCTGATGGCGTCCACCGGGCAAGGGCTACCGCTGAGCTCGGCGCCCATTCGCATCGCGTCCTGGATGGGGGGGGACCGGGACGGTAACCCCAACGTCACCCACGAGGTGACGCAACAGGTGTTCCTGCTGGGGCGCTGGATGGCCGCCGACCTGTATCTGCGAGACATCAACGCCTTGCGGGCAGAGCTGTCCATGGGCCAGGCCAGCGATGAACTGCGAGCGGTCACCCAGGACAGCCGGGAGCCCTATCGTCAGGTGCTTGGGCAGCTGCGGGATCGCCTGGTCAGGACCCGGGACTGGGCGGAGGCGCAGGTCAACGGCGAGCCTGGGGCGGCCGCCGGCATTCTGTTCGAGAACAAGGATCTGACCGCACCGCTGGAGCTGTGCTATCGCTCCCTGGTGGCCTGCGGCCTCGATACCATTGCCAACGGACCGTTACTGGATACGCTGCGTCGGGCCCATACCCTGGGGCTGCCGCTGGTACGGCTGGACATCCGTCAGGAAGCCAGTCGTCATGCTGAGGCGGTGGCGGAGATGGTGGATTACCTGGGCCTGGGCGATTACCTGTCCTGGCCGGAAGAACGGCGTCAGGCTTTCCTGGTCGAGGAGTTGAGGGGCCGGCGACCGCTGATTCCCCGCAACTGGCAAGCCAGCGACGCGGTGCAGGAGGTGCTGGATACCTGCGCCACTGTGGCGGCGCAGCCAGAGGAGGCTCTGGGCTCCTACGTCATTTCCATGGCCAGCAAGCCGTCGGACGTGCTCCATGTCATCCTGCTGCTGCGGGAGGCGGGGATGAAATACCCCATGCGCGTGGTGCCGCTGTTCGAGACGCTGGACGATCTTCGTGGGGCGCCAGCGGCCATGTCGGCGCTGTTTGAGATCGACTGGTACCGGAACTACTGCCAGGGGCGACAGGAAGTGATGATCGGCTACTCGGATTCGTCCAAGGATGCGGGCCAGATGATGGCCGCCTGGGCCCAGTATCAGGCCCAGGAAAAGCTGACGGAAGTGGCGCGCCGGTTCCAGCTGCAGCTGACCCTGTTTCATGGCCGCGGGGGCACCGTCGGCCGAGGCGGCGGGCCCGCCAACCGGGCCATTCTGTCCCAGCCACCGGGATCGGTGAACGGCAGTTTCAGGATCACCGAGCAGGGCGAGATGATTCGCTTCAAGTTTGGCTTGCCGCGCCTGGCGGAACAGAGCCTGACCCTCTACACCACTGCGGTGGTGGAGGCCACCCTGGCGCCGCCGCCGGCACCGGAGCCGGCCTGGCGCGACACCATGGATTGGCTGACGGCGCGTTCATTGAAGGCGTACCGCGAGGTGGTTCGGGAAGACCCGGATTTTGTCCCGTACTTTCGCCAGGCCACGCCGGAACAGGCCCTGGGCAAGCTGGCGTTGGGCAGTCGTCCGGCTCGACGCAAGGCCAGCGGCGGTGTAGAGAGCTTGCGGGCCATTCCGTGGATCTTCGCCTGGACCCAGATGCGGCTGATGTTGCCCAGCTGGCTGGGCAGTGATGTGGCGCTGACGGAAGCCGCCGCCAGTGGCCGCTTGGATCTGCTGCGGGAGATGATGGAGCGCTGGCCGTTCTTCCGCACCTACATCGATATGCTGGAGATGGTGCTGGCCAAGGCGGACTTGCGCATCGCAAGCTATTACGAACAGACCCTGGTGGAGGCGCCATTGCAGGGTCTGGGGGCCAACCTGCGGGATCGGTTATCGGCCTGCATTACCCAGGTCAAGGCCCTCAAAGAGCAGGACGAACTGCTCGCCAGCGATCCGGTGTTTGCCCATTCCATGCGGGTGCGCAGCCCCTACACCGATCCGTTGCATTACATGCAGGCGGAACTGCTGCGCCGGGACCGGGACAGTGAGGGTGATAACGATATCCCGGAAAGCGTCAGCCAGGCCCTCAAGGTGACCATGGCGGGCATCGCCGCCGGCATGCGCAATACGGGCTAGTGGGCCTGCAGGCGCGAACAGCAAGCACTGATACGAACCGCAAGCACTGATACGAGCAACTAGCACCGAAAATAGGAGAACGCCGTGGCTCTGGCCCCGCGACTGGAACATTTCCTCAACCGCAAGGGAATCGCCTTTACTGAAGTGGCCATCGACCCGGTGGCGAATTTTGATGCGGCGGTCATGGTTGCGGGTGAGGATCAGGAGTGCATCCTGAGGGCCTCACTGCTGATTGACCTGGACGGAACGGTGATGGTGGTTCACCCGTTTAGCAGTGTCCTGGATCTGGCGGCGGTGCAGCAGTTAACCGGGCGGCGATTACAGCCCCTGACGGCACGTCAGGCAGATCGTCTGTTCAGTGACTGTGCCCCTGGTTTTCATCCCGCCATTGGTGGCGCCTATGAGGTGCCCGTGTTGCTGGATGACGACGCCGCCGATTTGCCCCGGGCGGTGCTGTCGGCGGGCACCGACAGCAGTCTGCTGGTGTTGGACGGTCGCAACCTGCGGCTGGCCCTGGCAGGGTCGCGGCGCGGTCCGTGCGTAATCAAGGGGCGGACCGCAACGGAGCGCAGCGCGTTGTCGTTGGAAGAGGTCGCCCAGAAACTGCAGCAGCTCTACCGCTTGCCCCCGATGCCGGCATTGGCGCTGCGTATTCTGCGCCTCACCGGCAATCCGGAGGCCACCGCGCGGGAGTTGGCGGAGCTGATTGAGCTTGATCCCAGTCTGACCGCCCAGATCATGCGATACGCTCGTTCGGCGTTGTTCAATTACCCCGGTCAGATCCAGTCGGTCCAGGAGGCGGTCACCCGGGTGCTGGGCTTCGAACGGGTCGCCCATGTTGCCCTGGGCATCGCATCGGTGCAGGCGTTCGAGGTGCCACGGGGTGGCGCGCTGGGCATGGATAAATTCTGGCACCATTCGTTGTGCAACGCTTTCCTGTGTCAGAAGATGGCGCCGGCCTGTGGCGTGGACAAGGGCTTGGCGTACCTGTGCGGGTTGCTGCACAACTTTGGCCTGCTGTTGATTGGCCACCTGTTCCCCGCCGAATTCGAGGAACTCGGCAGCCTCCGGGAAGCCAACCCCGAAGTCAGTATGGGCTCGCTTGAACGGCAGGTATTTGGTGGCGGCAACCAGGATCTCCTGGCGGTTGGTCACGGTGCGATTGGCGGCATACTTCACCGGCTCTGGCAGTTGCCCGATGCGGTCGTCAAGGCGGCCGGCGTTCACCAGCAGCCGGAATACCATGGTGAGCACGAGGTCTTTGTGCTGATGGTTCAGCTCGCCAATGGGTTGCTGAAAGAACAGGGGATTGGCGATGAGTTCAATGCGGACGACCTGGAAGCCCTGGCGGACAGGCTCGGTTTCTCGGAGCCGGATCTGCAAGCTCTTCGCGGCGACATTGAGCAGGTGGCGTCAGAAATGACCGAGCTCGCTCGCTCCCTCACTGCTTGAGCCGGCCGTGCGTTCCTGGGCCCCAGACCCAGGCATCCGATGTCGATCGGGCTCCCGCCAAAGGGTGCCGGGTGGCGCCCCGGCACACGGGCCCTCCGGTTATGCTACCGAGGTCCACTTTCTCTTGACGGGCTGACTTCGTATAATGCCCGCTTCGTTTCGCGGACTCCTTACCGAGAGGCTGTCGCAAAGCTGTGGGGTTTTGCAACATCTTTTCTACGATAATCACGAAAATGGGAGCACAACGTTATGCGAGTGATCATGTTAGGCGCGCCAGGCGCCGGTAAGGGCACCCAGGCCCAGTATATTACCGAGCGTTTCGACATTCCCCAGATTTCCACCGGTGACATGCTGCGCGCAGCCGTCAAGGCGGAGAGCGAACTGGGCCTGCAGGTCAAGGAAATCATGGCGACTGGTGGCCTGGTCTCCGATGACGTCATCATTGGCCTGATCAAGGAGCGCATCCAGCAGGCGGATTGTGTCAACGGCTTCCTGCTCGACGGTTTTCCTCGCACCATTCCCCAGGCTGAGGCACTGAAGGATCAGGGCATTGCCATCGACTATGTGGTGGAAATCGCCGTGGACGACGAAGAAATCGTCGGTCGTCTGTCCGGTCGTCGCGTTCACGAAGCCAGCGGTCGTACCTATCACGTCAAGTTCGACCCCCCCAAGCTTGAAGGCAAAGACGACGAAACCGGTGAGCCCCTGGTGCAGCGGGAAGACGACAAGGAAGCCACCATTCGCAAGCGTCTTGAAATCTACCATAACCAGACCGCGCCGCTGGTGGGCTACTACCAGGATTGGGCCGCTCAGGACGCCGCCGCTGCCCCCAAATACCTGCGGGTTGAAGGTGTCGGCTCCCTGGATGAGATCCGTGATCGCATCCTGGGCCAGCTGAAGTAAGCGGGCCACAGCAAGTGTCGGATAGCACGCTGAAGCTGCTGGCGCTGGATACCTCCTCCGAGGGGTGTTCGGCGGCCCTGTGGGTAGACGGTCAGCTCTCTGACCGGTTCGAGCTGGCTCCCCGGGGGCATACCCGGTTGCTGATGCCGATGATCCGGCAACTGCTGGCGGACCGGCAGTTGCAGCCCACCGACCTCGACTCCCTGGCGTTCGCTTGTGGCCCGGGCTCCTTTACCGGTTTACGCATCGCCACCGGAGTGGTGCAGGGGTTGGCCTATGGTCTCGACGTTCCGGTGGTTCCGGTCTCTTCGCTGGCTGCGGTAGCCCTCGAGGCCATTGCCGCGGGCGGGGTTGATGCCGACAGTGGCGTGGCCGTGGCGTTCGACGCCCGCATGGGCGAAGTGTATTGGGGTTGTTTCGAAAACCGCGACGGTTTGCCGGTCGCGGTGACAGAGGAGCGAGTGTGCGCCCCAGAGTTGGTGACCCTGCCTGACCGCCCCTCCACCTGGCACGGTGTCGGGTCTGGATTCGGCTATCGAGAGCAGATGCCAGGGGAAGTGACCGGGCGGCTCCAGTCGGTCGATGACAGCCTGCTGCCCAGAGCCCGTTATGTCGCGACCCTGGCGGCATCGGCCCTGGTGCAGGGGGGCGGCGTAGCGGCCGCCCAGGCTCAACCGGTCTATCTGCGCAATACCGTGGCCTGGAAAAAACTGCCAGGTCGCTAATCCTTTTACCTGCCTTTGGAAAACTTTGCCATGGATCTGTGGCACATCATCGTTTTGTCGATCATTCAGGGACTCACTGAGTTCCTGCCCATCAGCAGCTCGGCTCATCTGATCCTTCCTTCGCAATTGCTGGGCTGGCCGGACCAGGGGCTGGCTTTCGACGTTGCCGTGCATGTCGGAACGCTGGCGGCGGTGGTCTGGTATTTCCGTCGTGATGTGTTGCGGCTGGCATCGGCCTGGGCGGTGGATACCAGCAGGGGGCGGGTGGCTGAGGACAGCGGATTGGCCTGGGCGATTATTGTCGGCACCATTCCCGCGGGTCTGGCTGGCGTGTTGTTGGATGACCTGATTGAAGCCCATCTCCGCTCCGGTTTGGTGATTGCTGCCTCCACCATCGGCTTCGGTCTGGTGCTATGGTGGTCCGACGCGGTGGGCCGTCGGCGCCGGGAGCTACCCGCCCTGAGGCTCAAGGATGCCGTCATTATTGGTCTCGCCCAGGCGCTGGCGTTGATTCCGGGCACCTCCCGTTCCGGTATTACCATGACAGCGGCGCTGTTCCTGGGGTTTCAGCGGGAGGCCGCCGCCCGATTTTCCTTCCTGCTGTCGATCCCACTGATCACCGCCGCGGGCGCGCTCAAAACCGTGGAGCTGATCGGCCAGGGCGCGGGGGCCGATTGGGTGTCGATTGGCTTGGGCGCGTTGTTGTCGTTTATCAGCGCCGTGGCCTGCATTCATTTGTTCCTGAAGTTTCTCGAGCGCATCGGGCTGATGCCGTATGTGATCTACCGCTTGTTGCTGGGCGCCATTCTGCTGGTGGTGCTGTGGTGAACGGTAGCTTTTGGTAAAGAAATGCACCCTGGGGTTTGTTTTCCTGCCGCCACCTTCCATACTTGGAGTCTCGGCCAAACCCCAGATTGAACGACCCAGGCGATAAGCGGATCGACCCCGATGATCAGCAGTCTCAATTCCAACGCCAGTCTCCCGCTGCAAAGTGGCAATGCATCGGCCCGTGACCGCGCCGATGTCGCCCGTAATCCGGCAGCCAGTCCCGAACGATCGGGGGCCGAGGTCCGCCAGGATCTGGCGGCACCCCGTGCTGCGCCGCAAGCGGAAACCGGAGAGCTGGCTCAGCGCCGGGTGGATGCCCGGCGGGCGGCGGAAGATGTCCGCCTGGAACCATTCCGTGC
The DNA here is from genome assembly GCF_028369065.1 of Marinobacter sp. SS21. GTDB lineage: Bacteria > Pseudomonadota > Gammaproteobacteria > Pseudomonadales > Oleiphilaceae > Marinobacter. Next base: position 149,935 of record NZ_JAQNDA010000005.1, read on the forward strand.
CGATGAGCTGCCGCTGGTCGCCAGTCAGGCCCTGTCCACCTTTGCCGCCGTTGCTGCCCAACAGGGCGAGCGGGAGACGGAGCTGGCCGGCATTTCCATCCGAGTCTGATGACTACAGCCAATCCCCAACAACTCGCGGTTGCCTGCAGCCCCTTGGGGGATAGTCGGGCGGCCCATCTGCTGGCCGACACTCTCCAGTTACCCTATCTCGGTGTGGTGCAACCTCGTCAGGTGAAGGACTATCAAATGCTGATGTTCTTCGATGATCGCGGCCTGGCTCTGCAGGTGACCGGCAAGGGGGCGCCGGGACCGGTGCGGGTAGATTTCACCGCCGGCAAAGCGGGGTATCGGCGGGAACACGGCGGCGGCACCGGCCAGTTGATCGCCAGGGCGGTCGGCCTGCAGAAAACCCGTAATCCGCTGCATATACTGGATGCCACCGCCGGTCTGGGGCAGGACGCGTTTGTACTGGCCGGCTTGGGCTGCCGGATGACGCTGTTCGAGCGTTCACCGCTGATCCACGCGCTGCTGGCGGACGGTTTGGCACGCGCTCAACTCAATGAGGCGACGGCGCCCATCGTGGCGCGAATGGCCTTGATGGCCGGTAGCAGCATTGAGTGGCTACAGGAACGTGGGGTGGACGCGGCCGATGTGATTTACCTCGACCCGATGTTTCCACACCGGGATAAGTCGGCCCTGGTGAAGAAGGAAATGCAGCTGTTCCGGCCCATCGTAGGGGACGACGACGATGCGCCGGTGTTGCTGGCAACCGCCCTTGAGGCGGCGACCTATCGGGTGGTGGTCAAGCGCCCCCGCAAGGCACCCGCTATCGCCGGGATTGCGCCGGCAACCAAAGTGGAAGGGAAGAGCAGCCGCTACGACATCTATCCCATCAAGGCATTACCCAGGGACTGAAGTCGCAGCGACGTCGGCAACCGTCAGGCGCCTAGCATGGTCACTTGCTGGATGGCTTGGCGTTTCTCCACATTCAATACCAGGCGGGCATCCTCTGCCACCTCATCCAGCCCCTCGCTGTAACACAGCAGACCGTTGTCATCGGTGGTCAATACCTCGTTCTTCTGCAGATTGGCGATGAAACTGCGGAACAGGGTCTTGTCGAAGAATTCGGGGGCGTTCAACCCGAACAGTATGGACATCCGCTCCGCCAGCATGGTGCTCTGTTCTTCCAGTTCGGCGGCGCTGATCTTGCCGGAGCCGTACTTGCGCAGTATGGCGATGGCGATGTGATAACGCTCCAGGGTCTGGATGATAAAGCGGGACAGGGAACGCAGGCGTAACATGGCCTCAGTGCCTTCCTCCGGCCGGCAGATACGGTCGCCCTCAGTGCGCAGCAGCCCCTGTTCCAGCATCACATCGATCCAGCGACCAATGACCACTTCGGCTTCGTCCACCGGATAGCGCAGGAACAGTTCTGACTGGAGGTAGGGATAGACAATGCCGCACAACGACACGGCCTTCTCCCGCCGCAGCGAGCTGTTGTTCTCGAACAGGCAGGCAATCAGCGAGGGCAGCGCGAACAGATGCTGGATGTTATTGCGGTAGTAAGTCATCAGGATGGCATTGCTGCCTTCCAGGCCGATGATGTCGCCCAGTTTCTGCGGTTGCCGGGAAACCAGGCCCATGCCTTCGCAATAGGCCAGCCAGTCCTTGGCGCTACCCTCCGGCAGGGTGACGGTGTCGGCGTAAGGATAGGCCTTGAGCAGAGTGGCAAACTGGTCCATCAGCCGGATCAGTTGCCGCTGGTCCATCGCCAGCCGTTCCGTGCTGAGCAGAACGGTGGCGGTGATGCCAATCGGGTTAACCGCGACGGCTGCATTGATGCGGGTGGCGACCAGGGTAGACAGCTGTTCAATGGTGTCGTTCAGCCAGGGTGGCCGGAAATCGCTGTCGTAAGCTTCCTGGCGCCAGCTGCGGTGGTTTTCATCCAGAACGCCGGACAGGTGAATGGCGTTACCGAAGTTGACCGCCACCCGGCCGAAGGAGTTACTCAGCTTGCGGGCGGTCTTGGCCAGGCCAAAGATGCTCTCTTTCTGCTTCTTCTTGCCGCGCAGTTCGCCCAAATAGGAGCGGCCTTCCATCACCTTCTCGTAGCCGATGTAAACGGGCACGAACACGATGGGCTTGCGGTGGTCCCGCAGGTAACTGCGCAGCGTCATGGCCAGCATGCCAGGGCGCGGTGGCAGCATGCGCCCGGTCCGGCTGCGTCCACCCTCGACAAAGTACTCCACCGAGTAGCCGCGGGAGAACATGACGTGCATGTATTCATTGAACACGGTAGCGTAGAGCGGATTGTCACGGAAGCTGCGACGCATGAAAAACGCGCCACCGCGGCGCAGAATCGGGCCGACAATGGGCATATTAAGATTGATGCCCGCGGCAATGTGAGGCGGCATCAGGCCATTGGTGTACAGCACATAGGACAGCAGCAGATAATCGATGTGGGAGCGGTGGCAGGGCACGTACACCACGGCGTTGTCCTGGGCCACTTCTTTCACCACCTCGATGTTGTTGATGGCGATGCCGTTATAGATGCGGTTCCACAGCCAGCCCAGCACCACTTCGAGGAACCGGATGGTGGTCAGTGACATGCTGGCGGCAATTTCGTCGGCGTATTTACGGGCTTTGGCCTTGACCTTCTCGGGTGGGATGTCGTCCTTGCGGGCGGTTTCGCGGATGGCATCCTTGACCGCCTGAGTTCGAACCAGTCCCTCAACCAGCGTGCGACGGTGAGAGAGATCCGGCCCCAGCACTGCCTGACGGACCCGGCGGAAATGGGTTCGCAGAATGCGGGCGAGCTTGCGGGTCGCCCTGGGCTCGTTGTCCTGATATTCCGCGACCACCTGCTGCAAGGACAGCGGCTTATTGAATTGCACGTAGGTATTGCGACCGTGCACCAGGATGATCAGCAACTTCTGCAGTCGGCCGGCCACGGACCAGGTATCGGACAGCAGCAACTTGACCAGGGACTTCTCCTTGTCCGGCGAGCGGCCCCAGAACAGGGACACCGGCACGATCTGGATATCCTGATCCGGGTTCTGGATGCCGTACTTTACCAGGGTGTGCAGCTGCGCCGTGAGGATCGGCGCCTGGCGGCGGCGAAACAGCCCGCCCAGACGCTTATAAAGGAAGAAGAACGACTGCGTCGGCGCCTGTTCCGCCGGCACGGGAATCTCTGCCCGAGGCAGGCCTGCCCGGCGGACCTCCTGCTCCAGCACCAATCGGCCGGAAAGCGAGCTGTACTGGAGCACGTAGCAAACCGGTTTTTCCGGATCCAACGCCAGTTCTTCCCGAGTGGCGCCGCTGGCAACGCTCCTGACCCAAAGAAACAATATCTTGCGGAAAATGGTTAGGATCAGTCCCAAAAGTTTCGGGAAGAGTTGCATACGTGGTCGCTCCGGTTCTCTAAACAGTCGCTAAGTTTACTTGCTTCAACGGCTTGCGGAAAGCGGCCTGCCGCCTTCTGGCCGGATGGGCGGTATGGTACATTTCAATTCATTGTGAACGAGAGGATAAGTCCATGAGTCAGTGGCTGCCCGGCTGGACAACCACCCCCCCAAGCCCGAACGATGGCATCCTGGCGCTGATTGGGGAGTCGGTGCTGCGTCGGGAAGATGAGTGGCTCATTCCCTGGTCTGAAGCGCAAGCGGCCCTCACGCCCGGATCAGAGCCGATCTATGTCGGTCGCTGGAACCGTCGCGCGGTGTACGTGGCTGAGCTGGCGTCTCTGACGCCGGCGGCCGAACCGGTGCCACTGAGGGACGCCCTGCTGTTCGAGGCGGCGGTGCCGGCGGAGCTGCTCAGTACTGCTTTTCAGGTCCTGCAATGGTGGCGCGACCACCGGTTCTGTGGCCGCTGTGGTCAGGAAACCGGTCCCCACCCCCGGGAACGAGCGCGTTGGTGTGATCGCTGTGAAATCCCGTGGTATCCCAGGCTGGCCCCTTGCGTGATCGTGGTGATCCGCCGTGGCGACCGCATGCTTCTGGCTCGATCGTCCCGGGTCAAACGCCATTTCTACAGCCTGATTGCCGGTTTTGTCGAGCCCGGGGAGACAGTGGAGGCTGCTGTGCAGCGGGAGGTCCGGGAAGAAACCGGGCTGGAGGTAACCGCGATTCGTTACCAGACCTCACAGCCCTGGCCATTTCCTCACCAGTTGATGCTGGGCTTCTTTGCCGACTACGCAGGTGGGGAACTGCGGTTGCAGGAAGACGAGCTGGCCGATGCCGGCTGGTATCGGCCGGGTGAGTTGCCGCCGGTGCCGCCAAAGACCACCATCGCAGGCCGCTTGATTCGGGCGATGGAAGAGGAGCTAGACGCTTGAACCCTCCCCGTATACTAGTCTTCGATTCTGGCGTCGGGGGATTGAGCGTTGCCCAGTGTATCCACCGGGCGCTGCCCTCGGCCCGGCTGGTCTATCTCGCCGACAACGCCTGCTTTCCTTACGGAGACCAACCGGAAGAACTGGTGACGGCTCGATGCCTGCAGCTGATCGAGGCAAGCCTGAAGGTCTATCCATCACAGCTGATTGTGGTGGCGTGTAATACCGCCAGCACGGTGGTCTTACCCGACCTGCGGGCGAGCACCCATCTGCCCGTGGTGGGCGTGGTGCCAGCGATCAAGCCGGCGGCAGCGGTATCGGAAAACCGACGAATCGGTCTGCTGGCGACTCCGGCGACCATTCGACGGGCCTATCTGGACCGGCTGGTGGACGAATTCGCCGCCGATTGTCAGTTGCACCGGGTAGGGCACCCCGCCTTGGTGCGCTGGATCGAGGACTGGGTGGCGGGCAGGGCGTTACCCGAAGCTGAGTTGGCGGAAGTGTTGGCGCCGTTTCGTGAAGCCCAGGTGGATACGGTGGTGTTGGGTTGCACCCATTACCCGCTGATTGGCCAGCAGTTGCAAGGCTCGCTACCGGAAGTGCGCCATTGGGTGGACTCCGGAGAGGCCATCGCCCGTCGCACAGCGGATTTGCTTGATCGGGCGGGGTATCTGCCTGGCGATAATCATGGCAAGACTCCCGCGCTCGATGCCATGCTGTTCAGCGGCAAGGTGCCCCCTGGCATCGAGACGTTTCTGCCACGGCTGGGCCTGGCGACGGGCTGTTTCCGCGGCGATTGGCCCTCTGAAACGGTTTTGCCTACAGCAATCGGGTCAATTTGAACATGGCAAGAAACTCCAGCGCCGGGATCGCCCGCCGGTGGCAACAATAGGTCTTGCAGGTGTCTCCCCGGAAGCGGGACTTGGTGAATTCCAGGCCCTTGAAGTTGTAAAGGAAGTTGCCATGATCGTAGAGCCCATGGAGCAGGCGCTTTAACAGCTGGCTTTCCTGGTGTTCGGTATCACCATCCAGTGCGAGCGGAATCAATCCAAGGTCCAGATAGGGCACCCCCTCTGCCTTGAATACCTCCATGGCATGGGCCATCAGGGTGTAAAAGATGCCTTGGCGGAAGTTGGCGTTGGCCCGTGAAATATTGGGAACGTAGCTGATGATCCGGTTATTCCGGTAAATCGGGTCAAAATAGATGAACCCCACCGCCTTACCATCCTGATAGGCGTAAAAATGCCGCTCATTCTCCCGGTAATCCATCTGCATCGGACGGATCAGGAAGCGAATTTCATTGTTCTTGCACTTGCGGGTTCTAATCCAGGCTTCTGAGATTTCCCGGGTATGGTCGTCGCTGAAACGTTCCTTGACGGTGATGCCGTTCTTTTCGGCCTGGTTCAGGGCGGTGCGCAAGATCTGTTTTTTCTTACCGCTGAGCGACCAGGTCTCCAGCGGGATGCGGGATTCGCTGCCAAATTGGGTGCCGTAAAGGCCAAAGCGCCGATGCAGCACCTCCACCACCGGTTTTGACACCTGAATATAGCAGGCGTTGGGGTGGCGTAGGTGAAAGCGCTCAAGCAGGCGTTCAAAGTCTGCGGGGGCTGCCACCGGATCCGAGAGCACAAAGGTCATGCCCCATTTGCGCATGTAGCCGATGTAACCGACGCCGGGCAGGTCAAAGTACTCCATCCCCGGCTGCAAGGTGGAGAACGACTGCGAATGCCCCCCGAATTTTTTCAGGTAGGCCACGCGTTCGGAAAAACTGAGCGAACCTCCGGCCAGTGCATCCGTGCGGTTGAGAGAGAGAATCTGGTCTGCCATGTCACCATCCCCGATGAACGGTTGTGATTGGGAGATTACGGGGCCGGTTATGCCTGCTTCTGGCCAAGGATCGACCAGTAGCAATTCATGTTCAGCAACTTAAAGTGTTTTTGTCGGGTGATCTTCAGGCCGAGCCGCTGCATGTGATCGGGGTAGTTGTAAATCTTGTGGAAGGCGTTGTTGGCAAGCAGCCAGAAAATGAACACCGCCAGGTACCAGTACCCTTTTTTGAAGAGTCGGGCGATCGGGTTGCCGCTGGGGTAGCTGAAATCGCCCACCACAACCTGGGCATCGGGTTTGCCCAGTTGAATCAAGTGCGCCAGTACGCGCACCATCATGTCTTCGTCGAACACGTTGAGAAAGAAGTTGGCAATCACCATGTCGTATTGCCCGAACTCGTCCACGTTCATGATGTCGCTGTGAATACGGCGGATATTCAGGTGAGGCGCTTCGGTTTCCTGGGCCTGGGCGAACTTGCGCAGCATGGTTTCCGACAGGTCGACCACGGTCACCTCGGCGCCCAGCTCTGCGGCGCGCAAGGCGTCCCGGCCATGGCCGACGCCGGCGAACAGGATGCGGGCACCCGGGGTGATGGTTTCCAGGTCGAGCATGGCGGTCTTGCAGCGGTGAATGCTCCGGCCGCTGTACAGGTTGCTCAGAAAATCGTAAACCGGGCCAATGTACTTATATTTATCGCGCATGATGGTTACCCCTGGCTGATCCGCTCGTCCCGCCACCCTGTTGTGATTGTTTGGTTTGGCCGATTGGGCAATTTGGCCTGATGGCAGGGTATGGTTGGAGCTTAGAGAAGCGGGGGGGCAAAATATGTGCAGTAGGCCGCATTTCAAGATACATACCGTAACGTTCGGCAATGCTTTGCAAACTGGATCAATTTTTTAAATCCTAGTGTCGGACAATCCGTTTATCGGCTGATCGAAAAGGTGTGAGCCAGCGCAACTTTTTGCATCAGGACTTGGGTGGGGAAGCGGTTGCGAAGAGGTAATTCAGGGGCATGGCTCTATACTAGAGGCATTGCACTGTTTCGCCAGGGAGGAACCGTTGCGCGTGGGATGTGGTGTAGGTAAGGCGGATCGGGGGGGCTTTTGGGGGTGGTTGCTCATCCTCGCGCTTATCCCTGTGGCGCTTCAGGCCGACGATGGTGAGACCGGTTCAATCAACTATCTGGTGGTGGACAGCCGGGTTGGGCCGTTTCAGCTGATCCGTGAGGGCGCCAGCGACGGCGGCATTATTTCCGATATCGTGGATGAGCTGTTCCACGGAATCGGCATGCCGGTACGCCACCACGTCTTGCCGGTAAATCGCTTGCTCTATGGTGTCGCCCAGGGCCAGTTCAAGCACTGGGTCGCTTATGATGCGCCGGTGTGGGACTCCTTCCCCGGCCGGGGCGAATACGCCCGCCAGCCACTGTTCCAGACCCGCCACATCATGTTGACCTGTAATGACGAAGTCGCCAGCCCGGTTCGCTCCATGGCAGACCTGGAGGGGCTGTCGATCGCCACGTTACGGGGCTTTCAATACCTGGGGCTTGATCAGGCTGCGGAACAGGGCCGGATTCGGCCGGTGCCGGTTGATGACTTCGAGTCGGGGCTGGCTCTGGTCAGCCTGCAGCGGGTGGACGGATTCGTGGAAATGGCGTCCAGGCTGCGGTTCTACCTCAGCGGCTTCGGCGGCGACACCTCCTGTATGCGCGAGGTCGACGTCAGCGCCATCATCCCCAATTACTCGGTGTATTTGAGCATGGATCGACAGTTGCCGGCAGAGACCAGGCGGCGGATCAATCAGCAATTGGACACCATGGCCAGAACCGGGCGGCTGTCCCAAATCTGGCGCCGCTACGTACCCGATGAGTTACCGCAGGAGATCAATGCCAAGGCGGGACACTGATTCGGGATTCCCTAAGCCAGGATCGTGGGGCGGGCCAGTTCCCCCAGCAACCGGGCAATGTGTTCCGCCGGTTGTGGCTGACCATAGAAGAATCCCTGCACCTGGTGGCAGCCGAGTTGCCTGAGGTAGTCCAGCTGGGCGTTGGTTTCCACGCCTTCAGCGACAATCTCCAGTTTCAGGCCATGGGCCATGGCGATAATGGCGTTGACAATGCAGGCGCCGTCGTCGCTGTTGCGGATGTCCTGCACAAACGACTGGTCTACCTTGAGTGTGTGAATGGGCAGCCGATGGATGTAATTGAGCGATGAATAGCCGGTGCCAAAATCGTCGATGGCAATTCGTACGCCGGCTTCCGCCAATTCCCGGAGTTTGTGGCTGATCTGTTCCAGGTCACTCATGATCACGTTCTCGGTGATCTCGATCTCCAGGTTGCGTGTCGGGAAGCGGTGGCGTGTCAGCTGTTGCATCAGGTTGTCGACAAACCCCGGCTGTTCGACCTGGATCGGCGACAGATTCACCGCCAGTTTTAGCGTCTCATGGCCGTTGTCAATCCATTGGCCAACCTGCTGGCAGGCCATGGCGAGTACTCGTTCGCTGACCGCACCGATAAGCCGGGTTTCCTCCGCCAGTGGCAGAAACTCGCCCGGGTACAATAGGCCCCGTTCCGGGTGCAGCCATCGAACCAGGGCTTCCAGGCCCAGCACTCGGTCGGTTTTTGCGCACACCTGGGGCTGGTAGAAGACCCGCAACTCGTCCCGTTCCAGTGCCAGGCGAAGGTCCCGCTCCATGCTCAGCCGGTTGGCGGTATCGGTACTCATCGCTTCGGAGAAAAAACAGTAGTCCCCCTTGCCCCGTCCCTTGACGTGGTACATGGCAATGTCGGCGTTCTGGATCAGCTGGTCGAGCGATTCTCCGGCATTCGGGAACACCGCAATGCCGATGCTGACGCCCACGAATACCTCATGCCCACCCAGGCGGAACGGGGCGCTCAGGGTATCGATCAGTTTCAGCGCAATCTGTTTGGCGTCCTCTTCACCGTGGATGGCGGGCAGCAGGAGGGTGAATTCGTCGCCACCAAAGCGGGACAGGGTATCGCCCTTGCGCAAGCAGGATTTCAGCCGACGGGTCACCGCCTGTAACAACCGGTCGCCCATGGCATGACCGAGGCTGTCGTTGATGACCTTGAAGCGGTCCAGATCGAGAAACATCACCGCGAGTTTCTGGCCGTTGCGTCGGGCTTGAGTGATGGCCAGGTTCAGCCGGTCCTTGAACAGTGCCCGATTAGGCAGGCGAGTCAGCAAGTCATGATAGGCCTGGAAATTGATGAACGCCTCGGCCTCCTTACGCTCGGTGACATCCCGGGCGGTGCCGTAGAACCGGGCCCGCTGGCTGGCGAGCTGATCCCGTGCACCGGAGGGGTGGGGCCAGGTGTTCGGGTCGATTGGGAAGGCGGTAATTTCAAAATGACGGTTGGCCTTGCGACTCCCCCGGCTTTTCATGCGTACTTCGAGCGTTCGGGGGTTGTCGGAACTGACGCTGGTATCCAGGATGGCGTGACTGCCCCGGGCGGCATCCTGTTCGTCCAGTAGGGCGCTGAAGCGGGCGCCGATCAGTTGATGGGGTGCATATCCAAGCAGCGACTGGACTTTGTTGTTGATAAAACAGATGCGCCCACTCTGGTCCAGCATGAACACGATGTCCGGGGAACTGTTGACGATGTAGCGATGCAGTGCCTCGGACTTCTCCAGGCGCGACTGCATGTCGGCGTGATTCTGCAGCAACGACTGCTGGCCCAGCACACCGCGTACGGTTTCCAGCAGTTCCTCCGGGTCAAAGGGTTTCTTTATGTAGTCGAGGGCACCCCGCCGCAGGGCCCGGCTGACCGAGGTAAATCCTTTCTCGCCGCTGACGGCAATAATGCCGCAATCGGGCTGCGCGGTGGCGGCATAGGCCATGACATCCAAGCCATTTATGTCCGGCATTCGCAGATCCAGCAGGGCCAGTTTAAACGGTCTGGCTCGCAGGGCGTCGCAAGCGGCGTGACCTCCCAGTGCCTCGGCGACTCGGTAACCGTGCTGTCGAAGCAGGCTCGCCAGGAAGTTCAGCAGTCGCGGGTCACCGTCGGCCACCAGTATCTCCGGCGGCTGTGGCTGCGAGTAAATTGACTGCTGATTATCCCAGGTCATGGAGGTGTGCCCACGCGTTCATCATTGTTGGTCTGGGGAGCTATTCAGAGGCTCCCTGGTTCGTCGACTGTCGTCGGCAGCAAAATCCGGAACAGGGTTCCGGTGGTGCCGATACGACAGCTTATGATGCCCTCCATGTCATCAGTGAGCTGTTTTACACGGCTCAAGCCGAGGCCGCTGCGGCTTGAGCCCCTGTTCGGTGCAACGGGTTGAAATAATCGCGGTTGAACGGTCGTTGGTGGCTCGGGACCCTCGTTGCCAACCCTCAATTTGACCCTGGATCGTCTGTTGGCCAAGCATGGCCCGGTACCGCCTCAGTGGAGGCGGTACCGGGCCATGCTTGGCGGCGGCAGATCGGAATAGGGTCGCAGGCGGCGGTATGTCACTCGTCGCTTAGCTGTGTCATACCCATCGGTGTGGTTCGTTGTGAATCACATTTATGACAACGCATTCATTTTTGTTGGTTGGGTAAAAGAATAGACAATATAGCCCAATTATTAAAAGGTTATTACGGTCTTTATAAGTTGATGCTTGGCCGCTTTGTGATCAGGGCCGGATTTCGTTCGGTAAAATCCTGTTAATTCTTGGCTTCTCCGGGGATATCGGCCTCGATGCACCTACTTCCGGTCTTGGGATCGCGCTAAACTTCGACGGCAGTCGCCGGGTAGAAGTCAGGAGGCGTGGTGCTTCGCCTTTCTGCCGCCGGTAGCCCGATCCCCTGTGCCGCCGCTAACCCTATGGATTCATACAGCCAAGCCAATCGTCCGGAGCGACCGCTGAAGCCTGCGGCTGAGTCGTCTGCCGGTCTGCCGCGAATTCTCGCGGTGACGGGCGGTAAGGGCGGCGTGGGGAAAACCTCCATCCTCCTGAATCTCGCGCTGGTGCTGGCGCGGGAGGGGCAGCGGGTGCTGCTGCTGGACGGCGACACCGACCTGGCGAACGTTACCATCATGCTTGGGCGTTACCCGGAGCGAACGCTGGCCCAGGTGGTGACGGGGCAGTGCGAACTGGCTGATGTCATCCTGTCTGCACCCTTCGGGCTGGATATCGTGCCCGGTGCCTCGGGCGTCCAGGAATGCCTGAATCTCGATACCGATCAAAGCCTCCGGGTGCTAAAGGCATTGGCCAGGCTTGAACGCCAGTACGATTACGTGCTGATCGATACGGCGGCGGGGCTGCAGTCGGTCGGGCTGCACATGATCGCCGCTGCGGCCATGGCCTGCGTTGTCATCACCCCCGATCCCACCTCGCTCACCGATGCATTTTCGTTGTTAAAAGTCATGCAGCGCAAGGGCTACCGAAGGACTCCCAGTGTGGTGGTCAACATGGCACGCGGGGCGAGCCAGGCCCAGGCGGTATTCCAGCGCTTCCAGGCGGCGGTGCGGCGCCACCTGGGCATGAGTCTTCATTATCTTGGGGCGGTGTGGCGGGACGAAACCATTGCGCAGTCGATTCAGCACCAGCGGCCGGTGGCCTTGTTGCCGGAGAGCGATCCGTCCTGTCGACAGTTTCTGACCTTGGCCGACATACTGGCGGTCCGCTTTACCCAGCTCCCTCAACGAAAGTCAGGTATTGCCGCCTATTGGCACCGGGTCTCTACACGTGCGCGTGAGGCGGAAGCCCTAACTCCACCGTCGCCGCCGGCGGCTTCCGGTGTGGTCGATCCATCGGTGCGCTGTCAACAGCTGGTGGAAGAGCTGGGGCGGTTGCTTGCCGATCACAGCGAGTCGGCCATGCTCCAATATGACGCATTGAACGCCGTTTTTGCCCTGTTGGGTCGCGTTATGGATGACGATGCCATCGAAATCATTCAAACCGGACTGGCGTCCCTCGATTGGGAAGCGCTCACGCCGCCCCAGCGCCTTCATTTCGCCCGCCATTTGCGTCAGCTGGCGGAGCAGGTGGAAGCTGACGTGCCGCTCTCCCAGGCGGCTCAGGCCCTCTCGCAGGGGGCTGTAGAGCCCCATTATGACCGCATCAGTTTTGGCCAGCCGAGCCAACGGAGTCGAATGCGGCAAGAGCAATCGTCCAATCCTTCCCTCGAGCAGTTCCTGCGTTCGTTGTCTGAGAAATCCGGCAATCCCCCTTCCTGATTGCGCGAAAAAATTTCTAGGGAGCCTCTGATTAACTCCGAATCGCCTCTGCGCGATCTGAAGGCTGTAGATGCAAGACGCGGTTCGCAGCCAATGGCCGTAGCCCTTGGCAAGAGCCGCAACGCCGCAGGTGCAGCCTTCAGAGCGCGCCCTTCGGGGCGTTCAGAGCCATCCACACTCGGCGTTGCGCCTTTTTGCAAGGTCCAGACATTACTGCAAAGTCGCGCCTTGATTGTGAATGGCTCTGAATGCCAGAGGGGATCCGGAGTTAATCAGAGGCTCCCTAGTTTCAAAGCGTTGCCTTTCCTGTAGCAAAATTAATCCGCAGATGGAGATTCTTTGCTGTATGTCACCGCGTTGTCATGCACACTGTGTAATGATTGGCCCAAAATGACGTGGTGGCCTGGTAAATGCAGTATCAATAACAACGGCAGGGCGAAGGTGGAACGGTTTGCCTTTTCCCGGATTGCCGACTAAAAGCTAAGGGCCACTCTCCGCCAATCAGTAGAGCGCAGAACTCTATGCCGTGGGGATACGTGGTCCATGACATGAAATGAAACAACTTCAGAGACACGAACAGAGAAGGAGTTCAAACCATGGCTGAACAACAGCTTGAAATGGGGGAATCGGAGTCGCGAGTACTAAAGCAGCTCCGTGGAAAGCACGTACTGATCACCGGTACGACGGGCTTTCTTGGCAAAGTGGTGCTGGAGAAGCTGATCCGGGCGGTACCGGATATTGGCGGCATCCATTTGTTGATCCGAGGTAACAAGCGGCATCCCGACGCCCGCGAACGTTTTATTAATGAAATTGCCTGTTCCTCGGTTTTCGAACGGTTGCGGCAGGAGGACAGTGAGGCTTTCGACGATTTTCTCGAAAGCAGGATTTACTGTGTGACCGGAGAGGTCACCAAGGAGCGGTTCGGGCTGTCGCCGGATCAATTCTCCGCTCTGGCTGGCAAACTGGACGCCTTGATCAATTCCGCCGCCAGCGTCAATTTCCGGGAAGAGCTGGACAAGGCGCTGGCCATCAATACCCTGTGTCTGAATAACGTCACCGAACTGGCCAATCTCGCCGGAGAAATACCGGTGATTCAGGTGTCCACCTGCTACGTCAATGGCAAGAATTCGGGCAAGGCACACGAAGCCGTGGTGCAGCCGGCCGGCGCGTCCATTCCGCGTCACGAACTGGGTCACTACGACATCGACGAGCTGGTCAATCTGCTGCAGGACAAGATTGCGGATGTACGTTCCCGCTATAGCGGCAAGGTGCTTGAGAAAAAGCTGGTGGACCTCGGCATCCGCGAGGCAAACCATTACGGTTGGAGTGACACCTATACCTTTACCAAATGGCTGGGTGAGCAGTTGCTGATGCAGTCCCTGGCCGGCAAGTCACTGACCATTCTCCGACCGTCCATCATCGAAAGCGCTGTGGAAGAACCGGCTCCGGGCTGGATTGAAGGGGTCAAGGTGGCGGATGCCATCATACTGGCTTACGCCCGCGAGAAGGTTACGTTGTTCCCAGGCAAGCGCTCCGGCATCATCGACGTTATCCCAGCGGATCTGGTGGGTAACAGCATTATCCTGTCCCTGGCGGAAGCCCTGGAGAAGTCCGGCAAGCATCGGATTTACCAGTGCTGCAGTGGCTCCCGCAATCCCATTACGCTGGGCGAGTTTATCGACCACCTGATGGACGAGGCGAAGCACAATTACGCCGAATACGATCAGTTGTTCTACCGCCAGCCCCGCAAACCCTTCATGGCAGTGAATCGTAGCCTGTTCGATGCGGTCATTAGTGGCGCACGATTGCCGCTGTCGATGGCGGACCGGATGCTGAAGGTGATTGGCCATACCCGTGAGCTCAAGCTGCTTAAGAACATCGACACCACCCGCTCCCTGGCCACCATTTTCGGCTTTTATACGGCGCCGGATTATGTGTTCCAGAACGACGAGTTGATGAACCTGTCCCGACGCATGGGCGCTGCCGACCAGGCACTGTTCCCGGTGGATGCTGCCTGCATCGACTGGGGCCGGTATCTGCGCAAGACTCACCTGGCGGGTCTCAACAAGTACGCGCTGAAAGAGCGCAAACTCTACAGCCTGAAATCACGCCGGACCCGCCAGGCGGCCTAAGGCGTTTATCCCCTCCTGGAACGGGCGCCACTCAGGTGGGCCCGTTCCGCGCTTTCGCTCTCCCGCAAGCGTGACTATGCTTACCGGTACTTTGGCTGGAATGTCACAAGTATCAGAGAGATACCAGCGCACGATAGCACCTGTTCGGAAGTGTTATCCAGCTAGGACGATCGTCTAATTCATCGACTAACAGCCTGCGTGTTGAACTATAGGGAATCCGTCTTTGGGAAGCCGCCAATCACTATACGACATCACAAGGCGGCATTCTCGGGCCCATTGAGGCCCGCAAGGTTCTGTTTTCACAATACCGATAATCACTAACAGATCTCTAATTACAATGAGGGGAGCACAATGACTGAGAAGCATGTATACCCGGTTAATCCGGAGTTCGCCAAGCGGGCCTTGCTCAATCGGGAACAGTATGACGCGATGTACCGTCAGTCAGTTGAAGACCCGGATGCGTTCTGGGGCGAACACGGCAAGCGACTAAGCTGGAGCAAGCCCTACTCCAAGGTCAAGAACACCAGTTACGATCAGGCCAACCTGTCTATCAAATGGTTTGAGGATGGCGAATTGAACGCCTCCGCCAACTGCCTCGATCGTCACCTGGACACCCGCGGCGATCAGACCGCAATCATTTTTGAGGGTGACGACCCTTCCGAATCCCGCCATGTCACCTACCGGGAGCTGCACGCCGAAACCTGCAAGTTCGCCAATGTCCTGAAATCCCTCGGCGTCAACAAAGGCGATGTCGTCACTATTTACATGCCGATGATTGTCGAGACGGCGGTGGCCATGCTGGCGTGTGCCCGCATTGGCGCGATCCACTCGGTGGTGTTCGGCGGTTTCTCTCCCGAGGCGCTGGCGGCGCGTATTGAAAACGGCAAGTCCCGCTTTGTGGTCACGGCCGATGAGGGTATTCGAGGCGGGCGGAAGATTCCGCTGAAGAAGAACGTGGATGCGGCCTTGTCCGGCAGCAATCTGAGCGGCGTGGAAAAGGTTGTTGTGGTCAGCCGTACCGGCGGCGAGGTGAACTGGAACGACGGCCGTGACGCCCGTTACGAGGACCTTATGGCCGCCGCTGCGCCCGACTGCGCGCCAGAGCCGATGAACGCCGAAGACCCGCTGTTCATGCTGTATACCTCCGGCTCCACCGGGGCGCCCAAGGGTGTGCTGCACACCACCGGGGGCTATCTGGTCTACGCCTCCATGACCCATCAGTATGTGTTTGATTATCAGGACGGCGATGTTTACTGGTGTACTGCCGATTTCGGCTGGGTGACCGGACACAGCTACATTCTCTACGGCCCGCTGGCCAACGGCGCGATCACCGTGCTGTTTGAAGGTGTGCCCAACTACCCGGACAGCTCCCGTATGGGCCAGGTGGTGGACAAGCATAAGGTGAACGTGCTCTACACCGCACCAACCGCCATTCGCGCGTTGATGGCGGAGGGCGAATCCTGCATGGCGGGCACGACCCGGGACAGCCTCCACCTGCTGGGGTCCGTGGGCGAGCCCATCAACCCGGAGGCCTGGGAGTGGTACTACCGTGTAATCGGCAACAGCAACTGCCCGATTGTCGACACCTGGTGGCAGACCGAGACTGGTGGCATCCTGATCTCGCCATTGCCGGGTGCCTTCGAGCTCAAGCCGGGCTCGGCTACGCTGCCGTTCTTCGGCGTGCAGCCAGCGCTGGTGGATAACGATGGCAACATCCTCGAAGGTGCCACCGAAGGCAACCTGGTGATCAAGGACAGCTGGCCTGGGCAGATGCGCACCATTTATGGTGATCACGACCGCTTCGTTCAAACCTACTTCAGCACCTACCCTGGCCGTTACTTCACCGGCGATGGCGCGCGCCGGGACGAAGACGGCTACTTCTGGATTACCGGTCGGGTCGATGACGTACTCAACGTATCCGGCCACCGCCTGGGCACCGCCGAAGTCGAAAGCGCCCTGGTGGCCCATGAGCTGGTTGCCGAAGCCGCCGTGGTGGGGTATCCCCATGACATCAAGGGGCAGGGTATCTACGTGTACGTGACCCTGGTACAGGGTGAAACCCCGACGGATGAACTGAAGAAGGAGCTGGTGCAGTGGGTGCGCAAGGAAATTGGCCCCATCGCCTCGCCCGACATTATCCAATGGGCGCCGGGATTGCCGAAAACCCGGTCAGGGAAGATTATGCGCCGGATTTTGCGTAAAATTGCAGCTAATGAGCACGATCAATTGGGAGACACCTCCACTTTGGCGGACCCCAGTGTGGTGGATGAACTCATCAGCCACCGTGCTTTCCAGTAAGGCCGACGACCCTGCGAGGACTCTGTTGAATGGCACAACAAATAATCATCGCCGATGATCACCCCCTGTTTCGCGCTGCGTTGAAACAGGCTGTGAATCAAGCGGTTCCGGATGCTGACACGGTGGAAGTGGAAAGCATCAAGGCGCTCCAGGCGGCGGTGGATTCCCACCCGGATGCGGATCTGGTCCTGCTGGATCTCAACATGCCGGGGGCCCACGGTTTTTCCGGACTCGTGTTTATGCGCGGGCAGTATCCCGGGTTGCCCGTGGTCGTGGTGTCAGGCTCAGAGGAGTTGCAGGTCATGCGGCGCTCCATCGACTATGGAGCGTCGGGTTTTATTCCAAAGTCGGCGCCCCTGCCGACCATCACCGAAGCGATTCAGGCTGTCCTGGAAGGGGATGTCTGGCTGCCGACAGGCGTGGCCGAGAAGATCGAGCGCATGCAGGCGGATACCACCGACTTTTCCGAGAAGCTGGCATCCTTGACCCCACAGCAGTTCCGGGTGTTGGGCATGTTGGCTGAGGGGCTGCTGAATAAGCAGATTGCCTACGATCTGGAGGTGTCGGAAGCCACCATCAAGGCACACATCACGGCGGTGTTCCGTAAGCTCGGAGTACGGAACCGTACCCAGGCGGTTATCGCGATCCAGCAAATGGAAATCGATCCGTCCGACACCTCCCTGTCCGGCGGATGATAAGAAGCCCTTGAGGTTTCAGGTAGTGGGGGGCAGATCGCCCCCCTTTTTTTGTTCATCATCTTTCGCTGTGAACGCCCGGGTCGACCGCCCGGCACAATCTGTTCCCGCCCAATCGCTTCAATCCAACCTGTAGCCCGTCCTGGTCGTTGAACCCCGCATCAGCACCGTATTTTTGACCGGTTTTCGATCCCTGTTTCTATAAAATGGGTACGACTGTTCTGGAATGTTTTTTCTGGCAATAAATTGTATGTCTGAATGAATTTTAGTTGGTTATTTCTTACTTGATGATAAATAAGGATAAACTGTCTGGTTTTGAGAACGTTTTGGCGGGGTGTCATCAAAGTTTTATGAATATGCCATTGCCTTGTCATGGGCCTTTCTGTAAATTCAGCTTACAAATGTACGCTGAAATAAAAGGTGAGAGAATGAACGCTGCTGTCAAACCTGAAGCAATGGATAACAAGGGTTTTGGCTTGCCCGATGAGCGGGAGCTGCGGGATCAGATGCGTAAAGATCTGCCGGCGGATACCTTCACGGCCCAAACCTGGCGGATTATCTGGTTTTTGCCGTTGCAAATGATCATTTGGGGAGGCATCGCCACGATCCTGATGGCGGGGCTGCCCTGGTACGCCAACCTGCTACTTGGCCTGGTGGTAGGCCATACCATCGGCAGTCAGGCCCTATTGGCCCACGAGGTGCTGCACGGTGCCCTGGGCATGAGCAAGCGTTGGCAGAATTTCTTTGGCTGGCTGGGTTTTGGCCCGATGGTTGTGCCGCCGGAGTTCTGGCGCAAATGGCACAACGTGGTGCACCACGGCAACACCAACATCGGTGATGTGGACCCGGACAGCTTCGGCACCCTGCGTCGCTACAAGACCGATCCGAAACAGAAGAAATTCACCAAGCTGGCCCCGGGTGGCCGTACCTGGTACAGCTACCTGTTCCTGACCTATTCCTTCACCATGCACGCCCAGCTGGTGCTGTGGTTGCAGGCCAGGAGTCGCAAGCAGTTCAAGGATCTGAACCGCAAGAAAGGCATCCGTCAGTCGTTCCTGCTGTTGGGCTGCTGGGTGGCGCTGGCGATCATTTCCGGTCCGTTGGCGCTGTTTACCGTGGTCATTCCGTTCATGGTGGCAAACGCGCTGGGCCAGGGCTACATCCTGACCAACCACTTCCTGCGTCCGCAGACGGTGTCCAACAACCCGCTGGACAACTCCATGAGCCTGCGTAGCCACCCCATCCTGGACCGGCTGCACTACCGCTTCAGTCACCATGTGGAGCACCACTTCTTCCCGAAAATGTCCTCCAACAAGGCACCACGGGTACGCAAGTGGCTGGAAGACAATCACGGCGATCGCTACATGGCCATGCCCCACGGCACCGCCATCAAGTACCTGTACAGCACGCCGCGGGTGTACAAGTCTGCCACCGAACTGGTCGATCCGATCCATCCGGAGCGCACCTTCGACCTGTTGCCGCTGCAGAAGCAGTATTCGGCGACTAATTACCGCCAGGCAGTGTGAGGCCGACAGTCGCCTGACCAGCGGCGGCTGAAAGAAAAAAGGGGGCCTCGGGGCCCCCTAAAGGCACCCTAGAAATACATCTTCCGAATCATCACCGGTAGGACCCGAACCGCCGCCTTGAGGAAGTCCCCGAGAGACTTGGGGGGCGACCAGGTGCAAGGCGTGGCGGATGGCGTCATAGCTGGCCTTGTCTTGCGGATACCACCACAGGTTTCGCTTCGCCCGGAGCCAGTCCCAGTTCACCACCTCGACCCGTGTCATTTCCTTGAGTCCCTCGGGGCCATGGGGGCGGCCGATGCCCGTTTCTCTGGGATGAAACTCATGGCGCGTTCGGCCAGGGCGGTAATGGTCAGGCTGGGGTTGACGCCAAGGTTGGCTCCCAGCATGGAACCGTCCACGACATAGAGGTTCTGGTAATTGAACACCCGGTTCTGTGCGTCGATGACGCCGTTTTCCGGCGTGTCGGCCATCGCGCACCCGCCCATGCAGTGGGCGGTGAAGGGGATGTTGAAAAAGATCTCCGCATTGGTGGTGAACGGGATGCCGTTGAAATGTTTGGCCATCTTGCGGGTGAATTCGTTGGCCTGGGGAATGTTGGTGGGTATTGGCTGGCCTTCGGTACAGAGCAGTTTCGAGAAGGGCCAATACCAGCGGCGTTTCAGGTGCATGGACAGGGAGGCATCAAGGGTCTGCATGACCAGAAAGATGAGGGACTGGCGAGCCCAGCCGGCGGGGTTGCTGGCGCGCATAAACACCAGTGGGTGACGCAGCAGCGCCCAGAGCCAGTGGAGGATGCGCATGGGGCCTTCGCCGCCCACCATCATCGCGGTCAAGGTGCTGTTCAGGTCGTGGCCATTGCCGTAGCGGGTGGCTTCGATGTGGGTATGCTGGTCAATGTGGATGCTCGAGCCAATGGCCACGCCAGGGCTCATATCGACCTGCTTGCCCGGAAACCGAATACCCAGGATGGATTCCGCGTTGGTGCGGATGCGGTTGCCCAGGTCGTCGGAGATCCGGGGCAGGGCGCCGTTCTGTTTCAGGCGGAACAGCAGTTCCTGGGTGCCCAGGGAGGAGGCGGCAAAGATCACATTGCGTGCGCGGAAACTGCGCCGCTGTTTGCGAAGCCAGGCGGTGGACCTTTCCGTTGTCACCTCATAGCCATCGGCACCGTCGGCCTTGCCATTGAGTGGGCGCACATCGGTGACCCGGGTTTCCGCGAATACCCGGGCGCCGTTCTTCTCGGCAAAATAGAGGTAGTTCTTGTCCAGGGTGTTCTTGGCGTTGTGTTTGCAGCCGGTCATGCAGCTGCCACAACCGGTGCAGGTGCCACGCTCTGGCCCCTGGCCCTCGAAATAGGGATCGGGGTAGGTTTTCCCGCCGGCCTCGCCTTCGGGCGGGAAAAACGTCGCCACTCGGGTTGGCTTGTAGGTGTCGCCGACGCCGTGGAGCTCCGCCATTTCCTTGAGCAGGTTGTCGGCAGGGCCGAACACCTTGTTTTCGGTCACGCCCAGCATTCGCTCGGCTTCGGCGAAGTGGGCCGGCATTTCGGCTTTCCAGTCGGACAGCCCGGCCCAGGAGCCGTCCTCCCAAATCGAATCAGGGGGAACCAGCAGGGTATTGGCGTAGGTGATCGAGCCGCCGCCCACGGCGTTGCCGCAGATAATCATGACGTGGCGAAACGGGCGCAGATTGAAGAAGCCCTTCAGGCCCAGTTTGGGGCGCCAGTAGAAGCGTCGGGCGTTCCAGTTGGATTCGGGAAAGTCTTCCGCCCGCCAGCGCTTGCCCATCTCCATGACGGCGACGGAATAGCCTTTTTCTGCCAGCCGGTGGGCGGACACACTGCCGCCAAATCCGGAGCCAATAATGAGGTAGTCAAAGTCATACTGCATGATGTCATGCCTCTTTCTAGGGAGTTAACCAGAGGCTCCCTGGTTATTGTTTTGGGGCGCAAAACCGGGCGGTTTTACATCGTTCATCGTAGCGAGTTTGGTGGCCTGGCTCTGGGTTATTAATGGACAGTTGGGGGTTATAAGTTGACAGAGTTGGCCGTGCCGGCCCGGTTAGCGCAGCGCAGGGCCGCCTTTGTCCGGATGAAGTCGCCAATGGCTGTGACCGCCTGGTTCGCTTCGTCAAGCCAACCGTATTGCAGCTGGAACACATGCCACAGTTCCGGGTGGTGCTGGAGCTGGCAGTCCGCCCCGGCGGCCAGTGCGCGTTGCTGCAGGCGCTGGGCGTCCGATAGCAGGATCTCTTCCGAGCCCACCTGGATCAGCAGCGGCGGCAAACCGGACAGCTCTGCCCAGAGCGGAGAGCCCGCGATGTCGGTGTCCGAACCGTGACCACGGTAGGCCTGCGCGGCCCAGCGCAACCAGCCCGCCGACAACATCGGGTCACGGCGCCGGTGGCTGGTGATGGAATCGCCGCTGAGGCTGGCATCGGCCCACGGAGAAAGCAGAACCAGTGCGGCCGGTGATGGCAGCCCGGCATCGCGAATCGCCAGTGCCAGCTCCAAAGCCAGGCCGGCCCCAGCGGAATCGCCCGCGATGGTGAGCTGGGCGGGATCCTGGCCCTGCGCCAGCAAGGCCGCATACACCGCTAGGGCGTCGTTCAACGCCGCCGGATGCGGATGCTCCGGCGCCAGCCGGTAGTCCGGAAGCCAGACCCGTGCGCCGGCCGCATCCCCGATCGCCGCCGCCAGTTTGCGGTGACTGCCAAAACCTCCCATCACATAGGCGCCACCGTGTAGGTACAGCACGCCCGTGGCGGGTTTGTAGCGCTCGGGATCGATGGTTAGCGATGGCACCGAGGCGATGCGGCCGGCACGATACACCGCGCCTTTGGGGCCGCGCAGGGACAGGGCAGCGAGGCGGCCCCAGGCCCGCTGAAAGCCAACGGGCACCCTGGCGGACAGCACCGGTTTTACCAGCAGCCGAAGGCACCAGAACCAGAGGTACGCCACGGCTTAGGCTCCTGCTGCTTCGGTGGCGGGCTGTAGCTCGTAATCCTGTAGATCCAGGCTGCTGGTCATCAGGCGGTAACTGAAGGTAAATCCGGGCCAGTTGTTGGTGTTCTTGCCGGAGGCGGTTTTATACCAGGAGGTACAGCCGGCTTCCCAGACACTGCCCTTGAGCCGGTCCTGAATCTGCTGGGCATAGCTGTCCTGACGCTCGGATTTGACGTTCATGTACCTAAGCCCGGGATCCTGCAGCATCTTGATGCACTGGGTGACGTAACGGATCTGGGATTCCAGCATGAAGACGATGGAGCTGTGGGCCAGGTTGGTGTTGGGACCATAGAGAATGAACAGGTTGGGGAAACCGGACACGCAGAGCCCTTTGTAGGCCTCGGCGCCATCTTTCCAGGCCTGGTTGAGGTCGAGTCCGTCGAGGCCGCTGATCGTCATGGGGGCCAGGAAATCGGTGGCCTTGAAGCCGGTGCCATAGATGATGGCATCCACCTCATGGCGACTCCCGTCGCGGGTGACAATGGCGTGTTCCTCGATACGCTCGATACCGTCGGTCACCAGATCCAGGTTGTCCTGATTGATGGCGTCGTACCAGTCGTTGGAAATCAACACCCGCTTGCAGCCCACCGGGTAGTCCGGAATGATCTTGGCGCGCTTGACGGGGTCTTTGATTTTCTTGCGCGCCAGCTGTTTGGCCTGCCATTTGAACGCATTCAGCAGGAAGCCGTAACGGGTGAAGGCCAGGGCCCGGCTTTCGTTCTTCCAGTAGATCAGCGAGCGGTAAACGCGATCGGCAATGGGCAGGGCCTCGAACAGCCATTGTTCGAAGCCGGTAAAAGGCCGGTCAGGCTTTGGAATGACCCAGGCGGCGGATCGCTGGAACAGCTTAAGCTCCGATACCTTGGACACGATCTCCGGTACGAACTGGATCGCGCTGGCGCCGGTGCCGACGACCGCGACCCGTTTACCCGCAAGGTCATAGTCGTGATCCCAGCGTGCGGAATGGAAGACCTTGCCCTGAAAGGTTTCAAGGCCCGGTAGGTTGGGGTAGGCGGGTTGATTCAGCTGCCCGGTTGCCGACACCAAGGCATGGGCTTCGAGCGTGTCTCCGCTTTTGGTTCGAATACTCCAGAGCCCGCTTTCTTTGTCGAAGGTGGCCGATTCGACTTCCTGGTTGAAACGGATATGGTCGTGCAGGCGGTACTTGGTGGCACAGCTTTCCATGTAGGAGCGGATTTCCGGTTGCAGGCCGAACTTGCGACTCCAGTCGCTCTTTGGTTCGAAGGAATAGGAATAGAGGTGGGACTGGACGTCGCAGGCCGCGCCCGGATAGGTGTTGTCCCGCCAGGTTCCGCCGACACTGGCCGCTTTCTCAAGAATGGTGAACGATTCGATTCCGGCATTCTTGAGCTGAATGGCCATACCAAGCCCGCCAAAGCCGGTGCCGATGATGACAATGTGCGGTGTGGTGTTGTGGGGTGCAGTGTTGTGGTTGTTTTCTGTGTTCATGCCCTGTTTCTCCCAGGTATCGAGGCGACCAATGGGGACAGTGTAGGAACGCTGGGCTTGCCGAACGATGAGCTGTCGGGACAAAATATCAATAAAAAAGGACATTCACTGGGGCGTTGGAGGGTTGCCATGCCGGCTTGGGATATTCATCGAACCGTAAACAGCGCCCGTATCCTGACGGACCTGGCGGTCGAGCGCGGCCTGCCGGAGGCCAAGGCCTTGGCCGGCACCGGCATTAGCCACAGCCAGTTGCAGCTGCCCGACACCGTGGTGGAGGCCCGTCAGGAACTGCGGCTGATTGGCAACATCGTGAAAGGGTTGGGACACCTGCCTGCGCTGGGTGTGCAGGCCGGTATGCGCTATCACTTCAATGCGTTCGGTGCCCTCGGCTTTGCGCTGGTGAGCAGCCGAACCTTGCAGGACGCCATCGAAACCGGGTTGAAGTATGTTCAGCTGACGTTCGGCTTCAGCGCCCTCGAATTACGGGTAACGCCGGACCGAACCCACGTTTACTTCGATCCTGACGGCGTACCCGATCCGGTGAAGCAGTTCGTCGTCGAACGGGACAGCGCCTGCCTGGCAACTTTGCAGCGAGACATTTTCAGTAGTGTGTCGCCGCTCGTGGGCCTTCATTTTACGTTTGATGCCCCAGACGACCTGGCGCCCTATGAGGCTTTTTATGGCGTTACACCCAGGTTCGGCATGGCGCGCAATGCCATGATTCTGAACACCGCTCAGTTGCAGAAGCCATTGCCTCAGGCCAGCGATCTTGCCCGCACGATGGCGGAATCCCAGTGCGAGGCGCTGTTGAACCAACGGCTGCAGCGGGCGGGCCTGGCCGCCAGGGTGCGGCAGTTTCTGGCCAGCAATGCCCGGAACATGCCGGATATGGAAGCCGCGGCCAGGGCCATGAACACCATCCCCAGAACCTTGCGTCGCCGCCTGTTGCAGGAGCGCACCAGTTTTGCCGAACTCCGGGACGAAGTTCGCCAGACCCTGGCGGAGGAGTACCTGTCTGGGCCCCGGTTATCGGTGGAGCAGGTGGCGGAACGGCTGGGGTACTCGGGGGCGACGAGTTTCATTAATGCCTACAAACGGTGGTACGGCGTTACCCCATCCGCCGGTCGGCCAGCGCGCCAGCCGGATCTCGATGGCAGGTATTAATCAGCGGCTCCTTAAAGCCGACGCGAGGCCAGAAACTCCGAAGGCGGCACCGACTCCCAGCGTTTAAACGCCTTACGGAAGTTGGCAATGTCGGAGTAGCCCAGGGCGAAGGAGATTTCCTGAATCGTCATCTGTCCGGTTTCCAGGTAACGAATCGATAACTGGTGCCTCACCCCCTCCAGCACCGCCCGGTAGGAGGTCCCCTCGCCAATCAGCCGCCGATGCAAGGTGCGCGGGGTCACATGGAACCGCCTCGCCGTCATCTCCAGTGTCGGGAAGCCATGCCGGCTTTGCAGCATCAGGCGACGCACCCGGGCAGCCCAGGTGTGCTCAGACGGCATCTTATCCAGTTCCTGCTGGCACACCTTCAGGGCTTCCTGAAAGCTGACGGTGTTCGCCATCTTCAGTGGCTGGTCGATGCTGGCTAACGGTAACGCAAAGCCGGCGGACTCCTGATTGTAGGAGACCGGGCAGCGGAACATGGCCTCGGCCAGCTTGCTTTCGCCATCAAATGGGAAGGTCACGTGCAGGATGTTGCAGGTGCCAAGGGTGGTGAAATCCAGGATGTTGCGGATGGCCAGAACGATGGCTTCGGTCACCGGCTTGCGGATGTCCTGCAGTGGGCGGTTCTCCAGAAAATTCACCCAAAGCCGCCCGTCCTTTTCTAACGTTTCCATGGTCACCAGGTCCGTGCGCAGCACCAGGTAGCGCTCCAGCAGCTCCACGATCTGACGGGTTGTCCCGCTACTCATGGCTGCGTAGCCGAGAATGCCATGGGTGTTGATCAGCAGGCGCTCGCCGATCATCAGGCCAAGTGCGTTGTCGTCGCTGAATCGCCCGGCATCCAGCAGCAATTGCCGGAAGGTGCCCCAGGGCATGGTGACCAGTGACTCCTCTTCCTTGTCCGGGTGGATGCCGAGATGGCGCAGCCAGGCCTCGGTCGGAACACCTCGGTCCTCGACAATCCCGATGATCTGGAGGACGTAGTGGTTGGGCAGGGTGACGTTTTGACTGTTTAGTGTGACGTTTTGATTGCTCATTCGACCGATTGTCAATAAATAACCCATGGCTGTCAATTAATCACCCAGCGCTGCCCCCGGTTCAGCAGTAGCATGAATCGGGTAAGGCATCGACAGGGGGTAGCCCATGTTTTCATTCTTCAAGAACAAAGCGTCTGCGCCAGCGGTACGTTACGCAGACATCAATGGCAAACGGGTTGAGGTACGGCCAAAGGAAACGCTGCTGCATGCGGCCTTGCGGGAGAACATCGACTTTCCCCACAGCTGCCGCGTAGGGGGCTGCGCGTCCTGCAAGTGTCGCCTGCTGGCGGGCAAGGTCAAAGAGCTTACCGACATTGGCTATATCCTCAGCGATGAGGAACTCGAGCAGGGCTATATCCTTGCCTGCCAGAGTGTGCCGCAAAGCGATGTCAGTATTGACGTGGACCTGAGTGCCCAAACTCAGCGCAAGCGCCTGACCGGCCGGGTGGTGTTACAGCAGCGTCTGACCCCTGACATCACCCATCTGAAGATTCAGCTGGCCGAGGTGCTGGACTACAAAGCCGGCCAGTTCGCCGATCTTGCCATGGCATCCCTGCCAGGCCACACCCGCAGCTATTCGTTCGCCTCACCGCCGCAACCGGACTCATCGGTGTCGTTCTTTATCCGTAAGGTGCCCGGTGGTGCCTTTTCAACCGACGTCAATGAGCGGGACCTGATCGGCCAGGCCATCACCGTGGACGGCCCCGTTGGCGAGTTCTGGCTCCGTCCCTCCGATGTCCCAATGATCCTGATTGCCGCTGGCAGCGGGCTTGCCCCGATTCTCGCCATGCTTCAGCACGCTCTCGCTGAGCAATGCCAGCGCCCGGTGGTGTTGCTGTTCGGGGCTCGAACCCAGGCGGATCTCTACGCGCTGGAGCAGATCCGCACCCTCGAAGAGAGGTGGCCGGCACCGTTCGAGTTTTTCCCGGTGCTGTCCCGAGAGGATGAGCAGTCGGATTGGCACGGTGCCCGAGGGCGGGTGACCGACGCCATTCCAACCCTGCGGCTGGCGGGTGCGGAGGCCTACCTGTGTGGGCCGCCCGCCATGATCGATGCGGCGGCGGCGCTGTTGGTCGCCGGGGGCGTGCGCCGAGAAGACCTTTACGCGGATCGCTTTACCACCGTTGCAGATGCCTTGAACACCAGTTCCGTTGAGCTGGTGGATTAATCGACATTGACGTGAGGACCCGACAGATGATGATTTTTCACTACCTGAAGTTCTTTCTGTTTCACGGCGTGGGGCTCTTGTCCTTCGCCTCGCTGATGGCTGGCGGACACTGGATCAGCCTTGGCCTGCTGGCGGTACTGGCTATCTACATTGGTGGCGACGGACTGTGTGGCGATGACACCACGACGCCGGAGTTCAAACGCCCGAAAATTCTGACGGTGCAGCTATGGATGGCCTTGCCGCTGCTGGCGCTGATCGTGTTCGCGGCGGTCTGGAGCTTTAGCGCCGTCGATGTGCTGGGTTTTGGGGCCCTGGTGACGGATCTCACCGGGTATGACGTGCTCGCCGCCCGGGAGGCGACGTCTTTTGGCCATCACCTGTCCGGTGTTGTGCTCACCGGTCTGATGATTGGCGTCATCGGCACCATCACCGGTCATGAGTTGACCCACCGAACCTGGGACCCGATCTCGATGTTGGTTGGCCGCTGGTTGCTGGCCTTCAGTTTCGACACCGTCTTCTCGATTGAGCACGTCTACGGTCACCACCGTTACGTGTCCACCACCGAAGACCCGGCGACGGCGCCCCGAGGACGCAATGTCTATCACCACGTTGTGGCCTCAACCCTGAAAGGCAATGCCAGCGCCTGGAAAATCGAAAAGCGTCGGCTATCCCGCAAGGCGCTGTCAGTATGGTCCTGGCGGAATGCCATGATTCGCGGGCACATGATGAGTGCGCTGTTGGTTGTCTGCGCCTTTGCCATGGGGGGCGTCCCGGCAGCGTTGTATTTCGTGGCCTGTGCCGTGTGGGGGAAGGCGCTGCTGGAGATCGTCAACTACATGGAGCACTACGGCATGGTGCGTAACCCCAAAACCCCGGTTCAGCCCCGCCATTCCTGGAACACCAACAAGCGCATCAGCTCCTGGACCATGTTCAACCTGACGCGCCACTCCCATCACCACGCCCAGGGCGAAGTGCCTTACCAGGATCTCAAGCCATTTCCTGAAGCACCCATGATGATCAGCGGTTACCTCACCACCATCGTGATCGCCATGATCCCGCCCCTTTGGCACAAGCTGATGACCCCCAAGGTGCTGGAGTGGGACCGCAAATACGCCTCCGATGAAGAGCGGATTCTGGCGGCCCAGGCCAACGCAGCTAGTGGCATACCGGAATTGATGAGTGCCAACCAGGACTACCCGCAGCAGAGCACTCTCGCTGTGAGCGGCTGAAAGCGGGTTGACGGTGGGCCGGGCCCGCGAACGGTACAACTGGAATCGGGCGCCTGGTTCGGCACCGGGCGCGATCAACCGCACCGCATTTCGAAGACAAGAGCGACAAATGAAGTTGGTCATCTATACGAAGCGCAACCCGGGCCGGCCAAGGCCGTTGTGGATCGAGGTTGCCATCGATTCGGCATACCTGGACCGGGTTCGGGAACTCAGATCGCACTTAAGGCAACGGGGAGGTGGTTATGAAGTGTTAGCGACCGCTGGCAAGTGGCAACCCAGGCAGGACTACCAGAGCTACCGATTGGAGGCCCTGTGTGACAAGTACCGGCTGAAATTCCGGCTGGTTAGCCAGGGTTCCGACCATCGGGTGTTTTCCAACGGCATCTTGATGGAACAGCTTCTGGAGCTGAATGCGCGATCGGGAGCGAGGGAGCGAGTGTTCCATGGCAACGATCAACCGGTTCTGATGGCCATTTATTACTCCACCAGAAACTCAGCGGTTTGAATGCGACGCAGGCAAACCCGAACTCAAAACCAAATGACTCAATAACTACAAAACCCAGGAGAAAGTCACATGCGAAAGTTCATTGGCGCTTTAGCCCTGTCCTGTATGGCCCCTTTGGCGTCGGCCAATTCGCTGTCGGTCTGCGTGTTTGATGTGATCGGTGCCAACGGTGATGTGTTCAACCTGATGAAAGACTTTGCTCTTGAAGCCAAGTCCATCGGCGTGGATCTCGAGCTGAAACCCTACACCGACGAGGGCGTTGCGGTCGCGGATTTCAATGCCGGCCAGTGTGATGCGGTGGCTGCCACCGACCTGAGGACGCGGCCCTTTAACCCGTTTACCGGCTCCATCAGTGCGGTCGGCGCGTTGCCCAGTTACGACAACCTGCGAACGTTGCTGGCAACGCTGGCCCAGCCCAAGGCGGCCCCCCTGATGAAATCCGGTGGCTTTGAGGTGCTGGGCATTCTTCCCATTGGTGCGGGCTATCTGTTTGTGAATGACCGCAGCATCAATTCGGCCTCCGCGCTGGCCGGTAAGCGCATGGCAACGTTGGATTATCAGAAAGACGCCATCCACATGGTGAACTACGTCAAAGCCACCGTGGTGCCCTCCGATATCACCAATTTCGCCGGCAAATTCAACAACGGCTCGGTCGATACCGCCTATGCGCCGGCCTTCGCCTACGAGGCGCTGGAACTCTATAAGGGCATCCAACCGGACGGAGGCATCGTCAACTACACCTTGGCGCAGCTTACCGTACAGATCATTGCGCGGGATGACCGGCTGGACGATGAGACCGCCCAACAAACCCGGGAGATTGCCTGGTCCATGTTCCCGCAGACCATGGAACTGATCGGCCGGCAGGAATCGGCAATTCCGCAATCGAGCTGGATTGATATCTCTAGCCAGGACATCGAGGGATACCAGGAAATGTTCCGTCAGAACCGCCTCCAGATGCGGGACGGCACCCAGGGGGCACCGACCGTGTACGATCCACGCATGCTGGCGCTGATGTCAAAAATACGCTGTGCCGATGATCCGGCGTTGTCTGAATGTACCGCCACTGACCGGGAGTAATGCCGGTCATTACTGACGACGCAAGATGTCAGGGCTTCGCTCCCCCGGGTGCCGGTGCACCTGGGGGAGGGTGGCGGGATTGGGCCTGAAATCTGGCAGCCTGCTCCTGCGGACCGGGAGGGCATCGGTGACTCATCTGGACGCTATGAGTCACCGGATGACGATGGGGCCGTTAGAAGTACATCTTCCGAATCATCACCGGCAACACCTTCACCGCTGCGCGCAGAAAATCGAATGGCGAGCGCGGCGCCACAAGGTATAAGGCGTTGCGTATGGCGTTGTAGCTGGACCTGTCTTGCGGGTACCACCAAAGGTTACGTTTCGCTTTGAGCCAATCCCAGTTAACCACCTTGGGTTTGGTCATTTCCATCAACCCTTCCGGGCCGTGGGTGCGGCCGATACCGGATTCACCCGGGCCACCCCAGGGCACGTCGGACATGGCGTGGGTGTAAAGATGATCATTGATGGCGACCACGCCGCCTTTGATCCGGTTAGCCAGCTGCTTGCCATGACGGGTGTCACGGGTCCAGATTGAGGCCGTCAGCGCCATGGGGGAGTCGTTGGCGAGTTCAACGGCTTCGTCTTCGGTGCGAAATGGCATGACCGGCATGATCGGGCCAAAGGTTTCTTCCCGCATCAGTGTCATGGCGTGATCGACGTCGGTCACCAGTGTGGCCGGGTGGAAATGACCATCGCCATGGCCTGGTCCCTCAGACTGGGCGACAATGGTTGCGCCGGACGCCACCGCTTCGGCCAGCTGTTTTTCAACCGTGAGGCGTTGGCTGGCGGTGGTCATCGAGCCAATATCCACCGAACACTCGTCGTTGGGAACCCCGTGCCGCAGGGCCCGGGTTCGGTCCGCCAGCAGCGTCACGAAGCGATCGTAGACCGATTCGTGCACATAGATCCGCTCCACGCCGCCGCAGGATTGCCCGGCATTCTGGTAGCCGGCCCAGGCCGCGCCATTGGCGGCGCGTTCCAGGTCTGCGTCTTTCAGCACGATCATCGGGTCTTTGCCGCCGAGTTCCAGGGACACCGGCGTCAGAGTCTCGGCGGCCTGGGCCATGAGTTGCTTGCCGGTGGGCACCGAGCCGGTAAAGAACAGCTTGTCGATGCCATTTTCGAACATCGCCGTCGAGACGCGCCCGCCAGAGCCGACAATGTGGCTGAACAGGCCATCCGGCAGTTCACCGGCCGCGATGATCTCTTCAATGGCCTTGCCCACCAGGGGGGTTGCCGCGGCGACCTTGAGCACGATGGCGTTACCGGCCATCAAGCCCATCAGGATCTCGCCAAAGGGAATGGACAAGGGGTAGTTCCAGGGGCTGATGATACCCACCACCCCCAAGGGTTCATGACGGACTTCGGAACGTTTTCCCACCCAGAGCAGACTCGATGGGCCGCGGCGCTCCGGTGCGAGCACCTTGGCGGCGTTCTTGCCGTACCAATCGCAGGCCAACTGGCAGGGCAGTACCTCGGTGATGAGGGCGTCCATGCGGGTTTTGCCGTTGCTGTCGCTGATCAGACGGGCCAGGTCGTCGGCGTTGTCGCGAATGTGGTTACGCATCTTTATGAGGTGCTTGTGTCGTTGGGCAAAGCTCTTCTGTGCCCAGATCTTTTGTGCGCGACGGGCCTGATTAAAGATCGATGCGTAGTCCTCTTCAGGAGTGTTGGGAACCTCGCCAAGGAGTGCTCCGGTGGCCGGGTTCGGCGCAGCGGTGATTTTTCCGGTCCTGACGTTGGGGGTGACAGCCTGGTTCATAGGGTCGCTTCCTTCATGGCTTGATCTCGGTGAGGAATGAAACTCATCGCGCGTTCCGCGAGGGCGGTGATGGTCAGACTGGGGTTTACGCCCAGGTTGGCACCGAGCATTGCGCCGTCCACCACATAAAGATTTTGGTAGTTGAACACCCGGTTCTGAGCGTCGATGACGCCTCGTTGTGGTGAATCCGCCATGGCGCACCCACCCATGCAGTGAGCTGTAAAGGGCACATTGAAGAACACTTCCGTTGCGGTGGTGAACGGTATGCCGTTGAAATGGGCGGCCATCTTCTTGGTGAACTCATTGGCCTGGGGAATGTTGGTGGGGATCTTTTTCCCCTCACTGCAAAGAATCCTGGTGAACGGCCAATACCAGCGGCGCTTGAACCGCATATTCAGCGAAGCGTCCAGAGTCTGCATCACCAGGAAGATCAGTGACTGGCGGGCCCAGTTGGCTGGGCTTACCGCCCGGGCAAAGGTAACGGGATGGCGAAGCATGGCCCAGAACCATTTCAGAATTCTCAGTGGGCCTTTGCCGTCTACCATGAGCGTCATCAGCGAGGCCATCATGTTGTGGCCGTTGCCGTAGCGAGTGGCTTCAATGTGGGTGTGTTCATCAATGTGGATGCCTGAGCCGATCGCTACGCCCTCACTGATGTTGATGTCTTTGCCCGGGAAGCGGATGCCAACAATCGATTCGGCATTGGTACGTACCCGGTTACCCAGGTCATCGGAGATATTGGGCAGCGAGCCATTCTGTTTCAGTTTGAACAGCAGCTCTTGGGTGCCCAGTGAGGATGCCGAGAACACAACACTCCTTACGCGGAAGGTTTGGCGCTGTTTGCGAACCCAGGCGGTGGAGCGTTCGGTGGTGATCTCATAGCCGGCGGAACCGTCGGCTCTGCCATTGAGTGGGCGCACATCCACCACGCGGGTTTCGGCGTACACTTTGGCGCCATTCTTTTCGGCAAAGTACAGGTAGTTTTTATCCAGCGTGTTCTTTGCGTTGTATTTGCAACCGGTCATGCAGCTACCGCAGCCGGTGCAGGTACCGCGATCCGGGCCTTCGCCGCCGAAGTAGGGATCAGGATAGGTCTTGCCCCCTTCCTCTCCCTGCGGGGGGAAGAAAGCCGC
Source organism: Marinobacter sp. SS21 (assembly GCF_028369065.1). Classification (GTDB taxonomy): domain Bacteria; phylum Pseudomonadota; class Gammaproteobacteria; order Pseudomonadales; family Oleiphilaceae; genus Marinobacter. The sequence continues at coordinate 182,485 of NZ_JAQNDA010000005.1, forward strand.
AACGCGGGTTGGTTTGTAGGTGTGGCCGACACCCTGGAGCTCCGCCATTGATTTCAGCAGGTGGTCCGCAGTGCCGAAAATCCGATTTTCGGTGACGCCCAGCATGCGTTCAGCTTCGGCATAGTGGCCGGGCATTTCGTTCTTCCAGTCAGACAGACCGGCCCAGGAACCGTCTTCCCAGACGGAATCCGGTGGCACCAGCAGGGTGTTGGCGTAGGTGATCGAGCCACCGCCAACGGCATTGCCGCAAATGATCGCAACATGGCGGAAAGGGCGCAGGTTAAAGAATCCCTTCAGACCAATCTTCGGGCGCCAGTAATAGCGGTTTACCTGGGTGTTGGATTCGGGGAAGTCCTCCGCGCGCCAGCGCTTACCCATTTCCATAACGGCAACGGAATAGCCCTTTTCGGTCAGGCGATGGGCGGATACACTCCCGCCGAAGCCGGAGCCGATGATCAAGTAATCGAAGTCGAAATTGGTCATGTTACCTCTTCCTGTTGCGGAACCGTTTGCGGGGTCCGTGCAGTTTGTTGTTGTGGGATTAGGTGGATGCCGCATCGGCTAGTTAGCCCAGCCCGTGTGCTGTTCAATGAACTGACAGATTCGCTGCGCTGCGACTTTTGCCTGCGGTAATGCGTCGATCGTCTGGAAGACGTGGGGCAGGTCTTCCCAGATCTCCAGCTGGACCGGAACCTTGGCGTCGCTGGCCTTGTTGGCGGCCCTGACGGAATCGTCAAGCAGCATTTCCGTACTGCCAACCTGGAACAGCATGGGCGGGAGGCCTTCGAAATCCCCCAGCAAGGGTGAAACCCGGGGATCCGAATGCAGCTCAGCAGGTGCGTAGTGATTGCGAACGCCGATGGCGAATGCCGACGTGAAGATCGGGTCTTTTCGGGCATTGGTCAGGGCACTGCGACCGCTCAGGGTGAAATCCAGGAACGGTGAGAGCAAAACGGCGCAACCCGGTAGCGCAACCTGTTCTGTCTTGAGACGCAGGAGGGTGCTGAGCACCAGGTTGCCGCCGGCGGAATCGCCGGCAATCACAATGTTCCGGGGCTCGATGCCCTGTTCCAGCAGCCACTTGTATGCGACAAAGCAGTCATCGCTGGCCGCCGGGAACCGGTGCTCCGGCGAGAGCCGGTAATCCACCATCAACGCTCTGGCGCCCAAGGTCTGGCACCAGGGCGCCAGCATGGTTGCGTGCACATTCGGTGAGGAGGCGACGAAGGCGCCCCCGTGCAGGTACAGCACAACCCGGTTTTCATGATGGTTGTCGGGTACCAGCCACTCGCCGGATACACCATCAGCATCGGCTTTCAGGCGCTTTATGTCGGGCAACTGTTTCGGCGCCTGTCGGTCCAGTTTTGCAACCTGGTCCCGCACCGAGCTGACGTCCACCTCCAGGCCATGCCGCCACTTCACGGACACGCGAAGCAGCAGGTTGAGGAGCGAGTACTTCCAGTGGCCCTTGGCATGCTTAAAAACCTGAGTGAAGGCGGCCGTACTGGCCGAATCGTGCCGGTAGATGTTCATATGGACTCCTCACTGCCCGGAGTTCTTGGGGGCGGGCCAACGGTAGTCGGTGAGCATCTTGCGCAGCGTGATCTTGCTGACTTTTCCGGTGGCGGTGTGAGGGATCTCGTCCACGTACACCACATCATCCGGAATGCAGAACTTGGCTACCTGGCCCTGGTACTTGGCGAGGATCTCTTCCGAGCTGACGTCCAGGCCTTCTTTCTTGACCACGACCAGCAGCGGCCGTTCATCCCACTTCTCGTGAGGCATACCCAGAGCTGCCGCTTCAGCGACCGCCGGGTGGTTCATGGCAATGTTTTCCAGCTCGATGGAGCTGATCCACTCGCCGCCGGATTTGATGACGTCTTTCGAGCGATCGGTGATTTGCAGGTAGCCATCCGCATCCAGGTTGGCCACGTCGCCGGTGGGGAACCAGCCGTCCACCAGGGGGCTGTCTTCCTTGTTGTAGTACTGGTCGATCACCCAATGACCCCGCACCAGGAGGTCGCCGGACGTCTTGCCGTCGCGGGGAAGTTCGTTGCCGTGGTCGTCAACGATCTTGAGGTCAACGCCGAAGGGAGGGCGTCCCTGTTTGATCTCAAGCTCGAACCTTTCCTCTTCGGTCAGTGCCCGATGTTTGGCCTTGGGTGTGTTGACGGTTCCCAGTGGTGACATCTCCGTCATGCCCCAGGCGTGCTGAATCCTGACGTTGTACTCCTGCCTGAAACTCTGCATCAGTGCGGGCGGACAGGCGGAACCGCCGACAATCATGCGCTTGACGCTGGAGAGTTTCAGGTTGTTACTGCGTAAGTGCTGGAGAACGCCAAGCCAGACCGTCGGTACACCGGCGGAGAAGGTTACGCCCTCGTTTTCAAACAGCTCGTAAAGGCTAGCTCCGTCCATACCGTCGCAGGGGAGGACCAGTTTCGCGCCGGCCAATGGTGCGGAGTAGGGCAGGCCCCAGGCGTTCACATGGAACATGGGGACTACTGGTAACACCACGTCCTGGCCAGAAAGGTTCAGGGCGTCCGGATTGGAACTGGACAGGGCATGCAACAGCGTCGAGCGGTGCGAATAGAGCACGCCTTTGGGGTTGCCGGTGGTTCCCGAGGTGTAACACAACGACGAGGCGGTATTTTCATCGAGCTGGGGCCAGGTGAATTCTTCCGGTTCGCTGGCTATCAGGTCTTCGTAGCAGATCAGGTTCGGAACGCGCACATCCGGCATGTGGTCGCGGTCGGTCATGGCAACCCAGTACTTGACGCTCGGGCATTGGGGGGCAATGGATTCCACCAGGGAGGCAAAGCTGGTGTCAAAGCACAGCACCTGGTCTTGGGCGTCGTTCACAATCCAGCTGACCTGCTCGGGGAACAGGCGGGGGTTCACGGTGTGGGTAATGGCGCCCATGCCGGAAATGGCGTAATAAAGCTCAAAATGCCGGTGATTGTTCCAGGCCAGAGTGGCAACGCGGCTGCCAAGTTCAACGCCAAGTTTCTGAAGCGCATTGGCGCCCTGCTTGGCGCGCTTGTGTGCCTCTGCATAGGTGTAGCGATGAACGCGGCCTTCGACCGTTCGGGAAACAATCTCTGTGCTGCCATGAAAGCGCTCCGCATGTTCCATGATGGACGACACAATCAGAGGCTGACTCATCATTTTGCCTTGCATACGTAACTCTCTTTTTGTAAGTAGGTGTTGTTTGGTTGGGGGGAGTCTCGGCCTTTGGCTGCCAAGACTTCCTCCCGATCGTCGTTGGGTATTTTTAGGTTCAGGCGGCGATTTGTCGGTTTTTCCGATTCACTTTGCGGTTTTTGGCAGACGTAAAGTTCAGTCGCTCATCTTCGATGGAGTCGTCAATAAGCATCTTCTTGTCAGCCCGGTAGTTCATGAAGATTTGCCAGGGGTAGTTTTTGCCCTGCCGGGGCAGGCGATGTTTTCCCCGTTGAATGTAGCCCGCGTTCAGGGTGTCCAGGATGCCTTCGTCGAGTCGGCTCTGGTCGATGTCCTGTGGTACAACCACGTCCAGCTCACGCTGCGTCATAAACTTGAAGAGTCGACACAGGTAGTCCGCAGCCAGATCCAGCTTGAGTGTCCATGAAGAGTTGGTGTAGCCGAACATCCACGCCAGGTTGGGCATCTTTTCGACCAGCACACCTTTGTAGGCCATCTTGTCGCCCAGTATTTCCGGTTCGCCGTCGACAGACAGTTCCATGCCGCCAAACATCTGGAGGTTGAGTCCTGTTGCGGTAATAATGATGTCGGCGTCCAGCGTCTTGCCGGATTTCAGTGCGATGCCCTTGTCGGTGAAGTGGTCAATGTGATCCGTTTCAATGGATGCAGCGCCCTTTCTTAACGCCTTGAACAGGTCTGCGTCAGGTACGGCGCAAAGGCGCTCATCCCAAGGCATATAGCTGGGGGAGAAATGTTTCATGTCGACGTTGGGCCCCACATGCCTGCGCACATGGGATAGCAGGAAGCGACGCATCAATTTCGGCCAGCGTCGGCAAGCAACGTACACAGCCCGTTGCATCACGATGTTTCTCTGTCGCGCAAGGCCGAAGGCCCAGCGTGATGGCATGACCCGCTGCAGCACTCCAGTAATCCGGTCGATGGAGGGAATCGAATACACGTAGGAAGGCGACCGTTGGAGCATGGTGACATGGCCGGCTTTTTCCGCCATTGAGGGCACCAGGGTGACCGCAGTCGCACCGCTTCCGATCACCACGACCTTTTTGCCACTGTAATCCAGGTCTTCAGGCCAGTGCTGAGGATGGATGATGGTGCCCTTGAAGTCGCTTTCACCGGGGAATTCCGGACGAAACCCGTCGTCGTGATTGTAGTAACCAGTACAGCACACCAGAAAATCGCAGCTGAATTCGCGGGTTTTGCCGCTGGATTCATGCAGCGTGGTCACGTGCCAGCGTTGATCCTCGCTAGACCAGTCCGCGTGGGTGGTTTTCAGGCCGTATTGGATCTTGTCCTTGATGTCATATTGGTCTGCTGTTTTTTCGATGTATTGGCGGATCGATCCACCATCGGCCAGTATCTTGAGTCCACTCCAGGGGCGAAAGTTGTAGCCAAAGGTCAACATATCGGAATCTGACCGAATGCCCGGGTAGCGGAATAGGTCCCAGGTTCCGCCAATGCGCTCGCGGCGCTCAAGGATGGCCAGGCTCTTGTCGGGGCATTTGTCTGCAAAATGGCTGGCAGTTCCAACTCCGGAAAGTCCTGCACCGATTATTATTACGTTGTAATGCTGCTTGTTCATGTGCGCTCCACGTTCATCGAAAGCCGGTGATAGAGAGGCTCGTTACTGCATAAGTTATGTGAACACTGCATGGAATTATTGCCATCACCGGACAAAAATTTAACAATAAGCGACAGGGTTGGCCTAAGGAGCCCATGCCTGACGGTGAAGTTGGAGGTGATTCGGGTGTTGTGCAGGGGCGTTCGATCTTGCTGGAGGTGTCATGAGTAGCCTGATTCAGGCCACCAATTTGTGGGGGTATGACGATCTGGTCCGTGAGCTGGGAGGCGATCCGAATCGCTTCCTGGCTCGCTATCATATTCCACCCGCCGCCGAGAGGCCGGACGATTCATTTATCCTGTACCGAAGTGGCGTTTTGCTGCTTGAGGCAACGGCCACCGAGCTGGCATGCCCGGATTTTGGGCTGCGGCTAGCCCGTTGGCAGGGGTTGGAAATGCTGGGGCCGGTTGCGGTTATCGCGCGGAATTCCTGTACCGTCCTCGACGCTTTTCAGGCCATTGCCCGTTATCTGTATATTCACTGTCCCGCGCTGTTGTTAACTCTGCAGACGCCGGAGGAGGGCGACTGGATTCAGTTTGATTACCGGATTGCGGAGCTCTCCGCGCCTCAGCTTCGTCAGTCCTATGAGCTGAGTCTCGCCAATGCCATGCAGATGCTCCGCATGCTGGCCGGGGAGGGCGCGCGTCCAGAATTGGTTTCGTTTCTCCATGCGCCGGTGGGGCCGGAGCTCAACTATGAGGCATCGTTTGGCTGCGAGACAAGGTTTGGGCAGGACTGGTGTGGGTGGCGGATATCCAGCGCGTTGGCCCGCCAACCCATCGATCATGCGGACTCCCAGACCCTGCATTACGCCACCAGCTATCTTGAGTCCCATTATGTGCCCGGTACCACGGCGCTCTCCGCCCACGTTACCGAACTGATTCGCCGGCTATTGCCCACCGGACAGTGCAGTTCACAGGCTATCGCCACCGAACTGGCGCTGCATCCTCGAACGCTTCAGCGTCGCCTGGCGGAAGAGGGGCATCGCTACGACGACCTGTTGGACAATGAGCGTCAGCAGCAAGCTGAGCGATACCTGAATGAATCCGGTCTGCCGATGGTCCAGATCGCCGGCCTTCTTGGGTACACCGAGCAGAGTACGTTTAGCCGCTCGTGTCAGCGCTGGTTCGGGACGACGCCGAAAAAATACCGGGAGGCGCTTCGATCGGCTGGGTGCGGGTGATATCCCTCAGACTCTTCATTCTTCATTCTTCATTCCATCATCCTTCATCGCTCTTTATCAATTAAACATAACAAACGTTGTGGTAAAGTAGGCGACTTGCTACGATGGGTGAAACAGGAACGGGTGAGGACGCCGGCGATCTGAATGCGGACTTCACACCCGAACTCCGTGGTGGTGGTTGATGGAGGGTGGTATGGCGAGTCAGCGCGATGAAATGAATCCTGGTGTTACGCTCGAGAATTTCCGGCCCCAAGGCGGCTGGATGGATCCTCCGGCTGACTTGCAGCCGGCACTGGAAGGCAAGGTAACTGCGGATGTGGTCATTGTTGGTGCGGGTTTTGCCGGACTCTCGACCGCTCTTGAGCTTGCTGCCAAGGGGGCCGACGTGGTTGTGCTCGAGCGCGATTACGCTGGTTTCGGCGCGAGCGGACGCAACGCGGGTTACCTTGCCGGCAGTATGGGGGTCGAGTTCGAGTTCTTTCTGAAACGTGTCGGGCTGAAGCGGGCCAAGGAGATTGTCCGTTTCTACGATGAGGGTGTCGACTATGTGGAACGGCGACTGGGCGAACTGGGGATCGACTGCGACTACAACGCCTCCGGTATCATTCGCGCCGCTGTCCATCCATCTCAGGAGAAACGGCTGCGCAAGGGTATGGAGCTTGGGCTTCAGCTGGGGTCAAAAACCGAATTCCTGGATCCGGCGGCCATGCGGGCCCGCGGTGTGCCACCCGCTTTTCTGTTTGGCTGCTACCAGAGACACGGTGGCACGCTCGATCCTGGAAAGTACGTGTTGGGACTGCGGCGTGCGGCTCTTCAGGCGGGTGTCAGGATCTATGAGAAGACACCGCTAATCTCCTATCGTGAGGGCCCGGTCGTCACCTGCATGACTGAAAAAGGCAGTGCCTCGGCACCGTTCCTGGTGCTGGCCACCAACGCCTATACCCCTCAACTCGGACTGCTCGGGAACAAGGTGGTGCCGTTGCGGGTCTCGGCCATCGAGACCGACCGGTTAAGTCCGTCGCAACTTGAGTCCCTGGGATGGCAAGGACGAGAGGGCATTGTGACGCCCCATTGGACCATGGAAAGTCACCGACTGACCGCGCGCAATTCCCTTGTTGTCACCACCAAACGACTTGGTTACACCTATGGCGGCAAGACCCCGAACGTGCCGGACCAGGCGGCCTATGGTGAGCTCGCGGTGGCCCTGAGTGATCGATTCCCCACCTTGAGGGGCATTGGCATCAAGTCCTGCTGGAGCGGCTATGTCAGCCTTGCCTACGACGCCCTGCCAGTGGTTGGAGAAACCGGTGGCCAGAACAACGTGTTCCATACCGCCGGATGTTCCGGACACGGTGTGGCTACCCAATCGTTGATGGGGCAACTGTTGGCGGAGCGCATAAACGGAGTGGAGCATCCGCTGCTCGCCGCGCTGCGCCACAAAACTCCGACAACCCTGCCGGAACCGCTGCAGTGGTGCGCGTTCAAGTTGGCGCTGGGTGCAGCAAACCGGATGGACGACTATATTAATCGTAACGCGCGCAAAGCAAAATCCTGACTCCGTGAGAACGGCTGTCATCGTGGTCGCTGAAGGCCGGTTTTCCTGAGCCCGGCCGGCACCGATAGCGGATAACTTCAATTCTGGAGGGGATATGGAAGGGGTGTGTGATCACTTCAAGTCGTTTTCGCTTTGGCTAACCGTCGCTGTGATGCTGAGTGCCTGTAGCGACCCGGAGCCTCAAGTGGCGGAGCCGGTATCGCGGCCCGTCAAACTGTTTACGGTTGGTGAGCTGGGCAGTGGCCAGACCTTGAAGTTCCCCGGCAGTGTTGAGGCCGTCCAGCAGTCGGACATGGCCTTTGAAGTGTCCGGGCGAATTGTCGAGATGCCGGTCACTGAAGGCGATCGCGTTGAGGCTGGGGCTGTTCTGGCCAGGCTCGACCCGAGGGATTACGAGGCGGAGCGTGATCGGGCCCGCGCCGAGCGCAATGTCGCTCGAGCGGACTTCAATCGTTATGACAAAGCGTTTCAGGCCGATGCGGTGACGGCACAGCAGTTGGATCGGGCCAGGCGAGCCCTGGAAGTGGCTGAGGCTGGGCTCCAGCGCGCCAGCAAGGCCGTCGAGGATACAGTACTCCGGGCGCCCTTTTCTGGCCGCGTTGCCCGCAAGCTGGTAGAGGACTACGCCAACGTGCAAGCCAAACAGCCCGTGTTGATCCTGCAAAGCGACGACGCCCTGGAAATGAGGGTCAATGTCCCTGAAGCCGATTGGGTAGGCTACAAGCCCGTGGATTCGGCTGCGGATATTAGTTCGGATGTCGATATCAGCGTTGTACTCAGTTCCTTGCCGAACACGCCCATTCCGGCCAGGATTACGGCGTTCTCCAGTAGCGCAGACCCGGTAACACGGACCTTTGAAGTGACCGTGGGTTTCGAGGCTCCCGAAGGCCGCTCCGTTAGCCCGGGGATGACCGGTCATGTCGCCTATACGCCGCCTCCCGAGCATGCCCCGGGCGGCCTGCTGGTGCCTGCCGGTGCCGTTGTCGCGGCGCCGGATAACGCCCCCTATGTGTGGCTGTTCGATGCGGAATCCGGTTCGGTCAGCAGGCAATCCATTGAGGTTGGAGAGCTCACTGGCAACAGTATCCAGGTGATCTCGGGACTTGAGACGGGCGACCGCATCGCCGTCTCCGGCGTGCACATGCTCTCCGAGGGCTTTCCCGTGCATCCGCTGGAGAATTGATTCATGGATATTGCCGCCATTGCCATCAGGAACCGGGTGGTCACGCTGGTTCTCACGGGTGTCATGCTCTTTGCCGGGCTACTGGTCTACAGCGGGATGAGCCGTCTGGAAGACCCGGAATTCACCATCAAGGATGCCCTGGTCATTACCCCGTATTCCGGCGCGTCGGCCCTGGAAGTTGAGCAGGAAGTCAGCGAGCGACTGGAGAAGGTTGTGCAGCAGCTCGGGGAACTGGAGCGGGTACGCTCGAAATCCGAACGCGGGCTGTCCACCCTGACCGTCACCATTAAGGAGAGCTACAACAGCGAGACGTTACCCCAGGTCTGGGACAAACTTCGGCAGAAAATAAGCGACGCACAGCGGGAGTTGCCTCCTGGTGCCGGGCCCTCCATTGTTCTCGATGACTATGGCGACGTCTACAGCGTTTTCATGGTGGTCACCGGTGACGGCTACAGCTATGCCGAGCTGAAGAACTACGTGGACAGCCTCCAGCGTGAGCTCCTGCTGGTGAAGGATGTTGGCAAGATCACCACCTTCGGCGAGCGGCAGGAGGCGATCTTTGTCGAGTTCAATCGGGATCGGATGTCCCAGTTGGGCATTCCGCCCACCGCGATCATTGAAGAGTTGCGTCAGAAGGGCGTGGCGGCGGATGCCGGTCGGGCGCAGGTCGGGTCGGCCTATGTCACACTCATGCCATCGGGTGGGCTGAGCTCGGTGGAGGACTTCCAGTCGCTGCTGATTCACGGTGGCGAGGGACGCCAGCTGTACCTTCGCGATATTGCCAACGTTCGGCGCGGTTATGTCCAGCCTCCGGAATCCGTCATCCGTTTTGACGGTCAGCTGGGCATTGGCCTTGGGATTTCCACGGTGTCCGGGGGCAACGTGGTTACCATGGGCGAAGCAGTTCAGGCCCGATTGGCGGAGCTGGAAGGCGAGCGGCCAGTGGGCGTGGAGTTCGGTGTTGTCTCCATGCAGTCGGAGGCGGTGACCACGGCGATTTCAGGTTTTGTAAACAGCCTGTTGCAGGCCGTGGCGATTGTCATCGCGGTATTGCTGGTGTTTATGGGCCTGCGCAGCGGATTGCTGATTGGCTTTGTGTTGATCCTCACGATTGCCGGCTCCTTCCTGTTCCTGGACCCGATGGGGGTTGCACTGGAACGCATTTCACTGGGCGCCTTGATCATCGCGCTTGGCATGTTGGTGGACAATGCCATTGTGGTGGTCGATGGCGTGCTGGTGCGAATGCAGAAGGGGCAGACCGCGGAGAGTGCGGCCTCGGCGGTGGTCAAGCAATCCGCCTGGCCGCTGCTAGGCGCTACGCTGATTGCCATTCTGGCCTTCGCAGCCATCGGCACGTCGAACGACGCTACCGGTGAGTACTGTCGCTCCCTGTTTCAGGTGGTGATGGTGTCGCTGCTCTTGAGTTGGGTCACCGCAGTCACTGTGACGCCCCTTTTGTGTGTGATGTTCCTCAAGCCGCCTAAGGCTGAGCAATCGAATACGGACCCTTATGCCGGCGGATTTTACCGGCGTTACAGCATGTTTCTGCGGAGCTGTATTCGTCACCGGTACCTGAGTTCGGCAACGGTGGTCGGCGTATTTGCCGCTGCGGTGTGGGGCTTCTCCTATGTCGAGCAAAGCTTTTTCCCCAGCTCGACACGGCCGCAGTTCATGGTGGACTACTGGTTGCCGCAAGGTGCCCACATCAACGCGACGAGCAAGGATGCGGAGCAGGTTGAGCAGCTGCTGCTGGAACAACCGGGCGTCACCCACGTAACCACCACGATTGGCGAGGGTGCGCTCCGGTTCCTGCTGACCTACCAGCCGGAACAGCCCAATAGTGCCTATGCCCAGTTCCTAGTCAGCGTGGACGATTCCAGGACCATTGAAGCGTTGCTTCCCAGGGTCGAAGCCGAGCTGGCCGCCCGGTTTCCGGATGCGCTGGCCTACGCCTCGCCGTTCGAGCTTGGTACGGGGACAAGCGGCAAGATCCAGACCCGGCTGAGCGGCCCGGACGCCAATGAACTGCGACGCCTGGCCAATGAGGTACAGAGCATCTACCGCAGCGATCCTGATACCAAGGGCGTTCGCACCGATTGGCGACAAAGGGTGAAGCTTGTCCGTGCGGTCTTGGCCGAGGAGCAAGCCAACCTTAACGGCATCACCCGGCCCATGGTTGCGGAAGCCATGCAGGAGGGCTTTCAGGGTGTGACCGCTGGCATCTATCGGGAAGGCGACTTGCTGCTTCCCATCATCGTTCGGGCGGATGAGGCCTCCCGCAATGACATCGACAGCCTGGCGAACCTGCAGATCTGGAGCCCGGTGGCGCAAAAGATGATTCCGTTGCGACAGGTGGTGCGATCGTTCGACACCTTGTTTGAGGATGAGATTGTCCACCGCCGCGATCGCAAGCGGACCATCACTGTTTATGCGGATCCGCAGGAGGGGAATGCCAGCGAGCTGTTCGCCAGGCTTCGGCCTCAGGTTGAGGCGCTGGCATTGCCGCCGGGCTACACACTGGAGTGGGGCGGCGAATACGAGGATGCCGGCAAAGCCGAGGCCGGCCTTGCCGAGACGATTCCGGTGTTCATCTTCGCGATGATCCTGATTACCATCATGATGTTCAACTCGTTACGACAGCCGCTCGTGATCTGGCTGTGCGTGCCCCTGGCGCTCATCGGGGTGACGGCGGGCCTGCTGATGACGGGGCAGCCATTTGGCTTTATGGCCTTGCTCGGTTTTCTCAGCCTGATGGGCATGTTGATCAAGAATGCCATTGTGCTGGTGGAGGAGATCAACCTGGAAGTCGGAAGCGGCAAGGAATTGCTGTCCTCGATTGTGGATTCCGGAGTAAGCCGTTTGCGCCCGGTGGCCATGGCCGCCCTCACAACGGCATTGGGCATGATTCCGTTGGTGTTCGACGCCTTCTTTGTGTCCATGGCAATCACCATTATAGGCGGGTTGCTGTTTGCAACGGTGCTCACCATGGTTGTATTGCCCGTGCTGTATGCATTGATCTATCGTGCGCCCGTGGAGGGCTCCGACGGTCATCATTGAGTTACCAGCTGATACTTTCCAGGGCCCCTGAGCGAAGCACTCTTGGGCCCCGCCGCTGGGCTCCTCCTTCCGAGACAGCGTCACCTTCACTTTCCTTGGCTTCAACTCCAGTACCCGCCTGCAATTCCTGTTGATGCCGGAATCTGCAGAGCAATGATGCGGTGCGGCGAGCCTCACCATCATCCTACGACTGGGCAGCTGTTGTTGGGCAGATGTTTCCCTGGGCCGATGTCCTAGCTCTAGTACCTTTCCGTATTGCCAGTTGATGAGGGGGAATCGTCCGGTAGGATGCTGGTGAGCGAAGCGAACCGCATCTTAATCCAGCTTGTTGATACGGTTCGGAGAGCCTCACCAGCATCCTGCGACTGGCTCACGGCCAAAAAAATCCCCGCCGGCTCAAGGGCGCGGCGGGGATAATGGTTTCAGGTGAGCTTTCTGGGCTTATGAGCGTCCTGGTGTCAGGCCCGCTGACGCAGTAACTGGCGGCCGAACAGGATCATCCACATTGGAAATATCAGTACCACGATGACCAGCATGCCATTGGTAACGGCATTCAGGCTTGGGAAGAAGCCGAACAGGAAGAACAGGCCAAAGCCCCAGCCAACTATCTTTAGTGGAAGCAGCAGTGCCTTGCCCCACCCGGCGCGCTTCAGGTGTGCTCCGACGATCAGTCCCCAAAACAGAACCACCGGTCCTTCGCACCACCATAGGCCTCGCTGGCAGAAGTAGGCAACGGTTGCCCAGATGGTTTCGGCCGTCGCCTTGGTTGCTTCATCGCCGCCGTCGTGCAGCGATCCCAGCGTGTGTAGGGCCGTTTGCAGGATGGCAGCTCCACTCACGCCCACCACCACATACAGCAGGATGGCCAGGGCGGCCATGTCACCTAGCGCCCCCGCTTCATCACGGAATCGGTGCCACAGGTAACCACCTATGACCAGCACTGGCAGATAGAATCCCAGGACATCGGCAAACATGGACAGGCGGAACAGCTCGCGCATTTCCGGGGGCAGACCCAGCATCTTGGCGCCGTCCAGAGTGACGGTGAAGTCCCCACTGGTGACGACCACCGCCAGAACAACGTTGAGGTAGGCGAAAATGCCGCCGAGTATGGCGACCCAGGCGGTGAAGCGCACCATCTGGCTTTGGTTTTGATTCATAGGGTTTTCTCTCCTAAAGAGGCTTATTGCGCGGGTGAATCGGCGGGTGTCAGGCTCGCCAGGTAGCTGGCCGCAGCCTGGATCTCGGCTTCGGACAAAGTGCTGGCAATGCCATTCATCGCCTGGGTTGGATCCTGACGGACGCTGGCTTTAAAGGCCTGTAGCTGGTCCACCAGGTAGTATTCACCCTGGCCAGCCAGGCGTGGCGCCATCGGGCTGCCCTGAAACTGGCCGCCGTGGCAGGTGGCGCAACCGCGGGTTTCAACGACCGTCTGGCCCAGTGGGTCCAGGGATGCATTGGCGGACAGAGGATCGTTTGCAGCCGGGGACTGGCGTTCGTAATAGGCAGCCAGCATTCGAATCTGCTCATCGCTCAGGCTTTTTGCCAACGGTTGCATTTGCGGGTTAGGCCGGCGTCCCTCAGCAAAGGCATGCAGCTGATTCTCGATGTACGAAGCGGATAGCCCTGCAAGGGACGGGTAGTGGGCATTTGCAGCCTGGCCATTTTGGCCGTGACAGAGGGCGCAGGTGTCTTGAAGTTGGGGCCAGGCGCCTCCGTTAGCCTCGTACGCTGTGGTTTGCTGGTCCACAACTTTCATGAACTGATACCCCGCCCAGAGGTCCGGGCCAATCAGTGCTCCCAGTGCGACGGCGCCGAACATTGCCAGGATCGCGGTGACTACAATTGCCCGTCTCATCCGGTCGTCCTCCGGTTTTCAGTCAGCGCCTGGAGTGCCTGGAAGGCGGCCCGGTGACCGGAGCGGACGGCTCCGTCCATGGCGCCTGGCCAGATGTCGGCGGTTTCGGTCCCGGACCAGATCAGTCGGCCCGCTGCCGGGCGCAGGAATTCACCCCATTGTGTCCAGAACCCGGGTGGGATTGGGTGAATGCAGGTAAGGCTCCAGGGGTCGACCTTGCCCCAGTCATGATCGTGGAATTGGGTTGGATGTCGGGCCTCTTCGCCCAGCGCGCGGGCGTAGAGGTCGGAGAGCACCCGTTCCGCCTCGGCGGGATTGTGGGAAAGCTGCCCCGGTTTGATGAAGGCGCTGATAATGCCGACGGATCCGTCTGGCGGCGAATTATCGTAGGACCAGATGATCGGTCCCTGGGTTTGAACGACCTGACCGTTCATTCCCTGGTCACGCCAGAAGGGGCGGGCGTAGACGTGTACGGTCTTGCGCATGGGCGCATGCGCCGGCCAGCGATCCTGTAGTCCAGCTCGGCCGGAGGGAAGGGCGGGAGTAAAGCGAATCTGGTTGCAAAGGGCTGGGTTTAAGGCGGCGATGATCTGGCGGGCCCGAATGATGCCTTGATCGGTGTGCAATTCGACAACATCCTGGTCCCAGCCTACGATCTCGCGCACCGGGCACGACAGCTTGAGTTTGCCACCCAGGTGCTCGGCCATTTTGGTGCAAAGAATCTGGGAGCCACCGACAAACCGCGTTTCCTGGGCGCCGTCTTTGATGCCTTCGAGTTGCTCGAGACTGCAATCGGACGTGTTGATGATCGACAGATAGTGCAACAGACTCAAACTGGCCGGTGGTGCACCGAAGGTGAGAGTGGTGGACATGTTGAGGCCGATTTTGTCTTCGGTGGTAACGCCCTGTTGGTTCAGCCATTCGCCCAGAGTGATGTTGTCCAGCTCAGCGGCGTTTGGTGCTGTCCAGGGGGCCTCTCCCGGAACCGAGCGGGCCATTTCGTTCAGCTTGCGGGCAATGTCGTGACTGACGCTGGCGCCGCCACTGGCGGACGCTTCCGCGTATCGGGCATCACCCGCCAGGTAGACGGTTTTACCCTGGTAGTACTGGTCGAAGGTGCCCACCTCCAACTGACGCGCCAGGTCCGCGATGGCCGTTTGTCCGGGGCCAATCCATTGGCCACCGGCTTCTGAGACCACTCCGTTTCCCAGTTCGTGATTATAGGTCCGGCCACCAACGCGCTCCCGGGCCTCCAGCACCACAAAGGATTCGCAGCCGGCCCGCTGCAGATCCCGGGCCGAGGTCAGGCCGGACAGCCCGGCGCCGATGATGGCCACGTCCAGGACGTCGGAATCGGCTTGGCGTGGTCGAGTGCTCCCGGATAACGCTGCCTTGGCATTGGCACTGCCGGTCAATGCCAAGCCTCCAACCAGTGCCCCCCCGCCCAGCGCCTGAAGTAGTAAGCGCCGACGGGCTCTGAGCGGCTGCTTGTCTTTTTCTGTTTTCATCTTGGCCCCTGCTGCGTTGGTCTCAGAATTAAACATTACAGCTGTTATCACAATATACCTGACTAATACACCTACGCAAAGTGCAACCGCGAAAAGCATCGTTTGGGTAAGGCACGAACCGCCCATTTTCAGCACTGCACTGGTCCCTTTCAAAATAAACATAACTAACGTTGCGTTAAAGTAATGGGATTGCTAAGCTCGAATTTAATCCTGTAATCGAGGCGCAACACGAGGCACAACAAGATGGCCAGAAAACAATCCTCTGACACTGCGATCAACACGCAGCGCAGGAAGCTGCTGAAGTTTGCCGGCGCATCCGCCGCCGTGGGTGGTCTGGGCTTGAGTGCCGGGCTTGCCAGGGCAAGTGAAGCCTTGAGTGGTAGTGCCCCCGGCGAGGTGCTGGATATCGCCATCATCGGCGCTGGGCTGTCCGGTCTGACCTCGGCCCGGGATCTGCAGCGGGCCGGCTGCGAATCTTTTGTGGTGCTGGAGGCTCGGGACCGTGTGGGTGGACGAACGCTCAATTACGACGTAGGTCACGGCGAAGTATCGGATGTGGGTGGCCAGTGGATCGGCCCCGGACAGACCGCCGTAGCGGATCTGGCTCGCGAATTGGAGGTAGATACCTTCCCGTCCTACTACGAAGGCAAGACAGTCATGCTGGGTGGTGACGGACAGCTCGCGATCGACCTGGAGGGAACCTTTGGTACCGATCACGCCCTTGGCGAGCAACTCAGTGAGCTGTCCCGGGACGTGCCCTCCGGTGCTCCCTGGACATCCCCGCGAGCTGAGGAACTCGACAAACTTAGCGTCGGCGATTGGCTGGCCAAGCAGGATATCAAGCCGGAAGACAAACCGGGTTGGGATGGCAGTATTGCCCTAACCGGCGGCGCATTGCCCGCAAAAATGGGCCTCCTGCACTTTCTGTCCATGATCAACTCCGCCAACAGCGACTATTTCAAGCTGGATGCAATTAAAGACAGTGCCCAAGGCACCCGTTTCGTGGGTGGTGCGCAACTGCTCAGCATCAAGATGGCTGAGGAGCTGGGCGATAAGCTTCGGCTGTCCTGCCCGGTTCGCAAGATCTCCAACTGGGACAGCGATGTCGTCACCCTGCACACTGATCAGGGAACCATTCGCACCCGTCAGGTGATCATGGCGTTGAGTCCGCCGCTGTGCCAGCAGATCGACTTCAGTCCGGCGCTTCCGGCGAACCGGGCAGCGCTGCAGCGGGCCTGGCCCGCCCATTCCCCGGCGCGCAAGACGGCCATGGTTTATTCCCGTCCGTTCTGGCGGGAGAAGGGGTTAAATGGCCATATCTTCCAGGTGAATGGTCCCATTATATGGGCCTACGACAACTCGCCGGTCAATGGTGAGGTGGGGGTGATCAACGCCTTCGTATCGAACGCCAATCTGCCCTCGGATCACAACCAGGCCAAGCGGGCACTGGCGGAAATCTATGCCCAGGCTTGGGGCGACGCAGCCTTGCGGCCCGTGGCCTACCACGATCAGGACTGGGGGAAAGTAGATCCCTGGACCATCACCTGTATCTCCGCCATTCCGCCGGGATTCTGGACCACCCATGGCGAAGCCCTGAATCCGCCCAGCGGTAACCTTATCTGGTCCGGTACCGAGACTGCCGATATCTGGGCCGGTTACATGGATGGCGCAGTGCGTTCCGGTCACCAGAGCGCCCTGGAGGCACTCAATGCCCTGCGGTTGAGGAGTCGGTCATGAAAAAAACGTTACTGATTGGTCTTCCGGCAGTCGTTGTTCTGCTGCTGGTGTTCTTTGGCCAGGAGCTGGTCGACCTCTATCGGTTGCAGGCCTATCTCACCGAGTCGGAAGAGCAGTACCAGGCCAACAAGGGCGCCTGGCCGCATCTAACCGATGCCTGTGAGGCCTGCCATGGTCGTAACGGAAGTTCGTTGCACCAGGGGTATCCCAGCTTGGCCGGGCAACCGGAAGCCTACCTGGCTACCCAGCTTCGAAACTTTGCCAATGGTGATCGGGAAAACCCGAACATGACCCCACTCGCCATGACCATGAGCGAAGAGGAAATCCAGCTATACGCCAAGTTCTTTGCCAGGCAGCCCGCTAAAGACAACCGATATTTCGAAGCGGATGTCCAGAACCGGGAACGTGGTGAAACATTGGCTGAGTCCGGTGGCTGCGCCGGCTGTCACGGTGATCGCCTGATGGGGCAGGGCCCTTTCCCACGCCTTGCCAGCCAGGGTTACGACTATCTCCTGAATCAACTTGATGCGTTTGCCGAAGGTGAGCGTAACGATCCCACCGGCATGATGAACAGCCTGGCAGCAGGTTGGTCACCGGAGGATCGCAAGGCGATTGCAACTTACCTCGCGGGCTTGCCTACAGAGTAAAACTGATCAAGCGCGCATCCACAATAAACCACTGGGAGTAATTATGGATACCAAGATTGCCATCCTGTGTGCTGCTACGGTATTACTTTGGTCGACCTCACTGATCTGGGGGTTGAAATTTCTCAAGCGGAAAAATTACCTGCTTGGGATTGAGTTCCTGGTCGTGACGGTGTCGACCACCAACCTCTTTATCTATCTGCTGATCGAATCCCAGCTCGCCTACGACATCTCGTATTTCCTCGATGCATTCTCAAGGGCTGCCGGCATCCCAATCATTGCCACTGCCGGTCTGATGGCTGTGACCCATAACTACAAGCCATCCAAGGTGGTGGACGTGGTCTTCTTTGTGGGTGCCTTTGCTGGAACGGCCGCGCTGCTCTCACTGGATGTCTTTGCCAAACCCCTGCCTTACTTCTACGTCGCCATGTGGACCGGGTTCTCGATCTATCTGGTGTGCTTCGCGTCCAGACTGATGCGGGCTGGGGAAGCTCGTCACGCTGTGCATGTATTTCTTGCCATGGTGTGCAGTCAGACCATCGCCGTTATCTACGATTTCTTCCCGATACCGGGCGATGAACATCAAATCATCTTCCTGATCCTCGCCCTGACGACCTGGTCGTATCTGGTGGTCGTACTGTATTACGCCTACCTTGCCCTCGAGCGCGCGGTAGCTCGGAATAATTTGCCTAAAGGCAGCGTGGGGCTGTTTGCCTCTACTGCATCGTCCAACGGTCGATAGAGGCTAAACATTCATTTTCATAACCAACTGACTGCCGATCCTGGATCCGGCTTGCCCTTGCAGACATAGACTCTGCGAAAGGCTTCGGCAGTCAGCCATTGAATCAACGAGGAGGACCACAAACGTCAAGGATCAGTGGCATGCGGTGGACCATCAGATTTGAGTCATGAGTTAACTAACGCAGATCTATATAGGCAATCGAGTCGTTCAATTAGCCAGGGAAAAAAACGATGCATGGAACTCAGTATCAATACGATGATGTAGAACACTATGTAGGAAAGGAAATCGGTACCTCAGATTGGCTTGCAATTGATCAACAGCGCATAAACCAATTTGCAGCCTGTACCGGTGACCAGCAATGGATACATGTTGATCCCGAGCGAGCGGCTCAAGAGAGTCCATTTGGGGCGACGATTGCCCATGGCTTTCTGGTGTTGTCGCTGTTGGCGAAGTGGAATTTTGAAAGTGGTGGTATCCCCTCCGACGCCGCAACTGCGGTGAATTATGGCAGTAACAAGGTCCGATTTATGTCTCCGGTTCTCGCGGGTAAACGGGTGCGGAATCGAATGAAGCTCACCGACTGCCAGGACAAAGGGGCACGGAAGTTACTGACCATAGAAAACGTTGTGGAAATTGAGGGCAGCGAAAAACCTGCGCTCATTGCCGACACGTTGGTTTTGGTGCAGCAACCGAAATCGTAGAAACCATCGGAGAGGTGTAGGTCATGAGTCAGCAAGGAAGTACCGGGGCGGGATCAAAGGCATGCGTTCCCGTGTCTCGCCAGGCCGAAGACATGGACCAGTTGCACGGTCCAAACGCATTCATTGGGCTCAATCGTCGAGGGCTGCTTTCCACCACGGAGATGCTGCTGCAGCAGGTTCGCTCGAAACCAAATACAACGTGGAAACGGGTCACTAGCTTTGGGAACCAGTTCAAAGACATCATAAATGGAAGGTCGGAACTGGCCCCCGACAAAAAAGACAAACGATTTGAAGATGTTACCTGGCAGGAAAATGGATTGTACCGCAAAGCCCTGCAAACGTATCTCGCGGCCTCGATGGAAATAAATCAATGGCTTGACGATATCGACATCAATGACCACGACAGGTCGCGGGCGAATTATCTACTTTCCCTGGCCATCGATGCGTTATCGCCGAGTAACCTGCCAACCAATCCGGTGGCCATCAAAAGAGCCATCGAAACCGGCGGAGCGAGTGCTGTACAGGGTGTGCGGAATTTGTGGGATGACTTCCGTAACAACGGTTCACTTCCGCTGCAGGTCGATAAATCCCGATTCAGGCTGGGCGAGAATGTCGCCAG
The DNA here is from genome assembly GCF_028369065.1 of Marinobacter sp. SS21. Taxonomy (GTDB): domain Bacteria; phylum Pseudomonadota; class Gammaproteobacteria; order Pseudomonadales; family Oleiphilaceae; genus Marinobacter. The sequence continues at coordinate 202,088 of NZ_JAQNDA010000005.1, forward strand.
AACCCCGGGCAAGGTGGTCTATCGCCATGCGATGTTTGAGTTGATTCAATACTTGCCCCAATCAGAAAAAGTTCGCGAAAAACCACTGTTAATATCGCCTCCCCAGATTAACAAATTCTATATCTTTGACCTCTCGGAACGAGCCAGCCTTGTTGACCACTATCTAAAAGCCGGCTTTCAGGTTTTTATCGTCAGTTGGAGAAATCCCGATAAGAAATTTGCTTATTGGGGGCTGGAGAGTTACGTCGAGGCACTGGAATCGGCTGTCGATGTAACCTGCGCCATCAGCGAGACCGAAAGCTGCAATGTGATGGGCGGGTGTTCGGGCGGCATTACCCTAAGCGTTCTGGTCGGCTACCTGGCGGCCAAGAAAAAGTCCACCATCAACTCGCTCACCTTGCTGGTCTGTATTCTGGATCCCTCGGCAGAGACCTCGCTGGGCCTGTTTGCATCAGGCGAAGCGATAGACTATGCCCGCAAGTATTCGCAAAAGAAGGGCGTGCTGTCCGGAAACGACTTTGCGCGAACATTTTCCTGGTTGCGACCCAATGATTTGATCTGGAACTATTGGGTCAACAATTATCTGCTGGGCAAAAAGCCGCCCGCCTTCGATATCCTGTTCTGGAACTGTGACACCACCAATATCCCTGCCCAGCTACACAGCGACTTTCTGGATCTCTTCGTTCACGACGACCAGATTGCCAAGGGGAAAATGAAGATCGGTGGCTATGCCATTGATTTGCAGGAGATCAATGTTGATCTGTTCTCCGTTGCGGGAGTCACCGATCACATCACGCCCTGGCAAGGCTGTTATCAAACGGCCAATCTTTTCGGTGGCAGAAAGACTTTTGTGCTGAGCAACAGTGGCCATATTCAGAGCATCCTGAATCCGCCCGGTAACCCGAAGGCGAAATTTTTTGTCAACGATGAAATGCCGCCATCCCCGACACAGTGGAAAGCTGAGGCCAACCTGCAAGAGGGTTCCTGGTGGGCGAGCTGGGAGGCCTGGCTGAACCAGCGCTCAGGCGAACTGGTTGAAGCGAAATCGCAACTCGGTAACAACCACTTTCAGCCTCTGGAAGACGCGCCTGGCAGCTATGTAATGAAGGGCTACAAGGCTACCAGGAAAGACAATGGATAAGCTCTTGAGTGTCGGCAAACAGGCGGTGAAGGTAAAGGTCAGGCCTGGGCGTTCCGACAGTCATCATGTCCTGCTGATCGTCAACGGTGTGGGCGCAAATCTGGAACTCCTGGATCCACTTGTGGAAGCACTGGATGAGCGCCTTGAAGTGGTCCGCTTTGACGTCCCGGGGGTTGGGGGTTCTCCAGCCCGCTTGTTTCCGTACCGTTTACCGTCACTGGCTCGCCTGGTGGTCAGGCTGCTGGATGAACTTGGGTACGATCGTGTCACGGTGATGGGGATTTCCTGGGGCGGAACGCTGGCTCAGCAGCTGGCCCATCTCTCAGCCGATCGGGTCAATGGCTTGATCCTGGCTGCCACTTCGATGGGCATGGTGATGATTCCCGGGTCGCCTAAGGTGCTGTTGAAAATGGCTCATCCCAAGCGATACATCAGCGCGAGCTATATGCATGAAGTAGGCCCGACAATTTACGGTGGAAAATTACGCCACAGGCCCGATCGATTAAAGAAGCATTTTAGTCGCGTGCGCTGGCAAGGAGGCGTCGGCTATCTCCATCAACTTCTTGCGGTCATGGGGTGGACCAGCGCTTTGTGGTTGCACAAGCTTCCGCAGCCGACGCTGGTGCTCGCTGGCGATGACGACCCTATCGTGCCTGTCGCCAATGCGCGCTTGCTGGCGTGGCGTATTCCGAAGGCCCGGTTGCGTATCATCCGTGGCGGAGGCCACATGTTTCCGCTTGATGATCTACCAGAAGTAAGCCGGGAGATTAGCCGCTTTATACTTCCTGACTCGAGGCGTATGGGATCCCAGGGCACGTCCTGTACGGAGGGGCATTGCAGATGATCAAGCTTGGCTCGGCCAGGAAGTTGGCGGCAGAGGTCGTGGGTTTCCTGGATCAGCTCAAATATGGCCATGGGCACCCGGACGAATTGCAGTTCGAAGCGTTGAGGCAATACCCTTCGATTTCCTCATCGCTCCGGTCCTTTATGGATGAGGCCAATCAGACAGAGGTGGCGCTGTCCTGTGAGATTGAGACGCTCATGGCTCGACTCAAGGTTCTGGAACGTCGGCATGCTGAAGAGATTGAAGAGCGGGATAATCGAATCGAATCACTGGGTCAGGAACTCCGGGAGGTGCGATGCTATTCGGGCGAACTTGAGCAGGACCGAGACCGGTTGCACGAGGAATGCCGGGTGTGGGGCATGATCCTCTCGACACTTACGGAGGGCGTTTGGGACTTCGTCGTTTGCAACGGGAACATTGAGGACCCTGACAGTAAGCTAATTATAACGGATCCTTTTCGTCAATTACTCGGGTATAGCCGTGACGAGCTTCCGGATGGGTTGGAAAGCCAGGTCAGGATCACTCATCCAGATGACCTGCCTCGCCTCATGGCGGTCATTGAAGCCAACATACTGTCCCCAGCGGGCTCCGGAGAATATGTGGAAGAGTACCGAATGCACCATAAGAGCAGGGGGTACTGCTGGTTTCGGGAGCGGGGCAGGGCAATACGGGATGCGCAAGGCCGGCTCGTTCGGATCATAGGTGCCGTTCGTAATATCGAAGACGAACATGCATCAAAGACTGCCCATGAGAAGTTGCTGGATACCAACCAGGAAACCTACAGTAAGATTTCCGAAGTGGTTGATGTGATCAGCGGTATCGCAACCCAAACCAATTTGCTGGCGCTCAATGCGGCTATCGAGGCGGCGAGGGCCGGATCGGCGGGGCGGGGATTCTCGGTGGTCGCTGAAGAGGTCAAGAAACTGGCGGACCGAACCCAGCAGGCGACCAGTCGAATCCAGGAGATGCTAGAGTCTCAGGAAGGAGAGGTGGCCCGGTCGAACTGATTACCGGGCGGATGGCGAGATCAGGGTGGTCACTGCGTCCAGCAAAGCCCTGGCCCGCTTCGGCGCAAATCTTTCCGGCTCGATCGGCAGCATCATCATCCAGCCATCGCTCATGGCGCTGAGCTGGTCGGCGAGGATATCCGCGGGGATATCGCCGCGCACGATACCCTGTTGTTGTCCTTTTTTCAGGATTGTTGCCAGCCCAAGCCGGAAGCTGGCATAGCGCTGTTGTATCACGCTGGCAAACGCCGGTTCATGTCGGGCGTGGGCCAGCAACTGAAAGACCGCCAGCCATGTATCGGTCTCGTTGATGCTCGTCCAGTCCAGCCACTCCTGGATAATGGCCTTGACATCAATGGCTGTTTCGTCCGCTTCCAGCAGGGTGTCAAACTGGTCGAACAGGCTCTGCGCGACCGCGGACACCATCTCCTCCTTGTTGGCGAAGTAGTAGGTGACAGCGCCCGTTGTGTGTCCGGCCTGCTTGGCCACTTTGCGCATGGAGGCCCCTGCGTAGCCCTCCTTGGCAATCACCGATATCGCCGCCGTCAGCAATTCCTTCCGCTTGGCTTCGCGATCGCCGACCGGGCGCCCCCTTCGAGCGGGTTTGGTCTCACTGGCGTTTTTCGATGCGCGATGACCGGTGTCCGTGGACGGGTTTGAATGTGAATCCTGCATAGAACCTGGTGGATTTGATCGTTGAATGGCTGAGATGGGATATCCCACCCCATGGGTGGTTTGCTTGCCCTGTTTCTTCAAGAGGATGCACTAAGCAAGATTCGTAGCGCAAGCATTTCTATCAGGATGCCGAGGTCTGTGGGGGCGGCGAGATCAGGGTGATGACCGCATTGATCAGGGCCTCGCCGCGGGATGGCTCGAATCTGTCCGGCTCGATTGGCATCAGCATCATCCATCCGTCGCCCATGGCACTGAGTTGATCTGCGAGTAAATCGGCGGGGATGTCGTTGCGCACGATGCCCTGGTTTTGGCCTTTGGCAAGAATGGAGCTTAGTGCATGGCGAAATCTTGAGTAGCGCGCCTGAACGATGCCGGCAAAGGCCGGTTCGTGTCTTGCGTGGGCAAGCAACTGGGTGAGCGCCAGCCAGAGGTCTGTTTCTTCAACCTGGGTCCAGTCCAGCCACTGCTCAATCAGCCCCCTGATATCGATTCGTCCCTGGTTGGCATCCAGCAGGCTGTCGAACCGGTCGAACAGGCTTTGCGCAACGGCCGAGTCCATATCTTCTTTGTTCGCGAAGTAATAGGTGACGGCACCGGTGGTGCACCCCGCCTGCTTGGCGACCTTCCGCATGGACGCACCGGCGTAACCCACCTGTGCGGTAACCGCTATTGCTGCTGCAAGTAGTTCCGCTCGCTTGGCCTGGCGGTCGCCGGTCGGTCTTCCACGTCGGCCAGAAGGTTTGGCCTTGGTGGGGGCGTCTCGGCCGGATGTTGGGGGGCGTGGTGCATCTGGGGGTGTCATGGGTAAATCGCGTTCCTCTGTTTGGCTGCCATAAAAGCCATTTAGGTCGTTATGGGTTTTGGAACAGGTTAGCAGTCTTGCTAGTTAATGCAAACATCCGTTATTAAAAATGAAGGCGAAGGTCTAAAAATATACATAACGGATGTTGTCTTTAAGTGGTCGCCTTGATAGAGTCGAAAAAACGTTACGCAAATGCACCTATCCACAGGTGTTCTTGAGTAACCCGGTGGGCCACGCATAACGCCCGCCGACCTGAAACCAACGCACGTGACTTAACGATTAGAAAAAGCAAGGACGCGTCTTCGGTTTACGGACAAGCAAAACAATAAATAACGAGAGGTCCCAAGTATGCGAAAGAGTCTTCCACTAAAACGGCTGCCCCTGGCGGTCGCGATGCTGTCGGGCACTATCGGCCTGGCGAGTGTCGGCCAGGTGCAGGCCATGCAGTTTGATTTCGGTAAAGACAGCGAGGTGACCGGTAACCTGGATATCACTCTGGGTTATGCGGCATCAGTGCGTGCAGAAGATGCGAAACCATCTGCGTTGAACCCGGCTAACAGCCTGCTGGGTACCGGCGCGACGCCCAACTATCTGTCTGACGCCCGGGTACCAGAGGCAGGTGACCTGATCTCCAACGTCTTCAAGGCTACGGCGGAACTGGGACTGGATTGGCGCAACTACGGCTTTGCCGGTTCCGGCACCTATCAGTACGACACCGAGATCATGGATGATGAATCCGTTGGTTTCATGGGTAACTCCGCGCCCTGGACCGACGCCGCGGAAGACTATGCCGGCAACTACTTCGACCTTCTGGATGCCTATGTCTATGGCTCTTTCGATGTTGCGGGAAATCCCCTTGACCTGCGGATTGGCAAGCAGGTGATCAACTGGGGGGAGGGGCTTTACTTTATCGATGGCGTCTCCACACAGGTACCCCTGAACTACAACAAGCTGGTCACACCGGGCTCGGATCTCAAAGAAGCCTATATCGGCGTTACCAGTGTTTTCGCACAGATGGGGCTTGGTGACAGCGCATCCATCGCCGCCTACGTGCAAACCGATTGGGAGCGAGCCGAATTCGGGCCCCGTGGGACCTTCTTCAGTGACGACTTCTTCTTCCGGGGCGGTACCGAGGTTGATCCGCTGTTGGGCGTTCCACTTCGGGATCGGGATCACACACCGGATGACAGCGGCCAATGGGGCGTTGCCAGTCGGATGTTCGTGACCGAAGACACCGAATTGGGCGTCTACTACTCCCGTTACCACGAAACCTTGCCCTTTATAAAGCTGACGGTGCCGGGGAGCTCCGACGATCTGGGTTCGGCAACGGGACTGCAGCAAGCCTGGCCCGAAGATCTGGATATGTATGGCCTCAGCCTGGCCACAACCATCGGTACCTGGTCCGTTAACGGTGAAATAGCGTACCGGCCAGACCGCCCATTGTTCACTCAATTGACCACTTTTGATTCCGAAGGTCGCAACATCGAAGAGCATGACACCCTCCACGCCTCGGTTCACGGCATCTGGTTGGGCGGCGCCATGCCGCTGGGCATCGACTCCCAGCTGGTGTTGGTTCAACTCGGCGCCGACTACATTGACGGTGATCTGGACAACCTGAGGGCCCATAACTCAGTTCATGACGAAGTCGTGGCGCCGGATGACCTGGCCTATGGCATCGCGGCGGAATGGAACGGTACCTGGTACGCCGTCTATCCCGGAACCAACCTCACCCTGGGGCTGTTCCTGCAGCGAGACCTGGATGGCAACTCTCATTTCTGGGGCAACTTTGCCGAAGACCGGACGCTTGGCACCGTGTCCCTGACCGCCAATATCGGCAATTCGTGGGAGGCCAAGCTGGGGTACAACTGGATCGAACAGGATAACTCCAACTACGAAACCCAGGACAACGCCAACCTGTCTGTTAACTACAAGTTCTGAGCCAGCGCTTAGGGGGACACGATCAATGTTTAATCGAAAAGTATTGTATACCGCGGTGGCCACGCTGGGCCTTTACAGCGCAAACGTATCTGCGGCAATCAGTGCGGCTGAAGTCAAACGGCTACAGGCGGAGCTGACGCCGGTTGGCGCCGAGCGTGCCGGTAACGCCGATGGCACCATTCCGGCGTGGACGGGCGGACTCACCGACGCCCCGGCCAATTGGAAGCGGGGCGATGATCGCCCGAGCCCGTTTGCGGGCGAAGAGCCGCTATTCACAATTACCGCCGCCAATGTCGATCAGTACGCTGATCGTCTGACTGACGGCGCCATTGCTCTGTTGGAGCGCTATCCCGAATTCAGCATGCCGGTCTATAAGACCCATCGTACCGCCGCGTGGCCGCAACAGGTTTACGACAGCATTGCGGAACACGCCACCACGGCCAAGCTGGTGGACGACGGTAACGGTGTCTCCGGCGTCTGGGGCGCCGTTCCGTTCCCGATTCCTGAGAATGGCAATGAGGTCATCTGGAACCATAATCTGCGATACCAGGGCACTTATCTAGACATTCCATCAGCGCTGGCGAACGTCGTCTACAACAACGGCCAGAAGCTCGAGTGGCTGTTTGATAACAAGGTGCACTATACCTACTACGACCCCAGTATCAGTGAGGAGGCCAGGGAGGAAGGTACCCTGCTGCGATACGCCGCCACCGTGCATGCCCCGGCCCGGGACGCGGGAGAGGGCCAGATTGCTATTGAGTACATCGACGCCAAGGAAAACCCACGCAAGGCCTGGACCTATGACCCGGGTGAGCGTCGCGCCCGTCGCGCACCGAACCTGGCCTTCGATACGCCGGACCGTCCGCTGAACGTGATTGACGACTTCGACATGTTCTCCGGCTCTCCAGAGCGATACGACTGGACGCTGGTGGGCAAGCGGGAAATGTACGTGCCGTACAACAACAACCGTCTGAACTCCATCAATCACTCCATTGCCGATGTCTATGAAGCCCCGGTGATTAACCCGGAGCTGACGCGCTACGAGTTGCACCGTGTCTGGGTGGTGGAGGCGACCGTCAAGCCTGATGCCCGTCATATCTACGCCAAGCGCGTCTTCTACATCGATGAAGATACCTGGACCATCCTGGCGACCGACAAGTATGACGGTAACGACAACCTGTGGCGGGTGGGCTTCAACTTCCCGGTCACCGCACCGGAAGTGCCGGTCACCGCGGGCGGCTTTAACGTCCATTATGACCTGAAGGTGGGTGGGTACTATGCCGTCAACGGCGTGACGGGTCAGGACCGGGCCCAGACCTTCGATGAGGCACCTCCCCAGTCGACCTACTACTCCGCAGCGGCGCTGCGCCGCCGCGGCCGGTAGAAACCGACCGGAATGAGGCTTCGTCACCAGTAGGGGGCGGAGCCTCGATGTGAGGCTGTTCTCCTGGCACTTAGACCGGGACACGGTTAGGAATGCGTCTAACCGCAAAGGTGACTTTATGACCAATAACTACAGCGACAAGGGCTCCAAAGGCCTGCATCGCTCACTGAAAATACTGCTTTCGATCGGACTGGGCGCTGCCGCAAGCGTTCAGACAGCCTGGGCGGAATATCAGGATCCGCTGGATCTGCCGGCGCAGGCAATGGCTTCCGCGCCCCAGTCTTTACTGCTGGATGTCACGAAGGCTGGTGACCGGCTGGTGACGGTGGGCGAGCGTGGCCATATTCTCTATTCGGACGATCAGGGCGGTAACTGGCAGCAGGCTGAGGTGGCCGTTAGTACCCAGCTCAATGCCGTCTTTTTTGTCGATGAAAAAGAAGGTTGGGCAGTAGGGGAAGACGCCGCCATCGTGCATAGCAACGATGCCGGCCGCAGCTGGCAGAAACAGTTCGACGCCCGCGACGCTGAATTCCCGGGTCCGTTGCTGGATCTTTACTTCAGGAATGCCAACGAAGGCTACGCCGTTGGTGTTTTTAATAAGCTCTATCGCACCGATGACGGCGGGACCACCTGGACCGACTGGAGCGATCACGCCGAAAACTTGAATGAGTGGCATTTCTTCGCCATGGCGGCCACGGATGCCGACACGCTATACATCAGTTCCGAAGTCGGCCTGCTGTTCCGTTCCGTGGATGGGGGCGAGAGTTTTGAGCCGCTGCAAACCGATCACAATGGCTCTTTCCACGGTGTTCTCGCGAAACGGGCCGAGGGCGGAAACGACTGGCTGATTCTGTCCGGCGTCGGCGGCAAGCTGTTTACCAGCAAAGATGGCGGAGCAAGCTTGCGGGAGCTGGAAACCCATACCGAAGCTGGGCTGGCCAGCGGCACCTGGCTGGACGATGGCACGGCTCTGGTCGTCGGTACCGATGGCCTGTTACTTCATGTGGCTGCGGACCTGAATTCGGTAACGAAATACCAGCTTGAAAATGGCCTCCCGTTGAGTGCTGTGGCTGAACCATCCCAGGACCACTACGTACTGGTCGGCCTGGGCGGGATCCAAACCCTTGAACAGTTGCCACGCCGGTAAGCGGAGGAGAGAGTGAATGAGTAATCTCAACGAAAACCTTCAGTTTTCAGCGCTTACCCGAGGCGTCTTCCGCTTCCGCTTGCCTGTTTTGCTGCTTAGCCTGTTGGCCACGCTGTATCTGGGGTGGCAGGCGAGCTTTGTTCAGCCCGATACCCGTCTGGAACGTCTGATCCCGGGCGGCCATGAGTTCGTGGCGAATGGCAGGGATTTCCTCGGCACGGAAAGCGTGGGCGACAGCAGCATAGTGCGGGTGGCGGTCGCCCGCGAACAAGGCACCGTGTTCGACTACGATTACCTGGTCAAGCTTCAAAAAATCAGTGATGACCTGTCGTTGCTGCAGGGCGTGGATACCAGCAGTGTCAACTCGCTCTGGTCTCCGGGCATGCTCTGGTTTGCGATCACGCCCCTTGGGTACGACAGCGGCCCGGTGATTGATGTTGCCACCTTCGAGGATTCCACCGAATCGATGGACATCATCCGCACCAACGCCTTCCGGGCCGGTCTGGTGGGAAGCTATGTGTCCAACGACTTCAAGGCCAGCATGATCGACTTCCAGGTGTTGCCGATCAACCCGGCCACCGGGCAGCCGCTGGATTTCAACGCTTTCTCCGAGCGTCTGGAGCGCGTACGACAGAAGTACCAGGGCGACGACATCAGCATTCACGTGATTGGCGATGTAAAGAAAGTGGCCGACCTGGTGAACGGCTTCACCCAGGTGGCCGTGTTCTTCCTGATCGCGTTCCTGATCACCGCGGCGCTGCTGTTTCATTACTCACGCTGTTTCAAATCCACCCTGGTGCCATTGTTCTGTTCGGTGGTGGCGGTGGTCTGGCAGTTGGGCGCGATCAACTTGCTGGGTTACGGGCTGGGCGTATTTTCGGTATTGGTACCGTTCCTGGTGTTCGCCATTGCCGTCAGTCATGGCGTGCAGGTGATCAATGCCATCGCCCATGAAACCGCCAAGGGTGAGACTCACTTCAATGCGGCCCGTATGACCTTCCATCACCTACACAAGGCGGGGTTGGTGGCGCTGGTGAGTGACGGCATCGGCTTTGCGACGCTGTTCATGATCGACATTGGTGCCATCAAGGACCTGGCGATGGCGGCCAGTGTTGGTGTGGCGCTGGTGATTATTACCAATCTGGTGCTGCTGCCGGTGTTGATGTCTTACGTTGGGGTGTCCCGGCGTTGCGTCGAACATGCCCAGCACAAGCTGGAAACCCGGTCCGCCCTCTGGGAAGGCCTTGCTCATTTTGCCCAGCCGAAAATGGCTCGCATCGCTGTCATCAGCGCGGTAGTGCTGGCCGGTTTAGGGGTCTGGTACAGCCAGGGCCTGAAGATTGGTGACCTGGACAAGGGGGCGCCGGAGTTGCGTGCCGACTCCCGGTACAACCAGGACAACAACTTCATCACCAGCCATTTCAGCACCAGTACCGATCTGATGACCGTGTTCGCCGGTATGCCGGAGGGGAAATGTGAAACCTACAAGGCCATCGATCTTATCGATCGCCTGGGGTGGCAGCTGACCAATACCATGGGCGTGCAATCCGTGAGCTCTCCGGCAACACGGGCCAAAATGAACCGCTACCTTGGTAACGAGGGCAATCTGAAGATGATGGCGCTGCCGAGGGACGAACGGGTACTGAGCCGGGCGATCGCCGTTTCCGGGTTCTCCTTCACCGGCGCATCGGCCGGCTGCGATCATCAACAATTGCAGCTTGAGCTGACCGATCACAGCCAGGAAACCCTGCAGCGAGTCGTCGGCGTGGTGCGGGACTTTTCCGCCAAGCACGACGATTTCGACATCTGGTTCCGTCTCGGTACGGGCAATGCTGCGTACGAGGCTGCCACCAACGAGGTCATCGAGCGTGCCCAGCTGGAGATCCTGGCCTATGTCTACGGCATCGTCGGCCTGATGGTGTTGCTGACGTTCCGGTCTATCAAGGCGGTGATCTGCATCCTGTTGCCGCTGGCGCTGACGTCACTACTGTGCCAGGCATTGATGGCGGTGCTGGGAATTGGCGTCAAAGTGGCGACCCTTCCGGTCATTGCGCTGGGCGTGGGGATCGGTGTCGACTACGGCATCTATATCTACACCCGTCTGAATTCCTACCTGGCTCTGGGGCATCCATTGCGCGTGGCCTACCAGGAAACCCTCAAAACCACCGGCAAGGCGGTGTCCTTTACCGGCATGACCCTGGCGATCGGGGTGGCGACCTGGATTGTGTCGCCGATCAAGTTCCAGGCCGACATGGGCATCCTGCTTACCTTTATGTTCCTCTGGAACATGATCGGTGCACTGACCCTGCTGCCTGCACTGACCCACTTCCTGAGCCGGGGCAATGGGCAGAAGGATAAGGTGGGGGAGGCGCCCAAGCCTTCGCAGCGGTCCCGCGAGGAATTGGTGGATGCCGCTACCTAAAGGGTCTCATTGAACGTTTGTTGATGTATCGAGAGATGACGTAGCGTCGTCCTGCCATTCAACGCATTGGAACGCTGTTGGGTCCCGTACAGGTCGGGGAAGTCCTCTTTTTATAACCGGGCAGGCACGGTTCGCGAGTCAACGCGAGACCTTTCTCGCGATTATGAGAGTCCTTAATGCCAAAGGATTGTTGTTGTGCCCTTAAGGGTCATGGATGACCCATTTTTTCAATGCTAATGCAGGTGCTCCTTTTCAATCCTGATAGAGCAGGGCGGGATCACTGCATAATCCAAATCCTCCGAACTCGTAAGACCATCCCCTCCCAACACATTGAAGTGTTGTTGTGCACGTCACGGGTCAGGGACGACTCCTTTTTCTGACCAGGCAGACGTCGCCGCTGCAGGCCTACCTGCGACCTCCGGTTTTCTTTTCGTTTCCAATTTAGGCACCTAATGTCGCCCCCGAGTGTGTCTGCTGCCGGATTGAGGACTCTGGCTCACCGCCGTCGTCAGTGGCGCTAAGGCTGGACTAGTGCCTTGGGGCGGCACGGTCGGGCCAAACATTACAAATCACCAATTAAGCATAACAACTGTTGTGTTAAATGGTGGGCCTTGTTAGGATCATATAAAAGGAAGTGACCCGGAAAACGGTAAGGAGATTAAAACGGCGTAGCCAGAAAATCAGATAGGTGGCGCAGATGTTTAATCAACAGACAACATCGTTCCTGGTAGAAGAAAACCGTCATTTCGCCGGTACTGGGGGCGTGAGCGAAAACAACGCACAGGCCCACTTTGTGCCTGCTTTCCAGGATGCCCAAACCGGGCAAGTGGAAATTTCCCGTTTTCGCGACGGTCGACCTGCACCTTTTCACCTTATCGACGGCTTGCCGGAGGATTGGGTCACCGAGAGAGACCTGGCCGGGCGAGTGGTTAAGATCAAGAGTTCCATTATTTCCGGGTTTGTACGACTCGGGCGTTTCTTCACCAGACAGGAAGCTTCCGATTTCATGGAACAGTTTGCGTCTTGAAGCACTATGAATCTTGATGAAGCGATGACGCTTTTTTGGCCGGGCTACCCCCCGGCTTTTTTTCTTCTGAATGTCTGGGGACCGCCCCGTTAATCAGTGCGCCTTGATGTATGCAGATCGATTTGGCGGTTTCACCCCGAGGTGAGGGTGAAGCCGCCAAAGTAGATTGCACCCAACGTCGGTTCCAAATACGCCGTTGGGCGATCAAGTTAGTGCCTTCCTACAAACCTGTCTGCTTCCCTTAGGAGATCTGCAGCTGCCCCGAATCCGGCAGCCGCGTCACCAGATCAGCGCCAACCAGCTTCGATGGCGTGTAGGCACCGCCAGCGGGGGTGTTGGTCATCAGGTGTTCGATGACCGCCAGCGAGCCGGTAACGGTCAGGCTGTAGCCGTTGGCGGTGCGGATGCGGGCGGTCTTGCGTTGTCCGCGGGCATTGGTGGCCTCGCCCCAAACAAAGGTTGGCATTTGCGCCCGTTGTGCCTCATCGGGCCCTTTCACCGTTTTTGCGATGCGTGCCTTGATCAGCTTTTGCGCCAGGGAGATGCCCAGCAGTGGCCGGATGTAGTTGGCGCGCTTGGCGCTGGTAATCATCCTGGGTGAGCCTGGGATGAACACTTCGATGTTGGGAATGCCGGTGGTGTGGTAAGCGGTGGACACATCGCCCCAGGGAATGGACATAGCGTCCTTCTCGCCGTCGCCGAAGTCGATGCGGCGCACCTTGTACGCCAGTGGCACGGTGGTGATCTTGCTGTCCCGTTTCGCTTTATGTCTTTGGGGTTTCGTCCCAGATCGCCGCAAGGCCTTCTGGAATAGTCGTGACACGAAACTCCGGGAAGCGGGTTTTGAATTTGTCGGAGACAAAGAGGTTGTCTGCCTTATAGCGGGGTAGTAGCTCGGCTGCGTCCCTAAGCCTCTGGTTAACCAGGCCGGCAAGCGTCAGCTGCCAATGTTTGAGGATCTGGTAGTTGCCCTCGACACCGAAGGTGTTTGCCGCCAGTTCGATGAATTGCCGGTAGGTGAGTCGGTTGTCGTCGCAGGGCAGGTGCCAGGTCTGGCCAAAGGCATCGGGGGTGTTGCCCAGCAAGGCCATGGCCCGACTGGCATCGGGGGTGAAGATCAGGGTTCGCAGGGTGTCGTCACGCAGGAACACCTTTGCCGTTTTACCGTGCCGCAACTTATTGATTACGGTGACGTTGGTGATGCTCTGGGTCTTGCCTGGCCCATAGAACTCCGGGGCCCGGCAGATCATGGCCTGAACGCGACCGCTGCTCATGGCGTCGAGCAGTTCCCGGGCAATGGCGGCCCGGACTTTGCCCTTCTTGCCATGCGGTTTAAAGGCGATTTCTTCGGTCTGAGGGGCATCGGTCTGCGGGTACATGTAGGTGTTGTCGAAAAACACCAGCTTGGCGTTGTGGCTGGCGCAGGCATCGATGACGTTGCGCATCATAGTCGGCCACTGGTCGACCCATAGCTGCGTGTCCATGGGCAATCCGGCCGTGAGGTAGACAATCTCCGATCCTTCGACGGCCCGCAGGGTCTGCTCGGCATCGAGGAGGTCGGCGCTCAGTAGCTGGTCGGTGTCGTTGATCTTTTGCGTGCGGCGACTCACTAAGCGAAGGTCGGTGGTGAAGTCGCGTGCAAGATTGGTAGCGAGTTCGCGGCCAATTTGTCCAGTGGCTCCCAGAATCGTCTGCATTCACGTAACTCCTTGGTCTCTATAGAAATGCCTGGCTCCTTTCTGGCCATGGTCACCAGCAAACCGGGGCCATCGAATCTGGGGCCGGTCTCCCTGTTGGGGCAGTCAATGTTAGAAGATTTCTTGGGTTACGTTCTCAAGCTGCCTATGGATAGCGAGCTTGCGAGGCGTCTTTGGCGACAACTTCTTTCCAGCCATTGTGGTCAGGGGTGACCTTAAGGAGCCTTTGATTAACTCTACCATTAGGCTTAATTGGCGGCCAAGCCTGTGAACAGCGGAGGTTTTTGCTGAACAAGCCACAACGAGCCGACGCCTGGTCATGATCGTCCGCCTGCGCTAGGCTGCGAAGCGTCTTTCGGCTGATCCATTGACTAGCCGTCGTGCTCGAATGCACCGTGCTCCAGAAAATAGAGTGTCTGGGTGATGACCTCTTGGTCCGTCATCAGGAACGGGTGGCTCACCGGTACGATCAGAAAGTCAGCCATGCCGTCGAGCCTGGCGTTCTCCAGCGAGACCTTGCCGTCGTCTTCTCCCGGAATCAGTAACGACAGGATAGGGTTGATCGAATCCTCGCCGGCAATGACCCCGACCTCCAGGTCGGTTGCCCCGAGGGATCGGGGCAGGGCGTGCTCGTCTGTCCCCAGTTGCTGGCCGGCGGGACCATTGATCCATTCAAACGGTGCCAGCTCGCCCAGCTTGTCCACCACCTCGCTGCCTTTGCTGGGCGGTCCCAGCATCACCACGCGGCCAAATTTCAGCGTGGGTTCAACGGTGCGGAGATGCCGCACGATGATGCCGCCCATGGAGTGGGTCACGAAGTCCAGAGTGCGCTGCTCGCTATCGGCGCAAGCACGGATCGTCGGCAGGATATGGACACTGGCCAAAGTCTGGATAGGATGGTCGGTCGATGGGTAGTCAATGTTGCAGGTGAGGTAGCCCGCCGCTTTCAGGGCGTCTTCCATATCGAGCATCGAATCGGCCGACCGAGCGAGGCCGTGCAGCAGCACTACCGTTCTGGGCTGGGCCTCCGAGGCCGACCCGGCCAGTGGCGGTAGCCCGAGGACGGCGGCGAGTGCAAGGGCCGTGAATCTGCGCATGGCTTGGCTTGAACCCGCTACTGATCCGCCATCACGAACTCCAGCCGCCCTGGCGCGACCCGGATGTCCATGGGCACCATGCCAAACAGCTTCTGGCTTGGGTCGGATTCATCCAGCCGGTACACCGGCACGGTTTCCAGCAGTTGCGCCACACTGCGCATCACGGTGTCGGTCAATGGTTGGAGATCCTGGTTGAACAGGGTGGATTCCACCCGGCTGTCCAGCAGTTGCAGGCGACGGATGTAGATCGCTTTCTCCTGGCTGTCGTACACCGGGGCGCCTTCCACCTTGAGCACGATGTCCACCGGTATACGGGTCATCAGGGCATTCACCGCCACCTGGCCGGTCAGGTCGATCACCGCCACGTCGCGACCGTCCGGTCCCAGGGTGATGTCGGCATCACCCAATGTGACGCTCAGCGGCGAGCCGGCGCGAAGTTGTTGTCGGTCAAAGTCCGCGATGGACTTCTGCAGGTGATTCTCCAGAGTCTGCTCGCTGATGGAATAAGGCGAAAAGCTGGCGCAGCCGCCGAAACTCAGTGTCAGCAGCAGGATCAAGGCCAGGCGTGTCATGGTGAGATCTCCATAATCGGGTCGATTGGGGGCGAGAATGCCCTCACAGTGTAGTGAGATTGTACCGGGATTCCCGTTTACCCGAGCCATTAATGATCGGTAAGGCGTTGGTGCGGCGTGTGTCGGCTCAGCAAGCGTTGATCCGGAATTAATCAGAGGCTCCCTTGTGTTAAGGGTCCCTAGTTGTTTTCCTGATCGGCGGATACGCTCAGGTCGCCGTTCTCATCGTGGGAAACGGAAATCAGGATGGGCTGGCAGCACACCTGGCAGTCTTCCACATAGGTTTGCACCGGTACTGACGGGTCGATACTGATGTCGAGCATTTCCCAGCAGTAGGGGCATTGAATTTCGGCTGTCTCCATTGCGGACATGGCGAGCTCCTTAGAGCGACTGTTTGGCCATCCACGGGATGATCCGGTCGAAGGCTTCGTCCAGGTTCTCGAGCGACGTGGAGAAGCTGAAGCGCAAGGCATTGGCGGTATCTTCGCCGAAGGCATCACCCGGCACCACACAGACACCGGTTTCCTGAAGCATGCGCAGGGCCAGATCGGAGCCATCGACATGGGGCGGCAGATTGGGAAAGGAGAAGAACGCTCCCCCAGGTTTGTAGCCAGTCAGGTGGGGTGTTTGGTTGATCAGCGTCATGATTCGGTCCCGCCGTTCCCGATAGATACTGACCATGTCGGTGACACACTGTTGGTCCCCGGTCAGTGCGGCCACGCCGGCAAACTGGGCGGGCGTGTTGGCGACGGAGGTGGTGAACATGTGGAAGCGGCGCAGCGACTTGATGGCAGCCTGGCTGGCGATGACCCAGCCCACCCGCAGCCCCGCCATGCTGTAGGTCTTGGAGAAGCTGCTGATGCACATCACGTTGTCCAGATCGAGGGCGCAGCTGAGTACGCTGGCGTATTCGTCATCATCAAAGATCAGGTGGTCGTAGACCTCATCGCTGTAGACCTGGATACCCCGGTAGGCGCATTCCTCCACGATGGTCTCGATGGTGCTGCGGGGGTACACCGCGCCGGTGGGGTTGTTGGGGGAATTGAGGATAATGGCGAAGGTGCGTTCCCCAATGGCCTTTAAGACGTCATCCGGGTCGAGCTGGTGATGGTTCTCAGGGTGAGTGGGAATGAACTTGACCTCGCCGCCGTTCATCCGGATCAACGGCGCGTACAGCAAAAATGACGGATCGGTGATGATGAACTGCCGCCCGGGTGCCGCCGTGGCGGACAGCGCCAGGTACATGGCCTCGGTGGCACCGCTGGTGATCAGGATGTTATCGCGGGTGAGTTTGCGGTTATAGCGTCTGCCGTAATAATCGCGCAGGGCGACCAGCAGCTCCGGCAATCCCGCGTCCATGGTGTAACCGGTTTGGCCGGCATTGAGGGCATCAATGTAGGCATCCACGATGTGCTGGGGCGTTGGCAGGTCGGGCTGGCCAATCGACAGGTGGATGACGTCCTTCATGGTGGCGGCCATGTTGACCATGCGCCGTATCCCCGGCACAGGAATGGCCTGCATGGACGGGTGCCAGCGGGCCTTGGTCTTGCGGTACTTGACCTTGCGAGGTTGGGGGTTGTCCGTGTCTGCTGCACTTTCCGGCATCTCGACCTCCCAGATGACACAATTCCGGTGACCACGTTTGCAGGTTAGTAATTATACACTCGAGGTACAAGAGACTTTCGTCACCGTTTTGGTGAGGGCGCAGGCTCATTTGACCCGCCCTGGCCTAGCCACCAGACTAGGAACAACAGTCACCACCCGGAGAACGTCCATGAGTGCCGCTCATCGCCCCGTCGTCACAGTCCTGACCGCGCCAGGAGAGCCGGCGCTTCCGGGCGTGGCCGCCCTGCGGGCAAGGGCAGAGGTACGCTTTGCCTGCGATGAGGCGACATTACGGGAGGCTCTGCCGGGAACCGAGGTGATGATGGTGACCGACTTTCGCACCGAAGCCCTGGCGGCGGCCTGGCCAGCGGCCGACCGGCTGCAGTGGGTGCATGCCACCAGTGCGGGGGTCGATGCCTTGATGTTCCCGGCTTTGGTTGAGGGGGCCGTGACGGTAACCAACGCCCGAGGCATTTTCGACCGCACCATCGCTGAATACGTGCTGTGTACCATCCTGATGTTCGCCAAGGATTTTCCGCGGTCGATCCGCTGCCAGCTGGAGCACCGCTGGCAGCACCGGGATACCGAGCGGGCCGAAGGCCGGCGGGTGCTGGTGGTGGGCGCCGGTTCCATTGGCCGTCAGATCGCCCGCCTGGCCAGGGCCATCGGTTTGCACGTTCATGGCATTGCCCGCAGCGCCCATGACGACGATCCGGATTTCGTGGCGGTCCACAGCCAGGCGGATCTGTTGGCGCAGTTGGCGCTGGCGGACTATGTGGTGATCGCGGCGCCGCTGACGCCGCAGACGGCGGGGTTGTTCGATGCCAGGGCGTTTGCCGCCATGCGTACCGGGGCTCGGCTCATCAACATTGGTCGCGGGCCGATCGTGAAAACCGACGACCTGATTTCAGCCCTGAAGGCTGGCGAGATTGCCGGCGCCGCGCTGGATGTGTTCGAAGAGGAGCCGTTGCCGGCGGGCCACCCGCTCTGGGACATGGATAACGTGATCATGACCGCCCATATGGCGGGGGACTTTATTGGCTGGCGCAGGGCGTTGACCGATCAGTTCCTGGAGAATTTTGATCGTTGGCATCGTGGCGAGGCGTTGTTCAATCAGGTGAATAAGGCTTTGGGCTATGCCGGGGCTTAGGGAGCCTCTGATTGACTCCGTGCCGGCGGCCCGTAGGAGGGCTTTCTCCATGGGGTCTTGATTGTTTTAGCCGGCGGATTCCGTGCCTGCGGCCATTGGCAGGTCTTTCTCCGCTGCCCTCCAAGGTACGTCCATGTACCTGTCGGGCACCGCAGCATCCATGCTGCTGCTCCGAAAGACCCGCCAATGGCCGTTACCAGCGTCGCAAGAGTCCGAAGAATGGTTAGATTGCCTCCTGCTATAGCCTGACGTTTGTGGGGTGGGGCGATCGTCCCGCCTCTGGTCACCGGCACCACCGGACAGGCTAGGATTGCTGTATCGATCAAGTATCAGACCGTAGCCTTCAACGCCTCCTCGAAGACCCCCAAGGCCTCGTCGATCTGTTGCTGGTTGACGATCAGCGGCGGCAACCAGCGCACGATTTCCTGGTAAGGGCCACAGCGCAACATCAGCAGTCCTCGCTGCTCGCATTCCTTGAGGATATTGCCGGCCCGCTCGCCGTCTGGCACGCCATCGCGGCGCATCTCCACCCCCTGCATCAAACCCAGGCCGCGGACATGATCCATCTCCGGGTAATCCTGCTGCAGGCTGTCCAGCCCGGCCCGCAGGTGCTTGCCCATTTTCTCGGCATTGGCCACCAGACCCTCCTCCCGGATCACATCGATGGTGGCCATGGCGGCGGCGGCGGCCACGGCGTTGCCTCCGTAAGTGCCGCCCTGGGAACCGGGCCAGCCCCGGGCCATGGTTTCCTCGGAGGCGGCAAGGGCGGAGATCGGGAAGCCGCTGGCCAGACCCTTGGCGATCATCAGCACATCCGGCGTCACCCCGAAATGATCGTGGCCCCAGAACCTGCCGCTGCGACCGAACCCGGCCTGCACTTCGTCGAACACCAGCAGCATGCCGTGTTTGTCCGCGCGCTCCCGCAGTCCTTGCATGAAACGGGTATTGGCCGGCACATAGCCGCCTTCACCCTGAACCGGCTCCACCAGCATGGCCGCGGTTTCTTTGGGCGCTGAGTAGGTGACAAAGATGCGGTCGAGTTCGCGCAGGCAAAACTCGGTGGTGTCGTCCTCATTCCAGCCGTAATGGTGGGGGTGGGGGAAGGGCGCGACCACCACGCCGCCCATCATCGGACTGACGCCGGCCCGCAAACCCACACTGGACGTCGTCAGCGACAATGACCCCATGGTGCGACCGTGAAAACCACCGTGAAATACGATGATATTGGGGCGGCCGGTGACCTGCCGCACCAGGCGAATGGCGGCTTCGGCCACTTCGGTGCCGGCATTGGAAAAGAAAAAGCTGTTGAGCGGGTCCGGGGTTAGCTCCCCCAGCTTGTCAGCCAGTTCCGGCAGTCGTGGGTTCATCACCGTGGTGGCCTGGGCATGAATCATGGTGGCCACCTGCTTCTGCGCCGCCTCCACCACCCTGGGGTGGCAATGGCCGGTGCTGGTGACGCCGATGCCCGAGGTGAAATCCAGGTAGCGACGCCCCTGTGGATCGAGTATGTAGGCGCCTTCACCCCTGGCGGCAATGATACCGGTGGCCTGTTTGAGCAACGGAGACAGTTTGCCTTTGTGGTCGGTCACGATGCACCTCCCTAAATGGATTGCGTTCTTACCGGGCTAAGCACTTTCCAGCTTAAGTACTGTTCAGCTTAAGTACTGTTCAGCTTAAGCACTGTTCAGATTAAATGCTTCGCAGCTTAAGTACTTTCCAGCCTAGCCGCTGAGCGGGGGATGTAAAATGCAGCCGAAAAAATGACCGGCATCTGACTTGGTGTGGCGGCGGTCAAGGGGGGGCGACCAGTCGTTGACAGATGGCGCTACCGACCTCTTGGGTATCCCGTTGGAGGCCGCCTTTTTCGGCCAGGTCCGCGGCTACAGCTTCGAACAGTTCGCGTCCTGCCAGGGCCAGGGCGGGGTCCTTCCGGCCCAGCCACTTCAGCATTCGCGCGGTGGTGAGCAGCATCGCCGTGGGATCGGCAATGCCCTGGCCCGCAATGTCCGGGGCGCTGCCGTGGGTGGGTTCGAACATGGAGGGAAGGTCTGGGTTATCGGGATTCAGATTACAGGACGGGGCGACGCCCATTCCGCCGGACAGCACCGCCGCCAGATCGGTCAGAATGTCGCCCTGTAGATTGCTGGCCACCACCACGTCAAAGGCCCAGGGACACTGGACAAATTTCATGCAGGCGGCATCCACCAGCTCATGGTGAACCGCTACATCGGGGAAGTCGCGGGCGACATCGGCAAACACTTCGGTGTACAGGTCGCCCCAGTAGCGCAGCGCATTGCGTTTGGTGATCAGGCACACCTGGCTTTCGCAGGTGCGGCCATCGAAGGTGCGGCCATCGAAGGTGCGAAAGCTGCGTGGGACGCCTTCCTGACCGCGGAACTGTGCCCTGAGTCGGGCCTGTTCAAAGCCGTAGCGGATAATGCGCTCGGTGCCGCGATGGGTGAACACCTCCACCTGGGTGGCGACCTCGTCGCGGCGGCCCTGGCGCAGTCGTCCACCCTGGGCCACATACTCACCCTCGCTGTTCTCGCGGATCACCAGCATGTCGATGTCGCGGGCGCGGTCATCCGCCAGGTACTGGTGCGCCCCGGGAAGTAGCCGTGCCGGCCGTTCACACACCCATTGGTCAAAACCTTTGCGGATCTCCAGCAGCGGCGCCAGCGATACACTGTCTGGCAGCAGGTAGCGCTCGGGATCGTCCGCCGGGCCCGGGTCGCCCAGGGCTCCGAGCAGGATGGCGTCGAACGCTGTGAGCTGCGTCAGGGCGTCGGCCGGCATGCATTCACCATGCTCTTCATGCCAGGCGTGTGACGGCCAGGGGAAGCGCACCCATTCCAGGGCCAACTGGTGTTTTTCCCGCAATGCCTGCAGGCAGCGAACCGCTTCGGTCACCACCTCTGGGCCGATGCCGTCGCCGGGTGTGATCGCGATTCGGGTTCTCTGGCTCATGACACCGCTCCTTGTTACCGGTTTGAGATCAAAGCTTGCCGGATCTTGATCGAAGCCGTTCTGGATTCAGTGTAGCCAGCCTGGGGCAGGGCGCCAGCCGCTGTCATTTACCTATGGTCCCGCGCTGGTTATGATGAGATGAATTCAGGTATTTGAAACTATTGGAGAAATGGCAAAGTGATATACAGAATCGTAACGCTGGTGGGCGGCATTGTGTTTGTCGCGGTGTTATTTGCGCTGCTGTGGTTCTTTTGTCGTAAGTTTCTCGAACGTCATGGCGTCGACGATCAGGTGACCGATCGGGCCACCATACTTGCCACCTGGACCTTTGCGGGCATCAGCGTGGGATTGATCTTTGCCGGGGTTGGCGCCTTCGTGTTGGGGCCCTGGGCCTTTTATCGCACGCTCCGGGGCCATAATGTAGACATTTCCGATGCGGCCGCCGTCTGGTGGGGGCTGGCCATTGTGGCCGCCGCAATGACCATTACCGGCCTGGGCTTTGTCGCCTTCCTCTATCTGGTGGGGGCGGTCTGAGCCAGTTAGCTGGTCACCGCGTGCAACTGCTCACGCATCCACAGCAGTGCCGGCTCTTTCTCGTAGGCCCGGTGCCAGTATAGGTGGACATCCACCGCCGGCAGTTCTGTCGGCGGAGTCAGGATGTTGACCCGGGCGTTCTCGGCGATGATGTTGGCGTAGGTCTCCGGCATGGTGACCAGCAGGTTGCTTTGCTCCACCACCCGGCAGGCGGCGAAGTAGTGCTGGCAGCGCAGGCGAATCTTGCGTTGCACCCCCAGGCGAGACAGTTCGAAATCCTCAATGCCGGGCCCCTCCGCGCGCGACGACACCAGGATGTGGTGGGCCTGAAGGTAACGTTCCATGGTGATTTCGCCATCCAGTACCGGATGCTCCTTGCGTGCAATCACCACCAGCCGATCCCGGTGAAGCAGTTCATGGGCGGTCTGGTCGGATACCGGCAGCAGCACATCCACCGCAAAATCCAGTTTTCCCGCCGCCAATTGGGTTTCCATCTCCCGTCGTGCCACCCGTTGGCTGGATATCTCCAGCTCCGGGAACGTTTCCAGCCGGGCCATCAGGCTCGGCAGAAAGGTGGACTCCAGAATGTCTCGCAGTGCCAGGGCGTAGGTCTTGCGTTGGCTGGCCGGATCGAAACTGTGGAACTGGTTGACTGCGCTCTGGATCTGGGTAAGGCCAGGGCGCATGGAATCCAGGAACCGGCGCGCCAGTGGTGTCGGTACCATTTGATTGCCCTGGCGGACAAACAGCGGATCGTCGAACTGCTCCCGCAGCCGGGCCAGGGAATGGCTGATGGCCGGCTGGGTCAGGTGCAGCGCCTTGGCCGCCCGGGTCAGGCTGCCTTCCCGATAAATGGTATCGAACACATGCAGAAGATTGAGGTCCAATCGATTCAGGGCCATGGTGTCGGCTCCGTTATTGCATAAGTAACGCTAATATTAAACGATAAGAAAGATTCAGTCGCTTAATACATTAGGCGTATCTAGACTGAGTGCTATGTGCTGACAGAGTGAGAGGAGTGCTTCATGGATTTCACCCTATCCGATAAGGGCCAGGATTATCTCGAGCGCGTGAAGGCGTTCATGCGTGATGAAATCTTTCCCATTGAAGAGGAATACCACCGGGAGCTGGCCGCCCAGGAGAATCGCTGGGTGGTGCTGCCGATCATTCGGGAACTGAAAGCAAAAGCCAAGGCCCAGGGCCTGTGGAACCTGTTCTTTCCGGATGAGACTCACGGCTGTGGCCTGTTGAATTCCGATTACGCGCTGATTGCCGAGGAAACCGGCAAGAGCTGGATCGCCCCAGAGATCTTCAACTGCAATGCGCCGGATACCGGCAATATGGAAGTGCTGATCCACTATGGCTCGGCGGCTCAAAAGGCGGAATGGTTACCGCGATTGCAAAGCGGCGAGATTCGCTCTGCCTTCTGCATGACCGAGCCCGGTGTGGCGTCTTCCGATGCCACCAACATGGCGGCCACGGCCAAGATTGAAGGCGATGAGGTGGTGCTTAACGGACGCAAGTGGTGGAGCACCGGTATCGGCCATCCCGATTGCAAGGTGGCAATCTTCATGGGGCTGACAGACCCGGAAGCCCACAAACACCGCCGGCACTCCATGGTGCTGGTGCCGCTGGATACTCCGGGCATCAGGATTGAGCGAATGCTACCGGTGTTTGGCGCCTACGATGAGCCCTATGGCCACGGCGAAGTGGTGTTCGACAATGTCCGCCTGCCCACGAGCGCCTTTATCGCAGGGCCGGGCCGGGGGTTCGAAATTGCCCAGGGTCGCTTGGGACCGGGCCGGGTTCATCACTGCATGCGGGCCATCGGAGCTGCCGAGCGGGCATTGGAGCTGTTGATCAAACGGGCCGTCTCGCGGGAAGCCTTTGGTCGGCCAATTGCCAAACTGGGCGGTAACCCGGACATCATTGCCAATGCGCGCATGAACATCGAGCAAGCTCGGTTGCTGACCCTGAAGTGCGCCTGGCTGCTGGATACCCAGGGCATCCAAGGAGCCTTGGCGGAAGTGGCCATGATCAAGGCCGTGGTGCCCAAAATGCTGCAAGCCATTGTTGACGATGCGATCCAGATCCATGGTGGTGCCGGTGTCAGCGACGAGGATTTCCCGCTGACTCAGCTATTCAGCTATGCCCGGGTTCTGCGCCTGGCCGATGGTCCTGACGAAGTACATCGGGCGACCGTGGCCCGACTGGAACTCAAAAAATACGCGTAATTGGCGAGGAGTAATCATGACGCAACGTATCTTCATCACCGGCGGGGCCAGCGGCCTGGGGCGTGCCCTTGCCCTGCGGTATGCCCGTGAGGGCGCCCGGGTCTGTATTGGTGACATCAATCCGGAACTGGGCGGTCAGGTCGAGGCGGAGATCCGCGCCGCCGGCGGCGACGGTTACTACGTCGATTGCGATGTGCGCCGGATCTCGGATCTGGAGAAGGTACGGGACGAGCTGAAGGCGCGCTGGGGCGGTGTCGATATTGTGGTCAACAACGCCGGGGTGGCCTCTGCCGGTGCGATTGAAGAGAGCACCCTGAGCGATTGGGAGTGGATTCTCGATATTAACGTTCTGGGAGTGGTACGGGGTTGTAAGGCCTTTACGCCGCTGTTCAAGCAGCAGGGCGCAGGCACTTTTGTCAACGTGGCGTCCATGGCGGGGCTGATGCTGGCGCCGATGATGAGTAGCTACAATGTCTCCAAGGCCGGTGTGATTGCCTTGTCGGAAACCCTGCACCAGGAACTGCGGGATTATGGCATTCACACCAGCTGTGTGTGCCCGGCCTTTTTCCAGACCAACCTGGCCAGCACCATGCGCTCGGACATCGCCGGCATGCAGCAGAACGTCAATAAATTGATGAAGCGGTCCACGGTGACGGCGGAGCAGGTGGCCGCTGACATCTTCCGGGCCGTGCAGGCAGGCGATTTTTGGGTATTGCCCCACGCCAAAGAGCGTCGGTTGTGGCTGATCAAGCGCCATGCGCCCTGGGCCTTCGACTGGTTGATGCACCAGGAAAGCAAACGCTGGCTAGCCAAGATTGCCAAGACAGCCTGAAACTCACCCGTGCAGGATTCAACAGGAGCGCAGTAAATGACACAGATTGACCAGGCGGTGGCCATTCGTGAGGGCGAAGAGCTGGATGCCGCAGCGGTAGACCGGTTTATGAAACAGGCTGTCCCGGATTTGCAGGGACAAGCTGCCATTCGCCAGTACCCCGGTGGTGCCTCCAACCTGACCTACCAGGTGGACTACGGCGAGCGTTCCTACGTGCTACGCCGTCCGCCCTTTGGCACCATCGCCAAATCCGCCCACGACATGCTGCGGGAAGCCCGGGTGATGAAGGCGTTGCGGCCGGTATATCCGTACGTGCCGGACATTGTCTCGATCTGCGACGATCACGAGGTTCTGGGCTGCGATTTTTACGTCATGGAGCGGTTCAGGGGCATTATCCTGCGGCAGGACTTCCCGGCCGACCTAACCCTCAACGAAGCGGATACCCGCAAGCTGTGCCTGAGTGTCATCGACAAGCTGGTGGAACTGCACCAGGTGGATGCCAAAGCCGCTGGCCTGGACAAACTGGGCAAGGGCGAGGGCTATGTCCAGCGTCAGATCGGTGGCTGGAGCAGCCGTTTCCGCAAGGCCCGTACCGAGGACGTCGGCGACTTTGAGGAGGTGATGGCCTGGCTCGAGCAAAAGATGCCGGCGGATGTGGCCCAGTGCGTCATCCACAACGACTACCGTTTCGATAATGTGGTGCTGAATCCTGATAACCCGTTTGAGGTGGTGGGTGTGCTGGACTGGGAGATGGCCACCATCGGCGATCCGTTGATGGATCTGGGCAACAGTCTGGCCTATTGGATTCAGGCGGACGACGATCCGGAAATGCAGATACTGCGCCGCCAGCCCACCCACCGTCCGGGCATGTTGTCCCGCAAAGAGGTGGTGGATTATTACCTGGAGCGTTCCGGGCTGCAGGTCACCAATTTTGATTTCTACGAGGTGTACGGGCTGTTCCGACTGGCGGTCATCATCCAGCAAATTTATTACCGCTTCTATCACGGCCAGACCAGGGACCAGCGTTTCGCGGGGTTTGGTGAGGCAGCGAATTACCTTGAGCAGCGCTGCCAACACCTGATCCGGGGCAGCGCTTTGTAATGGCCACCATCTATCTAATCCGTCATGGCCAGGCCAGCTTCGGCAAGGACAATTACGACCAGCTGTCCGAGACCGGCTGGCGGCAGGGGCGGGTGCTGGGTCGCTGGCTGGCCGGCAAGATCAGTCCCCAGGTGGTGTTGGGCGGTTCGTTGGAGCGCCACCGGGAAACGGCTGAAGCCATTGCTAGCGGTTATGGCGGCGACCTCCCAGACATGCAGATCCTGGCCGGACTCAATGAATTCGACCACCGCTCGGTCATTGAGGCCTTCCGGCCGGCCTGGGCGGATCGGGCGGTGATGGCGCGGGACCTGTCGGCATTTCCCAAGCCCGCAAAGGCGTTTCAGGAGGCCTTTGTACAGGCCGTGCAGCGTTGGGCGTCCGGGTTTCATGATCAGGATTACTGCGAGAACTGGCCGGCGTTCCGGCAGCGGGTGCTGGCGGCCCTGGATCAGCTGATCGAATTCGGCGATGGCGCCGATGTACTGGTGACCACCTCTGGCGGCCCGATCTCGGTCATTGTCCAGGAGTTGCTGGGCCTGACGGACGAGAAGGCCCTGCGGCTGAACGAAGTCATCGCCAACACCAGCGTCACCCGGGTGCTGTATTCCGGGGCTCGGCGCAGCCTTTCCGTGTTCAACAATTACAGTCACCTGGAAGCGGAAGACCCCGCCCTGGTGACGTTTCGATAAGAGGCAACTCTATGCGTAACAACCTGTTCGATCTTGAAGGCAAGGTGGCCCTGGTCACCGGTGCCAGTCGTGGTATCGGTGAAAGCATCGCCCGCACTCTGGCCGCTCACGGTGCCCACGTCATTGTCAGCAGCCGCAAGCTTGAGGGCTGTGAGGCGGTTGCTGCCAGCATCCGGGAAGCCGGTGGCAGCGCCGAGGCGATTGCCTGTCATATTGGTGACATGGAGCAGATCGAAGGGCTGTGGGGGCAGGTTCAGGAGCGCCATGGCAAGGTCGATATCCTGGTCAACAATGCCGCCGCCAACCCCTATTTCGGGCCGGTGGAGGACACTGACCTGAGCGCCTTCCAGAAAACGGTGGACGTGAACATCCGCGGTTATTTCTTTATGTGCGCCCGCGCCGCACAGATGATGAAGCGCCAGGACGGCGGCGCGATCGTCAATGTGGCCTCCGTGAACGGCGTTAATCCTGGCCATTACCAGGGCATCTACTCCGTCACCAAGGCGGCGGTGATTTCCATGACCAAATCGTTTGCGATGGAACTGGGGCAGCAAAATATCCGCGTCAACGCCCTGTTGCCGGGGCTGACGGACACCAAGTTTGCCAGCGCCCTGACCACCAACGACGCCATCAAACAGAAGGCCATGGCCCATATCCCCATGAAGCGGGTCGCCGACCCGGACGAGATGGCGGGAACGGTGCTGTATCTGGTGTCTGGTGCCAGCAGTTATACCACCGGCGCCTGTATCAACGCCGACGGCGGTTATCTGACGGTCTAGCCGTTGGGGGCTAGGGGGAAGGAGAAATAGGAAAAGCAAAAATAAGGGGGACGGATCTGAAATCCGTCCCCCTTATTTTGATTGCGGTTCGCCTATTCGGTCGCTTCCGCCACCTCGGCCTTGGACAGGGTGGTTCCTACCGGTGGCCGGTAATGCAGGGAGTACAGAGCCCGGTCCAGTATGGCCTGGCCATTCCATGCCGGGTCGTCATTGATCATGCCGACCACCACCCAGGTGTTGTTGGCTTCATCCCGGCTAAAGCCGGCAATGGAGCGGACGTTTTCCAGGTAGCCGGTCTTGATCCGGCCCTGACCTTCCATGCCGGTGTTGCGCAGTCGCCGTGCCATGGTGCCGTCCATGGCGATCAGCGGCAGAGATGCCATCAGATCGGCAGAAAACGGACTGTTCCAGGCGCTCAAAAGAATCTGGGCGCCCTGGCGGGCGGTGATGCGGCCGTGGCGACTGAGGCCCGCGCCATTGTCGATCACCATGCCGGCGGTGTTGATGCCCTTGCTTTCCAACCAGTTATACACGGCGCGAATGCCCGCTGCCCGGTCATCGTCGTCACCTTCTTCCCGGTTTTCGGCGCCAATGGTCAGCAACAGCTGACGGGCCATGACATTGCTGCTCCATTTGTTGATGTCGCGGATGGTGGTCACCAGATCCGGCGAGGTCATGGTCAGGATCAGCCGGGCCTCCTCGGGGGTGACGGCCATGCGGTCTTCGCCCTGCAGGGCAATGCCGAGTTCGGACAACAACGAACGAATGAGGGCGGCACTGTATTGCTCCTGGGGCAATAGCGATAGGTAAGCCATGGTGCGACAGCCCTGAGGTAACTGGCCCGTGACGCGCACGGTCACCCGCTGGTCGTCGATAATCGGCTTCCAGCTGAAGCGCCGGCGGGACGGGCAGGGCGCTTCGGCCGCAGCGGTTACCCGGTTATCAATCACCACGTTGTCCAGGGCCGGCGAACTCCAGGCCTGGGTGCCTCGCTCATCGGCTCGCACCTGGAAGTGCACCAGGTTCAGGTTGCTTAAATAGGCCGAGGGTGCCACCAGAAATGGTGCATGAGGGTTATCGCCGTTGTCCTCAAAGGCGGGCAGCCCGCCGGAAAGCTGGAACACGCTGCCATCGAGCACCAGATCACCGGTAATGGTGTCGATCCCCATGCCGCGCAGCTCCCTTAGGGTGCTCCATAGTCGCTCGATGGTGAGCTTGGGATCGCCGCCGAACTCGACGAAGAGATTTCCCTTCAGGGTGCCCCCGGACAGGGTGCCATCGGTATAGAAACGGGTGTCCCAGCTGTAGGTTGGTCCCAGCAATTCCAGGGCGGCGTAAGTGGTGACCACTTTCATGATGGAGCCGGGGCTCATCTGCTGGTCAGCGTTGATGTATTGCTCGATGCCCGGGCCATTGAGCGGAATGGCCGCCAGGCTGAATGCCTCCTGACCGCTGAGGGAACGGTCGGCGTAGTCGCGCATCTGGTTGCTCCAGGTACGTTCCATCGCCGGTTCCGCTGCCAGGGCGTTAGCCGTAGCGGCAGCCAGGCCTAGGGAAATCAGTGGAGCGAGGCTCCAGCGCTTGCTCCATTGATCGGATCTGGAGGCACCAGATGGGCCTGTCCTTGGAAAAAAACTGCGCAACATGGTGTCAGTTCCGAGCTTGGGAGCCTGAACAACTCCGAATGCCAGGAAGGGTCCGGAGTGATTCAGAGGCTCCCTTGGTAAATGGAGTTCGCTATTGATTTTTACAGTAGCCCATCTTCGCCTTTTATACTATGCAGAAAAGTTCTACATGACGTTAAAAAATGCCCCCAGGATCATTGTTTCTATGAGACTTTTGTTTCGCTTTGTAATGGCCTCTTTGGATTCAGTAAGTTAGCGCTGGTCTCTGTCGATGGGGCGGGGCAGCCGGTGGGTGTGATGGTTCTGACGTGACGCTCCGATGGGCCCCGAAGGCCAATGGCGAGTCCCGGTCCACAAGGATAATGGTCGCTGTGTGAAATCAATCGCCCATGGTCTAATGGGTACAACGCAGAGATGGAAGGACAGAATCGATGTCGAATGCCGTGATTCACAACCTCAATATTCTTGGCTCGGTGGCCACTTCCTCCTTGACCGCTTGGCGTGGCTGTCTGGTGGTCAAGTCCGTGCCCCAGCCGGAAAAACCGTTGATCCTCTACGATATGGAGGCTTGTCCGTACTGTCGTCGGGTGCGGGAAGCACTCTCTGCCTTACAGCTGGATGTGGAAATCCGTCCTTGTCCGAAAGGCGGCAAAAGCTTTCGTCAGGATGCGGAAGCCCTGGGCGGCAAGCAGCAATTTCCGATGCTGGTGGACGAAAACACCGGCAAAGCCCTGTATGAGTCCACCGATATTGTGACTTACCTGTTCCAGCAATACGCCAATCGCGGGGTGCCGGGCTTGTACCGTAGCCGGGTGTACCAGCCCTTGTTGAGTTCGCTGGCCTCTGCCGCCAGTGGCCTGCGGGGCCTGCGGGCGAAGTCGGCCCGTCGGCCGGAGCAGCCGCTGCACTTGTGGAGTTTTGAAGGCAGTCCCTTCTCACGGCTGGTGCGTGAGCGCCTGTGCGAGTACGAAATCCCCTACACCCTGCATAACATCGGCAAGGAGCACTGGACCGAGGTGGGACCGGCACGGCAGCGTCTCAAGCCAGGGCCTTACGAGCCCAAGGCCGGTGGCAAGCGCGACGAGTTCTTCCAGAAGCACCAGCGGGTGCAGGTGCCCTACCTGGAAGACCCGAACACCGGTGAGGGGCTGTTTGAATCCGCCGCTATCCTGCAGTACCTGGATCGTACCTACGGCGCCTGAAGCCGCTCAATCCCAGGGTGGGGCGAAGTCCGGATTGGCAATCCTTTCGCCCCGGTCCAGCCGGTCGATGGAGATCAACTCTTCCGGTGTCAGCACGATCTGCAGGGCGTCCAGATTGGCCTTGAGGTGCTCGGGCCGAGTGGACGATGGAATGGGCACGATCCCCCGGGATGCCACCCAGGCGATGGCCACTTCCGCTGCGGTCACTCCGTGCTGGCGGGCAATGCCCTGCAGGCATTCGTCCTCCATCACCCGGCCGACAGCCAGGGGCATGTAGCCGGTCACAGTGATGCCGAGGGTTTGGGCGTGGTCCACGACCTTGCGATTGGCCAGGAACGGATGAACTTCAATCTGGTTGGTGAAGATCGGAGTTTCACCGAGGATATCCCGGGCCAGGTCCATCTGGGCGATGGTGAAGTTGGACACGCCTATGTGTGTGGTCAGGCCATCGCGCTGAGCGTCCTGCAGGGCGGTGAGGTAGTCGGCCATGGGCACGTCATCGTTGGGTGACGGCCAATGCACCAGTGCCAGGTCGACGTGGTCGGTTTTCAGCCGTTGAAGGCTTTGCTTGAGACTGTGCATCAGCTTCGAGCGGTGCAGGTTATCGTGCCAGATCTTGGTGGTAATAAAGATCTCGCGACGGGGAATGCCGCTGGACGTGATGCCATCGCCGACTTCCGCTTCGTTCTGGTACATCTGGGCGGTATCGATGTGTCGATAGCCGAGGGAAAGCGCTATCTTGACCGCGTCCCTGGCGATATCGCCGGTCAGCCGAAAGGTCCCTATCCCAATGGGCGGAAGTGCGTCGAATGCCATAGTGACCTCCAGAGAAATCGCAACGGTTGTTCTATACGGTGGTACTTCTGCGGTAGTTCTTCAAGTATCCAGCGGGTATCATTTTCGCTCGCTTTGGCGGCTGGCACGCAGCCCGCTGACCCCGCCCACATACCTGACTGATGAGGACGAATATGCTGACCGGCCACTGCCTTTGCGGCACCGTCAAATTTGAGTACCAGGGGCCGCTCGGGCCGATCTCTCTGTGTCATTGTAGCCAGTGCCGCCGCGCCCAGGGCAATGCCTTTTCTGCCAGTGCACCGGTGCAGAAAGTCCATTTCCAGGTCACCTCGGGTGAAGAACAGATCCGCGAATTTGAATCACGGCCGGGCAAATACCGGGCCTTCTGCGTTAATTGCGGCAGCCCGCTGTACAGCCGGGTGGATGCCATCCCCGGTATCCTGCGCCTGCGAGTGGGGGTGATCGATGGCCCTCTGGGCAAGGGGCCGGCCGCCCACATCTACGTCGGCTCCAAGTCCGACTGGTTCCCGATCACCGACGACATTCCCCAGTACGACAAAACCGAAAGGACCAACGATCCTCACTGAGGCAATAGCCTCAGGACCTCACCGTCCCGCTCGTCGGTCAGCAGCCAGAGCACGCCATCCGGCCCCATGCGGACATCGCGGATGCGTTTGCCGAACTCGCGCAGCAGGTCCTCCTCTTCCACCACCTGGCCATCGTGAATTTTCAGGCGTACCAGCTTCTGCAGCTTGAGCGCGCCGACGAACAGGTCGCCCTGCCAGTCGGGCACCTCAGTGCCGGTGTAAAAGGCCATGCCGGAAGGCGCAATGGATGGATCCCAGTAATGCAGGGGCTGGGCCATGCCAGGCATGGCGGTCTGGTCGGTGATGGGTAGGCCCGAGTAGCCGATACCATAGGTAATGACCGGCCAGCCGTAGTTGGTGCCCGCCGTAAGGACGTTGATTTCGTCACCGCCACGGGGCCCATGCTCATGGGACCAGATCTCGCCGGTTTCCGGATGACGGGTCAGGCCCTGGATATTGCGGTTGCCGTAGGTGAAGAGCGTGGGTCGGAACTGCGGGCGTTGAAGAAACGGATTGCCCGGGGCCGGGTCGCCGTCAATGGTCAGGCGGTGGACGCCGCCGGCGTCGTCATTGGTAGCCTGGGCCCTGGGCCGGTCGCCACGGTCTCCCACCGCAACGTAGAGGTAGCCGTCGGCATCGAACACCATACGGCCGCCAAAATGACGGCTGGTGCCGGAACGGGGCAGGGCCTCGAAGATAACCCGCACATCCTCCAGTCGGTCGCCGGTGAACCGGGCGCGGCTGACCCGGGTAGTCTTACCCTGGTCGTTCCCGTGAGCATAGCTGAGGAACAGCAAACGGTTATCGGCAAAATCCGGATGCAGTACCACCTCCAGCAAACCGCCCTGGCCGGCGACCGTCGCTGTTGGGACGCCTGCGACGGGCACTGGCTCCAGCTGGCCGGCGCGAATCAACCGGAGACGGCCCTCCCGCTCCGTTACCAGCAGCGAGCCATCCGGCAGAAAGGCCAGGCTCCAGGGGTGTTGCAGGCCGCCGGCGACGGTTTCCAGCCGGAAACTGGTCCGCTCGGAATGGTAGACCTCCGGCGCGGCGCCGCAGGCCAGAGTCAGGCTGAGCGCGGCGCCTGCGATGGCGGCTTTGACAGTGCGCAACATGGTGAGCCTCCGCTCATGGACGGAATGGGCCAGCTCCACTCCGGCAGGCATGTTTGAGACAAGCCGGCGTGTTTGAGACAAGATAGCACCCTCGGGGGGACACTCCCAGTCGGTTCAGGCGAATTCCGCTTCCTCGGCCTGACCGGTCTGCACCCGCCATTGGGCAGCGTACAGGCCGTTATCCCGCAGTAAACTTTGGTGGCTGCCGATCTCCGCCAGCTTGCCCTGATCAATTACCGCAATGGTGTCGGCATCCACCACGGTGGACAGGCGGTGGGCAATCACGATGACGGTCCGGTTGTGGCGAATGTGCCGCAGCGAGCGCTGGATCGCCGCTTCGGTCTCATTGTCCACGGCGCTGGTGGCCTCATCGAGAATCAGTATGGCTGGATCCTTCAACAGCGCGCGGGCCAGGGACAGTCGCTGGCGTTGACCACCTGAGAGGCGCACGCCCCGTTCGCCCACGGGTGTATCCAGACCTTCCGGTAGTTGCTCGATGAACGCCCAGGCTTCGGCAGTTCTGGCGGCCTCGATGATGTCATGATCTGACGCGCCCGGCAGACCATAGGCAATGTTTTCCCGAACGGTGCCCTCGAACAGGTAGACATCCTGGCTCACCAGGCCAATGGCCTCCCGCAACGATCGCAAACTGGTCTGATCGATGGGCACTCCGTCCACGGTAATGCTGCCGCCCTGGGGCTCATAGAATCGCATCAACAGCTTGATCAGGGTGGACTTGCCCGAGCCGGTGGCGCCCACCAGCGCCAGGGTTTGGCCCGCTGGCAGCGACAGCGAGATATCCGAAAGGCCGGCGCCGCTGCCGGGGTAGCGGAAGGCCACACCGCTGAACACCACGTCACCACGTACCGGCGCCGGCAACGGCTGGCCCGCCGTGTCGGTTACCCGGATCGGTTCTTCCAGCAGATCCAGGATACGGCGGGTGCTGGCCATGGCCCGCTCAAACAGGTCAATCACCGTCGCCAGCCCGGTCAACGGCCACAGTAGGCGCTGGGTCAGGAATACCAGCACGCCGTAGGCCCCGACATTGAGATCCCCCGCCAGGGCCAACATGCCGCCCACGGTAAAGGTGGCCAGGAAGCCCGCTAAAATCGCCATTCGAATGACCGGTATAAAGGCAGAGCTGACCCGGATGGCCTTGCGATTGGCCTCAACATAGGCCTCGCTGCTGACCCGCAGGCGCTCCGCTTCACGCTGCTCGGCGGTAAAGCTCTTGATGGTGGCGATGCCCGCCAGGTTGTTGGACAGTCGGCTCGACAGGTCGCCCACCTTGGCACGGACATCCGCGTAGAGTGGCCCGGCCTTGCGCTGGAAAAAGAACGCCCCCCAGACGATGACCGGAATCGGGGTGAACGCCAGCAGCGCCACCAGTGGCGAGAGGATGAAGAACACCGCACCCACCGCCAGGATCGTGACCGCGACCTGGATCATCGCATTGGCGCCGCCGTCGAGGAATCGTTCGAGCTGGTTGACGTCATCGTTCATGGTGGCCACCAGCTGGCCGGAACTGCGGCTCTCGAAGAACCCCATATCCAGTTGCTGGGCATGTTCGTAGGCGTCCTGGCGCAGGTCCGACTGCAGACGCTGGGCGAGAGTGCGCCACAGTATCTGGAACAGGTACTCGAACAGCGATTCACCGGCCCAGATAAAGAACGTCAGGATGCCCAGCAGGACGATCTGATCCTGGGCTGATTCGAACCCGAGCGAGGCAACGAAGCTGGTCTCCTGGTTGACCACCACATCAATGGCGATGCCGATCAGGATTTCCGGTGCGATGTCGAACAGCTTGTTGATGATGGAGCAGGTGGTGGCGGCGAGAATCTGGCGGCGGTAACCGCGGGCGTAGCGCAGCAGGCGGGCGAGGGCCGCAAAGCTGCTGCCTGCTGAAGGGTGGGGGTGCGACATGTTGGCCTCCTGCGGCAAAACGCAAGAGTAACCAATTTGTTTGCCGGTTAAAATAGAATCATTTGCAACTGCATGGGTGTTAGTGCCTGGCGTTCTTCTGTAGCCAGCGGTCCAGTTGGTCGGCAAATTCCTTGCGGTCGGTCTGGGAGAACGCGGACGGCCCGCCGGTGACCTGGCCGGCGCTGCGCAGCTCCTCCATGAAGTTACGCATGGCCAGTCGCTGGCGGATATTTTCCCGGGTGAACGCCTGGCCGCGGGGGTTGAAGACGTCGGCGCCCTTGTCGATGGCCTCCGCGGCCAGCGGGATGTCCTGGGTGATGACCAGGTCACCGGTGCTGAGCTGGTCCACGATTTCCTGGTCGGCGACGTCAAATCCCTGGCTGACCTGGCGGGTGCGGATAAAGGGGCTGTTGGGCACCCGGATGGCCTGGTTGGCCACAAAGGTGGTCTGGATTTTCCAGCGGTCGGCGGCGCGGCAGAGAATTTCCTTGATGGCCACCGGACAGGCGTCGGCATCGACCCAGATTGCCATGATGGACGGTCCTTACAGGTTGTTCAGAGGCTCCCTAGCATACCCGGTCAGGGCGGTGGCCGGAAGGAATTCGGGTTGATTATCCCCAGGCCGGCGACTAAACCTTAAAGTAGTTTCTGACCAACAGTACTTCCCCGATTCCCCGCGTGATCCGCGGATCGCATCGCGAACCAATCTGCCACAAGCGGATTCACCCAGCGGTGCCCGTTGTAGATGGGAGGCTCGAATGAAAGACCGTTACGATTTCCACGTCGACCGCGTCCGCTACCTGGACGACCATGGCGTTCCCCTGGATACCTTGCCCGACCTGGCGAACCACCATGATCGCCTGCTGGCGGCCTACGCCAACATGGTGCTGACCCGCACCTTCGACAACAAGGTCATCGCCCTGCAACGGACCGGCCAGTGCGGCACCTACCCGTCGGTGCTGGGGCATGAGGTGATTGGCACGGTGATCGGCCAGTGCATGGCCAAGTCCGACGTGCTGGTGCCGTACTACCGCGACCAGGCGGCGCAGATCCAGCGTGGTGTCACCCTGACCGAGTTGCTGCTGTACTGGGGCGGTGACGAACGGGGCAGTGCCTGGGCGCACTGCCCGCAGGATCTGCCCATTGCCGTACCCATAGCCACCCAGTGCTGCCACGCAGTGGGGGTGGCGTCGGCCATGCGCATACGCGAGCAGCATCGCGCCGTGGTCTGCTGTCTGGGCGATGGCGCCTCCTCCAAGGGTGACTTCCTGGAGAGCGTGAACCTGGCCGGCGCCTGGCACCTGCCGGTGGTGTTTGTGGCCAGCAACAACCAATGGGCCATTTCCACCCCCCGCAGCCTGCAGAGCGGCGCCGAGACCATTGCCCAGAAGGCCATCAGTGGCGGTTTGCCGGGACATGTGGTGGATGGCAACGACTACTTTGCCCTGACCGAGGTGCTGACCCAGGCGCTGGAGCGTGCCCGGGCCGGTAAGGGCGGGGCGGTGATCGAGGCGGAGACCTACCGTCTGGGGGATCACACCACCGCTGACGACGCCACCCGTTATCGCAGTGCCGAAGAACTGAAACGGGCCTGGGAGCGGGAAGGGGTGAAACGGATGCAGAACTACCTGCACCAGGCTGGCCTGTGGAACGCCGAGAAAGAGCAGAAGCTGCAGAGTGAGTGCAAGGGCTTTGTCGAGACCGCGGTGAAAGCCTACCTGGCCTCGGAACCGGAACCGCCCACCGCCATGATGGACTTCCTGTTCGAGACCCTGCCGGCAGCCTTGCAGGGGCAGCGGGAGCGGTTAGCCGAGAAGTATCGGCAGGGAGGTGTGTCATGAGCGATGTTACCCTGGTGGAAGCGGTCAACATGGCGTTGGCCTGGGAAATGGCCCATGACGAGGACGTAGTGGTGCTCGGTGAGGACGTAGCGACCAACGGCGGCGTGTTCCGGGCCACCGTGGGACTCAAGGATCGCTTTGGCTATAAGCGGGTGATGGACACCCCGCTGGCGGAGAACCTCATCGCCGGGACCGCCGTCGGTATGGCGGTGCAGGGGCTGAAGCCGGTGGCGGAGTTCCAGTTCATGGGCTTCATCTATGCCGGCATGGACCAGATCATCTGCCACGCCGCCCGCATGCGTAACCGCACCCGGGGCCGGCTGCATTGCCCGCTGGTCTACCGGGCGCCGTTCGGCGGCGGGATTCACGCCCCCGAGCACCATTCCGAGAGCACCGAGGCACTGTTCGCCCATATTCCCGGCCTGCGGGTGGTGATCCCCAGTTCGCCCCAGCGCGCCTATGGCCTGCTGTTGGCGTCCATCCGCGACCCGGACCCGGTGATATTCCTGGAACCCAAGCGCATCTATCGCGCGGTCACCCAGGCCGTGGACGATAACGGCGAGGCACTGCCACTGGATACCTGCTTCACGCTGCGGGAGGGCGACGACGTCACCCTGATCAGCTGGGGCGCGTCCATCATGGAGACCCTGGAGGCGGCGGTCCGGCTGGCCGAGCAAGGGGTGTCCGCCGAGGTGATTGACGTCGCCTCCATCAGCCCTCTGGACCGGGAAACCCTGTTGTGTTCGGTGGCCAAGACCGGGCGGGCGGTCATTGTCCATGAGGCCTGTCGCAACGGCGGGGTCGGTGCGGAAATTGCGGCCTCCCTGGCCGAGGCGGCGTTCCTCGACCTGCAGGCACCGATTGTTCGGGTGACCGGCTACGACACGGTGATGCCGTACTACCGCAACGAGCAAGCCTACCTGCCCCAGGTGGCCGACATTCTCCACGCCGTCGAACAGGTGATTGCGCTATGAAGTACTTCAAACTGCCCGATTTGGGAGAGGGCCTGCCGGAAGCGGAGATCGTGGAATGGCACGTCAAGGTGGGCGACCGGGTCGACGAGGATCAGGTGCTGGTGTCGGTGGAGACCGCCAAGGCCATCGTGGAGGTGCCGTCGCCGCAGGCCGGTGTGGTGGCTCAGCTGTTTGGGGAACCGGGTGACATCATTCACACCGGCGAGCCCCTGCTGGGGTTTGAGGGCGAGGGCGACGACAGCGGCACGGTGGTCGGTAAACTGAAGCGGGCCGAGGCCGAGAGCCGTCAGGACCAGTTCATCATCGGCGCCGCCCAGTCCAGCCGGCAGGCTCGCCACCAGCGGGCAACGCCCGGCGTGCGGGCGCTGGCGGAACGACTGGGGGTCAGCCTGGAGTCCATCAAAGGCAGTGGCCCCGGCGGCCTGATCACCAACGACGACGTGCACCAGCAGGCCAGTCACCAAAAGGCCCTGGGCGACGCGGAGGCGCTGCGCGGTCCCCGCCGCACCATGGCCAAGACCATGTCACTGTCCCATGCCCAGGTGGTGCCGGTGTCGATCTTTGAAGATGTGGACATCGGCGACTGGGCGGCGGGCACCGACATCACCATGCGCCTGGTTCAAGCCATCGCCCAGGGGTGTGAGGCGGTGCCGGTGCTCAATGCCTGGTTCGATGGCGACAATCTGAGTCGTCGCCTGCTGGCGGAAGTCCACGTCGGCATCGCCGTCGATACCCCGGAAGGGTTGTTCGTGCCGGTGCTGCGGGACGTCAATCACCGTGACCAGGCGGATCTGCGCCAGGGACTTGAAAACCTGCGGGAAGCGGTGGCGTCCCGAAAAATCCCGCCGCGGGAAATGCAGGGCGCCACCATTACCCTGTCCAACTTCGGCACCATGGCCGGCCAATACGCCAACCCCATCGTCACCCCGCCTCAGGTGGCGATCGTGGGCGCCGGTCGGATACGGGAGAAAGTTGTGCCCTATAAAGGCAAACCGGCGGTGCGACGGGTGCTTCCGCTGTCGTTGACGTTCGACCACCGGGCCGCAACGGGCGGCGAGGCTGCGCGTTTCATGGCGTCGCTATTGGAGGCTCTGGGCCAGCCCTGACGCTTGCGATCGGGCGCCACTCACGACACTATAGTGCGGACTTTGCCATGACGGTGCCGGCTTGCCTCGCCGGTGCCGCCGTTCAATGACTCGAAGTGAGAGACCATGAGACGCCTGATCCCCCTGTTACTGAGTGTGACCGCTTTGCTGTTGCCGTTGTCCGGCAGTGCCCATGAATACGCCTTCGGCCAACTGTCGATTGCGCACCCCTGGGCCCGGCCAACACCGCCCGGAGTGATGATCGGGGCCGGTTATATGACGATCCATAACGGTGGCGACCAAACGGTCACGCTGGTCTCGGTCCAGAGCCCCAGGGCGGCTCGGGTGACGCTGCACCAGAGCCGGATGGACAATGGCCTGATGCGCATGGAAGCCCTGGAACGTGGCTTGACCGTGCCGGCCGGCGGACGGATAGAACTCAAGCCCCACGGCTACCACCTGATGCTCGAACAGCTGCGGAGCCCGCTGCGGGAAGGGGAGCGGCTTCCGCTGACCCTGACGTTTGAGGGCGGCCTGGAAGTCAGTGTGGAGCTGGCGGTGGAGCCGCTGGATGGCGCGGCTGAGCCGATGGCACCCGTTATGGACAAAGACGGCATGGGTAATGAAGACAAGGACAATGAAGACAAGGGCACTGGCAATAGGGATCATGGCGAAATGAACCATGGCCAGATGCACCACAATCATTAGCCGGCCAGGACGACCGGTGTAGCCCCATGGCGCGCGAGCCGGCGGCCCTGACCGCCCCCGCCTGTACCGTTTGCCACCATTCTACGCTGCGGCACTTCCTGACCGTTCGGGACGTGCCCTACTGGCGCTGCCCAGTCTGCGAGGCGACGTTGATGGACCCGGGCTGCTGGCTGGATTCGGTCAGCGAAAAGCAGATCTACGACCTCCACGACAACAACCCGGCCGATCCCGGCTACCGGCGTTTTCTTGCCAAGCTCATCGACCCGCTGACCCAGCAGCTGACGCCAGCTGCTTCCGGCCTGGAGTTCGGCTGCGGCCCCGGTCCGGCGTTGGCCACCATGCTGTCCGAGCGGGGGTTCGCCATGACGTTGTACGATCCTTACTACCACCCGCAGCCCGCTACGCTGGACCGGACCTACGATTTCATCACCTGCACTGAAGTGGCCGAGCATCTGCACGATCCCTGGACAACGTTTGGCCTGCTTGACGGTCTGCTGAAACCGGGCGGCTGGTTGGGGATCATGACCTGTTTCCAGACCGACGACGACCGGTTTGCCAACTGGCATTACCGCCGCGATCCCACCCATGTGGTGTTCTACCGGGAGTCGACGCTGGCCCATATCGGCCGGCGTTTCGGCTGGCGCCTGCAGGTGCCGGTCAAGGACGTAGCCTTGTTTCAGAAGCCGCTGTAGTCGATGTGGAAACCGCTAAGGTCGATCCGGAAACCACTATAATAGTTGTTCCCCGATGGGCCCTATCGGCCGACCGATCATCAAGGAGGATCACCGCATGCCGCCGAACTTTCTGGCGCTCCAGTCCGTTGGACCTGCCTCATCGGGGGTGCGAGGCGCCGTGCCCGGGGGGCGGGACGATGAGTGAGTACACCGATTACCTGCAGGAAGTGTTCGTTCAATTCGGTCCGGTCCAGGCTCGGCGCATGTTTGGCGGCCATGGCATCTTCCACGACGGCCTGATGTTTGCGCTGGTCAGCGACGAGACCCTGTACCTGAAGGCCGACGACCAATGCCGGGAGGCTTTCATCGAGGCAGGACTGCCCCCTTTCGAGTACGAGAAGCAGGGGAAGCGGATGACGATGTCCTATTACCAGGCACCGGAGGAGGTGCTGGAGGATCCGGATGCCGCTGCCGAGTGGGCACGGCGGTCTTTCGGGGCGGCCCTGAGGACGCGGTCGGGGCGTAAAAAATAGTCTTACGGCGAGGCTGGTCTCGACTATGCTATCAGGGCACTCGCTTGGAACGCATCGAGACATAAATCAGGGAGAACGAAATGGCCGATACATTTTCTGAAACCGTCAACTGCCTGTGTGGCGCCGTCAGCATCCACGCTGCCGCAGTCAGCTCGAAGGCAGACGTCTGCCACTGCGCCATGTGCCGGAAATGGGGCGGAGGCCCCTTGCTGGCGCTGGATGCCGGTACCGAGGTTTCCATCGAGGGCAGCCAGCACGTCAGCGTCTTTGACTCGTCAGAGTGGGCCCAGCGGGGCTTCTGCAACCGGTGCGGCACCCATCTGTTCTATCGCCTCAAGGCCAACGGCCAGTATGTGCTGCCCGCCGGCCTGTTCACCGAAAACCAGGACCGGCTGGCGCTCACCCACCAGGTCTTCATCGACCACAAACCGGCGTTCTATGAGTTCGCCAACCGGACCGAAAACCTGACCGGCGCGGAGCTGTTTGCCAAGTTTGCTCCGCAGTAGGGCGAGCGTTAACCACTCAGGCCGAGGCGATGGCCATTGCCACCGTTGCCGGCGCACCGAGCAGGGCCTGGGACAGCACCTTGGTGCGGCGGCCCGGGTCCATCATGTTGTAGCCGAAGGCGGTCAGGTCGGCGGCGTTGGGCTCCACCCGGATTACCCGTTTGCCGGCGTCGCGCAACAGCTGCTCTTCCCGATCCACGATCGCGGTCATGTACCGGCGTACCTGGCGTTCCACCAG
The DNA here is from genome assembly GCF_028369065.1 of Marinobacter sp. SS21. GTDB lineage: Bacteria > Pseudomonadota > Gammaproteobacteria > Pseudomonadales > Oleiphilaceae > Marinobacter. Next base: position 243,538 of record NZ_JAQNDA010000005.1, read on the forward strand.
TTTCAGCGGCGATAGCGGTCGATCGGGCTGGCGGCTGGCCATGGGCGCCAGAATGATCACCTCCTCCACCGGCTGATGCACCAGCAGATCGGCCGAGGTGGGGGAGGCCACGCCGCCGTCAAAGTAGCGCCGGCCACCGATGGTGACGGGGGGGCACCAGGCCGGTACGCCGTAAGAGGCGCAGACGGCATCGTTCAAGGCCGCCGTGGGCGCATGTTGCTTGCCAAAGGCCACTCGCTGGCCACTCGCCGTGTCCACCGTCATGATCCAGGTCGCCGGATGCGGCGCCCATTCCCCCGCAGGGACCACACTGTCTATCAGCTGGCGGAAGGGAGCCATGTTGAATTGGCCGGCTGGAAGCACACCGCTGATGGCCGTCAAGGCGGATACCTGCGCCTTAAGCCCGCGCAGCAACAGGCTGGGGCTGGTCAGGCTGGCTGCCGGCAGCGGGGGCAGGGCGCCCCCGCTGTCACTGTCATGATTCCATTGGCAGGCCTTGGCGGTGCCGTGCTGGCAGTCGAGCAACGTTGAGGCCGGCACCCCGGCACCCAGCAGCGCCGCCAGTACCGCGCCTGCCGACGTGCCCACCAGGATGTCGGCGGTTCGCGCGTCCCAGTTCAGCTGCTGCTCCAGCTGCGAGAGCATGGCAATGGTCCAGGCAGCGCCTGCAACACCGCCACAACCGAGGACCAGCGCCCGACGGGGCGTATTGCCCTTTGCCGCCGTCATGACCGACCTCCAAACACCGGCGTAGTGGCCGGTGTGAGTGTGTAGTTAGCGGCATCAAACGATTTGAGCAGGCGCTGCATCTTCAGCGTGCTCCAGGGAAATCCGATACTGTTGAAGCCGTTCTTGTCGAGGTAATAGCTGGAACAGCCGCCGGTGTTCCATACCGTGCCTTGCAGGTCTTTCTGGACCTTGCGATTGTAGCTCCGCTGGGCATCGGCTTTGACTTCGATTCGTTCCAGCTGGCGCTCGCGCATGGTACGTAGGGTGCTGATGATGTAGTTGAGCTGGGCTTCGATCACAATGAACGCCGAGTTGTGACCAATACCCAGGTTGGGCCCCAGCACCATAAAGGCATTGGGCAGGCCATTGATGGTGGTGCCCCGGTAGGCCTGCATGCCATCGGCCCACATCTGGCCCAGGGACTGGCCGGCGTCGTTGAAAATGTGCTCGGCGATAGGCGGCTCGGTGACATGGAAACCGGTTCCCAGGATGATGGTGTCCACCTCCCGTTCGCTGCCATCCTGACCGACCACGGTGTTGCCTCGAACTTCCTTCAGCCCGGTGGCGAAGACCTCGACATTGGGCTGGCTCAGCGCCGGGTAATAGTTGTTGCTCATCAGAACCCGCTTGCAGCCCAGGGTGTAATCCGGGGTCAGCCGGGCTCGCAGCTCCGGGTCCTTGACTGCCCAACGCAGGTGCGCCAGCCCCACCTTCTCCAACTGTTCCAGCAGGCGGGGGTTGCGGAAGCCGATGCCGAAGGTCTCAAAGCCGCTGTACAAAATCGAGCGCCAGGCCTGTAGCGTCATGGGCAGTTCGAAGAAACGTCGCTCGATGTCCGGAATGGCGTGGTCCGGCTTGGGCAGCACCCATTGAGGTGTGCGCTGGAAGATCGCAAGCTTGGCCACCTTGGGCTGGATTTCAGGAATGAACTGAATGGCGGAGGCGCCGGTTCCGATGACCGCCACCCGTTCGCCGCTGAGGTCGTGGTCGTGATCCCAGCGGGAGGAATGGAATACCTTGCCGTTAAAGTCCCGCAGGCCCGGGATATCCGGGACAATGGGCTCGTGCAGGTAGCCCGAACAGGCCACGACCGTGCGGGCAAAGTAGATCTGGTTTGCAGTCTGGACTTCCCAAAGCCCCTTGGCTTCACGCCACTGGGCCCGTTCCACGGCCTGGTTGAAGCGGATGTAATCGCCGATGCCATAGCGTTCGCCCACCTCCCGCACGTACTCCAGAATTTCCGCCTGGCCGGCGAAGGCGCGGCTCCAGTCGGGTTTCTGGGCGAAGGAATAAGAATACAGGGCCGAGGGCACATCACAGGCACAGCCCGGGTAGGTGTTGTCGCGCCAGGTGCCGCCCAGGTCGCCGGCTTTCTCCAGAATCACAAAATTGTCGATCCCAGCCTCTTTCAGGCGAATGCCCAGTCCGATACCGGAAATGCCAGCACCGACCGCCAATACGTCGTAGATCGCGGGTGTGATTTGTTGGGTCATCGGTAGTTGTCTCTTTATTGGTTGGGTTCCGGGCTGAAGAAGTCCATGGCCCGGTAGGTGAGGTCAAGGTTCGCCACCTGCTTGGCCACGCTGTAGATATCCGGATAGATCACTCGGGTGCCGCCCTTGCTGAAGGTGCGATAGATGCGTTTGGCCAGTTCTTCCGGATTACCGGTCGGTATGAAGCGGGATACCGGGCCCCGTTTCACCTGACTGCGCGCATGGCTCTCCAGGCCGGAGAAGATGGGGCCCGGGTAGACCGTGATGACATTGACGTTGTGCATTTTCAGATCGAGCCGAGCGATTTCCGAGGCCATGCCAAATCCGGCCTTGGCGCCGCCGTAGTAACTGCAGCCGCGGATGGGGACCCGGCCCGCCATGCTGGCAATGTTGATCACGCAGCCGTGGCGGTTGTCGATCATCTTGGGCAGGGCCAGGTCCATCAGACGCATCGGGGCGATAAAGTTGATGTCCAGCAGCCGTTTGCCGCGCTCCCAGCCGGTACCGGTGATGCTCATGATGTCCATGATGCCGGCACAGTTGACCAGCACATCCACTGTGCCGTGGCGATCTTCCAGGGCTTGCCACCAGTTTGGCAGGGCCTCGACATCGGTCAGATCGCAGACTTCCAGGTGGGCATTCAACGCGGCTGCCTTGTCTTCCAAAGCCTTGGCGTTCAGGTCAACCAGGGTCAGGGTCGCGGTTGGGTGCTGTTGGCGGAACAGTGACGCCAGTTGGCTGCCAATGGCGCCACCGGCGCCGGTGATCAGGATGTGTTGAGGTTTCATTCTTGTGTCTTCCCTTCTATGGGCTTGGCAATGGTTTTCCAACAGGCGTCACGGGCTTGGCGGAGGTCGTCATCGGAAAGGCTGAGGTAACCCAGCCGCTCGGCCTTGAACAGGCCAACCAGGGACCCCCAGAACAGGGCTATGGCAACTTCGGGACGCAGGTGATCGCTCAGCAATCCATTCTGCTGGCCCAGCTCGATGATCTGGCGGATTGGGAGCAGTAACATGTATTCACTGTTGCGACTGGTGTCGTTCAGATAACTGTGGTGGTCCTGCATCTCCAGGAAACGGAAGGCGTCGGGCTTTTGCCGGGCGAAGGTGCAGAGGCGGTGCCAGACCTCATCGAAAATGGACCGGTCCAGCTTAAGCAAGGGCAGCCCGGTCAGTAGATGCTGGCTCAGGTCGTCTTTGGTGGCCTGGAACAGAGCGTTCACCAGCGCTTCTTTACTGTCAAAGTAACGGTACAGACTGCCCACGCTGACCCCGGCTTCCCGGGCGATGGGGGGCACGGGGGTGCCGTGCACGCCCTCGGCGGCAAATACCTTGAGCGCCGCATCCAGGATACGCTGGCGCTTGTCTGAGTTGCCGTTGCCTGAGGTGGATGATGCAGCGGCTCGGACGCTCATCGGCGGCAGTCTCCTCTCTTGGAATTGGGTATGAATGAACGTTCATTCAGTCCCATTCTGTTCCTGACGGGGATGGTTGAAAATGTCCTTTTGGGCCGAATGATGCCGCCCCGGTACTGGCATCCGGCCCAGCATGTGCAAAGCTTGAAGGGGGAGGGCGCCATGAGTGACATGCAAATTTACCAATGGCTGGCCGATGGCGTGCTGTTCCTGCACGTTGCGGTTGTGGCGTTCGTGGTGCTGGGGCTGGTGTCGATCCTGATCGGCGGCGTGCGCGGCTGGCGCTGGGTACGGAATCGCTGGTTTCGCTTTGGTCACCTGGGCGCCATTCTAGTGGTGGTGGCCCAGGCCTGGCTGGGGGTGATTTGTCCGCTGACCACCTTGGAAATGTGGTTGCGCGAGCAGGCGGGCGGTGACGGCGTTTATGCCGGGAGTTTTATCGAGCACTGGCTGCAGGCACTGCTGTACTACGAGGCCCCGGCCTGGGTGTTTGTGTTGGTCTATACGGTGTTTGCCGGTGTGGTGGGCCTGGCCTGGTGGCATTTCCCGCCATGGGGGAGACGGCGCTGAATGAGTTGGCGGCATTGCACTAAGCTGAAGCAAGCAGCAACACACATCAGACGTGGCGGCACAAACCAGCGGCGACAACAGACCGAAACGGCGACAACCTCTATAAAGCGGCGGCAACGGCTCCGCTCAACGGTCTAGCCAAAGTGAGGTGGCATGCAGGAAGTAGGCGTTGTGCTCACGGGCGGCGGCGCCCGAGCCGCATACCAGGTAGGGGTGCTGCGGGCGATCTCCGATATGTTTCCGACCTGGTCCCACCCGTTCAGGGTGATTGTCGGTACTTCGGCGGGAGCGATCAATGCCCTGGCGCTGGCGGGTGGCGGCGATATCTTTCGGCATAACGTGTCGCGACTGGAGCGGCTGTGGGCAGAGTTGGCGTCCGAACACGTCTATCGGAGTAATTCCTACGCGATCCTTCGCAACATGACCGGTGTCGCTCGCCGGCTGCTCGCCGGGGGCGGGGGGCGTGGCCCTTTGTCAATGTTGGACAACAGCCCGCTGCACGAGTTGCTGGACCGTGAGGTCGATTTTGCGGCGGTTCGACAAGCCATTCTCAAGGGTGATCTCTCGGCGGTCGGGGTCAACGTCTGTGGCTACGCCACCGGGCAGAACGTGTGTTTCTTTGACGGTCACGAACGCTTGCAAAGCTGGAGCGTCGGGCAGCGGGCCGGCTCCAGAACGGAGCTGAAACTGGCGCATGTGATGGCGTCGTCGGCCATTCCTACCGTGTTCCCACCGGTGTTGATCAATCGCGAGTATTTCGGTGATGGCGTTACCCGGCAAATGGCGCACATCAGCCCCGCGCTGCGGCTGGGGGCGGAACGGGTCTTGGTGGTGGGGGTGAGCGCCAACAGCATGTGTCCATCCAGTCGACCGGATAAACAGGAGGTACCGGCGTTTTCCCAGATCATTGCCCACGTCTTCAACGGCATGTTTCTGGATACCCTGGACTACGACATTGATCGGCTGCGGCTACTCAACCAGCTGGTCGATCTGATACCGCCTGAGGCCCTGGCGGCATCGGGGCTCGATCTGAAGCCGATCCGGTTGCTGGAGATCTCGCCGAGCGAACGGGTCGACGAAATCGCGGCCCAGTTCATGGACGGCATGCCCTTGGTGTTGCGCAATCTGGTAGGAGGGGGCAGCGGCAATTCCATGACTGGCGGCAGCCTGGCCAGCTACCTGTTGTTCGATCGACGGTTCTCCTCGGCGCTGATCGAACTGGGCTACAAGGATGCCCAGAGTCATGCCAGGCAGATTGACCGGTTCTTCAATGCTTGAGACGACTTTCTCGTAGATCGCGTGATTAACAATACATTACCAACAAAATTGTGACAGTTATCCAGATTTTTTCGTAGGCTAGTGTCCGATGGCAGGGCTGTGACCTGACATCATCCAGCTAGGAAAAGACTATCGGCAGCCCCAGGATTCCACGAATCGTCACCGGGGCGCTGTCAATGAGGGAACATGAATGAATCTGGTCTATAAGAATGAAAAACCGTTGTTTGCAATCGCTGTCGTCCTGTCCGGCCTGTTTTGGTTGGGGCTGCTCATCGCCACGTTTGGTGTGCTTCTGATTTACCTGCTGCTGGGGTATCTGTTTTTCCTCTTTGCCCATTCGGCGTTTATCTCCCACCTCAAAGGCTCTGGGGTTCGCATCAGCGAGGATCAGTATCCAGACCTACACGCCAAGTTGGTGGAAGGTTGCCGCAAGGTGGGGCTCAAGGACATACCCGATGCCTATCTGCTCCGGGCTGATTTCTTCAATGCCCTGGCGACCAAGTTCCGGGGGCGCCATTTTGTCGTGCTGTTCACCGATGTGGTGGATGCCCTGGAGGACCAACCAGGAGCCATCGATTTCTATATCGGCCATGAACTGGGGCATATCCATCGAAAGCACCTGACCTGGCGCACGTTCCTGGCGCCCGCCTCCCTGTTGCCGGTGCTGGGTTCGGCACTGCGCCGGGCCGAGGAATACACCTGTGATCGCTACGGCGTGGCCTGCTGCCAGTCCGAAAATGACATCAAGGCCGCCATTGCCGCCATTGCTGCCGGGGATACTCGCTGGAAGACCCTGAACGTGACGGCCTACCTTCGCCAGGCGGAAGCATCCAACGGCTTTTGGATGTCGTTCAACGAACTGACCGCGGACTATCCCTGGCTGACCAAACGGATGGCCGAAGCGGTGGCGCTGAGCCAGGGCAAGGCGATCCGGCATCCCCGTCGTCATGGCTTTGCCTGGTTCCTGTCGCTGTTCGTGCCTCGGGTGGGTGCTGGGGGCGGCGCCTTGTCCATCCTGATTACCGTGGCGATGATCGGCATCCTCGCGGCGGTCGCTGTGCCGGCCTATCAGGACTATGTCGAACGCGCCCGGTACGCCTCTGCCTATGCCGAAGCCCAGCAAATCCAGGTTGCCGTAGACGAATACCTTCAGAGCCATGAGCAGTGGCCGTCGACCTTGCAGGATCTGGGCTTTGCCGAAAGCACGGTGGTCAATGTCGGCAGTCATTACGACGTTGCGCTGCTTGGCGGCGGAGCCATTGGCGCCAACATGGGCGAAGATGCCTACGGCGAGCCCCGCTATCTGGTTATCGAGGCCAAGATGACCAAGTCCGGCATGAACTGGGTCTGTTACGGCCAGAATGTGGTGGAAAAGCACCTGCCCGCTGCCTGTCGCTAGGCCAGCAGGATTGCTTGTTCGAGCACCGGGCCATCCCGAGGTCCGGTGCTTGCCTCTCGGTTGTCTTCGACACGGGGCTGACCTCGGCGAAATACGCAGTACCCCGGTTTGCTGTTATTATTCGCACCATCTCAACTCGTTACCCAACTGGCTATTACTTCCGGAACGTTCGTCATGTCCAAGCTCCCTCCCTGTCCTCAATGCGGCTCTGAATACACTTACCAAGACGGCGCCCTGCTGATCTGTCCGGAGTGCGCCCACGAATGGTCGGCTCACGACTCCGCCGCCTCTGCCACGGAAGGAGGCAAGGTGGTGCGGGATGCCAACGGCAATGAGCTGGAGGATGGCGATACCGTGACGGTGATCAAGGATCTCAAGGTCAAGGGGTCCTCAGCTGTGGTAAAGGTTGGCACCAAGGTCAAGAGCATCCGTCTGGTGGATGGCGATCACGACATCGACTGCAAGATCGATGGCATCGGCGCGATGAAATTGAAGTCGATGTTCGTCAAGAAGGCCTGAGTCTCACGCTCAGGCCAAGATTCCAGCGGCAGAGGTCAGGCCTGTCGCAGAACCAGTTGCGAGAAACGTCTTAGCAGGGAGCCGGCTGCCGGAGTGTCGGTGACGGCAGCGATCAGGGCGTCCGGATCGAGGCCTTCCTCCCGCAGCGACGGGGCTTGCACCTCCAGGTAGGCACGCATGACCGGGGCGCTGAACTCCGGATGGAATTGCACGCCCCAGGCGTTTGCCCCGACCCGGAAGGCCTGGTGCGGCTCGAACTCCGACGAGGCCAGCACGGTGGCACCGGCCGGCAAGGCGAGGACCGATTGCAGGTGGGTGAGCTGGGCCGGGAAGCGTTGCGGCAGCTTGCCCAACAGTCGGTCCTGGCGCCCCTGCTCATTGACGGTCACGGTAAAGGTGCCGGACTCCCGGCCTTCGGGGTGATTGCCGACGCGTCCACCCAAGGCGTGGGCGAGCAGTTGATGGCCATAGCAGACGCCGAGCACCGGCACCTGTTGCTTCACCGCCTGTGCCAGCCATTGGGCGGTGCGTTCACTCCAGGCGGCGCAATCGGACACCATGGCAGGCGAGCCGGTGATCACAATGCCGTCCCAGTCCTGTCCCTGCCCGTCAGGCAGCTGCCGTTCCACATCGACGATGGACAGCGCCAGCTCTGGCGACAGCCCCGCCACAAACCAGTCCTCGAAATCACCAAAGCTGCTGGCGATGGCAGGGTAGGTGCTGCCGGTTTTCAATATTACGACACGACTCATAGGGCGTCCTTCAGACTGGTGCTCAGCCCGGATGGTGGCCTAAAAAGACAGGGTCGGCAAGGGCCGCCTAGAAGGCGACCGGTTCCACCCCGATCAGCCAGTAGTGCCCGCCGGTGATGAATGCGCCGTAGATGGCCAGGCCCAGGACCACGGCGATCAGATCGTTGAAGCCCGAGGCGGGCAACGCCGGAACAGCCCTGGGCTGGCGCCGCTTGAGCGAGATGCGGTCGGCCACCGCCCAGGCCAGGAAGCCGCCAAACAGCAGCACATCGTGCGCCATGCCGTTGGCCAGCAAGTGGGCCAGCGCCCACAGCTTAACCGCCACCAGCATGGGGTGTTTCAGTTTGAGTTTGATCCGTCCCGGCAGGTAGGCGGCCAGAAACAACGGAAACACCGGCAACAGCAGCACCATGGCCACGTGGCTCAGCCAGCTGGGCGGCGCATAGATCAGTACCGGTGCCTGGCGGGCCAGACCGTAGCCCCAGACGATGGCGAGCAGCCCTGCCAGCGCGATCAGTGAATAGAGCCCCTTGTACGGCCATTCGCCGAGGCGTGCCACCAGGCGGTCCCGAAAGGGTTCATTGACGATGGACAGTGAATGGACCCCCAGAAACAGGATGAGTCCCAATACGAGTACGGTCATGACGGCATTCCCTTAGTGAGTCAAAAAAGCGTTAGCCAAGCAAGAGCCAGTCGAGCGAGAGCCAAACGAACCTCAAGCGAGAGTAGAAATATCCGATTTTCAGGAGCTTAGTCGAGAATTGACGAACTGGGAAGGCGAAAGCAGGGGCATCGCCATCGACGGGAGCCGATCCGTGCCCCCGGCGATGGCCTGGCAGGGGGTTACAGCTCGGCGTTGTGGTAAACGTTCTGAACGTCGTCCAGGTCGTTGAGCATGTCGAGGAACTTCTCGAACATCTCCACGTCGTCGCCTTCCACCGGTGTGGTCGTCTGGGGAATGAACTGGATATCGTCCACCTCGAACTCGATGCCCTCAAACGCCTCGGCGAGCGCCTGCTTGGCCTTGGCGTACTCGGTGTTGGGCGCAAATACGGTGATCAGGCCGTCTTCGTTCTCGATGTCGGAGACGTCCACGTCGGCCATCATCAGGGCTTCCAGCGCGGCATCTTCATCATCGCCCTTGAAGGCAAGGATCGCGCAGTGGTCAAACATGTGGCTGACGCTGCCCTGGGTGCCGATCTTGCACTTGGTCTTGGTGAAGCACAGGCGCACGTCACCAAAGGTCCGGTTCGGGTTATCGGTGAGGCAGTCGACAATGACCATGCAGTTGCCCGGGCCAAAGCCTTCGTAGCGGGCCGGGTTGAAATCCTCGCCGGCGCCGCCCTTGGCTTTATCGATGGCCTTATCGATGACGTGGGCAGGTACCTGGTCTTTCTTGGCGCGGTCGATCAAGCCTCGCAGCGTGAGGTTGCCGTCCGGGTCGATGCCACTTTGCTTGGCACACATGTAGATTTCACGACCGTACTTGCTGTACACCTTGGTCTTCGCTGCGGCCGTCTTGGCCATGGACTCTTTGCGGTTCTGATAGGCTCTGCCCATTGCGCTGCCTCACTGGTTCCAAAAATCGGATGGCTCAACCCCGGGCCGCCGGCGGGAGTTCCGGTGGCGGCCCGGCAGGAAAACGAGGAATTTTACTGGACTATCGAAATGGGGGACAGGGCTAATTGAAGCGGTGGCCGTTTCGGCCGTGTCATGCCAGGCCTGCGCGCAGCTATCGCTGGCTGGCTCCCTGGCGACCGCCCGCCAGCATGCCGTCGTTCCACAGCCGGTTGGTCATCACGTTGCTGAAGTCGTCGACGCCTTGCTGAAGGCTGCTGGGGTTGATGGTCTTGGATCGAGCCCGCCACACCACGTGTCCGGTATCGACATCAAACAGTGAGGTTTGCACGAACACCTCCCGCTGCGAGGTGAAGTAGCCAGGTGTGACCACGGTGTCGTAGTGATAACCCACATAAGGCCCGAAGCGTGGCTCCACGGTAGGGATCGCCACCTGGCTGGCCTGGGGCGCGACATACTCCTCGCGCACCTCGTCACGAAGCAGGGAGGCGACCAGCACGCTGTCGGCACGGGTCTTCAGCACCACCTGCAGTGCCTGCTGGCGCAGTTCTTCCACTCCCAAAACTTCCAGGTCGCCGGTGATGTACTGGCTGGCGACCACGGTTTCGGTGCCGGTCTTGCCGATGCGGTTGGCCAGAGACTGCTCCACCGTCCGCCGTACCTGTTGATCACCGCTGATCACCAGTACCAGGACCTTGCGGTAATGCGCCTGGCTGTCCCGGTCGAGCGAGACCGAGACCAGTTCGGTCTGGCTGCTGGCGCAGGCGGACAGGATCAAGGTCAGGGTAAGGGCGGTTGTGAGTCTGACGCTCATGGCGAGCTCTCCTTTTCAGTGGGTCAGTCCGTGTCATTGCGGAAATTGAAAATGGTGGCGTAGAGCACCGGGACCACCACCAGTGTGAGAATGGTTGCGAAGCCAAGGCCGAACATGATGGTGACCGCCATGGCGACGAAGAAGGCGTCGCCCAGCAACGGGATCATGCCCAAAATGGTGGTCAGTGCCGCCATGGCGACGGGCACCAGCCGGCTCACTCCGGATTCCACGACCGCCGGTACCGGGGCCTTGCCCTGGGCGAGTTCCACGTTGATTTGATCCACCAGCACAATCGCGTTCTTGATCAACATCCCCGCCAGACTCATGAAGCCGAGCAGCGCCATGAAGCCAAACGGCTGGCTGAAGGTCAGCAGGCCAATGGTGACGCCGACGATGGCCAAGGGCACCACCAGCCAGATTACCAGGGTCTTGCGGAGGGAGTTGAACAGCAACAGCACAATGAACACCATCAGGCCGAAGAATACCGGAACGGACGCCGCTATGGAGGCCGAGCCCTTGACCGAATCCTCGTTTTCGCCGCCCCAGGCAAAGTAGTAGCCGGGCATGCCGGCGATGGGTAGCCGGTCGCGGTAACGAATCGGCAGGGTATCGGCGGTGTGTTCGATGTCGGCGGAGGCGGGCTGGCCGAGGTAGCTGTGGAGGTCCACGTCGAGGGCCCGTTCCACGTCGGCCTTGATGTCGCGGAGTAGCTCCGATGACAGGCCGGTGCGGGGATCGAAGTGGAGTCGGAGCATGGTGACCCGGTCCTGGCGCCAGAGATGGCCGTTCTCGAACTCAACGTCGAAGCGGGATACAGCTTGGCCCAGGGGAACCATGCGCTGGGCGGTGGGGCTCCAGATGGAGGCCTGGTCCAGATTGTGGAGGCCGAGCCGCTCGGACTCCGGAGCGCGGGTGATGATCGGCAGCCGTTCGTCCTGTTCGCGGTAGGTGCCGGCACGCACCCCGTCCACCGCGAATGCCATCGCCTGGGCAATATCGGCACGGGTCAGGCCGAGCTTCTGGGCCTGGGTATCGGCGACGATGGGGGCGATGACTTTGATCTTCTGGCCCCATTCATCACGCAAGCCCTTGATGTTGGGGTGGCTGGCAAGGACGCTGCGGGCGTTGTCGGCGAATCGTCGCAACACGTTGGGATCGGGCCCGGAGATGCGCAGCTGGATCTTGCCACCGGTGGCGGGGCCGAGCACGAACTGGCGGGTGTTAACAATGACACCCGGCTGAAGGGATTCCAGGTCCTGCTGCACCTTGCGGGTGATCTCCGGCAGGACCCTGTAATCGTCCACGTCCACCAATAGGCGTGCGAAGTTGGCTGCGGGTTGCTCTGGCGTGTAGGTGAGCAGGAAGCGTGGCGAGCCTCCGCCGATCTGGGTGGTGACGTGGGTGACGTGATCGTACCGGGCCAGTTCCTGCTCAAACGCTTGCACACCGTGGCGGGTTGTCGAGATGTCGCTGTCCTCCGGATACCACAGATCGACATAGAACTGGGGGCGGGTGGAATCGGGGAAAAAGCTCTGTTTCACCCAACCAAACCCCGCGCCAGCGCAAAGGAAGACCGCAAGGGTAACCCCAAGGCTGATCCAGCGAAAACGAATGGCGCCTTCCAGCAAATGGCGGTAGGTCGGGAATATGCCGGTAGCGTAGGCCTCTTGGCCGCCGGCGTTGGCCGCAGGTTGCAGGAACTGATGGCACAGCAACGGGGTGATGGTGACGGCGGTGAACCAGCTCATGGTCAGCGAAATCAGAATCACCGAAAACAGGGAGCGGGTGTATTCCCCGGTGGAATCCTGGGAGGTGCCGATGGCGGCAAAGGCGGTGATGGCGATGGCGGTGGCGCCGAGCAGGGGCACGGCGGTCTGCCGGACCACCTCACGGGAGGCGGTCACGGTGTCGTCACCTTGCTGTAACCGCATGCGGATGCCATCCGTCACTACAATGGCGTTGTCCACCAGCATCCCCAGCGCGATGATCAACGCGCCCAACGAAATTCGCTCCAGGGTGATGTCAAAGACGGCCATGAAGATGAAGGTGCCCATGATGGTGATCAGCAACACCGCGCCGATGATCAGGCCGCTGCGTAGCCCCATGAACACCAGTAGCACCAGGATAACGATGGCGATGGCCTGCAGCAGGCTGACGGTAAAGCCACGGATGGCTTCGGTGACGGCGTCGGACTGCATGGACACCACGTTCAGCGTCATGCCGAGGGGAATCTGGGGGCGCAACTCATCGAGCTTGGCGTAAAGGCCCGCGCCCATGGTCACCACATTGCCTCCGCTGCGGGTGGCAATGGCCAGGCCGATGGCGGCTTGGCCGTCAAATCGCAGCAGGTTAGTGGGAGGGGCCTTCAGCTCGCGGCGAATGGTGGCGACGTCGCCCAGCACAATTTGCTGGCTGGCGTCGCTGGCGCTGGTGATCAGCAGGGTTGAGAACTGCTGGACCGAATCCAGCTCGCCGGACACCTTCACCGCCAGCCGGGCGTCGCCGGCGCGGGCGTAACCGGCGTAGGCGACGGTGTTCTTGTCGCCGAGGGCGCTATAGATGTCGTGGGGCGCGATGCCGAGGGCCGACATCTTCTCCCGCCGCAGTTCCACATAGATGACTTCTTCCGGTGCGCCATACAGGACGATACTTTTAACATCTTCGACCAGGAGCAGTTCCCGTTTGAGGAACTTGGCGAACTCATAGACTTCCTGGGCGTTGTAGCCTTCCCCGGTGATGCCCAGGTACACCCCGTAAACGTCACCAAAGTCGTCCACCACCGCCGACGGTCCAGCCCCCGGCGGCAGCTCGCCCTGGACATCGCTGATCTTGCGGCGCAGTTCGTCCCAGACCTGGGGCAGGGTGGATTGGTCGTATTGATCGAGCACCTTGACCGAGACAATCGAGCGATCCCGGTAGGAGTGGGACTCCACATAGAACAGCTGGCCCATTTTTTGGACCGCCTGCTCGATCAGGTCACTGACCTCCTCCGCCACCTCGGCCGCGGTGGCACCAGGGTAGGGAGTGATGACCTTGGCCTCCTTGATGGTGAATTCCGGGTCTTCCAGCCGGCTGAGACTGGTAAAGGAGAGATAACCCACCAGCACCAGCAAAATGGCGACGGTCCAGGTAATGACACTGTTCCGGATGCTCCATTCCGCGATGTTCATGAGGGTCAGAACTCCACTTTGGTGATGGGTTTCACCTGCATGTTGTCCCGCAGTTCACCGACTCCGGCGGTGACGACGGTGTCGCCGGGCGCCAGGCCGGAGCGCACTTCGATACGGTCGTTGCCGACCAGTTCCCCGGTCACCACCGGGCGTTGGCTGACCCGGTCGTCTTCGCCGACCACCCAGACGCTGGCTTTATCCTCCGGGCCCGCAACCAGGGCAGAGAGCGGAATGGACAGGGGGGCGTCGGTATCGACGGTGGGCAGCGATCGTTCGGCATGAACCAGCGCGGTCATTCCCGGAAGCAGGTTATGGCCCCGGGTGTTCTCGATGGCGAGCACATACTCAAAGGTTTGGGTGTCGGGGCTGGCCTCGGTGGCGAACTCCTTGACCCGCAGCGGAAAGGTCACGCCGGGGATGCCGTCAAAGCGACCGGACAGCACCAGTCCCGTGGTGTCTTTCCCCCGGACCACCAGGCTTTCCGGGACATTGACCACCACTTCCAGTTCCCGGTTGTTTTGCAGGCTGAGCACCGGCTCCTTGGCCTGCACCTCCTCAAAGTTCTGGACAAAGGTGCGGGCCACCACGCCGTCGAAGGGGGCTACCAGCCGGGTATCGTTCAACGCCTTTTGCGCCTTCTGCAGATTGGACTGGGCGATGTTGTAGTTGGCCTGGATCGTGTCGAAGTCTGCCTGGGAGACGTAATTCCGTTCGATCAACTCCCGGGCCCGATTGAAGTTGGCTTCGGTGCGGGTGAGTTCCGCCTGCGCCGCGGCCAGATTGCTGCGATAGTCGGAATCGTCCAACAGCCCCAACTGGTCGCCTGCCTGTACCTGTTGTCCCTCTGTGACCGGCAGTTCCACCAGCCTGCCCGGAACCTGGAAGGCCATGGTGACCCTTTGGGTTGCCCGCACGGTGCCCGGGAAATCACGCTGCCGCAGATCGTTTCCGCTGCCGATGGTGATGACTTTCACCGGCTGGGTCACCGGAGGCTGCGGGGCGGGTTCCTGATCGCCGCAGCCCGCCATGAAGACCAGCAGGGTGCCCCAGAGAACTAACCGTAGCTTCTTGTTCATGCGGATAAATCCCTATCGGTGAGGGAGCGGGGGATATCACCATAGTAGAAACGGATTGGGGATAAGGAAAGGCGACTGGGCAACATAGCCGGCGTCAGCCGGATGGCTCAGGGAAGGTGACGGGCAGGCGAGCTGAGGAAACCGGGAATGCCGTCAATGGGAGGGCGGTATTCGGGCGGAAAGCGGTTATGCAGACAGTAACCGGGGCGGAGAACCGCCCCGTATCGATGCATCATGCTGCTTGGGGTCTAGGTACACCTCGTGTCAGCAGCTGTGTTTCGATGTCCGCGACCAGTGCGTCGGCGCTTACCGCGTAACCCTTGGCGGATGGCTCGAAGGTCAGCGTCGGTACAAACTGGTAGGTGATGCCATCACGCTGCCAGGTGACCACCGGCGCCCGGTGGTGGTGGCCGTTGGGATCTTTCTGCTGCTGGGCTTCGTACTCGTTTTGCCAGCCGATGTGCAGATCGACAACGTTGCAGGCCTTCTCAATAGCAAGTTCCTGCGTCAGGCCAATGATGCGGTTTGAACTGATGCTCATGGTGAGCCTCCTTTTCATCTGTAATTAAGGAACCTCCGAAGGGCGAAATCACCATTCATCCATTCCCAAACGAGACCCCTTTGGTCGTTTAAAATTACGGGTCGTCCTGACCTCATTTGTCATTGTTGTGCACGAATGTACACAAGATCAAGTGGCTTTGGGTAGGGCTTTGGCTTGCGATGACCCTTAATGACAATGTGGTTTGTACCTATGTCGTCAAGGCGTACGGGCGGTGGCGAGTGGGCTAAAACGGGGGAGGGGCTGGGGAAAGGGCGGCCTGGGCTGCACCGGATGGAGCTGCCCAGGCGCCGGAGTGGCTCAGGCGAAGCGGGGTACGCGTTTGATGCCTTTGCGAATACCTTGCTCCAGTGCCGTCTGGATCAGTTTGCCGGTGAACGGGATGATGTCATCAAAGGTGATGGTGTAGTTGACCCGGGTCTGGCCATCGGGAGTGTCTTCGAAGCGGATGCGGCCGATGTGGTTCTTCAGCGGGCTAAAGCTGGTGATGCTGTACTCAATCAGCGAGTCCGGCTCGAAGCCGACGACGGTTTCTTCCAAACCGATGGGGCCGATGCCGATCTTGCGAACCGATCCCAGGCCGTTGGGGTCTGCCTGGTCACTGTCCTTGATGCGCTTGGCGGGGGCGCCGAGCAGCTTGCCGAAGCGTTCATGCTCGGCGAACAGGGCGAATACCTTCTTTCTTGGCACATCAAAAGTTTCATCAACTTCAATGATATACATAGCGATGTCTCACTCGTCGTGGGTTCGATCTGATCAGCCTAATGGGTTCATCATGATTTAGGAAGTGCTAATGGAGCCTCTGAATTGCGGATCATCAGGGGTAACGTCTTGAGTCGCTGAAATTGCGGCTGCCCCCGGCTTTGTCCACAGAAACTGTGGATAACTTTGTTAGCAACCCTAGGACGGTTTTCCCCAGCCCGCACGGGACAGGCGTTGCCGACTTCTGGCGTTTAATTGAACGGTGGTTCATCGCTTTGGATTTAATTTGATCAGGCTGGTGGAAATTTGGGCGGATGCCCTGGAACGCTTGTGCTGTCGGCCCTTGGAGTCTGGAGGCGGTTGGGGCACGGCCCGGACCTGTGCGCGCAAGTGCTACCGGGATCAAGGGGGGATTCGTTGCGGCGACGGTGTCCTGTCGACGCCGCCTGGCTTGGTGTGTTTTCCCTGGCTGCGACCGACGTTGCTGGCGGTTGTCCACAGATTCAGTGGATAACTATGTGAGCAACTCGAGGACAAGGCGCCTAATGGCCCGTCCCATAAGGGCTGGCGGACTCTGGTGCGTTATTGAACTGATGTTCACACCTTTGTAGCAAATATGATCAAAGTGCGCGCCTTGCCCCGGACCCACCGAATGGTCCGAGGCACCTCAACGGCCATCAATGGCGATTGGTATGCCGGTAGTTCTTCGGAGATTGCCCCATCACCTTTTTGAACAACCGTGAGAAGTAATAGGCGTCGTCGTAGCCCAGGCGGGCGCTGATCGCAGCAAAGCTCAGCCCGGTGGTGTCCAGCAGCTGACAGGCCCGTTCCACTTTCAGGTGGATAAAATGCTGGATAGGGGGCGATCCGGTCTGGGCCCGGTAACGGGTGGCGAAGTGGGCGGGCGACAGTCCGGCCAGTTCCGCCAGCTGGTCCAGGGTAATACGTTCCTCCAGGTGCTCACGCATGAAGTTGTGGATGATTTCCAGCTCCGGTTGCTGGGCGCTGGTGCGGTCGTCGATCGTCAGCGGAATTGCGGTCAGCAGCTGCCGCAGCCGGTTGGCGGCGTGTACCAGGCCTTTTTGCCGGAAGCCGGTCTGTCTGACCGACAGCAAGCCGTTGAAATCCACCAATACCCGCGGTTGTTGGCCCAGGTGCAGCAGGTGAGTGTCGGCATCGAAGCCCATGTATTGCTGGAACTCATCGGCCAGTGGCCCGGCATAGTGCACCCAGTGGATGGTCCAGGGGTTGTCCGGATCGGCGGTATAGCGATGGGCGGCGCCGGCGGGGAGCAGGATCAGATCGCCCGCTTCCGCCGTGTAGGGCGTGTCCTCGACGTTGAGGAAGGCGCGGCCATCCGTGCAGTAGATCAAAAGATGGTCGCGGTGATGCTCCCGGTGCATGTGATGCCCCTTCGCACTGCGGTAGTGGCCGAACGCCAGCGGATAAAGATCGCGGGTCAAGGGATGCTCGGAAAGTGCCTGGATGGCCGGGGCGGGCAACACGTATCTGACACTGTCCCTGGGTACGGGCCATTGCGAGGTTTGGGTCATAGTGCTCTTTTTTGGGTGGCAGTCTAAAGATAATCCATCACGCGCGAAATTTAGTCAATCATGGCCAGACCTATCCTCTGCTAGCATCAAACCATGCTTCAACGATTGGCCCCGCTCTCGGGGTGCTTGCCTACAACAACAAACACAGGATACTGCCATGAAGAATGTACCCCTCTACATTGCCGGTGAGTTTGTCCAGAGTCAGAGCGACCAGTGGATCGATGTCACCAATCCGGCCACCAACGAGGTCATTGCCAAGGTCCCCTGCGCCACCGCCGATGAAATGCAACAGGCCATACTCAGCGCTGCCGAGGCCTTCAAGACCTGGAAGGAAACCCCAGTGTCCGAGCGGGCACGGGTGATGTTGCGTTATCAGGCCCTGCTCAAAGAGCACCACGACGAAATTGCCGAGATCCTGTCCCAGGAAACCGGCAAAACCTTTGAAGACGCCAAGGGGGATGTCTGGCGGGGTATTGAAGTGGTGGAGCACGCCGCCAACATCCCATCGCTGATGATGGGCGAGACCGTCGAAAACGTGGCCCGGGAAGTGGATACCTACTCCTATATCCAGCCGCTGGGTGTCTGTGCCGGCATCACGCCATTCAACTTCCCGGCGATGATTCCGCTGTGGATGTTCCCGATGGCGATTGCCTGCGGTAATACCTTCATCCTCAAGCCGTCCGAGCAGGACCCGCTGACGCCGACCCGGCTGGTGGAGCTGTTTGAACAGGCCGGTGCACCCAAGGGCGTACTGCAAGTAGTGCATGGCGCCAAAGAGCAAGTGGACGTGTTGCTGACCGATCCGGTCATTAAGGCGGTCTCCTTTGTCGGTTCGGTACCCGTTGGCCGCTACATATACGAAACCGGTACCCGCAACATGAAACGGGTGCAGAGCTTTGCCGGTGCCAAGAACCACATGGTGATCATGCCGGATGCCGATAAGCAGCAGGTCATCAACGCCCTGGTTGGTGCCTCCGTCGGCGCCGCCGGTCAGCGCTGCATGGCAATCTCCGTGGCGGTGTTCGTCGGCTCATCCCAGGAATGGATTCCGGAGCTCAAGGAGGCGCTGGCCAAAGTGCGTCCGGGCGCCTGGAACGACAAGGCTGCCGCCTATGGGCCGCTGATCAGTGCGCAGGCGAAAGATCGGGTGGAATCCCTCATCGCCAGTGGTGAAGCCCAGGGTGCGAAGCTGCTGTTGGATGGCCGTGGCTGCACCGTGGAAGGTCTGTCGGATGGCAACTGGGTCGGGCCTACCCTGTTTGCCGGGGTGAAACCGGGCATGGACGTATACGACCAGGAGATTTTCGGGCCGGTGTTGTCCTGCGTGGAAGTGGACAGCCTCGGCGATGCCATCGAGCTGGTCAACAACAGCCCCTATGGCAACGGGACCTCGATCTTTACCAACTGCGGTGGCAGCGCACGCCGTTACCAGCATGAAATCGATGTGGGCCAGGTGGGCGTGAACATTCCCATCCCGGTGCCCCTGCCGTTCTTCTCCTTCACCGGCTGGAAGGGCTCGTTCTACGGCGATCAGCACGCTTATGGCAAGCAGGCGGTCCGGTTCTACACCGAGACCAAGACCATCACCGCCCGCTGGTTCCACAGCGAGATGGAGGTGGACGCCAACTTCTCCATCCACCTGCGCTGATCCAGACGGGAGAGGGTAGTTGCATGGACTTTAACCTCAATGAGGATCAGCTGGCGTTCCGCGAAGCGGCCCGGGCCTTTGCCGAGCACGAAATGGCGCCCCACGCCGCCCGCTGGGATGACGAGCATATCTTCCCGGTCGAGGTGATCCGTGCCGCTGGCGAGATGGGCTTCTGCGGGATTTACACCCCGC
This sequence comes from Marinobacter sp. SS21, assembly GCF_028369065.1. GTDB lineage: Bacteria > Pseudomonadota > Gammaproteobacteria > Pseudomonadales > Oleiphilaceae > Marinobacter. The sequence continues at coordinate 262,984 of NZ_JAQNDA010000005.1, forward strand.
AGGAGCAGGGCGGCATGGGCCTGTCCCGGCTGGATACCTCGGTGATTGTGGAAGAGCTGGCGGCGGCGTGTCCGTCCACCGCTGCCTACATCACCATTCACAACATGGCCACCTGGATGGTGGCCTGCTTTGCCAGCGGCCAGGTACGGGACGATTTTGCCCCGCGCATGGCCAGAGGCGAATGGCTGGGCTCCTACTGCCTGACCGAACCCGGCGCCGGTTCCGACGCCGGCAACCTGCGTACCCGTGCGGTGCGCGAGGGTGACCACTACGTACTGAATGGCAGCAAGGTGTTCATATCCGGCGCCGGCAGCACCCAGGTGCTGGTGGTGATGGCCCGCACCGGCGCAGCCGACAGCGGAGCCAAAGGCATCACCGCGTTCGTGGTGCCGGCGGACAGCGGCGGCATCCATTACGGCAAGAATGAAGAAAAGATGGGCTGGCGTTCGCAGCCTACGCGCCAGATCACCTTTGAGGATGTCCGGGTACCGGTTGCCAACCGCCTGGGCGAGGAAGGCGAAGGCTTCAAGATCGCCATGAAGGGGCTGGACGGGGGACGGCTGAACATCGCCACCTGTTCCCTGGGTGGTGCTCAGGCGGCGCTGCTGCGTTCGCGGAACTACCTCCACGAGCGCTCCCAGTTCGGCAAGCCGCTGGCGGAATTTCAGGCCCTGCAGTTCCGGCTCGCCGACATGGCCACTCACCTGGTGGCGGCACGACAGATGGTGCGGCTCGGCGCCTTCAAACTCGATCAGGGCGACCCCGAGGCCACCCTTCACTGCGCCATGGCCAAGCGGTTCGCCACCGATGCCTGCTTCGACGTCTGTAACGAGGCGCTGCAGCTCCATGGTGGCTATGGTTACATTCGTGAATATCCGTTGGAGCGCTATGTGCGCGACTTGCGGGTTCACCAGATCTTGGAAGGCACCAACGAAATCATGCGGCTGATTGTGGCCCGGCGGCTACTGCAACCGGGGGTGGCGGAAGCCATCCAGTAATCAGCGAAACCGAACGGCGAAGAACGACAGAAGGAATGAAAACATGAGCGCAACCATTCAACTGGAAGAGCGCGGTCACGTTGCCATTATCACCATCAGCAACCCGCCGGCGAACACCTGGACCCAGGAATCGCTGGCGGACCTGGGGGACACGGTCCAGCGCCTCAACCGTGACAAGGACATTTTTGCCCTGGTCATCACCGGGGAGGGCGAGAAGTTCTTCTCGGCGGGCGCAGATTTGAACGCCTTTGCCGAGGGCGATGTTGGCCAGGCGACGGTCATGGCCAAGGCCTTTGGCGACGCCTTCGAGGCCCTGAGCAGTTTCCGTGGGGTGTCCATCGCGGCCATCAATGGCTACGCCATGGGCGGTGGCCTGGAATGTGCCCTGGCCTGTGATATCCGGGTGGCCGAAGCACAGGCCCAACTGGCGCTACCGGAGGCCCGGGTTGGCCTGTTGCCCTGCGCCGGCGGCACCCAGAACCTGCCGTGGCTGGTGGGCGAAGGCTGGGCCAAGCGGATGATCCTGTGCGGCGAGCGGGTGAGCGCCGAGCGGGCCCTGCAGATCGGATTGGTGGAAGAGGTGGTGGCCAAGGGCGAAGCCTTTGCCAAGGCGCTGGAGCTGGCCGAGCAGGCCTGCCAGCAGAGCCCGTCGTCCATTGCCCGCTGCAAGTCCCTGGTGATGAGCGCCCGTGATGGCCGCAGTCATCGGGATGGCTGGCGTATGGAGCGGGAATTGTTTGTCGAGCTGTTCTCCACCGAGGACCAGCGTGAAGGGGTGAACGCGTTCTTGCAGAAACGTAGCCCGCAGTGGAAAAACCGTTAACGGTCGTGGAAAACCTGAGTGGAACGCACTATGAATAACGACGCCATCGTATTTGAAGAGTGGCCAGTCAACGGCGGTCGGCTTGCCGTCGCCCGCCTGAACGCCCCCAAATCCCTCAACGCCTTGTCGTTGGATATGATTCGGCTGCTGGCGCCGAAGCTGACCGAGTGGCAGCGGGATGAGGAGATCCTCGCGGTGTGGCTCGAAGCCGAAGGCGACAAGGCCTTCTGTGCCGGTGGTGACATTGTCGCGCTGTACCGCGATATGGTGGAGCCGCAACCTGCCGGTCAGGGCGCGGGCATCGGAGCATCGTTCTTCACCGAGGAGTACGAGCTGGACCAGCTCATTCACCGGTTCGGCAAACCGGTCGTCTGCTGGGGCCATGGCATCGTCATGGGCGGCGGCATAGGCATTATGGCCGGGGCCAGCCACCGGGTGGTGACCGAGCGCTCCATGCTGGCGATGCCGGAAGTAAACATCGGGCTGTACCCGGATGTCGGCGCGGGCTGGTTCCTTAACCGCATGCCGGGGCGGGCCGGGCTGTTCCTCGGGCTGACCGGAGCCCGCATCAACGGCGCCGACGCGTTGTTCCTGGGGCTGGCGGACCGGTTTATCCGTCACGATCTCAAGGTGGAGGTGGTCAATCGGCTCAAGGCCGCGGATTGGCGCACTGATGCGGCCAGCGTGGTGGTCAGCCAGGCGCTGCGCCATTTTGAAGCGGCCTCCGCAGAGTTAAAACCGGCGTCGCCGGTGCGGGCTCATCTGGACCTGATCAACCAGTTGACCGATGGCGACAGCCTGGCGCAGATCGTCGAGCAGTTGCGCAATGCCGCTGAGGGCGACGACTGGTTGCGCAAGGCAGTGCGAGCGCTGGACGGTGCCTCGCCAACGTCCCAGACCGTGTTTTTCCGCCACCTGCAACTGGCCCGTCACATGAGCCTGTCCGAAGTCTTTGCGTTGGAGCTGGGGCTGTCGCTGAAATGCCTGCAAAAAGGCGAGTTCGCTGAAGGGGTGCGGGCGCTGCTGATCGATAAGGACCAGCAACCCCGCTGGCGGTATCCGGCACTCAATGACATCGATCCGGGCTGGATCGAAGACTTTTTCCGCTAAGCGGGACGCGTTGTCCATTACAACCGAGACAAGAACAAGGAGAAAGGCGTATGGCGAAGATAGCGTTTGTTGGATTGGGAAATATGGGTGGCCCCATGGCCGCCAATTTGGTCAAGGCGGGCCATGAGGTGGTGGTATTTGATCTTGCCAAGGCCGCTTTGGAACATGCGGTGGAGGCTGGCGCGGTAGCCGCCGGCTCGGCTGGGGAAGCCGCTGCGGGGGCGGAGTGCGTGATCACCATGCTGCCAGCGGGCCAGCATGTGGAGTCGGTGTATCTGGGGGCGGATGGCTTGCTGGCGCAGTTGGCCACGGATACTCTGGTGATTGACTCCTCCACCATTGCACCGGATACGGTCCAAAAAGTAGCGAAGGTTGCTTCCGAACAGGGCATCGCCTTTCTGGACGCACCCGTGTCCGGCGGCGTGGGCGGCGCCCAGGCCGGTACCCTGACGTTTATCTGCGGTGGCGACGCTGCCACGTTTGAGCGTGCCAAGCCGATTCTGGCGAACATGGGCAAGAACATCTTCCATGCGGGCGGCCACGGTGCCGGCCAGGTGGCTAAGATCTGCAACAACCTGTTGCTGGCCATCCTGATGTCGGGGACTTGCGAGGCGTTGGCGCTGGGGGTGAAGAATGGATTGGATCCAGCCGTGCTGTCCGAGATCATGAAACAGAGCTCCGGCGGTAACTGGGCCCTCAACGTCTACAATCCCTGGCCGGGGGTGATGGAGGGGGTACCTGCATCGCGGGGCTATGAGGGCGGGTTCCAGGTCAACCTGATGAATAAGGATCTGGGGTTGGCCTATGACAACGCGGTCAAGAACCAGGCGCCGATTCCCATGGGGGCGCTGGCTCGCAATCTGTTCTCCCTGCACGGGCTGAAGGGCAACGGCACACTGGACTTCTCCAGCATCCAGCGCCTGTTCCTGGAAGGGGAGCAATAACGCGCAATCGGTCAATTATTGACCTATCCTGATCGGGATGCTCTGGCTTGTCAGGCAAGCCAGACCTGGATCAGGAGAGGATGATGTTTCCTAGCGTTATGAAGGCGGTCCAGCTCATCGGTCACGGCGGGCTGGACCAGCTCATCTACCGTGAGGATGTCCCGGTGCCATCCCCAGGCGTTGGCGAGGTGCTGATTGAGGTCAGTGCCTGCGGTATGAACAATACCGATGTCTGGGTACGAGAGGGCGCCTATGGCAGTGAGACCGATCCCAGCTCGATCTCCACCTGGCGGCGCGGACGCTCCACCCTGGCGTTTCCCCGCATCCAGGGCGCAGACACCGTGGGGGTGGTTGCGGCGGTAGGCGAAGGCGTACCGGCCGGCCGCATCGGCGAGCGGGTCATCGTTGATTTCAGTCTCTACCACCGTCCCGAAGGTGACGACAGCCTGGCGGACATCGATTACATCGGCCATGGCCGCGACGGCGGCTATGCCGAGTTCACCACCGTGCCGGCCGAAAATGCCTACCCCATCGACAGCGACCTCGACGACGCCGAGTTAGCTACCTTTTGCTGCGCCTATCTCACCGGCGAGCATATGCTCGACCGGGCCCGCCTGGCGGCTGGCGAGCGGGTACTGGTGACCGGCGCTTCCGGTGGCGTGGGTTCTGCCATTATCCAGCTGGCCCGGGCCCGGGGCGCAATTCCCTACGCGGTGACGGTACCGGAAAAAGCCGAGGCGCTGACCGCCTTGGGTGCCGAAGGCGTCACTTTCAGGGGCAGCGGCGACCTGGTGGAGAAAGTGGACGCCATGACCGGCGGAAAACCCATCGATGTGGTGGCGGATCTGGTGGCCGGGCGTCTGTTCAACGACTTGCTGCGCATCCTCAAAATGGAAGGCCGCTACACCACCGCCGGCGCCATTGGCGGTCCCGTGGTGCAGCTGGACTTGCGGACCATGTACCTCAAGCAGCTGGCGCTGCACGGCTCATCCCAGGGTACCCGCACGGCCTTCCGCCGGGTGTTGGGCTACATCGAGCAGGGCCGGATCAAACCGTTGCTGGAGCGCACGTTTAAGCTTTCGGATTTTCACCGGGCCCAGACGGCGTTCATGGCCAAACATTACGTTGGCAAGCTGGTGGTGGTGCCGGATTGCAAATGGGATGAGATAGGTGCGCGCCATGCGGTGGACTAGTCAGCGAGTCCCCCAGGGGCGCCGGATGCGCTCCATCCAATTGGTGGATATGCAGGCCGGTGGCGATGTCAGCCGCATAGTCCTGGACGGGGTGGGCCCACTTCCCGGCGGCAGCGTTCTGGAGCAGATGCGTTATATCCAGGCCTATGCCGATGGCTTTCGGCGCTGGCTGCTGAATGAGCCCTATGGCGACCCATTCATGTCCATTGACCTGATCGTACCGCCCGCCGATCCCCGAGCCGATGCGGGCTACATCATCATGGAAGCCATGGGATACCCACTGTATTCGGGTTCCAACACCCTCTGTACCGCCACTGCCGTTCTGGAGCAGGGCCTGGTGCCGATGGAAGACGGCGTGCAGCAGCTGGTGCTGGAATCTCCCGGCGGGCTGGCCTATATCACCGCGCGCAATCGCAACGGCCGGGTAGAGTCTGTCACCACTCGCAGCGAGCCAGCATTCGTCGCCGAGCGACACCTCAAGGCCTCGGTGCCGGGGTATGGTACGGTGCCGTTTACCCTGGCCTGGAGTGGCGCCTATTTTGCGTTGTTGGACGCCCCGGGACTGGGCTTCGAGCTGAATGCGCACGACACGCCAGAACTGGCCAGGTTTGGTTTGGCCTTCGTGGAAGCGGCTCGTCCGGTGGTGACCCAGGATCACCCCAGCCTGGGCCGGGTGGGCCCGCTGCCGTTTGCTCATTTCATGGGACCGTTGGACGTCACCGACACCGGTTTTCGATCCACGTCCGCCACCTACGTTCATCCCGGCGTGATCTGCCGCAGCCCTACCGGCACTGGGATGTCGGCGCGACTGGCGCTGATGTACGACTGCGGTCAGATCAGCGATGGCGAGACCCTGGAGGCCGTCTCGCCCAGGGGTAGCTCCTTCCTCGCAACGGTTCTGGGTGAGGCCCAGGTCGCGGGTTTTAAAGCAGTGAACAGCGAAATCACCGGCCGGGCCTGGCCACTGGCGCTGTCCCGCATTGTGCTCGACCTGGACGACCCGCTGGTGGACTGTTCCGATCTGGAGCCAATCCTGTTGCCGAGCTGACCGTTTCCTGGACCTATTGATCCTGCCCGGGAGGCTCCTGGGCCAGGCGCCTCCCTCGTCGCCGTCAGGCGCTGCGCTGGGTGATCCGCTGCGTCGTGTCTGCCACCACCCGCTCCACGTTGTGAAGCTTTTCCAGTTGCTTGCGCAGCATGTCCAGTGATCGGCTGCCGCGCACCGTCAAGGCGATGCGCCAGCCAGTGTCCTGTAGCGAGGCGTTGACCTCGGTGACCTCGAAGCCCCGAATCCGAACGACCTGACACACCCGCTCCAGCGCGGCGGGCTCGAATGTCATGCGGCACTCAATTTGGTACTCCCGGGGGGCTGGCTGGCTCATGCCGTGATCTCCTTGCTGGTGGTTGGGTGTTGTCGTTGTTGGCTGGCATCCAGCATGTCCCGGTTACTGGCACCGGGTTTCACGATCGGCCAGACGTTTTCCTCGCGGGCAATGGCGACATGCAGCAGCATCGGGCCGTCGAGGGCGAGGATGGTTTCAATGCCCCGTCGAATCTGGTCGCTGCGTTCAATGCGCATTGCGGGAATATCGAAGGCCCGGGCCATGGTGACAAAATCCGGATTGTCATTGAGGTCGATCTGACTTTCCCGGTTACCGTAGAACAGCTCCTGCTGTTGCCGCACCATGCCCAGGCATTGATTGTCCATGATGATCAACTTCACCGGCAGGTTATAGCGGCGAATGGTGGCCAGTTCCTGGGCATTCATCATGAACGAGCCGTCGCCACTGACGTTGATCACGGTCTGGCCGGGGCAGGCGAACTGCGCGCCAATGGCGGCGGGCATGCCGAAACCCATGGTGCCGAGGCCACCGCTGCTGAGGTGGTGACGGGGATGGTCGAACTGGTAGTGCTGGGCCACCCACATCTGATGCTGGCCGACATCGCAGGCGATGATGGCATCATCTGGGGTTATCCGTGACAACTGGCGGATAAAGCCGGGGCCGCTGATGGGCGCCAGCGCCTCCTCGTTATCTGCGGTCTGCAGGCCCTTGAGCGTGCGTTGTCGGCGACACTGCTCGGTCCAGGCTTGGGTGGCCAGCGGGCGGGCCTGCAAGGCCTCGGTAAAACCGTCCAGCAGGGTGGCGAGGTCTCCGCCCAAGGCGACATCGGCGGCGCGCAGCTTGCCAAACTCGGCGTGATCGGCATCCAGATGGATCACTCGGGCACCCGGCGCGAAACCAGCCAGGTTGCCGGTGGCCCGGTCGTCGAGGCGGGCACCGATAACAAACAGCAGATCGCAGGCTTCCACGGCCTCATTGGCGGCACGGGATCCGTGCATTCCAAGCATGCCCAGGTGATTGGGATCGGCCTTATGATGATTGCCAATCCCCTTCAGCGTCACCACGCCCGGCAGGCCGGAGGCTTCGGCAAGGCGTCGGAAGGCGGATTCGGCGCCAGCCAGGGAAACACCGCCGCCACTGTAGAGCAGGGGACGTTGGGCGTCATACAGCAGTTCCAGGGCGGCGCTGATGGCCATCGCTTCCGGCGCGACGGCTTGGTTCGGGGCGGGGGCGGGACGGGTGACCTCGGCAAGCAGCAGGTCTTTGGGAATATCTACCCAGACCGGGCCGGGGCGACCGCTCTGGGCCAGCGTCATCGCTTCTTCCATCACCGAGGGCAGCTCGTTGGCATCGGTGATCAGATAGCTGTGTTTGACAATTCCCAGCGCCATGCCCAGTACGTCGGTTTCCTGAAACGCGTCGGTACCAATCAGGCTGGAGGGCACCTGGCCGGTCACCACCAGCATGGGGATCGAATCCCGGTGGGCGTTGGCCACGCCGGTAATCAGGTTGGTGGCACCAGGGCCGGAAGTGGCGATGCACACACCGAGCCGGCCGCTGGCGCGGGCGTAGCCATCGGCAGCCAGGGCACAGCCCTGCTCATGGCGACACAGCACATGCTCCACGCCCTCCGCATCCACCAGGGCATCGTACAGCGGCATGATGCAGCCGCCGGGATAGCCGAAAACCGTGTCGATGTGGTGGTTCTGGAACGCCTTCAAGATGTGTTGTGCGCCGTTCATGATGAATTCCCTGGTTCGTTATGGCCGCAATGACATTGTTGGATGTAAAACTGGGTGTAAAAAAAAGCCCCCGGAATCTTTCGATGCCGGGGGCTCTTGGTGTTCGGTTCAGGTGTTGTCGCTATTTCACCTGCTCGTCCACGAAAAAGCCCCCGCGTGGTACGACGACCACCAGGACCAGTTTCACTAGGACGATCACAGCGTTGAACTTCATGAAATTACGGGCTTCGCAATTAAAAATGGGACAACAGTGATCAGAATCTACCCCAGGGGCTGATCGGCTTTCAAGCATTTTTTGAGTTCAATGGATTATTCCCCGTTCGTTGCTCAGGCCGGGGGCGCGAGATTGGAGCGCAGTGCCAGCTCCGCCGCCGGGGGCAGCGGCGGCCGGGTTTTGCGGTCGTGGTTGCGCTCGGCAGCCGGCTTTCGAAGCTCTCGGGCAAGTCTGGAAAACTCGGTCTGGAAGGCCGCCAGGGTCCACTGGCCGAAGACGGTGTGGCCGCCTTCGTAGTGCTGCAGCTGGTATTCCTCACGGGTGGTGACATAGCCCATGTAGTCGTTGCAATAGGTGCATAGCAACACCTGTTCAACGCCCGTACCGGCCAGTTCCTGTGCGACGGTTTCCCGCAGCCGTTGGCCGGCCACGGTGGTGAACTCGCCCGGGCAGCACACCAGGGCCAGTTGGCCGAGCGTGACGATCTGCAGGGGCAGTACCGTCGGCACCAGCGCGCTCTGCTCGATGGCACCGGCACGGGCCTGCCGTTTCAGTTCCGCCACCACCGGGTCGGCGAAGTCTGGCAGTTTCAGTCGCTGCAGCGGCATGCCCAGAATCTGCTTGCGACCGCCTTCGAGCAGGATGTCCTTTGGCCCCTGAGCCTGGTAGAGCCGCTGGTAATAGGCTCGCTCTGCGGTAGTGGCGCTTGCGCCCTGAAGGCGTTGTTTACGCAGTCGACGTGCCAGCCAACGGGCGCCCCTGGCCAGAACCGCCGGCATGCCGGGGCCATCAATGGGGGTGCCGGCAAAGAAGGAAACACCGTGACAGGGCTCGCTGGTGCACGCCATCTGCTCGCCATCGGCGAAGCGGGCATCGGCCTGTCGATTGGTAAAGTCGACGTAACTCAACAGGGATTGGATGCCGCTGCCATTGATCCCGCGGTGCTGGCGGTGAAGCGCCTGGAAGGCAAGGTCGCTCTGGTAGCTGCCATTTTGGCGGGCGTAAGTGTATTCGGCCTCGCCACGCAGGCGTCGACGCCGGCGGGCGGCGCCTGGGCCGTGATAATGAGGCGACACATCCCCCGCCGTGCCCTGGGCGAAGATCGCCACCGGCTGGTGGGCACCGTCCCGCCGCAGTCGGGCCTCGGCCTCGGCAGCGGCGTAGCCCTTGTTGTCACCGTCGTAGCGGTGCCGGCGGTTGCCGACGCAGGTGGCATGAACGCCGAACAGTGACAGCAGTGCCTCGGTGCGGCCCTGACGCCGCAACGCGATGACCGGCATGGTGCGATCCAGCGCCAGGTGGCTGTTTCGGGCGTTGCGCTGGGTGACTTCCGGGTTCTGGTTGTAGGCTTCCACGGAACGATTCCAGGCCACCGGCGTCTGCGGGGAGAAGGACGCTTCGGCCACGCTGATGTCGGTTGCCTGTGCAGTTTGCCAAGCCTCGGTCACGGCGGCCGTGGTGGCGTTCACGATGGCGTCCACATGGGCCGGGACGAAACCAGGGGTGACCAGATTGTAGAGCGCCTCATGGCTGCAGCCGCCGGGCCCGGAGTGGGTGTGGGTGCAGGTGAGCACCAGCTGTTGCTCGCAGAATCGCGCCCCCAGCAGGTCGGTCAGGCGGGCACAGATCCCGCTGCGCATGGCGTGGGTCACGTAACCCAGGTCCAGGCAGCAGAAAATCAGCGTCTGTCCCCGTTGATCCTCCAGATACAAGGCGCGGCAGTACAGCGGCAACTGTACGCCGGTGGCGCGATGGTGCCACTGGCCATAACCGTGCATGGCATAGCCCTGCGGGGTGAGCTGGATCTGCTGTTTGCTCCAACCGGCGGTGTACATGGGCGGGGGTCCTGCGCAGGTGTTGTTCCAAGGGTTGTCCGGAAGAGTAAAGTATACGTGATACACTGTCACTAATCGTGATGAATTAGGCCCCCTGGGACTGTCAGCAAGTAGAACTGTCAGCAACTGGGACTGCCAGCGGGTGGGCTGTCTATATGTGGGGCGGGGGGATTAGCCGGCGAGGCGTGTCTTGGCTGCGGACCCGCCGGCAAGGATCGTTGTGGCGACCGTGGTCAGTGGTGGAAACGGCCGGCGATGGCCTCCGCCTCTGTCGCCATGCCTTCCAGTTGCGGCACAGTTTGCAGGTTTTCGGTGGCGGCCTGTTTCATGGTCTCGGAGATCTCCGCAATTTCCGTGATATTGCGGTTGATGTCCTCGCTGACGCTGGTTTGTTCCTCCGCCGCCGTGGCCACCTGGGTGGTGGCGTCGCTGACGCTGGTCATGCTGCCATTGATGCGGACCAGGGTCTCTCGCACCGTCGACACTGCCTCGGTGGTTTCCTGGGTGACGATCTCGCTGGCCTGCATGTACTCCGTGGCATCCCGGGAGCCGGAGGCGATGGCGTCGATGATGCGATCGATCTCCACCGTTGCGTCCTGGGTTTTGGCCGCCAGGGTTCGAACTTCGTCGGCCACCACGGCGAAGCCCCGGCCGGCCTCGCCCGCCCGCGCCGCCTCGATAGCCGCATTGAGGGCCAGCAGGTTGGTCTGATCGGCGATTTCCCGGATCACCTTCATCACGTCGCTGACCCGACGGCCATCGTCGGCCAGTTGGTTGACGGTTTCCGCCGAGGTCCGAATCTGCGCCGCCAGCCGGTTCATGCTTTCCATCGCGCGATGGATTTCCTGGTCCGCCTGCCCGGTCTGCTGGGAGGTCTCCTGCACCTGGGTGGCGACCGACGCTGCATGTTGCGCTACATCCTGGGCCGTGGCGGACATTTCATTCATGGCGGTCGCCACCTGATCGATGCGCAGGTGAGCTTCGCTGGATTGTGACGACACCTTGTCGGCGTTCCCGGCGATGATGTCGCGGGTGTGGTTCAGTTGCTCCGCGGTGCTGGTCATTTGGCGGCCGGTGGTGGCGAGGAAGTCGTGCAGCCGCCGTGCCGCCTCGGCGAGCCGGCCCAGTTCGTCCTCACGCTGCAGACTGACGCGCTCGGACAGGTCGCCGTCGCTCAGTTTTTGCAGCTGTGCGGTGATGACCTGGGTGGGCTTGATAACCGCACGCATCAACACCACAAGACAGGCCACCGTCCCCAACACAATCGCCAGCAACAGGAGGGAGCCGACTCGCCAGGTGTTGGCAGAGACCTCATTGCTGATGCTCTGGGCGTCTGCCAGGGCCTGGGCGCGAATTAACGCGGTGGCGTCTCCAAGCAGTTGGGCGGGCTCCCGGTCGATGCCGGCGACGGCCCGGTCACCGGCCGACGGGTCCATGCCGGCATCCACAAACGCCTGGTAGCCTTGACGATAGGCATCGCCCATCCGCCGATGGGCTTGCTGGAAGTCAGACAGAAGTTGGGTAACCTTCGCCTGGTCCAGGTTGCCAAGCAGCTGCTCCAGGCGGGACTGGATCTCGGATTCCTGCTCCTGGAATCGGTCCCAATACTTTGCCCGCTGGTCCGGGTCTGTGCCGCGGATCAGGGTGTTCTTCCATTCCTGTACCTGGGTCTTGAAGCTGATCAGGATGTCCTGGGCTTCCAGGGCACTCACCATATCCTTGCCTGCGAGGTGGTCATATTCATCCTTGGCCTGCAGCGAATACGCAAGGTAGAACGCCGCAACGACCGCCACGGCCAGGTTGGCCGCGAGCACGATGGTCAGTACCCGATTGAGAATGCTGCGTGAATACCATTGCATGGGAGCGCTCCGATCGGGTTTGGTTGATGCAAAAAGTCGAACAGTCTAGCTGAAGACAGCGTTCGATCTGTGCCTTAATTGTGACGCTTGTTTGATATTTGTTACCAGCAACAGGCGTACGAAAGTAATGGACATTTTCCCTTTTAAATGAAAATCATTATCAGTTACTATTTGAGTGGTGTAGGGATCGACTCGTCGGAGGGAGCTATGACAACCGAAGCGGAAGTGCACGAAGGACTCAAGCTGGCGGCGGTAGGCCTGGGCCTGGCCACCTTTGTTGCCGGCGTGCTGGTGTTAGTGAGCGCTATTGGCTGAGCGCGATCGGCTGACATAGTCGTTCCTTGCGGTAGCTGCGGCAGGTGCCTTCTCCAGCGCGCGTCCTGCGGGGGCGTTCAGAGGCTCCGTCAAAATAAGGGAGAGACAGGAACAGTTGGGAACGGGTTGGAAAACCGCTTAGAATGCGCGGAACCCCAGAGCTACCGTATCCGATGACTGCCTCGCTTACCCCACGCAATCCTTTGACACTGCTGTACCAGGACGATGCCCTGCTGGTGGTCCACAAACCGGCGGGACTGCTGGTACACCGCAGCCCCATCGACCGGCATGAAACCGAGTTTGCCCTGCAGTATGCCCGGGCGCTGAACGGCGGGCGTCACGTGTACCCGGTTCATCGCCTGGATCGGCCCACATCCGGGGTGCTGGTGTTTGCCCGCCACCCAGACATCGCACGGTTGCTGGGGCAGAAAATGATGGCGGGGGAGATTGAGAAGACCTATCTGGCGGTGGTGCGGGGTTGGCCCCAGGCCAGTGGCGAGATCGATCACCCCCTCAGGGATGAGCCAGAGGACCGTCGACTTCGGCACCGTGAGCAGACAGTCCGGGAGGCTCGGACGCTCTACCGGACCCTGGCCACCACCGAACTGGCGGTGGCGATTGAAACCTATCCCACCAGCCGTTACGCATTGGTTGAGCTGATGCCTCAGACTGGCCGCAAGCACCAGCTTCGCCGCCACATGAAACACATCAGCCACCCCATCATTGGGGATGCCAACCATGGCCGCGGCCGGCACAACCGTTACTTTGCCCAGCGGTTTGGGCAGGGAAGGCTGCTGCTGGCTGCTGTGAGCATGGCTTTTCGTCATCCCGTCAGCGGGCAGCGGATCACCCTGGAGGCGCCGCCGGAGGCCAGCTTCCTGCAGGCGATGGACATCTTTCCCGAGGTGCCGTCACTGCCGTGGGGCGGCCAATAGGCAAAAGGTCTCCCTGGTACTGCAGCCTGGAAAACTGTGCCTGGAGACCATGCCTGAAAACCATGCCTGAAAACCATGCCTGGATACCTCAGCCCGGCTACGTCCGGATCGCCGTGGCGTGGTTGAGGATAAAGCGCTCCAGGAATGCCTCAAACGGCAGGGGCTTGCTGTAGCGATATCCCTGCAGGAATTCGCAGTGCTGAGCTCGCAGCCATTGCTCGTGGGCCAGTGTTTCCACCCCTTCCGCCACCACCGACAGTCCCAGTCCCCGGGCCAGGCCGAGGATTGACAGCGTGATGGCGCAATCATCCTCGTCGTCGGGAATGTCCATGATGAACGAACGGTCAATCTTGATCTTGGAAAACGGCAGGCTCTTGAGGCGGGCCAGTGAGGAATAACCGGTGCCGAAATCGTCGATGGCCAGTTCGGAGCCGGCGGCGACAATCCGGTTGAGGGTGGTGCGCAGGGTCTTGGAATCGCCCTGTATGGCGTCTTCGGTCACCTCGAAATGCAGCACGCTCGGACATACCCCAAATTCCTGACAGATTGAGGCAATGTCATCCGGCAACTTCGGGTTCAATACCTGCTCTGAGGCAAGGTTAACCGAGATGACGGGCAATTTTGCCTGTCGGGCGCGAGCTTGCTGTAGGTGCCGGCAAACCAGTCGCAGCACGCAGCTTCCCAGTTCGTACATCAGGCCGGCGCCGCGGGCGACCTCCAGAAACTCAATGGGCGTTAACAGGCCCCGGTCGGGATGTTCCCACCGTACCAGTGCCTCAGCACTGACCGGTGCCTCAGCGCCGACTAAAGCCTCAGCGCCGACCAAAGCCTCAGCGCTGGCGGGAGTGCGGACATCGCTGCTGTAAATGGGCTGGTAGTGCACTTCCAGGGCTTCGTTGAGGATGGCCTGGCGGAGCTCCCGCTCCATGGCGAATCGTGAGCGGGCGGTGGTCTGAATGGAACTGTCGAATCGGCAGGTCTGCCCCAGGCCCCGCTGCTTGGCGTGATACATGGCGGCTTCGGCACTGCGCAGCAGGGACTCGGCGTCGTGGCCGTCGTCGGGATACTCGCAGATGCCCAGGCTGGCGCTCAAACTCAGATGTTGACCATGGATCTTGAGCGGGGGCTCTATTTCCTGGCGAATGCGGTTGACGAGCTCGTCCAGGGCGTCCAGCAGTGGCCCATGGTCTACAATCAGCGCAAACTCATCGCCGCCGATGCGGGCCAGCAGGTCCTTGCCCGGTAGTTTGAGATCGCTCAGCCGGCGCCCCACCTCGGCGATGACCGCATCCCCAACCTGGGGCCCCAGACCGTCGTTGATCGTCTTCAGCCGATCCAGATCAAGCCACAACAACGCAAACCGGCCCGTTTTTCTGCGCCGGATCTTGCTGATCAGATACCCCATGCGGTCCCGCAGGCTGTTCAGGTTGGCCAGGCCGGTGAGGGTATCGAAACGGGTGACATACTCCAGTTTGCGCTTGGAGTCGAGCCAGGCTTCCTGGGTGTTGATCAGGCTAATGGTGTCTGCCACCGCCACCACGAACGACAGTTCGGGCAGGGTCCAGTGGTGGAGTGCCAGGCTTTCAATGCAGATCACACCACTGGGGCGGGCGCCGTCGAAAATTGGCGCGTCCAGCATGGACTGGATGCCTAAAGGAATCAGGTAGTTGGCGGTAAAGCTTTGAGTGGCGGAGTGGGTCTGGGCATGGCTGGCATCGATTAACCTGGCCTTTTCCAGCTGCTGGAAATACCGGGGATGGTCGCTCCGATACAGCACCGGGGGCTCGGCGGTATCCGGGGCGGGCGCGTCGGCTGGCCGCCGATTGCGGTCAAACAGGTGCTCGCGGTTTAGCCGGTCATGACCGTGGCTCAGTTGCCAGACGCTGACACGGTCCATGCCCAGCGCCTTCGCGCATAATTCCGTCAGCGCCGCCAGCTTTTGCTCGCGGTGATCGTTGATGAATTCCGCGCTGTGGCTGAGTTGCATCAGCTGTTCGTGAAAGCGGGTAAAGAGCCGGCTGTCTGACATGGTGGGCGATCACCGCTCCAGGTTAACGGTTAGTCGGGGCTCACCGCCGTAGCCCAAGCACCGGGCCATTATCAGGGAGACTCTGAACATTCATAGGCTCCTTAATAATGGCAACGGGTCATGGGGCTGTCCAATCTGCGAGCGTGGGGAAGGGGGCTGCCTGTTCAAGTGCGTAGGCCAGCTCCAGCAGGACTCGGTCCTGGCCGGGGCGGGCCATGAGCTGCACCGCCACTGGCAGGCCGTCTTCGGTTTTGCTCATGGGCAGGGCGATGGCGGGTGCTCCGGTGGCGTTTGCCAGGGGCGTGAATCCCACGTAGTGGGTCAGCCGTTCAAACAGGGTGTCGAACGGCAGCCGCGGGCTCAGGTGACCGAGTGGCGGGGTGGTATGGCCGACCACTGGCATCAGTACGGCGTCGTAGCCGGCCATGCCGGCTTCAAAATCCTGGCCGGAACGGCGCAGGCGCCATAGCGCTCCGGGCAGGCGGTGGGCCTGTTTGCGAAACATGCGGCTGAGGCCGTCCGTCAGTCCATCCGCCTTGTGGCGATCGAAGCCGCCCGCCAGCAACCAGCGGCCGGAGTGTTTCATCAGTGCCGCCAGCATGCCCCAGTACAGGGCGAAATCCTCCGCAAACTGGGCATCAATCGGGACCGGCATCGGCGAGACATCGTGGCCAAGCTCCTGCAGCAGTCTGCCGGTGGCCTCCACGGCGGTGCGGGTATCCGCATCGGTGTGGTAACCATTGATCGAGTCCGTCACCAGGCCGATGCGCAGTGCTTGTGTGCCAGGCCCGCTGACCCGGCCCAGCATCGGCAGCTTGCGATTGTGGTAGTAGGCCTCGGCCTCGGCGTAGAAATTGGCGGTATCCCGCACCGTCCGGGTCACGACCCCCTCACCGATGATGTTCACCGGCAGTGCCCGGGCAGCGGGGTTGTCCACCAGGCGCCCCCGGCTTGGTTTCAGCCCCACCAGACCACAGCAGGCGGCGGGTATGCGGATGGAGCCGCCGCCGTCATTGGCGTGGGCGATGGGTACTACGCCGGCGGCCACCAGTGCCGCGGCGCCACCGGAGGAGGCACCCGCGGAGTGGCCGGTATGCCACGGATTACGGGTGGGCTCGGCGTGGGCAGGTTCGGTACTGGCATTGAAACCGAACTCCGGCAGCGCACTCTTGCCGAGGCAGACGAAGCCCTGGGCCAGGTATTGGCGGGCGAAGGGGCTGTCCTGGCGGCTGATGGGGGCGGTCACGGCGGCGCTGCCATGACCGGTGCGGTAGCCACGGACATCGGTGTTGTCCTTGACGTAAGTAGGCACGCCGGCAAAACAGCCGGAATTGGCGGTGCGCTGCACCGGCGGCACCTCGTCGTCTCCATGCCCAACCACGCCGTTGAGCTGGGGCGCAATCCGGGCGGCCCTGGCCTGGGCTGCCGAGAGCACCTCCTCGGCGCTGAGTTTTCCGGTTCGGATCAACTGGGCGAGGGCGGTGGCATCGTGATCCGCGAGAGCGTCATCACCGAAGGCGTGCAAGGGGGTAGGGCGTTGCTGGGGCATCAGGGAGTCCGAATCACGTCACAGACGGTGGGTTAGTTGCCGTTACGGCGGGCGTTGCTAATGATGTCGTAGGCGTGGCTGATCTCCCGGGTCTTCTCTTCCGCCATGTCCCGCATACTCTCCGGCAAGCCGCGTCCGGCCAGTTTGTCAGGGTGGTTTTCACTCATCAGCTTGCGATAGGCGCGTTTCAGCTCCTGATCGCTGGCGCTGGCGGGAACCCCCAGCACCTGGTAGGCGTCCGCCAGCTGTTGGCTGGCACTGGTGCCGGCGGTGTCGGCATGGGCGCCACGCAGCATGGCCTTCAGCTGGTCCACCTGGGAATCCGGTAGCCCCAACTTGCGGGCGATCCGCACCAGCATGGCGTGCTCCTGCGGATGCACCTGGCCGTCGGCGGCCACGGCGGAAACCTGTAGCTGTAAAAACAGTTGCAGCAGCATGGCCTGGCCCCGGCTGACACGGAGGAAGCGGTCGAGTTCGGCGTCGAGGTCGAAGTCTGGCGACTTGCCCCGGCTGAAAGCCGCCTTGGCGGTTTCGCGCTGGCGGTCGGACAGCCGGAAACGGTCAAAGAACTGCTCCGCCACCTGGATTTCGTCTTGGGTGACCACGCCATCGGCCTTGCACAGCGCGCCCATCACCGCGAACATCGGCTCGATAAAGGCGGACTGGAGATCGGCCAGACGGCTTCTCAGCCGGTTCTTCAGGTAGCTCGCCAGCAGCACACCGGCGACCGCACCCATGAGAAAGCCTGGAAACCGGCCGAACTGGTAGCCAATCAGGCCGCCGATGATGATGGGAAACAACATGGTGCTATCCTTACCGGTTAATGCATAGCGGCAGAGTATACGGTTTTTTGTCGAGGAAACAGGTGAGAACAGGGGAGTTCGTTATGATTCGCTTTGGAATTGGGGCCAAATTCGTCACCGTCGCGTTGGCCTGGGCGTGTCTGGCATCGGCCAGTGCTGGCGTCTACAAATGGACCGATGCCGACGGACGCGTGCATTTCGGCGATCGGCCGCCGACGTCGGTGGAGGCGGAGCCGGTGGCGGTGGTTCCGCCCACGTCATTGGGTAGCGGGGGAGCGGGGTCCGGCGCCAGTGAACGCTTACGCTCCATGGCGGATCGTCTCGAACAGGAGCGGCTGGCCCGCGAACAAAGCCTCGCGGAGCAGAGCCGGATCGAGATGCAAGCCCAGCAGAGTTGCCAGAAACTGGCGGCCCGGCTTCGTCATATGGATTCGATATCGACGTTTTATCGGCTTAATGCGCAAGGCGAACGGGAATTTCTCAGCGATGCCGAGGGGGATGCCCTTCGTGAGCGGATGCGTAAACGCTACAGCGATCAATGCGGCGCCTGAGCAAACTGCACGGGCGGTTGCCACCGGGCGCCGACGCTCAGGTGTGAGCGGGACTGGGGGCGCTGAGCTACTGGCGGTACAATGGCTTAACGTTGTTCGGTAGATGCGTGTAGAGGCATGTAGAGGCATGAGGTGAATCCGTACGATAGCCGTACCGGGGATCTGTTTGACCAGGCCGTGACCCAGCGCCAGATCCAGCCGCTGGTGGCGGGGGCGGTGGTGCTGCGCCAGTTCGCCACAGACCAGGCCGCCGAATTGGTCAGCGGCATTGACCGCGTCCAGTCGCAGGCGCCGTTCCGCCAGATGGAAACGCCCGGTGGCTTCACCATGTCCGCCGCCATGACCAACTGCGGCCCGCTGGGCTGGGTCAGCGACCGCACCGGTTACCGCTACCAGCCTACCGATCCACAGTCCGGCCAGCCCTGGCCACCGATGCCTGAGCCGTTTCGCCAGCTTGCCAACGCCGCTGCCAGTACGGCGGGCTTCGACGGCTTTGAGCCGGATGCCTGTCTGATCAACCGCTATCTGCCGGGGGCGAAGATGTCGTTGCACCAGGATAGGAATGAGCGGGATTTCGACCAGCCCATCGTGTCGGTATCCCTGGGATTACCGGTGCTGTTCCAGTTTGGTGGCCTCAGGCGAAACGACAGGCCCCAGCGAATACTGCTGGAACACGGCGATGTCGTGGTCTGGGGCGGTCCCGCCCGTTTACGCTACCACGGAGTATTGGCGCTGAAGCCGGGCCACCACCCGCTGACCGGCGGCTGTCGCTACAATCTCACCCTGCGCCGGGCGGTCTGAGGCGACCGCCCGGCCTGCGCTTCAGTCATGGCCGTAGATCACCATTGAGGTGTTGTTCAGCTGCAGGTCGTTGATGGTGACGGCGCCGATGGACGGGCCACTGCCCAGGGTGATGATTGGCATGTCGATATCGGCCTCGAACTTGGTGATATCGATGGCCAGCCCATCAACCTGCCCTGGGACCTGCCGGTGGTAGATGTCCAAATCCAACTCGGCACCAATGTCCGGTAGGCCGATGCTGCCCCATTGCCCTAGCGATTCGAAATAGCTCATCCCGGCGACCTTCATGTCCTGAATGCCAATGCCGAGAAATCCGATCTCAGTGTCCAGGTCATCGATGCCGAAGGTGCTCTCAATGAGCAGGTGACTGGTTTCGTTGTCTACCTTCATGCGCAGGTCCAGCGCCAGGCCGGTCATGTCCAGGTAGTTGAGCAGCCGGGTGCCGTCGCCGCCGGTGGATTTCTGCAGCACCCATTCGTCGGTGCTCAGGCGAAAGTCGATCGCCTGGCCAAAGCCCGGCTCGGGTTTGGCGAACAGCACCAGATCACCGTCCGCCAGTACGTCGATGTTCAGTTGCAGGTGGTCGAGGCGGTCGCCAGAATGGGTGGCTGCGCCCCAGTTGGAACCGAAATATTCGGTTTTGTTGGCGCCGCCCAGGCGAATGTTGCGGATCGCCAGGCTGCCTTCGTCCTGGTAACGCAGCTCACCGATGCTCAGCCTCGCGCTGAGGTCGATGGAAATGCCGGATTGCCCAGTTACGCTGGCCAACGAGTCATCCGTCATTGGCTTGAACTGGGCGTGGGTGATCATCGGCAACAGCAGGGCCGGTGACAGTAGCAGTGGGTAGATCCTTTTCTTCAGGCCGTTCATGTGACATCCCTTCTCTGTTTTACTCTATTTTTCTCGTTTTTTTGAGGCTCCCCGACTGCGTTTGTTATTGAATAAATCCGTGGATCTGGTTAGCCACCGTCCATGCTATTAATTTCCTGTAAGGTAAAAGATGAAGTGATTCACGGTTCGTCTGTCGATGCAGAGTGCATGTCGTGAAAATGCGGACGGGTTATCGTAATTTTCGATGGTCAGTAGGTACTTACTGCAGGGCGATGACCGCCAGGCCGGCAATCATCGACAGCACCATGGGGCCTGCAACCCGAAACCCCAGGGCCTTGGTGCCGATGGAGGTGGCCAGCCCGGTTTTGACCAGGTTGTTCACCGCCGCCGCGATGATGATGCCGAGAATTGCGGTCGGGGCGCTGATGGAGGTGTGCGACAGCCGGGTGAGGGACAGCGTAATGGCATCCACATCGGCGATGGCCGATGTCGCCGACAGCACGTAGATACCGGTGTTGCCGAACCATTCCTTCAGCATTTCGCCGACAAACAGGATGGCGGTCAGCAACACGCCGAAGGCGAGGGCGGTCTTCAGATCGAGGGGATTCATGCTCAGCTGAGGTTGCTCCACGGCCAAAGAATCCTGATTTGAGCGCCAGATGGCGAAGGCCGGAACGTACAGCGCCACCGTCATCGCCACCACCGGCCACACCAGCGTTGGCAGCAGCTCGCGATTGATCAGCAGGCAGTACACCAGAATGCGGGGAAACATGGTGCCGCAGGCGATCAGGATGCCGGAGGCAAACTGCGGACTCAGCTCCGGTGTCTGCCGTGACTGGCGGGCAAAGTGCAGCGTCAGCGCGGTGGACGAGCTCAGACCGGCAAACAGGCTGGTGAACAAAATGCCCTTGGCGGCCCCGGCCATGCGGATGGCGAAATAGCCGACAAAGGAGACCGAGGCGATCAGCACCACCATCCACCAGATCTCGTAGGGATTGAGAATGCCGCCTGGACCCATGCGGGTGTTGGGTAGCAGCGGTAACATCACCACGGTAATCAGCAGCAGCTTAAGGCCGGCATCCAGCTCGTTGGCCTGCAGCTTGCTGATCAGGCTGTGAATCTCGGCCTTGTTGTCCAGCAAAATGGCGGTGCCCACAGCCGCAGCCGCGGCGGGCACCGGGTCCACTGCGACCGCGATGGCGCCGAAACAGAAGGTCAGCAGCAGGCCGATGATACCGGTAATACTGAAGTTACGGGTCTCCTGCAGGCGATGGTGAAAGGCAATCAGCGTGGCCCCCAGCAGGCACAGCAGAATCATCGGGAAGGCCCAGGGTGTCAGCGCATCGGCCAGTAGGGCGGCAATGCCCCCCAGCAGCCCCACCAGGGCGTAAGTGCGAATCCCCGCAATACGCTCGCCGGATTTTCGCTCCCTCGCCTTCCAGCCTCGCTGCAGACCAATCAACGCGCCCAGCAGCAGGGCAATGGCGAGGTGGAAGGTGGTCTGGTTGTTGGTGAGAAACTGGTTGGCAACGTCGTCCATACCGGGGTGGTTCCTACCGTTGGGGTCCATACCTTGCTGGATTTAGGCGTTTTTCAAAGACTCCTTAAGGATAGCCTACCCGTGGACCCTGCAGGGTGGCCGGTGAATGCTGTGCCTGCCAACTTCGCCCTGACGATTGGGAAACCTTCAGCGTCAGAAGGGGATGAGCGCCGCTGGTGGCGCGTTATGGGGCCGGAAATGGCCGAATCGCTGGCTTTATCTACAATAAGCTAAGGAGCTTCTGATTAAGAAGCCTCTGATTAACTCCGGAGCTCCTCAGGCTTTTGGAGCCATATCCAATCAAGAAATCTGACTGAATGGTCGCGGGACCGGGATGCCAAGATGAATAATCCCCCCTGGTGGACTGCATTGCCACAGGATTTCAATCAGAACTCCTACGTGACCAGCATCGACAAGCATCACACCGTCAAAATCAAGGCCGCCGCTGCCATTGATATCCTCTTGCGTACCGGTCTGGCCTCTATGGTGACGCTGGCCATAACCGCCAATCTGACTGCCCGCAAGAAACTCGAACGGGATCTGGAGATGGTGCAGTTCTATAAGGGCTGCGCCGATCGCGCGGATATCAAGGAAGTGTTCCCCCGGCCTCCTAAAAACGTGGAGGTTGCCCCCCTGCAACCGCGACGGTTCGGCTACAAGCCCAAAGGCGTTGATTTCGAGCTGCTCGGTTTTCAGAGCCCCTATATCGCGCTGAATCCTGAAATCAGGGAGGATTATGCCCGCCATGACTACAGCCACGAGGTGGTGGCCCAGTACTGGCGGCACCCGGACGGCCCCCGACCGACACTGATCTTCCTGCACGGTTACTTTGCCGACAGCTTCTGGCTTAACAGCACCATGTTTTCCCTGCGCTGGTTTTACCGCAAAGGCTACGACATCCTGCTTTACACCATGCCGTTCCATGGCTATCGCAGCGACCGCTACGACCTTTTCAGCGGGGTCGGCATCGTTGCTCATGGCCTGTCGCACATGAACGAGGTCTTCCTGCAGGCGGTGTATGATCTGCGCATCTGGATGGACTATCTGCAACGGCAGGGGGCGCCCGCCATTGGCGTGTCGGGCTTGAGCCTGGGGGGATACGTCAGCGCGCTGGCGGCATCGGTGGACGCTCGCCTGGCCTTTGCCATTCCCAATGCGCCCGCGGTGATGTTGGTCGATACGGCGTTGCATTTACCGCCCCTGAACTGGATCCTCCGCCACCACATGGCCCGCTACGGCATCGACGTGTCGGAGTTTCGCCATGTCACCGCCGTGCACTCTCCGTTGACCTGGCAGCCGGTGATCGCGCCAGAACGGCTGCTGGTGATCGGCGGGGCCGGAGACCGGTTCACGCTACCGCAGTGTGTCCAGGCCCTGCACGAGCACTGGCCAGGGAGCCAGATACACTGGTTTCCCGGCAATCATGCCATGCACCTGCACCAGGGCGAGTACCTGCGCCTCATGCGTCGTTTCATGGATCGGTGCTGTCGATCAAAGAGCCGCTGAATAACTCGTGATCATCTCTGCCTTTCCGGGCTTCCCGAGGCCTCGCCAGTCAGCTGTTGCCGCAGCAATTGAAGCATCCACGCCTGTATCTGCTTTGCCACTTCTGGCTTGGCCAGGTACTCCATCGACATATCCTTTTGGGTGTCCATGCGCTCGATGACCGCCTCATCCAGCGCTTTCGGGAAGTCGCCGTTCATCACCGCGGTGTCGGAGTTGTGGCGGATCTGGTCCATGACCGCGGTGTTCTCGCTGAGCTTGGTGGCCAGGCCATGCACGAAGTTGAGGCGGTCGCCTTCGGTGGTTTCCGATCCGAACAGGTCGTTCAGGGCATCAAGAATCTGCGACAGCAGGTCCTTCTTCGGTTCCTTTGGCTTGGCGGTACCGATACCGGTAATGCCTTTCAAATACTCGCCCTCGTCCTCTCGCAGTTTCAAATCCTGCGTCCGCTTGTACTTGAGGTTGTAGTGGCTCAGCACCACGGCGGAGAGGTCGATGTCGTCTTCCTCGATCACTTCCTGGCGCAGCATGGGGTGCAGGTGACGGCAGAAGACGTTCAGCTGCTCCAGTTCCGGGTCTTCGAACGGCACGATCTGGGAGACGAACTCGTAGAAGCGGATGTAGCTCTGTACGTCCTTCTTGAACAGGTCGAGGGAGTTGCGGTTCTCCTCGGCTTCTTTCACCGAGCGTTCGGCGTTGGCCTTCTCGGTGTCGCCGCCAGCGGCTGCAATCGCCTTCATCTGGCTGCGGGCTTCCCGCAGCACCTCCGTGGCGTGGCGGTAGCGCTGGGTAAACCGATCCACCGAGGGCTTGATGTAGTGGGTGAGGGCCGCCGCGCCGCGTTTCGGGTCAAAGTAGGCATCGGAAAAGGCCGCTACTTCACTCCAGTTGATGATGCTGTTGTCCCGCAGCTTGTGGAACAGGTCGTAGACCAGGTTGGGGTCGGAGGTCTCGTCGATCTCGGCGGTCTCGTAGTATTTCTGGAACTCCGCCAGCACGTCCGCTGGGTCATTCACAAAGTCCAGCACGTAGGTGGACTCCTTGCCGGGGTAGATGCGGTTTAGCCGTGACAGGGTCTGGATGCAGTCCACCCCGGTCAGCTTCTTGTCCACGTACATGGCGCACAGCTTGGGCTGGTCGAAGCCGGTCTGGAACTTGTTGGCCACCAGCATCACCTGGTAGTCGTCGGTGTCGAAGGCCTTGCGCATGTCGCGGCCCTTGAGGCCGGGGTTCATGTTCTTTTCGGTAAAGGGCTCGGGGCTGCTGTCCGGGTCGTTCACCTCGCCGGAAAAGGCCACCATGGCCTGAATCCTGTCGTAGCCCTGATCCTTGACGTACTTGTCGAACGCCAGCTTGTAGCGCACCGCCTCCAGACGGCTGGAGGTCACCACCATGGCCTTGGCTTCGCTACCGAGCAGGTGGGATACGTTCTCGCGGAAGTGCTCGATGATCACCTGCACCTTCTGGCCAATGTTGTGGGGGTGCAGCCGCACCCACTTGGACAGCCTGGTCCTGGCCTTCTTGCTGTCCACCTCCTGGTCTGCCTCCTGCTGCTTCATGGCGAGGCGGTAGGCGAGGGCGTAGTTGGTGTAGTTCTTCAGCACGTCGAGGATAAAGCCTTCCTCGATGGCCTGGCGCATGGAGTAAACGTGGAACGCCTTGGGCGGGTTGTCGTTGCTCAGCGGCATGGTCGGGTCGTCTGGCCGCCCGAACAGCTCCAGGGTCTTGGCCTTGGGTGTGGCGGTGAAGGCGAAGTAGCTGATCTGATCCGAGCCACCACGGGCCGCCAGGGTGGCGTTTATCACGTCCTCGGCGGAGAGTTCCTGCTCGTCATCCAGCTCTTCGGACATCAGCACCTCGCGCAGCTTGCGGGCGGTGCTGCCGGTCTGGCTGGAGTGGGCCTCGTCGGCGATCACCGCAAAGGTGCGGTCCTTCAGTCCGGAGCTTTCCTGGATCGCCTGCAATACATGGGGGAAGGTCTGGATGGTAACGATGATAATCGGTGTACCACTGGCCAGCGCTTCCGCCAGTTGCGCCGACTTGCTGCCTTCGCCCTCGTCCCGGTTGATGCGGCTGATCACCCCGGAGGCGTGTTCGAACTGGGAGATGGTCTCCTGCAACTGGCTGTCCAGCACGGTACGGTCGGTAATCACGATGACCGAATTGAACACCTTGTCCCCCGCCGCGTCACACAGGCTGGAGGTCTGATGCGCCAGCCAGGCAATGGAGTTGGACTTGCCGGAGCCGGCGGAATGCTGGATCAGGTACTTCTGGCCGGTGCCTTCCGCCCGTACCGCCCCCAGCAGTTTCTGCACCACCGCCCACTGGTGGTAGCGGGGGAAAATCATGGTTTCCTTGGTGTGGATACGCCCCAGCTCGTCGAAGCTGTCTTTCTGCTCCAGGTGGACGAACCGGTGCAGGATCTTGAGCCAGTTATCCGGCTGGAACACCTCGGTCCACAGGTATTCGGTGGCGTAACCCGGTTCGCCATAAACCAGGGCCGGTTGGTCATTGCCGGCACCGCCGGCCGAGGTGCCCCGGTTGAAGGGCAGGAAGAAGGTGTCCTTGCCTGCCAGTTTGGTGGTCATGGCCACCTCGAACTGGTTCACCGCAAAGTGGACGATGGCGCCACGCTTGAACGTCAGCAGCGGTTCGACCTTGCCGTTGGTTTTTGGTTGACGGTCGTAGCGGTACTGTTTCTTGGCGTTCTCCAGGCTCTGCTTGAAGCAGGATTTCAGCTCCAGCGTCGCCACCGGCAGGCCATTGACGAACAGCGCCAGGTCAATGCGGTTCAGGTTGCCGTCGTGGGGGCTGTAGATCAGCTCCGGTACCACCCGCAGGCGATTGGCCTGATAGCGTTGGGACAGTTCCGGGTTCAGCTCGTGATCCGGCTTGAAAGTAGCCACCTTCAACCGCACCCCGCGATCCTCAATCTGGTTGCGCAGCAGCCACAGGGTGCCCTTGCGGTCCAGGCTGCGCACGGCGGCGTTGAGCAGGTGGGTCTCTGGCTCGTTGCCGTAGACCTTGCAGAACTTCTGCCAGGTCTCGGGCTGGGTGGCCTGTACGTAGCCGATCAGGTCTTCCGGGTAGAGGGTCCGTTCCTGGTCATAATCATTGCTGTGCCCGACTCGCCAGCCCTGCGCTTCCAATGCGGCGATGATGTGGTTCTGGAAAGTCAGCTCCAGGGCCTTGGCGTCAGTCACTTGATCCGCTCCTTGTTATGAACCGTCTTGGCGGGTTCTTTTACTACTGAATATCGTTAGTTAAAGAAATCAGCTTAACTTTAACCAAGAACGAACTTACTTAGCGCCGGGTTGACAGCTTTTTGTAAACGGCGTCTTTTTCCCGTTTGCCAATGGCCAGCACGTAGATCACGATCTCGTCATCCACCACTTCGTACACCAGGCGGTAGCCGGCGGTTATCAGTTTGATCTTGTACACCGAGTCGTACCCGCGCAGGCGCGAGGCGGGTACGTGGGGGTTATCCAGTCGTTCCGCCAGCTTCTTCTTGAACTGTGCCTTTAGGCCGGGGGCCAGTTTCTGCCATTCTTTCAGGGCGGCGGGGACGAACTTGAGCTTATAGGTCATCCAGGCTGACTTCGATGGCGTCGTCCCGTTGCTGGCGACGTTCCTCCACCAGTTGTGCCAGCGCCAGATCGTCCAGTTGCTCCATCATCCACTCGTAGGTCTCCGCCGGCACCAGGTAGGCGGCGGGCTTGTTGTGGTTGAGGATGGCGATGGCTTCTCCGGCCGAGGCCTTGAGCAGGGCGGAAGGGTTCTTCTTGAGTTCCGAGATGCTGGCCGAGCAGTTGGCGAGTACCTGTTGCATATCACACCTTAAATGGGGCTGATTTCGGCTCTGAATATAGGTCATATTTGGTCGGGTATCCAGCGCCACGCTCAACCCGCGAGCGCCAGCAGCTCGTTGGGGCTGCCATCAACCAGGAACCGGCGGATACTGCGTCCTTGCGCCATGGTGGTTCCTACACTCGGTATTCGGCGGTGGGTTCGGCAGCCATAAGCTCGTCTTGCTCCGGTGGCTGGGAATCGGGTGTCCAGTTGCGGACGTCGATTTTGCCGGTGACGGCGGCGGAGATTAGGGCGATGCGGCGCTCTTGGAGCAATCTAACCTGGCTTTGGGCTTTCTCCATCGCTAGGTCAAATTTCGTTTTAGCTTGTTTAACGTGGCATTCAATTTCACGCTGTTCATCCTCTGGAGGCAATGGGACTGGCAAGTTCCCGAACCCTTCTTGATTTACATAGACAAGCGTTGCAGCTGTGCCAACAAGCTCAAAATAGACCTTCGAGCATGTGATTACATCACGCAGATAAGGGCCCGAAATAGTGTTTGGGATATATGCTTGCAGCTGTTGGTTAATTACTGCATCGATATTTAAAACTGAGGCCACACCGAAGTTGCCTACACAACTAGCTACCACCGCTCCTTTTTTGAGTATCTTTGAGCCTGCGATTTCAGCAGCAACTTGCGACACATACCTTTTGGTAGTGTTGATCACATCGCCTTTCATGTCCTCCATCGTCGTCCAGTGAAAACCTTCACCAGACTCATTCAGCTCAGGTTTATTGCGTTGTGGAACAAATATCTCAGATGCCAGCTTTGCACGCGTCACCTTCCAATGCTCCGGCACCTCCCCCAGCCACTCAACACCAGAGCCCTTCATCGGCGCATTGGGGTTGAGGCCCTTGGTGACGGCGTGGGAGATCAGCACCTGCCGCTTCTCCTTGAGCAGTTCGATCAGCCGCTGCTGCTTGGCGATCAATTGGTCGATGCGGGCGGTTTCGTGGTCGAGGAAGGCGGCGATAGTGCGTTGTTCTGTATAGCTGGGGTAGCAGACCTCAAAGCGGGAGAGTTCATCGCCAGAAATTTCTAGAAACGTGCTCCCTCTTCCTCTGTTATTAAGCTCTGGATTAGCTACTTGAAGGAAATAAGCGAAGAAGTGACTGGATGTCTCATGACGAGGCACTAGCCCTTTACAGCCTTGATTCGTGCATAGTGGTATGACACTTACTCCCAATGACCCAATGGGTGCACGGACAGAAAGAACGATAGATCCGATTGGTAATAATGTGGTACCACAAGATGCCAAACCCATCTTGGTGATTTTTCTGGTTGATGAGTCTGCGTATTCCGGCGAACGTGAACACCCATTCTGGTTGAACGTGAACACCTCGTTTCTTAACGCATCACCCACCGGAGTTTGTACTCCGGGTGTTCACGTTCAGTCAATTTCCTGAAGTCGTTTTCTCATCGATTCTCCTTTTAGAGCCCAGCGATGGGCGTTGTGCATGAGCCGATCCAGGATGGCATCCGCCAGGGTGTTATCGCCGATGGCGGCGTACCATTGATCGGTGGGTAGTTGGCTGATGATCATGGTCGAGTGGGTG
>NZ_JAQNDA010000006.1 GCF_028369065.1 Marinobacter sp. SS21
TCCGTCAAGATGGCGGGAGAGGGGCAAAAAAACACACAAATAACGGGAGAATAGCGTCTGAATCTTCGATTTTTGCCGGCTAAAACCAAGATCGGCAAAAATCAGCGGTTATTCAGAGCTTCCCTAAAATTCTACGAAGAAGTGCATAACGGCGAATTGCTGGAGATGACGTTAAACGAAATATTTGGAACGCAGGATTGTGTGCCTGAAGACTTGCAAATAGGGTATGAATGGGCCTTGAATAATGGCTACGAGGAAGGAAAGTAGCGATGGAAGCGGACTTACCGCTTGAAACGTGGATCTGACTCCAAATATTGGACCAAAATATTGATGTTGACTTATAAGTCAAACCAATCTGGAAATCGACGTTGGTATGCTACACGTGGGGGGCGAGGCGGATGTAAGCTTCCAGGCCCATCTGGATATGACTGTGATGAATACCCATTCTTTAAAACTAGAGAAGGGGGCCGAGAAATTATCCTGGAACAGTTTCTTTGAAGTGGGTACCTGCTGGCCAAAATAGGTCAGTAAGACCAATGAGACCAATGAGACCAATGGGGTCAGAGTCCTTGGTCCAGTGGAAACCTTCAGCTACGACGCGGTGGGCAATCGCCTCACCGCCACCACGCCGGAGGGCACCACCCGCTACCGCTACGACGCCATGAACCGGCTGGTGGAAGAGGTCCAGCCCGACGGATCAGTGCTGTCCTACGGCTACGATAGCGCTGGCAACCGGGTGCAGCTGGACGTCTCTACCGACGACCAGACCCGCAGCACCCGCTACGGCTTCGACCAGCTCAACCGCCTGGCGTGGGTGGACGATGGCCTGGGCGAGACTGCCTACGGCTACGACCAGGTGGGCAACCGCGCCAGCGTGAGCTACCCCAACGGCAACGTCACCAGCTACGGCTACGACGCCCTCAACCGGCTGGTGGCCCTGACCACCACCGATGCCTCCAACACCGTGGTGGCGGATTACCGCTACGAGCTGGAGCCCACCGGCCGCCGCAGCGGCGTGCAGGAGCTCCACAACGGTCGCGGCACCGGTTATTCCTACGACGAGCTGTACCGACTGGTTGGCGAGACCGTCACCGATCCGGATAACGGCGGCTACAGCGCCGAGTACCAGTACGACAAGGTGGGTAACCGCAGCTACAGCATCGTCGATGGCGTGCACACGGCGTACAGCTACGATGCCAACGACCGCCTGACCCAGCAGGGCGGGGTGAGCTACCGCTACGACGCCAACGGCAACACCCTGACCGAGACCGAAGACGGCCAGGTGACCCGCTACAGCTACGACGCCCGCAACCAGCTGGTGGAAACCACCCGCCAATATTTGGGGTCAGATCCACATTTCCAGCATCGTCGAGGGTGTTCAAAACTCTGTGTCAACCAGCCAGCCTCATAGGCTGATGTGATGCTCCAGGCGCCCGGGGAAGTGGATGGCCATCTGAATTCATGGTGGACCCAATCAGTCGTTAATGTGGATCTGACCCCAAATGTTCTGAAATGTTCATGGATCTGACCCCAAATGTTCGCTCAAATGTTCTGAAAGCTCCCTCAATCATTTCCGCCTCGAAGGGTTTGGGCCACCCGTCGTCCTATCTCGGCGTGAATCGCATCGCGTGCCGCAGCGGGGAGAGTCGAATCGGTGTAGTAGGCTGCAATCAGGATCGGTCCGCCCTCGTCCGGCCAGACAATCGCCACGTCATTGCTTGCACCCCGCTCGCCGGCGCCGGTCTTGTCGCCGACGATCCAGTCCGGATCGAGTCCGGCTCGTAGCTTGGTGTCGCCGGTGGTATTGCCAATCAGCCAAGTGTGCAACAGTCTTTTCAACGGCTCGGACAAGGTGTCAGCCAATAGCACGGCCTGCATGGTCTGAACCATGGCGGAGGGCGTGGTGGTATCGCGCTCGTCGCCGGGGCGGTTGGTGTTCAGCGCCGGTTCGTAACGATCCAGCCGGGAGACGTCATCACCCACCGAACGCATGAATTCCGTCAGTCCCTCTGGCCCCCCGAGAGTCTCCAGAAGCAGGTTTGCGGCGGTGTTATCGCTGTACCGAATGGTCGCGTCGCGACCAATGGGGTCAGCGCGACCAATGGGGTCAGAGTCCTTGGTCCATGGCCGATTTATATGCCGCGGATCGCCGATCACCGCCCCGCTTCCCAGCGATGGCACGCCTTCCGCTGACAACCTCAAAATGTCGTTTAAAAGAATCACTACCCAGCACCCACGCCTTGTTTGTCGCTTCCCGGATCTCAGTGAGGTCGCGATCCAACATTCTTCCCCTGAATAACGATCGATAGTTTGCCTGGCGTTCTGAGGGCGTGTTTCCCAGAGCCTGGTATTGTGCATGGGGAGTAATCAGCTGCACCTCCTTTCCAACGGCGTTGTGTTGGTAACTTGACCAGGGGTACTCGGAGGCATGCTCCACCATTCCTGCCCGAACGGGATTAAGTTCGATGTAGCGATAGAGCGTCAGCAAGTAGGTTTCGGTATCCACCACGGTCGATTTGTAGCGGCCTTCCCACAGTGTGCCGGTCCGACAATGGATATGATTGAAGTAGCGAACATAACGCCTGCCCAGCGCTTGCATCATCCGGGGAGTACCGGTTTCATTCTGAGGGGTGGCGAGGAGATGGACATGATTGGTCATCAGCACAAAGGCATGAATGGCGACCTGGTATTTCACAGCAGCCTCTTTAAGGAAGGCCAAATAGACGCTGTGGTCGGTTTCCTCGTAGAAGCAAGCAGCGCGGTTGTTGCCGCGCTGGATGATGTGCTGAGCGCACTCAGGCAGATAAGGGCGTGGTAGGCGAGCCATCTGGAAGTCCTTTTCCGAGATTGAATCCACGGGGGATGATATGGAGATAATGTTTTGGGATCAAATTACTCTGACCCCATTGATCCCATTGATCCCATTGATCCCCCATTGATCCCTGACCCCATTGATCCCCTGACCCCATTGATCCATTGATCATTTCCGCCTCGAAGGGTTTGGGCCACCCGTCGTCCTATCTCGGCGTGAATCGCATCGCGTGCCGCAGCGGGGAGAGTCGATTCGGTGTAGTAGGCTGCAATCAGGATCGGTCCGCCGTGTTCCGGCCAGACAATCGCCACGTCATTGCTCGCACCCCGCTCGCCGGCGCCGGTCTTGTCGCCGACGATCCAGTCCGGATCGAGTCCGGCTCGTAGCTTGGTGTCGCCGGTGGTATTGCCAATCAGCCAAGTGTGCAACAGTCTTTTCAACGGCTCGGACAAGGTGTCACCCAATAGCACGGCCTGCATGGTCTGAACCATGGCGGAGGGCGTGGTGGTATCGCGCTCGTCGCCGGGGCGGTTGGTGTTCAGCGCCGGTTCGTAACGATCCAGCCGGGAGACGTCATCACCCACCGAACGCATGAATTCCGTCAGTCCCTCTGGCCCCCCGAGAGTCTCCAGAAGCAGGTTTGCGGCGGTGTTATCGCTGTACCGAATGGTCGCGTCGCACATCTCCGCCACGGTCATCTCGCCTGCCGCCAGGTGCTGGCGGGCAATGGGTGCGTAGGCCAAAATGTCGCTCTGGTCGTAACGAATGGCGCGATCCAGCGACTCTTCACCAGCGTCTACTCTGGATAGCACCGCAGCCACTAACACCCACTTGAAGGTACTGGTCATGGCGAAACGCTCGTCGAGGCGATAGCCAAAGCGCTCGCCTGTCGACGAATCCAGTACGGCCACGCCAAGTTGGCCACCATTGGCCGACTCCAGTGCCGCCATCGACTCACTGAATGCCTCTGCGCGGGCCGTGAGGGTCTGCGCCGCCGCGGGGCTGTTCAAGATTACCAGGGCAAGCACCGGGGTCAGTACGTGAGCCAGTCGGGGTATCATCTCGTTCTTCTCCTTGAACAGTGAATGTTCCGGTCAAAGTGGAATGGGACTGGGATGACATTCTAGACCTAGCGCTGGACCAAAGCGGGACACAAAGGTGATGAAATGTGTTCCAAATGTGGTCGCAGTACCCCAACGTCACCGTCTGGGCTGGACACGAGTTGCAGCATTCGATTGAATCAGGGCAGTATCGGGCCAAGAGTCGGGGGCTGGCATGATCGGAGTGAAATGGGCTGGATTGGGGCTTGGCGCCCTGTTTTTCCCCGGCCCGGCGTTTGCCCTGAATAAATAGGCCGCGGCAAGGCGTTGGGCTAAAACGTGTGATCGCCAATGGGGCATGGACGCAAAAGTACTGCTTGTAATCAGGCACATCGTTTTGCGGGAGATGCAGGCGAGGTTGAGCTAAGATTGCCTGAAACGAATCGAGCAAGAACCGCGCAAAATACCCCCAATTGAGACTTTCACGGATGAACACTAACTATAAAATCGCCCTACTCATTGACTGCGACAACGTCAGCCACCAAGGCATCGAAGGCGTGCTGCAGGAACTGGCCAAGTACGGCGCAGTGAATGTACGCCACGCTCACGGCAACTGGAACGGCACCCAGCTCAAAGGCTGGATTGAGAAGTTGCACGGCAATGCCATCCGGCCGGTCCAGCAGTTCGCTTACACCTCGGGTAAGAACGCCACCGATGCCTCCATGATCATCGATGCCATGGACTTGTTGTACAGTGGCAACGTCACTGCGTTTGCGCTGATGACCAGCGACAGTGACTTCACTCCGCTTGTTATGCGAATCCTGGAGGCGGGATTGCCGGTGTTCGGCTTTGGCGAGAAGAAGACACCCTCACCGTTTGTGGATGCTTGCTCGCAGTTTATCTACACCGAGAACCTGCAGGTGGAGGAGGAAGAAGCGGCGGCGGAACCGGCTGCTACCGCGCGCAAAGCGGATCAGGACGTCAGCCACAAATACACCCGCAACGAGCTGCGGGGCGATTCCCGCCTGGTGAAAACCCTGCGCACGGCTGTGGAGCAGGTCTCCGAGGACGATGGCTGGGCACACCTGGGACGAGTGGGGCAGTACATTTCCAATAACAGCTCGTTTTCGCCAGTGAACTACGGCTACAAGAAACTGAGTGATCTTATCCGGGTCAGCGAGCTGTTTGAAATCAAGCGCGGCGAGAAGAACGCCACGTTTATACGCCAGCCAGAAGCTCGTAATTGGAGTGGCTAAGTCTCCCAAAATGACCGGATTTCTCTCGAGGATCGTATAACCGGTCACCCAAACATCGGTGCCAGAGCGCTCATCCCACGATCCTGGCGGACCCCGTGTTGTGTTTTGAGCGGCAACTCGCCCCTGCCGTTGTTGACTCCTAGCGCACGCCTACCGCGGGTTGCTCCGGATACCCCCCGCTGGTCAGTGATGCGGCGATCGCCCGGAACATTGACACGGTGGTCCGCATGGATTCGAAATTGTCCTCGGTAAAGCGGGTGTTGGCCGAATTCTTGACGATCACCATGCCGAGTTTCTGGTTCACGTAGATGAACTGGTCATAGATGCCGATGGCCATAAACTCCTGATCGGCGTTCTCTGGAATCCACCACTGGTAGCCATAGCCCAGGGTCAGGTCAGCGCTATCCCGTTCGCCGGGCACCAGGTGAGGGGCATCCGGGGTGACGGAATCCGTTACCCATTGGGCGGGAACTATCTGTTGCCCGTTCCAGTAGCCCTGATTCAGGTAAAGGCTACCAAAGCGTGCAAAATCCCGGGTACGCATGTTCAGGCCACCCAGCACCATCGGCTCATTAAAGGAGTCGACCAGATACAGGGTGCTGTCTTCCGAACCCAGCCGGGACCAGAGCTTGTCGTTGAAATACTCGGCCAGCTCCCGACCGGTCGCCGCTCGCAACACCATACCGAGCACATGGGTATCGATGCTGACGTAATGCAGATAGGTGCCCGGCTCCCGTTCCCGCTCCAGGGTGGTGGCAAATTCGTCCAGGGAACCGCCCAGCGCCATCAACCGACCGAACCGGTTGATGTCGGAGTTAAAACGCGCGTAGTCCTCATCAAACCGAACCCCGCTGGACATCTGCAGCACATCCTTGATGGCCACGCCATCGTAGCCGGTGTTGTTCAGGCTGGGTACGTAGTCGCTGACGGGCGTGTCCAGGCTGGCAATATCCCCCTCGGCGACCGCAATCCCGAACAGGGCAGACAGGAAGGACTTGGCCACCGACCAGGAAATTCTGCGGTCTTCCGGCTGAGTGCCCAGAAAGTACTCCTCAAAGGTCACCTTGCCGTCCTTCACGACCAACAGTGCGGTGGTGTTGGTGGTCTCAAGGAAGTGTTTGGTGTCGCGGATTTCACCGCCGTGGCTAAACCGAGCCGGTAACGGCTGGGGGTTCTCGCCGAACGTGCTGGCGGGGCCTGAAGCCGGCATGGCAACGGTCTCGAAGATCTCGTCCATATTGGAGAAGTTGCTCACAATGACATCGTCGTCGAATAGGGTAACCGTGTGGTAAAGGCGCTGTAGGGTGGGGGCGTTTAGGGCCGCTGCAACAACCGACAGGGCAAGCAGTCCGGGGATGAGATAGGTCAGCAGTCGCTTCATTGAGGTTTCCTTTTACACGTTCCATGTTAATTTTATATTTATCGATCGATATATTTTGGATCATATCGGGAGTTAACGAACCTGTCTATAATCGGCGTCCAGGCTTTAGGTGGGGGCAAAAATCGCATGGCGCGACAGAGTAAATCCGACGAGCGACGGCGACAGATTCTCGATGCGTTCGAGCGCGTGGTATTGCGAGATGGCTACGCCGGCGCGTCGCAACGGAAGATTGCCCGCGAAGCGGGGGTCAACCAGCCCATGCTTCACCACTACTTTTCCGGCGGAGACGCGATGCTGGATGCCATGCTCGAGCGGGTGGTGGAGCGATACACCACCGCCCTGCACCAGTTCCTGGATAACTCGGAGCCCCCCTCATTGGAGCGCTTGCTGAGCTTTCTCTGTTCGGCGGAGTTTCATCGGGTCAGCGAACGCAACGGTGTGTTCTTCGCCCTTATTGCCCAGGGCGGTCACAGCGAGGCAACCCAGGCCAAGCTGATCGGCTTGTACAGCCATTTCCTGCAGCAGATCGCCAGTTACCTGGCCAGTTCCGGAATCGAACATCCCGAACGCATCGCCTACACCCTGATGTGTACCGTCATCGGGCATGACTGGGCCAAAAAGGTGGGGTTCGAGGACGACCGCAACGCCGAGATTACCCAGGTATTGCTCAATTGGGTGCAGCGCTGACACCTGAGGATTTGGCCGGTCTTGCTGGCGGCGCCGGCATCGCGCAACGCTCTGATCCATCACCAAACCGCGTTCCAACATCTGCTACTTTTTTGGAACAGCGGGCCAAAATAGCGTCGAATAATTATACAGTCTCGAACGGCCTGCAGTTCACTGGATTCAGTAACCCCTTAAATAGCCAGAAAAAGTTCCAGGATGACACCGATCTTGCAATGCTTTGTGGGTACCCGTCTGACCGGAATTCACTCCGACGTCTGCGGCCATGAAAGCCGGGACAGGGAGCCACGTGGGGAGACAGTATGACGCGCAACATTGTATTGGGGCTGGTAGTGGGGCTGTTAGTGGCTTGCGCTACCGTGGGCGCCATGGCGCAACCGCCGGAGCGTGATCGTTACATCGTGGTTCTCGATCCTAATGCCGGGGCGCCCGCTGCGGTGGCCGAAGCGCTTGCCCGCAGGCATAACGGCCAAGTGGGGTTTGTCTACCAGCATGCGCTGCAGGGGTTCTCCATTGCGCTTCCTCCACAGACGCTGTCCGGGCTTCGGCGTGATGGTCGCATCAAGTACCTGGAGCGGGATGACCCAGTACAGCCGTTTGATCAAATCACCCCGACCGGACTGGATCATGTGGTGACAGTCTCGGCGTTGACGGATTTTGATGGTCGTTCCGGCGGCAATGGCACCGCTACTTGCCGCAGTGACCAGGACGACACACCCAGGCCGATTTCAGAAACTGGCGCCACACCATCGACATCGCCGCCCCGGGTGTCTGCTGCATCATCTCGACCTATCCGCTGGAGAAAGGGGAGTACGCCACCATTGATGTCGTCCAACTCATACAACCGGATCTTGCTTCTGACCGGGTAAGTACTTTCACCCAACCGCTGGCCAGGAGGTGGGGCCGGGATGATACGACAGCCGTCTTGATGACAACTGAGGAGATTCCCATGATCTGGACCGTGTATCTGTCAGGCGAAATCCAGACGAAAATCGTTCAGAAGGTGTAAACCTTATTCAGGACCGGACACAATTACAAAAAAAGGCCCCAAGAAAGGGGCCTGTCGAAAGAGTGTAATTTTTTTCGACATTACGTGGTTAGCAGAGTTGTGCTCTCTTCCTTGCAGCAATCAAGCCGGCAAGCCCCAGGCCAAGCAAGGCAAGTGTGCCGGGTTCAGAAACTTGTACGCTCTTGGCAAGGTACCTCCACTCTTCAAATCCGCTGCCGACGTTGTCATATTCGGTGTAGAAAACAAAGTAATCGTCCGGTGCGCCTTGAATAAGACTCGCCAAGATGAACACGTTTAGATCACCTTTCCCACTTCCACACTGACCGGCCGTATCGCAGATGCTGGCTTGCAGATTGACAGTCACATCTCCGTTGGTTGCGTTGTCGAGACTCCAGACCGGTGAGAAACCGGAAAGTTGGTTATCGGCAGCGCTGCCGTCAAACTGGGTGCCTGTGTATCCGCCCGTGCTTTCAGGAGTCATTAATGTTGCGTCTCCTAGAAAAATTTGTATCGCGGTCAGATCAATTTTATTGGCGTCGCTTCCTGCACTCCCGTTTTCGTTGGCATCAAGGGAAAACTGGTAATAGGAAAGGCCTCCAATGTCGACAGTGCCGAGATCTCCAAATAACACCGAGTGAGTCCATATGCCTGCCTTGGTATCGAAGTTTATGTCCGGTTCGCCAGTATCAGTGTTATAACCGCTTTGTGTGCCGGTGCTGTCCTGGATCCGAACAAAGGGTTGAAATACACCAGTGCCGGTGGATGGTGTCGTTGGGTTCGCCTCTGCTTCAAATATCGTGCCGTCTGCAGTAGTCCCGGATGAACTCCCGCAGGGTTCGGTGGCAGTACACCAAATATTGATTAGCTGGGCCTGAGCACTGCCAACACCTACCGCTCCAACAGCAACTAACGCTGAGATCAAAGCTGCTTTCAATATACTTGCCGTTTTACCAAACATGATCGTTCTCCATGCTTGCAAAGAAGCATTAAGCTTCTCTTTCGACCGAGGTAAAGGCATAAATTGGGCCAGAATCTATGACTCTGTTTTTAATGGCATTTCAGAATGGGGGGAAGATAGTTGTATAAAAAATAGACAGCCTGCCTGTCCCGGCTGTCTTTGTTAACGCTGGTACGCATTGGTGTAGTCAACGTCGATTTACAACTCCCGCGCTGCGTCTGGCGAGGTATCTCCTTGCTCTGAAAACATTTTCAGTCAGTCCGGTTGAACAATCTCTATCCTTTTGTATTTCTGGACGATAAGTCCCATTTGCTCCAGTTTCTTGAGTGAGAGACTCATGGTTTGCCGGGTTCACCGGACTAGAACGGCGAGTTTATCCTGAGTGTAATGGACAGTGGGACTGGGTGATAAGTCTTTGTTCTGCCGGGAGACCATGTACAGCAGTTTGGCGACTCGGCGCTCTTGATCCAGCAGGGGGGAGGATGATGTCCACTCCATCTGCAACCGGAACCGGTCACCGATCGCCCCAATGATCAGTCGATACCGAATCGGATACCTGTCAGAATCCTGACGCATCCGTGGGCAGGGAATCGCTATGACTGGGCAGTTGGCCGAACTGTAGAAGTCATATTTTGAGGGGCGGTCGTCAAATCAGCCGAGCCATGTAACCCAGTTGTCGGGGCCCAGCAGGGTTATGATCGCCTCCTCCCCGCGCTTTGTCCTTTCTAGGGAGCCTCTGATTAACTCCGAATCGCCTCTGCGCGATCTGAAGGCTGTAGATGCAAGACGCGGTTCGCAGCCAATGGCCGTCGCCCTTGGCAAGAGCCGCAACGCCGCAGGTGCAGCCTTCAGAACGCGCCCTGCGGGGCGTTCAGAGCCATCCACACTCGGCGTTGCGCCTTTTTGCAAGGTCCAGACATTACTGCAAAGTCGCGCCTTGATTGTGAATGGCTCTGAATGCCAGAGGTGATCCGGAGTTAATCAGAGGCTCCCTAGCAATTCGATATGTCCTTCGATAACCAGACGAAGATAGTCCAGTGGCTTATCAGCAGTGCAGGCACTTTGAAGCGTTGGATGCGGGCAGATGTCGCGAGGTAAGTACTTTCACCCAACCGCTGGCAAGGAGGTGGGGCCGGGACTATGATGCTGGCTCAACCCACTATTATGCTGGCTCAACCCACAAGGGAGTCTGAACATGGCCCGGAAGAAACGAACACCCACTCAACACAGCCAAATCCAGCGTGATCTGCGTTCGCCGCTGTATCAGATGCAGGTGGTGAAGGACAAAACCCGCTATAACCGCAAGCGGGACAAGGCGGTCAGATCCGAGGACTTGCGAAAGGCAGCTTGAGCAGCTGGTTTCCGCAAGTCTTCGTTCCCGTTTTGATTCCGCTTTCCCGTTGTTGCCCGCACCCTGCGCTGGCTCCCCATCCATGAACTCGGCCACCCGCTCGCGTATGATGGCGCTTTGCTGTTTCCGTGGCGGCGGGTCAGCGCGTTTTAATAGCCATGTTTTTGAAAACAATCGATTTGAAAGCAACCATTTTGATGACAACTGAGGAGAACCCCATGATCTGGACCGTGTATCTGTCTGGCGAAATTCATACCGACTGGCGTGAGCAGATTCAGGCCGGGGCCGAGGCGGCGGGCCTGCCGGTGGAATTTACCGCGCCGGTAACCGATCACGATGCCAGTGATGCGGCTGGCGATATCCTGGGCAAGCCGGATGCGCCGTTCTGGCGCGATCACCAGTCGTCCAAGGTCAATGGTATCCGCACCAAGACCCTGCTGGAGCAGTGCGATCTGGCGGTGATCCGGTTTGGTGACAAGTACAAGCAGTGGAACGCCGCTTTTGATGCCGGTTTCTGTGCCGCGATGGGTACCCCTTACATCACGCTTCACCACGAGGATATCGTCCATCCGCTGAAGGAAGTGGATGCGGCGGCCATGGCCTGGGCGCAGTCGCCAGAGCAGGTGGTTGAGGTGCTCAAGTACGTGACCACCGCCCGCTAAGCGGCTGGACGTTCCAGACTAACCATAAGGGGTATAGCGTAATGGCGCGAGCAGGGCAGGGATGGCGAATGGGACTGGTGCTGGCGGCGGCCTGGCTTTCGGGTTGCGTGCCGATGATTACGGACATGTGGCACGTGCAGCCGGTAACCGGGCGGGTATTCGCCGCCGAAGGCGACACGCCGGTGGTTGGGGCGCAGGTGGTCAATATGGACAATGCCGACATTACCGCCAGCACCGGAGCGACGGGCGAGTTTGCCATTGAGTCCCGTGTCAGCACCGACTTTTACATCGCCATGCCGGCCAGCCACATGAGAAACGAGTACTGGGTGGTGCGTCACCAGGCCTATCAGGACGCGGTGGCTGGCACCGCCACCCTCGCCCCGCCCCGCTGGGAGCAGGCCCGTGAGATTACGGTACCGATGTTCGATGACATCGCCACCGAGGACGCGCAAGGGTGCCGGTTTGCGGGCTACCGTATCCGGGTGGCCGAATACTGGCTCGCGCAGGAGGTCGTGCCTGAGCAGGCGTTGAATTCGCTGGTGGTACTGGGTGAATTGCCCTGTACCGACTCGCCAACGCAACAGCGGTGGCGGAGCCTGCTGGAGCGCATTGTCAGCGCGCAGCCCCATGCCCCCCAGTTTCCCAACCCTTGATCCTCGTCCCATCCAGCCCTGGCAAACCGGGCGGGATAGGCTAATTTCATGGTTATAAGCTGCGCATGCAAGGCCAGTTACTGGCAGTGTGTATTCAGTTCCTGACCGGTGTATGACATGCCGGCTCCGTCCGTATAACGGTTCACTGGAGTCCTGTCATGAACACAAAGTTTCGATTATCACTGCTTGTCGCCATTCTGACACTCCCGCTTTCTGCCTCGGCGGATCAGGCGCACAGCAACGCGGAAATGTCCGCCGGCGGCGATGCCATTGGTACCATCAATTTCCAGGCAAACTGCCAGGACGATGTGCGTGCGGATGTCGACCACGCGCTGGGTTTGATGCATCACATGATGTACACCCAGGCCCGAGCCGAATTCGATGCCATTACCCAGGCCGATCCTGACTGTGCCATGGCCCACTGGGGCATTGCGACGACCCTGTTCCAGCCGTTATGGGGCACCACGCCCAGCGCGGCGGATATCAGCCAGGGCCGCCAGTCGGTGCAGAATGCGCGTAAGACTGCCGATAACGAGCGGGAGCGTCTTCTGATCGACGCCAGCGCCGCCTTCTTCGAGCCCGACACCGACCAGCTCCGGGAGCGTCTGGCCGGCTGGATCGAGGGCATGGCCAAAGCCTATCAGGCCTTCCCGGATGACCTGAACGTTGCCACGCTTTATGCGCTTTCGCGCCTGACATTGGCGCTGTCCGCCGAAGACCGCAAGGCGCTGCACGACGAGGCAGAAGCGGTGCTGCGTGGCGCCTGGGAGCGCGAGCCGACCCATCCGGGGGCAATCCATTACAGCATCCACGCCACCGATGCCGATGGTCGCGCGGCAAACGCGACGGAAATCGTGGATTCCTATACCGAGATTGCCCCCAGTGTGCCCCATGCCTTGCACATGCCGTCACACATCTATGTGCGCCTGGGGGATTGGCCCCGCACGATTGACTGGAACCAGCAATCGGCAAAGGTGGCCGTTGAACACAAGGACGAGGGGGCGACCTCGTTCCATTACATTCATGCCACGGACTATCTGGTCTACGGTCATCTCCAGCGTGGTGAAGACACCGCTGCGCAGGGCGTCTGGGACGCTGCGCAGGCCAACGGTCCGCACCAGGGCAATTTCCCGGGGGCCTTTCACCTGGCCTCCATTCCAGCTCGGCTTGCCGTTGAAATGCGCAACTGGGAGGCGGCCGCCGCCATTACACCACGGGCCGTGGACTACATAGACTGGGACAAGTTCGCCTGGCCAGAGGCCCTGAGTTGGTTTGCCCGTGGCCTGGGCGGCGTGCATACGGGTGACCTGGAGGCGGCCCGGCAGGCGGAACAGCGGTTAGCCATCCTGGCGGAAAACGCCAAGTCTGCGGCCGATCAGCGTTTTTCAACCTACATTGAGGTGGATCGCCGGATCCTGGCCGGCTGGATCGCGAACGCCGAAGCGGACCCGGAGCGTGCCATTGAACTGATGCGTTCCGCCGGAAAACTCGAAGCCACCGTTGAGAAGCACCCGGTCACCCCGGGCGCCTTGCTGCCGCCCTATGAAGCCCTGGGCGATGTCCTGCTTGCCCTGGATCGCCCGGCAGAGGCGCTGGCCGCGTATCAGCAGTCCGATCGCACCTGGCCGCAACGCTACAACACCCTGGACGGCGCGGCCCGTGCGGCCGATGCCGCCGGCGATAGCGAATCCGCCGCGCTGTGGTCCCGCCGGCTACTGGAGACCGCGCCGGGAACCGAGCGTGAGTCGATCAGGCGTATCAAGACACTGGCGGGGCGTTAGCGCGCCTCGGCAAAGTGGGTGAGCCAATCGACACCAAAAAGGCCGCGACCGGAGAGTCGCGGCAAGGTGGGATGGGTAGAGTGTGACTCGTCAGATGGCCCCGGTGAGGTACTCGATGACCGGTTCCACCACCGTCGGATGGGACAGCATGCGGTAGTGGCCCAGGCCCTGGGTGCGCAGCAGGCCGGCATCCGGCCAGTTGTGGTAGACCCGGGCGCTGTCGGACTCCGGCACCAGGGTGTCGGCGCCGTCAATCACCACCAGGCCTCGCTGTCTCAATCGGGGCGCCAGATCCTCCAACGCCAGCCGTTCCCACACCGTCGCCCCGAATCGTTGCTCCATGCGGCGGCGGTGCTCGGCCAGGGCAGTGTCGGTCAGCCCCAACTGGGCGCCGAGTCCATTGACCACCTCCGACAAACTGGCTGGCGGTGCCAGCATCACCAGGTGTCTGGCCGGCAAGCCGTCCACCAGGGCGCGGCCCGCGGCAATGCAGCCCAGGGAATGGGCCAGCAGGGCGTGAATGGGGCCGAACTGCTGGCCCACCCGGCTCACCACCTCGGTCATTTCGTACAGGTCGGTACGCTGCCCCTGAGCCCGGCCGTGAGCCGGGGCGTCGAACAGCACCACCCGGTAGCCGG
The DNA here is from genome assembly GCF_028369065.1 of Marinobacter sp. SS21. Lineage (GTDB taxonomy): Bacteria > Pseudomonadota > Gammaproteobacteria > Pseudomonadales > Oleiphilaceae > Marinobacter. The sequence continues at coordinate 14,226 of NZ_JAQNDA010000006.1, forward strand.
CCTTGACCAGCGGTTTAACGTAGGCGCCGAACTGGATGCCGGCGCCAGACCAGCCGTGAACCGCCAGCACGGTGGGGCCTTCGCCCCAGCTGTACACCGGCAGGGTGTGGCTACCGTGGTGGAATTGGGTATGGCTGTCGGCTTCATCCAGCAGGTACTCATAGCGTGACGGCATGGGCAAGCGCTGTGGCGTGAACGCCAGTCGTTCCACCAGCCGGGCGGCCCCGTCCCGGGACATCCGGGCATACAGCTGCAGACCGAGCTTGAGGGCCCGGTGCTGAAAATCCCGTGCCTTGGGGGCTGGCTGAGGCACGGCGAGAGTGGTGGTGTCAGTGCTAATCGGCAGGTTCATAGAGAACGCCTCCCAGAGGGTGGCCGGATCGGGCCTTGGTGGATGACAGCTCCAGATTAGGGGTTGTCGGAAGCTCCGGGGAGTGTCATATTTGACACAGTAGATGCGAAAAAGGACATAGCCATGATCCAGGTCGCCGTACTCGCCTTGCCCCAATGCCACGCCTCCGGCATTCACGGCGTGATGGATTTCTTTGCCACCGCCAATTATTGCGCCCAGGTGCCGGGCGGCCGGCACGAAGCCCTGTTCGATTGCCAGATCGTCACCGCTGATAACCGACCGGTGACCGGCTACAGTGGTGCGCTGGTGGTGCCGACGATGGCCCACGACGGCTTTGCGCCGGACGTGATCGTGGTCGGCTCGGGAGTGGAGGCCATCGTATCGCCGCGTCGATTGGATCGGTATCTGGCGCAGCTTCGTTCCGCCCACGGCTGGTTACGGGCAGCCTTCGAGCGGGGGGCGCTGATTGCCAGCGTCTGCACCGGTAGCTTCGTGTTGGCCGACGCCGGGCTGTTGCGGGGCCAGGTGGCCACCACCCACTGGCGCGCCGCCCAGGCCTTTCGCCAGCGCTATCCCGAGCTGCGGCTGGCGGCTGACCAGCTGCTGGTGGACAACGGCCAGATCATCTGTGCCGGCGGCGCCACCGCTTTTGTCGACCTGTGTCTGTACCTGGTTGAGCGGTTGTCCTCGGCGGCGCTCGCGCTGGCCTGCAGCAAGCTGCTGGTGCTGGACCACCGCCGTGGCGAGCAGACCCCCTACATGAGCCGCTATGGCCACCGCTCCCATCCGGACGATGCCATCCACAAGGCCCAGGACTGGCTCGAACGGCAGTTCGCCGGGCCGGTGACGATTGATGAGGTGGCGGCCATTGCCGGTCTGGGCGACCGCACCTTCAAACGCCGCTTCAAGGACGCCACCGGCGAAACACCACTGGCCTACCTGCAACAATTGCGGATCGAGGCTGCCAAGCAGCTGCTGGAGTCGAGTCGAGAGCAGACCAGCCAGATCATCTGGCAGGTGGGCTACGAGGACGCCAGCTCTTTTCGCCGGTTGTTCAAGCGCACGGTGGGCTGCACCATGGAGCAGTACCGCAAGCGTTTCAGCTACGTGGCGCCGCTGGAGCGGCATCCGTCGGCAACCGTCGACGCCCCATAGCCAGTCCTGGGCCGTGACACGGCCAGGACTCATCGGTACAAGAGGGTGGCGACCGACCGGGCTTCCGCTATTCTCAAGGTCTGGCCCGGGCGATTGGCACGGCTGGCCCGCCGCATTGAATCGCCCGCTCTCATTGAATGGAGGCACGATGAACCCGGCTAATGATTTCCGACTGGCTCCCGGGCTCCGCTATGGATTGATCCTGCTGGCGTTGTGCCAGGGCTTTGCCCTCTATTTCCTGCACCTGGCGGTGGATCACGATGTCTGGCCCGCCACCGATGCCCGCTGGATGTTCCTGTTCTACAGTCTCGCCATTGGCGTGCCGCTGTTCTACTACCTGGGCCTGGAGCGCTGGGACGACCGTCGCAATGTCCGGGTGCTGGTGCCGCTGCTGGTGTTGCTGGGCGGGGTGGGCTGGCATCTGGGCTGGCTGAGCTGGGCGGGGGGGCTGCCGCTGCCCAGGGACCCCTTTTTCAGCTTTGCCCTCGCCGTCAGTATCGGTGTCGTGTTGTTTATCCTGGCGCTGTATTTCCGGGTCTGGAGCATCAATGGTCAGGCTCGGTTCGAGTACCGCCAGCTGCTGGCGCTGTCCTGGCAGAACGCCCTGACCCTGGCCCAGCTGTGGCTGTTCCTGATGGTGTTCTGGGGGCTGCTGTTCTTGTGGTCCGGGCTGTTCAAGGTGATCGGCATCGAGTTTTTTGACCAGCTGTTTGAAGAGCCGCTGTTTGTCTATCCGGTCACCGCCCTGGTCGGCGGCTGGGGCCTGGTGCTGGTGCGCGAACGCATCCGCCTGATCGCCACCGTGCAGGCCATGTGCGAGGCACTGATCCGGGCCTTGCTGCCGTTGGCCGCGCTGATCATGGTGCTGTTTCTGGCGGCCTTGCCGTTCACCGGGCTGGAGAAGATTTGGCAGACCGGGCAGGCGGCGTTGCTGATGATGTGGCTGGCCCTGGTGGTGCTGTTTTTCTTCAATGCCGCCGTGGCGGATCGCCCGGACCCCCCGCCTTACCCGGCCTGGTTGTGGGCTGGGGTACTGCTGGCGATGGCATTGTTACCGCTGTTGTCCCTGCTGGCCGCCTGGGCTCTGGGGCTGCGCATCGGCCAGTACGGGGTGACGGTGGATCGGCTGTGGGCGGCCACCCTCCAGTTGCTGATTGCCGGGTTTACCGTAAGTTACGCCGTGCTGGTGATCTGGAAACGGCAACGGGCCGCAGTCGCCATCCAGGGTGCTAACAAGGGCATGGCGTGGATGGTGGCGGCGGTGCTGGTGCTGGTCAACACGCCGCTGGCGGACATGCGGGCCTGGGCCGCCGCCAGCCAGGGCAAACGGCTGGAGGCCGGCGCGGTCAGCGCCGAGGAGTTCGACTACGCCTATCTGCGCTTCGAGCTCGGTGCCTACGGCGTGCGCGAACTGCGGCGGCTGCGGGACACCGAGCTGGCGGGCCGTAACACCCTGATGGCCGATCGTATCGATGCCATCCTCAAGCAGACCCAGCGCGGGCTGCGGATTGCCGCGGTTAACGTTGGCGATCTTGCTGCGGTTGCCGACATGTTTGTCGTCGTCCCGGAGGGCACCAAGGTGCCCGATGGGCTGCTGCGCCAGATTGCGCGGGAAGAGCTGGCTTGTCTGAGTATTCCCAAACACTGCACGGTGATCCGGGCCCAGCCAGACCCGGATTCCGCGTACTGGCTGGTGGCCACGCAGCCGCTGGCACGCTACGTGTCGGGGCCGGTCTATCTCAATCCGGCATCGGGGCCAATCCGGCTGGGGCGGTTCTCAAGCCCGGGCTGCCTGGATGACCAGCCTCTGGGAGTGCGTGGTGACGAGCCACTGCAGCCGGTGGGCCGACACCGGGACGTGTTGACCGATGGCAAGTGCTTCTTCCTGATCAGTCCCGACAAAGACTACCTGCAGGGCCTGCTCTCGGCGCCGGCGGATTAGCCGCGGCCGTCGCTGCATCCGTTCCGCCTTCGCTGTTCGGGTGCTAGCGGGCCTGCAAAAGCGAGGTTGCGTACGGTTTGCGGCCAATGGACTAATCTGTAGACATCCCATACACCCTCGTGTGTTGCTGAACAGGACAGGGCAATGCAGCAGATCCAACCCGATCTCTGGCAAACGGAGCTGGAAAACCCCGCGCCTGGCCTCACCACGCACGCCTATTTGCTGACCCGCAAGGAAGGCAATGTGTTGTTCTACAATACCGGGCACGCCTACGAGCTGGACCGCATGGCCCAGCTCGGTGGTGTCGAGCGCCAGTACCTCAGCCACCGGGACGAGTTGGGGGATTCCATCAACCTCATCCGTCGCCGCTTCAACGCCCACCTGGGTGGCCACGTCGCCGAGCTGAGTGACTTCGCCCGGGTCTGTCGCCCGGACATCCTGTTTGACGAGCGGGACATGCACATGGGCAATATCGAGGTGATCCCGACTCCGGGACACAGCCCCGGCAGTACCTGTTTCTATGTGGAATCGGTCACCGGCAAGCGTTATCTGTTCACCGGGGATACCCTCTATCTGGCCGATGGCGACGAGTGGCGGGCCGGTTTCATCAAGGGCATCAGCAACCGGGAGGCGCTGTTGGCAAGCCTTGCAGTCCTGCGGCAATTAGCGCCGCATTTGGTGATCTCCAGTGCCTTTACCGGGCCTGCCGGCTATCAGGCCATGACTCCGCGGGACTGGCCGCACCAGGTGGATCGGGCTGTGGCCGGATTAACGGGCGGCTAACCCCACACCAGCAACCCGACGCCCAGTGCCATGGCCAGGCTGCCCAGCGCCCTGGCCAGGAGCGGCCCGCCGGGCAGGAGCTTTTCCAGCAGCACCAGAACGGCGATCAGCGCAATCAACGCCAGATCCATGATGCCGCCCACAAACAACAGCGCCATCAGCAGCAGACAGCAGCCCACGCAGTAGCCGCCGTGCTCCAGCCCCATGCGCCAGGCGCCGCCAACCCCGGGGCGCCAGCGCTGGGTGATAAACGCCAACGGACCACGGCAGCGGCGAAGGCAGGCCTCTTTCAGGGGCGACCACTGGTACAGTCCGACCAGTATCAGCACCAAGCCGCTGAACACGACGTTCTGGCTCTTCATCATTGGCGTCAGCACCGCCAGTTCTTCCAGCCACCATTGTGCGGTTGTGGCCACCAGGCTGAAACCGAACCAGGCGGTCAGGTAGCCGGCGACAAACAACCCGGTGCCGAGGGCGACATGGGGCACCCGGTTGTACCGGGCGACACGGCGATAGAGCAGGATCATGGGGGTTGCGCTGGGCACCATCATGCCCACCATCATGATGGCCCACATCAGGAACATCATGAAGAAGTAGGCCGGTGTCCAGGTCTGGAACGCCATCAGCTCACTCATGGGCAGATGGCGCATATCGATGGCCAGGTCCACCAGATACCACCAGCACAGCGCGGTAATCGCCGCCAGGGCAAACAGCGTGGTTGCGGTATCCGGTGACAGCAGGTGCTGAGGCTGGCCGTGCGGTGTCTTCATCCGGCGGACCTTAGTGATGAACGCCCTGCGGTCCGATGTCCAGATGCGTCATGTGGCAGTGGGTGCCGGTCAGCTCCAGGGGAATGTCCTTGTGCGCCCGGGTGCTGCCGTCGGCCACTTCCGCCACCGCGTATTCGAAGCCGTGGGGCAGATCGATCCGTGCCCGGTGCTCCTCGCCGGTGACCGGGTTGACAATGGGCTTGCCGCTGGCCTCGATCAGGTCGGCGACCTTGACCGTGGCTTGGCGGTTTTCCACATTGCCCTCGATCTCGATGGGACAGAACACCGGATCGTGCATCTTGGTCAGGGTGCTGGCAAACACGTTGAAGAACGTCGCCCCGGGCTCGGAGGTCTCGCCGGAGAGGATTGCCAGCAGGGCTTCCCGTTGCTGGTCGTCGGCACGCTCGTCGATGAAGGCCTGGGCCTGGCCATCGCCCTGATGAATCGCCCCGGGCCACTTCAGGGTCATGGCGAAGGCCAGCCCGTCGAGCCGGGTATCGCCAAAATAGCCTTGCTCGATCTTGATGGCACCGAGCGCCTGGCAGTTGCCGTGAGTGGGCAGGGAATTGAATTGGCAGGGACAGCCGAAATCGCAGTTACAGTTAACGAATTCAAAGCCCTGGATACGCCAGTCTACCTTGTTCATGGTCGGTCTCCCTAACGTGCGGAAAGGGTGTTAAGGAGCCTCTGAATAACTCCGGATCATCTCTGGCGTTCAGAGCCATTCACAATCAAGGCGCGACTTTGAAGGAATGTCTGGACCTTGCAAAAAGTCGTAACGCGGAGTGTGGATGGCTCTGAATGCCCCGAAGGGCGAGCTCTGAAAGCTGCATCTGCGGCGTTGCGGCTCTTGCCAAGGGCTACGACCATTGGCGGCGAACCGCGCCTTGCAGCTACAGCTTTCAGAGCTCGCAGAGACGATTCGGAGTTATTCAGAGGCTCCTGAACAGTATAGCCAGTGGGCTCCTGGCGCCGGCGGCTCCGGCGCCGGTTGTTTAGACCTATGTTGCGCAAGAAATCTTTACATATTCGTTTTGAACAGGATGGTCAGAATCGGCAGGGGATTAGTCGGGCAGGGGGCATTGCAGCTGAGGGCATTGGGTGGGTTGCGTGCCGGTGGGGGTGGCACTGGCGGCCGGGAAGCGTCCGGGTTGCAGGTGGTGGGCACAGCGGGCGGCGGTGCGGGCCGATATGGGACAGTCCACTTTGGCCAGCGCCTCGGCCAGGTTGTTCCAGCCGGCCGCCAGCTCGGGGAAGCGGCGGGTCAGGGCTAGGTAGTGCTCACTGGCCTGCTGCCAGCGTTGCTGTTGCCAGGCCACATTGCCCAGCCCCAGCCGGGCGGCGGGCTGGTCTGGCCAACGTACGACGGCAGCCTGGTAGGCCTGTGCCGCCGCCTGCAGCTGTCCGGTCACTTCCAGGTCGTGGGCGGCGCCCAGAAACGGCAGAGGCTCGGCGGTGGCCGGCAGCTGTGCCGGCGGCAACAGGGTACGGGCCCAGTGCTCGGCCCGGGCCCAGCTGTTCTGGAACGCCGCCAGCGGCTGCCGGTAGTAGGCCCGGGTGCCGGAATGCAGGATCAGTTCCTGGCGCTGGGCGTCAAAGCCGATCACCACGGCAAAGTGCCACTGGGGCCACCAGCCGAACCTCAGGTTCTGCAGCACCAGCACCGGGTGCCCGGCGTCCAGTTCCGTCAGCAGGGCGGACAGTTCGGGCGCCAGCGGGTAGGCCAGCAGGCCGAGCTGCCGGCCGGCGGCGACCATCTCGATTTGGAGCGAGCCCTGGCGTTCAGGGAGATACACCCGCTTGACCAGGTCGTCCGGATGCACCGCGATGCCCTGGGCATTGAGCATCATCGCCAGCGCCGCGGGCCCGCACTGGTATCGTTCCTGGGGATGAAACGGCACATCGGCCAGCAGCACCGGCTCCTGGCCAGAGGGCGGGAATGCCTCCGGCCAGGGCGGTTGGCTGGCACAGCCGGACAGCAGCAGTGCCAGCACCGCCAGGGTGGCCGTCAGGGCCAGACGTCGGTGCACCATGGCTCGTTAGCGGATGCAGTTGACGAAGCTGAAAATGTCGGTGGCACAGAGCATGTCGGTCACGATAAACACCAGCAGGAACAGCACGATGATGCCCACCACCCCTTCGCCCGCCGGGGCCTCGGCCAGCTGGGTCTTGAACGAGGCCAGCTCTGCCGGAGTCAGGCTCTGGATGCGGTCGCGAACCTGATCGTCGCTGACCCCCAGGTCGGCCAGGGTTTGTTGCACTTCGTCTTGCGCCAGCAGGTTGAGCAGCTCCTGGCGGTCGAGGTCGGCACGCTGCTCGGTCAACAGATCACCGGTACCGACAATGGCCGCGGAAGCCGGCAAGGCAGCCAGCGAACACAACATCATCATCACAACCATCACCGAAGCGACGGGGCGCAACAGGGTTCTGGAACCGAACATCACAAAACTCCTTTGATTTGTTAGATCGAACCGGCGCGGGCCGGCGACGACGGCAGTGGCAACCGCCATGGTGTTAGTAATAACAACAGTGTAGCGCTTTTGGCGTTAACGGAACCTCGGCCGGTGGGTTACCGGTTGGTAATTTGCTCGCGGCGCACCGCCACGGTGCAAGTTTTTGCTGGCGAGAGACCGTCCGGGAGGGATCAGCATCGCATCAGCCACTGGACGTACCGGCCCTGCACCGACAACTGCAGCAGGTCCAGGTGCGAGCGGAGTTTGCAACGCCGTTGGTACCGCACAGCCAGGCGAGCGATCGCACCACCTACCTGCAACGACCCGACGGTTGGATGAGGCCTCGCGGCAGCGACTGGTGCTGCAAACCTCGAACACCCTGCCGGCATCGACAATTTCCTGTTGAAGTGACCGTGGCCCGGGACCGTGCCACCAAAGTCGTTTTGCCAGTGTCGGGACTTCGTGGTTTGATGGCGGGTCAATGCCGATAACCGTGAACAGTTGCCAACACACCGCAGGAACCCGAACCATGTTCCATTACCAGATCGAACCCCGGTTCAACGACACCGATGCCCTTGGCCACATCAGCAACACCGCCTATCCGGTGTGGTTCGAGCAGGCCCGTACGCCGGTGTTCGAGTTGCTCCACCCCTCGCTGGACGTCAAAACCTGGCCCATCATCCTCGCGCGCGTTGAGCTGGACCTGAAGGCCCAGAGCTACTGGGGCAAGCCCATCGACATCGAAACCACCATTGGCAAGGTGGGCAACTCCTCCTGCCAGGTGGTGCAGCGGGCCTTCCAGGACGGCAAGGAAGTGGCCGCCGGGGTGGCGGTGCTGATCTACTTTGACTACCAGGCCGAGAAATCGATGCCGATCCCGGACGCCATCCGGGCTCGCCTGGCGGAACACCAGTCGGCTTAGAAAGCGAAGGTAAATATCGGATGAACTGTATGAATTGTATGAATTGTCTTTAAATTCGGCTAACGTCGGCGATCTCCAGATAAAATATTAGCGAGGTACGTTCATGTCGGTATCCAGTCCGATTCTTGCTCCCGTCGTCGCCCTGGTCGCCTGGTCCCTGGTGATGTGGCTGTGGATGTATGTGACCCGGCTGCCGGCGATGAAACAGGCGCACATGGTGCCGGATCCCCAGGCGCCCCGGGGCGAGCAGATGAACCAGTTGCCTGCTAAGGTGCGCTGGAAGGCAGACAACTACAACCATCTGATGGAGCAGCCGACGATCTTCTACGCCCTTGCCCTGACCCTGGCGCTGCTGGGTGAAGGCACCGGCACGAACCTGGTCCTGGCCTGGGCGTACGTGGGCCTGCGGGTAGTGCATAGCCTGGTGCAGGCATTGGTGAACAAGATCGAGGTGCGCTTCCTGATCTTTGCGGTGTCGTCGCTGATGCTGGTGGGCCTGACGGTCAACGCCGCCCGCGCCGTATTCTGAGGCTTGTCGCGGTCACCCGGTCTGGATCACCATGGGGGTGAGCCAGCGCGGCTCGCCACCCGGAATTCCGCCATGGGCAATAAACCGACGTTAACCGTCTACTACGATGGCGCCTGTCCCCGCTGCGTCGAGGACCGGGACTGGTACCGGCGCCGGGCCGGCGTGACCGGTGACGATGTGGTCTGGTTCGACATCACCGGCCGCGAGGCCGAACTGCAGGCGGCGGGGGTGGACCCTGAACTCGCGTTGCGTCAACTGCATGTGCGGGACGCCGCCGGCCGGCTCCATCGGGAGCTGGACGCCTACATTCTGTTGCTGGCCCGCCTGCCCCGGTACCGGGCGCTGGCGCGGCTGATGGGCCTGCCGGTTATTCGCCCGCTGTTGTCCTGGCTCTACCGGAACTGGGTACTGCGGCGGTTGAAAATTTCTGGCCGGATCTAAAACTGCTCTCTGATTCCCAAACGATCTAAGGACTTCGCAAGCCCCGGCGGGCTCTGGCCTTGCGGCCCGTTCATGCTTGTCGCCGGCGGTTGCTGTCGGCGCGCTCCTGAGCTACCCCTGTAGGGTGAGCAGAACCCTTTTTAGCCAGGAGGCTTGCGTATGGCACAGTATCAGGCAACACCCGACGAACCGGGAACCCGTTGGCAAACCCGGCCGCGCAATCCCGACAAGGGCTACGTCGCCTTGCTGGGATGGTGCCTGAACGCGGTGGAAGCCGCGGAAAACTTTGATCGGCGCTATGTGGTGGTGGCGCCGGACTGGGCCGAGGCCTACTGCCAGGAACACGGCATTCCTTACGTGTCCTGGAATTTCGAGCGGCTCAACGACCGCTCGCTGGAAATCGCAACCACCCTCAAGGACATGGGCGTCAATGTCGCCATTCCGCTGTTCGAGGAGACGGTGGAATGGGCCGGCGCCATCAACTCGGTGCTGCTCAATAACCCCCGCCTGCTGGGCCAGGCCATGCTGCTGCGGGACAAGGCACTGATGAAGCGGCGGGCCCAGCTGGGGGGCATTCGGGTGGGCATCTTCGAGGAGGCTCACGACAAGGAAGACGTCATCCGCTTTCTCAAACGGGTCAACCAGACCCTGCTCAAGCTCGACGGCGATCCCAACGACCCCATTCACCTCAAGGCCTTCGACAAGGCCGGCTGCCTCGGCCACCGGGTGATTCGCACTCCGGATGAGGTGGATTCCATCCCCGACGAGGAGTTCCCGGTGTTGATGGAATCCCACCTCGATGGCTGGGAGTTTGCGGTCGAGGCCTGGATTCACCAGGGCAAGATCCGTTTTCTCAATATTTCCGAGTACGTCACCCTGGGTTACTCGGTGTTTGTGCCGGCGACCCCGGAGCTGGAGCAATACCGGTCCCAGATCCGGGCCCAGATCGAGAAGCTGATCAAGGCCTTCGACATCGAGTTCGGCTTTGTCCATCCCGAGTACTTCGTCACCAGCGATGGCGAGATGTATTTCGGCGAGGTGGCGTACCGGCCGCCCGGGTTCAAGGTGTTCGAGCTGCTGGAACGAGCTTACGGCTTCAACGCCTACCAGGGGCTGATCCTGGCATTCGATCCGACCACCACGGAGGAGGAAATCACCGCCTTCTTCCCCAGGGAGGTGGTGGATGCCAAGGGCCATGCCGGCTGTTTCGGGGTCTATCCGCGTCGGCGGGTGGTGAGCCGGTTGGAGCTGCCGGAGGAGACCGAGGACCACGACTACTTCGAGTCCCACGAACTGACGCCGCCACTGGAGGAAACCGTGACCAAGCGCACCGCCTTCGGCACCCACTGGGGTCTGGTGTATTTCTTCGGCGACGACCCCCACGTGATGAGGGACCTGCTCAAGCGCCAGGAGGAGCTGGATTTCTATGTATAATGACTGAATCCGCCGCCCGGGCGCCCGTCAACGTGTGGGTTGGTTCCCTGGTCTGCGCCGCCCCCAGGAGGAGTCGCTGTGACTACGCCCGAGACCCATCCCGGTAACAGGGACGGCAAGCTGAACACACTGTCGGTCCAGCTCGACGAGGCGGTACGGTTGATGGCCCAGGCCCCGTCGTTTGCCAAGCCAGGCAAGGTGCGGCGGGTGTTGGATACGGCCAAGCGGCTGCTGCTGGTGGAGGGTGGCTGCGAGGTGCTGGAATGCCAGGCTCAGGCGCTGGAAGCGGCCGGTATTTTTGCCGGCTCCGATTGGGCCTGCCCGCAGATCCTGGTACCGTCGCTTACCCCCTACTCCCTCAAGAGTGCCGAGCCGGACACCGTGGTTGTCGAGGCGCTCAGTGAATTGCGTCTGTTGGCGGTGGCGCTGGGTCACTATGAGCACCCCGGCGTCTCCGTCGAGCAGGCCCACCATTACCTGACCCAGGTGCTGGCCATCAACCTCGACCTGCTGTTCGGCGTCCCCAGCGAGGCCGAGCGCACCCAGCAAGGGCGTCTGGCCCTGGCCAGCCGGGCGCTGGTGCGGCACCTGGCCGAACGCATCGGTTACGAACACATCATCGACCGGCTGATCGGCGAAATCTGGCGCATGCTGCGCCAGCGGCCGATCCAGGTGGACGACATCAAGCAAATGGTCACCCAGATCGCCGTCTGCCGGGCCGATCCCACCATCGATCTCGGCGCCAGTGGCCAGGGCGCGGACCGCTTGGTGAGCAGCCTTTTTGGCCCCACCGATGCCTGTCGGGAAGACCCGGGGGTGGGGGTCTACCGGGAGCGGCTACGAGCCATGGACCAGGTGGCACTGCAATCGGAGGCCACCGGTTTTGCCCGCTCGATGCACGACACCGGTCTGGTGTCACCCTACCATCCGGTGCTGCTGCGCCACTTACTGGACCACAGCGATCATCTGTTGGCGGAGGCGCTGGGAGTCTCCAGCACCGGTCGGGACTGCCTGCTGTGCTACGCCCAGCTGATCCGCGCCATCATCGATAGGTGTGTGTACCCGGAAACCGCCCAGGCCATTTACGGCCTGGCCCTGATGCTGGAGCGGGGCATTCTGTACCAGCCGCCGGTGGCGCCGGGGCTGTGGCGACAGCTGGCCCTGCCAATCTCCGAAAGCTGTCGTCAGCGGCTGTCGCTGCTGTATGGCCAATCGCCGTCGGCGGAAGCCCGGCTGATGGAGGGGGTGTTGTGCATGCTGGGCCTGCCGTTGGGGGTAGGGCAGGGCAACAACCCCACCTGCCAGTCGGCCCGGGCGCTGTCGATGTGGGCCTACAACGACCCGGACTATCTGCTGCAGATGGTGGCCTGGGCGGCGCGGGACGATGAAATCATCATTCACTTCGAGGGCCAGCCGATCTCCTCCCGGGAGAGCCTGTCCGGACTGGCGGCGGAAATTGCCCCGGACCTGGACCCGGTGTCGCTGGTGGTGGTGCCGCACCTGGATCGGATCTACGCCGAGATGGGCCGACGCTGCGCCGGCCGCGACGGCGATCCGCACCAGTGGATCAACCCGGAATTCCATGGCTGGTGGTCGGGTCGCGGCTTTCGCATTAACGTCGATGTCAGCACCGGACTGATGGATGACCTGGACGGTTTCCTGCGCCACTTCTACGCCAGCTACCATCCCTTCTACAACGGCAACCAGCCGGTGATCCATCCCCAGCCGGCGGGCATCGCCGTCACCGACAGCGCCGCCCGGTTCATCGGCTGGCACGCCATCACCATCCTGCGGGTGGCGCTGGACCCCAGCGACCAGATGCGGGTGTATTTTTTCAACCCCAACAACGACAGCGGCCAGAACTGGGGCCATGGCATCGTGGTCAATACCGCCGGCAAGGGTGAACGCTTCGGCGAGGCGTCGCTGCCGTTCGATCAGTTCGCCTCGCGGTTGTACATCTTCCATTTCGACCCCCTGGAGCGTGGCGCTCTGGCCGACGTGCCCGCCGAGGAACTGCAGGCGGTGATTGAGCGCATCCGTGGTAGCTGGGGTATCGGGCGGTTGCCCGCCGCCGAGCTGCAGGCAGAGGAGGGCGAGCCCCCCGAGGCCTGACGGGGTCCTGCCGGGGTCGAGACTTGGCGCCGGCTCGCGTATGATCCGGGCTTTGTTTCGCACTTACTCGGGCCCAGGGGCCCCCGGTTTGAAAGGTGTCGTATGATGGTCAAGAAAGCGCTGTTGATGTTGGTTGTTGGTGTGCTGTTGGCGGGCTGTGCCCCCGAGATTGGCAGCGAAGCCTGGTGTGTGGCGATGGAGGAAAAACCCAAGGGTGACTGGAGCGTCAATGAGGCCGGTGACTACGCCAAGCACTGCGTGTTCCGCTGATCGTCGCGGCCTTGCCGAACGCCATGAACAATAGAACCTTCACCGAAGCCGATCAGCGGCTGCTCACCGAGATCATGCTGCACCGCCGGGACGTGCGGGGTAACAACTTCCTGCCCCAGGCCGTGCCCGAGGCGGTGGTGGAGCAGATCCTGCGGGCCGCCACCCTGGCGCCCTCGGTGGGCTTCTCCCAGCCCTGGGAATTCGTGCTGGTGCGGGATCCCACCGTTCGGCGCCGGGTGGCGGACAGCTTCGAGGCGGAGAACCGCAAGGCCGAGGCGCAGTTCAGCGACGACCGTCGCCGGCTGTACTCCCGGCTCAAGCTGGAGGGCATCCTGGAGGCGCCGCTCAACGTTGCGGTGTTCTACAAGCCGTCCTCGGCACCGGTGCTGGGTCAGACCAGCATCCGCGAGACCGGCGAGTACAGCGTGGTCTGCGCCATCCAGAACATGTGGCTGATGGCCCGGGCGCTGAACGTCGGCATGGGCTGGGTCAGCATCCTCGATCCCGGCGAGGTCAAGGACATCCTGCGGGCACCGCCGGATCGCAAGCTGGTGGCCTGGCTGTGTCTGGGCTACGTCAAGCAGTTCTACGACCAGCCGGAGCTGGAAAAACTGCAGTGGGAGCAGCGCAAGCCGCTGGATGTCGCCCTGCACCGGGACCATTTTGACTGAGACGGTGAGGCCGCCATGCTGACACTCTCCAACGCCGTGGAACTGGCCAGCTGGGAAATCGAGATCACCCAGATCCGCGCCCAGGGGCCGGGCGGCCAGAACGTCAACAAGGTGGCCAGCGCGGTGCATCTGCGGTTTGATATCCGCCGCTCCAGTCTGCCGCCGTTCTACAAGGAACGGCTGCTGGCCTACCCGGATCAGCGCATCAGCAAGGACGGCGTGGTGGTGATCAAGGCGCAGAACTTTCGCACCCTGGAGCAGAACCGGGACGACGCCCTGGCGCGACTGAAAGAGCTGATCCTGGCGGCGGTCAAGACGCAAAAGTCGCGCCGACCCACCAAGCCCTCCCGCGCCGCCCGTCAGCGCCGGATGGACCACAAGAACCAGCGCGGCAAGGTCAAGGCGCTACGGGGCAAGGTGGTCTAGGGAGCCTCTCAGTACCCCAGGGCCAGCGCCCGCTGCCGCGACTGGAGCACTCGCTGCTTGTGGTGCCAGTAGCGCGCCGGGATAGTGGTCAGGCTGTGGTAGGTTTCCGGAAGCTCAAGCTGGATCAGCGTCCGTTGGTCCAGCCGCGCCCGCCCTAGCGCTGCCGTGATGGCGGGATGGCTCTGAAAGTGGGCCATGAAGGCGCCGCTCTGGTAAGCGTTGCGCAGGCCGGTGAGCAGGATGTCGTGCAACTCCCGCTGCTGCCGGGAGACGTAGAAGAAGTAGTCGAACGGGAACACCACGGCAACGTCGGGCAGCACCGCCAGGTGGCTGTGCTCGGGGCGATCCAGCTCGGTAAAGATTTCCTGCACCCCGCGGTGAAACAGATCAAAACGCTCCATGTCCAGCATCCGCCACAGGTTGTCGTAGCGACTGGTGACCAGCTTCAGGCCGTTGGCCGCAAAAACGTCGTTGTCGGGCCAGCCGATGCCGGAACCGATGGCGTAGCGGCGCAGCGTATTGAGGCTGGTGATGGCCGACAATTCCTGCGCCCGCTGGGCCTTGACCAGGAACAGCCGGTACCCCAGCAGCCCCCGCGTCAGCGGCACATTCACCTGCAACAACCGCCGTTCCCGCTCCGGGCTGTAGCCGCTGAAGAACACATTGATCGGCGCCCTGGGGGCATCGAGAATGCTGAACACCCGCTCCTGGGTGGTTCCTGGCAGCGGCACCACGCTCAGGCTGTGACTGCCCGGGGCGTGCGCCAACGCCAGCCGCAGCACCGACAGCTCATAATCAAAAATCTCGGCGTCGCCATGCAATAGGCCAACCCGAAATTCCGCCGCCACGCCAATCGTGGGCAACAGCAACATCAGCAGGAAAGTAAGGGTGCGTAACATGGTTAGGACTCGAGTCGTATACACTGGTAGTTTAACTGCGGCACCGTGACTTCAATATAGCCGCTCGGGCCGGTGCTGGCCTGGTTTGAAGGCGACGGCCAAGGAACAGCGAGGCACCAGGGCTCGAGAGGTTAGCCAAAGGCTCCCTAATCATTCCAAAAGCACCAAAGACAAAGTATTGGTTTGAAGACAAGCCAATAACCCTTGGGTTTTCGTTTAATGGCTCAAAATAACTACATTATTGATGTTTTATAGTAATGCATTAGTATTAGGCCATTATTCCTGAATTGCCTGGTTTATGGTCTAAAATTGGTGCATTGATGCAATACGAATACTCCGACAGCTACATTCAACAATTGGAATCAGATCCACATTAACGAGTGATCGAATACAAGCCATCAATTTCAAGGAGGAAATATGGCGCGGCAACAACGGTTTTGTCCGGTTGGTTTTCCGCAGCATGTGGTGCAGCGAGGGAATAATAGAAAAGTGTGCTTTGGTGGTGAATAGGATTTAGCGGCTTACGTAAATTGGTTAGGAATTTGTATCTGACCCCGGTTATTCCCGGTTATTCATGACCCCGGTTATTAATTATTGGTTCCCCCAATTTCCAGGCGCCTTACCGTATGCCAGAAAATTTACCTGCTAAAAACCATCGCCAGAGTACCCATGCCATTCCCATTAATAAATAACCTAAAACAAAATATATATATCCGTAAAATAAAACGTAGCCGTAGTTAGGCTTGAGTGCCATCAGAGCGCTTTCTAGGTCGCCATTCAGGATGAAATGGATTGGGCGTCCAAGCGGTTGAATTATTAAGTATGTTGCTGGTGAAAATATTATATAGGCCTTCAATATCCTTCTTTTTGATAAAGCCAAGAACAGAATGGTGAGAATGTAAAATGGTATGTACCCATAAAATCCAATCCATGCAATCAGGTACTTAGTTTGCTCCGATATAACTGGCCAGCCCATTAGTGATAGTGGTACTGAAAAGAAAAATAAAATGTAAGACTTTTCAATAACGGTGCTGTGTCCGCTCTGGCCGGGTTTCATGTCTTTAGTCCCGATATTCTGAAATAATTGGTCTCAGGTCCATACTGTCTATTGAATACAGTCAGCTATTTCAAGGTTGAAAAATAACCAGGGCTAGTCCAATCTGACCCCAATTGTTTAGATTTGCTACCAAATGCCACCAAAAAAAAGTACCAATAACAAGAGCTTTGCCCCACCACCGATAAATCTTATTCTCACATGTTCTTTTGAAAACAGCCCCCGAACTAAAAACCATAACGGATTGGCAAGTAAAATTTTTTGTTTTCTTTTATCAGTTACACGATGGCTTGCATATAGATCAAACCAAAAGTTAAATGCAGCCACAATAAAAAATAAAACCCAGAACATCAACTTGTCAGATTCCATTATTGGCAAGTTCACCTTTATTGGTGGTCCAAGAATTTTGTCTTGAAGGCCGAAATAAAAGCCTATTTCAACGCTGGCACAACGAGCATCCTCCTTTGCTCCAACCGTTACGTTTTTGAGTATGGCTGGGGAGATTTAACGCCGGTTTGACCCAGGCTTGGAGATTCGTTTCCACGACAATCTAAGAATATCAATAGTTGGGCGCAGATCCACATTAACGACCGATTGATCCTGAATTCAGATAATAACCGCAGCACCTTGGGATACCGAGGTGGAAGCAGGAGGGCCGCTGCTTGCCGGTCCAGCCAGCAGCAGCCCCGGTTCTGGGAGGCTTCCGGTCGCACCGGGATTTCTGGCTATTGCGGCACAGCTCTGTTAAGGTGCCCGCTATCCTGCCTCGAAGGACGGTGCAGTTCACGGCCACACGCCGGTTTGCCCACCTATCCGATACGACCTGTCTGAGGACGGCCCCCTGATTATCAGGCGCGTGGCCGTAGTCGTCTTTATTCGCCATGCCCAATTCATGGCCGCTCCCGCCTAAGCCGGGAGTCTTTACTGAGTTGATCCTTTATGAGTTTTTCTTCCCTCGGTTTGTCCGAGTCGTTGGTCCGTGCGACCGCCGATCAGGGGTATGACACCCCATCTCCCATTCAGTCCCAAGCCATTCCCGCGGTGTTGTCCGGCAAGGACGTGATGGCCGCTGCCCAGACCGGTACCGGCAAGACCGCCGGCTTTACCCTGCCGCTGTTGCAGCGTTTGGCGGAGTTACCCCGTCGTGGCCGCGGTGTGCGGGCGCTGATCCTGACGCCGACCCGGGAGCTGGCGGCGCAGGTGGGTGACAGCGTCGCCCTGTACAGCAAGTACCAGTCCACTTCTTCCGCCGTGGTGTTTGGCGGCGTCAAGATCAATCCGCAGATGCGCAAGCTGCATAAAGGCGTCGATGTGCTGGTCGCCACGCCGGGCCGGCTGCTCGATCTGTACCAGCAGAACGCGGTGAAATTCGACGCCCTCGACATCCTGGTGCTGGATGAGGCCGACCGCATGCTGGACATGGGCTTTATCCGCGATATTCGCAAGATCCTCGCGCTGTTGCCGGAGCAGCGGCAGAACCTGCTGTTCTCCGCCACCTTCTCCGGTGAGATCCGCAAGCTGGCCCAGGGCCTGCTGGATGCGCCGGTGCAGGTGGAAGTGGCGGCCCGCAACACCACCGCCAAGACCATCAAGCAGACCGTCTACCCAGTAGACCAGAAGCAGAAATCCGCGCTGCTGAGTAAGCTGGTCAACCAGCATGACTGGCAGCAGGTGCTGGTGTTCACCCGCACCAAGCACGGCGCCAACCGGCTGACCCAGAAGCTGGAAAAAGACGGCATCACCGCCGCCGCGATCCACGGCAACAAGTCCCAGGGTGCTCGCACCCGGGCGCTCAGCAATTTCAAGCAGGGTGACATCCGGGTGCTGGTGGCCACCGACATCGCCGCCCGCGGGCTGGACATCAAGCAGTTGCCGCAAGTGGTCAACTTCGAGTTGCCCAATGTGCCGGAAGATTATGTCCATCGTATCGGCCGTACCGGCCGTGCCGGTGAGAGCGGCCATGCGCTGTCGCTGGTGAGTGCCGATGAGGGCAAGCTGCTGGCGGGCATCGAGCGGCTGATCAACCAGCAGATTCCCCGCAAGACGGTGGAAGGCTTTGAGCCGATCAACAATCTGCCGCTCAAGCCCAAGGCCAAGGCGGACCCCAGTCGGGCTCGCAAGGGTCGGGGTCAGGGCGCTGGCCGCAGCCCATCGGCACGCAGTGGCGGCGGTGAGTCAGGAAATGGCGGCAATCCGGGCCGACGCCGGTCACGGCCGGCTTCTGGCAACCAGGGCCGGACTTCATCCAGCCGCTGAGTTGACGATCAGCTGCCAGCGCCGCCGTCACTGGGGCCGCTGGCAGTGCCCATCAGCGCTGGCGGTTCAGCCGGCGTCGTCGGCCGGCTCCGGCAGGAACACATCACGCACCGTCAACGGCTTGCCGTCGGCGTCGCTGACGTGCATTTGGCCGATCGGGCGGCCGGTGGCGCGATCGCGGAGGTCGAGGGCAGAGCCGTTCGGCGCCGGGTTCCACTTGTCACCCCACTGACGCAACGCAATCACCACCGGAAACAGATCCCGGCCCTTGTCGGTGAGGCGGTACTCGTACCGAGCGCCGTGCTCGCCGACGTTCACCTTGGCCAGTACCTCATTGTCCACCAGCCGGCTTAGCCGGTCGCACAGAATGTTTTTGGCAATGCCCAGTTCCTGCTGAAAGTCCACGTAGCGGCGAGTGCCGTACATTGCCTGCAACACAATCAGCAGCGACCACCAGTCCCCCACTTCATTGAGTGCGCGGGCCACCGAGCAATTGGAATCATCGAAACGTTTTCTTGCCATGTCCGTCAGTCTACCTAAAAGGGTTGCATTTTAAAACCAGATTAAATAGGGTTGCGTTACGAAACCGAATTGGAGTAACCGATCATGACCATGAATCTGGGGCCGATGTTTGAGCCGTTTGAGCTGAACAACCTGCAACTCGCCAACCGGGTGGCCATGGCGCCGATGACCCGTAACTTTTCACCCGGCGGTGTGCCGGGGCAGAACGTGGTGGATTACTACCGTCGCCGCGCCGAGGGTGGGGTGGGCCTGCTGATCACCGAGGGCACCTTCGTCAATCATGTCGCCGCCAACGGCTACCCCAACGTGCCGGCGTTCCATGGCGCCGAGGCGCTGGCGGGCTGGCAGCAGGTGGTGGATGCGGTTCACGCCGCCGGTGGCAAGATTTTTCCCCAGCTGTGGCACGTGGGCGCGGTGCGCAAGGAAGGCGTCGAGCCTGACGCCAGCGTGCCGGGCTACAGCCCCTCCGGTCTGTTTGCGCCCGGCAAGCCCAACGGCAAGGCCATGAGCAAGGGTGACATCGAGGATGTGATCACTGCTTTCGCCGACGCCGCCCAGGATGCCAAGGCCATCGGTTTTGACGGCGTCGAGATCCACGGTGCCCACGGTTACCTGCTCGACCAGTTCTTCTGGGAAGGCACCAACCAGCGGGACGACGAATACGGCGGCTCCATGGCCAACCGTCAGCGCTTCGTGGTCGAGCTGATCGAGGCGGTGCGTCACCGGGTGGGCCCGGACTATCCCATCATGCTGCGCTTCTCCCAATGGAAACAGCAGGACTACGACGCCCGCCTGGTGGACACTCCCGAACAGCTGGAGGCGTTCCTGACGCCGCTGGCGGACGCCGGCGTCGACATCTTCCACGCCTCCACCCGCCGGTTCTGGGAGCCGGAATTTGAGGGCTCCAACCTCAACCTGGCCGGCTGGACCCGGAAGCTCACCGGCAAGCCCACCATGTCGGTCGGCAGCGTGGGTCTGACCGAGGACTTCATCAGCGGCACCTTCGCCAGCAAGCAGGAAGCGGTGGAGCAATCCGGCATCGACGAGCTGGTGGAGCGGATGAACAATCACGAGTTCGAACTGATCGCCGTTGGCCGCGCCCTGCTGCAGGACCCGGACTGGCTGGTGAAGGTGAAGGAAGGCCGGCTGGACGACGTGGAGGCGTTCGCCAGGAAGTCCCTGGCCAAGCTGTACTGAGCCTGCCCCGAATTGACGCAATCGAGTAGTGACGATCCTCTTTGCCCCGCCTGGTGCGGGGCTTTTTTGGTTTCGTAGGATGTGATGAGCAGAGCGAATCGCATCAGCTCTATCCCGGAACCGGCGCGAATGAAGCGGTTCGGCTACGCCTCTCAACATCCTACGAGTAACCCGGCGTCGCTCAGCGCGGGATGGCAAGAATGCTCTAATTTGAAGTCTTGACAGCCTTCCCTCAATCCCGGCATGCTGCAGATTCGTTAGTTGTTGATTCTGAACCCTTGAAAGGATCGTTTCTGGTGTCTCACTGTTCCGTTGCCCCGAAAGCAATGCGCCGACTGGCCCTGGTGGCCAAGTGGATTCGTGTGCCTGTGGCTGCGGCAGAGGGAACGGACAACTGACGTTTTAACCGAATTCCCCAAAGGCCGCAGCGCAATCGCCCTGCGGCCTTTTTTGTGCGTGGGGCGGTGGTCTCCGGGGAGGCCCACTCAGGAGAAGGAGTCTCATGCACATCCCTGCCGCGTACCTCACCGTGGTTGTCGTCTGGACGACCACCCCATTGGGCATTGCTTTTAGCGGTGCCACCCTGCACCCCATCCTGGCCGCCGGCGTGCGAATGCTGATTGCCGCCGTGCTGGGCCTGGTGCTGATTCGGGTGCTGGGCATTCCCCTGCGCTGGCGCGGAGCGGCGCTGAAGAGCTACAGCTGGGCGTTGCTGGGGGTCTACGCGGCGCTGAGTCTGAGCTACGCCGCCGCCCAGTTCGTGCCGTCCGGACTCATCTCGGTGTTGTACGGGTTGTCGCCGATGTTGTCGGCGGTGCTGGGCCAGTGGCTGCTCAACGAGCCGGTTATGCCTCGTCACAAGTGGCTGGCCTGTGGCGTGGCGCTGACCGGTTTGGTGCTGCTGTTCCAGGACGACCTGACGGTGGCCGGGGAGCGCCTGATCGGGTTGCTGATGCTGCTGGCGGCGGTGTTGCTGTTCAGCCTCAGTGCGGTGATGGTGAAGAAGACCGACGCCCAGTGCCATCCGCTGGCCCAGACGGTGGGCACCCTGGTGCTCAGCCTGCCGCTGTTTGCCCTGACCTGGTGGCTGCTGGACGGTACCGTGCCAACGGTGGACTGGGCCAGCCCGTCGCCCTGGGCGGTACTGTACCTGGCGGTATTCGGTTCGTTGCTGGGCTTTGTCAGCTACTACCACGTGCTGCGGCACCTGTCTGCCACCACCGTGGCGCTGGTGACCCTGATCACCCCGGTGTTCGCCCTGTATCTGGGGTTCTGGTTTAACGGCGAAGCGCTGACGGTGGCGATGCTGCAGGGTAGCGGCCTGATCCTGCTGGGGTTGGGGCTGTTCTTCTTTGGTGCCCGGCTCAGGCCGGTGGCAAAGGTTGCGGCATCGTAATCGTCGCCAGGCTGGCCATCGGTATCATAGAGGCGATCACTCACTGAAGGAGCATTCCATGACTGTGACCACCCGGATGAAAGCGCTGCTGATGGCCGCCCTGCTGGCGACGCTGGTAGGCTGCGCTACCGTGGGCCAGGATTTTGCCACCCACAACGTGGATCAGATCCGCCTGGGGGAAACCACTCGTGAAGATGTCCAGCGCATGTTTGGCGAGCCCTGGCGCACCGGGATCAAGGACGGCCAGCGCACCTGGACTTACGGCAAGTACCGCTGGTCGGCGTTCAATGACGCGGAGACCACAGATCTGGTCATCACCTTCGACGCCAGCGGCGTGGTGACGTCTTACGTCTACAACACCACCCAGTAAACCACGGTGACACTGGCTGCTCCGCTTCAGTTGGTGGTCGTTGCCAGTTTGGCCGTCAGCGCGCCGATGTCGTCGTCGGAGAGGGGGTCCAGCAGGGCGCCGCGAAACTGACGGTTGATGAAGCGTTCGGTCTCCTGCCGGATGGCCTGGCGCTGCTCTGGCTTCTCGATGTAGTCCATGGCCCGGAACAGGATGTAGCGAATGGTCATGTGGGAGATTTCCTGCACCGTCGCCTCGTCCAGGCTCTTGGGGATCAGGCCTCGCGCCAGGATGTCCTCCGCCATCTCCCGGGCGCTGGCATTGAGCTGTTGTTCCAGCGCCCGACGCAGGATCGGGGAGGGGCCGTACAGTTCCCGCACCGCCACCGTGGTGGCGGCCTTGTTCTCCAGAAAGTAGTTGTACACGAAGGCCACCGTGCTGGCGGCGGCCTGTTCCGAGGTTTCGGCCACCATGCGCAGCTCCCGCACCCCGGTCTTCATCTCGCCGGCAATGTAACCCAGCACCTGCAGCCCCAGCTCGTCGAGACTCTTGAAGTGGCGGTAGAAGGTGTTGGGGTTCAGTCCCGCTTCCCGCGCCAGTTCCCGTAGCCCCAGTGAGGTCAGGTTGCAGCGTTCAGTGGCCAGCCGCAGGGCCGCCTGTACCAGTTTCAGTTTTCCGCCAGTCATCACGCTCATGGGGACGCCTTTGTGTCATTGGGGGCCAACGGGCCGTTGTTCGATGATTTGAAGTATACAGTCGTCTACCTGACGGTGTATACATTTGTCTACCGACTGACAAATGCCAGTCTCCGACGGTCTCGCCGCCGGTAACAATCAGGATTCCGAGCCACCCCCAGACGGTGGCCACTGCAGACAACGAGGTTGGATTATGGATAACAGCACCAAGATTGCCATCATCGGCACCGGCTTTTCCGGCTTGGGTATGGCCATCAAGCTCAAAGAGGCCGGCTATGACGATTTTGTGATTCTGGAGCAGAGCGACGACATCGGCGGCACCTGGCACGAGAACCATTACCCGGGCTGTGCCTGTGATGTGCAATCGGCGCTGTATTCGTTCTCCTTCGAGCAGAACCCGAACTGGACGCGGATGTTCGCCCCGCAGCCCGAGATCAAGGCCTACCTCAAGCACTGCGCCGAGAAGTACGGCCTGACCGATCACATTCGCCTCAACACCCACCTGACAGGCGCCCGCTACGACGAACGCCGCCAGCGCTGGACCCTGGAAACCTGCGACAGCCCGGCGCTGTGGCAGTACATGCAGGACAAAGGCGTGAAGCCCGGCGATGAGCTGGACCGTAGCGACGAGGCGTTGCCGGCATGCGAGCGGTTTGAGGCCCAGGTGGTGGTGTCCGGCATGGGCGGGTTGAGCACCCCGGCCTATCCCGACATCAAGGGCATCGAGACGTTCACTGGCAAGGCCTTCCATTCCCAGGACTGGGACCATGACTACGACTTCAAGGGCAAGCGGGTAGCCGTGATCGGCACCGGCGCCAGCGCCATCCAGTTCGTGCCGGAGGTGGCCAAGGACGCCGCCCATCTGGACCTGTACCAGCGCACCCCGCCCTGGATCATGCCCAAGCCGGACCGTGAAATCACCCCGCTGGAGCGGATGATGTTCCGCAAGGTGCCACAGACGTTGAACGCCCTGCGCAGCAGCATCTACTGGTTCCTGGAGGCACGGGTGCTGGGCTTCGTTGGCAACCCGCGCATCCTCAAGCTGGGCGAGCTCCAGGCCCGTCGCCATATCCGCAGCCAGATCAAGGACAAGGAGCTGCGCAAGAAGGTGACCCCGGACTTCCATTTTGGCTGCAAGCGAGTTCTGATCTCCAACAACTACTACCCGGCGTTGGACCAGGACCACGTGGATGTCCTGACCGATGGCATCCGCGAGGTGCGCGGCAATGTCATCGTGGATCGAAATGGCGTCGAGCGGGAAGTGGACTGCATCATCTACGGCACCGGTTTCAAGGCACAGGACCCGATTCCCAAGGGCATGATCTTCGGTCGTGACGGCCAGGACCTGCTGGCGGCCTGGCAGGACGGTGCCGAGGCCTACAAGGGTACCGCCGTGGCGGGCTTCCCCAACCTGTTCCTGCTGATGGGGCCGAATACCGGTCTGGGCCACAGCTCCATGGTGTTCATGATCGAATCCCAGGTCCAGTACGTGCTGGACGCAGTGAAGAAAATGGACCGCCAGGACTGGGCCACGGTCGAGGTCAAGGCCGGTAGCCAGAGCCAGTACAACGCCTCGCTGCAGGCCAAGCTGGGGGACTCGGTGTGGCAGACCGGCTGTCAGAGCTGGTACGTCAATGAGAACGGCAAGAACACCACGCTGTGGGCGGGCTTTACCTGGCAGTTCCGCCAACAGACCCGGCGCTTCGACGCCGAGCAGTATCTGTGTGAGTCCGCCGAGGTGGCGATCGACGTTACCGACGCGGTGCCCGCCTGAGGCGCCTTAACGCATTGCAATGACGAGTGCTGACTTGCCGGGGCTTGCCCCGGCTTTTTTTTGACCCGATCAAACCCAGTCTGCAAAGGAAGAAGACCAGAACCGCCTCTGAATAACTCCAGATCCTCTCTGGCATTCAGAGCCACTCACAAGCAATGCACGACTTTGCAGGAACGTCTGGACCTTGCAAAAATTCGCAACGCGAAGTCCATTATGGAGGCTTTGGTCATCGGAATATCGATGCCTTTGTCCGGTTTGATGTCCGTTTTTATGATCTCTTAACTGTATATCAAAAAAAGAATTTTGTATGAATGTGTATGGAAATCCGGATTATTTTGTCCGGTTTGATGTCCGCTTTTGAGGTCAAGCAGTCAGACCTGAATTGAACAGCGCCTGGTGAAAGCCATTGGCAGCCCCGTGCTTAGGCATCTATCATCAGACTTTGTGATTTTGCCTGGTTCACCCCCCATGTCCTTTGACACCACAGAGCACAACCGCCAGCGTTTCTGCTTCGACGGCATCGAGTCGGTGTGGCTGTTTGGCTACGGCTCGCTGATCTACAAGGTGGATTTCCCGTTCCTGGAGCAGCGTCCGGCGACGATCGAGGGCTGGGTGCGGCGGTTCTGGCAGGGTTCCCACGACCATCGTGGTACCCCGGAGGCACCGGGACGGGTGGTGACGCTGGTGGAACAGCCAGGGGCCCGCTGCAAGGGCATGGCCTACCGCATAGCACCGGCGGTGTTCGAGCAGCTGGATGTGCGGGAGAAGAACGGCTACCTACGCTTCGCCACCGATCTGATCTTCGACGACGAGTCGCGGGCTGAGGGGCTGGTGTACATCGCCACCGAGGACAACGCCGCCTTCCTCGGACCGGCCCACGACTCCGACATTGCCCGCCAGATCGCGGTTTCCTGCGGCCCCAGCGGCCGCAACGACGAGTACCTGCTGAAGCTGGCAGAGGCCCTGCGTCACCTGGGCGACGACGATCCCCACGTCTTTGCCATCGAAAGTGCCATTGAAAGTGCTATCGAAAGCGCCATCAAAGGTGCCATCGAAGGCTTCCAGAGCTGAGTATTACTTCTTTGTTTCGGCCCGATAGGCCGAGGGCGCAATCCCGAACCGTTTGCGGAAGGCCCGGCTGAACTGGCTGGGGTCGTTGAAGCCGCAGGTCAGCGCCACCGCGGTGATTTTGCTGTTAGGTTGGCGCAACAGGTCGCGGGCGCGGGTCAGCCGTTGTTCCTGGACGTACTGGTAGGGCGCACAGCCGAAGGTGGCGCGGAACAGGCGGGCGAAGTGGTAGGGGCTGAGGTTCACCCAGCCGGCCATTTCGGCCAGGGTCAGCGGCTGCGCCAGTTCGACCTCGATGCGTTCCTGCAACAACCGGCGGTAGCGCCGGGACAGCTGGCCGGTGACCTCCGGTGCCACCTTCTGCACGGTGGCGTGACGGGAGACGATCTGCAGCAACAGCCATTGCGCCAGGTGGTCCATGGCCATGGCCTGACCGGGGGCCTGCCAGTCACTCAGCGCCAGCAATTGGCCAGCCTGGGCCAGCACCGGGTCGTTGGCGTGGTACAGCTCGGCGAGTTGCACCAAGTCCGGCTCGCAATCCCAGGTCTGTTCGGCACAGCGTGCCAGGTCCAGGTCGTTGAAGTAGAGGTGGAAGAACTCGAACTCCCCGCCGATGCGCCAGGTCGACTGGCTGCCGGCGGGGAACAGGCACACCGCGCCCGGGAACCCCTTGCTCACCGCACGGCCGTTGACCATCCGGCTGGCCTTGTCGCCCTCGCGGGTGTAGATGCTGAGGGCATGGTGCCGGGGTCGTTCGTAGCGCACCTCGCCCCGGCGATTCTGCCACAGCGCCAGGGCCCGGCCATGGTCCAGTTCCAGCAGTCGCTGCGGTGCCACGCCGACGGCCTGCAGTGCATCGATGATGTCGCGGCGTTCCGGTGTCGGGTTCGTTGGGGAATGCGGTTCAGTCTGCATAGCGGGCCTCCGCAAGAATCATCCACCGTTGCGCAGGATCTGACAAGTTTTGTCGGTGCGGTCTTCGTATCCTGATAGCCTGTCTAACCTGCCTCTGGAAAATCCCACTATGCCCATTTCCGTGCACTATGGCCTGACCGTGTTGATCTGGGGCCTGACCTGGACCGCCATCCGCCTGCAGGTGGAATCGGCGCCGGTGGATATCTCGGTGTTCTACCGCTTCGTCATGGCCTCCGCCGTGGCCCTGGGCCTGCTGGCGCTGCTGCGACGGTTGCCGAAGCTGAGCCTGAAGCAGCATGGCTGGCTGGTGCTGCAGGGGGCGACCCTGTACAGCATCAATTTCCTGCTGATCTACCGTGCCGCCGAGTCCATGACCAGCGGCCTGCTGGCGGTGGTGTTCTCGCTGGCGGCACTGTTCAACGCCTTCAACGGCTGGTTGTGGTTGCGGCTGAAACCGTCGGCGCGACTCTATCCTGCGGTGGCGCTGGGCATCAGCGGGGTGGCGCTGCTGTTCTGGCACGACCTGCAGATGGGTAATGCCAGCGCGGCCAGCATCCTGTTTGCGGCCGCGGGCACCTTCTGGTTCTCCATGGGCAACCTGATCAGCATCAAGGTGCGCCAGGCCGGCATCCCCTTGCTGGCGGCCAATGCCTGGGCCATGGTCTATGGCGCGGCGATTCTGGGTATCTGGTGTCTGATCCAGGGCGTGGACTGGCTGTTGCCGACGGCGACCAGCTTCTGGGGCGCGACGGTGTTCCTGGCCATTCCCGGCTCCATCGTCGCCTTCTATTGCTACATTACCGTTATCCAGACCCTGGGCGCGGACAAGGCCGGTTACGCCACGGTGCTGTTCCCGCTGGTGGCGCTGAGCGTCTCCACCTGGTTGGAGGGGTTCCAGTGGACCGGCACGGCGGTGCTGGGTGCCATCCTGGCGATCCTGGGCAACTACGTGCTGTTCCGCAAGCCGACAGGCCCGGAGGCCGGGCATAGGTCTAGGTCCTTACGGACAGAATCCTGATGGCGGAGTAGCATGCCGGCTTTTGATTCCGGAGAATCCGAGCCGAGCCATGCTATCCGAGTTCCTGACCACTTACCTGAGCAGTTCCGTACGTTTTATCTTCCTGCTGGCACCGTTCTTCGTGGTGACCATGTTCCTGGCATTGACCCGGGGCCAGCCGGCGGCGGAGAAGAACTCCATCATCCGACGCGCCAGCCTGTCGGCGCTCATTCTCGGGCTGGTGCTGTTCTTTGCCGGCCCGGTGCTGTTCGAGGCCATTGGCATCACCCTCAACTCGTTTCGTATCGGCGCCGGCTGTCTGCTGTTTCTCACCGCCGTAAGCCTGGTCAACAGCGGCACCCGCCATCACGCCACTGGCCTACCCGAGGAGGACCGGGACGACGTGGCGGTGGTGCCGATGGCGATTCCGGTGATGATCGGGCCGGCCACCATCGGTGCCATTCTGGTCTATGGCGCGGAGTTGAAGACCGTCCCGGAAGTGGCCGGCGGGGTGCTGGGGTTGGTCACCGGGCTGCTGTTTCTGGCGCTGCTACTGTACCTGTCCGGATACCTGGAACGGGTGCTGGGCAGGACCGGACTCAATATCCTGTCCAAGGTCAGCGGGCTGATTCTCTCCGCCATGGCGGCGGAGATCGTGCTGTCGGGGATTACCGGATTTGTCCGGGCATCCGGATTGGGGTGATGCGGTGCCTCAACCGGAGGCACCGTGGTACTTGCTGTCCGCCACGTAGTGGCTCTGGGCCCGGGCCAGACGACGCTGCTGCAGGCCGATCAGCACCAGCGGCACCACGATCAGTGCGCTGCCGCCGACAAACCACCAATCCGGCGCTTCGCCGAACCAGATCCAGCCGATGGCCACCGCCCAGATCAGTCCGGTGTACTCGGCGCTGGTGACCTGGTTGGCGTCCACCTGGCGGTAGGCCAGCAGCACGGTGATGTTGTAGCCCAGGATGAACAGGGCGGAGCCGAGCGCGCTGGCCAGAATGGACGGATCCCAGGCGGCGCCTTCCACCAGCATCAGCACAAAACTGGCGGGCAGGATCAGCAGATAGGTCAGGAACAGCTTGTGGACGGTGGATTGTTCGCTGGGCAGTTTGCGCACCATCACCGCGTTGATCGCCAGCGCGGCGGCCGATCCCAAGGCGGCGATGGCGCCCCAGTTGAATTCCACCGGCCGCAGGATGGCCAGAATGCCGATAAATCCGCTCACCACCGCAACGACACTCAACCGGGTCAGTTTCTCCCGGAAGATCACCACCGACAGCACCATCACCAGTAGCGGCGCACCGTAGAACACGGCGTTGGCGGTGGCCAGCGGCAGTGTGCCGAGGGCCACCACCATGCACAGAATGCCGCCGAGATGAATGTGGGCGCGGACCAAGTGTATCCGGCCACCTTCGAACAGTTTGCGGTGGTTGATGTGCTGCCATAGCGGCAGCAACAGCAGCAGGGTCAGCACGCAGCGCAGAAAGGCAAACTGGAACAGCGGCGCGCCCGGCTCCAGCAGCTTGATGAAGACGTCGGACACCAGTGCCAGGGCGTTGCCGATCACCAGAAGCAGGATCGCGCTGCTGACGGTTGTTCCAGACATGGTTGGGGTCTCCATCGACAAGTGAATTGACTGGACCCTGAGTGTAGGATGGCCTATTTATTGGATAAAATGATGTTTGTTTTTGGTCTATTAGAAAATTAGATAATGAAACTGCCTCCCCTGAAAGCGTTGCCGGTCTTTGAGGCCGTTGCTCGACTCAACAGCTTCTCGCTGGCGGCCGAAGAACTGGCGGTGAGCCAGAGCGCGGTCAGTCACCAGATCAAACAGCTGGAAACCTACCTGGGGGAACCGCTGTTCCTGCGGGCGGGCCGTTTCCTGAGCTTGACTGACGAGGGTCAGCAGTATTTGGAAGCGGTGGGCTCCGCCCTGTTACAGATCGAACGGGCCAGTGAACAGGTGCTGGGGCGGGAGCAGTCCCGCCTGCGGCTGGCCTGCTTCAGCTCCTTTGCGGTGCGTTGGCTGGTGCCGCGACTGCCGGTCCTGCAACGGGAACACCCGCAACTGGAACTGGCGCTGGAGATGACCATCCAGAACCCGGAGCTGTCGGACCGGGTGGCGGACTGTTTCATCACCATCAGCACCGAGTCGCCCGCGTTCAGCTATGACCTGCTGTATCAGGAACGGCTGTTCCCGGTCTGCAGCGCCCGCTACTGGCAAACCCTGACTCGGGAACTGGGCCTGGAAGGTACGCAACTGGCCCAGGGGCAGCAGCTGACCCCGGCGCAGTTGGCACAGTTCCCGCTGTTGTCCACCCTCACCATCTATAACCGTGAAGGCGGTGACTGGCGGGCCTGGTACGAGGCGGTGGGTCTGCCGCTGCCGGCCGGGGCCAGGCTGCAGCACTTCAGTCACATGCTGCTGGCGCTGGAGGCGGCCCGCTATCACCAGGGCATTGTACTGACCAACGATTACATGCTGAGCAATCTCGACGATGCGGACGATTTCGTCCGGTTACCGTGCCATCACCTGGTGACCGGCGACCGCTTCCACTTCGCCTGGAAAACCAGCCGCCGCCGCGAGGCCGGTATCCAGATCCTGCGTCAGTGGTTGCTGAGTCAGGCGGCGCGGGATGGCCTGCGCTAACGCCAGCGCTGGTGACGGTGAAACACTTTGGTGTCAAGGGCCTGGCTTGTCGCCGCTGCCGGGTTGGAAGCATCCTTACCGGGTATTTACAAAGTGGTAACGGTTGCCCCGGTGGGAACGTGGTAGCGTGAGAGGTAGGTTTTCTCACCGGAGACGTCCAATGAACACATTGCTAACGGGTTTTTTCTCGCTCGCCTTGCTGGCGGCTTCGGCCTCGGTTTTCGCCAACCCCAGCCACGGCGGCCTACCGCCAGGACTGCAGAAGAAAGTGGCCCAGGGGCAGCCCCTGCCGCCGGGATGGCAACGCAAGCTGAACCTGGCCCGCGGCGACTATCTGCCGGACTATCTGTACCGGGATCGCCGGGTGGTCGACCTGGATCGTCGTCACCAACAGGTCGCGGTGGAAGACAAGGTCTACATTGTGCTGCGCAACACCCTGGAAATTGTCGATATCCTCAATCTCTGAGCGGCCGCCGGTCGACCGGGGGTGGCCCCCGCTCGACCGGCCGGCTCAGTCTTCCTCTTTCGGTGGCCGTTCCACCACCTGCCGTTTGCCCTTGGCGCAGCGCGCCAGCTTCTTGATGCCGTCGGCGTCGAAGGCATCGACCCGGATCACGTCATAGAGCGCCTCCAGCGCCTCCAGCAGTTTGTCACATTCCTCCCCCTGGATGATGTTCTGGCTGCAGGCCCAGTCCACCAGTTCCTTGCGCTGGTGGCCCATCAGCAGGGCGATGGCGTCCAGTTCATCCTCGTTGCGACTGCGAATGGCGGCGTGCAGTTTTTCCCGCATGTCGTGGGTTTCGTTGGCCAGCCGGTAGGCATTGAGAACCCGTCCCAGCGAATCGTCCGGGCTCTCGTTGACGTAACAGCCCCGGCTCAGGCGCTTGCGGATGGGGGCATCGCGCACAATGCTGGCGGCCACCTCCGCGCCCAGGGCATCGTCGGGGCCGTTGAGCCCGGTGGCCCCCAGCGGAAACACCAGTAATCGCAACGGCCAACGCAGCAGCGGCACCGGAAACTGCAGGATGGCTGCCCGCATGCTCGCCTGTAGATCCCGCAGGCAGGTCTTCAGGCCCCATTCCACCAACGGCCGCTGGTCGGGTGGGTAGCCTTCCTCATGCCACTGTTTGATGATGGCGGAGGCGTAATAGAGCTGCACCAGACAGTCCGCCAGGCGGCCGGATAGCCGCTGGCGGGCCTTGAGGCCACCTCCTACCGACAACAGGGTGACGTCGGTGAGCAGGGCGAAGGCGGCGGAGAACCGGGCCAGTTGCCGGTAGCAGGGGCGGATGTCCCCCAGCCTGGGCACCGTCTCCACCCCATGGCCGCGGGTCAGCGCCAGTACACAGGCCCGCAGGGCGTTGCGGGTGGTGTGGGCCAGGTGGCGGTAAAAGATGCCATCGAACATATCCGTGGCGGCGTCCTGGTCCGCCATCCCCGCCGCTTCGATTTCCTCGACGATGAACGGATGACAACGGATGGCGCCCTGGCCAAAGATCATCAGGCTGCGGGTCAGGATGTTGGCGCCTTCCACGGTAATGCCGATGGGCACCGCCTGATAGGCGCGGGCGAGGAAATTACGCGGCCCGGTTA
This sequence comes from Marinobacter sp. SS21, assembly GCF_028369065.1. Lineage (GTDB taxonomy): Bacteria > Pseudomonadota > Gammaproteobacteria > Pseudomonadales > Oleiphilaceae > Marinobacter. Next base: position 45,857 of record NZ_JAQNDA010000006.1, read on the forward strand.
TGACACCGCGGCCCGCCACCACGTCCATGGCGTGGTTGATCACCTCCCGCATCAGGTCGGTGTTGCGGTACTTCAGCACCGCCGAGGGCACCGACGGCCGCACCCCGCGATCCAGCATGCTGGCGGTCAGTAGCCGGGCGGCGTCCATCATGTAGCTGTAGCCGGCAATGGGCTCCAGGGCCTCCTGCACGCCTTCAAACTGGCTGATGGGACGGCCGAACTGTTCCCGTACGTAGGCGTAGGAACCGGTGGCGAGACAGGCGACCTTGCCGGCGCCGGTGCCGAGTGCTGGCAGCGACACCGAGCGGCCGATGGACAGGCACTCTAGCAGCATGGTCCAGCCCTTGCCGAGCATGTCCTGACCACCGATGATCTGGTCCATGGGGATGAACACGTCGGTACCCCAGGTGGGGCCATTCATGAACACCGTGTTCATCGGCAGGTGGCGGGCGCCGACGTTCACGCCGTCCACGTCCCGGGGCACCAGCACGCAGGTCACGCCGATCTCGTCGTCGCCACCCAGCAACCGGTTCGGATCGTACACCTTGATGGCCAGGCCGATCAGCGTCGCCACCGGTGCCAGGGTGATGTAACGCTTGTTCCAGGTCACCTTCAGGCCCAGCACCTCCTCGCCCTGCCAGTTACCTTTACAGACGATGCCCTTGTCGGGGATGGCGCCGGCATCGGAGCCGGCCACCGGTGAGGTGAGGGCGAAGCAGGGCACTTCCTTGCCACTGGCCAGGCGCGGCAGGTAATGGGCCTTCTGGGCCTCGGTGCCATAGGCCATCAGCAACTCGCCGGGGCCGAGGGAGTTGGGCACCATGACTGTCACCGCCGCGGAGACGCTGCGGGTGGAGACTTTCATCACGATCTCGGAATGGGCGGTGTGGGAAAAGCCCTTGCCGCCGTCCTCCTTGGGGATGATCAAGCCGAAGAAGCCGTTGTCGCGAATGAATTTCCACACCGGCGCCGGCAGGTCGTAGTCCTCATGGGTGATGGCCCAGTCGTTGAGCATGGCGCACAGCTCTTCCACCGGCCCTTCCAGGAAGGCCCGCTCCTCGGCATTGAGATGGCCGGGCTGGGCATCCAGCAGTTTCGACCAGTCGGGCTGACCGGAAAACAGCTCGCCATCCCAGTCCACGGTGCCGGACTTCAGCGCTTCGGCTTCGGTGTCGGACAATTTCGGCAGCTTGCTGCGAACCCAGCACAGCAGTGGCCGGCTGAGCCGGTCCCGGCGCAGGTCGCCGGGAAACAGCAGCACCAGGCTGAGCGCCAGCAGGCCGAGCCCGACCAGCACACTGAGCAGGTGCCAGTGGTCGTAGAACAGGCCGATGGCAGTGGCAGCGACGAGGACCGCGGCTGCCGTGGTGCCGCCAATACCGAGGTAGATCAGTACCAGTGCGGCCAGCAGCCAAAGCAGTACACTCATAAGGGACCTCCTGTTTCCTTTAGCGTCAAAAATGCCGTGCCGGTCATAGAGCTGACCAACAAGGTGAAAGCAGCCGGGAATCCGGCTCCAGGCCGGATGTCAGTACCTGCCCGGGCCGGATTGTGCAGGGTCAGCGACTGTCGATATTGCCGGACTCGTCGGAGATGACGATCTCCACCCGCCGGTTCTGCTGGCGGCCTGCGGCGCTGTCGTTGTTGGCGACCGGGTAGGACTCGCCGTAACCGCGGGTATCGATGCGGTTACCGGTGACGCCCTGGACCACCAGCGCGTCCCGTACCGAATTGGCACGCTGCAGCGACAGCATCTGGTTGAAGGCGTCATCGCCGGTGCTGTCGGTGTAACCCTCGATCAGCACCCGCCGCGCCGGGTATTCCAGCATGAACTGGGCCAGCCGGCCGATGGTGCGCTCGGCGGCCAGTTTCAGATCCGCCTTGCCCACGTCAAACAGCACGTCGCCCAGGGTCAGGACCATGCCGCGCTCGGTCTGCTGGGCCTGCATGGCTTCCATCTGTTGGCGCAGGGCGTCCGCCTCGGCGGTGCGTTGCTGCAGTTCCAGCTGCTTGCGCCGTTCCTCCGCGGTGGTCACCTCGGCTTCGAACTGGGAGCGGCGACCCTGTTCGCGGGCGATCTCGCCGTGGCGTTTGGCCAGGTAGGCGGCATGATCCACCGCCGGGCCATCGGCATCGTCGGCCAGCAGGGCCTTGGCTTCCTCCAGCTTCTTGCTGGCACTGCGTAACTGGGTGGCGGCGCTGCGGGCGACGCTGGGATCGTCCTTGATCTCGTCATAGACCACCTGGGCCTCGGTCAGCAACGCATTCTGTTTGGGATCACCGGCGCATCCGGCCAGGGCCAATGTCAGCCCCAGCGTCAAGCCGGTGACCAATGGATGATTCCTCATGGTGCGATCTCCTGCTCTGGTCCTTACCGGGTACCGTTGTCAATCTGCATGCGCAGCGACTCGATGTTCTTGTTGATTTCCTCGACGGCCTGGCGGGCCTTGGTGGTTTCGGTACGGGCGCCGGCCAGCTGGGCATCCACGGTGGCCTGTTCCAGCAGCAGGCGGGCGCGGTCGTACTCCTCGCGTTCGATCAGTTCGCGGGCATCCGCCACCTTGTTCTGGGCCTGGTTGAGCAGCACCGGCTCGTACTGGCGGGCCTGGATGGCCTCGGCCTGCTCGATGGCCGAGGCGGCGGTAAGCAATTGGGAATCGGGTTTGGGGCCTTGGCTGGCGCAGGCGGTCAGTAGGGCTGCGGTCGCCATGACCAGGATGGTGCGCCAAACACAGCAAAAGACATTCATGTGCTGACTCCTCGGTGTTGGTTGAATCCGTGACCACCACTCGCCGGTTGCCCCGCAATGGCGCTTGAGGCGCAGGACAGATCGCGGCGGACTGAACAGGAAGACGGCTAAGAATTACTATAGCAGGCCTTTGTGAGAGCGCTGCCGGGACGGACCAAAGTGCGCCAGAGCTACAGCAGCGGGGAGGCGAACACCAGGCCCAGGGTGATGGGCATCACCACCAGACTGCCCAGGTTGCCGATCAGCACCAGGGACGCCACCCGATGGGGTTCCTGTCGGTACTGCTCGGCCACCATGTAGTTGAGCACCGCCGGCGGCAGGGCGGCAAACACCCACAGGGCCGCCAGCTGCAGTCCGGGCAGGTCCAGCGCCACCACCAGAGGCCAGGCCAGGATCAGCCCACTGGCGGGACAGGCGATGGCGCCCAGCAGTCCCAGCTTCCAGTCGCTGAAATCCACCTCCAGCATGCGCACCCCGAGGGTGAACAGCATCAAGGGTATGCAGACGCCGCCGAGCATGTTGATCGACTCCAGTAGCCAGGCCGGCAGAGCCAGGCCGGACAGGTTGAGGACCAGGCCGGCGATGGTGGCCAGTACCACCGGTATTCGCAGCAGGTGGCGCAGGGGTGCATGGGGGTTGAGCATGTGCAGGCCCACGGTGAAGTGCAACAGCATCTCCACCACGAACAGCACCACCGCCGCCGGCAGGGCCGCCTCACCAAAGGCGAACACGATCACCGGTATGCCCATGTTGCCGGAATTGTTGAACATCATCGGCGGCAGAAAGGTTTTCAGGTCCAGCTTCAGCAGCCGGGCGACGGGCCACAGCAGCAGCCCGGAACCGAGCACCACCACCACCGCAGCCAGCGCCAGCCAGGCATAGTCCTGCAACGGGGCCTGCTGGTCCGCCAGCACGCCAAACACCAGTAGAGGGACGAACAGCTCCATGTTGAGGGTGTTCAGGCCCTGGATGTCGGGGGAACGGAAACGACCGTATAACGCGCCGCAGGAAGCGATGAGGAACACCGGCAGCAGGGTGGCGAGGATCTGGATCAGCATAGGGTCCGGTCGTTGGCGTGGGGGAAATGAGCAGCTTCGCAAGCAACCCTCAGTGTGTGCAACTCCGGCGCCCTTGTCACTGCGACTTTTGGCGTTGCAGCGCGTACGCTGGCGGTCGGATCAGTGCGGTCGTGGTAAGGTGTCGACAAGCACTGAGCCGGGAGGAAACATGGCACCGACAGAGTTCGATCAACAGATCCAGCGGGAGCAGACCGGGGCGGTCAAGTTCGACGCCCGCCAAGCGGTGTTCGGTCGTCCAGACGTGATTCCGCTGTGGGTGGCGGACATGGATTTCGCCGCGCCGACGGCCATCACCGAGGCCCTGGTGGCGCGGGCGCAGCACCCGGTTTATGGCTACACCCTGTTTCCCGACAGCCTCTACCAGGCGATGATCGACTGGTTTGCCCAGCGCCACCACTGGACCATCGAACGGGAGTGGATCCTGATGGCGCCGGGCGTGGTGCCGTCGTTGCATGCCGCGGCGGTGGCGTTCACCGAGCCGGGCGCGGCGGTGGTGATCCAGCCGCCGGTGTATCCGCCGTTCTATGCCGCCGCCGACAAGACCGGCCGCCGGGTGGTGGAGAACCCGCTGCGATCGGTGCAGGGCCGTTACGAGTTCGACCTGGACCACCTCAAGGCTTGCGCCGAGGCCGGCGCCAAGCTGCTGCTGCTGTGTTCGCCCCACAACCCGGTCGGTCGGGTGTGGCGTCCCGAGGAGCTAGACGCGGTGCTGGCCATCGCCCGACAGCACGACATGGTGGTGCTGTCCGATGAAATTCACGCCGACCTGGTGTACCCCGACAGCCACGCCCATACTATGTTGGCCCGACGCCCGGGCGCGGCTGAGGTGGTGGTGACGGCGGTGGCGCCCAGCAAGAGCTTCAACATTCCCGGATTGGGCCTATCGGCGCTGGTGGTACCCAGCCGCCGCCACCGGGAAGCCCTGCGCCGGGCCCTCGACAGCATGCACATGGTGCATTGCAATCCGTTCAGCGCCACCGCCTTCGAGGCCGGTTACCGCCACGGCGGCCCCTGGCTGGACCAGCTATTGAGCTACCTGCAGGGCAATCGGGACTGGGCCTGCCAGTACCTGGCGGAGCGCTTGCCCCAGTTGGGCGCGGAGACACCGGAAGGCACCTACCTGCTGTGGCTGGACTGTCGACGGCTGGGGCTGACGGATGCCGAGCTGAAGCGGTTTTTCGTGCACCAGGCGAGCATCGGCCTCAACCCGGGGCTCAGTTTCGGCGCGGCCGGCTCCGGTTTCATGCGGCTCAATCTGGGGGCCCCGCGAGGTGTGCTGGAAGCCGCCCTGAGCAACCTTGCCGAAGCGGTGGCACAGTTACCGCAATAACCGCGCCGGTCTGACGGGGGCCAGACTCGATTACTGGTCCTCCGGCGAGTCGTCGCTGGAGGTTTCTTCCGGGGTCGCCGCCCGGGCGCCGACGTGATAGGCGGCGAAGCCCGCCATCACCACCTGGTCGACCGCCATGCCGATCACCCGGCCATCGTTGATGGCGCGAATGGGGTGTTGGGCATTGGTGATGGGATCGGCCACATAGCCCAGGATCTGACCCTTGTTGACCCGGTCGCCCAGCTCGATGTCGCTGAACAGGATGCCGCCGTGTTCCGACCGTATCCAATAGGAGTTGTAGTACACCGGCTCGGGATCGCCCCAGACGAACATCCGCGAGATCATGCCCTGCTTTTCCATCAGACTGTTGATACTGTGCACTCCGGCCTCGATCTGGTGCTCCTGGATGCGCAGGGATTCGCCGGCTTCCAGGGTGACCGCGGTGATGCCGACGGCGACGGCGGCGGTGCGCAACATGCCTTCGGCACCGGTGCTGTGAACCACCGCCATGCGGTCGAAGCCGCGGGTCAGATCGGCGACGCTGGGGACGTTCATGTCGGCTCTTAACTGGGGCAGATTGGTGCGCCGCAACGAGCCGGTGTGGATATCCACCAACAGGTCGCAGTGTTTGATGACCTGGGTAAACAACGAGTAGGCGATGCGATCGGCGAGACTGCCGGTGGGAGTGCCGGGAAAATGCCGGTTCAGGTCGCGGCGATCCGGCAGGTAGCGGGAGCCCCGCTGGAAGCCCTGCAGATTGACAATGGGCACGCCGATGACCCGCCCGGACAGTTCCTCCGGGTCCAGGTCGTAGACGGTCCGGCGCACGATTTCGATGCCGTTGAGTTCGTCACCGTGGATGGCGCCGGTCAGGCACAGGGTGGGGCCGGGATTGACGCCATTGACCACCAGCACCGGGGTCGGCTGGGACAGCCCGGCAATCTGGATGCCGGGCGCCCAGACCAGCCGGGTGGCGGTGCCCGGCAGCACCTCGGCATTGAGCAGGGTCAGGCTGGTGGCCACCGGCGGGCTGGCGGGCGCTGGGCTCGCGCCGCCGGTAACCGTTGGCGTCGCGGTCGGCAGAGTATCCGCGGTGGTGCCGGCGGCTTCCGGCTCCGCGACCGGGGCCTCGGGCACCGGCGCAACGTCCTTGAGATCGATATTGGGGGCGACTACCTTGGCGGCACCAGCCACCGGCGTTTCGTCACCGGCGGTTGGCGCGGTGGCGTTCTGCTCGGGGCGGGCCGGATCGGGCGCAGGGTTCGCTTCGGCTGCAGAGTCTGGTGTTGAGACCGCTGCGGGGTCGTCCTGGCGCGGCTGCGACGCCTCGATATCGGTGACTTCCTCGTCTTCGGCGATGGTTTCAGCCTCGACCAGGTCTTCCTCGTCCTGGGCGAGCGCCGGCGTGATCACGGCCGGGGGCAGCCACAGCAGGAGGGCGACGGTCAGGAGCCAGCTGGCGGGAGTCGGACGACGGTGCATAGGGCCTCTCGAATAGTGCCACTTGAATTAGATGTCACTGGGTGCCAAGCATAATCGGGCTGCCGTCGGCTGGGTACGGTTGTGACCAACCTTTAATGCCGCCGTCAGAATCAGTCTGCTACCCAGTCCCAGTGTTGGCGCTCATGATGGGCTTTGCCATCCTCCCGCAGTTTTTCCAGGTGCGCCAGCAGCGAACGGGCCGCCAGGCCGTGAATGGCGGCAGGCACATCGTCGTAGGCCACCGGGGTGAGTGCCTCCAGGGTGGCGGGGGCCAACTGTCGCAGCGCCCGGATCACCTTGCGCTCCCGCGCCAGCCGGTGGGTGGTCAGAACATCCACCACCACCTGCGGTTCGGCCATCAGGAAACCGTGGCCGGGAGCGATGTAGCAGATGTGTTCCGACAACAGCCGCGCCAACGACGCCAGATAGGCCTTCATGTTGCCGTCAGGGGGATTAATCACCACCGTCGAGCCCTGCATGATGTGATCGCCGGAGAACAGCATTTGTTCCCCCGCCAGCAGGAAACAGAGGTGATTGGAGGCGTGACCGGGGGTGTGCAGCACCTTGAGCGGGCCGGCGCCGGTGTCGAGTTGTTCGCCGTCGACCGGCTGGTGGTCCGGCACGAAGTCCCTGTCCTGGGCCGCGCCCTCGGGGGCGGGCAGGCCCACCAGGCGGGCCCCGGTACGGTGTTTGAGGGCGGTGGCGGCGGGCGAATGGTCACGGTGGGTGTGGGTCACCAGCACCTGGCGGATCTGCCCACCGGTCAGCGCCAGAAGCTGTTCCAGGTGGTCCGGCTGGGCGGGACCGGGGTCGATGACGGTGTAGTCGCCGGGGCCGCCCAGCAGGTAGCAGTTGGTCCCCGGTCCGGTCATCAGGCCGCCGTTGTTGGCGGTCAGGCGCACCACGCCCTGGCCGATGGTGACCGGCAGGCCGGGGCTGATGGTGGCGCTGGCGTGGCCCTGACGCTGGGGATCGAGCTTGGCGACCTCGCCGTAGGCCGGCGCTCCCGGCGCCACCGAGATGGCCTGGTCGCCCTTGCGCGCCGGCCACGGCCGGGTCGGCCTGGCCGGTGGCGGATTGGCATGGGCGTAGGCCAGCACCGCCTCCGGGCTGTCGAAGTCACTGAGAAAACGCAACGTCCCCAGGGTGGGCGCGCCGAACAGGCGGCGGCCGTCACGGTGGTCCGCCAGAGCCTGCTGGGGGCTCAGCCAGGCGTGGTTGATGGTCTCCACACCGTCGTGTCGGGGCTGCTGGTGCTCCGGGCTGATCGCCACGAAGAAGCGGGTGTCGAAGCGCCGGGGGGCGCCGGCCGGGGTGATCCAGTGGCTGAGGTAGGCCAGCCGGTCCAGGGGCAGTGACAGCCGGTGCTTGCGGCATAAGGCGTCGAAATCGAGCTCGCCCCGGAACACCGCTTCCCGGTCGGCCTGAACGGCCGCCAGTTGCGACTCGGTCAGGGCGGCGCCGTTGTCCTGGGTGGCCAGCAGCAGCCCGGCTTCCTCGAAGGATTCGCGCACGGCGGCAACCAGATAGTGGATGCCGCCGGTGTCGAGGCTCATGGTGTGGCTGATGCTCCGGTCGTCGGCCCCCCTCAGGTGGCGCTGTACGGCCTCATCGCCGGGGTCCACCGCACCACCGGGAAACACGTAGTAACCGGGCAGGAAAGCGGCTTCCCAGGTTCGTTGCAGCAGCAGCACTTCCAGCCCGCGGGAGCCGGTGCGTAACAGGGTGAGGGTGGCAGCGGGACGAATTTCCATAGGGCACCGTGACGATGATTTTGTTGTTGAGCCGGGGTGCGGCGGCCAGCTTTGTTAGCTAGCAATCTATTTTTACCACACCCGCCTCGTTCTGGCACCCTCTGCCCACTGACCCAGAGCCGCGCTGAAGCCGCTGGCACTCACGATGTCTTGACCCGGCCGGCCGGGTTGGCGAGCCGCGCCATGCCGGCCTGGTAGAAGGTATAGGCCATCACCCCGGCGAACAGGTTGCCCAGGAGGGCACCGGTCATCAAGCCGGTCATCCCGGCCAGCTGGCCCCCCAGCCACAGCAGCGGCAGGAAGCACAGGAACAGCCGCAGGGTGGACACCAGCAGCGCCCGCATGGCCAGGCCGAGGGCATTGCACACAGACACCAGCAACATGCACACCCCCAAGCCGCAGTAGCTCAGTGGTACCCGCAGCAGATAATCCCGCAGCACCTGTTGCACGCTGATGTCGGTACTGAACAGCTCCGACACCAGCCCTGACAGGGCCAGCCAGAGCAGCCCCACCGCCAGCTGCCAGATCACCACGAAGCGAACGCCGAGCCGCACCAGGCGGGCGATCTGGTCGATGTCGCCGGCGCCCAGCAGGCGGCCGATCATCGGCGGCATCGACATGGTCAGCGCCAGCACCACCACGATGGAGAAGAAATCCAGCCGGGTTCCCAGGCCCCAGGCGGCCACCGCCGCCGAGCCGAACCCGGCCACCAGGGCCGTGGCCAGCATCGCCGACAGCGGCGGCATCAGCTGGCTGACCATGGCGGGTGCCATGATGTTGCCGAGCTGGCGCAGCGCCGGGCCGAGGTCGAGGGCGCCCAGGTCGAAGCGAACCCAGCCCCGGGCCAGCAGGCGCGGATAGATGATCAGACAGCCGAGACCGAAGGCGGTGATGGTGGCCAGGGCGGCGCCCGGCAGGCCCCAGCCGAACACGAAGATGTAGAGCGGATCGAGGGCGATGTTGAGCAGGCTGGTGACCACCATCAGGGTGCCCGGTAGCTTGGTGTTGCCGTGGGAGCGGCACACGCTGTAGCCGAAATACAGGGTGGCCCCCAACCAGGCCGCCACCAGCCAGGGAATCCAGTAGCCGCGGATCAGCGGCAGCAAACTGGCGTCGGCCCCCAGCATGGACATGATGGGCACCTGCAGCAGCCACAGCAGCAGGCACAGCACCAGCACCAGGCCGGCGCCCACCAGCACCACCAGGCCGCCGAGCCGTTCGGCCCGGCGTTCGTCGCCGGCCCCCAGGGTGCGCGAGAGGATGGCGGTGGTGGCGATGCCGAGCCCCACCTGCAGACCGATGATGAGCTGGTACATCGGCAGGGTGAAGCCGAGGGCGGCCAGTGGATCCCGGCCCAGCTGGCCGATGAAGGCACTGTCCACCAGCTGGAAGGTCATCAGCGAGAGCACGCCAAACAGCATTGGCCAGGTCATGGTGAAGAGCTGGCGTGGCAGGCTGGGGGTTGGCTCAGGAGCGTTCACGGTCTGAGGGCGGCCGAGTCAGGATATGGGTCAGTGATTGTAGGGGCTGGCGTGTCAGAAGGCCACCGGCTGATGCGGTGGCCCAGGGTTAACGGTGCCCGGCTAACGCGGTGGTTTCAACACCGCCGTCTCAGAGTGCGCTGAGCGCGGCGTCGTAGTCGGGCTCCTGCTTGATCTCCGGCACCAGCTGACTGTGCAGCACCTGGTTGTTCTCATCGAGCACCACCACCGCGCGGGCGCACAAGCCGGCCAGCGGTCCGTCCTGAATGGCGACGCCGTAATCCTGCTGGAAGCTGTAGTTGCGGAAGGTGGACAGCGGAATTACCTGGTCGAGGCCCTCGGCACCGCAGAACCTGGCGGCGGCGAAGGGCAGGTCGGCGGACACCACCAGCACCACGGTGTTGTCCAGGCCGCTGGCCTTTTCGTTGAACTTGCGGGTGGAGGCGGCGCAGACTCCGGTATCGAGACTGGGTACGATGTTGAGCACCTTGCGCTGGCCGGCGTAGCTGGCCAGCGAGACCTCTTCCAGGCCCTGGTTGGTGAGGGTAAAGTCGGCGGCGGTGTCACCGGGGTTGGGGAAAGTGCCGCTGATGGATATCGGGTCGCCGCCCAGTGTGACCTTGCTCATTGCCTGCTCCTTGCTCGCTTTCGGTAAATGGGGCGAGTATTTCTGATGGATTGAATTATTACTGTTTAGTCCATTTTGTTTAGTCCATTCCCGTCGCTACGTCACGAAGATCCGGCGCGGGCCTCGGGAATCGGGTCGAATCCCGGGGCCGGATAGCGCTGCACCAGTAGCAGGTAAGCCGCCAGCGCGCTGACGGTGGCCGCGGCGATCACCAGCGCCATCACCAGCGAGGTGCCGGTGTCGAACTGGCCCACCAGGGCGCCCAGGCTGGCGGCCACCGCCATCTGCACGAAGCCGAACAGCGCCGAGGCCGAGCCCGCCATACGGGGGAAGTTGGCCAGCGCCCCGGCCATGGTCTGGGGCAGGGCCATGCCCACGCCCACCATGACCAGGCCCTGGGGCAGTACCACCGCCCACACCGAGAACACTTCAGCCAGCGCCAGCGCAGCCATCAGGCTGCCCCCGGCCACCGCCAGCAGCAGCCCCCGCAGCATCACCTGATCCGGCATTAGCCGCCGACCGAGCGCCATGGCGGAGAGGTTGCCGAGGATGTAGCCGGCGACGATGAACGCAAACAGCAGGCCGAAATACTCCACCGCCACCCCCAGAAACCCGATCAATACAAACGACGAACCCGACAGGAACGCAAACAGCGCCGAAAAGATCAGCGCGTTGGTCAGGGTATAACCGATGAAGCTCTTATCGCTGCCGATGCGGCGATAGTTGGCCAGCAGTGAGCACAGCTTCAGCGGCTGTCGGTGTTGTGGCGCCAGTGGTTCGGGCACGCCCACGGCCACCACCAGGGTCACCACCAGGGCGTAGCCGGCGAGCACGAGGAAGATGGCGTTCCAGCCCAGGCTGTTCAGCATCAGCCCGCCGAGGGTGGGGGCGATGGCCGGGGCCAGGGCCATGATGCTGGCCAGCAGCGCCATGATCCGGGCCGATTCCCGCGGGGTGTAGATGTCGCGGATGGCGGCACGGCCCAGCACCGGCCCGGCGGAGCCGCCGATGGCCTGGAGAAAGCGGCAGACGATCAGGGTCTCGATGTCCGTGGCCAGGGCGCAGCCGAGGCTGGCAAGCGCGAACAGCAGAAAGCCGCCGAGCATGATCGGCTTGCGGCCGAAGCGGTCGGCGAGCGGCCCGCACAGCAGCTGCGCCAGGGCAAACCCCGCCATGTACAAACTCAGGGTGAGCTGGACCTGATCGGTGCCCGCCGCCATGGCCTCCGCCAGGGCGGGCAGCGCCGGCAGATACATATCCGTCGCCAGCGGGCCGAGGGCGACGGCGGCGGCGAGCAGGACGGTGGTCCAGACACTGGTGAGCGCGAGCATGGGGAACCTGAAGCGGTTGGGGATTGAAGCGCTCAGTCTACGCGACCGGGGGGCCGAGATAACGGCCGCCGGTTGCATAGCATCCATGAACAAAAGTGATGAATCAGCCGGGCTAATCAGTGGAGCACAGCAGCGGAATCACGCCCCCAGATTTTCCGCTACGGCGACCAGCTGCTGGCGCAGCCAGCGATGGGCGGGATCGTCCTGGTGTCGCCGGTGCCACAGCATCAGCAGGGTGAACGGCTTGTAGTCGAACGGCAGGTCGGCATGAGCGAAATCCCTGAGTAAGTGCTTACTCATGCCGCGGGGCGCGGTCGCCAGCAAGTCGGTACCCCGGAGAAAACCGGGCAGGCCGGAAAAATTGGACACCGTCACCACCACCTTGCGCTCCAGGCCACGGGCGCTGAGCGAACCCTCCAGGGCGGTGCGTTCGCCAGTGCCGAACAGGATGGCGATGTGCTGGGCCTGGAGGTAGTCCGCCAAGGTGGTGGGGGGCGTGCGTTGGGCCGGGTCAAAGAACACCGCCATCTGGTCGTCCAGCAACCGCCGCTGCATGACGTCACTGGCCGACGGCGGATGCGGGGAGATGATCAGGTCGCACACCTCCTTGCGCAGCATGTCGGCACTGGGTATGCCGGAAGGGATCACCTGCAGCCGGATGCCCGGTGCCTGCGCCCGTAACTTGGCGGCCAGGCCCGGTAACAGCAGGTCACGCTGGTAATCGTTGGCGGCGATGGTAAAGCTGAACTCGGCGTTAGCGGGCACGAACGGCGGCCCGGCCGACAAGGCCCGCAGATCGTCCAGGATCTGCCGCACGTTGGGGCCGATGCGTAGGGCATAGTCGGTGGGGCTAATGCCGCGGCCGGACTTGACGAACAGTGGGTCGGCCAGCACCTGCCGCAGCCGGTCCAGGGTATGGCTGACGGCGGATTGGCTCAGTTCGAGCTTAACGGCGGCCCGGGACACGCTGGCCTCGTCGAGCACCGCCAGGAACACCCGCAGGGCGCGGGCATCGAGATTGAACGTATCGATGGGATTCATGAATCCCAGTGTAGGGCAAAACCGTGGCCGCTAGAACCACGGTGGTGCGCCGTCAGTTGGAGCGTTCTGCCAGCCACTCGGCCAGTTCCAGCCAGCTGCTGCGGGGGGCTTTGCTGCCGGCCAGGATGCCCATGTGGCCGCCCGGGATCACCCGGAAGCTCTTGTCGGTGGAGCTGACGTGGTCCATCACCCGCTGGGCGGCATCGGGCGTGGCCAGGGTATCGGTTTCGCCGGCAATGGCCAGCAGGTTGGCGTTGACGTTTTCCAGCCGGGCCCAGTCGTCGCCGATCTGGATCTTGCCATCGGACAGCTGGTTGTCGATCCAGATCCGCACCACGGTGTCCTGAATGATGCCGCCGGGGTAGGCCACCATGCGGTCCAGGAACGCCGAGGTGGTGGCGTGACTGGTGACGAACTCCCGATCGCCGAGGCGGACCACCAGCTCCCAGTAGCCCATCACACTGCCGATGGGATTGCTCAGCTTGAAGCCGAGGGTGTTGGCCCAGCCCGGGGTGTGGAACCAGCCCGGCTGCAGGCTGTGCAGCTTGAAGCCGGTGCGGGTGCGGACGAATTCGGCGACCTCGGAGATGCGCTGGTACATCAGGCCGATCAAGCCCGAGGCGTGACTGTCGATGGGCGATCCCAGCACGATGGCGTTGCGGATGTGCTGGTCCTTGCTCAGGGCCGAATAGAACAGGGTAAACATGCCGCCCATGCTCCAGCCGTGCAGCGACAGCTCCTGCTCGCCACTGTGCTGACGCACTCGGTTCAGGTATTGCGGGAGCAGTTCCGCCACATAGGTGTGCATGTTGTAGTGGGTGTGCTCGCGGGTGGGAATGCCCCAGTCGATGAGGTAGACCTCAAAGCCCTTGGCCCGCAGGAAGCGCACCAGGCTGCGTTGCGGGAACAGGTCGTAAATCAGCATGTTCACCGCCAGCGGCGGTACGATGACAATGGGCGTCTTGTGGCTCCGGCGCTGGACCGGGATTTCTTCGCCGTCCAGGTCGATGAAGTCCTCCGCCAGTGGCGGGTAGTAGCGCAGACTCACCAGACCATCGCTGTGAAGGGTTTCGAACGGCGTTTGGCCCGCTTGCACCAGGCTGGCGGCGCGGAATACCCGGTCGAAGGCGTTGCCGGCGTAAAGGGCAGTCTGGCGGGTGAGGCCGGAGGCCTTATTGATCACGGACAGAAAGGGATTTGGCATAGCCGGGTTCATCACTCGTTACTCAAAGGGACAGCACATGGGGTTTGCAAAGGTGACAGGGTATACGGGCGCTGCCCGATGGCACATGGCAAAACCGTCCAATTCCGTTGGCAGATATGTCACCTCGGGATGCTGCCATTCGTCAGCACCGTTGTTATCATGCGGGCCAGCCCAAATCGACAATAACACGGACAACCATCATGCTCAGCTTTCTGCCCGCGCCGGTGATCGGCGTGCTCAATGCCCTGCTGTTGGGAATCAACACGCTTTTCTGGTGTATTCTGCTGTACATTCCCGCGCTTTTGAAACTGATCGTCCCCATCGAGGGCTTCCGGGTGCTGTGTACCCGCGTCATCATCTGGATCTCGGAGTCCTGGGTGGCCTGCAACACCGGGTGGATGAAACTGACCCACGGCACCCGCTGGCATGTGAGCGGTGCCGATAAGCTGCAGCGGCAAGGCTGGTATCTGGTGCTGAGCAACCACCAAAGCTGGGTGGATATCTTCGCCATGCAGCGGGTGTTCAACCGACGCGCGCCGTTTCTGAAGTTCTTCCTGAAAAAGGAGCTGATCTGGGTGCCGGTGATCGGGCTGGCCTGGTGGGGACTGGATTTCCCGTTTATGCAACGCCACTCCCGGGAATACCTGCTCAAGCACCCGGAGAAGCGTGGTGAGGATCTGAAAGCCACCCGTAAGGCCTGCGAAAAGTTCCGCTACACCCCGGTCAGCGTGATGAACTTCGTGGAGGGTACCCGCTTCACGCCGGTCAAGCACCAGCGCCAGAAGTCCCCGTTCCAGCATCTGCTGACCCCCAAGGCCGGCGGCGTGGGGTTCGTGCTGGATGCCATGGGCGATTCCATCCAGACCCTGGTGGATGTGACCATCGCCTATCCCGGCGGGTCGCCGACCTTCTGGGACTTCCTGTGTGGCCGGGTCAGCGAGGTTCGCCTGGAGATTGACACCGTCACCATTCCGGCGGAACTCAAAGGCAAGGACTACACTGCGGATGCCGCGCATCGGCGCCAGGTCAAGGACTGGCTGCAGGCGCTGTGGTCCAGCAAAGACCGGAAACTGCTGAACCTGCTCGACTCGGGCCTGTCCAGCTAGCCGGGCGAGGGATCAGCGGGACTCGACGTCGTCTTCCTCGACGTCATCCGGGTGCTCGCGCTTGTAGCGCTCCCAGTCCTCCCAATCAAACGGCGTACCGGCATTGGGACGCCGTAGGTGGCGGGCGTGCTCCAGGGCATTATGGCGAAGGCTGTGGTCCCGGTCCTCGTTGTCCTCGTCGAAACCGTACTTTCTGAGGAACTCGTCAGGGCTGATCGGCATAGGGCGCACCTCCAGATCGTGCGCCGCTGAAGACCGGCGGGGCCGTGCCTTCAGCGGTGTCTTGGCTTCCAATTCCTACCTTGCGCCCCCGTCGGCGGAATTTCAAGCGTTGGCCTGGGTGTCCTCGGCCGGCTTGGTGTCGGCGTTGGCGGCGTTTTCCACCAGCGTGAACAGGATCTGTTTGCGGTCGTTGTCCACTTCCGCCAGGGTGACCGTGACCGGCTGTTCGAGCTGGAAGGTGCGGCCGTTCTTGGTGTGGGTCAGACGCAGGGTGACCGGGTCGAAACTGAACTTGCCCGCCAGGGACTTGCTGCTGACAAAGCCCTCCAGGCCATTGCTGTCGAGGCGGACGTAGAAGCCGGCGGACACGGTGCGGGTGATGGTGCCGGTGAACTGGTCCTGGCCAAGGCTGGGGGCGAACTGGCACTTGAGCCAGTTCTCCAGGCTGCTGGCGGCCTGGCGGGCCTGGATCTGGGCGGCCTGCAACGCTTCCAGCTGGCTGGCGGACAGCGCCTGCATCGGTTGCTGCCACAACGCCGCCTTGATCAGCCGGTGCACGTAGAAGTCACTGAATTTGCGCAGTGGCGAGGTGAAGGTGGTGTAGGCCGTCAGGCCCATGCCCTGGTGCGGCGCTGGCTGGAACGCCAGCTCCACCCGCGCCAGCTGACGCGAGACGATGGCTTTCACCGGCACCTCGGCCACCAGGCCCTCGCTGCGTTGCATCAGGGCGCGGAAGCCCTCCGGTGTGGCCGGGTCCAGCTCCGCCAGCGCCGGCGCGAAACTGGCCAGCAAGGTGCGGATGTTGTCCTGGCGGTCGTCGCGCAGGCCCGGGTGGGTGATGAACAGGCCGGACGCCTGCTGGCTGAGGAAATCCGCGGCACAGCGGTTGGCGGCCACCATGCACTCTTCCACCAGCCGGTGGGCCTCGTTTTGGGTGGCCGGCTCGATCTGGCGGATGCGCTTGTGTTCATCCAGGCGCAGACGGTATTCGGCGCGGTCGTTGCTCAGCAGGGCGTGCTGCTCGCGCCAGCGTCGCAGCGCGGTGGCGGCCTGGTGCAGCTGGTCCAGGCTGGTGGTTACCGCCTCCGGCAGCGCCTTGGCGTCGTCGTTTTCACGACCGTCGATGACGCTCGCCACCAGCTCGTAGCTGAGCTTGCCCTGGGAGCGAACGTTTGCCAGCTGGAAGCTGTAGTCACCCAGACTGCCGTCGTTGTTGACCTGCAGGTCGCACACCAAAGCCAGCCGTTGGGTGTCCGGTAGCAGCGAGCACAAGCGGGTGCTGATGGCATCCGGCAGCATCGGCCGCGGCTCGCCGGGGAAGTAGATGGCGGTGGCCCGGTTCAGGGCTTCCCGTTCGGCCGGGCTGTCCGGCGCGATCAGCGCGGTCGGATCGGCGATGGCGACCGATACCTTCCAGCCGGTGGCGTTGGCCTCGGCCAGCAGGGCGTCGTCCATGTCCTGGGTGCTGGGACTGTCGATGGTGACGTAGGGGGCGGCAGTGCGATCTTCGCGATCACTGCCGGCGGCTGCCACGGCATCTTCGCTGAGATCGTCGGCCTGGTTCTGAACCGGCTGGGGCCAGGCTTCGCTGAGGTCGAAACTGGCCAGGGTGAAGGCGCGTTCGACGCCGGGTTCACCGGCTTTGCCGATCACCTGCTCGATGCGGGCCTGGCCCTTGCCGTCCTTGAACGGGTGCTTATGGATACGGCAGTAGATCAGGTCGTCCGGCTCGGCGCCCTGGCGATGCTTGGGGGGAATGAAAATCCAGCGGTTGATGCCCGCCGTTTCCGGCACCACGAAGTGGCCCTTGCCCTTCACCAGGTAGCGGCCGACAAAGGTGGTCAAAGCGCTCTCCAGAAGCTCGTCCACCTGGCCCTGGGTTTTGCCCTGGTCGTCGGTTTGCTCGGTGACGTTGACCCGGTCACCGGGCAGGACCTTCTGCATTTCCTCCGGTGGCAGGAACACGTCGCGGCCTTCGTCCAGCACCACGAATCCGAAACGGCCGTTGGTGGCTTTGACGGTGCCGGGAAAGACTACCTTGTTCTCTTTGATGTCGGATTTGAGCTGGCGCAACTGAGTGAGGGCGTCGGCATTGAGCATGGAGCGAACCTGACTGGAATGGCAATGAATGTTTGGCTCGGCAGTATACCGCGTTCAACGGCCAGCGTCAGACTTCCCGGCTTGCGGGCCTCTGATTCACCCCGATTCACCCCGATTCACCGCTGTGTGCCAGAGATGGTCCGGAGTTACGCCGAGGCGCCTGATGAAATCGCCAGGGCCCGCCGGCATTGGGCGCGGCTCAGGGGTGCTCGGCGTAGACCCGGGTCTGGCCCTGGTCGTTGAACAGCAGCACCTGGTAGGCGTCTTGGCGGTCGCCCATCTCCATCCCAGGAGAGCCCACTGGCATGCCGGGAACGCTCAGGCCGCGGGCGGGTAGGCCCTCGGCGAGCAGGCGGCGGATATCGCTGGCGCGGACGTGGCCCTCGATCACGTAATCACCCACAAAGGCGGTGTGGCAGCTGGCCAGGGCGGGGGTGAGGCCCGCTTCGGCCTTGATGGTGTGGAGGTCCTGGGTGTTGATGGCCTGCACCGCGAAGCCGTTGTCTTCCAGATGGCGGACCCAGTCGGTGCAGCAACCGCATGTGGGTGACTTGTACACGGTGATCGCCGCTGTCTCGTCGGCGTAACTGTCGGTGGCAACGGTGAGGCTGCTGGTCAGGCCCAGGGCCAGTATCAGATGTTTCATGGGCGTCGTTCCTGTTGGGTGTGTTGGGATTGATTGGCTGAACCGGACGGGCCGGGAGCGAGCCAGAACCACCAGACAATGGCGGCCATCAGCGCCAGGCCGCCGGCGTTGATCAACAGATCGGTCATGGCGCGATCCTCGCGGAATGGGGTTGAAACAGGCGCAGCCGATTGGCATTGCCGACTACAGTGACGGATGACAGCGACATGGCCGCGCCCGCCAGGATCGGGCTCATCAGGATGCCCCACAAGGGGAAGAGCAGGCCGGCCGCCACCGGAATCCCCAGGGTATTGTAGATAAAGGCGCCGAACAGGTTCTGGTGAATGTTGCGGACCGTGGCGCGGGACACCTCGATGGCATCGGCGACGCCGTGCAGGGAGCCCCGCATCAGGGTGATGGCGGCGCTTTCGATGGCGACGTCGGTGCCGGTGCCGATGGCGAAGCCGACATCGGCGGCCGCCAGCGCTGGCGCGTCGTTGATACCGTCGCCCACCATGGCGACCCGGTAGCCCTGCTGGCGCATGGCCTGAACAAGGTCGGCCTTGTCGGCGGGTAGCACACCGGCGCGGAATTCGTCGATGTGGACGTTCCGGGCGATGGCGGCCGCGGTGGCCTCGACATCGCCGGTTACCATCATCACCCGGATTCCCAATTGCTGCAGACGCTCAATGGCGGCGGCCGAATCGGGCTTGATGGCGTCGGCCACGCCGATCACCCCCAACGGCTGATCACCGCGGGTCAGGAACAGCGGGGTGCCGGCGTCGCGGCTGATGCCTTGCTCGGCATCACTCAGCGCCGCCAGCTCGATGCCTTCGGCCTCCAGCCAGCGCCGGTTGCCGAGGCGCAGGGTCGCCCCCGCCTGTTCGCCACTGACGCCGTGGCCATTGTGGGCCTGAAAGCCGGTCACTGTGGCCGCCTCGATGCCTTGCTCGCGGGCCTGCTGCAGCACAGCGGCGGCCAGGGGGTGTTCCGAATGTTGTTCCAGGCCCGCGGCCAGTGCCAGCAACTCGTGTTCGTTGCCGTCGAGGGCCTGCACCCGGGTCACCGTGGGCTGGCCCCGGGTGATGGTGCCGGTCTTGTCCAGAATCACCAGGTTGAGCTTACTGGCGCTTTGCAGCGCGTCGCCCTGGCGGATCAGCGCGCCGAACTCCGCGGCCTTACCGACACCGACCATCACCGACATGGGGGTGGCCAGACCGAGGGCGCAGGGACAGGCGATGATCAACACAGTGGTTGCCGCCACCATCATGTGGACCACCGCCGGCTCAGGCCCCAGGTTATACCAGACCAGCGCCGCCACGACGGCGATCAGCATCACGGTGGGCACGAACACCGCCGAAATCCGATCCGCCAGGCGGCCGATGGCGGGCTTGGAGCCCTGGGCTTTTTTCACCAGCCGGATGATCTGCGCCAGGGCGGTTTCGCTGCCCACCCGGGTGGCCTGATAGAGGAGCGAGCCCTGACTGTTCAGGGTGCCGGCGGCCACCGTGTCGCCGGGGCCCTTGGCGACCGGCATGGGCTCGCCGGTGAGCATGCTTTCGTCGACCCGGCTCTCGCCGTCGAGGACCTCGCCGTCCACCGGCAGCTTCTCGCCCGGCCGCACCCGAACCTGGTCGCCAATCCGGACCTGTGCCACGGGGAGGTCCCGTTCCTCGCCGTCACGGATGACGCGAGCGGTCTTGGCCCGCAGATCCAGCAGTCGGCGGATGGCCTGGGAGGTCTTGCCCTTGGCCCGCAACTCCAATGCCTGGCCCAGGTTGATCAGGCCAATGATCATGGCGGAGGCTTCGAAGTAGACGTGGCGGGCCAGCTCCGGCAGCGCGCCCGGCACGCTGGCCACCACCATGGAATAGAGCCAGGCGGTCCCCGTGCCCAGGGCGATCAGGGTGTCCATATTGGCGTTGTGATGGCGGAAGGCTTTCCAGGCGCCGGTGAAATAGTGGCCGCCGGTGGCGGCCATCACCAGCAGCGTGAGTCCACCCAGGCCCAGCCACAGCGTCTGGTTGGCGGGGGTGACCATCATGGTGCCAAAGCCCATGCCCCACACCATCAGGCCCAGACCGAGCCCCAGGCTCAGCGCCATTTTGACCAGCAGTTGCCGGTACTGACGGCGCTCGTCGAGGGCCCGGCGTTCGTCGGCCTGCTCGGGGTCTTCCAGTACTTGCGCGCCGTAGCCAGCGCTGGCGACCGCCGCCGCCAGGGCGTTGGCATCGCCGTTGCCGTACACCGTGGCGCTACTGTCGGCCAGGTTCATCTGGGCGGCGTCGACCCCGGGCACGGCGAGCAGCGCCTGCTCGATGGTGCGGACACAGGAAGCGCAGGTTGCACCGCTGATGGCCAGGTGAATCGCCTGGCCGGCTGGCGGTGACGGCTGCGTGGTGGCGGAGCTGGCGTCGGCGCGCGGCTCCGGCGTGGCCGACACCGGGTCGGCCGGTTGCGCCGGATAGCCGGCCTCGCTGAGCAGCCGCGCGGCGGTCGCGCCGTCGACGCCGGTTGGCAGCCGCACGGTCTGGGTCGGCAGGTCGACGGCGATCTGCTCGGCGTCCGCCACCAGGGATGCGAGTGCGGTGCGGATTTTCTTGACGCAGCCCTGGCAGGAGGCGCCGGAGATGGTCAGTTTCGGGCCTGGTTGGTTGCCATCGGTCATCCGTGATGCTCCTCCTGGGATGGCCCGCTGTCCGGGTCTTCCCAATGTTCGATCAACTGGCAAATGGTGTGTCCGTCCGGCGTGCCGTCGGGCATGGCCTGCCAGGTGGTCAGCGCCGCTCGCATGCGATCACGCAGTTGGCTGAGCTCGGCAAGTTGCTGCTCCACACTGCGCAGACGCTGCTCGAACACCTCGCGCACCATCGGGCAGGGGGAGTGATGGTCGTCGGCCTGGGCCAGGATGTCCTTCACCTCCGGCAGCGAGAAGCCCAATTGGCGCGCCTTGCGGGCGAATCTCAGTCGCCGCAGATCCTGCGCGGTGAACTGGTGGTAGTTGTTGGCCGGATCGCGGCTGGGCGCCAGCAGGCCCTCGCGGGTGTAGAAACGCACCGTATCCGGACTGGTGCCGGCGGCTTTGGCTAGCTCGTTGACCTTCATGACGGGGTTTCCTCATTTTGGCGTCTGGCGAACGGGAACCGGGAGGGTTTCCTGACCATGAGGATAGTCTAAAACCTGTGAGTAACTCACAGGTCAAGCGTCAGGCGGACGGTTTTTCTCTGGCCCGCAGGAACACGCCGCAATGGCTGCACTGGTCGGGCGCCATCAATTTGGCCTGCCAGCCGATCTTGTGATGGCAAGCCGGACAGGCCAGGCGGAGCTGGAGGACGATGATGGGGCTGACCAGCAGGGCCAGCAGCACCCCCAGTGGGCCCCAGCTGTCGCCACTGGACAGACCGAGCTGGCTGCTGAACACCAGCACCACGATCAGCGCAAAGAACGCGAAGATGAAGTAACCGCGGTTGCAGTTTTCCCAGCGCCGGAGGCGGCGGTCCTGTTCGGGGGTGAGGTAGTGGCTCGGAGAGGGGTTTGGCATAGCGGCATCGCTTTCATCGTTGGAGGATGCCGGGCAGGCGGGACTGACCGGCTGGCTGGCATTGTGTCGTCTTGACCGGGGCTTTTCAATCCTGGCGCAGCGGCGAGTAGTCGTCCAGCAGCAGCTTCTCCAGTTGTTCGGCACTGACCGGGCGGCTGATGAGGTAGCCCTGGGCGTAATCGCAGCGGTGTTGCCGCAGGAACTGCAGTTGCTGTTCGGTCTCCACGCCCTCGGCGACCACCTTGACGCCTAGGTTGTGGGCCAGGTTGATCACCGCCCGGGTGATCACCGCGTCGTCGTGGCGATCGGTGACGTTGGTGATGAAGGAACGGTCGATTTTCAGCAGGTCCACTGGAAAATCGCGCAGGTAGGCCAGCGACGAATAGCCGACGCCGAAGTCGTCGATGGCCAGGTGCACGCCCAGTTCATGCAGTCGCACCAGCTGATTGCGGTTGCGCTCGATGTTCTGGATGAAGATCTCCTCGGTCAACTCCACTTCCAGGCGGTTGGCGGGCACGTTGTGCTCGGCCAGGGCCTGCTGGATGTTGTCGATCAGGTGTTCATCGTCCAGCTCCCGGCCAGACAGGTTAACGGCAATGCGCAGGTGCGCCAGCGGTCCCTGGCTCCAGGCCGCCAGCTGGCGGCAGGCGGCCATCACCACCCAGCGCCCGATGTCGGTGATGCGGCCACTCTCTTCCGCCAGCGGGATGAATTCGAACGGCGGCACCAGTCCCCGGGTGGGGTGCTGCCAGCGAATCAGCGCCTCCACGCTGTCCATCTTCAGGGTGTCCAGGTCCAGCTTGGGTTGCAGGTGCAGGAGGAACTGGTCCTGCTCCAGGGCAAGGTTGAGGTCCTTGTCCAGCTCGAGGCGCCGCACCTCCCGGTCCTGCATGCCCTCGGTGTAGAACTGATAGGTGTTACGGCCGCTTTCCTTGGCCCGGTACAGGGCGATATCGGCGTTGCGCAGCAACTCGTCGGCGTCCAGGCCGCTTTGAGGGTAGACCGCGATGCCCATGGTGGCGGTGATGCCGTGGATCTGGCGCTGGATCGAAAACGGCTCGGCGAAACACTTCTGGAGCTGGCCCAGCAGGTGGATGACGTCGTCGATGGCGTCCACGTGTTGCTGACACACCATGAACTCGTCGCCGCCGGAATAGGCCACCAGTACCCGTTCATCGCTGAGTGCATTGAGTCGCTCGGAGACCTTGATCAGCAACTCATCGCCGAATTGATGGCCAAGGGAGTCGTTGAGCATCTGGAAACGGTCGAGGTCGATCATGATCAGCGCCAGCTGGCGCTGGTGGCGGTCGGCCAGGCTGAGGGCATGGCTCAGGTCTTCCATGAAGAACCGGCGATTGGCCAGGCCGGTCAGGGTGTCGGTAGACTCCAGACGGGCCAGATCCTGCTGGATCAGCTGACGCTGACGGATTTCCTGGTCCAGTTCTGAGCGTGTCTTGAGCAGGTCCTGGTGTCGTTTCAGCACCAACTGGATCAGCAGGGTCGACAGGCTGACCAATATCCCCACCACCAGCAGTACCGAGAAGGCGATCCAGGGCAGGTTGCTGTGCCGGCTGGCCAGCCAGGCCGTCGACGGGGCGAGGGTGACTCGCCACTCGATGTTCGGCAGATTGACGGTCACCTGCTGACGGTATGCATCCTGGCCGGCCGCCTCCGGGCCGAGCCGGTAAGCGAGCCTGCCGTTCTCGTGGATGTCGATGCGGAAGACGTTGCGAGCCCGTTCGGTCATCAGTGAGGAGGCCAGGTCCGCCATCTTGAACACGCCGGCAATAAACCCCCGGTTGGCGTCGCCGGCGCCCACCGGGGCGTAGATCACCAGCCCGGTGCCGCCCTGGGCCAGCTCAATCACTCCCGAGGTGTCCAGATCGCCGGTGGCGGCGGCACGGGCCAGCGCCTGTCGTCGGCTGCTGGAAAAGGCGACGTTGAAGCCTGCGGCCTGTCCGTTGCCATTGACGGGTTCCAGCCAGCGGATGAGGTAATCGCCGTCGATCCACTCGATCGCCTGATAGCTGCCGAAGTCTGCCAGATAGTTGCGGGCATCCGCCCGCCAGGCGTCTTCTGGCGTGTCTGGTGTTACAACCAAACGATTGGCCATGCGGGTGAGGGCCTGGACATGGTTGTCGAACCGTCGCTCCAGGTCCCGCGCCAACGCCTGCGCCTCTGCCGCCAGGGTGGCCTGGAGCTGATGGTTGTGCTGGTTGTCAGCGCCGAGTTTGAGGGCGATGGCGATGCCCAGGAACGCCAACAGGATCAGCGCCGGAAACGCCGGACTGAGCAGGGCGGCCACGATCTGTCGGGTTGCCGGTTTGGATGCTGGCACTGAAGGCTCCGATACCTGATCCCGTAATTCGGGGGCAGGTGCTAGTTAGGATCGATATTATTATTGTAGGTCTAATCAATAAGATACGGTAAAGCTAAATTCTTGTCAGTGCGCGGAGGCCGGTCGGCGCCCGGGGCCGAGGATGCCCAGGCTAGGGATGTCTCGTTTGGGGCAACGATCCATCACCACCGCCAGCCCGGCCTGCTCTGCCCGGTCGGCGCCGGGGTGGTTGATCACTCCTATCTGGAGCCAGACCGCGGGAACGCCGCGGTCGATGGCTCGGTCAATGACTGGGTCGGTTCGTTCCGGGGCGAGAAACACGTCCACCAGGTCGATGGGGTCCGGGATGTCGGTGATGGTAGCGTAGACCCGCTCACCGAGCAGGGTCTGCCCCTCCAGTCTGGGGTTGACCGGGATCACCCGGTAGCCCTGCTGCTGCAAAAACACCATCACCTCATGGCTGGGGCGCTGGGGTTTGTCGCTGGCACCGACCAGGGCGATGTTGGTGGTGGATTCCAGCAACTGACGGATGGCATCCGGGTCGTGCAGTGGCATGGCGTCAGGCGTCCCGGTTGGCTTCGAGCGTGACTGATACCGACTCGGCATAGCGCAGGGCGTGGGGCTTGTCGATTTCCACCTGTGCCCATTGCACCGGCTGGTGGTCCATGACGATGGCCAGCACCTCATGAGTCAGGCGTTCCAACAGCGCAAACCGGTTGCCATCGACGTGGCGAATGATCTGTTTGGTGATGGTACGGTAATTCAGCGCGGACTCAATGTCGTTGCGGTCGATGGCGTTGCCGGCATCGTAGCGCAGGCAGACGTTGATGCGAACATCCTGCTGGTTGTTGATCTCCTCATCCTTGATTCCGATGTAGGTTCGCAGTATCAGGTTCTTGATGCGAACGGTCGCCTGTCGGCTGTTATGGGGGGCGGCCATGGAAACTCCTGGTTCAGCGTCGATGGATCAGGGTCAGAAATTCGTTGCGGGTTGCCTGGGATGAGCGGAAGGAGCCGAGCATCATCGAGGTTTTCATCAATGAGTTCTGCTTTTCGACGCCGCGCATCATCATGCACATATGTTGCGCCTCGATCACCACGGCCACGCCACTGGCGTCGGTGACCTGTTCCACCGCCTCGGCAATTTCCCGGGTCAGGTTCTCCTGGATTTGCAGGCGCCGGGCGTACATGTCGACAATTCGGGCCAGTTTGGACAATCCCAGCACCTTGCCCTTGGGAATATAGGCAATGTGGCATTTACCGATGAACGGCAGCATGTGGTGTTCGCAGAGGCTGTACAGCTCAATGTCCTGAACCACGATCATCTCGTCCATGGAGGACTCGAAGATGGCGCCATTGACCAGT
Organism: Marinobacter sp. SS21; assembly: GCF_028369065.1. Taxonomy (GTDB): domain Bacteria; phylum Pseudomonadota; class Gammaproteobacteria; order Pseudomonadales; family Oleiphilaceae; genus Marinobacter. The sequence continues at coordinate 71,233 of NZ_JAQNDA010000006.1, forward strand.
TCTTCCAGGGTCTGCTGGTAGCCCTTGGTGAGAAACTGCATCGCCTTGGCCGCCCGCAGCGGCGTGTTCGCCAGCCCCTCTCGCTGCGGGTCTTCGCCCAGCCGCTCGAGAATCTGTTGATAGTGAGTGCTCAGTGCTGTCAGGTCGTCGGCCATAGACTCATCGCTCGTTATTCGGTGTACCCGAGGAACGCTTTCGGAGCGCCCCTCGTCGATTACTTTATGCTAAACCGCGGCCAGGCTCCATGGCTCAACTTGATCGAGCGCAAATTATCCGGTTAATCATAACGTTATTTACGGTTTTGGCCTCAGCGAAGATGGTCGAATGGCGATCCATGAACTAAAGTAGCCAGCTATGCTGATGCAATCCGAGCAACGTGAGACAACATTCGACAATGGAACAGGTCAATCCCGCCGTGGCGGGTAATGTAAGGTCCCTTATCCGGCCGATGACCCTGGATGCCTGGCAGCAGGGTGGTAAGTGGTTCCGCTATGAGGGCCACGCCATTTTCTGCCGTATGGAAGGTCAGGGTGAGCCACTGGTGCTGATTCACGGCTACCCCACTGCCAGTTGGGACTGGAGCCGACTCTGGCCCATGCTGGCGCGGCACTATCGGGTTTTGGCCCTGGACATGCTAGGTTTTGGCTTCTCCGACAAGCCCCCTCGGCACAAGTACAGCATCGAGGATCAGGCCGATTTGCACCAGGGCTGGCTGGAGCAGATGGGTCTGAAACGGGTGCACCTGCTGGTCCATGACTACGGCTGTAGCGTGGCCCAGGAGCTGATGGCGCGGGAGCAGGAGGGTGAGTTGCCCTTTGCCATCGCCAGCGTCTGCTTTCTCAATGGCGCCCTGTTCCCGGAGGTGCACCGGCCGCTACTGATCCAGAAACTGCTCGGTGGTCCGATGGGCGGGTTGGTCAGTCGAGGCCTGTCGCGACGGCTGTTTGAAACCCAGTTCCGGCGCCTGTTTGGCGGTATGCGTTGGCCGTCCGTCCAGGAACTGGATCAGTTCTGGCAGCTGTTGACCTACAACAATGGCCGTGGCGTGTTGCACCGCTTGATCCGCTTCATGGAGGAGCGCCGGTGTCACCGCAATCGCTGGGTGGGGGCTCTGCAGCGGGCCGCGCAGCCGGTCCGGGTGATTTATGGGCGGGTCGATCCGATTTCAGGCGTGGCCATGGCCCGGCGTTTCAATGAAATGATACCGGACGCGGATTTGGTCGGGCTGCAGCGGGCGGGGCACTACCCCCATTATGAGGCACCAGAACTGGTGTTCGAGGCGTTCCAGGCCTTCCAGTCCCATCTCAAGAGCTAGTGTCCCGGCCGGTCAATTCGCTGCTCACTGCGGCCTTCCGGTAACACTCACCATCCGGTTGCGACCCTGCCGCTTGGCGCTGAACAGTGCCTGGTCGGCCCGGTTGAGCCAGGTGGACCAGGTTTCACCCTTGACCACTTCGGTGACTCCGGCACTGGCGGTGAGCGGGATGTCGTCCACGAATGGGGTCGCACTGATGTTACTCAACAGCTCCTGGGTCAGTTGTTCGGCGTCGCGCTGTCGGGTTTCCGGTAGCATCACCATAAACTCCTCGCCTCCGATGCGGAACAGCCGGTCACTCTCCCGCAGCCGTTTGCGGACGCGCAGCACCATTTCTTTCAGCACCCGATCACCGGCGACATGCCCCCATCGGTCGTTAATGTTCTTGAAATGATCCAGATCCAGCAGGACCAGGCTGGACACCCGTTCGTAACGCTCCCGCATCTGAATCTGGCTGTTGAGGAGATCGGCCAGCTGGGAGCGGTTGAGGCAGCCGGTGAGCGGGTCGGTGGTGGCCAGTCGGGTCAGTTCCTCCTTCAGCCGTCCCACCAGCCAGGCGAACACCATCACGAAGATGCAGGTGAGACCCAGCGAAAACGTGATGCGCCAAAAATCCTGGCGTGCAAAGGTCAGAAAGGTGATGGCGGCGATGGTGGTGACGAACAGGCTGCTGCTGGTGGCGGCTTGCCTGAGTGGCAGCAGGAAAAACGTCGCAGCGGCCGTCGGGTAGGCCCAGTAAAGACCGGCGTGGCCATTGATGAGCATGGAGTAGGCCGACGACATCATCGCCAACACCACAAACGCCCAGCCCTGGAGAAAATAGATCCGCCGCCAGCGCAGAAAACCGATCACCAGCACCGCGTTGATACAGAACGCCACCAGCAGTGACGACAGCAGGTAATTTTGCAGACGCCACTGCACCACCACCAGAGGCACCACCGCGATCAGCGCCCAGAAGTGTAGGTGGTAGATGATCCGCCGTCGGAAGCCGAGCACCACCAGGGTGGGATTGGTTGCGGATTGCTTGAGCGGCGAGGACAGAGAATCCACTGCTAGCTCCCTAGTGCCTTTGAATCAGTCTAGCATGGCCGCAAGGAGCGGCTAGGAAATTATCGGTCCGGGCTGTTAAAGCCGAGTCCGCCTTCGACATAGTCCACAAACTGGTGGAACAGTGTGGCATCGTCGGGGCGTATGTCGCCAAAGGGCGAGGTGGCCAGCAGATGGATCTCCGCGGCGCCGTGAATCAGATTCACCAGAGTGAATCCGAGCCGGAGCCGCAGGGTGGCGCGGTCGGTCTGTGGCAACACCCGATGCAGCTGGAGCTCGATCCGTTCCAGATCGGCCCGGAAGTGCTGGTTGAGCAGCCGGATCACCGGTTGGGTGTTGTCGGTGTGAAGGTGGGCCATGAACCGTAATGCCGCCGATCCCCAGGGCGGGGTGCCGGACAGTAGTGACAGGTAGGGCGCGCACATGGCCTTGACCACATCGCGCAGGGTTGGGCCTGGTGCCTGCTCAACTCCCTGAAAGGCACTCTCGAACTGGGGTTCGAGATAATCGGTGATCATCGTCAGAATGCCGTCAATGAGGCCCAGCCGGTTGCCAAAATGGTAGTGCGCGGCTGCCGAATTGCGAGTGCCCGACTCCGCGCTGATGGTGCGCAACGACACGCCATCGAGACCATGTGCGGCGAACAGCTCCAGGGCAGTGAGCAGAATCTTTTGACGGGTGGAATCGGGTTGGTGAATCGCAGACATAACGTTGAAGCCGGGAACGTGTCTTGCAAGCGTACCACAACAACGCTGCGACAAGTGGCCAGCGCCAGCGCGCTTGGTTACACTCGCGGGTCAACTCGGAGAACCTACTATGACCGCAATTCACACCCGGGCCCCGGCACTGACCGTGCGGGCAGGGCGTCGCGCTCTTGAACGCCTGCAAGCCAACCCGCTGAGGCCGCAAGATGTTCATGTCATTCCCGGCGCAGCGGGTGGCCCCAAGGCCCTGGGTCTGACCGGGCTGGACAAGGCCATTTTTGGTGACTGGCTACCGCAGGCGCCCCAGGAAAGGGCGCTGATCGGTTCGTCCATTGGCAGCTGGCGGTTTGCCGCGGTGGCATCGGGTGACGATCCCAAGGCCCAACTCACCAGGTTGGCGGAACTGTACACCGCCCAGCGCTTCGCCAAGGGGGTCAGTGCGGCCGAAGTCAGTCGCAAGAGTGTGCTGTTCCTGGAAGAGCTGCTGGCGGGACGCGAGGACTACCTGCTCAACCATCCCGATTATCGGCTCAACATCGTGGTTGTGCGGAGCCTGGGTTTGCTGCAGCACGATGGTCGCGGCCGGCTGGGGTTGGGGCTGATGAATGCCATCAGCGCCAACATGGTCAGTCGCCGGCATCTGGGCCGGTTTATGGAGCGGGGTATCATTCATGACCGCCGTTTGCCAACCCCGGTGGCCAAGCTGGTGGATTTTCCCAGCCACCAGGTGTCGTTGACCCGGGACAACCTGCTGCCGGCGCTGTTGGCGTCGGCGTCAATTCCGCTGGTGATGGCGGGTGTGCGTAATATTCCCGGCGCACCGGAAGGGGTCTATCGGGACGGCGGCCTGCTGGACTACCACCTGGATCTGCCCTACGAGCAGCCGGGCGTGGTGCTGTATCCCCACTTCACCGACAAGGTGATCCCCGGCTGGTTCGACAAGTCGCTGCCCTGGCGTCGCGGCGATGCCAACCGGCTGCAGGACGTGGTGCTGGTGGCGCCGTCGAAGGCCTACCTGGAGTCGCTACCGGACAGGAAGTTGCCGGACCGCAAGGACTTCGAGCGTTATCTGGGCGACGATGCCGGTCGCGAAAAGGCCTGGCGGGCGGCGGTGGCCGCCAGCGATCAGCTGGGGGATGAGTTCCTGGAGCTGGTGGAGAGCGGGCGGCTGAGGGATGTGTTGCAGCCGTTGTAACGTAAAGGCGGATTGAGTCTGATTTCGCCCAAGGACTGAGGGCCTTGAGGCGGCCGCCATTGGGTGAAGCTTTTCCAGACTCGCTGCGAGCACATCCATGTGCGCTTGGCTTCGGCCATCCCTGGCCTCAGACAGTCTGGAAAAGCTCCACCCAATACCGGCGTCAGCATCGTGCTGTTCTCCGGTGAGTCTGAGTCTTTGAGGGGCTGAGGAACTGCTGAGCGGCTAGAGCGGCGAGCGTGGCCAGGATCTCCCCCAGACCGTCTGTGGCCAGGGATGGCCACAGTCGAGCCCTACAGGGATGTACTTGCGGGCGTGTCTGGGGGAGATCCTGGTCACGATTGCCAGCCCCAGGGACATCAGGCCGGCGCCGTTGCCTTCTGCTCCGGCAACAACGCCGCAAACAGCGCGGCCACCGTCACCAATGCCGCTGAAATCCACAAACACGCCTCCAGCCCGTACTGTTGATACACCCAGCCGGACAGCACCGTCCCCAGCAGCCGCCCGGCGGCATTGGACATGTAGTAGAAGCCCACATCCAGCGACACCCCATCCTCGCGGGCATGGCTGACAATCAAATAGCTGTGCAGCGAAGAGTTGATGGCGAACAGACCCCCAAACACCAACAGACCTCCCACCAGGATGAGCGGTGCGGGCAGGTCGGTCATCAGGCCAACGGCGATCAGTGCCGGTACCGTCGCGAGTAGCGCCGCCCAAGCGACGATGGCCCGCCGGCCAGGGACAGCACCGTGGGAGCGGCCGGTCAGGGCGGGCGCGATGGTCTGGATGAAGCCGTAGCCGATGACCCACAGCGCCATGAAACCGCCCACGGTCCAGAAGTCCCAGCCGAACACCGTGTGCAGGTACACCGGCAACGCCACCACGAACCAGACATCGCGGGCGCCGAACAGGCACAGCCGGGCGGCGGACAACACGTTGATGGCCCGGCTCTTGGACAGCACATCGGTAAACCTGGGCTTGGCCCGGCTCTTACCCAGTTCCGCTTTCAGGAGTGCCAGACTGGCCAGCCAGACCAACACCAGGGCGCTGCCCATCAGTAATACCGCACCCTTGAATCCCGCCAACATCAGCAGTGCGCCGCCGAGGAAGAAACCCACCCCCTTGAGGGTGTTCTTGGAACCGGTCAGCAGCGCCACCCAACGATAGAGCCGGCCCTGGTGCGCCCCCGGCACCAGCAGCTTGATGCCGCTCTTGGCGGACAGCTTGTTGAGGTCCTTGGCGATGCCGGACAGCGCCTGGGCGGCCATCACCCAGGGCACGGTCAGCATCGTGGCGGGCACCGCCAGCATCGCCAGTGCCACCACCTGCAACAGCAGGCCCAGATTCATGGTCCGATTCAGCCCCAGACGGGCACCCAGGTAGCCGCCCACCAAATTGGTCACCACCCCGAACAACTCGTAGAACACGAACAGCAGGGCGATCTCCAGCGGCGAGTAACCGAGCTGGTGGAAATGCAGCACCACCAGCATCCGCAAGGCGCCGTCGGTGAGGGTGAAGGCCCAGTAGTTGCCGGTGATGACCAGGTACTGGCGAACCTCCGGGCTCATGCGTCGGCGGCCCCTACCTTGCGCACCAGTTCCACGGTGCGGTTGGCGTAGCCCCACTCGTTGTCGTACCAGGCGTAGAGTTTTACCTGGGTGCCGTTGACCACCAGGGTGGAGAGGGCGTCGATAATGGCCGAGCGCGGGTCGGTCTGATAGTCAATGGAGACCAGTGGTCGCTCCTCGTAACCCAGGATACCGCTGAGCTCGCCCTCGGCGGCTTCCCGCAGCAAGCGGTTGACGGTGTCGCGGTCGGTGGCGGTGGCCACCTCGAACACGCAATCGGTCAACGAGGCGTTGGTCAGCGGTACGCGCACGGCATGGCCATCCAGCCGTCCCTTGAGCTCGGGGAAGATCTCGACGATGGCGGTGGCGGAGCCGGTGGAGGTGGGAATGAGCGAACTGCCACAGGCCCGGGCCCGACGCAGGTCCTTATGAGGGGCGTCGATGATGGTCTGGGTGTTGGTGAGGCTGTGGATGGTGGTGATGGAGCCGTGCCGGATGCCCAGCCGCTCGTGAATCACCTTGATCACCGGCGCCAGGCAGTTGGTCGTGCAGGAGGCGGCGGTGACGATGCGGTGCTGGCCGGGATCGAACTCCTGGTCGTTGACCCCCATGACGATGTTCTTGACGCCGGCTTCCTTGACCGGGGCGGTGACCACCACCCGGTTGACCCCCTGCGCCAAAAAGTCGTTCAGCAGCGCTACCTTACGCATCTTGCCACTGGCCTCAATGACCACGTCGCAGGCGGACCAGTCAGTGTCGGCGATGGCGCTGTTGGTGGTGACGACAATGCGTTGCCCGGCAACGACCAGGTGGTCGCCGTCGGCTTCGACGTCGTGGTGCCAGCGGCCGTGGACGCTGTCGAAGTTCAGCAGATGGGCGAGGGTCTCGGCCCCGGCGCCGGGATCGTTGATGGCCACGAATTCCAGGTCCGGCCAGTCGAAGGCGGCCCGCAGTGCCAGCCGGCCCATACGGCCAAAGCCGTTGATACCCACTTTGATGGTGCTCATGATTCAGTCTCCGTGGTACAGCGATCTTCGGGGCGGACGGCCAGCGCCGCCAGGCGTTCGATCATTGGGGTCAGGTTGTCGCCGTTGGCAGCGGCGGTGTGTGCGAGCACCTCATGAAGCCAGTGTGGCAGCGCCGGGTGGAGCCGGTAGTAGACCCACTGGCCACGGCGCTCGTCCGCGACCAGCGCCTGTTCCCGTAATTGCGCCAGGAACCGGCTGATCCGTGGCTGGGATAGCTGCAAGGCGGAGGTCAGATCGCACACGCACAGTTCGCCCTGGCGTTGGAGCAGGTGCATGATGGCCAGCCGGTTGTCGTCGCCGAGCAGTTTGAACACGCTCGCCGGGTGATGATGCAGCGGGATGGCCGGGGCCTTCTGATGCACCGTCACGAACAGTTTGAGCCGCTCGCGCAGTTCACTCATCACCCTGGCAAACGCAGCGAGGCGATGGGTGGTGGCCGGATCGGGAAAATCCCAGGCGATGCGCTGCCCGGACGTCGCCAGGGTCTGGCATTCCAGAGCGGCCTTGTCACACAGGGCGATGACATAATCCCAGTGCTGATCGGCCACCTCACTGAGCGGTTTACTGCGCAGGCCGTCGGTATCGATGCCGGCCTCGGCCAGGCATTGCAGGGCCAGCGGGTGCGGTGCGGTGGGTTGGCTGCCGGCGCTGGCGACCAGGTACTGATCGCCCGCCATAGTCGTTAGCAGGGCCTCGGCCATCAGGGATCGGGCGCTGTTGGCAGAACAGACAAACAGCACGCGGCGGCGTTCAGACATGGGGATGCTCTCATGTAATGAAAATGGCGTTTACGGAACGGCGCATAACGAAAAAGGAATATAATGATAAGGGCATATGCTTGGTTGCACAATACCCCCACGCGGAAGCTGGCTATACTGCTGGGTGACCAGAAGGAGGTAATTCGTATGTCTGAAACGGCCCAGCCCCAAATTGCCCGTACCACTCCCTGTTCCGTCTTGGTCGAAGCGGGCAAGGACTATTTCTGGTGTGCCTGCGGGCGCAGCGGAAACCAGCCGTTTTGCGACGGTTCCCACAAAGGCAGTGGCTTGCGGCCCGTACGCTTCAGTGCGGAAAAAACGGAATGGATCTGGTTTTGCGCCTGCAAGCAGACCGCCACGCCACCGTTTTGTGACGGCAGCCACAAGCGCCTATCGGCCGGCAGTTAGCGCCGCTCAGTGTCTGGGCAGGGCGCTGATGCGATAACCGACACAGCCGTGTACCGGATTGGCCAACGCCTTTAGCCGCAATGACACCGGCAATGGCGGTGCGTTGTTGCCCTGCAGCTCCAGGTCGATCCGGGCAAAGCCGCGCTCTTCCCGCGAGGCCTTCAGCGTGGCCAGGAAATTATCCCGGTAAGGCGGCGTCACCAGTTCATCGAACCGCTGATTGACCATCTCGGCAGGGGCCTGGTCCAGCAATTCCGCGACCTGGTCAGAGATAAAGCCAATCCGCAGCTGTTCGTCCACTTCCGCAATAAAACCGCCCGCCAGCCCGATCAGGTCCCGGCTGCGTTGCCCGCTTTCTTCCAGCGCCTGGTGCAGAATGGTTTTTTCCACCTCCAGGTTGGCGAAATTCTGCGCCAGCTGGAGTTGCTCGTTCTGGCACTGGCGCAGTGTCTGCCTGAGCTGCCATCCGCGGACGATGGGCCAGCACAACAGCAGTGAAACCAGCAGCGCAAAGCCCAGTCCTGACCACCACAGTTGTTGGCGCAACCCGGCGCTGGCCCGGCCGAACAGGTTGCGGGTCGGCACGCTGGCCAGCATCCAATAGCGGTCGCCGATGGCCACCTCGGTCCGCAGGGCCTGGTCCGCCATCGGTTCGCCCTCCACCAGCTGCTGGTACAACGGGGTCTTGGTGTGTTGGCTGAGGTCATGCACGGTGAGCTGGATGTCCGGGCTGTAATAGCCGCCGTACAAGGCTCCTAGCCAGCGCTCCGGCGGGAACGACAGGCTCAGCAGTTCGTTGCGGGTGACCGGCAGAAACAGCCGAATCAGTTGATCGCTGCCGGTACCGAGCGCCACCGCACGCGCCGGCGTCGCGGTCACCGTCTGCTGCCGGTGTGCGCCGGCCAGGGCTTGCTGCCAGTGGGGCACCGAGGTGGCCAGCAGTCCCATGCCCACTCCGGGCTCACCGATGCCGTCCCGGCCCAGGCTCCATTGGACGATCAGGTCGCCGGGCCGTGGCTCTACGGGCTCGGCGGCCGGATTCTCACCCCAGCGATGAAACTGGCTGGCTCCAGAGTGAGGTGCGGGGATACCGACTTCGGTATCGGGCCCGCGGTGCTCCGGCACCCGGCGGATCAATTCCACGCTTTGCAGCATGGGGTGGCGCGCCATCAAGGCACTGGCCCGGCCTCGGAACTGGCTGACATCCTGCAGCGGACTGGCGACCAGCAAGCGGCTGCTTTCCAGCAGGAGGACGCGTTGGGTCTCCAGCAAGGTGGCCAGCGCCCGCTGCCGTACCGCCAGCATCTGCCCGGCCTGGGCCTGGACACTGTCGGCGGCGAGCTTGGTGTTGCGCCAGGTCAAGCCCAGGCCCAGCACCAGCAGTAACAGGGGCAGCCAGAACAGTACGAGGAATCGGCCTGATGGCCTGGGCAGGGGCATGGTGGTCTCCGGCGGTGGCGGGCAGGTTCAGGGGCCCGGCGGTCTCAGATTCACTTTAGACCACCGCTGGGGAGTTGGGAAAGCGGCTCAGCTGTGGGGCCGCCTTACCATGCCGTAGACCAGCAGGAACAGGCCGAAGGCGGTCACCACCACCGAGGGCCCGGCGGGGCTGTCGCCGTACCAGGACAGGCTCAGACCGCCGGCCACCGACACCATGCCGAGGACCACCGCCAGCAAGACCATGTGCTCCGGGGTGCGTGCCAGGCGCCGGGCGGTTGCCGCCGGTATGATCAGCAGCGCGGTAATCAGCAGCACGCCGACAATCTTCATGGCCACCGCGATGACCAGCGAGAACATCAGCATCAGCAACAAGCGCAGGCGTTCCACCGGAAAGCCCTCCACGCGGGCGAGTTCTTCGTGAATGGTGGCCATCAGCAGCCCCCGCCACAGCTTGAACAGCAACGCCAGGATGACCGCCGCGCCACCGTAGATCCAGGCCAGGTCGTCACGGCTCATGGCCAGCAGGTCGCCGAACAGGTAGCCACTGAGATCGACCCGCACTTCCGGCATGAAGCTCAGGGTGACCAGGCCAATGGCCAGGGCGCTGTGGGCGAGAATGCCCAGCAGGGTGTCGGTGGCCAGGGTGCGGCTGCGGGCCAGCACCACCAGAATCAGTGCGAGAGCGACACAGGTGCCGGCAATGGTCAGGTTGAGCGGCAGCTGCAGCAGAAAGCCCAGGGCGATGCCCAGCAGGGCGGAATGGGCGAGGGTGTCGCCAAAGTAGGCCATCCGGCGCCAGACCACGAAACAGCCCAGTGGTCCGGCGACCAGGGCGACACCCAGGCCGCCGATCAGTGCGCGCCAAAAGAAATCGCCGAGTACGGAGTCAATGAACGCCATGGTGGTCGCAGTCCTCATGGCCAGCGGAATCGCCTGCGGCGCCGACCACGTCGCCGTGGAGGTTGTGCTGGTGATTGTGATGGTGGTGGTACACGGCCAGGCTCTCAGCGACCCGCTGACCGAAGGTTTCGATAAAGGCGGGGTCGGTGGAGATGTCCGCCGGATGGCCGCTACAGCAGACGTGCTGATTCAGGCAGATAACCCGGTCAGTGGCCGCCATGACCAGGTGCAGATCGTGGGAAATCATGATCACCCCGCAGTTGAGCCGGTCGCGCAAGCCACGAATCAGCTCGTACAGCGCGGCCTGGCCATTGATATCGACGCCCTGGGCCGGTTCGTCGAGCACCAGCAGGTCCGGTTTCCGGGCCAGCGCGCGGGCGATCAGCAAACGCTGTTTCTCGCCGCCGGACAGGTGATGTACCGAGGCCCCGAACAGGTGGGCGACACCGGTCTGGGCGAGGGCCTCGCGACACGCCGACTCCGGTTCACCGGTCAGCATCAGGAAGCGACGTACGCTGAGTGGCAAGGTTGGCTGCAGGATCAGGTGCTGTGGCACGTAGCCGATGCGGGCACCGGGTTGGCGCCAGATATCGCCGCTGCTCACTTTCTGGATGCCGAGTACCGCCTTGATCAGCGTGGTCTTGCCGGCGCCATTGGGGCCGATGATGGTGACGATGTCGCCGCGGTTGACCGTCAGGTTGATCCGGTCGACCACCGGCGGGCCATCGAAGCGCACCGACACGTCGTTGAGGGTGACCAGTCGTTCAGTCATGGCGGCAATTGGGGCACTGGCCCGCGATCTCGATGGTGGTTTCTTCGGGGGTGAACGCCTGCGCCGCCGCGGCCTCACGGACCGCGTCGGCCACGCTCGGTGCGGCCAGTTCGAGGGCATTGCGGCAACTGCGGCAGATCAGGAACACGCTGGTGTGATGTTCGCCGGCGTGGGTGCAACCGATGAAGGCGTTGAGTGAGGCGATGCGATGCACCAGTCCGTATTGCAACAGAAAATCGAGCGCCCGGTACACCGTGGGCGGTGCCGCATTGTGGCCATCTTCAGCCAGGGCGGCGAGCACATCGTAGGCCCCGAGTGGCTTGTGGGATTGCCAGATCAGCTCCAGCACCCGCTCCCGGGTGGGGGTCAGGCGGGCGTTCTGCGCCTTGCAGACGGCGCGGGCGCCGGCCAGTGCCTGCTGGACGCAGGCCGCATGGTTATGGGGGCGGTAGGGCAATGCCTTGCTGGACATGTGGCCATGGTCACGGTGAAAATTTGCAACATTATAACATTCGCCCGGGCGGGCGTCACCGTGCTCTGTCAGTGCCGGCTTCCAGGGCCAGCGACTCCAGGTACTCAAGATCGGGAATGCAGGCGGTTTCGCCTTCGACGTCCACCAGCATCAGGTCGGCGGGGCCGGTTTCGCCCTCGAAGCGGCGAATTTGCTCTTCGGCCAACCGGGTCTGGCTGGGGATGCCCTGGGTCAGCAGCGCCAGAAACGGCAACTCGTTGTGGTGTTGGCCAATGCTGTTCAACACCGCGATGCGGCCGCGATTGGCGGCCGGGGCGGCGGCGCTGCCATTGGCGGCGTCGTAAGAGATGACCGGGAGCTGCAGGCCGCGCCAGTTGAGATCGCCGACCAGCCACGCGGGTGCCTCGGTCCGGGGTTCCACGGCGGCGCGGTCGACGATTTCCGCCACCGAAACGTTGGGTAACAGCAGGTGGCGATCGTGCATCGGGATCAGCACGCAGGGCAGGAGTTGGCTGCTCTCATTCATCATTCGGTTCCTCAGGCAGGATTCCGTTGCTGACGGTTCTTCAGCAAACAGGATTCCTCGATGGTTTTGACAAGTTCGCTGGCCAATTGCCGTGGCGTGCCGGTGAAGCTGACGCAGCCGGTCTTGGCCACCGAGTCCGGCATCGAGCTGTTGGCGCAGCTGGCGCTGTCCTGAACCCAGATTCGGCTGCCATAGGCCCGTAACAGCGGCGCGGCGATGGCGCCGTCATTGCCCATGCCGGAAAACAGGATGGCGTGGCTGCGAGCCCCGTAGTGCTCGCCGACGTTCAGCAGCACCTGGTCGATGGAGGGGCCATAAGGCCCCGGCCAGGGGTTGGCCTGTTCCTCCAGAGCACCGTCTTTGGCCAGGGTCCATTCGTGCTCCACCGGCAGCAACACCACGTCACCGTTGGCCACCTGCAGTCCGGGGGTGGCGTGCCGGAGCTGGTAATGGGCGTGCCGGCCCAGTACCCGGGTCAGTACATCGGTGAAATTGCCGTCGATGTGCTGAGCGTAGATGAAGCCCACGGGCAGGCCGGGCGGCAGGTGGTCGAGAAACTCCTTCACCGCCGCGGGTCCGCCCAGCGATGCGCCCAGAATCCAGACCTCATCGGCGGGCGCGTCCGGTGCCGCTGGCGGAATCCAGCGCGGCAGGCCGGGAGCGGCGTCGGCCTCCGGCAGTCGTACCGCCAACTGTTCCAGGTCGGCTTCGGTGTCCAGTTCTTCGAGCACACCCAGGTGGCGTTCCAACTTGTCCTGCAGCCGCCGTTCCCAGCGGATGTAGTCGGTGCTGCCGGGCTTGGGGGCGCTATCGAGCCCGAACAGTACCGGTGCGTCGGTGCCTTCGAGCAGGTGTTCAAACAGCGCCGCCTGATCGGTTTCGTCCTGCAGGGTGACTAGCCAGAGTCGGGCTTCGGGTAGTTGCCGGTAGCCCAGTAGGCGCTCCGGATCACCGCTAAAGCAGCCTTCCAGCCCGAATCGGGCGATGGCCTCCTGCAACCGGTGACGCTGCAGGACATCGTCAGACACGATACCGACCGATGGCCGCCCCGTTGTTGCCGGCATCAGCGATTACCGGCTAACCGTTCAATGGTGGCCAACAATTGCGACTCCTGGAACGGCTTGCCCAGATACTCGTTGACGCCGATGGACAGCGCCCGCTCGCGGTGCTTCTGACCGGTCCGCGAGGTGATCATGCAAATGGGGGTGTCCCTCAGGCTGCTGTCGTGGCGCACGAAACTGGCCACTTCGAAGCCATCCATTCGTGGCATCTCGATGTCCAGCAGGATGACGTCCGGGCGGTGATCCTGCAATTGCGCCACGGCGTCGAGGCCGTCTTTGGCGGTCACCACTTCCATGCCGTTGCGTTCCAGCAGGCGGGAGGTGACCTTGCGCACGGTGACTGAGTCGTCCACCACCATCACCACGGTGGGACGGGCCTCCCGGCGCAAGGTCTCCTGGCTGCTGGCCTGGTCGGCCAGGCGCTGGCGTTCGGACAGGATGTCGGACCGGATCATCGCCGGCAGGTCAAGAATCACCACCACGTTACCATCACCCAGGATGGTGGCGCCGGAGACGCCGCGAACCGAGCTGAACTGGGGGCCGAGGGATTTCACCACGATTTCGCGGCTGCCCATCAGGCTGTCCACTTGCAGCGCCATGGGCTGCTCGGAGCCCCGGACCAGAATGACCGGTAGCGGCAGTGCCTGGCCCTGGAGCTTGGGATGATGATCGCTGTGCAACAGGCTGCCCAGGTACTGCAGCCGGTATTGCTGGCCGGCGTACTCATACAACGGCGCATCCGGCTGGTAGTACTCCTCCAGCTCGTAGGTGCTGACCCGCACGATGCCCTCAATGGTGTTCAGCGGGATGGCGTAGAAGTCTTCGCCGGTGGACACCATCAGCGCCCGGTTGACCGACACCGTGAACGGCAGCCGCAGCGTGAACGTGGTGCCGTGGCCCAGGGTCGAATCGATATCCAGGCTGCCACCGAGCTGTTTGATTTCGCTGGCCACCACGTCCATGCCGACACCACGACCGGAGATCTGGGTGACCTGCTGGGCAGTGGAGAAGCCGGGCTGGAGGATGAACTGCAGCACTTCGCGATCACTGAGTTCCTCGTCCTCGCGCAGCATGCCCTGGCGAATGGCCTTGTCGCGGATGACCTGTGACGGAATGCCGGCGCCGTCATCCATCATCCGCAGTACCACGTCGCCCCCTTCCCGGGTCAGTGACAGCGTCACCTCACCGGTTTCCGGCTTGCCGGATTGGCGGCGAACCTCGGGCTGTTCGATGCCGTGATCGAGGGCGTTGCGCAACATGTGTTCGAGCGGCGCGATCATCCGTTCCAGAATGTTGCGATCCATCTCGCCTTCCGGGTTACGGACGTCGAAGTCCACCTTCTTGCCCAGTTCGCCGCTGATCTGACGGACGATCCTTCGCAGCCTCGGCACCATGGAGGCGAATGGAATCATCCGGGTTTTCATCAGCCCCTCTTGCAGCTCGGTGTTGATCCGGGATTGCTGCACCAACAGGGTCTCGGTATCCCGCACCCGGTCCGTCAGGGTCTCCCGCAAGTCGGCAAGATCCGAGGCGGATTCGCCCAGGGCGCGCGACAGCTGCTGGATCGAGGAGTAACGGTCCATCTCCAGGGGGTCGAAATCTTCGCCGTAATCGGGGCCATGCTCGCGTTCGGCACGGAACAGAATCTGGGCTTCGGTTTCGATGTCCATGCGCCGCAGCTGTTCCCGCAAACGCTCGATGGTGGCCGCCATCTCCTCAAGGGTGTGGCCGAAGTCGCTGCTCTGCTGCTCCAGGCGGCCGCGGGTGATACTGGTTTCGCCGGCCAGGTTCACCAGCTCATCCAGCAGCGGCGCGCTGACTCGAATCGACTCCTGGGTGGGCGTCCGTCCGGCGCCGGCCTTCTTGCTCGCCGGTTTGGCTTGGTCGGCCTTGGGCGGCACGGATTCGGGCGGCACCGAGGGTGTCGGTGCCGACGGTTCCGGTTTGCTCACCGGGGCGGCCACCGTTGGCTCCGCGGGCGCAGCCTGCGGTGTCGGCGGTTGTGCCGGCGCGGCCGTCTCGGTGCTGGCCTCGAATTGCTGGCGCACGGTGGCGACGCTGGTCACCAGGGTGTCGTAGTCGGCGGTGATGGCTTGCCAGGCGGCCTCGTCCGGGGCATTGCCACCGAGATCGATGAGCCGGGTTTCGAGGCCATGGGCCTGGTCACCCAGGGCGGTCAGCTGTGACAGCCGAGCGCCGCCCTTGAGGGTGTGCAGGGCGCGTTGGGCTTCCCGGTTGAAAGGGTGGTTGTCCGGTTCCTTGCGCCAGTCTGCGAGCAACTGTTCGAGCTGATCCAGCAGTTCCCGGGCTTCTTCCAGGAAAATTTCGATCACCTCGGCGTCCACCGGTTCGGCGCTGGGCTCGTGGTCGTCCACGACCTCGCCCGGGGCTGCTTTGGTGATCTGGCTGAACTCCTCGATCAACGCCGAGGCCGGGCTCAGTGGTTCGCCGGTTTCCAGGGTGCTCAGCATGCGCTGTACCGCCTGGCTGGCCTGATCACTCAGCTTGAGCACCTGCTGCTGCATGGGGCTGCCGGCGATGAGGCGATCCAGGGCGGTAATCCAGGCGTCCGCCAGGTCGGCGACGGCATCGACGTCGGCCAGGCGAGCGCCGCCCTTGAGGGTGTGCAGCTCCTGCTGCAGCTGGGTGATACCCGCCAGTTCCTCCGGGTCTTCCCGCCACTGCGCCAGGCACTCCTCGATGGCCTCATGGATTTCCAGACCCTCGTCGAGGAAGATGCCAATCAGATCCTCGGTGATGGGGGCTGCGGCCGGTTCCTCGGGGTGGGCTGGCGCCTCTGCGCCGGCCGGTGCGGTGAGAGCGGCCTTGACCTCCGCCACCAGCTCGTCTGCCGCTGGGCAGGGCTTCTGGGTGGCCACTTGCTCGACCATCTGTGCCAGCCGGTCATGGCAGCCAAACAGCAGGTTGATCATGGCCGGGGAGGCCGCCAGCTGACCTTCGGCGAGTTTCTCGAACAGGTCTTCCAGCACGTGGGTGAGATCGCCTATGGCGTCAACACCCGCCATGCGTGCGCCCCCCTTGAGGGTGTGCACGTCACGCTGGAGTTCGGCGGCAATCTCGCGGTTGTCCGGCGCTTCGCTCCAGGTGTGCAGCGAACTGCCGGTAGAGTTGATCAGGTCGTAGGCTTCTTCGAGGAAAATGCCCACCAGTTCCGGGTCCAGGTCGGCCAGCTCCAGGGCGTGAACGGCCGGTTCGCTGGCTGCGACCCTGGGCTCGGTTTCGGTCTCAGGTTCCGCCGCGGTTTCAGCCTCAGGGACGATGGCGCCAGTGTCGCTGTCGGCGCTGGCTTCAACCTCGGGTTCGGACTCGTCGGGAGCTGACTCGAACGCGGGTGCGTCAACAAGTGCCGCCTGCAGCGCCTGCACCATCTCGGGCACGGCCAGGCACTCACCGGTATCGGCAATGCTCTCGATCATGGCGGCGAGCTGGTCGTGGGCCTGCAGTGCCAAGTCGGTGCGGGCACCGGTAGCGGCCAGCCGGCCATCGGCGATGCGTTCGAACAGGGTTTCCATCTCATGGGCAATGTCGGCCACCGGCGCAATCTCCGCCATGCGGGCGCCACCCTTGAGGGTGTGCAGCTCCCGCTGCAGCTCCTTGACCAGATCTGGTTGGTTCGGATTTTCCTGCCACTGGTGGAGCTGTTCGGCGGTGGTGTTGATGATCTCGCCGGCCTCCTCCAGGAAGATCTCCGCCAGCTCGGGATCCAGCGCCTCGGTGCTGACACTGGCGGGCTCCCGGTCCGGTCCACTGGGGGCGACTTGTTCCGCCGGTGTTGGCTGATGGACTTCGGTCACCGGCCGGCTGCCGCTGGCCGCTGCGGCATAGGCTTGAATCTCGCCGATCAGATCCGGTGCGGGCCGTAAGGGGTGCTGTTGTTCGAGGGATTCGACCATGCTCACGAGCCGGTCGTGACAGCGGAACAGCAGGTCTGACAAGGGCTCGGTGATGGCCAGGCGCTGCTCGCTGAGGCCTTCGAGTAAGGTTTCCAGTTCATGGGCGAGGTCACCGAGGGCGCCGAAGTCCGCCAGCCGTGCGCCGCCCTTGAGGGTGTGCAGATCCCGCTGCAGCAATCGCAGCAGGTCGGTATTGTCTGGCGTCTCGCTCCAGCTCTGCAGGGCCTCGACGGTGCTGTCGATCAGTTCCCGGGCTTCCTCCAGGAAGATGTCCACCAGCGCCTGATCGTCGTCTTCGTGCTCGGCCTCGGACACCTCCGCCACCGGCAGCTCCGTCTCCGGCTCCTGGTCGCCGGCGAGCTCCTGATCGAGACTGAAATCGATGACCTCGAGATCGCCGCTGAACTCCTCGCTGAAGGCATCGGGCCGTGGCACTGCGGCGTAGCGTTCGGCCAGCGCCTGCAGCTGTTGGATCACGGCCTCGTCAGCGGCTGTGGACAGGCCGGCGGCAATCTGATCCATCATGTTGATCAGGTGCTCATGGCCGGCCTTGGCAGTGCTAAAGGTGTCGTGGTCGGGATCCGCGCCGCTGCTCCGGATGGCGTCGTAGAGCTCAACCAGCTCGGCGGCCAGCTCGGCAACGTCCGGCAGCCCGGCTTGTTGCGCGCCGTCGTTGAGCTGCTGGAGTTCCGGCACCAGGGTATCGAGTTGCTCCCGTTGTGACGGTTGCTGAGCCCAGCGATCGAGGATCTGCTCGGCATCGAGCAGAGTGTCCAGCCCGCTGTTGAGAAACAGTTGCACCAGCTGCGGGTCGGTTTGCGGTTTGGCCGCGCTGGAAGCCGTGCCGGCGCGGTTGCCGAGGGTCCGTGCCGCCAGCGTGGCCAGGCGTTCGAGAAACTGGTCAGTGCCGGCCAGGTCGGCTTGCGGGTTTTCGCGTATCTGGCCCAGCCCCTGGGAGACGAACCCGCAGGCGTCGCGAATCAGACCGAGGGCGTCCTGATCGGCACGCAGGCCGACGGCCCGGGCATCCTTGACGTAGTGCTCCAGCGGTGCGATGACCTTGGCAATGGGGTCGATGGACGCCGTGTGGGCGCTGCCCTTGAGGGTGTGCAAGGCGCGGGAGACATCGTCGGTGTAGGCCACCGAGGTCTTGTCGCTGGCGTGACGGAGGTAGGTTTCGAGGGTTTGCAGGTGAGTTTCGGTTTCGCTCTCGAAAATGTCCAGCAACACTGGGTCCACCAGCTCGTCCCCGGCCAGCGAATCGGTCGCCAGTTCCGGCTCGACATCGGCCTTGAGCATGGTGGCGGCATCGGGAATCTCGCCATTGGCGAGCGCGTTGGCGCGAGCCTCAAGAGCTGCGGTGTCGAGGCTCGACGGCTGTCGCTGCTGAAAATCGTTGACCAGCGCCGGCAGTACGCCGGTGACGTCGTCCAGCAGTGCCGCGACGTCGTCGTTCATCAGGATGGTGCCGTCGATCACCCGGTTGAGCATGTTCTCGATGGCCCAGGCCAGCTCCCCGATCACCTCTGCGCCCACCATCCGGCCGCTGCCCTTGAGGGTGTGGAAGGCGCGCCGTACTTCGGTCAGCGCGCTGCGATCGTCATGCTGGCGAAGCAGCATGGGCAAGTATCCACGGATGGTGTCGAGGACCTCACCGGCTTCCTCGACGAAGATTTCCAGAATCTCGTCGTCGATCAGATCGTCAAGCTCGTCATCCATCGCTGCCGTTTCGCTGGCGGCGACGGCGTCCGCCTGCATGGACGTGTCGGGTTCGGCGTCGGCGCTGGCCGCTTCGCCGGTCACCTTGCTGGTGGTGGCCAGAGCTTCGGCCCGGGCAACCAGTTCGTCCACCGGGCTGTCGGCAACACCCTGGCGAAAGTCCCCTATCAGCTCGGGAATGCGTAAGTTGCTCGCATCCACCAGCGCAAAGATGTCGTCATTGAGTTTGACGGTTTGATCGATGACCCGGTTGAGCAGGTTCTCCACCGCCCAGGCCAGCTCGCCCAGGCTGCTGGCGCCGACCAGACGGCCACTGCCCTTGAGGGTGTGGAAGGCACGGCGCACTTCGGTGAGCGCCTCGTGATCGTCGTGCTGGTGCTGCAGCCGGGGGTAGTAGTCGTGAATGGTCTGCAGGACCTCTTCGGCTTCTTCGATGAAGATGTCGAGAATTTCGTCGTCCAGCAGCTCGGCATCGGAAACCTTGGTGGCGGTATCCTGGGGCGCCAGGGACGAGCTGGCCGGGGCCGTTGCGTCAGCGGCGGTATCGTCGGAGGCCGACCAGGTCGGTTCGGCGCCGGCCGGAAAGCCCAGGTTCGCCAGGCTGTCGGTGGCAACCTGGAGAATGCTGTCACTGCTGCCGGAGTCTTCCGCCAGCCGTTCCAGGTAATACTCGATGCTGGTGATGGCATCGGCCAGGGCGTCCAGTTGCTTCCAGTCCGGGACTTGTTGAGCGTCCAGCAGGACTTCGGAGATGTATCGTTCGGCAGCGGTCAGCAGGGCGGCCACCCGCTCCAGCGGCACCAGGCTGAGGCCACCGCAGATGCTGTGCAACAGGCCGGGTACATGCTCAATTTCGCGCTGGTCCCACTGCGAGGCGATGAAATTGACGATGGCGGTCTTGACCTGTTCAAGGGTATTGCGGGATTCCCTCAGCAGGGCACTGTTGGCCTGGCTCAGCTCCTGGCTGCTGAAGTCAGGGCCTGCGGGGGGCTCGCCGCTGGTGGACGGTTGCCGCTGATCGTTCTCCAGTCCGGCCAGGCTGGCTTCCACGTAGAGCAGGGCGCCGGCAATATCCATCAACGTGCCGTCATCCACCGCCTCGGCCTGACGGCTGAGTTTGCCCACCAGTTCGATCTGTTCGGTCACCACCTGACGCGGTATGCCCAGGCCCAGCACGGCGAGGGTGTTGGCAACCTGGCGCAGGCCCGGTAGCAGCTCCTCGAGTTCGTCGTTCTGGCGGAATTCCGCCCGCACAAACAGGTCGAGCTGATCCTTGAGCTTGGCCAGCTCTTCGTTCAGTGCCGCCACCACGGACTGAATGGCTTCTTTGCCCGGTCCGGCCACGCGGCTGCGGGCCTCCGACACGTCGGCATCCGAGGGCAGCGCCTGGTCCAGTTTATACAGGGTTCGCAATTCCCGCACATAGGGGCTGTCCAGGTCCCGGGCCCTGGCCACGTAGTACAGCAAATGCTTGAAGAGGGCTTCGGGGATGTCCTGCTGCAGGATGTCAACGTGCTCGTCGATCAGCCGGCGCAATTCGCTGTCGAGATTGCGCAGGATCGACTTGACCGCGGTGTTTACCGGGTTGTCGCCACTTTGCAGCGACTCCACAAACCCGCCCGCGGCGCGCCAGAACTGCTCCCGGGGCGTGCCCTGACACAGCTTGATCAGGCGTAGCACCACCTTCTGCAGGTAGTCGAAGTGGGCCCGCAGGTCGTCTTCCCGGACGATGCCGGCGAGGGCAAACTGGTACATCTGACGCAGCTTGCGCAGGTGACCGAGCACCTTGGGGTCCTGGAGTCGTTGCGAAGCGGCGGGGGTCGGTGAGATCTGGGCTGACGTCAGGTCGGGCTTGAACACGGAAGTGTCGGACAGCAGCGATTCCCCGCGGGCGGCCCGCAAGTCGTTGAGCAGCGGCAGCAATACCAGCGGGAAGTCGTCCTTGCTGGTGCCCAGGTGCTCCAGGTACTGGGGCAGCTGCAGTATGGCCTGCATCAGCACTTCGATGGCGTCGTCGGTGTTGGCGACGGACTCGTTGAGCAGCGCCTGGGTGAGCTTCTCCATCTCTTCGGTGAGCAGGGCTGCACCGTAGAGTTCGACCATCTGCAGGGTGCCGTGGATCTGGTGGAGATAGTTCAGGCAGAAGCGCAGGCGGGCGCTGTCGTCGCGATTCTCGACATACGCCTCCAGTGCCTGCTGACCCTGAATCAGCGTGTCTTGTATTTCTCCGCGCACCCAGTCCAGGGCGATACTGTCATGGTGATTGCCCATAACCACTCCGGTTATTCTTCGTCAGACTGGCGTCGTATCCACGCCAGTACCTTCTCCGAGGGGACTCGTTGTAGCTCCGGTGGCTGCCAATCGGTCAGCTCACCTTGGCCAAGGACCAGGAGTCCCCCGGGTGCCAGTCGCTCTGCAAGATGCTTCACAATTTCGCGTCGCCGCCAGCGACGGAAATAAATCAGCAGGTTCTGGCAGAAAATGATGTTCATGCCATGCATCGGAGCGTGCTTGAGGTCCAGTACGTTCAGCCTGGTGAAACACACCCGCTCGCGAATGCCTGCAATAATTTTCACGGAATTCTGCTCGGCTGGGCGGAAATACCGCGACTTCAGCGCGTCGTCCATACCCAGTAGCTTGCGCGCATTGAACAGGCCCCGTTGCGCCCGTTCGATGGCCGGTTTGCTGATGTCTGATCCGGTGACGCCAAACAGCGGCGGCAGTCTCAGTTGCTCCATGCTCTCGTTTAACAGCATGGCCAGGGTGTACGGTTCCTCGCCGCTGGAGCAACCCACGCTCCAGGCTTCCAGTGGACGCCGTCGCAACACTTCCCGCGGACGGGTCAGGACGTAATCGGACACCAGACGGCAAGCGTCCGGGTCGCGGAAAAACCGGGTTTCCTGAACCGTGAGCCGATCCACCAGGGTGGACCACTCAACAATGGCGTCCGGGCTGGACACGACCTTTTCATAGTAAGCCTGATAGCTGCCGCAGCCGATTTCGCGCATGCGGATCCCGAGGTTGGTTTCGAGAAACGATTTGCGCTCGGCGACCAGGGTGATCCCGGTCCGGTGTTCGAGCAGCGTTTGCCACTGGTTAAACTGCGCCTCGTCCATATCGGGGAGTTGGCGCAGGGACCAGCTGCCGGAGGCGGTTGCCTGGTCGTTGCGTGTTGCGGCCATAAACCGTCACCTGCCTCCGCCCGACGATCAGGTCACCACCGGGACGTCGCTGTCTTCCTCCACCTCGCTGTGCAAGAGCTCCTCTTCCGGTAGGGTGAAACCTGCCACCGAGGACCGCAGTTCGGACGCCATCTCGGCCAGGTTGCCGATGGATTTGGCCGTGGCGTTGGTGCCGGATGAGGTCTGTGAGGTGATTTCCTGGATGACGTTCATCGTGTTGGAAATGTGGGATGCCGATGACGACTGCTGTCGGGCGGCATTGGAGATGTTCTGGATCAGCTCCGCGAGGTTCATCGATACGTTCTCGATCTCCTCAAGGGCGATACCGGCATCCTGGGCCAGACGGGCACCACGGACCACCTCGGCGGTGGTGTGTTCCATGGAGATAACCGCCTCGTTGGTGTCGGACTGGATGGTCTTAACCAGGGCCTCAATCTGCTTGGTTGCAGCGGAGGAGCGTTCCGCCAGGCGCTGAACCTCGTCCGCAACCACCGCGAAGCCTCGACCGGCGTCACCGGCCATACTCGCCTGGATGGCGGCGTTCAGGGACAGGATGTTGGTCTGGTCGGCAATGTCGTTAATCAACGATACGATGTCACCGATTTCCTGGGAGGACTCACCCAGTCGCTTGATCCGTTTGGAGGTTTCCTGGATCTGCTCACGAATGTTGTCCATGCCGCGGATGGTGTTCTGTACCACTTCCGCGCCTTTCTTCGCGATTGCTACTGACCGTTCCGCTACCGCGGAGGATTCGGCGGCGTTGGAGGATACCTGGTCGATGGACACCGCCATCTCGTTCACCGCGGCGGAGGCGCCGGCGATTTCCTGGGCCTGGTGCTCGGAGGCATCGGCCAGGTGCATGGCCGTGGCCTGGGTTTCCTGGGCCGCCGAGGAAACCCGTACTGCGGTACCCCGGATCGCCTGTACCAGACCGCGCATCTGGTCGATCGCGTAGTTGATGGAGTCGGCGATGGCGCCGGTGAAGTCCTCGGTAACCGTGGCCTCGGTGGTCAGGTCACCGTCCGCCAGGTCGGCGAGTTCGTCCAGCAGTCGCAGGATCGCGTTCTGGTTTTGCTCGTTCTGCTCCTGGGTGGTGCTCAGGCGACCCTGTGCCTCACGGTAAATGGTGATACCGATCAGGATCACGATGCCGACCATCGCCGCCAGGATGATGAAGGCCAGCGTGGGGCCCACCAGGCGGGAGCCGGCCTGACCGCGGAACTGGCTGGAGAGCAGGGAAATGTCGTCGAGCAGGGTCTGGGAGTTCTGGAAGATGTCGCTGGCCGCGGTACGCACCTTGAAGAGGTCGGGAGAGGCTTCAAGGATGGCGTCGACGTTCTGGGACACGAATTCGAACAGCTCGGACACCGCTTCCAGGCCGTAAATGGCGTCCTCATCGTTAACCCGGGAGATGCCCATGCCCGGGTTGCCTTCCATCTGGCCCTGCAGGACCCGGCCAAACAGGCTGGCGTCACGACCGAAGCGGTCCGCCGCGATCACCGCGTCTTCATCACCGGACAGTACGTTGTTGACCGAGCGCACGATACGCTCTGCCAGCAGCGACTGGCGCTGGGCCAGGGAAATCTGTTCCGCCGGCGCATTGTTATCCAGCAGGATCTGGACGATGTCGTCGTATTCCACCTGCAGCTGGGGGATGGTCTCGTTCAGGGTCTGCGCCACTTCGTGCAGGCCGAGGACCGCGTCCTGGGTGGACAGGATGCTGTCGGCGTTGCTGCGCACCGCCACCCAGTGGGCCTGGACACCGCTGTTGGTGGCCAGTTCGCTGGGCGGCAGGCCGGTTTCCGGGTTGCCTGCAATCAGGTAGTCCCAGAGTTTGGCGAATTCGTCACGGGAGCGTCGCAACTGATCGAAGGCTTCCTCGGTGCCTCCGGCCGCCTCAGTGGCGTTCTTTGCGATCTCCTGCGAGAGCACCCTGAGCTCAGAGGTGTGGGCGATGTACTCCTGGTCGTTCTGGCTGTCCCTGTTGATGATGAACAGGACCACAACGAGCAGGACGGTAAATGCGATCAGCGCGGCGATCAGGCCGGCGACGAGCTTGTTGCCGCCCTGACCTATGCTGATACTTCCGGCTCTTTTTTTCATTTTCTGGCTCCCGGCCTTTTATCGCGGCAAGTTAGGTTCAGAGGATTGCAAGAGAGGAGGGCGATGCACCTGCCATTGTCATCACCATTGGGCAACATCCAGAAAACGTTCATCGGTGACCAGCTGCTCGGTCGAGAACACTTTCCAGTTTTCTTCGTTGCGTTCGTAGGCTCCCTGGACGAAGGGCCGGACGATGTCCGGTACGCCCTGGGGCTCGGGTACGAAACTGTCCGCCGCGAAGTACTGCATCCCGGCGACACCGTCGACCACGAGGCCGCTGAAAATGTCGTCCTGTTCGATCACCAGCACCCGCCGTTCCCGTGCGCTGCGGGAGCTGCGAGGCAGATCGAAAAAATGCGCCAGGTCAATCAGCGGCAGCAGGCGGCCACGCACGTTGGCGGCCCCCAGCATAAACGAGCGAACCCCTGGCACATGGGTGTAGCGGGGGAGGTGGAGGATTTCGACAACTTCACCCATTGGGGCGACGTAGTTCTGTCCGGCCAGCACAAACCCGATGCCATTCCACAGCTCGATGGCTTCCTGCTGTTCCGGCAGGCCAGCCGCCATGGCTCGGCTGCGCTGGGCGATATCCGTCAGAACGGCAAAGGGGGCGGCCTGGGCGGACATGCTTACTCCACGGTGAGGGGTCAGGCGATGAGACTGTTGATCGTCTTGATCAGGTCGTCTTCGTTCACAGGCTTGACCAGGTAACCCTTGGCGCCCTGGCGGGTGCCCCATACCCGGTCGGTTTCCTGATCCTTGGTGGTGACGATAACGACGGGAATGGCGGCGGTTTCCGGTGCCCGGGTCAGCTGTCGGGTGGCCTGGAAGCCGTTGAGTCCGGGCATGACCACGTCCATCAGCACCAGATCCGGGGTGTCCGAGCGGGCCTTGGCAACGCCGTCGGCGCCATTGTCGGCAGTCAGCACCTCATGCTGGTGTTTCTCAAGGATGCTGGAAATCTTCTTAACCTCGGTTGGCGAATCGTCAACGATCAGAATGCGGGCCATGTTTTCCTCAATAGTTCTAGGCGTCAGTCGGCGTTATTGTTCCGCTTGGGGAACAAACTGGCGAATGGTGTTAAGCAGCTCGTCTTTGCTGAACGGTTTGGTCAGGTATTGGTCCGACCCGACAATGCGGCCTTTGGCCTTGTCAAACAGTCCGTCCTTGCTGGAGAGCATAATGACCGGTGTTTTCTTGAATGCGGAGTTATTCTTGATCAGTGCGCAGGTCTGGTAGCCGTCCAGACGCGGCATCATGATGTCAACGAAGATGATGTCGGGCTGGGAGTCGGCGATCTTGGCAAGAGCGTCAAATCCGTCAGTTGCGGTAATGACCTCGCAGCCGACCTTCTTGAGAAGGGTCTCGGCGGTGCGACGAATGGTCTTGCTGTCGTCGATCACCATGATCTTCAGATTTTCGAAGTTGTCATCCATTGTGCAACTGCCTTGCGCTCGAAAATGTCATTATTTTGGGTCTGGGTTTTAACACACAATTTAACGATGTTCTATAAACCACGCTCATTTATAGAGTATCGATGGCTGGAGAGAAAGCACAAGTTTGTGACTAAATGTACCCATGCCTTGTGGTTCGCGTTCCCGATAAGGTCATTCACCCAGTGCAATCGAAATGCGGGTAAACTACCATCTGTTGTTCCCAGCATAGCACTTAACCTGATCTGCGCTCTGCTGACCGGTTCGTGTTTTTGATAATCCAATTGACGAGGCGCTATGACAGTCCGACTCGGGATCGTGATGGACCCCATTGAGGCCATCCACTTCAAGAAAGACAGTTCGCTGGCGATGCTTTGGGCGGCCCAGCAGCGAGGCTGGCAAATCGAGTACATGGAGCTGCCGGACCTGTACCTGGCCGGTGGCCAGGCCAGGGCCCGCACCCGTGACCTCACCGTGCATATGAACCCCGACAGCTGGTTCAGCTTCGGCGCCAGCCAGGAGCGGGCACTGGGCGAGCTGGACGTAATTTTGATGCGTCAGGATCCGCCGGTGGATCGGGAGTTCCTGATGGCCACTTACATCCTGGACGCGGCCCAGCAACAGGGTGCGCTGGTGGTCAACCCGCCCGCCGCGCTGCGGGACTGCAACGAGAAGCTGTTCGCCGCCCAGTTCGAGGACCTGACACCGCCGTTGATCGTGACCCGTTCCGCCAGTCGCCTGCGGGAGTTTTATGCCGAGCACCGCGACGTCATCATGAAGCCGGTAGACGGCATGGGCGGGCGCTCCATCTTCCGGGTACGGGAAGGGGACGCCAATCTCGGGGTGATCATCGAAACCCTGACCCAGCATGGCGCCCACCAGGCCATGGCGCAGAAGTTCATCCCCGAGATCCGCGACGGCGACAAGCGTATTCTGCTGATCGATGGCGAGCCGGTGCCTTACGCCTTGGCACGCATCCCGTCGCAAGGCGAGAACCGCGGTAACCTGGCGGCTGGCGGGCGCGGCGAGGGCCGTGAGCTGACCGCCCGGGATCGCGAAATTTGCGCGCGGGTGGCACCGGTGATCAAGGACAAGGGACTGATCTTCGTCGGTATCGACGTCATTGGCGACTATCTGACCGAGATCAATGTCACCAGTCCCACCTGCATTCGGGAACTGGACGCGGCGTTTGGTATCGACATCGCCGGCCAGTTGCTGGACGCCATCGAGCGCCGGCTGCGCTGACCGGATCAAGGCGGAAATGCACTTTGCGACATCGGGATAGCTAACGGCCATGGCAGTTCAGGTCAGTGATTTCGACCGTTTTTCCTTTACCCTGTTCATGGCGCTGGCCGTGCATGCGGTGTTGGTGCTGGGGATTACCTTCGCGCCGGAGCCGCCCAGCTCTTCGGCGCAGACCATGGAAATTACCCTGTCCCAGTTCGACGACCAGGTCGATCCCGAACAGGCGGATTTTCTGGCCCAGACCAGTCAGCAGGGCAGCGGTAGCGAAGCTGAGGCCCGTGAACTGACCAGCCCTCATCCGGCCGACCTGGCGGCCAGCGCCGAGCAGCCGGTACAGCCAGTGCCGCCGGCGCAGACCCAGCCGGCAGCGCGCTCCGAGCGCGCGGTGGTGCAGACCCAGGCCCGCGATGCGCGTCGGCTGGCGCAGCCGGAGCAGGCTCGGGAGGTCGACGCCCAGGTGCCGGTGCGCCAGCGCAGGAGCCTGATGGAGCGCAGCCTGGAAATTGCCAGCCTGGAAGCGCGGCTGGATGCCCAGCGTCAGGCCTATGCGCGCAAGCCCCGGGTGTTGCGGGTGACGGCCGCCACCACCCTGCGCTCGGATAATGCCTGGTACGTCCAAAACTGGATCAGTAAGGTCACCCGGGTGGGCAACATCAACTACCCGGCCGAGGCCCGGCGCAGCGCGATACATGGAACGCTGAGAATGCTGGTATCTCTGCGCAAGGATGGCACAATTAAGGAAGTGGCCATCCTGGAGTCGTCCGGCAGCACGGTTCTGGACGATGCGGCCATCCGCATCGTGCGCTTGGCCGCGCCGTTTGCGCCCTTTACCGAGAAAATGCGGGAGCAGAACGATGAGATCGAGATTATTCGTACCTGGTCCTTCCAGCCCCGCGGTCTGAGTTCCGGATGATGGTGGCGACTATGAGCCAGAACAGCCTGCGTAATCATTTCCTGATTGCTTCCCCGTACCTGGAAGATCCCCGATTTCACGGCTCGGTGATCTACCTGTGCGACCATTCCGAAGAAGGTGCCCTGGGCCTGGTGCTGAATCAGCCGCTGGACATCCAGCTCGGCGAGATTCTGGAGCAGCTGGACCTGGACGGCACCGAGCTTCAGCTGCCGGTGTTCCTGGGCGGGCCGGTGCAGCCCGAGCGGGGCTTTGTGCTGCACAACCCGGGCACCACCTGGCAAAGCACCACCCCGGTCAGCGGCGATGTCACCCTCACCACGTCCCGCGACGTCCTCAAGGCGATTGGCGATGGCACCGGCCCGGAGGATTTCCTGGTGGCGTTGGGCTATTCCGGCTGGGGCGAAGGTCAGCTGGAGGAAGAGCTGGCCAGTAATTCCTGGCTGACTTGCCCGGCCAGCGCGGAGCTGCTGTTCCACACCCAGTGGCAGGAGTTGTACGCGGCCGTGCTGGCGGGCATGGGCATCGACCTCAATCAGCTCAGTGAGTCGGTGGGCCATGCCTGAGCGTTCCCATCGGCAAGTACTGGCCTTCGATTTCGGAACCCGCCGGATTGGCGTGGCTTTCGGTCAGGAGCTGCTGGGCACCGCCCGCCCGGTCACCATGCTGTCTGCCCGTGATGGTATTCCCGATTGGCAGCAGATCGGTCGCCTGCTGGAGGAGTGGCGGCCCGACCAGGTGGTGGTGGGGCTGCCGCTGAACATGGACGGCACCGAGAATGAGATGTGCGCCCGGGCGCGCAAGTTTGGCAACCGCCTGCACGGCCGCTTTCATCTGCCGGTGACCATGGTGGACGAACGCCTCACCAGCTTCGAGGCCAAGGGCGAGGTGTTGGCCGACCAGGGTGCGCGGGATTTTGGCCGCGACGGCATCGATGACCTGGCCGCGGTACTGATCCTGGAGACCTGGTTCCATCAGGAGCAGGACCGGGCCCGTTCCGCCGATCGCTGAGGGCCGCCGGCGGCGTCACGGGCAAACCAAGACAGAGGAACGCTGAAGCGAGGACGCAATGACTGCACTGCTGAATATGGACGTGTTGCTGGACGAACTGGAGCAGGGGCTGCGCAGCCAGCTGCGCGAGCGCGAGATTGAGGCCCCGGTGTTGATCGGTATCCGCACCGGCGGGGTCTGGATCGCCGATTTGCTGCATAAACGGCTTGGCCTGGCCGAGCCGTTGGGGGAGCTGGATATCTCCTTTTACCGCGACGACTTCAGTCGCATCGGTCTCAATCCCAAGGTCAAGCCCTCCCATCTGCCGTTCGAAACCGAAGGCCGCCACATCATTCTGGTGGACGACGTCATCATGAGCGGCCGCACCATACGCGCGGCCATGAATGAAATCTTCGATTATGGTCGCCCAGCGAGTATTATCCTCGCCACCCTGATTGACCTGGGCAGCCGCGAGCTGCCGATCCAACCCGATGTGGTGGCGCAGTCGCTGTCGCTGACGGCGACCCAACGCGTCAAGCTGCAAGGGCCGGATCCGCTGCGAGTGGAAATGCGGGAGACGCAATCCTGAGCGCGGCATTACGATACTGACACAGGCGAACTATGACGGCACACAACCCCTCCTCCCAGTCCTTGCAGCTGACCGGTGACGGGCAGCTGAAACACTTCCTTACCCTCGATGGGCTCAGCAAGACGCTGCTGACCGATATTCTCGACACCGCGGACTCCTTCATCGAAGTGGGCGAACGGACCATCAAAAAGGTGCCGCTGCTGCGGGGCAAGACCGTGGTCAACCTGTTCTTCGAGTCCAGTACCCGCACCCGCAGCACCTTTGAGCTGGCGGCCAAGCGGTTGTCCGCCGATGTGCTCAATCTGGACATCAGCACCTCCGCCACCTCCAAGGGCGAGTCGCTGTCCGACACCCTGCTCAACCTGGAGGCCATGGCCAGCGATATGTTTGTGGTGCGGCATTCCCAAAGCGGCGCGCCCCACTTTATCGCCGAGTCGGTAACCCCCGGCGTCGCCATCATCAATGCCGGTGACGGCCGCCACGCCCATCCCACCCAGGCCATGCTGGACATGCTGACCATCCGTCAGCACAAGGGCCGCTTTGACGGCCTGAAGGTGGCGATCGTCGGCGACATTCTCCATTCCCGGGTGGCGCGCTCGCAGATCCGTGCCCTCAACGCCCTCGGCGCGGCCGAGGTACGGGTGATCGCGCCGGGTACGCTGCTGCCGGCCGATGTCGAGAGCCTGGGCTGTCGGGTGGAATACGACATGGCCAGGGGCATGCGGGATCTGGATGTGGTGATCATGCTGCGCCTGCAGAAGGAGCGCATGGAAGGCGCCCTGCTGCCCAGCGAGCGGGAGTTCTACCGTCTCTACGGCCTCAGCCAGGACAAGCTGGCGTTGGCCAAACCGGATTGCATCGTCATGCACCCGGGCCCCATCAATCGGGGCGTGGAAATCGAATCGGCGGTGGCCGACGGCCCGCAATCGGTGATCCTGAATCAGGTGACCAACGGCATCGCGGTGCGGATGGCGGTCATGTCCATGGCCATGAGCGGACAGGTGGCCGAGCGCGGCCGCGGCCAGCAGGGGGGAGACGCGGCGTGATGACGCAACAACAGGGTAGTATCCGGCTGGTCGGCGGTCGACTGGTGGATGGGGGTCGTGAGGGCCGGCAGGCTGAGGCGCTGCTGATCCGCGACGGTCAAATCGTCGCGCTGGGACAGGCGGCGGAGCAGGGCGAGGCGGAGCGGGTCATTGATGTCAGCGGCTGTGTGGTGGCGCCCGGATTTGTCGACCTGAATTGCAACCTGCGTGAGCCCGGCAATGGCCAGAAAGGCAACATCGCGTCCGAGAGCCGCGCCGCCGCCCGGGGCGGTTTCACATCGGTGTGCTCGTCACCACAGACGTCCCCGGTGAACGATTCCAGCGCCGTTACCCGGATGATCCGGGAGGTGGCCCAGGCCCAGTCGCCCATCCGGGTGTTGCCGGTAGGGGCGGTGACCCGCGGTCTGGAAGGCGAACTGCTGAGCGATATGGCGGCGCTGTCCGCCGCTGGCTGCGTGGCATTGGGCAATGGCATGGCGCCGGTACGCAATGCCCGCATCCTGCGCCGTTGCATGGCCTATGCCCGTACCCACGACATCACCCTGATGCTGGCGCCGGTGAACGAGGCGTTAACCGCCGATGGCTACGCCCACGATGGTTTGGTGGCGGCCCGGCTCGGCCTGTTGGGCATCCCCGAGGTGGCTGAGACCACCGCGGTGATGGAGCTGTTGCTGCTGGCGGAGGAAACCGGGGTTCGTCTGCACCTGAATCAGCTGTCCTGCGCTCGCAGCGTCAGCATGGTGGCCGATGCCCGGCGCCGCGGTGTGGCGGTGACGGCGGACGTCGCCATGCACCAGTTGCTGTTCACCGAAGAGGCTCTGGCCGGTTTCGACAGCCGTTTTCACGTCCGGCCGCCGTTGCGCGCGGAGGCCGATCGCCAGGCGCTGCTGGCTGGCGTTCGCGACGGTGTCATCAGTGCCATCGTCAGCCAGCACCAGCCTCACGATTCGGCGGCCAAGCAAGCGCCGGTGGGGGCTACCGAGCCGGGACTGTCGACGGTGGAAAGCGTGCTGGCCATGGGTATGATCCTGGTGCGCGCCGGCGAGCTGAGCGAACAGCAAGTGGTGCGGGCGTTGACTGCTGGTCCGGCGACGGTGCTTGACCGCACCGCCACCCTGGATGAGGGGCAGGCCGCAGACCTGTGTGTCTTTGATCCGGCGGCCAGCTGGCAGGCCAACGATCAGACCCTGCTGTCGGCGGGTAAGCATGCGCCGATTCGTGACCGCGACCTGCCAGGACTGGTGCGCCAGGTCTGGTGCCAGGGCCGTGAGGTCTGGAATCACGAAGGCTGACAGGTCCCGCTTACCGCCTGATCGGCGCCACGGTTATTGGCAGCACAATGTGGCAGGCGTTGCGAGACGCCTGTCGAGTTTGTCACAGATTCTCATTTTTTTGCCTTAACGCCCTTGAAACCAGGCACCTGTGCCAACGTATTCTAACCGACGCCGTTCTAGGCTCGAGTCAAAGGATGTCGGACACCGGTTTCAGGTAGCGTCTGCCGGCGTCCAACAACAATAACACCAGGAGTTATCCCGTGAAATCACCGAATGCCCTCCGTCGGGCGGCGGCAGCGACTGCGCTGCTGGCCAGTCTCGCACTGCCTGTCCAGGCACAGTCCGAACAACAACCGCTGGAACGCAGCTTCTGTGTGTTCGATCCCGTGGGTGCCAACGGCCCCCTGTTCGCCATTACCAAGACCTTTCAGCCGGTGGCCCTGAGTAAGGGCATCAAGCTGGACCTGCGCGCCTATACCGATGAAAAAGTCGCCGCCGAGGACTTCAAGGCCGGTCAATGCGACGCGGTCCTGTTGACCGGAACCCGGGCCCGGGAGTTCAACCGCTTTACCGGCAGTCTCGAGGCCATGGGCGCGGTCCCCGGCGAAGAGGAAATGCGCCTGCTCTACAACACCCTTGCCCAGCCCAATGCCCGCCAGTTCCTGGTCGACGGCAACTATGAGGTGGCTGGCGTGTTCCCGGGCGGTGCGGTCTACCTGCATACCCGTGACCGTTCCATCGACACCGTGGAGGAGCTTCAGGGTAAAAAGATCGCCACCCTGGACTTTGACGATGCCTCACTGCGGATGGTGCGTCACGTCGGGGCCTCGGTGGTGGGCTCAAATTCCGCCAATTTCGCTGGCAAGTTCAACAACGGCAGTGTCGATCTGGCCTATGCGCCTGCGGTGGCTTACACCCCGCTGGAACTGTACAAGGGCGTCAGTCCCGACGGCGGCGTGTTCAAGTTCGCGTTGGCCTACATGAACTTCCAGGTCATCATTCACCGCGACCGTTTCCCGGATGATGCCGGCCAGATGGTGCGGGACGAGTCCATCAAGCGGATCGATCAGGCCTACGACATCATCGCCCAGGCCGAATCGGAGATCCCCGCTGAGGTGTGGATGACGCCGCCGGCGGACGACGTCGCCGAGTATGACCGGATGCTGCGGGAAGTACGGTTGTCGCTGCTGGACGATGGCGTCTACGACGAACGCGCCATTCGCCTGATGAAGGCCATCCGCTGTCGGGTCGACGGCAGTCGGGCCGAGTGTTCTTCCTGAGGCAAGCGGTTAGCGGGCCCATCCCGGGGATGGGCCCAAAGGGTCACTTGATGGCGTCCTTGAGCGCCTTGCCGGCCTTGAAGCCCACGGTCTTGCTGGCGGGGATCTGCATGCTGGCGCCGGTTTGCGGATTGCGCCCGGTACGGGCTTCGCGCTGACGGACGTTGAAGGTGCCAAAGCCGATCAGGGTGACGTCGTCGCCCCGGGCGGTGGCGGCGGAGACCTGATCGGTGAACGCCGTGATGACCTCGCTGGCTTTCTCCTTGCTCAGGCCGGTTTGTTCTGCGATTGCTGCAGCAAGCTCTGGTTTACGCATCAAATGCTCCTTGTTGTTGTACCTTGACTGGGCTGATTGTTGTACGTTGGATGGGCTGACGGCAGGCCGCGCCACTGACAAAAGAGTTAGTAGTTTCTCCGGCAAAGTCAATTGATGGCGGGCCGGATTTCAGGCCGGTCCATGGCTTTGAGGGACCGGTCTCACAAAATAGGCTGAATTCCGGTGATAATCACCGCCCGATTACAAACGGTAACAATAGGGCGGTGCTGGGGTCGGCCCACCCACAAAAACAAGCAAATAGGTGACAGGTTCTATGACCGCTATCCAGCAGATCTTTCAGCGTACCGGTGAGCAGCTCCAGCGTTTTCGTGGCGTGGCGGCGGGGGTTGCCGTGAGCGTAGCCCTGAGCGGCTGCGGGGTCGTCAACCACATGGTGTACAAGACCACCGGCGACGTTATGCAGGGCTTCGCCAAGTCCCATACCATGCCTTACCTGTTGGAATCCGGTGATCTGGCGATGGGCTGCGCGATGAGCGAAGCCACCTCGCCGTTGCTGCTGTCATTCGGCCGGGTCACCGCCGATCCGGACCAGCTGGCGGTCATGCTCTACCTCACCGCGGGTGGCTGCGCCGAGGAAGAGGCCCGTGAGCACGAATTGCAGGGATTGATGGCCTTGCGGTCACTGGAATCGGAGATGGCGCAGGATGCGATGATTCGCCAGAAACGCGCCCATGCCCTCGCTGCCCAGCGTTACTTCCAGGCCTGGCAGCATCACAACGCGTTCTATGGCCATCCCGATGAATCCGAATGCCCGGATTTCGATGCGGACATGGATGAATTTGTCTACATGGCCGGCCTGCTCACCGGATTGCAGGCGCTGGCGGCCGAGATTCAGTCCACCTCGTCCATCGGTGTACCCAAGAACATCGGCTCCGTGGTGGCGCGGGCGACCAGCTGCCTGAACAACGAGAAATGGTGGGGCGCTCCGATGGCCCTGCGCGCAACCGTCTGGGCGATGATTCCCGGCGCGCTGCCTGAGGGCGAGGATGCCTTCCAGCGCCTGGAAATGGCTGACCGTCAGGGCGAAGAAGCCGGTGTCCGCCTCAGCCATGTGTTTCACGCCATGGCGGCAATGAACAAAGGCGACAGCGAGCGCCTGCGGGGGGTGATCCGCAACCACGCCGACTCCCTCGATGCGACTCCGTCCAACCAGGAGTGGACCATGGTGGACAAAATTGCGACCCAGATGATCGTCTCGATCTCCGACCGGATGTGGATGGAGAACACCGGCCACCGTACCCCATTCGGACGGCTGGGCACCTTCTGGGATGACCAGTCCGACGCGGAAGTCATGGACCTGGAAGGCCTGCTGTGAACCAACGCGTATCCGGATCCGCCGCCGTGCCCTGGTTCCCCGTTAATCGCAGTGTCCGGGAGTGGCTGTCGTCATTGCCGGCCTGCATCTTGCTGCTGGCGGTGGTGATTTTCTCCACCTCCAGTGACGTCCATAACCAGATGCTGCGCGGCGGCGAACAGCTCTGGAGCGGCTATTACAAGCTGCGGGCGGACCCGGTAGAGCCTTCCTGCAACCCCAATCGTGACGTCGACGCCGCGGTCGCGGCGGAGTTGGCGAAAGAGAGTGATCTCGGTGCCATGGCCGCTCTGCTGGGGGAGGTGGAGAAGAACCCGGCGGATGTCCGCCGTTCCATCGAGCGGGCACTCGCCGACTGCCGGGCGAGCCACGCCAGCTATCAGGAAGTCAAAGACAAGCTAACGCCCGCGGTCCGGGCGTATCGAGCGGTGGAGCTGTTTATCGCCGACCTGATTGCGCTTGGTCTGGAGTCCCAGCGCTACATCCTGATCGTGTTGGTGATGCTGTGTGCGGCCACCGCTACCCTGACCCGCCACCACATTGCCATGCGTGCCATGGAAACCCGGCTCGATCACACCGTATCGCTGACCCTGCAGACCATCGCCAACGCCATGTTGTTCGGGTCCAGTTTCATCTTCCGGCAGACCACCCTGGGCGCGGATGCGGCCATCGATCCGGAAGAAATGATTCTCCACAACCTGTGGATTACCGGCTTTGCGTTCCTGACCCTGGGCAGCCTGTACCGGCTGATTCGAGTGCCGGAGGGCTTAAAGGAAGGGGGCTCGCTCAACAAGGCGTTTCTGGCGGTGCCGCTGTACACCGTGATGTGCCTGATCTCGGGTACCTACTTTGCGCTGATCGGTCATGCCTCCGGGATCGGCATCTATCTCGGTAAGATGATGGAGCTGGCGGACATGTTCCTCAACGTCGCCCTGTACGTCTGGGTGGGCATGATGCTCAAGCAGACCCGGTTGGCGACGTTGGTGTTCAACGTCTTCCGGCCCTGGCGCATGCCGCCGGAGTTGCTGGCGGTGGTGGCAGTGCTGGTGGCGGCGGTGCCCACCGCCTACACCGGCGCCTCCGGCATCTTCGTGATCGCCGCCGGTGCGGTCATCTACAGCGAGCTGCGGGCGGCCGGCGCCCGGCGCCAACTGGCGCTGGCGGCGACCGCCATGTCCGGCTCATTGGGGGTGGTGTTGCGTCCTTGCCTGCTGGTGGTGGTGATCGCCTACCTCAATCGGGAAGTGACCACCGACGAGCTATTCGGCTGGGGCATCTGGGTGTTCGTGCTCACCGCCGCCATGTTTACGATGGTGGCGCTGGCGGTCAACCGCCAGAGCAAGTTCGACCTGGCGCCGGCGGGTGAGGCGATGCCGGCGATGCTGGCGGCGCTGCGGCCGCTGCTGCCTTACGTGCTGGTGATCATCGCCGTGCTGCTGTTCTATCGCTGGGCGCTGGATGTGCGGGTGGACGAGTTCTCGGCACCGCGGCTGTTGCCGGTGATCATGCTGGCGATCCTGCTGTTCGAGCATGTCAGCCTGAAGCGGCGGCGCCACCAGGAGGATAATAGCCAGGGCGCGATCAACCATCAGGGCCTGGAGCGCAGCTTGCGCGGCGCCACCACCGACACCACCGCGGAAATCGGTGCGCTGTTGCTGTTGCTGGGGCTGTCGGTGAGCATTGGTGGCGTCATCGAACGCTCCCACATCATGGAGGCCTTCCCACAGGCGTTTGACAGCGCCTGGTCGGCGATGCTGCTGATGGTGGTGATCCTGGTGGTGCTGGGCATGATCATGGACGCCTTTGGCGCGGTGATCCTGGTGTCCGCCACGGTGGCCACCATTGCCTACGCCAGCGGCATCCACCCGGTGCACTTCTGGATGGTGACCCTGGTGGCCTTCGAGCTGGGCTACCTCAGTCCGCCGGTGGCGCTGAACCATCTGTTGACCCGTCAGGTGGTCGGTGAGGCCGAAGTGCTCGCCGCCCAGCAGGAAGGCGGCACCTTCTACCAGCGCCACGAACGCATCATCATGCCGCTGATTGCCATGGGCATCTCCCTGGTACTGGTGGCGTTTGTGCCCCTGCTGTTCTACGCCGGCTGAGGATGCCAGTCTGTGCTGAACCAAAAAGGCGCCGCTGGGCGCCTTTTTGGTTCTGTGGAGTGTGAGCTTCATCGCACCATCTCCACTAAATGAAAAAGCCCTGCGTTTCACAGGGCCTTCTTCTTAAGCCTTTCAAAGAGTATTCAGGTTCGCTGAACTTTGAGCGAAGCAGTCCGATCATTGAAGCTATCACCCACATAGTCCGTATCAGAGGTGAGCGTCAGCGCTTCGCCTTGAAAGCCCGGTGCGGTGTAGAGGGTTACTTTCCAGCCGTCCGGTATTTTCACGGAGCTGATTCCTTTCAAGACCTCGCTCTCGAGGCTGAACTCGCCCTCGTTTAGTATTCCCGACTCACCTTTGTAGCCAGCGTCGGCATAGACCGTTGGCATCTGTGTCTCGCTCAGTGTTTTTGTGGTGCCACCTTCTGCGTCTAGGGCAGAGAAGACCATCGCGGAGGTGGCTCCCATCACGCCAAAGAAGGCTACATATGTAGGTTCTTCTGCTTCCATAACTTTTCATTCCATTTGATTGAGGGGGGCTGCAGCAATCGCGTCGCTGCAGAGTGGGAACTACCACACTTTAGTTGGGTTTTAGCGTAAGTGCGCACTTTTTGAGATATTTCTAACGCCTTTTCGGCTCCTAAGGATTTTCACGAACTCTGAAGGCCCTGGGAGAACTGCCGAAAGTGGCCCTCATCGCGTGTATGAGAAAGCTGATTGTGGTGCTCAATACCATGGTGAAAAACCAGGAGCCGTGGCGGGAAAAACTGGCTGAAATATATCAATCGACACCAACGTCACTTGTTAGGCGGTGACGTTGAGTTGCCACGACACGCCAAACCGATCATTGAGCCAGCCGAACTGTTGGCTAAAACCGTAATTGTCGAGTGGCATCAATACGTCACCGCCCTCGGACAGAATGCTGAATACGCGCTCAAGCTCCTCTACCGAATCAAACTCTACGAACGTGGAGCTCGACGGAGTAAATGAAAATGCGTGCTCAATTGGACTGTCGGAACACATAAACTCACGCCCGCAAAGCGTGAACACCGCCACCTTGATACTGCCGGTCGGGGCGGGCTCACCTTCGGTGTACCTCTCGACACGCACTATGCCTGATTCCGGGAAAGCAGAGAAATACAGATCTAATGCCGCCTGCGCAGCACCACCTTGAAACATAAGAAATGGTCGAGCTGTTGCCATCACATATCTCCAAAGCTGGTTTTGCCGCCTAATGCCCGGTACACGCGCCGGTTTGAAGCCGCTGGTTAAGTTTGATCGTTATCGAATCGCTCATAGGCTCAGCATGCCTTTAGTCACCTGCATTGGCCTGGAAACATCGAAAAAATACTTAGCATGAGGTTGCCCTGAAACCTCAACACAAATACAGCGGATCGGCTCAGCCACTTCTCCTTGTACGAAAAACTCCGCTCCTCGACACCATTCTTCATTTTTCCGACCATGCCGCTCGGATATGAATCGATCGATTAGCATATTCGCCATGCCCATGCTGGCACAGTTAATGACAACCGGGTCGTCCGCATCATAGCCATTCCCTCCGTAGATTGGTGGTAAGTTAGTTCTATCCTCGAATTTACCGTGGCCAAATAAATCGCCAAGCCCCTCTATTAGCGTCCAAACAAGCAGTCCTATCCCGGCTCCAAAATACCAAGGCGGAAATGCGACAGAGCCAATTAGAATTGAAATGAGGGGCAATATTGGGAGTTTCATTGCTCCGGTTAGTAAATTTAGAGCCAGATTAACCGCGCTAAGCCCAACCCCAACCCAGAACAGCCATTCATAGCCCGACCAATACCCTAAACCAGATAGCAATGGTCCAGATAGAGCAACTACAGTTGTGTAATTCATTATCCCTACTCTCTGGAACTTAGCATTGATTCAACGTCACATAACGTGTTTAAACACGTCATGTGACGTAATTCTCCGCTGTGTTTCTCCAATAACCTACACAGAAAATCTAATCCCGGCAAACGGTTAGCCAGCACAGGTGGGACAGGCTGCGTGGAAGGCGGCTGGGGGCGTAATATCCCGGTTGCTGTATGGGATCACAGTAGACGTTAAACGAGGGGCTGTGCGGAAGGGCCGGGAGGATGAGGCGACGGCGGTGTTTCGGTCGCGGGGAGGCTGGATAGCCGGCATAAAAAAGGCGACCCGCAGGTCGCCTTTCTGAGCCAGCCGGGGGTTAGCCCAGCTTGGGTCCGGCCGCGATGATGGCGTCGGAGACGTCGAACTTCTTGAAGTTGTCGACGAACTGGCCAATCAGTTCCTGGGCTTTGGCGTCGTATTCTTCGCCGTTGCTCCAGGTGTTGCGCGGGTTGAGCAGCTTGCTGTCGACGCCGGGAACGCTGGTGGGTACTTCCAGGTTCAGGGCCGGCAGGCGCTCGGTGGGCGCGTCGTCGAGGTCACCGTTTTGGATCGCGCTGATGATCGCCCGGGTGGTGGGGATGCTGAAGCGCTCGCCGGTGCCGTAGGCGCCGCCGGTCCAACCGGTGTTGACCAGGAATACCTTGCTGCCGAACTCGTCCATCCGCTTCATCAGCAGCTCGGCGTAGACGCCGGCCGGACGCGGGAAGAACGGCGCGCCGAAGCAGGTGGAGAAGGTGGATTTCAGCTTGGAAGAAGAGCCCATCTCGGTGGAGCCCACCAGCGCGGTGTAGCCGCTGAGGAAGTGGTAAGCGGCCGCTTCCTTGCTGAGGATGGACACCGGCGGCAGTACGCCGGTCATGTCGCAGGTCAGGAACACGATGTGGGACGGCTCACCGGCACGGTTCTCCAGGACCCGCTTCTCGACGTGCTCCAGCGGGTAGGCGCAGCGGGAGTTTTCGGTCAGGGAAACGTCGGTGTAATCCGGCTCGCGGCTGTCTTCGTCGATCATCACGTTTTCAACGATGGCGCCAAAGCGGATGGCGTCCCAGATGATCGGCTCGTTCTTCTGGCTCAGGTCGATGCACTTGGCGTAGCAGCCGCCTTCGATGTTGAAGACGGTGCCCGGGCCCCAGCCATGCTCGTCGTCACCGATCAGGAAGCGGGCGGGATCGGCGGACAGGGTGGTCTTGCCAGTACCGGACAGGCCGAAGAACAGGCAGGTTTCGCCGTTCTCGCCAACGTTGGCGGAGCAGTGCATCGGCAGCACGTCTTTTTCCGGCAGCAGGAAGTTCTGCACCGAGAACATGGCCTTCTTCATTTCGCCGGCGTAACGCATGCCCGCCAGCAGCACCTTGCGCTTGGCGAAGTTGATGATCACGCAGCCGTCGCTGTTGGTTCCGTCACGCTCGGGTACGCATTCGAAACCGGCGGCGTTGAGGATCTGCCACTCCTGCTTGTCGGCCGGATTGTAGCTCTCCGGGCGAATGAACAGGTTGCGACCGAACAGGTTCTGCCAGGCGGTCTCGGTGGTCATGCGCACCGGCAGGTAGTGTTCCGGGTCAGCGCCGACGTGGACGAGAGAGAGGAACTGGTCCTTCTCGGTGATGTAGGCTTCCACGCGGTCCCAAAGGGCGTCGAACTTGTCGCTGTCGAACGGACGGTTGATGGGCCCCCAGTGGATCGCGTCGGCGGTGCTCGGCTCTTCCACGATGAAGCGGTCCATGGGAGAACGGCCAGTGCGCTTGCCGGTCTTGACCACCAGTGAACCATTGGCTGCCAGTTGGCCTTCGCCTCTTTCCAGTGCCAGCTCGACCAGTCGTGCTGAACTCAGATCAGTATAAGTGTTACTCACTTCGACCTCGCCCTCAGGGTGTCTTCGTGACTGTCAGAAATGTCGGTGCGGTTGCCAAGGTGCGCAACTGGCGGATTTCTGAACAATCGGGTCAATTCAGGCGCGCTATTATGCCAGAGACGCCGGTAAAAAACGACTGCCCGAAAAGCCGCCCCAGCAGCGGGATCCGGGTCAATCGACGGAACCGCGAGCGACCGCCTAGTGCAGCGAATGACCGGTGAACAGGTGGTCGATGTCGTTGCGATTAAACTCGTAGTGGGCATGGCAAAACTGGCAGTCCATTTCAATGCTGCCCTGCTCCTCGAGAATGTTGTAACACTCGTCCTTGCCGATGGACTCCAGCGCGCCGAGGGTGCGTTCACGGGAACAGCTGCAGCTGAACGCGACCGGGTCGGTGTCGAACAGACGCACCTCTTCCTCGTGGAACAGCCGATGGAGGATGGTTTCACTATCCAGGGTCAGCAGCTCCTCGGCGGTCACGGTGGCCGCGAGCTGGGATACCCGCTCCCACAGTTCATTGTCGGCGTCGCTGCTGCCAGGCAGTCGTTGCAGCAGTAGGCCGGCGGCACACTGATCATCGGCAAACAGGAACAGCCGGGTGGCAATTTGTTCCGAGCGCTGGAAGTAGTCTTCCAGGCACTCGGCAAGGCAGTTGTGCTCGCGGGGCACCACGCCCTGGTAACGCTGGCCCTGGGATGGGGTGATGGTGATGGCCATGCGGCCTTCGCCCAGCAGTGCGTTGAGGCCGGATTCCGCCGTCGCCGGCGCGTCGAAGCGGGCCAGCCCGCGAATCTGGCGGTCATGGCTGCATTCGGCCATCAGTGTGCGCAGCGGGCCTTCGCCCTGGGCCTGTAGCGACAGCGTGCCCTCGAATTTCAGGGTGCTGCTCATCAGCACGCTGGCAACCAGGGATTCGCCCAGCAGTTGTCGTACCGAAGAGGGGTAGGGGGCCTGGTTGGTGACGTCGCTATAGCTGTCACTCAGTTGCACCCAGGCACCTCGAATCTGGCTGTGCTCGAAAATAAAACGCTGAAACTGGTCCTGGGACGCCATGTGCGGTCTCCTGAATGGGCGATATCGGATCGATGGGTAATAGCGGGGTGCGATCAGCAGCTGTTCTGTTCCTGGAACCGCTTGATGTCGCGCCGGTCCTTCTTGGACGGTCGGCGCGCCGGGGGCAGTTGGGCGGCCTGCATGGTCTTGCGCTGCCAGGCCAGGTCCTCCCGTTTGCGTACGCTGTCTGCGGTTTCGTGGTAGAGCTTTTGGGCTTCGGGTGCGCCCCGACGCCGATCACTGATGCCATCCACCACCACGATGCGTTCCTGCCAGCCCTGACGTAGCCTCAGCTCGGCGCCGGCCTCCACCATTTTGCCGGGCTTGCAGCGCTGGTTGTTGTAGTGGACCTTGCCGCCTTCGATGGCGTCTTTGGCGAGGGATCGGGTCTTGAAGAGTCGTGCGGCCCACAACCATTTGTCGAGGCGGACGCGTTGATCTTGCTGGGTTTGTGTTGCCATGTCTCCCACCTGGCGAATGTGCCTTTCCATTATAACGGCTTCAGTGGGCGGATGGCAGAGAGCGGTGAGCCGTCAATGCGGGCAGCACCTCGTCAAAATGGTGAATGGAGGGCAGCTGGGGATGGCGTTCCCGGTCGGGTTGCTGGCTGTCCGGAGCAAGGATGGCCAGGGCCTGGCCGATACCCGCGGCGACCGCGCTGTCCAGCACCGGAAAGCTGTCATCCACCATCAGGGTGGTGTCGGGATGGTGGGGCTGGATCGCGCGCAGATCGTGCCAGAAGCTGACGTCTTCTTTGGGTTTGCCCAGGCGATGGCTGGACACCACGTCGTCCACCAGCCGGTCCAGGCCGGTATGGCGAAACTTGAGCGCCAGCGGGTCGGGGTGACAATTGGTGACGATGACGGTTCGCAGCCCGCATTGGCGCAACCGGGCGAGGAATTCCCGGGCGTGGGGGCGATAGCCGATACGCTCGCCGACTTCGGCTTTGAGGCGGGTGATGTCCAGCTGCAGCCGCTGGCTCCAGTAATCGGTGCAATACCAGTTGAGTGAGCCCCGTTGTGCCTGGATCATCGGCAAGATTTCGGCACGGGCCTGTTCCGGGCTGAGTCGGTTTTGCTCGGCGTAGCGACGGGGCAGGTGATCGAGCCAGAAATGATTGTCGAAGTGCAGATCCAGCAGTGTTCCGTCCATATCCAGGAACACGGTGTCGAGCTTGGTCCAGTTCACCATAACGAAAACAGCCTGATTAATGAGAAGAAGGCTCCTTGAGTCATCAGGCTGCCGGAGTTTGCGTCGGGGCGCAACTCCGGTTTATACGGACCCGGAGCCAGGGGCTCAGTACTCGTCCTGATCGAGCGGTGGCTCCTTGCGCCCCGGCTTTGCGCAGCCCAGGCAGCGCACAAAGGTGGCTTCCGCAGGGCCCAGTACCAGCACCTCGCCGGCTTCACCGGCGTTACCGCCGAGCAGCGAGAATGGCAGCGACACCACGTAGACCGCGGTGCCCACGATGGTGGTGGCAAACAGCACCGGGCGGGCAAACAAGGCGTCGGCGGTCATGGCCAGCGCCGAGGGTGACTCCTCGACAGCGCGGGCGTGGCCGATGGAGGCAAACGCCAGCAGGCACGCGGCCACGGTGATGGTCAGCAGTCGGGAAACTTTAGCGGTCATGACATTTCTCCTGGTTCGGTCGGGTCGGCCGGTGTAACGGCGACCCTTGGCCTGGCGGCCGGAATTTCGTGCGGCGCAGTGTTCCGGGTGTGCCGTTGTTCAGAGACTCCTTAACTATGAAACATATTGACGTAAATTCAAACAGCTATTGCCCGGCGTGCTAGCGCTGGCAGCGGGTGCAATAGACGGTGGTGCGCTGGCTCATGCGGATTTCCCGCAGCGGGTTGCCGCATTGGCTGCAGGGCTCGGCGCCGCGGCCATACACCAGCAGTGACTGGGCGAAATAGCCGGGCTTGCCGTCGCTGTTGACAAAATCCCGCAGGGTGGTGCCGCCCATCAGGATGGCGGCGCTGAGGGTCTCGCGAACCGCTTCGGCCAGACGGAGGTAACGGTCGAGGCTGATCCGCCCCGCCGGTCGTTGCGGGTGGATGCCGGCCTTGAACAGCGCTTCGTTGGCGTAGATGTTGCCGACTCCGACCACCACGTGGTTGTCCATCAGAAAGGCCTTGATGGGCGTCTTGCGCCGTCGGGACAGCCGGTGCAGGTAGCCGCCATTGAAGGTGGGCGCCAGCGGCTCCGGCCCCAGGCTCGCGAGCAGCGGGTGCTGTGCGGGGTCGTCGGTCCACAGCCAGCAGCCAAACCGGCGGGGGTCGTTGTAGCGCAGCCGTACGCCGGACTCCAGGACCAGCTCGACATGGTCGTGGGCCTGCGGGGGGCTGTCGTCGGTGATGATGCGCAGACTGCCTGACATGCCGAGGTGGACAATGGCGGCGCCCGCTGCCACCCAGATCAGCAGGTACTTGGCGCGCCGTTCCACCGTCACTATGCGCTGCCCGGTCAGGTGCTCGGGCAGGTGCTCGGGCACCGGCCAGCGTAGGCTGGGGTTGCGAACGATCACCTGATCCACGACCTGCGCTTCGCAGAACGGCGCTATGCCCTGGCGGGTGGTTTCCACTTCCGGTAGTTCCGGCACGTCGGCTCCTGAATGTGACGTTTGAGGCAGATTGTCGTGTTTGGCAACAGAATGTCAACGCGCCCTGGCGGTGGCTGAACTGGCCTTCCGGCGGGGAAATGCAGTGGCGATAGAGGGTTGGCGAGCGTGGCGGGATCGGTAAGCCGGTTTTGGCCGGTGCCGGCCTTTACCGATCGGTGTATAATAGGTAACAAAACTGAAAGCAAATCGGCTTGTTTGGCGCACACCCGTAAGCTAGAGTGGAAGCCCTGAAAGAAGGGGTGAAGTCGGCCCCGCTGGCTCTCTGAG
Organism: Marinobacter sp. SS21; assembly: GCF_028369065.1. GTDB lineage: Bacteria > Pseudomonadota > Gammaproteobacteria > Pseudomonadales > Oleiphilaceae > Marinobacter. The sequence goes on from NZ_JAQNDA010000006.1 coordinate 115,544, forward strand.
GTAATTCGGTATGTGGTACAACGGTCTTCTCGACCTGTCAGTGATGCAGTTGGTTCTGGTGATGCTGGGCCTGACCCACGTCACTATCGTCAGTGTGACGCTCTATCTGCATCGGCACTCGGCACATAACTCGCTGGATCTGCATCCGGCGCTGGCGCACTTCTTCCGCTTCTGGCTGTGGCTGACCACGGCGCAGAACACCAAGGAGTGGACCGCCATCCATCGCAAGCATCACGCCAAGTGCGAAACCGAGGACGATCCCCACAGTCCGGTCGTCAAGGGTATCAAGAAGGTGCTGCTCGAGGGAGCCGAGCTGTATGCCGACGCCGCCACCGCGGAAACCCTGGAGCGCTATGGCCAGCGTACCCCGGAAGACTGGGTGGAGCGTAACGTCTACAGCCGCTACCGCGTTCTCGGGGTTATCCTGATGGGGGCCATCAACCTGCTGCTGTTCGGCGTCAATGGCATCTGGATCTGGGCGCTGCAGATGATGTGGATTCCGGTGTGGGCCGCCGGCGTGGTCAACGGCATTGGTCATTACCTGGGTTACCGCAATTTCGAGTGCACCGACAATGCCCGCAACATCTCGCCGCTGGGCATCCTGATTGGCGGCGAAGAGCTGCACAACAATCATCACACCTATCCCAACTCCTCCAAGCTGTCCCGCCGCTGGTACGAAGTGGACATTGGCTGGGGTTATATTCGCCTGTTCCAGCTGTTCGGGCTGGCCACACCCAAGGGCTACCGCCCCATTGCCCACTATGTGCCGGGCAAGCAGGTTGTGGACGTAGAGACACTGCAGGCCATCGCCAACAATCGCTTCGACATCATGCGTCAGTACCGTAAGCGGGTGATGGAGCCGGCGTTGCGGCAGCAAAAGGAGCTGCTGGAAGATGGCATCAAGTCCCGCTACCGCAAGGTCAAGCAGCTGCTGTCACGGGAGATTACCCTGATCAAGCCCAAGGAGCAGGCGCAGCTGGATAAGGTGCTGGAGAAAAACCCGGTGTTGCGCCAGCTCTACGACAAGAGCCAGGAGCTGCAGGCGTTGTGGCGTCGTCGAGGCGTCAAGCCGCAGGAAAAAATCCAGGCGCTGATGCAATGGTGTAAAGAAGCGGAAGCCAGTGGTATCCGTCACCTGGAAGAGTTCGCGGCGCATCTCAAGGCCTACTCGCTGAGACCGGTCGCGGCCTGACCGCCGTACTCTGTCCGATTTTGACCCCGCCCATCCCGGCGGGGTTTTTCGTTGTGACGATCAATCGGCCGGCGGGTCAACCCGGAACAGGTTGTAGCAGACCTGGCCCGCGCGCTTCTGCCGGTGCAGGTGCCAGTTGGCCGGTGGTGCCGGTGGGCTGAGTTCACTCTCATGTTCGACGTACACCCAGCTGCCGGGCTTAAGCCAGGGGTGCTGATTCAGCAGGGGGTACAGCCGTGCCAGCCAGTCCTGTCGAAACGGTGGGTCCATGAACACCACATCGAAGGCCTGGGGGGCGGTGGCGAGGTAAGACTCGACGCCCTGGCAGCTTACGGTGGCGCTCGCGCACTGCAGCGCCTGCAGGTTTTGGCGCAGTGCCTGTGCCAGCTCGGGGTGGTGCTCAACGAAGGTGGCACTGGCGGCGCCACGGGACAGCGCTTCCAGGCCCAGGGCGCCGCTGCCGGCGAACAGGTCGAGGCAGTGGCTGCCGGCCAGGTGGAAGCTCAGCCAGTTGAACAGGGTTTCCCGGGTGCGGGCCGGGGTGGGGCGGACGCCGCCGGCATCGGGAAAGCGCAGCTTGCGACTGCGCCAGTCGCCGCCGATGATGCGCAGTTCACCCTCCGCGCTTTGGTTGCCACGGTTGCTTGGGGGCGGACGTTTTCGGCCCATGTCAGATCAGGCTCCGGATGTTGGTCAAGGTGCAGGTGCGGCTTCGCGCGGCACAAGCCGCCCATAGTAGCGGAAAACCATGGTAGCGGAAAAAGTGCGGCCGCACATGATGTCGGATTTGGAGCCGGCCTCTGCCTCCGCTAGAATGAGCGCTTTCCGGTTCCCTCCCATTCCAGATAAATGGTAAGACTATGACGGCAGAGTGGATTTCAATTGGCCTGCTGGCCCTTCTTGTGTTGTTGTTTGTCGGCGAGTTGGCCGGCAACCGCCGCCGGCTACCTCGGCCCAAGCCAGTGCCGCAGCAGAAGCCGGAAATGCGGCCTGGCGCTGCCCCGCTTGAGGACAAGGCGGTTGAGCCGGTATCGCCAGCACCTGCCGAGACCCCGGTTGAGCCTCCCGTCGCCCCCGAGCCCGAGCCGGTGGTCGAGCCTGAGCCGGTGGTGGAGGAAGCCGCACCGCAGCTCAGCGTCTTCGAGCGGATTCGCAGTGGTCTCGGCAAGACCCGCGCCAATCTGACGTCGGGTCTGGCGGACCTGTTCGCGGTCGGCAAGAAGATCGACGAGGATCTGCTGGAGGAAATTGAGACCACCCTGCTGATGGCCGACGTCGGCGTCACCGCCACCTCCGAAATCATCGACTCGCTGACCGACAAGCTGGAACGCAACCAGCTGAAAGATGGCGCCGCCCTGCAGGCGGCGCTGCGTGAGGAGCTGCACGGTCTGTTGCGACCGGTGACCCGGCCGCTAACGGTGAAGGCGGACAACAAACCCTACGTGATCCTGATGGTCGGGGTGAATGGTGTCGGCAAGACCACCACCATTGGCAAGCTGGCCAAGCAGTTCCAGGATGACGGCCTGTCGGTGATGCTGGCGGCCGGGGACACCTTCCGGGCCGCTGCCGTCGAGCAGCTGCAGGTGTGGGGTGAGCGTCACCAGGTGCCGGTGATTGCCCAGCATACCGGCGCCGACAGCGCTTCGGTGATCTACGACGCGGTCCAGTCGGCCCAGGCCAAGGGGGTGGATGTGGTGATCGCCGACACCGCCGGTCGATTGCAGAACAAGGACAACCTGATGAGCGAGCTCGAAAAGGTGGTCCGGGTGATGAAGAAGCTGGATGACAGCGCGCCCCACGAGGTGATGCTGGTTCTGGATGCCGGTACCGGCCAGAACGCCCTGAGCCAGGCCACCGTGTTTCAGCAGGCGGTGGGGGTCAGCGGCATTACTCTGACCAAGCTGGACGGCACCGCCAAGGGCGGCATCGTGTTTGCCATTGCCCGCCAGCTGCAGTTGCCGATCCGCTATATTGGTGTGGGCGAGCAGGCGCAGGACTTGCGCACCTTTGACGCCGAAACCTTTGTTGAAGCGTTGTTTGACGAGTAAGTGCCGGCATGATCGAGTTCCAGCAGGTCAGTAAGCGATACGACGGCGACCATCTGGCCCTGAAGCAGGTGAATTTCAGTCTCGACCGTGGCGAGCTGGCGTTTCTGACCGGCCACTCCGGCGCCGGCAAGAGCACGCTGCTGAAACTGATCATGCTGATGGAGCGGCCCAGCGCCGGCCAGGTGGTGGTGGGCGGGCAGGTGCTCAATACGCTGCCCCGGCGCCAGATTCCCTACATCCGGCGTCACATCGGCGTGGTGTTCCAGAATCATCAATTGCTGTTCGATCGCACGGTGTTCGACAACGTGGCGATGCCGCTGGAGGTGATGGGGGTGCCGGCGCGTGATATCGGACGACGGGTGCGGGCGGCCCTGGACAAGGTCGGCCTGCTGAGCAAGGAAAAAATGAATCCGGTGCAGCTTTCTGGCGGGGAACAGCAGCGGGTGGGCATCGCCCGAGCGGTGGTCAATAAGCCGCCATTGCTGCTGGCGGACGAGCCCACGGGCAACCTGGACCCGGAACTGTCGGCGGACATCATGCAGTTGTTCGAGCAGTTCAGCCAGGTCGGCGTGACCGTGTTGATCGCCAGTCACGATATCGCGCTGATTAACGACCTGGGGCGGCGTACGCTGGCGCTGGATCATGGCCGTTTGGTGGCCGGTGGTCAGCCGCTGGCGCAGGGAGGTGGCCATGGCCGATGACTCTGTCCGGTCGCGGGGTGCCAATCACACCCGCCGTGCGACCCGGGATGCCGCCGAAAGCTATCTTTCCCATCATCGCAAGGTCGCCCGTGACAGCGCGCAGCGGCTGTGGCGAACCCCGCTGGCCAGTCTGATGACCTGGATGGTGATGGGGGTGGCGCTGGCATTGCCGGTGGGGCTGTTGTTGCTGCTCGGCAGTCTGCAGGGGCTGAGCGCCGGTTGGGAGAGCAGCGCCCGCATCACCGCTTATCTGGAGCAGACCCTGACCGTGGCGCAGGCGCGGCAGTTGCAGCTGGAAGTGGGCGCCCGGGGCGATACCGCGGAGGTGGACCTGATTGACCGGGACCGGGCGCTGGCGGAGTTCCGTGTCAGCTCGGGTCTGAACGACGCCCTCGATTACCTCGATGACAATCCCTTGCCCCACACCTTGCTGGTGACGCCGGTGGAGCTGAATCGTCACGCTTCCGGGGTGGAGCGGTTGGCCGCCGAGCTGGAGGCGCTCGCCGGCGTCGCCCGGGTGCAGGTCGATCTGGGCTGGCTGCAGCGGCTGAACGGCATGACCGAGCTACTGGGACGGGCGACCTGGGTGCTGGCCGTGCTATTGGGCGCGGCGGTGGTGCTGGTGATCGGCAACACCATTCGGCTGGCCATCGAGAGTCGCCGCGATGAGATTCTGGTGGCCAAGCTGGTGGGCGGTACCGACGCCTTTGTGCGTCGGCCGTTCCTTTACACCGGGCTGTGGTTTGGGCTCGGTGGCGGCGTTGTGGCCTGGCTGCTGTTGCAACTGTCCCTGTGGTGGTTGAACGGTCCGGTCGAGCGGCTGGCAGGCCTGTATCGCAGTGACTTTACGCTGAACGGGCTCCCGTTTGATGGTGCCCTGGCGCTGCTGGTGGGCGCCATGATGTTGGGCTGGCTCGGCGCCTGGCTGGCCGTCAAGCGGCACCTTGACGCCATTGAGCCCGGCGTACCCGCGGGCAGTTGAGCCTATTGCGGAAACAACTTATAGCCCGGAACCGGCTGCTGGCGTAAGTTCAATCTCAGGCGAATTGCCCGGAAATTAAGCTAACGCTCTGTTTTTGTTGGTTAAAGTCGGTATTTTCCGGGAACTTTTCGGGGTCTTGGCGGTCTGGTTATTAGTTGCTATATTTGCAAGGCCCCAGTTAGGAGGGAAAGCATGGGTACAAGTTTACAGTTGGCTGACAAGCTGGTTCCGGGCGTCAATCTGGAGGCCTACATCCAGGCCACCAGCCGGATTCCGGTGCTTACAGCCGATGAGGAGCGCCACCTGGCTGAGCGGCTGCACTACGAAGACGATGTGGAGGCCGCCCGTCAGCTGGTGCTGTCGCATCTGCGATTTGTCATTCACATAGCCCGTAGCTATTCCGGATATGGCCTGCCCCAGGCTGATCTGATCCAGGAGGGCAATGTCGGCCTGATGAAAGCGGTCAAACGCTTCAATCCCGAGTACGGTGTGCGCCTGGTGTCTTTTGCGGTGCACTGGATCAAGGCCGAAATCCACGAATACATCCTGCGCAACTGGCGCATTGTCAAAGTGGCCACCACCAAAGCCCAGCGTAAGCTGTTCTTTAACCTGCGTAGCCAGAAGAAACGCCTGGCCTGGTTGAATCATGAGGAACTGCAGGCGGTGGCCAGCGATCTTGGCGTCGAGCCGCAGGTGGTGCGGGAAATGGAAGGGCGCCTGGCCTCCCAGGACACCTCCTTCGATGGCCCGATGGACGACGATGACGACAGCAGCTATCAGGCACCGGCCTATTACCTGGAAGATCGGCGCGGTGATCCGGCGGTTCAGCTGGAACAGTCCGACTGGACCGAGGACTCCAATGGCCGCCTGATGCAGGCGCTGAACACGCTGGATGAGCGCAGTCAGGATATCCTGCGGGAGCGCTGGCTGTCTGACAGTAAATCCACGCTGCATGAGCTGGCCGCCAGGTATGGCGTCTCCGCCGAGCGAATCCGGCAGCTGGAGAAGAACGCCATGAAGAAGATTCGCGCCCAGATGACTGAGGCGGCCTGACCTCCGGGGCCTCCAGCCTTGGCCACTGACGCCACCAGACCTGTCCGGCTGGTGGCGTTTTTGTTTGTCCCGGAATCCGCCGGCCTAGCCCCGCCCGCTTCACCGATTGCACGGAGTATGCCTAATCATGACCACCGCCCGCCCGCACATCGCTTTTTTGGGGATCGGCCTGATGGGAGCCCCGATGGCCAGCAACCTGCTGGCCGCCGATTTCCCGATGACCCTATGGAACCGCACCCGCAGCAAGTGTGATCCCTTTGCCGATCGCGCCGCCATTGCCGACAGCCCTGCTCAGGCGGTGGCCAGCGCCGATGTGGTGATAACCATGCTGGAGAACGGCGAGGTGGTTGAGGAGGTGTTGGTCAGGCAGGGGGTGGTCGACGCGCTGCGGCCGGGGACGCTGGTGATCGACATGAGTTCGGTACGGCCTTCGCTGGCGCGCCGCCATGGCGAGCTGGTGGCGGCCCGCCAGGGCCGTTATCTGGATGCCCCGGTCTCTGGCGGCACCCGCGGTGCCGAAGCGGCCACCCTGGCTATCATGGCGGGCGGTGACGAGGCGGCTGTGGCCGAGGCCCAGTTGGTGCTGTCGGTGCTGGGTTCGGTGACCCGGATTGGCCCGGTGGGTGCCGGCCAGTTGGCGAAGCTGGCCAACCAGGCAATCGTGGGCATCACCATCGGCGCGGTGTCCGAAGCGCTGTTGTTGGCGGCCAAGGGCGGCGCCGATCCGGTCGCGGTGCGTGCAGCCCTACTGGGTGGCTTTGCCGGCAGCAAGATTCTGGAGCAACACGGCCAGCGCATGATTGAGCGTGATTTTGCCCCCGGCGCACCGGCGCGCATCCAGCTCAAGGACCTGCGCATGATTCTGGATGAGGCCCGGGCCGAGGGCCTGACCCTGCCGTTGACCCAGCAGGTGCATCACGAATACCTGTCGTTGCTGGCCAATGGCCACAGCGAGGTGGATCACAGCGGCCTGTTGCTGGAACTGGAGCATCTGAACGGGGTGCGGCTGGGCCGCGTCGGTCCCGGACCCAAGGAGTAAGCCATGGCCAGGTTCGCCGCCAATCTCACCCTGTTGTTCACCGAACTTCCGTTCCCGGAGCGCTTTGCCGCCGCCCGTCGCGCCGGTTTCAGTGGTGTGGAATATTTGTTTCCCTACCCCTGGGCCAAGGACCAGCTCAAGCTCTGGCTGCAGGATCAGGGCCTGCAGCAGGTGTTGTTTAACCTGCCGCCCGGAGACTGGGACGCCGGCGAGCGCGGCATTGCCTGCCTGCCGGATCGGGTCGACGAGTTCCGGCGCGGCGTGGCGCAGGCCATCGAGTACGCCCAGGCCCTGGCTTGCCCGCGACTCAACTGCCTGGCGGGGATTCCACCCCAGGGGTTGGCGCCGGAGCGGGCCTGGGAGCAGCTGGTGGCGAACGTGGACTGGGCCAGCCAGCAGCTGGCGCGGGAGGGCATCACCCTGTGCGTCGAGGCGATCAATTCCCGGGTCGACATGCCCGGTTTCCTGGTGGATACCTCGGCCCGGGCCATGGCATTGATGGCGGCGGTGGCTTCCGACAACGTCAAACTGCAGTATGATCTTTATCATATGCAGATCATGGAGGGCGACCTCATTCGTACCCTGGAGCGTCTGCTGCCGCACATTGGCCATATCCAGTTTGCCGACAACCCGGGTCGTCACGAGCCGGGCAGCGGCGAGATCCATTTCGCCAACGTGTTTGCGGCGCTGGATCGGTTGGGCTATGACGGTTGGTTGAGCGCCGAGTACCGGCCGGCAACCGAAACCGAGGCCGGGCTGGGGTGGTTGCAGGAGTTTTCGTCGACCGGCAGACCGTCGCCTTAGGCGACACCCTCTTACAAGATCGTAACTGGCCGTGACCGGGCCTTGTCCGTAATCTGTTTTCGAACCATCCGAAACTTGGAGGCTGTTAGGTGAAAGCGCTGGTAATTGAAGACGATCAGGACGTGGCAAACTACCTGATCAAGGGACTCAAGGAGTCCGACTTCGTCGTTGACCATGCGGCGGAGGGCAAGGAAGGCATGATGATGGCGGCCAGCGAAGACTATGACATCATGATCGTTGATCGGATGTTGCCGGGCATGGACGGGCTGTCCATCATCAAGACGGTGCGCGCTACCGGTAATCAGGTGCCGGTGCTGATCCTCAGCGCCCTGGGGGATGTGGATGACCGGGTGGAAGGGCTGCGCGGCGGTGGCGACGATTACCTCACCAAGCCGTTTTCCTTCACCGAATTGCTGGCCCGGATCGAATCCCTGGTTCGCCGCAACCGCCAGGCGGTGGAGACCGAAACCGTGCTGCGGGTGGCGGATCTGGAAATGGACCTGCTGGCCCGTACCGTCAAGCGCGCCGGCCAGAATATCGATGTCCAGCCGCGGGAATTCCGCTTACTGGAGTACCTGATGCGGAACGCCGGCCAGGTGGTGACCCGCACCATGCTGCTGGAGAAGGTGTGGGATTACCATTTCGATCCCCAGACCAATGTGATTGATGTGCACATCAGTCGTTTGCGAGCCAAGATCGACAAGGAGTTCGATACCCCGTTGCTGCAAACCATCAGGGGTGCCGGATACATGCTGCGTGAAACTGCTTAGCCAACTGCGAACCTCCACCTTTCAGCTGGCCCTGTTGTACATGGTGGTGTTCGCCACCTCGGTGTTTTTGTTGTTGGCGTTCATCTACTGGCGTACCGCCGGCTTCATGACGGCTCAGACCGACGAAACCATCGAGGCTGAGATCGCCGGCCTGGCCGAGCAGTACCGGGGCCGCGGCATCAATGGCCTGATCACCATCATCCGTGAACGGGTGGCGCGAGACCCCAACGCCAAGTCACTGTACCTGGTGACCACCGAAGACTACATGAAGCTGGCGGGCAATCTCACCGCCTGGCCGGAGGGCACACAGTCCCAGAGTGGCTGGATCAACTTTACCCTGGATGACCGGGTTGGCTGGGTTGGTCCGCCCAGGCTCGCCCGTGCCCGGATCTTTGAAGTGCAGGGCGGACTTCGTCTGCTGGTGGGGCGGGATGTCGACGATCTGACTGCGCTGAAGCGGGTGATTGAAACCGCCATCAACTGGGGCATGGGCATTACCCTGGCGCTGGCCCTGCTCGGCGGCTTCATGCTCAGCCGCAGCACCACCCGCCGGATCGAGGTGATCAATAACACCTCCCGCAAGATCATGAACGGCCATCTGTCCCAGCGCATTCCCACCCGGGGCACCGGCGACGATTTCGACCAGCTCGCCGAGAATCTCAACCAGATGCTCGATCGCATCGTCTACCTCATGGAAGGCATTCGTCACGTTTCCGACAGCATTGCCCACGATCTGCGCACCCCGTTGACCCGGTTACGCAACCAGCTCGAGAACACCCTGATGGCGGTGGATAACGAGGAGGCCAGGGAGCAGGCCGGGCGGGCCGTCGCCGAGGCCGATCAGCTGCTGGCCACCTTCAATGCGCTGCTGCGGATCGCCCGTTTGGAGACCCGCGGCAATACCGCCGATATGAAACCGGTGTCGCTGGGGCTGCTGGTAAGCGATGCCTGCGAGCTTTACGAAGCGGTGGCCGAGGACAAGCAGCAGCGCTTCGAGCAATCGCTGGACGACCAGGTGATGATCGAGGGAGATCGCGACTTGCTGTTCCAGATGGTCAGTAACCTCATCGACAACGCCATCAAGTATACGCCGGAGCAAGGCGACATCCGGGTGGCGGTTTACGCCGAAGACAACGACACGGTGTTTGAGGTGAGCGACAGCGGCATCGGGATACCCGACGAGGAAAAGGAGAATGTCTTCCAGCGGTTCTACCGTGTTGGCAAGAGCCGCTCACTGCCGGGCAATGGCCTTGGCTTGAGCCTGGTCAGTGCGGTGGCGGAGATTCACCAGGGACGGATTGTGCTGAGGGACCGGCACCCGGGTCGGGACTTTCCCGGTCTGTGTGTGGCGGTAGCGATTCCGGCCTATCGGCCCACCAGCAAGCGTGTCAAAGTGGTTGCCGGCCGGGAGGAGGCCGAACTCAGCGGAGACCCGGATACCGAGTCTCCGGCAGGCCGGCCGCAGGCCTAATCAGCCGCGAACGGAGCCGCGCAGCTGCTCCAGACGGGCAATCACCGGACGCAGCAGGGCGTCGGCGCGGGTTTCAACGGTGTTGACCAGGGCCTCGATCTGGGATTTGCGGCGGTCGATGCGGGCCTGGATGCTGTCCCACTCACCTTCCAGATGCTTCTGTTCATTCATGACAAAGGCCGCCAGGTTGTGGCGGTTGACCTTGCTGGTGATGCCCAGCTGGTCCAGCTGGAAGCCAACGCTGTCCAGGCCGTTCAATGCGGTATCGATCAGTTGCTTTGTGTTCATGGCGGAGCCCGTCGTGATCAAGGAAATGGGTTAAATTTTGAGTAGCGCCAACGGTAATCGCCCTTTCTAGGGTGCGCAACCTAATTTCGCGCCGGGGTTGGCGCAAGCTGTCGAAAGGGTAATGCCGTGGCCACCTCTCAGTAACGGCGAGAATGGATACTTGGTCAAGTAGTTAGGGAACATGCCGAGGCCATCCATCCGGCGTGTTGGTCCCTCCAGCACAGCGCTAGCCTTGCCCCGTCCCAACGGGGTTTTTTTATGCCTGCGGATAGTCGATGGCGTTGATCACCCAATACGCCGGCCCGTTCGGCGTCTGCACCTCCACCTCGTCGTCCACCTGCTTCTTCAGTAGCGCCCGCGCCATCGGCGTGTCGATGGAGATGTAATCCTTGCGATCGAAGATCTCATCGTAACCGACGATGCGAAAACGTTTGGTTTCACCGTCGTCGTTCTCGATCTCCACCCAGGCGCCAAAGAACACCCGGCCATCCTGTTCTGGGGCATAGTCCACCACCGTCAGTTCGCCCAGGCAGCGGCGCAGGTAGCGCACCCGGCGGTCGATCTGGCGCAGCAGCTTCTTGTTGTACTGGTAATCGGCATTCTCGCTGCGGTCGCCCAGGCTGGCGGCCCATTGCACCTTCTTGGTGATCTCCGGGCGGTGTTCCCGCCATAGGTAATCCAGTTCTTTCTTCAGGGCTTCAAAGCCGTCTCGGGTGATCAGTTTTGCGCGCATGGGGTGGTCAAGGAATGGCTAAAAGAGTGGTTACAGCATACCAGAGTTGTTATTGGCGTTGGTCGATGGCCGAGTGACCGGAACGGCCCCTGCGGAGCAGTGATGGTTGTCACAAATCTGGCGAAAAAGTGACCGCTTTGAGTCCGCTGGCGATAAACTGTTCGAAAATTGTCATGTCCGGTCAGTCGATACACCCGGTACCGCCAAAATGAGGCGGCCGGATAGGCTGGCCATGCCGGAGTGGAAGTGATGGAGCGCGTATCCAGACCTGTTGGGTTGAGAGGGTTGATGGGCCTGCTAGGGATGATGGCCGGGTTGCTGGGGCCGGTGGTTGCGCAGGCTGAGGAAGCCGGGGCGGAGGTGTTCGAATTCCGCGAACGTTCGACCATGGACACCATTCGGTTGCGGTCGCTGGCGGAGGAATCGTTGGCCAATACCGTGATCGAGGGCGGGCTCGAAGCGCCAGCCTCCGGAGTGGCGGTGGCCCCTCAGGGCGAGGAGGATTATTACCTGGATCCGCTGGCGCTACAGCCCAATGACGGTCGCACTGACCTTGGCCGTTCCGAAATTCCGGTGGATATCCGGTTCAGCAATCCACGCGCCATCCCCGGTCAGACTCACAGCAATACCTACAGCATCCAGCCGCCCGCCAACCGCGCCTATCAGGCCTACGGCGCCTCGATTTCCGAGCGCTGATCTTCGTTCAGGCCGCGGCGTGGGCGGTGGTCTGGTCATTCTTGCCCAGCACGTCCTCGTAGAAGAACGTCAACGCCTGACGGGCCTGGTTCAGCCGCGCCCGAGACACCTGAATGCGGTCACGGAGATAACTGAGGAACTGCTGGCGGTCATCCTGTTCCAGCATCTCGACGTCTTTCTGGTCGTGAAAGAGCACAAAGCGGGTGATCCAGTGCAGGTAGTTCTGTTCGGTGCGTTGGTTCAGCTGGTGTTTGTGAATTGCGAGCGTCACACGGCTCAGCAGGCCGGGCTGTGAATGCTCCAGCGCTTCGATCAAATGCATGGTGAGTCTTCCAGATACATTGTTTTTGTTATGGTGGCGGCATCATATGACAATCGTTTGAAAGTCGCAAAATTTCATCCGCTTGCCGGTTCGCCCAGACCAGCGCCGCCGGCGGTCAGGGCGAAGTGCGGGCGATATTACCCTTTCAGCGCTTCCAGACGGTCGATGTAAGTCTGCATCGCTTCGTCGGTGGAGGTGCCCTTGAGCTGTTCCCAGGCGTCGTACTTGGCGCGGCCCACAAAATCCATCATGCCCGGGCGCTTGCCGCTGACATCGCCTTCGGTGGCCTGTTTGTACAGGGCATAGAATTCCAGCTTCAGTTCATTGGACGGCTTGACGTCGCCTTCGCCGGTCTGGATGAAGTTGACCGCCTCATCGAATTTGGCTTTCAGGTCACTCATGGTTATGTCCTTTTTATCGGTTGGTGTGTCTCATGGGGAACCCTTCGCGAAACCCTGGGCCCGGGGGCCGAGCGCTCCGTCACGTGGCTTCCTGACGCTGTCGGGGTAGCATAGTAGCCGTGCTAGCGGGCGTCATTGCCTTCGCGTTCCATTCCTCCGACGAATGGGTTATTGTCCTGCGCCAGATTATAAGCTAACTGGAGAGAAACATGGCAGCTACCAATCGTCTCGCTGGCATCGTCAGTAAAATTAATGCCTTGCCGGATTTTGCCCGGTCCCGGGCGCTGTCGCTGTTCTTTGGCAAGGCGGTGCCGTTCACCGGAACCGCCGGCATCCGCATCGAATCCCTGGATCAGGACCGCTGTGTCATCAGCATTGCCAACAAGCGTCGTGTGCAGAACCACATCGGCGGCGTCCATGCGGTAGCCTCGCTGCTGCTGGCGGAATCCGCCACCGGGTTCCTGGTGGGGCTGAACGTGCCCGATGACAAAGTACCGGTGATCAAGACCGCTCACGCCGAATACACCAAGCGGGCGAAGGGTGACATGAGGGTGGAGGCGCACCTCACCGAGGAGCAAAAACAGCGCATGCGCACCGAAGAGAAGGGCGAGACCGCGGTTGCCGTGACCATCCACGACAGCGAACAGAAGCAGCCCATCGAGATCGAGATGGTCTGGGCCTGGACGCCGAAGAAGCGGTAACGCGGCCGGTATAGATAGAATTACTGGGGCAAGTTTTTGCCCCAGAATGCGTCCGAGTTCATAAAACTGGCCATCTGTTGCTTGAGAGGTCAGTCTTTCCTGTGTACAGTCTTGCCGTCGCGTGCCAGGAAGGCACGTCAAAGGATTGTTATCAGCCCTAAAGGATCAAGGGAGCAAGGCCATGTCTAAGGACGGTTCCGTCGCGCCTAAAGAGCGCATCAATATCAAGTATGTCCCCGCCACCGGTGATCAGCAGGCAGAAACCGAGCTGCCGCTGAAGATGTTTGTAGTTGGTGACTTCAAGGGACAGCCCGAAGAAACCCCGCTCGAAGACCGCAAGTCCATTGCCGTCGACAAGAACAATTTCCAGTCGGTGATGAAAGAGGCCGGCCTGACCCTATCCACCATCGTCCCCAACCAGCTCGACGAGGAAGCCGAGGAATTACCGGTTAATCTGGAATTTCATGGGTTGGACGATTTCTCCCCCGACAGCCTTGCCCGTCAGGTGCCGGAAGTGCGCACGCTGATCGAGCTGCGTGAGGCGCTGGTCGCCCTCAAGGGACCGCTGGGCAATGTGCCATCGTTCCGCGCCAAGCTGCAGGAATTGCTGGATAGCGAGGCTGCCCGCGACCAGCTGCTGCAGGAACTCGATCTGGCGACTGGCGACAGCGAATAGGTCGCCTCCGTCCTTGCCGCCAGGATGGTGGCGAGCCTCACACGTGCTAACTGTCTAACACGTACTAATCGTCAAACACATGCTAAAGGGATGTGGTATGTCTGATGCTGCTGCACAACAATCGGCTGTCTCCGATTCCACGGGTGAAGCTTCCCTGCTTGACCAGATCATGGCCAACAGCCGTATGGCGCCGGCCGACGAGGGCTACGATGTGGCCCGCAAGGGCGTGGCGACCTTCATTGCCAACCTGCTGAAGAGCGATGGCCAGGGCCAGCCGGTCAACAAGGCCCTGGTGGACCAGATGGTGGTCGAGCTGGACCGCAAAATCAGTGCGCAAATGGACGCGGTGCTGCACGCGCCCAAGCTGCAGGAGCTGGAGTCAGCCTGGCGCGGCCTGAAATTGATGGTCGAACGCACCGACTTCCGGGAAAACATCAAGGTGGACATCCTGCACGCCACCAAGGCGGAGCTGCTGGAGGATTTCGAGTTTGCTCCGGATGTCACTCAGTCCGGCTTCTACAAGCACATCTATTCCGACGAGTACGGTCAGTTTGGCGGCGAACCGGTCGGCGCGGTGGTCGGCAACTACGCCTTCAGCCCGTCCACCCCGGACATGAAGCTGTTGCAATACGTGTCCTCCGTCGGCGCCATGGCCCACGCGCCATTCCTGTCGTCGGTGGCGCCGTCGTTCTTCGGCGTGGACAGCTACCAGGAATTGCCGGCCATCAAGGAGCTGAAGGCGGTGTTCGAGGGGCCTCGTTATGCCAAATGGCGGTCGCTGCGGGAGTCCGAGGACGCCCGTTATCTGGGCCTGACTGCACCTCGGTTCCTGCTGCGCACCCCTTACGACCCCATCGAGAATCCGGTGCGCAGTTTCAACTACAAGGAAGACGTCAGCGCAGACCACGAGCATTATCTGTGGGGCAACACCGCCTATCTGTTGGCGACCCGGCTGACCGACAGTTTCGCCAAGTACCGTTGGTGTCCGAACATCATCGGCCCCCAGAGCGGGGGCGCGGTGGAGGACCTGCCGGTGCACCTGTTCGAGTCGTTCGGCCAGCTGGAAGCCAAGATCCCCACCGAGGTGCTGATCACCGATCGCCGTGAGTACGAAATGGCGGACGAGGGCTTCATCGCCCTGACCATGCGCAAGGGCAGTGACAACGCGGCGTTCTTTTCCGCCAACTCGGTGCAGAAGCCCAAGCAGTTCCCCAACACCAAGGAAGGCAAAGAGGCCGAGACCAACTACAAGCTCGGCACCCAGTTGCCCTACATGATGATCGTCAATCGCCTGGCTCACTACATCAAGGTGCTGCAGCGGGAGCAGATCGGCTCCTGGAAGGAACGTCAGGATCTGGAGCGGGAACTCAATACCTGGATTCGCCAGTACGTGGCCGACCAGGAGAACCCGCCCGCGGACGTGCGCAGTCGCCGTCCGTTGCGGGCGGCGCAGGTGACCGTATCCGATGTGGAAGGCGATCCGGGCTGGTATCAGGTGTCGCTGGCGGTGCGTCCGCACTTCAAGTACATGGGAGCCAACTTCGAGCTGTCGCTGGTCGGTCGTCTCGACAAGGAGTAAGCCGTGTTCAGGCACACCGCATCGGACGGTGTTCAGACCATGGCCGGCAGCCTGTTCGAAAGACTGGAGCAGGCGGCCGATCCGACCGGGCAGGGCGTGGGTGAAGTGACCCATGTGGTGGAGTCCATCAAGCGCCATCTGGTGCGGTTGCTGAATGCCCATCCGGGCAACAGCGCCAGCGCACCCGATCTGGGCTTGCTGGATTTCAACGACGCCACCCTCGGGACCCAGGATCTGAATATCCGTATCCGCAGTGCCATCCGCCACTGTATCGAGCGCTTCGAGCCCCGGGTCAGCCGGGTGGATGTGGTTGCTCTGCCCCAGGGGCCGGATCCGTTGCAACTGCGGTTCCAGGTGACGGTTTACCTGCGTGTGGGCTCTGTCGACGAAAAGACCACCATCGACCTGCTGTTGGACGACAAACGCTATTATCGCGTGGTGTAACGTCGTGAAGGTAAACAGATTTTATAGAGATGAACTGAGCTTCCTGCGGCTGCAGGGGCGGGAGTTTGCCGAGGCACACCCTCAGCTGACCCGCTTCCTGTCGGAGCAGAGCACCGATCCGGACGTGGAGCGGCTGCTGGAAGGCTTTGCGTTCCTTACCGGCAAGCTGCGGGAAAAGGTCGAGGATGAGTTTCCCGAACTGACCCACTCGTTGCTCAACATGCTGTGGCCCAATTACCTGCGGCCGGTGCCCAGTTGCACCATCATGCGCTTCGATCCGCAGCTGCATGCCATCAGTGGGGGCCAGCGGGTGCCGCGGCATACCGAGATCAAGAGCCGTCCGGTGGGGGCGGCTGGCCGTCAGACCCAGTGCCGCTTCCGCACCTGCCGGGAGGTGGCGGTGTATCCCGTCAGTGTTGCGGACGCCGGTGCCGAGCATTCCCGTGAAGTGTCGGTGATCAGCGTCGACCTGGCCCTGCATAGCGATCAGCCGCTGTCGGCCCTTGGTCTCGATCGGCTGCGTTTCTACCTGGGTGGCGACCGCCACACCGGCGAGACCCTGTACCTGTGGTTGAACCATTATCTGCAGGCCATCGATCTGGAGCTGGCAGACCAGGTGGTATCGATTCCCGTCCGCAGTTTGCAGCCTGTGGGCTTTGCCGGCGATGAAGCCATGCTGCCTTATCCCAAGAATGCCTACCCAGGCTACCGCATCCTGCAGGAATACCTGAGCTTTCCGGAGGCGTTCCGTTTCGTGGATGTGGCTGGGCTGGCGGGGCGGCTGCCGGCGGCGGTGGTCGATGAGGTCCGGCTGCGTTTCCGCTTCAACCGAATCTTGCCGCCGGAGCTCAAGGTGCGGCCAGAGCATTTCCAGCTGTACTGCACGCCGGCGGTCAATCTGTTCAGTCACGAGGCAGACCCGGTGGACCTGAACGGGCGTCAGACCGAGTACCGGATTTCCCCGTCCAGTCGTGCCCCCGATCACTTTGAAGTATTCAGTGTCGATCAGGTCGAGGGCTGGCTGGAAGGCCGTTCCGGCCGAGGCGAATCCCGCCTGTACACCGCGTTTGAGTCGTTCCAGCACGAGGTGGAGCGGGACCAGGGGCGCACCGCCCTGTATTTCCGCACCCGCGTTCGGGAGAGCGTGCGGGGGGATGGCTTCGACCATGACATTGCCTTTGTTCGCGGCGATGAGAGGGCATGCCTCAACCGGCACGAGGCGGTGTCGCTGACGCTGACTTGCACCAATCGCCAGTTGCCAGACCAGCTTGCGGTGGGCGAAGTCTGCATGGCGACCGAATCCACTCCGGCTTTCGCCACCTTTCACAACGTCACCCGGCCCACCGCCACGCTCAGGCCGACGCTGGACGGCAGTCTGTTGTGGACCCTGATCTCCAACCTGTCGCTCAATTACCTGTCGTTGCTGGAGGAAGATGCCCTGCGCACGGTTTTGCGGGTGTACGACTTCCGGGCTCTGGTGGACCGGCAGGCCGAGCGGGTGTCCCAGAAACGTCTGGCCGGTATCGAGGGCATCGAGACCGAGCCGGTGGACCGGATGGTGAGGGGGCTGCCGGTGCGGGGAATCCGGTCGGTGCTGCGGCTGGATCGGCAGGCGTTTGCCTCGGAAGGCGATCTCTACCTGTTTGGCACGGTACTGAGCCAGTTCTTCTCGCTCTACGCCAGCATCAATGCCTTTCACCTGCTGGAAGTGGTGAATACGGACAATCAGGAACGGTACACATGGACGTTACAGCAAGGGCAGCAGCCTCTGACGTAGCGGAACTGCAGCCCGTTCTCGGGAACGCACGTCGCTACAGCTTTTTTCAACTGGTGGACCTGATCCATCGTCATCACGGTGATGACCTGGAGCGGGCACTGGACTTGCAGCCGAGCCAGGAACGCATCCGGTTCTCGGCCTCGGCGGGTTTGGGATTTCCCGGCAGCGACGTGGTATCGGCATTGTCGCCGGAACATGAGCACGCCCCCTATCAGATGGAGGTGAGCTTTCTCGGTCTGCACGGATCGCAGTCGCCGCTGCCGGGATACTACCTGGAAGACCTGGCCTGGGAGTCCGGCCAGCAGACCGGCATCCGCCGGCACTTTCTCGATTTTTTCAATCACCGGTTGTTGACCCTGTTCCACCGCAGCTGGCGCAAGTACCGCTACTACGTGCGCTTCCAGTCCGGTGCCAGTGACGGTTTTTCTGAGCTGGTGTTCGCCCTGGTTGGGCTGGGGGATCGCCGGTTGCGGGGCGAGACCCCCATCAACTGGTCAAAAATGCTCGCCTACGCCGGGCTGATGGCCGGGCGCAGCCGTTCGCCGGAGGTGGTCAGCGGCATCGTCGCCCACTGCTTCGATCTGGAGCGGGTTGAAATCGAACAGTGGGTGCTGCGCAAGGTCGACATCCCCCAGGATCAGCAAACCCGCCTGGGGGCCAGCAATGCGGTGCTGGGGGAGAGCACACTGGTCGGCGGCTCCATTCAGGATCGCAGCGGCAAGTTTGTGCTGCGGCTGCGGGATCTGAGCAAGGAACGGTTCGCCGATTTCCTGCCCAACGGTCGGGACCACCTGCGGCTGGTCAAACTGGTGGAGTTCGCCACCCGGGACCAGCTCGCCTACGACCTGGAGCTGATGATCCGGCCCCAGGACATACGGCCGCTGAAATTGGGGCAGGACGTGCGCCTGGGCTGGAATTCCTTTGTAGACCCGGCCGCCGAGGCCGGTGGTAACCGGGCCGCAGTCCGCATTCAGATACGCCGTTAACGCTCACGCAGGCAAAGGATTTCCGTTATGGACGAGCAACAGGCTCCACGGTTGCAAATCACCGTTACCAACACCGTCGGTCCTGGCCGGGGCGGCACCAGAGCACACCTGTTCGGGATCGAGGGAGGTTCCATCGGTTCGGCGCAGCACGACAGCTGGCAGCTGTCGTCTCACCGAACCGGGGTTGTCGCCGGACATGCCGAGGTGCGCCTGATCGATGGCAGCTTTTGTCTGATCGATCGCTGCGGCCGGACTTACATCAATGGTGCCCGGCATCCGGTTGGCCGCGGTCGTCGGGCCCGGTTGAACGACGGCGACGAGATCAGCATTGGCCGCTACCAGCTGCGAGCCGAACTGAGTGGCTCGATTGCGAGCAGCGAGTTGACGATTGATACCGGCGCACCCTCCGATGACCGCCTGCTGGCTGGCGAAGAAGGCGAGCTGTGGCGTGGCGCCGACAAGGGTGCCGGTCCGAGCGGTGCAAAGGAACCCCTGGCTGAGCTGAGCAGCGGGCCGGCCGAGCCGGTAAGCAGTGATCCGCTGGCCGGTTTCCGGGCCTTGCCGGGCGAGGCGGAGGCGCTGGAGCCGGAACCGATGCTGGCCAATCCGGCTCAGTGGCAGGCCGAGGCCGCTACCGTAACCGATGAATGCCGGGACAACCGGGACGTGGCACTGGGCTTGCCGGTGCAGCAAGGAGGCTTGAATACGATGTCGAAACAATCCCCACACCACCCCCCACACCAATCCCCAAGTCAGCCACCTGACCGGCCCTCGTTGGATCAGCACAGTCGCCGCCATATCAGCGGTGCGCCGTTGCTGAGGGGCATGGCGAGCGAGCTGGAGTTCACCGACAGTGACGACATGCGGCTGTTCCTGGAGGAAGCGGGACAGACCCTAAAAGCTACCGTCGAGGGGCTGCTGGCGCTGCACCAGAGCGAGGACCGTCGCCACCGGGCCCTGCGGACCCGGCTGCAACCCATAGAGGATAACCCGCTGCGGCTGGACCAGCAGTATGGCGATACGGTGCAGACCCTGTTTGCCGGCCAGCGTAGCCCTGTGCACCTGTCGGCACCGGCGGCAGTGCGGGAGAGCCTGGACAGCCTGCGGCAGCATCAGCGCGCCAGCCAGGCGGCCATTGCCGAAGCACTGGAGGCGATTCTGCAGGCACTGTCGCCGGCGGCGTTGCTCAAGCGTTTTCACGGTTACCGGCGGGGGCTGGGGACGGACGAGAACGAGGACCAATGGGCCTGGCAGATGTACCAACACTATTACCGGGAGCTCAGCTCCAGTCGTCAGCAAGGGTTTGAACGCCTGTTTCAGGAGGTGTTCGAACAGGCCTACGACCACTACCTGCGTCAACTGCAAAGGGAGAGCCTAACGTGAAGTACTGCAAAGGGAGTTTGCTGGTTGCCATCGTGCTGATGGCCGGGTGCAGCACGCCTTACAACGCGGTGACCAAGACCGCGAAGGTGCTGTGGGATCCGGATATTCCGGTCGGTTACCCGGAAGACCTGCCCAGCCGGGTGGACCTCACCATGCTGGCGGAGCCGGACGTTAACCCCAATGAGGCCCTGGCGCCGACCCCCATTGCCTTCCAGGTGATCGAGATGCGCGACAGTTCGCGGATCATGGCGGCGGATTTTGACCAGTTGCTGGGCGATCTGGAGGCGTCCCTGGGACGCAACTACATCGACCACAGCGACTACACCCTGGTGCCCGGACAGTTCAAGTTCGTTGAACCGTTTGAGATTCATGAGGACACCCGGTTTGTCGGCATCATTGCGTTTTATGCCTACCCCAACCTGTCCCAGTGGAAAAAAGTGTTCCGGGTTGCCCCCATCGGCCAGCGTTACCACCTGCTGGTCAACCTGAGGGACCGGGAAGTTCATCTGCGTGAATCGGAAGAATCCTGATGGCCATGAACAATCGGGTGATCTGGAGTGACGGTCTGTTCATCAAGCCTCAGCATTTTCAGCAGCAGCAACGCTATTTCGAGCACCAGCTCCACGAGCGCGGGCTGGCGTTGTCGGACTACCTCTATGGCTTCGCCAGCCTGGAGCTGAACGCCGAATACCTGAGTTTCGGGCGCATCGGGCTGGTGCGGGCCCACGGCCTGTTTCCGGACGGCACCCGCTTCGGCCTGCCGCAGGACGATGTGATGCCGGAACCCCTGGAAATTCAGGAGGCCTCGGTAGCCAATCAGCTGGTGTACCTGGCGCTGCCGCTGGGTAGCGACAGCCTGGCCGAGGTCGAGTGGCCCGAGGCCGGTGTGGCCGGACGCTTCCGCGCCCAGAGCGCGGAAATCCGGGACCTGCACTCCATCGATGGCGATGCCCACAGCATCGACGTCGCCAAGGTGGCGCCACGGCTGCTGCTGGAACGTGACGACCGCAGCGCCTACGCCTGCCTGGCGATTGGCCGGATTCTGGAGAAGCGGCCCGATGGCAGTCTGGTGATGGACCCCCACTTCCTGCCCACCATGCTCAGTGTCCGGGCGGCGCCCCAGTTGCAACGGTTTGTCGGCGAAATGGCCGGGCTGATGCGGGAGCGGGCACGCAACATTGCCGATCGGGTCGGCGCGCCGGGGCAGGGCGGGGTCGCGGATGTGGCGGATTTCATGCTGCTGCAGATGCTCAACCGGGTTCACCCCCATTTCATGCACCTGGCCCGCCTCCGTCAGCTCCACCCCGAACGACTGTACGAGGCCCTGCTGGCGGTATGCGGAGAGCTGGTCACCTTCACCGACGAGCGCCGTTTGCCCCAGGAGCACAGCCCCTACGACCACGACCTGCCGGCCGCGTGTTTTGCGCCCTTGATGCAGACCCTGCGCCAGGCCCTGAGCACGGTGCTGGAACCCCGTGCGCTGTCGATCCAGCTGCAGCAGCGTCAGTACGGTCTGACGGTGGCGCCGATCCAGGATCGGCAGTTGATGGGCCAGGCCGAATTCATCCTGGCGGTGAAGGCGGACATGCCACTGGACGACCTCCGCAAGCGCTTCATCCAGCAATGCAAGGTGGCCTCAGTGGAGAAAATCCGCGATCTCATCAGCCTGCAGTTGCCCGGGGTGCCGCTGTCGCCGTTGCCGGTGGCCCCCCGCCAGCTGCCCTATCACGCCGGATTCATTTACTTCCGGCTGGACGAGCAAAGCCAGGCCTGGCAAATGCTGGACAGCGCCAGCGGCTTCGCCTTCCACGTGGCGGGGGACTTCCCCGGCATGGAAATGCAATTCTGGGCGATCAGGAGCTAAGCCATGGCAGAGGCACCGGTAACGGAGACCGCGAACGAGCGCCGCGGCAACCCGTCCTTCAGCGAGATGCTATTTACCGAGCGTCAGGGCGCGGGTTCGGTCGAGACCGCCGTCGATCCCTCATTCCAGCTGCGTGGGGTGGATAACAATCGGTTGATTGATGCCGCCAATCCGCTGTTGGGCCTGGTCATCCGGGTGCGCCGGCTGGCGGCGTTCCAGCAGGTAGCGGCGCTGTATCAGCAAGTGGTGGAGGAGATTGCAGAGCTGGACCGTACGCTGCTGGAGCAGGGTTATGAGCGCCCGGTGCTGGTGGCCTACCGCTATGTGCTGTGCGCCTTTATTGATGAAGCGGTGTTGGGCACCGATTGGGGCGCCCACAGCGTCTGGTCGCAGCAGTCGCTACTGTCGCGCTTCCACAATGAGACCTGGGGCGGCGAAAAGGTGTTTGCCATCCTGTCCCGAATGGAACGGGAGCCGGAGCGCTACCGGGACATGCTGGAGCTCATTCATCTGTGTCTGTGCCTGGGCTTTGAGGGTCGCTACAAGGTCATGGCCAACGGCCGCGAGGAGTATGAGCAGATTATCCGCGGCCTGCAGGAACGGTTGCTGAGCGAGGCTGGCGAGTCGGTCCTGGAACCGCTCACCCAGCCGTTGAGCCACGTCGCGCCGGCGCGGAACCGATTCCGGTCCGGGCTGCCGGTGTGGGGAATCGGTAGCCTGTTCGTGGTTGCCATGGCCGGGGTCTACAAGCTCTTCCACCTGGCACTGAACGAGCGTATCGGGGAGCTGCTCCGTGTGCTGGAACAGCTGCCGAAATAGGATAAGGAGATCACTATGGTTCGGGTTGAACTACCGGCGCTGGTCGAGCGCCTCAACGCTATTTGCCGCCAGGGCCTGGAATCGTCCGCGGCGCTGTGTATCAGTCGCCAGGGCGCGGAGATCACGCCGGCGCACCTGCTCTTCAAACTGCTGGAAACGCCGTTCTCCGATGTTCGCCAGATCTTGGAGCACACCGGGGTGGATGCCCTGGCGCTGCAGCCGCTGGTGGGCGACAGCCTGGAGGGGGAGCGGCAGACCGCCGAGCCTTACCCGTCGTTCTCGCCGCTACTGATTGAGTTGTTGCAAGACGCCTGGCTGCTGGCGTCCACCGAGCTGGGCCACCGTGAGCTGCGCTCCGGGGCCGTGCTGCTGGCGTTGCTGCTGAACGCTGACCGATATTTACTGCCCCAGCTCAGCCAACGGCTAAGGGGCATCAACCGGGAACAGCTGCGCACACAGTTCGATCGTCTCACCGAGGGTTCGGTCGAGCAGCTCCCGGCCGATGACAGCCGCAGCCCGCCAGTGTCGGCGCCCGCCGACCTCGATCCGCTCAGGCGCTACGCCAGCAATGTCACCGCTATGGCCGGGGACGGCCAGCTCGACCCGGTGCTGTGCCGGGACGGCGAAATCGACCAGCTGATCGATATCCTCTGCCGCCGCCGCAAGAACAACCCCATCGTGGTGGGGGATGCCGGGGTCGGCAAGAGCGCCGTGGTCGAAGGCCTGGCGCAGCGCATCGTCGCCGGCGAGGTGCCGGAGCGGTTGCGCAAGGTCGAGCTGTGGACCCTTGACCTGGGTGCCCTGCAGGCGGGGGCGTCGGTCAAGGGTGAGTTCGAGAAGCGGCTGAAGGGCGTCATCGAGGCGGTCAAGGGCGCCGCGACGCCGATCATTCTGTTCATCGATGAGGCCCATACCCTGGTGGGTGCGGGCAACAGCGAGGGTGGCTCCGACGCCGCCAACTTGCTCAAGCCGGCGCTGGCCCGTGGCGAGCTGCGTACCATCGCTGCCACTACCTGGCGCGAGTACAAGAAGTACTTCGAGAAGGACCCGGCACTTAGTCGCCGCTTTCAGCCGGTGGCCCTGGACGAGCCCAGCCCGCAGCAGGCGCTGCACATCCTGCGTGGTCTGCGCAGCGTTTACGAGACGGCCCATCAGGTGCTGATTGCCGACAGCGCCCTGCAGGCCGCCGCCGAGATGTCGGCCCGTTACCTGGCCGGCCGGCAGTTACCGGACAAGGCCATCGACGTACTCGACACCGCCAGTGCCCGGGTCAGCCTCAACCTTACGACGCCGCCGCGGCGGCTCAGTCATGTCCGTAGCGAACTGCACCAGTTGCGGATGGAAGACGAGTTGCTGGTGCGCGAACAGCGCATCGGTCAGGCCGGTGACCGCGAGCGCCGGCAGGTGCTGCAGGCGCGCATCGACGATCTGGCAGCGGAGGCGCAGGAGCTGGACGCCCGCTGGCAGACCCAGCGCACCCTGGTGGCGCAACTGGTTGCGGTACGTGAACAACTGCTGAGTGACTCGGACGCCGAGCTTGAAATCGCGGATGTCGGGTCGCTGCAGCAACAGGCGGCGGCCCTGGAACAGGAACTGGCCGGCCTGCAGCAGGACGAGCCGCTGGTCCACGCCGGAGTCGATGCCCGCCAGGTGGCGGAGGTGATCGCCGACTGGACCGGAATCCCGGTCAACCGCATGACCGCCGATGAACTGGAGAAGATTACCCACCTGCCGGATCACCTGAATCGCCACATCAAAGGCCAGGATCTGGCGATCCACAGCCTGCACCGGCATCTGTTGACCGCCCGTGCCGACCTGCGCCGCCCTGGCCGCCCGCTGGGGGCCTTCCTGCTGGTGGGGCCGAGCGGGGTCGGCAAGACCGAAACCGTGGTGCAGCTGGCCGAGCTGCTTTATGGCGGGCGCCAGTTCCTCACCACCATCAACATGTCCGAATATCAGGAAAAGCACACCGTCTCCCGGCTGATAGGTTCGCCCCCGGGCTACGTCGGCTTTGGCGAAGGCGGCCTCCTGACCGAGGCGATCCGCCAGAAGCCTTATTCGGTGGTATTGCTGGACGAGGTGGAGAAGGCACACCCGGACGTGCTCAACCTGTTTTATCAGGCCTTTGACAAGGGTGAACTGGCCGATGGCGAAGGCCGCCTGATCGATTGCAAAAACGTGGTGTTCTTCCTGACCTCAAACCTCGGCTACCAGACCATCGTGGACCGGGCCGACGCGCCGGAGACGCTGGCGGATGCTCTGTACCCGGAACTGGCGAACTTCTTCAAGCCGGCCCTACTGGCCCGCATGGAAGTGGTGCCGTACCTGCCCTTGGGCGAGGACACGTTGAATCGCATCGTGTCCGACAAACTGGCGCACCTGGCGGAGCAAATCCAGCGCCGCTACCACACCGAGGTGGTGCTTGAAGATGGCCTGGTGGAGGCGATTCGCCGCCGGGCCAAGCGCAGTGAAAACGGCGCCCGGATGCTGGAGTCCATCATTGAGGGCGAATTGTTGCCGCCGGTCTCGCAGGGATTGCTGGAGAAGCTGGCCCGTCGCGAGGCAGTGACAGAGGTGCGCCTGGGTGTGACGGACGGACAGTTTTCGGGCCAGGTCAGCTAACGGGACATCACCATGGGACAGATGCAGACGGAACTGCATTCCGACATCGAACTGGCGCTAGAACTGGTACGCCAGGCGGACCTGGGGGCGCTGCTGGCAACGGCTGCGAAACAAATCGAACAGGCCTTTGGCGTCAGTCGTTGCTGGTTGTTTGCGCTGGAGCCCAGCGGCCGGGCATTGAACGGTGTGGGGGACGCGGTCGACCGAAGCTTTGCTTGCGATGACTTCAGTCATCCCTTCGCTCATGTTCTGCAACAGGGGCAGGGGCGTGAGTTGTCCCGGGACGCCTGTTACCGCCTGGATCAGCCGGAGTTTCAGGCCCTGCTGGAGGTGAGCCGGCGTCCGCGCTCGATCTGGTTGCAGCCGGTGTTCGGGGATGGCGAGCGACTGCTGGGTGTCGCCATGCTGTGCGCCAGCGACCCTACCCACTGGCGATCGGTGTTGGCCCGCCCCCTGTTCCGGGGGTTGTTGAACCTGTTGGGATGCCGCTGGCAGCAGGCGTTGGAGCAGAGCGACCAGGCTTGGCAACGCCGCTATCTCAAACGCTCACTGGACCAGCTCCACAACAGCGAGGCGGTCCGCAGCCGTAGCGAGCAGTTGGCCGCTACCCTGGTGGGGCCCTCCGAGCCGATGAGCGAGCTGCGGGCGCAGATCGTCCGCGCCGCCGGCAGTCAACTGTCGGTGCTGGTCCAGGGCGAAACCGGCTGTGGCAAGGATCTGGTGGCCCGTGGCCTGCACGACTATTCCGCTCGTGCCAGTGGCCCCTTCGTGGTGGTCAACTGTGCGGCCATTCCCGATAGCTTGCTGGAGAGCGAGCTGTTCGGACATGCCAAGGGCGCCTTCTCGGGCGCCGACCGCAGCAAGCAGGGGCTGCTGGCCCAGGCCAATGGCGGCACCCTGTTCCTCGATGAGATTGGCGACATGCCGCTGGCGTTGCAGTCCAAGCTGTTGCGGGTGCTGGAAACCCGCCAGTTCCGGCCGCTGGGCGCCCAACAGGAGGAGCGTTCCGATTTTCGTCTGGTGGCGGCCACCCACCAGCCCCTGCAGGCACGGATCGGCGAGGGGCATTTCCGCCGCGACCTGTTCTACCGCCTCAGCCAGGTGCCGCTCAAGGTCATCCCGCTGCGGCAACGGATCGCCGATCTGGAGCCGCTGTGCCGACATTTCATCCGGCTCTACCAGCAGCGGGAGGGACAGGGACCCATGGGCATCAGCAGCCAGGCGCTGCGCCAGCTGGCGGATTACCGCTTTCCCGGCAATGTCCGGGAGCTGCGTAACGTCATCGAGTACGCCTGCTTGCAGACGCCACCGGGAGACGACATCCAGCCGGAGGCGCTGTGGCTGGATCTGCTCTGCGCGCCGGAACCGGACGAGGGCGCCATTGGCTTTCAAGGGATTACGGATACGCCGACGGGCGTACCAATGCTTCGGGACATCGACAACCTGCGCGAAGCCGCCCAGGCGTTCGAGGCGGCGGTGATTGCCGACCGCTTGCGGGCGTTTGGCGGTAATCGGGCCCTGGCGGCGGACAGCCTGGGTTTACCGAAGCGCACCCTGGCCCACAAGTGCCAGAAATACAACGTATCGGAGGCTTGATGCCCATGATCAAGCGAATGGAATGGCGAGCCCTGCTGGGGCTGGTGTGGATGCTGGTCGCGGCCTGTGCCCAAGCCGGGGATGATGCCCTGCAGGCAGCCCGCAGCTGCACCGAGGAACCGCAGCGTCTGGCCCGTCTGGCCTGCTTTGACGCCGTGTTCGGCACTCCCCTGCCAACGTCACAACGGCCGGTTCAGGCCTCGCCACAACCGCTCCGTTGGCTGGCGGCCTACGCCCAGGAACAGGCGCGGACTCCAGAGGATGCCGTCATCTACCGGGACACCGGTGCCGCCGCCGGGCACCTGCTGACGCTCGCCGCCTTGGGTGCGGTGCCCCCCAGGCCGTTACTCACGGTGCAGTGCCATAACAACATCACCGAACTGGCGCTGATGTTGGCGGAGCCGTTGGCTCGAGAGCGGGTGGAGTTGACCTTCGCGTCCGGCGACTCTCAGCTCTGGCGGGTGCGGGACAATGGCTATGTGGTTAGCGCGGGACGAGGGTTGCCCGCCATTCGCACCCTGAAGGCGTTGGCCCGCCAGTCTCAGACTCAGCTGCATTCCAGTGAAGCCGAAGTCGACGGGCTGATGTTCGACCTGGCCGGCCTGGCAGCCGGACTCCGTCCGCTGCGGGAAGCCTGTGGCTGGTAATTCTGGAACAGCAGGGAAGGAGATGACATGCAAGCCGTAGAACAGCACCCCTATACCGATCAGGTGCTCGACCCGCTGCCCGGACATTCGGCCATGGGCGAGTCGCTGCAGGAAGACGCCACCCTGGCCTGGTTGGACGACGAGATCATGAAGGTGGGCTCGCTGGCACACACCGGTATCGACTGGCCCCGAATCGAGCGTGACTCGCTGCAGTTGCTGGCGGATCGCAGCAAAGACCTCAAGCTGCTGGGCTTCCTGCTGCTGTGCCTGCAACGGGGCGGCAATGGCGAGCGTTTCGCGCTGTCGTTGTTTCTGCTGCAGCGGGCGCTGACCAGTTGGTGGTCGCAGGCCTGGCCCTATCCCGGGGATCGGGGTCAACGGGCTCGCAAGCGGCTGTTTCAGCAGATATTGCAGCGGGCCCTGGGCGAGGTGCAGCAACTCAGTTTCGATGCCGGAGTCGGTGACGGACGTAGCTACAGCCTCGATCTGTTGGCCAAGTTGCTGGTGCTGGCCGGAGAGCAGCAGTTGCCGGAGGAGTTGCTGTACGAGCTGAAGGGGCATATCGAGCGGTTACCCGCCGCCAGCCAGGCACCGGCGCCGACCCTGACTCCGGAACCCGCGTCGCCAGTGTCCGCCGACACCAGCGACACGGCCGCGTCCCGACCTGCGCCGAGCCTGGGCAGCCTGACCCTGGATGCCGGCGACGAACGGGCAACCCGTCAGAGCCTGCTGAAAGTGGCGGAGCTGCTGACCGAGCTGACGCCCTCCGATCCACTGGGCTACCAACTGCGCCGGTACGCCATCTGGTACAGCATTACCGCCGCGCCGCCGAGCCGGGATGGCGGCCGAACCGACCTGGCGGCGGTCAGTGCCGATCGGGTCTCGGATTACCGGGAGGCCCTGGCCAAGGCGCCGGACCGGGCGCTGTGGCAACGCATCGAACAGAGCCTGTCGGTCAGTCCGTTCTGGCTGGAGGGGCATTCGCTCAGCGCCCAGGTGGCCGAATCTCTGGGCCACTGCGAATGCAGTGACGCCATACGGTCGGCCCTGCGAGGCTTTATCGAGCGCCTGCCGGTGTTGGAATCCCTCACCTTCAATGACGGTACACCGTTTTTGCCCAAGGCCGTGGCGGACTGGTTATTGACCGCGCCAGGCAAAAGCCGGGGCGGTGGTGCGGAATCCTGGGAACAGGCCTATGAACAGGCTCGGGAACAATTGGCCAAGGAGGGGCTAGGCCCGGCCATGCAACGGATGGAAGCGGGCCTAGCCGCCGCCAACGAGCCCCGGACGCGGTTCTATTGGCGACTGATGGCGGCCGAACTGCTGCGGGAAAGCGGTCTGAGCACCCTGGCCAATCAGCAGGTTCATGATCTGCGGGAACAAACCCGAGAACTCAACCTGGACCACTGGGAGCCGGGATTGACGGCCCGATTGGAACGACTCGCCTGACAACGGCGCACGCACGGAACAACAGGACATACAGGAATGGAAACCATGTGGAGAAATGCGTTACTGGTTGGTCGATGGCTATGGCCCTATCTGCGCAATGCCGCGCCTGTCACCTTGATGCTGGCGGTGATCGCAGTTCTGGTGGTCACCTGGTGGCTGGGGCCACGCTGGCAAATCAACCACGAGTATCCGCTTGCGGCCTGGCAGATGCGGGCGCTGGTTACCCTGGCGGTGGTGCTGTTGGTGGTCATGGTGTGGGGCTGGGTGATGGCCCGCCGGTTGGGGCGGGTCAATCGGGACAAGGCGGATCAGCAACGTCAGCAAGAAGACCCCATATTGGTGTTCGAACGACGTCAGCAGCGGCTGCTGGACCGTCAGCTTAAGGCGCTGAAGGAAAGCGTGACGGGACGCAACGGCCTTTACCGGCTGCCCTGGTATCTGGTCATCGGCCTGGAGAACGCGGGCAAGTCGAGCCTGATCCAGCGGGCCGGCCAGAGCTACACGCTCAGCAACGTCACCCGCAATGCCCGTACCGAACGCAACCCCCTCGGTTTCGAGTGGTGGATCGGGGACAACGGCGTGCTGATTGACCCGGACGGCGAGCTGCTGAGCCAGGCCGGCGCTGACGGTCGCGGCGAGATGCCGCAGCGGTTGTGGCAGCACTTCGTGGGCTGGCTGGAGCAGAACCGCCCTAGGCGGCCGCTCAATGGCGTGGTGGTCACGGTGGATCTGGCCCAGCTCACTACCGCCTCGGCGGAGCAGCGACGGTCCCAGGCCATTACTCTGCGGGCCCGGCTGCGCGAACTGATGGAGCAGCTGGGCTGCCGGTTACCGGTGTACGTCAGCTTCACCAAGATGGACCTGCTCTACGGATTTGCCCCGTGCTTTCGCCAGCTCAGCAAGGCCGAGCGCCAGCAGCCGTTCGGTTTCACGTTCCGGGTGGACGGTGCCCGCGACCCGGATGAATGGCTGGATGAGTTCGACGCCCAGTATCGGGCCATGCTGGAACGGCTTAACCAGCGTTTGCCCCATACCCTGGCGCAAACCCGGGATGGCGAGGAACGGGCTGCGATCTACTCCTTTACCCGTCAGATGGCCGGCATAGGGCCGGCATTGTCTCAGTTCCTGACGGATTTTCTCTGTGCCGATGCGTTTTCCACCCCGGCCCTGGTTCGTGGTGCGTTCTTTACTTCGGTGTACCAGGAGGGGGTGCCGGAGGATGCCTTCGTGACCGCCGCCGCCGCCGGCTACGGCCTGGCCGCGCCTATTCAGTCGGCGCAGCGACAGGGCCAGTCCATCAGCTATTTCAGTGAAGCACTGTTTCCCAGTGTGGTGTACCCAGAGGCTGGGCTGGCGGGGGACAACCGCCGGGTGGTTCGTTCCCGTCGCCGCCGGATGGCGGTTGCGGCGGTGGTTTTCCTGGCGGCGGGCCTGGGTATGACGGCCGGTTGGCAACATTACTTTATCAAGAACGCAGAGGCGGCGTCCCGGGTGGACGCCGGGGTTGAACATTTCATCGCCAATTGGCGGC
Source organism: Marinobacter sp. SS21 (assembly GCF_028369065.1). Taxonomy (GTDB): domain Bacteria; phylum Pseudomonadota; class Gammaproteobacteria; order Pseudomonadales; family Oleiphilaceae; genus Marinobacter. The sequence continues at coordinate 146,118 of NZ_JAQNDA010000006.1, forward strand.
CGTTGGGGTATGAGCCTGACACCACCGGTCGTAAGCTGTTGGGCCCCTTGGACCAACTGCGGGACGCCACCCTGGCGTTTGGGGATTACCGGGACCGATGGCCGCTGATTTCCGACATGGGCCTGTACCAGGGTGACCGGGTGGGACCGAAAGTGGAAGCCTCCTATCTCGACATGCTGGCCTACCAGTTCATGCCGGCGCTGATGCTGGGGGTCATGGAGGAGATGAGCCGGGCGGCGGACCACGGCTCCGAGCGGCTGCATCATCTGCGGGTACTGCGCATGCTCTACGACGGCAGTGGCCGCCGGGAAGACATCGTGACCGATTACATGAGCGCTTACTGGCAAAGGTACTTCCCCGGTCAGCGTAGCGTGCAGGAGCGGTTGCTGCGTCACCTCGATTACAGCCTGGCGCACACGGATCTGGCGGCGATGGTTGCCGCCGGAGATCGCACCGCCGATTTGACCCTGACACCGTTCCGCAGCAGCGTACAGTGGGCCCAGGACGAGTTGGGCCGGGTGCCCACCTCGGAGCGGGTGTACCAGGATCTGCAGCAAGCCGCGGGCGAATCCTTCCGCGCTCCGCTGGATCTTGGACGAGAATCGGGCCCAGCCTTTGGTGTGGTATTCAGCCGTCTGGACCGCCATGGCCAGCCACTGCCCATGGAGTTGCGGGGGGAGGACGATCCGCTGGTCATCCCCGGCATGCTGACCCGGGAGGGCCTGGAAGGCTATTTCATGAGTCGGTCCGGAGCCGTGACAGAGCTGGCGTTGATCGACGCCTGGGTGTTGGGACGCCGGGATAATGTGGACTTCAGTGAGGCGGACGAAGAACGGCTGCGAACCCAGCTGCAGGATCGCTATGCCGACGAGTACGTGGCCGCCTGGCGCCAGGCCCTCAGTCATCTGGATATCCAGCGATTCCAGGACCTGAATCACGGCGTGCGGATTCTGGAGAGTCTTACCAGCGGCCACGAACCACTGGCCCAGCTATTGCGCAGGGTGCACCACAACACCGTCTTGCTGCCCCGGCCGGCGGCGGGTGCAGCGCTGGCGCAACAGGCACTGGCACCGTCGTCCCATGACCGCATGGCGCAGGAGATTGAGCGCCAGTTTGCCGATCTCAATCAGCTGTTGGCGAAAGGGGAGGATCAAACGAGCGGTCTGGAACAGATCACGGAGGTGGTCAGCAACCTGCACAGCTACCTGCGGGGAATTCAGGAAGCGCCCGACCGTGGCAAGGCGGCCCTGTCGGCAGCTCGTGCCCGCATGGCGCTGCAGGGGGCGGACCCGATCTTTACCCTGCAACGGCTGGCCGACCACCAGCCGGCACCCCTCAATCGCATGCTGGAAAAGCTGGCCACCGAGAGCTGGCGCGTCATCCTCGACCAGGCGGTGGCCCAGCTGGAGCGGCAGTGGTACCGGGACGTGTATCAGCCGTTCCAGCAGACCCTCGCCCGGCACTATCCGTTCAATCCGGACGCCGGCAGGGATGCGGCGCTGCAGGACTTCGAGCGATTCTTCGGACCGGAAGGGCTGCTCAATCGCTTCTACCAGGACAACCTGAAGTTGTTCCTGGAAGATCATCCTGAGCATGTGCTGGTGTCCCGGCGGGCGTCGCTGGTTCGTCGCGACGTGCTGGCGGCGCTGGAAGGTGCGGATCTGATTCGGCAGGCGTTCTTCACTCGTGGCGGCACCCTGGATGTGGAGTTCTCGATGGAGCCGCTGAACCTGTCATCGAACAAGCGACGCAGTGTGGTGAATGTCGACGGTCAGTTGGTGGAGTTCAGCCATGGCCCGCGTCAGAGCATTCCCCTGGTCTGGCCCAATACCCTGCGGGAGACCGTGGAAAGCCGGATCACCCTGGTGCCGACCCAGGTTAACCGCTCGCCCCGCAGCCTGTCGGCCTCCGGGCCCTGGGCGCTGTTCCGACTGCTGGACCAGGCCGATATCACCGGTGTCAGTGCCAGCGCAGTGGACGTCAGGTTCAACCTGGACGGCGGCGAGATGCGGTACCGCCTGCATGCCGGCAGCAACACCAACCCGTTTACCCAGCAGTTACTGGCCGGGTACCGGATACCCCGCAGCCTGTACTAGACCGCCCACCACAAAGCCAAGGCGCCCCGACCGGGATGGTGCGGGGCCCTGTCACACATAAGGAGGTAATTTATGGCCAAGAAACTGGTTCTGCTAGGCGACCTGGGCACCGATCACGAAGGTTTCCCGCCGACGCCGGTCATTGCCGGCAGCACCACGGTGCTGCTGGACGGCAAGCCCATCGCTCGCTTGGGCGATCCGCTGGCCATTCACTCCAAACCCAAGCATCCGCCCCATCCCCGGTTCGTCGCGGCCGGCAACCCGACGGTGCTGGTCGACGGCAAACCGGTGGCGTTGACCGGCGACGCGGTCACCTGCGGCGGTACCCTGATCGGCAGTGGAACCGGCGTCAGCGATTGAAGACCACTTCCAGGCGGAGTGATTCACCGCACGTTGGGGGCCGTTCCACTCCGTGGCCGATGGCGGGATACCCTCCGGGTGGCGATAATTTCTTGAGTATGGCTCCCTTGGTGTTCGTTCACTCTCACCAGTTGTCTGATGAAATCAGCTTGGCGGGCCGGAGAATTTATTTGGTCAACCTCTCAGTTCCAGTGCTTCGCATTGGCCTCAGGGTTTCCTTCTGGAGAGTGGTGGTTATAATCAAGCGTGAGCTCAGGATGAGCCCAACTTATTGTTCCCGGTAGAGGAACCTGTTTCTTCAAGGATCGAAGACATGCCCCAGGCCTCCGTTTCCCTCGCGAGGGGACTGCAGTTTACCGCCCGCGTGGGCACTCTCCCCGCCGACCTGTTTGTGGTGGTCGGCTTCGATTTCACCGAAGCCCTGTCCGAGCTGTTCCATGGCACCTTGGAGCTGGCCAGCAGCGATCCGGGTATCGGCATGGTCTCCGGGGGACAGACTTTAAGTCTGTCCCCCTCCTTGAGTGTGTCTCCCTCCCTGGATCAAGTCCTTGAACAACCCGTGGAACTGGCGGTATGGCAGGATGGCCAGCTGCTGCGCCGCTTCACCGGCGTTGTCTCCGAATTCGCCCGCGGCGACAGCGGCCACCGCCGCACCCGCTACCAGCTGGTGGTGGAGCCGGCGCTGTGGCGGCTGGGGCTGATGCACAACAGCCGCATTTTCCAGGCCCAGAGCCCAGACACCATCCTCAAGACCCTGCTGGACGAGCGCGGCATCGCCGACACGGTGTTCGACCTCAAGCGCGCCCCGCAGGAACGGGAGTATTGCGTTCAGCACCGGGAGAGCGACCTCGACTTCCTGCAGCGGCTCGCCGCCGAGGAAGGCTGGCACTTTCGATTTGACGTTGACGGGCGGTTTGATGCGGAAGCGGTTAACCAGCCGCTGGTGCTCTCCGACCACCACGGCGACACTGTGACGCTGCCCGAGGCCACCTACAACGCCAGCGCCGGCGGCAGCAGCCGGCAGCCGGCGGTCTTTAGATTTGAGTACCGGGAGCGGGTCCGCGTTGCCTCGGTGGCGATGAAGGACTACACCTTCCGTAACCCGGCCTACGCCCTGATGCATGAGCAGGCCGCCTCCGGCATCGACCACCAGCGCGACGATTATCAATATTACGACTACCCCGGCCGCTTCAAGACCGACGCCAGCGGCAGTGCCTTCAGCCAGACCAGATTGGACGCCCTGCGCAACGACGCCAGCGTCGCCCGCGGCAGCAGCAACCGCCCGGACTTCGCCGCCGGTGCCAAGCTGCCCCTGAGTGGCCACAGCCAGGACACGCTCAACCGGGACTGGCTGCTGACCGGCATCGTCCACACCGGCAAGCAGCCCCAGGCGCTGGAAGAGGAGGGTAGTAGCGATCCCACCACCTACCACAACACCTTCGAGGCCATCCCGGCGGATAGGACCTGGCGCCCTCAGGTTCAACACCGCCCATTGATGGACGGCCCGCAGATCGCCATCGTTACCGGCCCGGCGGGCGAGGAGATCCACTGCGACGAACTCGGCCGGGTGAAAGTGCGTTTTCCCTGGGATCGGCGCCTGCTGTCAGGCGAGGTAGAGAGTTCCAAGGATGACGAGCACAGCAGTGCCTGGCTCAGAGTCAGCCAGGGCTGGGCCGGCGGCCAGTACGGCTTCATGGCAGTGCCGCGCATTGGCCATGAGGTCATCGTCAGCTTCCTCGATGGCGACCCGGACCAGCCCATCATCACCGGCCGCAACTACCACGCCACCAACACGCCGCCCTACGCCTTGCCGGAACACAAGACCCGCACCGTGCTGAAGACCCAGAGTCACAAGGGCGAGGGCAGCAACGAGCTGCGCTTCGAGGACGAAGCGGGCCAGGAGCAGATCTACCTCCACGCCCAGAGGGACCTGGATCTGCTCACCGAACACGACCGCACCGAAGTGATCAAACACGACAGCCACCTGACGGTGGAAAACGATCGCATCGGTCATATCAAAGCCAACGATCACCTGACGGTGAATGGCGAGCGCCGTGAACAGATCGGCCAGGACCACAGCTTTAATGTCACCGGCACCCTCCACCTCAAAGCCGGCACCGCCTGGCTCAGCGAGTCCGGCACCGAACTCCACATCAAGGCCGGCCAGAAAGCCATCATCGAAGCCGGCGCCGAAATCACCCTCAAAGCCGGTGGCAGCTTCGTCAAAATCGACCCCAGCGGCGTCGCCCTGAGTGGACCCACCGTCAAACTTAACGGCGGCGGCTCGCCGGGCAGCGGATCAGGGCAAAGCGTGCAGGTACCGGGGCTGCCGGGGTTGGTGGATGCCAATGGCGGGGCGGTGGCGCCGGTGGCTTTGGCAACGGTTGGTCTCAGATCAATTGGCAAGCCCGATGACATGATTGCCGCCCTGGAAGTGGCGGCCGTGGAAGACCTCGCCCTGGTCGAGAAATGTATGGAACAGCCCGATGGCAGCTGCCCACTTGAGAACTGCCACTGTCGGGAGAGCGCTTGATGCGTCAATTTGCTCTGAATGAGGTCACCAGTGGCCATGCCCTTACCGATAGCCTGAACTGGTACGCCGTTCTTGAAGGGGCCGATCCTGGCTATGACACCCTTCAACTGATATACGCGTCGATTCCGAATCCGGAGTGGTTATCCCTCTACCAGTGCGGTTCCTATACTGAATTGGCGAAGGTGGGCCCGATCTTGCTCAAGCTTGATCAGCCAGGTAGCTGGATAAGGCATTGGCGGACAGACTTTCCTCGCCTGGCAGGATCGTTGGTTGGATCGGAGCAGGATCTGGCTGGCGTCGGTTGCCACATGCGTACACTGGTGTCGGCCCGTGTCCGGGACGGAGCAGATGCGCTGTTCCGGTTTTATGACGCCTGGATCATGAGAGCCCTGTACCCCACTTTAGAGGTTTCCGAACGTACCAAGCTCCATGGGCCTATAACCAAGTGGTTATGGCTCCTTGATGATAAAGCTGTCCTCGGTGAATCAGGGATGGACCATTCATCTGATGACGAGCAGCTGGAGGAAGGCTGGTTGCACCTGGATACAGTAAAACTGGATGCCATTCGGGAAGGTTTGGCGGCCAAACGGAATTGGAAGGATACTCACGCATGACAGACACCGGCGACATTACTGCTGCGGCCCCCTGCAAGGAGCCTGAGCGGCTCTATGTGGAAGTGGCGGGCACGGACGTTCACCCAGGTCACGGACTTGTACTGGAGAAGAACGGCGAAGTTGTTAATGCGCTCACCATGGCGCAGAAGCAATGGCACCAGCGTTACGAATGCGACTACGCAGTGGGCCGTGCCGAGCGTTTTGATCACACGCTGACGATGACGATTGATACGGAGCAGGGAGGACAACTGCGACTGCCCCTGCTTGACGATGTGCAGCCAACACGGCTTGCAGCCCGTACCCAGCCAAACCTGTTATTTCCGGTGTACCCGCTGGCAAGCCTGCCCTGGGTGGGCGGAGAGAGGGGCCACGCACTGCTGCGTCCCGGTTACCTGTACGTGTTCTGGAGAGGCATCCTCTGGCGGGAACTCCAAACCGACGAAAATGGCAAGCTCAGGGATGTCGACCTGGCCCATTGGCGAGAGCGGGCCAAGCTGGCTACCGCGCCCGAGGACCGGGTCAGTCTGGATGATAGACCTTCCGTGAGTGTCGCCCTGGACACGCTTTGGGTGCCGGCCCGCTTCCAGGGCGTTGCCAGGGCCGAATGGACCATTGGCGACGTCGAACTGGCCTGGTCAGAACAGCAGTGGAGCTGGGACTACATTGAGTCACTGGAATCCGGCCAGGATATCATTCACCTGCCTGCCAGCTACCGGGAACTGACAGGTATCCCCGCCTATGGCAAGGAAGGGGCCCGCGCCATTGATGCCCGTCGACAGACGCGCTGTGAGAACCTGGGAGGGCTGGACGGGTATGAGCACCGGCGCCGGTTTGGTCCTGAAGCCCATGCCGGCTTCGGCTGGATGCCGCTAGACCAGACCGTCCCCTGCCGCCGTCGCGATCCGGGACGGGAAAAGGACGCTTCCAACCCATTCCGGGTGACCCAGTCCCTGGACGGTGGTGGTCTGGACCGGGACAACACGGTGCTTCACCACATTCAGGGCGAGCTGGAACGACAGGAAGGCTACGTCTGCAAGGCGGCGGAGGCTGTTGACGTCGCCAGTGGCCTGAATCGCTGGATGGATGATTTGGTTGGGGAAGACTGGCGGGCCCAAACTGATGGTCAAGCGGGCGTCGGCGATGAGCTGCTGGCAGACAAGGCCGAGGTCGCCCGCAAGGAGCTATTGGATGAAGTCCGCAAGCGTCTGGCGTCCGCTATTGGGGAAGAGGATCAGCTTGCACCATTGAGGCAACGTCACATCCCCGCTGTACCGTTGCCGGATGTACTGTTTGAACTGGAATGGCTCACCAGCCAGACCGGACTGCACCTTATTCACCTGAAGACAGTCGCAGAGGCTAGTCAGGATCACCCTCATTTCAAGAGTGCCATGCTGGTGCACTCGGCCATGTTTGACCACAATGGCTATGAGCGTGGCCCCTTTGATGATTACCGCCACGCTGTGGATACAGAGAAACTGGACCAGGCACTTCGCAAGGAGGAGCGTGAGTCCTGCCGTGCTACCTGCTACGAGTTGATCCAGCGCCGAATCGAGCTTCTGGAAAACAACGCCATTCCCGTGTTCAACGATCTTTTTGCCCTCAATGGCTTGTGCTACCCCATTGCCTTGCAAACCCTGAATCCACTGCTCGCCCACCTGGAGACGTCGGTATTCCAGTTCGATCCCCTGGCGGGCAAGGTTACCAGGGATCGGGAGGCATACCGAGACCAGGCTGGTGCCGCCTTTATCGAGAAACTGGCGCGGGGACAAACCGGGCTGGCTACCTACCTGAGCGCAGACGCGGATAAGGCGCCCCTCGACAAAGCGTTGGGTGACGACATCAGTGAATGCCAGGTTGAACCAAACGACGGTTCCGGCAAGCCCCGGCCGGGACTCTTGCAATGGCTCCAGGCCCAGCGGCCGGAGGTTGGCGACTTGCCGGAACCCTTGCGGGAGCAGTACGAATTGAGCCAGCAGGAACGCCAGGCTGTCGTCGACAACATCGCCCGTATGTCGGATCCGGCCCTACTGCAATGGGCCCAGGTGTCCTACACCACCCTGGGCCAGCTCATGGCCGACCTCAGCAGCGAGTTCTACCTCACCGTCCAGCGGGCGCTGCTGCGCAAGATCGGTGATGGCCCGATCTACCAGGTCGCCGACACCCTGCAGATACCGACCCGCTACATGAAGCTGGGCAACCCGTTCTTGCGGGGACTTGTGGTGGGCCATGCCAACCCCCTGCTGGCCAACCCCAATCCGGAGATGGTGGCTTTGGGCATCCGCTTCGGTAATCAGGAAGCCGGCCTTGCCCGCTTCTCAACCGAGGCCATCAACGACGCCCTGCGTCAGGCCAGTGGTAGCCAGATTGTTCGCCCCAAGGGCGGTGTGGTCAACCGGGTAGGGCCCGACATGGAGGGGAATTACGCCGTTATCCGCAATGGCAATGGCAAGATGATCGCCAATACCGCCTCGGTGGCGGGTATCCAAGGCGGTACTCCGACCGCGGCCGTGCAGGTGGAGATTCTCATGGCCCATAAGGATAGCGTGGCCGCCAGAATGTCACAGGGTTTGACGAGCCGGGCCAGCAATGCCTTGATGCGTTGGGCACCGCCGGGGATGTTGGGGGTGTTTGGGTTTAACGTCATCAATAGCGCCCACGCGTTCCTTTCTTCAGACTTTGATAAGGGTATTCCAGTAAAAGAAGTAACCTCGATTTTTTATGGGGTAGCCAATCTCCTATATTGGCTTGGGCATATCGTTGAGGCCGAGAACCTGGCGAGGGAAACTCGTTTGTCCTGGCTCACCAGGCCGTTGCTAGAGATAGATAAAATCCCCAACCAGAAGCTAAAGTGGGCCGCCGGGAGGCTATTTACTGATAAAGTGCTGTCCATTGCTAAGTTCGCAGGTGTCGCAGGCGCGGCTCTGGAGGTGGTCCTGGCTCTATGGGAAGGAATACAGCGGGTACAGGCCAACGACCATGATGCTGCGGCGGGGTACTTTGTGGCGGCGACCGGTTTCGGTGTGTTCATGTTCTCCCATCTGGCAGGGACGAGTTTGGTGCCGATCTTGGGTATTAGCTTCGCGGCGGCCCTGGCGGCCGTCGCCCTGATTGTAGCCCTGGCGGCGTTGGTCTGGGCCATTGTCCGCACCGACGACACCCTGGAGACCTGGCTCAAGAACGGACCTTTTGGCAAGGTGGACCCTGCCAGCCAGTTCCAGCATCTCTACGACGCACCTGAGGACGCCTTCCAGTTCCTGGTGGGCGCCCTGTTCCCGCTAACCGGGGCCAGCGGTAACCTGGCGGAGTTTAATGACCAGGGCCTGCTGTCCAATGAGGAAAAGGACTGGCTGCAGGACAACCAGCGCACCGAAGGGCATGTGATTGCCATCAGCTCCGCTGCCTTCCTGTTGGTGGACAGGCCCGAAGAGCAGTTCAAGGCCCATTTCTGGATGACCTGGAATCTTGGTGGCACGGTGAAGCCCCTCACACCTGAATTTGTGTACTACGACGCCGAACGCCAGATGTTGCGCTTCCATGTGCCCAAACCTCAATGGCGGGGCATGGGCCGGTTCCGTTCCCTGGAAAAGCTAAAAGCCAAGGTACAGGTTGCCTTGGGCAACGGCGGCCTGTTGCCGACCAGTGACCTGGACCAGCCGCTGGTACCGACAGTGGGCGAACCGGAATGCACCGGGGATAACCCCCGCTGGCTCACGATAACGAGTTGACCCGTTATGAATGATGTCTATCAAACCACCGCCTACCGTTCCGACGCCATCCCGGCCTTGCCACCGGGAGGGCACGCGGACATGGACAAGGCTTTTCAGCGTCTGCCCTGGGGGCACAACCAGAATCCAATAGTGCCCAACACCATGGAGGCGCAATTAGCTTACGCTGGCTTGTTTGAGAGTGAAAACGATGTGGAGGACGGTTATCCCTGGGGGGGGGCGGTGTTCTCTATCAGCAAGGGTTTCCTGAGTGGGTTGCAGGGCTTCTTGTACATGCTGTATATGTGTTCTTGGCTCGCTTTCTTTATCTCTTTTTTCCCCTTGGGCCTTTTAATTCTTAAAGTCTTATTTACAGAACCATCCATCAAAGGTGTGCTGTGGATATATGATACTTTTAAGGTCATTTACTTACTCATAGCTATAGGCTACTTCGGAGGCAAGTACGGCCGCCTACTCCTGATTTACCTCACCGACAAGCGTCAGCGAGCCAATCCCACGGGCCTGTATCGCCGGGAAGGGCTGGTTCGGGTCAAGGAAGGCAAGACCGTCTTCGAGGCCCCCTTCATCGAGTTCGACGCCTACCTGGTACACACCCCTTCCGGCCGGGGCGGCCGCTACTTCAACCTGGTGTTGCAGCATCGCTACAGCAAACACCAACTGTGGATGAAAGGCTTGCTTACCGATGCTATGAACCAGAAGGAAGTGTATGCCTACTGGGACATGATTCAGCAGTTCATGGACGTGAGCGGCCCCCTGCCGGACGTACCTATCTTCGAGCCTTTCCGTGCCCGGGACCCGGTAACCGCCGCATACGATGAACACACCGGGCGGGACCCGTTCAAGTGGCGCAAGGTCACCCGGGAGTCCTGGCGTAAGGACCACGAACTACGCTGGAAAAACCGTCTACAGGAGACGAACTTCCACCACCCTTGCATTCTGGATGCCCGCATCCAGGGAAGGGGGCTGCCGCTGCCGGACGAACCACGAGGGGCTATGTTGGCGTGATTGGGTAGGTTGTGATGCACTCCTCTGTCGAAATCCCACCAAAACTGGTTACCACTTCCGGCGGCTACTATGGCACCGGCGCCTATCGCCCTGACTCGATACCCGAGCAACCCGCCCAGAGCCAGGATTTCAATCACTCAAAACTGGGACGCTCAGCCGGTTTCCGGCTGCCCTGGGGCGGCACGCAAGAACTGATGCCATCCAACCTGTTTGCTCGCTGGCGACCTGAGGCGCTTCGAAGAATTGAAAAGCGCGGGGATCTGCTGGCTGAAACGGGAGACCAGGGGCAACTGGATCATGAAAGTATTTGTTATGCGCCGCTGGCTTTCCGGTCGAAGTTGATCAATGTGTTTGAGGTATACGGCAAAGGTTTCTTCTGGGTTAGTTTACCTCTTGGGCTTGTTACTTATTTGATGCATGCCTACCTTACTGGCTCAACTTTGTTAATTGCCCTAAAAGAAGTCTGGCCATTTTTCTTGGTGATATCAGGCACACCGGCTTTCATGTGGTTATCGTCCTTGCTCGTATTCGAACTCTTCCCTCGATGGTGCGTAAAGGCTGGACGGGGGCCTGAATGGGAACTCAACCGCCGTACCGGTCTGGTCCGGGTGTGGCGCTACCGCCGGACGATCCCTTTCCTTTGGAGGCGTAAAGCGACGGTCATCGAGGCCCCCTTTTATGAGTTCGACGGCTGGGTGGCAGGTGGTGCCACCCAGTATGGGCCGAGGTTCGATTTCATATTGTGCCACCGCTACAGCAAGCTGGAGGTTCACATAGGGGATATCCTGTTGGGTTGGCACCACGTTTCCCGTCCCTGCTACGCGCTCTGGGATTTCCTCCAGAACTACATGGACGTAACCCGGCCCCTGCCGGAGTTTCCCGTGCTGGAACCCCACCGGCACAAGGATCCGGTGACCGCCGAACACGACCGCAAGACCGGCCGGCCGGAACGCTACTGGCGGGATATGGACGACGAAACGTTCAAGCAAAAGGAAAACGAGCTGTACAACCAGGTCCTGCGCATCAACACCGAGCAACGCCCGAACCTGATGGCAAAGAAGGTACGCTATGCGCACATGACGCCAGAGGACATGCTCGCCTATGGCCGTGGTTCACGGGAGTCTCGTCAAGGTCGCTCCAGGTCCGGAGCACGTAGACAGCCAATTGGTAATGCTTGAGGAGATAAAAACAAGCCCATCTGAGCGAGGAAAACCGGCCTTTCTGGTTCGACGACAAGGTAAGCCTGAATGACCAGCCTGACTCCGCCTGACGGCATGAACTACTATGGCCTCGGTGCCTACCGCCCTGACTCGATACCCGACCAACCCATCCAGAGCCAGGATTTCAGTCACTCAAAACTAGGACGCTCAGCCGGTTTCCGGTTGCCCTGGGGCGGCACGCAAGAATTGATGCCGTCTAACCTCTTTGCTCGCTGGCGACCGGAGGCTCTTCGAAGAATTGAAAAGCGAGGGGACCTGCTCGCTGGAACAGGAGATCAGGGGCAACAGGACCATGAATGCATTTGTTTCGCACCGTTAGCCTTGCGATCCAGGTTGATCAACGGATTTGGAATGTATGGCAAAGGGTTCTTCTGTATCGGGTTACCAGTTGCGCTGGTTATGTATTTGATAGGTGTGTCTTGGGTTGGGCCTGACGAAACCTGGCTGACTGTATTATTTGAAGTTTGGCCGGTACTTTTCGTGATCGCAGGGGTTCCAGGCCTTATGTGGCTGTCCTCCACGATCGTTTTCAAATTCTTCCCGCGATGGTGCGTAAAGGCTGGACGGGGGCCTGAATGGGAACTCAACCGCCGTACCGGTCTGGTCCGGGTGTGGCGCTACCGCCGGACGATCCCGTTCCTTGGGCGGCGTAAAGCGACGGTCATCGAGGCCCCCTTTTACGAGTTCGACGGCTGGGTGGCGAGTGGTGCGACCCAGTATGGGCCGAGGTTCGATTTCATATTGTGCCACCGCTACAGCAAGCTGGAGGTGCATCTGGGGGATGTCATGTTGGGTTGGCACCATGTATCCCGTCCCTGCTACGCCTTCTGGGATTTCCTCCAGAACTACATGGACGTGACCCGGCCCCTGCCGGAGTTTCCCGTGCTGGAACCCCACCGGCACAAGGATCCGGTGACCGCCGAACACGACCGCAAGACCGGCCGGCCGGAACGCTACTGGCGGGATATGGACGACGCAACGTTCAAGCAAAAAGAAGACGAGATGTATAACCGGGTCCTGCGTATCAACACCGAACAACGCCCGAACCTGATGGCAAAGAAGGTTCGCTATGCGCACATGACGCCCGAAGACATGCTCGCCTATGGCCGTGGACGTTGTGATAGTCGCCAGAGTCGGGCTAAGTCAGGGGAAAGTGTTCGTCTGGTTTAATAGATTCATACATTCAGGCGCTTGATCACGGAGCCACAATATCCCGATTTGGCAGACCTGAACGTCATCGCAAGGGACGCACACGGATGTTCAAACGATACGGATTGTCGCCACACCTGTTTGCCGCTGCGATGATGATTGTCCTCGGCAGCACAGTATTTGCTCAAACCCCACCCCCACTCCTCCTCGCCGAAACCTACCAACAGGGCATGTCGCTCGAAGGCTATTGGATCAGCGAAAAACTGGACGGTGTCCGCGCCTTCTGGGATGGCGAACAGCTGCAGTCCCGCCAGGGCCATGTATTCAACGCCCCGGCTTGGTTTATAGCGGGGTTTCCAGATCAACCGCTGGACGGTGAGTTGTGGATGGGGCGGCAGCGGTTCTCCGAGCTGTCCGCCGCCGTGCGGCGGTATTTGCCCGATCCACAAGAATGGCGGCAGATTCGTTTTATGGTGTTTGATTTGCCGGCGAGTCATAGCCCTTTCAGTGAGCGAGTCAGGCAACTGCGCAGCCTGCTGGAGCCGTCACCCTCGCCCTATCTGGCCCTGACGGCACAGCATCCCGCCTCGTCCCACGAGGCGTTGATGACCAGGCTGGACCGTGTGGTGGCCGGCGGTGGCGAGGGCCTGATGCTGCACCATGGTGACAGCCTCTATCGCGCCGGGCGCTCGGACGATTTGCTGAAGGTGAAGCGCCACCAGGATGCGGAAGCGGTGGTGATTGGCCATGTACCCGGGGAGGGGCGTCATGAAGGGCGGTTGGGCGCATTGCTGGTAGAACGGCAGGATGGGCGGCGGTTTCGCATCGGTACCGGCTTTTCGGACGCCGAGCGGGAGACGCCGCCCGCCCTCGGTATCATAGTGACCTACAAGTATTTCGGTCTGACTTCGACCGGCCTGCCACGGTTCGCCAGTTTCCTCCGCGTTCGCGATGACGAGCCCAACACGCCTTAGCGCGTGAGGGTTGGCTAGGGCGGATAGGGGTAGCCGTTCTGGTCGAAGCTCAGGTCGAGGAACCCGAACTTATAGGGTCCGGCATAACCCGGTGCCAGCCGCCATTGGTTGTTCCGCCCGAAGCGGATGGCCTCGATCATCACCGTGAAGTCCAGTCGCCACTGATTGTCTTCCCGCACGAAAAAGTACGGTGGGCAGGTGCGTTCGGCAATGGGATTCAGCTGTCAAAGCAGTATTGGAACGCTACCCGCGGTCGTTAGAGTCCTGCACTCCCGGTCGGTGCAATGAAACCAACATCCATGAACAGACTGGCTACCATGAGCAGGGATAACAGCCCGGCATTAATGGTGATGTTCTTGGCCAAATCAACTGGGGCAACAAGGATGGCAGCGGCATCTGCCGGATGCGCATACCACCTGCTGTAATCTCGTCGAATCTGCACCTTATAGTCACCTTCGGGCAAGGTGTTCAAATTGGCTTCGACCTCGACCGGCTCCCCGCGAATGATGGCTATGGCGGGCTGCCATCGTCCTGTGAGGCCGTCAAGCGTCATTATGGCGTGTCCCGCGTCAGTGTGACCGGCTTCATTGACTCTCGATTCCAATTCCAGGGTGTAGAAAAAGTTGTTCTCCATATCATAATGAAATTCGGTGATGGGGACGGCGACGAGACCACGATTCGAGGGTACCGTGGCTTCGCCCGATTGCCCGCGCTCACCAATCACATTCAACGTATTCGTCATGGTCAGAGCGCACCCTGTGAGAGACAGCGGCGCAATGTTGGCCAAGAGCATCGTCATGCACCTGAACATTGGGCTAAGCCGGTTGCGAATGGCGGTGACCAGGCTGAAACTGTGCATCTGAGACGGTTCTTTCGTGTAGGAATAGAGCGATCGGCCTGGGATCAGGGCAGGGCTAGGGCTGCGAGGAACTTTCCCCCGCGGCCGCTCCTCCCCAGTCGCCAGTGCATTGCACAAATCTTGGGCTGGATTTGAAACGGCCTCGAGGGCTTGCGCCGTCGCTTTAGTCGTTGCGCACTTCAATGACCTCAATGGCACCCTTCAATGCGCCCCGAGCCTGTTCTGCCCCTTCCATGCTTTGAATGGAGGACTCCAGGCTTTGGGTCAGGTTATCCATTTCCTCAATCGAATGGGCCATTTGGGGCAAGGCTTCGCGACGGAAGCTGCCGAGGTCCTGCAATGCGGCTTCGACGTCCAGGAAGGCCTGTTTCAGGGTATCCATGTCCAGCTGGGTTTGGCTGGCCTGCTTCTGGATCTCAACACCCTGGGTTCGCAGCGTTTGTGCGGTACCGGCAATCAGATCGTTGGTGGTGTTGGTGACGGACTGCACGCCCTTCAGCACCCGTTTCTGGGCTTGCAGCGCCAGAGCCAGGGTGGAGGCGGTAGACAGGGCGGTAACGGTGACGTTGACGGCGCGATCCACGCCCCGTACCAGTTCCTGATTGTTGCGGATTATGATTTCCGTCGAGAGGGTGCCCTGTTGATTGACGGCCAGCATCTGTTGCAGGTCCATGATGCGCTGACGTAACGGAAACAGCACTTCCTCCTCAAGAAATGCCCGGCGTTCGTCGTCCGTGGCTTGGTCTACTTGCTCGGTTAAGGCCTGGTCCATCAGCTGGCCGAGCTTGACGTAATCCTGCAGCTGAAAGGTCAGTTCACGCATGCGCTTTTGGTCGCTGCGCAGGGTCACGTTGTCACGCTCCAGTTGCGCCCTGCCATCTTTGAGGCTGGTGACGATGTCCTGGATCACGCCATCGACCGACTGGTAGCGGGCGAACCATCGGCTGACCGGGGTGCCCACGCCGGGAATGCGGGCCAGGATGCGGCGCATTGAGCCCATGGTGAAATCCACCCGGTTGGGATTGATCTCGCTGACCTGTTCCTGCAGTGACAACAGGCCGTTGGCGACTGGGCCGCCATCCTCGGCATCCCTGACCAGGTTGGTGACCGGCTGTTTGAGTATTGCGCTCTGTTGCGCCAGCTGCCGTGCCACCGTGCTCCCGAGGGTGGTGACTGACCGGGCCTGGCGCTCGCGTTTGTCGAGATCCCGGATATCGAGAGCGACCAGGTTTTTGACCAGATCATCGGCCTGGGCTTTGAGCTTTGGGTCGACAGCCGTGTTATCGGTGGGGATCATCAGTTCGGTTTCGAGTGTGGCCTTATCGGCCAGGACTAGCTGGTTCATGGTTGCTCCTTACGTCCCTGTGGTTGCTGTTGTAAGACGTGACTTTCGGTGGGTGGTCTATTCCAGCGGTGGCCGGTAAAGCTATTGCTTGTATGCATACTGCTGGGCATTTTCGATCAGCCGGGTCAGTTCACCCATGGCCTGTTCCATATCCATGGCAGCCTTGCCGCTGTTCAGGTCGGTATTGGCCAGCTGTGTGCTGACCTGATCCAGTCGGGTCAGGGCGGCCTCATTCTGCTCAAGTAACTGGCGAACCCGTTGATGTTGTGTTTGGTGAAGCATGAGGCGCTCCTCGATCTGGTCCCTGGTTTCCTGGACTTCTTCGTGCGGTCGGGCCTGTAGCGCCTGCAATTTGTTGTTCAGCATGCCGCTGTCGATGGCGGCCACGGACTGCAGGGCCAAGGCGGCCTTTTCCAGGTTATCCAGACCGTTGAGATACACCTGCTCGGCAGTGGCCAGGTAGCGATTGTAGGTCAGTTCGCCAGGTTGTAACTTGCGATTCAGAATGTGGTTAAAATTTTCGAACTTGCGTTGGAACAGGGTGAGTTGCACGCTGCCTTCGTCAACCTGAAGGTTGATGAATTCCTGTCTTAGACGGTTGATGGCCTCCTTGCGCTGGGTTTCCAGGCCCTTTCGATAGCGCTCCAGGTAACGATTGGCATGGGTGTCGCCTCGGCCGAAAAATTCCCACGCCCAGCCAACGCCAGCCAGCAGTGCGCAACCCGCCAGAGCTGCCATCATTACAGGGGAGCTGCCAAACAGAGTGACCCCCGCGCCACCGAGAATACCCATGACCGTTGGGTAAACGGCGGCCGGTTGTTGCAGGGAGGTTCTCAGCGTCTCTTTTTTGATTTGGTCGGGTCTGATGGCGCGGGTGTCGAATTTCATGCGGGTTTCCGTTGTTCGTCATAGATCGCCGCTGAGCAGTGCGATTTCTACTCTGGGCAGGCGGTAGCTATAAGCGCGAGAGGATTCGTTTGGCAGCTGTGCGAGTGGGCGGCTGCCGCCGAAACCGACAGAACGGAAGCGGTGGGGCTCGGCACCTCGGCTGGCGTCGATATAACGAAGCACAGCATCGGCACGAGCCTGCGACAGTGCCTGGTTGGCCTCCTGGTCACCCCGGGTGCCGGTATGGCCACGGATCTCGACGCGAAAGTTGGGGTAGTGCTGCAAGCTTTGCATCAGATTATCGATCTCCCGTTGGCCCGCAGCAGTGGGCTCCGCGGTGCCGCTGGCGAAGGCGATGGGCTCGACCTTTAATAAGCCCACTGGCCTCAGTTGCGCCCATTCTTCGTTGTCCAGTGGCCTGAAACGGTTCGGGTTTTGGCTGCTTCCTGAAAGATTTCCCGTTGCCAAGCTGTGATACAGGGCCTTGGTCAGCGACGAATTGATCAGACGGTACGGGTCATTGCCGGGCAGTGGGGAGCGGTCGAACACACCGTCGTCCGTTAGGATATGAATGGCCGAGTCGATGGCGTCCACCAGATGCTGGTGCCCTGCAGCGCCGGTCTGGCTACCGCCGAACCAGTCGTGGACGTTGTCGGTGAGGGTTTTCCAGGAAACGCCGTCGAGCAGGTTTTCCAATTGCTCCGGAGTCAGCTGGTACTCATTCCGCAGCGCCTGGATCAACTCCTGGGGGTGGCGGCGATAATGCTGCTGGACCTGGAAATATGTCTTGAGAAAGGCCTTGGCCAGGTCAGGTTGATCCTGAAGCACACGCGGGTTGGCAATGAGTACGTCCACAATCAGCTTTTGGGTATCCTCGGTGCCCAACAGACGGATCATGCCAGGTTGCGCCAGGGCCATGGTCACCTCGGGTTCCCAAAGCACGGCTATATCAACCCGCTGTTGCAGTAACTCGTCAAGCGCTTCGCGGGAGCCTTGGACCGGAACCCGCCAGTGTCCGTTCTGGTTCAGAGTGGTCAGATCGAAGTGGCTGCGTAATGCTCGCAGAAGGTGTTCGCTGGGGGAGTCCGGCGTAAAGGCAATCCGAATTTCATCGGAGTTTTTCAGGGCATCGATCGAGGCCCACTTGTCCGCACGCGCAACAATGGCGTCACCGCCCTTGGATTCGTCGATCACCGTCACGATGGGACCGGGAAAATTATGCGCCGCTCCGTTCTGTAGATAACTGTCCACGGTGGCCACAACAAAACTGTAGTCGCCGCGGGCCAACTTGCGAAAGCGCTCTTCATAGTTGGCCTGATCGTCCACACATTCGAGCAGATAGCCCTGACGCCGCAAGCGGTTGGTCATTTCCGGCGAACACAGGGGAAAGTAGCCAACCCAACTGTCTCGGGCAACGGTGATCATGCCCTTGGTGTTGCGAGCATCAGTGGCCTGCAGCTGGCGACTCTCCTCAGACCAGGCGAGATAAGTCTTGTAACCGCCAAGGCTGATCAGACCGAAGATCAACAGCGCCGTGGCAATTCGGGTATGGGTGTTCATGTCAGTTGGCAAACTCCAGCACGGCAAAATCCGGTGCTTCTGCCAGAACTTCATTCAGTCCCGCTGTCAGCGCTTCCTGGTCATCTGCTGCTCGGTAGAAGGTTAGGCCGGGTTGGTTGAGGGAGTGATTCTCATCGATACAGAAGCCAATGGTGTGAATGTTCACAGGGCTGGATTCGAGAATTTTCGCCACCTTGAGAGTGGGTTGGAATCCGGAGGAGGCTTCACCATCGGTAATGATCACCAGATGGTATTCGCCATAACCCAGCTGTTTTTCCGCCTGGTTGGTCAACGCGATGAAACCGTGCTCTATGCTCTTTGACAGAGGGGTATCCCCCCCGGCGATCACGTTTTGCACGGCATTTTGGAGTTGGGCCCGGTTGCCAGTGGTCAGCGAGACCCGTTGTCTAGCGCCCTGACGATCAAATACAAAAAGCCCGATGTTGGCGTCTGCATGAAGACGATCGATAAACTGCAATACGGCGGATTTCGCGACCACGAGCTTGTCCTGGCCGCCGCAATCCCTCAATCCCATACTGCCGGAGCCGTCGAATACCAGGTAGTAATTCTTTGCCATGAGATTGGCGCTGATTTCGCCTGCCTTGTTCGGCGGCCAACTGTAGTTGGCCGATTGCAACGCGTAGTACGGTGAGTGCGCATTGGCGTTTGATGTCGTCCAGTCAGAGGTGAGATCGGTGCTGGGCTGGTGTGTCGTAGCTGGCGTGCCAGCCGGATCTGAAAACAGGTCACCAAATTCCAGCACTGCGACTACGATGAGGGCGAGCAGAATCAGCCAGACTTTGCCTGAAGCCCTCGGATGGTCTGCGGACGCATTCCGATTGCGATTGCTCATGAATCATGCTCCTTATGCTTGATAGGCCGACTTAAAGAGGAGTAAACACGTTAGATTCGGCTTCCACCTGGATGACGCGAAATTCAACACGCATATTGGAGCGCCATTCCTGTTCGGTGGTAGGGGCGCACGGTTCGTGGCCACAAATGCCGGTCTTAGGATTGGCGATGCCGTTCCCCACCACGGCGAATTGCGAAGGATCGAGGCTGATCTGTTCGGCGGAGGCGTATCGAATCAAGCTGTCGCGCACTTCCTGGGCACGGGACAGGCTAAGGTTTCGCGCTGACTGTTTGATCCGGCCCAGCACTACCGGCGGCTGCCCGGCCTTGTTGGCCCGCAGGTACTCCATCGGATCGGAATTGCCCTCGACGGTAATGATGGCGCCGCCGTAGGTGTTGGCCAGCTCTACCACCCGACTAAACGCATCCTGGTAGTGCTCCTGGGCAAAGGACCGTTGGTTGGGGGCGAAAAACACTTCAAAGGAAAACAGCTCGCCCTCCTGAAGGTTCTGTTGCTGTTGGCGCTGGCTCATGAGTTGGGCAACCT
Organism: Marinobacter sp. SS21; assembly: GCF_028369065.1. Lineage (GTDB taxonomy): Bacteria > Pseudomonadota > Gammaproteobacteria > Pseudomonadales > Oleiphilaceae > Marinobacter. The sequence goes on from NZ_JAQNDA010000006.1 coordinate 165,845, forward strand.
GGTTTTCATTGAACCGGGGTCTGGAGGCTTCCGCGGTGATTCCACCGCTGTTGGCCAGGCGGCCATAATCCAGACCGGCTTTGGTCAGAATGACGCTGTGCTGGATAATGCCGGCTTGTCGAAGCCCTGTATTGATCTCACGACTGAGGGCATCCAGGCGGCGAGGGTAGTTGGCATCGGTGAAGAACCGCTGGTTACCCACCACACCAACAAACTGCGCATCACCGTAGAGGCCTTCAACATCGGCGGTGGCATGTTCGCTGTCGAACAAGGCTTCGGCGGCGGCGCTCAGCAGGCGGTCATAGGTGCGGGCCTGGCTGGCTCTGTCGGCGGTCAGTTCCCGTAATGCGGTTTCCGCTTCCAGCAGCCCCTCCACAAAAACTGCTACCTGTTCGCGATGGTTGTCGTAAAAATCTTTCCGGACGGCATAGACATCGGCTATCACCTTGTTGGCGGTACGCGTCGAGAGCAAAATCCGTGCGCCATTTACCGAGTCTTCCGAACCGGTGCCGACGGCTCCACCGGAGGTAAGGGCGAGGGCATCGGGAATGATGACGAAGGCGGCGTCCACATCCGACTGGTGCAGTGCGGCGGCAGGGCTGTTGTCGGTGCCCGTTAGATCTGGCAGCCAGCGGATGTTAACGTCACTGAAGCTGAGGCCTGCGTCCTTGAGGATCCGTACGGCGTAGTCTACATGGGGGCCGTAGGCTTGCAGGGCGATGGTCTTGCCCCTCAGGTCGGCGGCGCTTCGGATTGATGGTTTGACCACCAGGGCATCGCCGCCAGCGGACCAGGTCATCTGGTAGATAACCACCGGTGCGGTGCGCGGGTCCCGGTTCAGCAGTTCCGCTGCCGCGCTCACCATGCCTACGGTGCCGCGGAGATAGGGCGTTTCCCCGCTAATGTAGCTTTTCACTTGGCGGGTGAAGATATCTTCACGATACAGAGTGTAGTCGAGGCCTTTACGACCGAAGATGGAATCCGGTGTGGTGCGCAATTGATTGCCATTAGCCAGCACAGTGGCAATGTCGCCCCCCCAGGTAATCATCGGGACCTTGAGGTTGCGAGTGTTTACTTCACCGATATTGAGGGAAAGCACCTGATCGAGCGGCTCATAATCAATGTACTGAGGCTCCGCCTGGGCAGTGCCGAGGGCAGCAAAGCACCACAGAATCATCGGCAGGCACCACCAGCGCGCTCGGCTTGAGGAGTAGAAAGTGGGATGGTTCGCCATGTTGTTAAAGTCCTTGTCGGTTGACGCGTAGATAAAGCAACGGTGGCTCATAGGCGACAGCCTAGAGAGCTGGCCTTGCCGGGCCCGACGTTGGGCGTTGATGCCGGCAAGGCGGGATGCAGTCCGCGGTGGACGGGCACCTGTGATCCGGAGTTAATCGGGGGCTCCCTAGATCAACCGTTGGGATTCCGGCGACTCTGGATAGCGATTCTTTTCAATGGCGTAGTAGGCCTTCAGCAGATCCACCTCGATACCGATCGCCTTGCGAGCTTCCGCGAGCGTCAGGTGGTTGTAGTCCTCAAACTTCACTTTATCGAGTTGCTGGCAGTCGGACACATAACCAAGCTTGACCGCGTCCTTATAGACCTCGATATCCTGATCGCTCATGCGATAGACCTTGGGATACAAATACTTGGCCACGAACGCGTAGAGGCGTTTCTCAGTGGTCGTCACCCGATTGGTGCTGCCCATGGTAAAACCCAACACGAACGCTTCGTCCTTGGGCATTACACCCCGTCCCAGCAGCAGGTGGATGTAGTCGTGAGTCTTCAGGTCCGTGGCGCCTCGGAAGAGATCGATGCCCGGCAGGTCATAGCGGGGATTTTCCACCAACTGGATAATGAGCGGAATGTCTTCCTGCTCCAGGGCGATGTCCTGCATTTTCGCGAAGGCATAGCCCAGGGTTATCTGGTCATCGGTGAGGGGGATGTTCCAGTTCCGAACGTGGTCGGGGAGTGCCATTATCGATTCCTTTCGATCAAATCGTCGAATTAACGTACTGCAATACTAAAGCGTTGAATAGCTTAATTGTCCCCCTTGCATGGAATTCGGTTTTAAGGAGCCTCTGAATGCTACATCTGCGGCGTTACGGCTCTTGCCAAGGGCTATCCGATCTGGGGAAACCCGGCAGCGTACCCATCCTCTGGGGTAGTGACGCCTGCGTATCCATGGCACTGAGCCCACGGCGCCCTAGCACTTGTGGGATGGCTAGGGCGGATAGGGGTAGCCGTTCTGGTCGAACCTCAGGTCGAGGAAACCAAACTGGTAGGGGCCGGCATAGTCCGGCACCAGCCGCCATTGGTTGTTCCGCCCGAAGCGGATGGCCTCGATCATCACCGTGAAGTCCAGTCGCCACTGGTTGTCTTCCCGCACGAAAAAATACGGTGGGCAGGTGCGCTCGGCAATGGGTGAGCGCAGCACGGCCCGGTTACCGCTCCGGAAGGAGCTGTCGATTCCGCATTCCCGCAGGCTGCGGGCGACGTTGTCCATCTGCGCCGGGGTCATCACCCGCTGGGCCAGCAAGTCGCGGGTAACGCGGGAATAGATCGCCAGTGCCGGGTTGTTGTTGCGGTTGACCATGGTCGTCCGGTAGCGCTCCAGGGTGTCCTGGAGCGAGGCGGCACTGCCATGCTCCAGGTGTTCGGTGCTGCGTTCCGCCTGACCCTCGCCAAGGCGTGCGGCCATTCGGGCACCACCTCCGCCACTGCCGGCGCTCCAGCCTTCGGTGCTGGGATCGAGTCCGGCTGCGGCGTTGGTGGCCCGGGTCACCAATAACTCCGTGGTCGCCAGAACGCCGTCGGCAATGCGGTTGGCCGCGAAGAACTCGGTCAGTTGGCGGTGTTCGATGTAAGCGGTAAAGGCGTCGGTATACACCGGTTCGAGGGCGTGGCTGACTTCCAGCCGCAGCTGATTGGCACTCACATCGAGCACCAGCAATAGGCCCCGGCCGCTGTGGCTGGGTGTGCCGACGTCCTGGTCTCGGAAATAGTCGGCCGCAAACAGGTCGATATCGCCGAGGTCGCGATCGATGACCACCCGATAGTCCAGGTCAAGGTCTTGGAGCAGGAAGTGATGGACCTCGGCTATTTTTGCCTGATCATCGTCCGAGAGCAGCCCGACCCGGTCGGCGACCAGTGGTGGCGCTGACTGGATCAGCGGTCTCAGCAATAGCGCGGCGGTCAGGTTGATCCATACGATGGCGAACAGCCAGGCCAGCCGCTTGTCCAAGCGGCCGTCAGCCATCGCCAAACACCACCTTGACCGGCTGCTCGGCGCCGTCGCTGGCCTCGAAGTAGACGCGCGGGGCCATCCCCAGGGGTTCCGCCAGATGGCGGCCGATAAAGCCGCGAATGGCGCTGTTGTAGTCGCGAACGGCTTGGTTATAGCGAATTCGGGCAACGTTGATGCGGTTTTCCGTGCCTTCCAGCTGCGCTTGCAGTTGCAGGAACTGGTCGGTCGCCTTCAGCTCCGGCAACGCCGCCGCCCGGGTGAGGAGGTGCTGGGTGCTGACCGACAGATGCTTGTCCAGGTTGGCAATATCTTGCAGCGCGGCGCCATCCGCTGGTGGCTGCGGATGACGGGCAAGCATTTCGGTTTGCTTCTCGACCAGCGCCTCGAGCGTCTCACTCTCGTACGCCATGGCCTGGCTTACGGTTTGCAGCAGGTTGGGAATCAGGTCCGCCCGGCGTTGCAGATTGCTTTGTACATTGGCCCACGCCGATGCCACAGATTCGTCTTTGCCGGTGAGGCTGTTGTGGGTGTACCAGGGAACGGCAATGGCGACGGCAACAACGAGGGCGATTAGCCCCAGGTGGGCGTTGCCGCTGTTTGACGGTACCGATGGCGATGGGGTGTACATGGCGATTGGATCCTTAACAGGTCAAGGGATTGAATCATATTGGAAGAATTCCCCCGGGTTTTCCACGGCCTTGCTCCCAGATTCGATCGCCACCCGACCGGCTGAGGGCTGGAGGGCGATCAGAAGCGTTGCTGGGCGAGCCAGGGTGTTTTTCCGGGGGCAGCCAGCAGATCCTGTGGCGATGGACCATACTCAGGTTTGCGGGTTTCCGGGGCGCAGCAAAATGCGGCAACGATTCAGACATAGGGGATACACGGTCTGTCTGTGGCTGGTGGGTTGGTCTTTGCCACTGCTGGCGGCCCAGGCCCAGGTTCAGGTTCGGGAAGCGGAGCAGCCCGCGGAGGCTATTGAGGAGCAACCCGCCGAGCCGATCATTGAGGCGCCGCCCGAGTCGGAAACCCCGGCGCCCCTTCCCATCGTCCTGCCCTCAGAATCCGACATCGGCATCCGCCAGGAGGTTCGCGATCTGTCCAACGCCCTGGAGCAGCGCCGGGCGGCCCTGAGCCAGACCCGCGAGCGTCAGGCCTTCGCCGAATCCCTGCTCAGTCGCCTGGACAGCGAATTCCGCAGTCTCGAGCAGCGGCTGGAAACTGCCGGCCTGGGCCTGACCGAGAACTATGCCAACCAGCTGCGGCGCCGGCTGGAACGACTGCAACAGCAGCATCTGGCCAAGGACCTGGAGCCGGCCATCAAGGAGCAGCTGGAGGCGGCGCGGGTGGAGCAGTTCCAGCTGGAGGAGTTCGGCGCGGTCCTGGACCCGGACGAGGGCTCCAGCGACTTCCTGCTGGAACGGCGCGCCCAGTTGCTGGCGCAGCTGCGGGAGGCCGTGGGCGGTCATATTGACCTGCTGAACAAGTACTTCCGCACCATTCGCACCCTTAAAGAGCGCATCAAGGCCTACCAGAATCTGGTCCGGCGCCGCCTGTTCTGGCTGCCCAGCACTCAGCCGGTGGGGCGGGAGACCCCGACCGAGCTGGTGGCAGCGGTGTCCGCCATTCTTGACCCGGCGCGATGGGGCAAGTTGGTGCAAGGGGTGCCGGAGTCGTTGCTGGCCAGATTCCCGTTGCTGGTGTTCCTGATGCTGATTCTGGTGGCGCTGGTTCAGGCGCGAGGGGGCATCCGGCAGCGGCTGATGGCGACCGGCGAGCCCATAGGCAAGGTCAACCTGGATCGCATCGGTTTAACCGTTCAGGCGTTGGGGTACAGCGCGCTGTTGGCACTCACCGGGGCCACCGTGCTGGTATTGTTGGCGATCACCGTCGCCAATGCCGGGACGCTGGGGGCGGCCTTGGCCCGGGGCTTTGTCGATGGCGCAATGCTGCTGTTCATGCTGGGGCTGGTGCGCCAGGTGTGTCGTGCGGGTGGGCTGGCGGAGCGCCACTTCAAATGGCGGCCCCAGACCCTGCTGGCCACCCGCAAGGCGATTCCCCGGTTATTGACGGTGCTGGTGCCGGCCACCGTGCTGGCGCCACTGACGGTGTCGCCGGTGGGCGCGGACTTTGAGTCGAGTCTGGGGCGCTTGATCTTTCTGGTGGCCTCGCTGGCCCTGGCCTACTTCGTCCATTACCTGTTTCAGGCCTTCCGCGACTGTACCGACAAACGGCGGGCGTCCAAGAGCCTCAAGCTGATGCAGTTTCTGCTGGTGTCCGCGCCGTTGGCCCTGGCCGTCTTGTCGTTATTTGGTTACCACTACACCGCAGTGCAGCTGGGGGAGACGCTGTTTGTCACCATGTGCTGGCTGGTGGTTCTGGTGTTGATGCGCTACCTCGGATTGCGGGCACTGTCGGTACGGGAGCGCCGACTCAGATTGGAACGTCTGCGGGAGCAGCGGGCGCTGGAGCACGAAATGGAGGCGGTTCTGGAGGCCGCAGGCTCGTCCGGTGAGGGGCGTTCCGCCACCCTGGACCTGCCGGAGGTGAACCTGCACAACATCAGCAGCCAGAGCAAGGCCTCGCTGCGGGTCATCACCCTGGCGTTGGCCGTTGCCGGCCTGTGGCTATTGTGGACGCCGGTCATTCCGGCCTTGCGGGTATTCGATGAAATCATTGTCTGGTCGGTGCTGGAGGGGGCCGAATCCATCGATATCACCCTGGCAGATTTTGCCTTGGCGGCGCTGATCGCCATGGCCACCGTCTTTGCCGCGCGCAACCTGCCCGGAACCCTGGAAGTTGCCCTGCTCAGCCGCATGCACCTGGCGCCCGGAACCGGCTATGCCATCACCACCGTGGTGAATTACCTGGTGGTGATCGTCGGCGTCATTGCCGCCTTCAATATCCTGGGGGCGCAGTGGTCCAAGTTGCAGTGGCTGGTGGCGGCGCTGGGGGTAGGGCTGGGGTTTGGCCTGCAGGAAATCGTCGCCAATTTCGTTTCGGGCATCATCCTGTTGTTTGAGCGCCCGATCCGGGTGGGCGACACCGTCACCATCGGTGGCATTACCGGCAAGGTCTCGCAGATCCGCATCCGCGCCACCACCCTGGTGGACTGGGACCGCAAGGAGCAGATCATTCCCAACAAAACCCTCGTCACCCAGGATTTGACCAACTGGACCTTGTCCGACTCCATCACCCGGGTCATTGTGCGCGTGGGTGTCGCCTATGGTTCGGATGTGGACCGGGTGCAGGCTCTGCTAATGGACATTGTCGCCGACAACGAGCGGGTGGTGGACGACCCGGTGCCGGCGGTGTTCTGTGTCGGGCTCGGGGACAGCAGCATCAACTTTGAGCTGCGGGTGTTTGTGCGCAGTATTCTCGACATCATGCCGTTGTCCCATGAGTTGCATGCCAGTATTACCCGGCGCTTCCATAGCGAAGGCATCGAGATTCCGTTTCCGCAGCGGGATATTCATATCCGAAGTGAGCCAGCGGAACTCAGGGTGGAGTGATTGTGTCGGATTTTTTTGTGCGGGCCATCACATTATCCGCTTGATGCGTCAGCAAATTTATCGCTTTTGTTCTTTCGGCGAGCGGGAAATCGCTGTGATGGCCGTGGTTACAGGGTTGGTGCCATTTTTGCTCTGGCGGGCAAGGCTTTCCGACACGGAAGCCTTCGCCTACCAATACGCAGGGAGCAAACATGAACAAAGCACTGATGTTCGCAGCCGGTGCCGCCCTGGCCGCCAGTACCACGGCCAATGCCGCGCTGATCAACTTCACCGGATCCATCGAGTACCACAACGACGTGATCTATACCTACTTCAGCCTGGAGCAGGATGCCACCAACGTCAGGGTTTGGACCGACTCCTTCCAGGACGGTACCAACTTCGATCCCATCACCGCGTTGTGGAACCACTCGGACGGCAGTCTGCTGGCTGAGAATGACGACGATGACTCCATCAATCCCGCCACCCAGACCATCTACGACTCCGGTTTCGCCTTCGATTTCCTGGCTGCCGGAGATTACGTGTTCACCGTCGCCACCTATAACAACTGGGCGCTGGGCAATCTGCTGAGCGACGGGTTCACCTTCGATGGTCAGGACCCCATTGCCCTGGCCGACTGGAATCAGCCGGCTAATGGCCGCGACATGGGTCCTAACTGGAGTGTCTGGCTGGACGGTGTGGATTCGGCCTCCAATCCGGATGATTCGGTCGATGTCCCCGAGCCGGGGACCGCGGCCCTGTTCGGTCTGGGCCTGCTGGGCCTGGGGCTGCAGCGTGGCCGTCGCCGCAAAGTCGTGAGTTAGTCCCCCAACGCCGCAGGCCCCGGGGCCTGCGGCGGTTTCGGATCAACCGGCGGTGTTTCTGTCCCCACGCGGCCGCAGTTGATTGCAGCGCCGTCGCTGCCGCCAGATCTGGCCAATTCTCCCACCCCATAGCCGGATACACTGTTCAGAGCACTCTCCCCGGACAGGAGCCCGGTTATGAACACCGCCCATGTAAATTGGCAGCACCGGCTGTCCGCCATCGCCAGCGGTTTCCTCGGTGATTGGCTGGAAGCCCGACGCAATCCGCTGGCTGTGCCGATGCAGTTTCACCACCGTGGTCAGATCGTTTCACCGGCAGCGCCAGCGGTCGCCGCACCGGCATCCACCATGGTGGTGCTGATCCACGGACTGATGGAACTTGAGTCGATCTGGAGTTTTCCCGGCCAGCCCGACGAAGACTACGGCAGCCGGCTCGATCAGGCGCTCGACGGCGGCGCAACCACGTTGAGTCTGCGCTACAACACCGGGCGCCCCATCCACCGCAATGGTCAGCAGCTGGCCGCAGAGCTGGAGCGCCTGGTGGCGGCCTGGCCAGTCCCGGTACACCGGCTGATCCTGGTGGGGCACAGCATGGGCGGGCTGCTGATCCGCAGCGCCTGCCACTACGGCCTGAGCCAAAGCCATCGCTGGATGAAATCCTTGCGCGACTGTGTCTACATCGGTTCCCCGCACGACGGCTCCTGGCTGGCAAAGGGGGCGCAAGCGTCGGCGGGTGTGCTGAACGCCTTGCCGCGGGATTACCTGCGGGTGGTGGGAGAGGTCATCGACCTGCGCAGCGAAGGCATCCGCAACTTGTCCAGGGGCGACGTGTTGGCCGGTGACGGGCAGCTGGCGGCGCTGGTTCCGGATGCCCGGCACTATGTGGTGTGCGGGCTGTTGGCCGGAAAGGCCGGTAATCCGGTGAATCTTCTGTTCGGCGATGCGTTGGTCCACGAAACCAGCGCCCAGGGCCAAGGTCAGGGCGACTGGGCGTTGACGGGATCAGCGACCTTTTCCGGGATCGATCACATTCGTCTCGCCCACCATGAGGCGGTGGCGCAACAGTTGGAGGAGTGGCTGTCATGACCTCGACGGAACAAACGCAAGTGGACTGGTGGCGGGGTGTCGCCGAGCTGTTGGCCCATGGGCTGGCCCATGGCGCCAGGAAGGCCCAAAGGGCCCATATCTCCATCGCCGATGAAACTTTCAATATCCTGGCCCGTATTCCGTTGACCCGACCGGTCAGCGAGCCCGTGCGCAGTGTGCATCACGGCATAGCCGGGTTGTCCTACGGAGTCGTGGCGACGCTGGCCACCGGCCTGGCGCTGGTGTGTGAGCAGGAGGGGAGCACCGGCCGTTCCTGACCGGTGCCGAGGGGTGGCTGTGGCGTCCGTATTTTCTGTCGACCGGGCTCAGTGCGTCACCACTTTGGGCAGGTTTTTGGCTTGGCTGACCCAACCCGCGATCGACATCTCCGACGGTACCCGGCGCACCAGGTGACGGCTCTGGTTGACCTGGAACATCTTGGCACGGAGATTGGCCGCCTTGCGATGGGCGAGTTCCGGTACGCTATCCACACCGGCGCACTCCAGCAGGTCTGCGTATTGGGTGCTGACGCCCTTGATACGAGTCAGGTCGGCGCGGTTGACCCATTCCAGCAGGCGTGATTCCGGCAGGCCGCATTTTGCCGCCGCCAGCTTGCGGCCCTTCTTGTTGCAACAGGTCTTCAGCAGTGATTCCAGTGAGCTAATGCCTGCCTGATTCAGCTTGCCGGCGTAGGCATCGCCAATGCCTTCGATGCGCGACAGTTTTGTCATGGTCGTGTCCTCCCAGCGAATAATGAGATCGCCCGGCTACAGAGGGAGGAGGCCCGCCCTAGGCACAACGGGAGCCACGCCCCCTGCTCAGGGCGCTGCGAAGCGAGTACCACACTTGGGCAAGACTGCGAACCCGGCCCGGTGATGCGCACCACACTCAGCCTACTGCCGCATACCTTTAATTTAGCCGACGTCGGGCCAACCGGAAACCTGGGCAGCCGCTGAATAACACTGACTCATCTCTGCGCGCTGCTTAGTCTTTCGGACGGCGGTCACCTTCGAGGAAATTGGCGACAAACACGGCCTTGCCAAATCGCTCGAACGACCATTTCATGGTGTCCGACAGTGCCTGCATCACCGCATCGAACTCACCGAACACCTGAGTACTCATGCGATTGGGGTATACCTCAAGGCCGCTGCTCTGGAGGCGGGCAATCACCTCTTTAATTGGTGGCTTGAAGTCGCCGTTGAACGGGTAGTAACTGAGCTGGACGGACAGGTACATGGCGTAACCTCCTGGAATTCGTCTAATCACTGGTATAAATTGCACATATGTACCATTTGCAGGCCATTAACCGCGCCAGATCGGTCATGGCCCCGATCTAGAAATCCATAGCACAGGACAAACAAGTATGAAGCCCAGGGTGCCTCTGAATCACTCCGAATCGTCTCTGCGCGCTCTGAAGGCTGTCGCGGCCAGGCGCGGCAACGCCGCAGGTGCAGCCTTCAGAGCATGGCCTGCGGGGCATTCAGAGCCAGCCACGCGCCTCGCTGCGACTTTCTGCAAGCTCCTGGCGTTCCGTCCCAGCCCGGAACGACTTAACAGTCGCGCCTTGATTGTGCAGGGTTTTGGCAGCCAGCGCGACTCCGGAGCCATTCAGAGACTCCCCAGCTGGTTCCTTGGCGCGGTGGTACTCCTCGCCCTGCAGACGTCAGCGGCAATGGCAGCGGAGTTCGACGAAAGCGCCGTCTGGCCGCTGTGCGGCCGTATCAGCGAAGCGCCCCCAGCCGGCTGGGACAGTACCCAGGGCTGCCCCTCCCAGCGTCACGGCGATCCAGCCTATAGCGATTATCCGTTGTCGTCAGCCTTTGGCCCCCGCCAGAAAGCATCGCAAAACTTCCGTTACGATTACCACCGTGGTATCGACATACCCACCGCAGCGGGGACTCCGGTCTTTGCGGTGACCGATGGCGAGGTGAAGATTGCCGGCAATCACAGTGCCTACTCCGATCCGCTGGTGCAGCTGGCTCACGTGCGGCCGGGGGCGAACGGCTGCAAATCCGGCGGCGGCTGCTACTACAGTAATTATATGCACCTGTCCGATTGGGTGGTGGCGCCGGGTGATGAGGTCAGTCGCGGACAGCTGCTTGGCTATACCGGTGCCAGCGAGTCCGGTTTTGAACACCTGCACTTTGAAATCCGTAATGCCAATGCTGCGGACATCTACTCGCGCTGGCAGCGAGATGCCATTCATCCGTTGCATGTCTTGCCCTATGACCAAGGCGCTCCGACTTCCCTGACGGCCAACATCATTGACGTGCAACCGGTGGATGCAGAGACCTTGACGGTGACGGTTCGAGTGGAACAGGCGACGGTGGAACAGCGGCTGGACGTCAAGCGCATTGAAGTGAGCGCGACGCGCTACGATCCGCTGTCCGGCGACTATGAGCCGGTATCGCAGGCCGGCAATGCGCCGACCGCCGGGGGCTATTACGTTAACCCAACGTTCATCGATTTTGATACCAACAATTTTGCCTACTCCCACAAGGATTCGGCGACTTATCCATGGGAATCTTTTGCCGACTGCCCCCATGGCGATCAGCACGGTTCCAGTTACGATGCCAATGTCCACCTCGATCACGCCACCGAGGAGGATGTCTCGGTGGGGCTGTTCAATGGCCAGCGCCTGGCCCCGCATCCCTTCAGTGCGCGCGACAGCCATTATCGCTTTGATTTCACCGTCGACTCGGTGGCGGTTGGCGCGGGGGGGCTCGCGGGCGTCTGCCTGACCGCTTCGGTGACGGATGTGCAGGGCAATGTGCGCAGTGGCCACTGGGGCGACTGTGCCAGCGGGCTGGTCAGTCAGCTGCCGCTGCAATCGCTGCTGTCGACCCTGTAGTCGCGGACCGCGTCACCGCTTGGCCGAGCGGAAACGCGCCTTCAGCCAGCCGCCCTTCTGGGAACGGTTGAGGTCTTTCAGTTCCAGCGCAGCACGCTCATGGCTGATGCGTTGTCCTGCCAGGTCACGGTAGATCTGGTTGGCTCGTTTACGCCTGCGTACCGCCGCACCTGCGTCCAGTAAGGATTCCACGGCGTCCAGTAGCCGGTCCCAGTGGCGGGAAGATGCGCCAGCCTGATCGTCGGCTTGTCCCATTGCCTCGCGCGCCTGCGCCAGCCGGCTGCGAACGATGGTCAGCTCAGCCTGGATCGCCTGGGTCTGGTTGGATGGTCTGTCGGCAGCCTGATCCAGAATCCGCGCGAGATAGTCGAAGTCCAGCCAGCCGAAGTCTTCCACTGCGGCCAGGCCTCGGGCGCCGATGAGTGCTTGCTCCGGTTCGTCCGCCAACAGTTTCTGGCCGTCATGGTAATGCTGATCCCAAGCCTGCCAGCGGTAGATAAAATCCAGCCCGGTTCCTTTGATGTTCTGCATCCCCATGACATGGGCGTCGAGCCCCGGCGGGGTGTGGTCGATGATGGTGCGCAGGACTTCATCGCCGCGGGCATGGCTGTCCAGGATCACGGTAAAGCGGCGGGCAAACCAACGGTCCAGGGTTGTTCGCAGGGACTCGCGGGTGTCGGTTCGGTCGCGCAGCGCCGTAGCCTGTCGCTCATATTCCTGGAGTTCCTGATGATCCGCCTGCCAGCGCTGGACCACCGCCTCAGTCTGTGCGGTGACCAGCTCCGCTTCGGCACAGAACGTCCGCAGGGCGTCTGCACTGGCGAAATGGCCTTCCGGATTCAGGCCCAACCCGCCTAGCATGGCGGTGGTGCGGGCGCTGGCGTCGCTGGTGGTCGTCGCCACTTTCAGCTGGCGGGCGTAGCGGGCCAGGGTGTCCAGCAGTTCGTCGGCGCTTAGGTTGCCGAGGCCCTCTTCATCGAGTCGCGCTTGCCAGGCGCCATCGATATAGGATTGCAGGCCATCGAGGTTGGTGCCGATAAGAAAATGGTGGTCGGCACTCAATTCCTGTGCCAGCATCCGGGCGAACACCTGTGACCGGGGTACCCGGTCGGCCCGGTTGTTAATGACGGTGGCCACCCAATGCTGCGGCGTGTCCGCCAGGGTGTAGCTATCGAACTGCAGCCGCTTCCAGTTGGCCAGGGCGGCGTGGCGTTCGTTGGCCGACATGCCGTTGATGAAGGTGATGCCTCGCCCTTCCACCTCGACCCGCGGATAGATCTTGAGCACGCCCAGGTCCGGTACAACACGGTCGGCCATTTCCTTGAGCGCGAAATCGGCCTCCAGGCCCAGCTCGCGGGCCATGCGCACCACCAGGGCAATATTGGCGGGATGTTCCTCGTAGGGGAATCGCGCCAGAATGTCCGCCGGCAGCAGCTCCGCTTCCCAATCCTCCACCTTGAGGATTTCAGAGCGTTTGGCGTGGGCCGCTGAACGCAGGAACGGGAACATGTTGTGCTCGGTGGTGATCAGCTTGCTGCGCTTGGGGACGAATTTTTGCATCACCTGGGGTATCTCGATACCGGACGGGCCCTGGATGTCCTCATGGTCGGGGTAACAGTTGGTGATGGTAGCCAAGTCGTCGCGCATCCACTGTTCCTGCAGAATCTGCACGTAACGGGGGGTAAGCCCCATGCATTCCCACAGGAACACGTCGCTGTTGAAGCGCGCGGCCAGCCGGACCAGATCCACCTGCTCCCAGATCGAAGCCTTGTCGTAAGGCCGGAACAGAAACATTTCCCGCAGTTGGCCGTGGGCCGGGCTGTACAGGAACATCGCCTCGCAACCGGTGGTTTTGGACACCACGCTCAGGCCCAGGGCGTTGAACAGGGCGGCTTTGAGGCGCTCGGTACCGGATTTGCCGCGGGTACCCCAGCCTCCGATAACCAGCGGCAGGCTCGCCCGGGCCTTTTTCATTTGCTGGCCCAGGTAGGCATGGCGCCCGAAAAACAGCGTGATGGCGGCGGTGAAGAAGATCAGCAGGTGTTGCAGGTTGTTCTCGTACACCGAGTAGAAATAGTGTTTGAATTCCTGCCAGAACACCGGCAGCGGGGCGAGGCTGGCAAAGCCGGGGAAAAACCGTGTGACCCGGGGGTCGGTCGGGTGGCGTTCGCCGTTGTCGTCCTGATGGCCGAGCAGTTCAAAGCGAAAGCCCAGCTGCTGCAGGCTCGCCAGGTACGCCTCCGGCCCCTGCTGGTGGGAGGACTGCCAGTTGCGTAGCCGGCTCAGGGTGGCGAACCGAAGGGTCAGTGCCAGCCGGGCGCGCAGACGGGGCCAGAGCCCGCTGGGCGGATGTATGCGGGTGATCCCTTCTGCGGTGAACAGCTCGACCGGGCGAGTCGGCCAACCCTGATCGAGGGCGGACAGCAGTTGGTCAGGCAAGGGCAGGTAGGGGCGCCAGTCACCGTCGTCGGCGAAATGGAGCGGTTCGCCGGGCACGGTGGTTTGGCTCAACTCGGCGAGGTGCCAGGCGGGGGCCTGGAGCGTGCCGTGGTAGACCCGACCCTTGGTGTGATTGTAATTCTGGCGCTTGTCGCTGGCACTGGTTCTCAGCTCGTGCAGGAATCGCCAACTGCGAAACTGGTACCGGGAGCCGGCGGTGACCGTAAGCCGGTTTCGACGGCGAACAATATCGTAGCCGTAGCTGTCACGGGCCAGACTGGCAAAAAAACGGCCGAGCTCCTCATTGCTGACCGGCTGGTCGAGGGTGATGCGGGCTCGCTGTTGCCAATGGGCTTGGGTCAGCGGCCGGAACATCGAGGCGGTACGGGCCAGAGGATGTCGATTGGCCCAGATGCGCTCGCGGGTCTGGGCCGCCGCCCGCCGCACCGCCGTGGCTTGATGGCCGGTATGCAGCGCTGCCAGGGCCTGTGCAAGGGCCCGGCTGGTGTCCGGCTCCGGCTCCGGGCCGGTCAGCCAGATGTCGGTCACTGCGGCCAGCGCCGCCTTGACCACCAGGGCCGGGGTTTGCCGGCTCAGGCTGGGTTGCAGCAGGGGCCAGGCCTGGTTGGGGTCCTGGGGTTCGGCCCCGGCGAGCAGTGGCAGGGTACGCAGTAACCGGGCCTTGACCCGGTCGCAAGGGTCGTCGTGGATCAAGCTCGAGACGATCGTCGTGCGCAGGTCGGCAGCAAGCTGTGGCAACGCCTGCACCAGGCACTGGCGTACGTGTTCGCTGCTATCGGCACAACTCTGCCGGTACAACCGGCGCGCAAGCGGGTGCTGTTGTACCGGTACCATCATCGTCAGCGCCCGTCCCCGGAAGAAGATCTGATCTCCCGTTTCCTGACGCTCGAACCGTTGCTGTAACCCCTGCAGCGAGGCCTCGGTATCCAGCTGCAGGGAAATCTGAAGGGCGTGGCACTGGAGCCAGACCGGTTGGTTGGGGTCGTTGCCGAGTCGGTAGCAGTAGTGAATGACTTGCGGCTCGATGAACGCGCCCATGGCGCCGTTGGTCACCTCCAGCAGCCGAGCCAGCAACGTCATCGTTGCCACGGTGATGCGGTGGTCGAGGTGACGGGAAATCAGCCGCTCGATCAAGGTTTGCTGGCTGATCGCATTCAGCGCCGATCGTGGCGTCGGGTCCGGGGTGTGGTGACGGAGGTAATGGCAGAGGTTGGCGCCGAGCCGGTCTACGATAAAGACAATCAGGCGCTCCTCTTCGCTGGCGCGGCGCTGATAGCGATCTCGCAGGGCCGAGGCGTCAAACCAGCGCACCAGGGCCTGACGATCCGCCCTCAGGCCGCGGCGACTCTGGCCCAGCTCCTTGGCATAAGCCAGTTGGTGCTGGTGTCGTTCCTGTTCGCTGCTGGCGTTCTGGTAGCGCTGGCTGAAGGCCCGGTAGCCTTGATTGAGCTGCTCCAGCAAGGTCAGTGATTGACCGGCGCGGTACTCCAGGAAATTACAGATCTGCTGGGACAGCCAGCGTGGCGCACTCATCGACTCCGGCCGATTGCGACTCGAATGCCATGACTTGAATTCCCGGTCAAGTTGCTCCGCCAAGGTCTGGTAAACGCCGCGCCATTCGTCGCTCAGTTCCAACAGCAGGTGTTGCAGACTGGATAATGCAGTGGGATTACTCGACATAATTCAGCTCGTTGTTGGTCACGGTGTGCGCCGCATCGATTTGTTGCAGATCAAAAAACGGGTAGCGCTCGCTGCGGTAGTCGGCAAATCGTTTGGCACCGGGCAGATCCATTTCCAGCGACAGTTTCACCGAGGGCTCGGAGGTGTCCAGATCCATGCCCAGACCCAGGCCCGCCTCCCAGCGCCGGCCCTGAGGACTCCACCAGCGCCAGTCGATGCCGGCACTCAGCAGTTGCTGGGAGTCCGCGGAGCGGCGGTGGTCATCCGCCAGCAGCCAACGTTGCTCCAGGCCCAGGAAGGTGCGGGTGTCGCGACGCCAGAACTGGTCCCAGCCCATGGCCAGGCTGAACCGGTCGGGACTGAGGTCTTCATTGGTCCGCACGCCGGCATCCCAGCGCCAGCGGCTGTCCCGCCAGGGCCGATACACCAGCGACTCCTGCCATGCCAAGCCGTAGCGATGCTGATCCTTGTAATTGGTGAACACGTCGTCATCGAAGGCGCCATCCCGAGAGGGCCGGTCCGCCGACAGCCAGCGGCCAAAGGCGGTCAGTTCGTGATCCCAGGTCAGGTGATGGCCCAGCGGCATGTAGCCCGCCAGCTGCACGCGACCGCTGACGCTTGCGGCGTCCTGGGACGGTTGCCAGTAGCCATCGCCATACAGACCGAGCCGCCAGTGTTGCCGGTCCGGCCGCCAGGTCAGCCACTGCCGGCTGGCGAGCACCTGGCGGTGACTATCGCTGTGGTGGCGAGCCAGGACATCGGACTGCCAGAACAACCGCGAGAACAGCGGATGCTGCTGGTAGCGCCAGCCCAGCTCGAGGTAGCGCTCGCTCTCCCGGTCATCGGGGTTGTCGAAGTTGCGCCGCTGGACCAACTCGATGAAGGCGCCTTGGGTACCGGCATCCCGGGTCTGGCCCTGCAGGCTGTCGGAGACGAAGGCCGCCGGCGTGCTGGCGTTGGCCCGCTGCTGCGGTGTCGCAATGGCGGGGGCCAGCCTTGGCGTAGAGTGGGGCGCTGGCGCGGTCAGGCGGTCGGGCTGATGGCGCAACGAATAGATCCGCACGTAGGGGCCGTCCAGGTCCCCGGCCCGCAGGGTGAGGTAGCCGGCGGCCGGCTGATAATGATAGCGGTGACGCCAGCTCCGACCGTCGTAGCTTTCAAGCCGCAGCCAGGCGGGCCGGTCGAGGAACAGCGTGAGCGGCTGCTGCGGGGTGACCGCGTAGTAGCTGCGGGTTTGCGGTCGGTTGACCGGTTGCCAGGCGCCTTGCGAATCGCGGCGCTCCCAGAGCCGGAAATAGACCCAGTGGCGGCTGGTCGGGTCCGCCAGTTGCAGTTCCAGCTGCGATGAGCCCGCGGGCAGGGTGAATTGCGTCTCCTGCAGCGGTGTGTGTTCGCTGAGGCGACGGCTTAGCTGTGGGTGGCCATCGACCCGGACATCGACCGCCACCGGCGACACTCGCTGAAAGCCGGGTTTATCCAGCCGCAGTTGCAACCGGTACTGACGGCTGCTGTCGTTGTTGACCGAAATGGTGAGCGGTTCCAGGCCGGACAGTAGATGCTCGCTCGGAGCCGGTGGCTGGCCCAGCAGGTCGAAGCGCTGGCGCAGGAACGGCGAGGTCGGCGGCCAGAGTGAGGCATCGAAGCGTTGGGTGCCGGCGCTCTCCAGGATCAACTCTTCGCGGACCCAAAATTGGCTGTGGTTGATCCTGGCCAGCCGCCGCTGAATGGTGGGCTGCCCCGGATAGCGGGCGCCGAGCGCGTTGCTCTGGGCGATCAGTTCCGGCCGCGAGGCGAACTCCTCCGTCATCAACACCTGGGCCAGAAACGCCGATACCGCCGCCGCCGAACCTTCGAGCGGCTGGTGGAGGGGCTGTTCGAGAGCGGGCCCGGCCATGTCGCCGGGGGCCGGCGCCGGCGAGAAGCCGATGTCGGCGTCGGTGACGGTCGCGGTGTCGCCGTCGGCTTCGATGGCAAAGTCGACGCATGGAACGCTGATGGCGGTGAGTGGCCGCGCCCAGGCCGGGGCGAGTGGCGCGATCACTTCGGGTAACGCCCGTTGTTTGGGCCCTGCCGGTGGGAGCGGGGTATGGCACTGCGCCGGGGCGTGCTGTGCCGCCCAGTAGGGCGCGCTGAACCATTCCGGCGTGGCGAGCTGGAGCTGCACCAGGGCAGGGTGCTGTTGCGTATTGAGGGCGAGTTGGTGGCGACCGGGACCCAGGGTAATCCGCACCGTTTCCACGCTGCCAGGGTATTCCTCCGCACCGATCACCGCGTGCCGGTTGAATACCCCGTTGTTGATGATCGGAAACTGATAGCGCTGGCCATGGTGGTGGATGTTGAGCCAGTCATCCAGACGCTGGTCCCGCAGCCGATGCAACGGCGCAACCTTGACCTCCAACTGGACCGGACCGGTGACCGTCACCGTCAACGGGGCGTCGGGGCGTACCCGTTGGCGCTGGTAGAACCGGTCAAGATCCGGGTTGTAGACCTGAACCCGGTCGACCTCGCCAGTAAAGCCGGCGCGCCAGTCCTGCCAACGCCAGAGACCGGCGTAGCTGGCATTGAAACTGGTCAGCCAGGCCGACGGCGTGACGGTTGCCTGGGACGGCTGCGGCCGGGTCAGCGCCGCTGGCTGTCCCGCCGCAGGTTCGTCGGCCTGCGGGGGTTCTGCCTGGTTGGCCTCGCTCCGGTAGAGCGCCCGCCAGGCCTCACGCTGGGGATCGTCGAGACGTTCGCTCAGCTCACTGAAGGTGAGCGGCCAACGGGCCTGGATGGCGGCCTTGAGGGCCAGCTCCGTCATGGCGCCGGCTTGCTCGGGCGAGGCTGGCGACTGCCGCAGCACCAGGGCGATCTTGAGCGCTTCGCGGTCGTAGCCCAGCCGATACAGGGTATCCGCCAATTGCGGCAGCACCGAGCGGTCACCGTGGCGAACATAGGCGGTCGCCAGCAGGGTCTGCAGCGGGTAGGGGCTGTCGGCGTGGGCCAGGGTCTGCACCAGATAGTCGAAGGCCTGACGCCGAACCCGCGCGTCGCGGGCGTAGACATACAGGCCCTGGGCGTAGTTTTGGGCCAGGTGACCAACGTTTTCCCGCTGCAGCTGGTCGAGGCGTTGCAGTGCCTGCTCGGGGGCCAGCTGGCCGAGGGGCGGCGACAGATCATCGATAAAACTGCGGTAACGCAGGTGCAGCCAATCCCGGAAGAACTGGCTGTCCTGTCTCAGCAACGTAGCGGCATCGTCGTCGGCGGGTTGCCGCCAGCTCCGTTCAAACGCGGCGGGGCCCAGTTCCCGCAGATGGTCCCAGAACTCCTGCTCGGTAAACCGGGCCCGCCGCGCTTCCCGCAGCGAGGCCCTGAGCCAGGCACTGCCGGTTTTGGCGGTGATCCGCACGCTACGGACGCCCTCTGGCAGTGGCAGTCGGATCTGGTTGACCAGGGCCCGGTCAGGTCGCCCAGGCTGGTGGAGGACTTGCTGGCTCTGCGGCGTAAAGCGCCAGTCGCCGCGGCCGAGGGCCTGGTCCGGTTGAAAACGCAGGACCTGTTGCTGGGTGCCGTAATCAACGAAGAGGTGCGTCGCTCGTTCCGGCCGGGACAGCGTGAGTTCCAGCTCGGTCGGACCCTGGGTCTCGGGCATGGCCAGATCGACTGGCTCCTCCGCCACCTCAAAGAATGGTTCGGCGCCGGCCTGGCCGGTGTCGGCGGCCAGGAACCGGGTGTCGTCCCGTGGCGTCAGCGCCAGCTCGGTCTCCAGTCCCAGCAACTGGCGTTCCGGCGCGCCGCCGGCCGGCCACAGGCTTCGCTCCTGGGTATACTGTCGGCGGAACAGGTTGTCCTCCAAGCCCTGCTGCCAGCGGCTAATGCCCGCGGTGTCGAAGCTGGCGGCCGCCAGCTGAGCGGCGCCTTGGTGACCGTCCAGAACCGCCTGCACCGCCGACTGGCGCTGCTGTTGCAGCAACAACAGGCCGTCGCGGAGCTGGGCCAGGGCCTGGGGCCAGTCACGCCGGTCACCGCTGACGGAACTGCTGCGGCCGTGACGGGCTTCCAGCAAGCGGAACCAGAGCTCGCTGTCACTACGCAGGGTCACGCGATGGCGACCCTGGGGCACCCATAGATAGCGTTGCTCCTCCAGACTCAGCAGCAGTCGATCCTGGCCGTCGCTGTAGCGGTGGCGAGTGTCACTGGTGAAGTGCAGGTAGTGGCGCTCCGCCGGCTGATTGTTCAGCCGCACCGACACCCGGTTGCGTCGAGTGTTGGACAGGGTGTTGCGGGTTTGGCGAAAGGCCAGGCTGTATAGGGCTGGGCCCTCCACCTCGAAGGACTGTGGCAGGGTATGGGGCAGGCGGTGATAAGACTGCAACCGGGCCTGGGGGTGTTGGCGCAGGTGGACGGCAGGCAGCGTGTCGATGGCTATCGGGTGCCATTCGAGCGCTTCCGGCGTGGTCTGATAGTGGCCGCTGGCCACGGCAAAGGTCAGCGCCCGCTCG
This sequence comes from Marinobacter sp. SS21, assembly GCF_028369065.1. Taxonomy (GTDB): domain Bacteria; phylum Pseudomonadota; class Gammaproteobacteria; order Pseudomonadales; family Oleiphilaceae; genus Marinobacter. The sequence goes on from NZ_JAQNDA010000006.1 coordinate 185,956, forward strand.
CCCTGATTGCGGATCAGGATGTCCCGATCGCCGGCCAGGGGCACCAGGCTCACGGCGGTGCCGTCGGCGTTCGGTCGACTCAGGGCGAGGGGATAGAACCAGCCGCGATCGGCGGATTGCAGTATCTCCAGCTCGGCAAGTGAGGCTTTGACCGCGTGATCGGACTGAAGTCGGATAAAGCGGCCGGCCGCCAGCGGGAAGCGGATACCTTTTCCCCGCTCCAGGGTAACGATGGGGCCGGGGTAAGTGTCCGGATGTGTGGAGATGTCATCACCGGCAAGGTCGGACACCCATTCCCAAACCAGCGGTGGCGGCGGGAACGGCGCCCCGCTCTGGTGAGCGGGTACGATGGCCGCGCTGGGAGCGGTGACCAGCAGGACTGCGGCAGTCAGGAGCCAGCGACTCATTGGATTCATGGGCCTTCCAGTCTGTGCAAGCAGGTATTGAATAGAGACCGGGTTTGCGGGTCCGACCGCAGCCGTTCCCGAACCTCCCGCGCCAGCTCCAGGTGGACAAAGCGGCCATGGCCCAGTTGTCGCAGCAACGCACCCTGGGTGTTGGTGGTGCCGCCGAGTTCGCCCACCTCCAGCGGGTAGCGGCGCACCTGCCAGGGCCCGTTTTCCATCAGACAGCTGGCCACTTCCTGGGCCGCGGGCAGCAGCCAGCGCTGGCCGCTACTGACGATGATGTCCGCCGACCGGCCGGCCGCCGAGGTCCGTTTGTCGGCCGCGAAGCCGTGCAGCTGAACCACGCTGCCCTGGGGGTGATGGCGCACGAACGCCCGGGTCAGCGCGGCGAACGGGGTGTCGTTGAGGTGGGCGATATCGGCGTGGCCGCTGCGGCCGTCGATGGCGGTTCGGCGATGGGCACTGTTCAGTGCGAGCACCGCCATGTCGCCATTGCGGAACAGCTCAATGGCCAGCTCGCCGGTGTGACGGTCGTAAAACTGATGGGGCGCTTGCAGCAGCAATGACGAGCTGGCGTTGCGTCGAATCAGGTAATGACCGATACCGTTGCCCTCGGCATCGCTGAGCAACAGCACCCCGTCATCCAGCGCATGCCAGCGCAAGCCCAGTGCTTCGAGGCTCTGGCGGACCGCCGCGGTATCGGAGTCGGCGTCCGCGCGCAGCAACGCGTCGAAGCCCTGTTCCAGTTGGGCCAGCTGGCTGGCGCTGAGTGGCCGGTAGTGCTGCGCCGGTTGCCGCAGGCTGGTGGCGATGGTCTCGACGTCGAGCGAGGTGGCGCCGACAGGCGTTATCCACAGCCCCAACAGCAGGGCCAGGAGCGGTATTGGCTTAATAGCCATCGAGGGACCTCCGGAAGAAACGATAGCTTTGGCGCTGGCCTTCGCGAATGGTGTAGGCCGCGACGAGTCCGGGTTGCTCGGTTTCCGGCCGTACCGTGATCTGGTAACGACCGGCGGGCAGATCTTCGCCGAGCGGCACCGCCACCGTGACCGGCGTGCCCCAGAGCGCAGAGCGAGTGCCCAGCAAAAGCGTTTCCTGCTGCGCTATGGCGAGTTCGAAGCGGCGGTTGAGGATGGTGTAGTCGGACAGTACGGCGTTGCTGCGCCGTACCCGGTCAAGACGAACCTGCACCGGGTAACGAGCTGCCCCGGGTGGGGCGATCAGATCCAGGTTCACCACTTCCCGTTCGTCGGTCTTATCAATCACGAAACTCAGGCCAGAGGGCGGCAAGCGGTAGCTGGTGCGCTGCAGGTAGCCAGAGCCTTGGTCAGGACGATTGTGGTTGATGTACCACTGGCCGGATGCCTGGATGGTTAGGGTATGGCGTCCTGCGGAGGTCATGGGCAGGGAGAACCGGCCGGAACGGCCGGCGATGCCGCGCCGCAGCCAGATCTGCCCGTCGCGGAACACGGTGACGGTTTCCGGCTCGGCACTGGCGCGCCGATAGATCAGCTCCGGGGTGAACCCAATGCCCGGCTCCGGGGCTTGCAAGGTCAACGTCGTCGGCCCGCTGGGCAGTGCCCGGAAGACGGTGCCGACCGCGGTCTGGCGCAAGGGACCCCGCACCTGGTGTGGGAACAGTACTTCCCGCTGCAGCGCTGGCTCTGCGGTAGCCAGCGCCTGCCACTCGTAGTCGCCACTGAGCAGGGCGGGATTGCGCTCAATGGGCCGGAAAAACCACTGCAGTGACGCCTGCCGCTGCCGATCCTGCGGTTGCCGGAGCGATTGCATCAAAAACCAGCTGGGCAAGCGTGCCTCGTAGTCCTGCCACGGCCGGCGTTCATCGGGAAGTCTGCGTTCCAGCGCCAGCTGGTCCAGCCGTGAATAAGCGGTCACCAGCACCGATGTGTTACTGCTGATCCGGAGCCGGTGGGCCTGTGCCGGTGCATCCAGGTAAACGCTCTGGCGATCGGAAACCCGGCTTTGCGACGGCAGGTCACTGAATCGCACGTAGTGACTTGGCGGAGCGTCGATCGGCTGCCGGTAATGTGCCAACACCTCGCCCTGGCGGTTTTCGACGGTGATCTGGATTTCGGCGGCGGGGGCGGAATCACCCAGCTCTGGGTGCAGGTGGGTGCGAAAATCGAAACGCACCGGTTGGACCTCGGCACTGTCGGCATTGAGCTGGAAATGCAACGGCTGCTGCGGCGCGGCGATGTCTGCCCGCAGGTAGTTCTGCGGTGGCGTCAGCTCCGCGCCGGTCTCGTCATCGAGCAGACGGACGCTAACCGGCGCACTGGGGACGATCTGCACCAGGCCCGGATCGAGGGTGCCCGACCAGGTCAGGGTCGACGTTTCTGCGCTGAGCAGTCGCTGTTCAATCTGCAAATCCGAGTTGCGTTGATGGCTGAAATTGACGGTGATCCGGGACGCTGCGTGGTCAACCGGTTCCACCTCGAGCCGATAGCGGCCGGGGTTCTCGTCCGGGATCGCCAGTGTCACCCAGTTGTGGGGGTCCGCGTACAGACCTGGGGGCAAGGCCAGGCTGGCATCCCGGGGCGGGGCGGGTGGCACACTCAGGGTGTAGAGGGTATCACTGGTAAAATCATCGCCGCTGATGCCGTCGGGTCCCAGGGGTAACCAGCGTGCCATCAGGGCGTTCTCGATCTCGTAGGGGCTGATGAGGTGCGTGGGGTAAATGTGGCCACGCAACATGCGCTCTTTGGTGGGTTTGGACAGCCGCTGCCAGTGTCGGCTGGCGGCCTCCCGTGGCCGGATTTCCCGGGCGCTGACCTGCACCCCGATACGGTTGTCCGAGTCCGGGAGATACTCGGCCCGCAGCTCCAGCGTGGCGGCGGCCGGCGTTTGGGTGAGATCCAGGAACAGGTTTTCCGCCGCGCTGGCGATCAACCCGGTTTGGTCGTAAAAGCGGGGCGGAAACTCGCCACCGTCGGGAAGCTCGCGGTGCGGCAGGACCACCGCCTTGTAATGATAGCTGCCGTCTTTCAGCGTGCTGCCATCGGCGTCGACCAGCCGATAGGCCAGCGCAAAGCGGTTCAGCGCGCCTTCACCGGTTTGCTCCGGGCGCATTTGCAAATGGGACAGAATCCGCAGGGTTGGTGTGTTCTCGGTGAGGGAGAATCGCAGCCAGCGCTCGGAATCCAGCCAGAACACGGTGCTGCGCTCGGCCTCGTGCGGCAGCAAAGCATTGGCATTGCCGTTTTGGGTCAGGCGGCCGATCGACGCCGCCAGATGCTCCTGATACAGCGGCCAGCCAACCAGCAGCAACAGGAGCAGCGCCAGTACTCTGCCAAGGGCCCTCATTTCTGCTTCTCCTCTTGCGTGACCAGGAAGGCGTCCCGCGCGCCGATGAAGTCGCGGGTAGCCTGCCGCACCGTGTCGCCGGCTGCGGCCTCGGTGGCGGTTGGCAGGTGGCGGATCTGCGGGCTGCTGGGTCTCAGGTTGGCGATCAGCACTACCCGTTTCTGGTGCCCGTGCACGGTAATGAAGGCCTGTTGGGTATTGAGGTCCACCAGCCGGGTAAACTCGAAATCCGGGTGTTGCTTGCCGAGGGTGTGGAGGAAGCTAATGTTTTCGCTGTGCTGGTACGCCCGGATTGTGGCCATCAGGCTGTCTAGAGCGGGCCTCGACGCCTGGCCTGAGCCGTGGCGCTCGACGAAGGCCGGCAGGGAACCCTGCTGGCTGGCAATGTTCGCGGCGCGGAACTTGGCGAGTTGCTGGCGATCGTTTTCCTGGGAACGGAACAGGCGGCGGGTATCCGGTGTCAGCCAAAGGCTGGTAACGTCCTTGTTTTCCGCCACCCTGAGATACAGGCTCTGGGCATTGAGCGAGGTTTCATAACCCAGTGTTTCGGGCTTGCCTTCCACTGGCGCCACCGTCAGTCCGAGCTGGCGCAAGCTGGACTCAATCAACGAGCGCCGCTGCTGATTGTGCAGGCCGTAATATGAGGATACCAGCACATCGGCGGAGCTCTGATCCATTACCCAGCTACTGCCCAATGCCCGGATCTGTGCCACTTCCATCGGTTGCGCACGCAGCTCCCGCTGCCACACCTGACTGACCAGGTTGAACAGGCTCTGCTGGTTGGCGGGATGGGAGACATCGGCGCTGCCATCGGCATTGGCATGGGGGTGAGTGCCGGAAATCATCAGCACGCCCGCGCCACTGTCTTCGAAGAAGGTGGAGCCGAATTCAAAGGTATTGAGTTCGTACAGCGGATGCGGGACCTGCACCATCAACGGCGATGCCGGACCGAGCCGGAACACGTAGATACCCCAGTAGCGGGCTGGCTTGCCAGGAGTTTGTTCGGGCTCCAGGATCAGGTAATTGGCGCCGGTTTCGATGTGCTGATAGCGCGAAATTCGATAGCCCTGGCTGCGAGCCAATATTGAAAGCCGAATCAGCCGCCGTTCGAAGCGGTCGTCCCAGCCTTGTGGCAAATCGGCGTGAATCAGCTCGAACAGAGGCGACAGCACCAGTTGGTCGAAAAAGACCAGGGTGCCGATATCTGGCGCGACGTAGCGATTGGTGCCAGCTCCGGCAATCAGCGCCTTGTTGTCGCCGAGCCAACGCTGGAGGTAGCCGTCAATCCGTTCCTGCTGACGCTGGGTGGTCAGTTCGAAGACATCGCCATAGGCGATCCAGCTGCGTAGATCCTGCGCGCTGATGAATAGCTCGGCGAAACCGCCCTGCACGGCGTCTCGCTGGCGATTATTCAGTGGCGACGGTTGCCAGTGGATTTCCAGCTGCTCGGTGCGTTGTTTGATGCCTTTCAGATTGAGGTCGGAGGGTAGACTCCGGGTGACCCAGAGCGTGGACAGGGTAATCTGTGCGTCCAGGGCCAGGCTGGTATCCCGCAGGCCGAACAGCGGTCGGGCGGTCGCCGGTGTGTAGCCCCTCAGCTGCAGCACGTTGTCCTCGGCGAACACCCGATGGAAGGCCTGGAACACCGTGGCCGGATTCAGCAGCGCATCGCCGGCGCCATCCGGACTGAGGAAGCGCCTGGTGCCCGGCATCGCGAGGGCGCGGGTGCGATCCTGCAGGAACATCCAGATGCCGGCTTCGGCGGCGGTGCCCTCATCCAACGGCGCGGGCACTTGCAGCAGCAACTGGCTGTCGGGCTCCAAATGGAGGAAATAGGCACCCCAGCCCCGTTCAGGCTGTGCGTCGTAAACCGCCAGCAGCTGCTCGTTGACTCTTTCCAGATGGAACTGAAGCGGGTTGAGCAGGGACGCGGCACGCTGCAGCTCCGCCTCCGTTCCCTGTTGGGTAAACGCGCGCAAGGCTCTGAACCCGGTTTCGATCTGGTCCAACTCGATGGGGGACGGTGCCTTGAACACCCGGTTTTGTTCGGAATCGTACAAATCGGCGTAGCGCTGATGGACGTAGTTCAGCGGTTGTTCGACGCGAACCCGGGTGACGGTGGGTTCCAGGTTATCGGTGCCGATCAGGGCGTGGCCTGAGGGGAGCAGGGTCAAGGCAAAGCCGATGGCACTGGCAGCCAACACCGCCACCAGGGAGGTTTGCAGTGAGGCGCGGGTGACCAGTGCGGCAACGTCTTTCTGGTGCATTTTCAGCGCCATCAAGGTCGCCAGCAGGTAACCAAAACCATAGTAATCGGTGATCTTGTGTTCCGGTTGCCACTCGATCAGGGCGAAGCCCAGTACGATCTTGTAGATAAAGCTGATGGTGAAAAACAGCAGCAGCAGGCGGGCACCTTCGATGTTCCGGTGGCGCAGGGCCGGTGTGGTGAGCAGCAGGCGGGCCAGGAAGTAGATAACGAAGGTTTCCACGAAGGTGGCCAGCAGCTTGGCCGGCTGGTACCACTGCAGGGCCAGCAGTGACGGCACCAGAATGCCATTGTATTCCCAGCCATAACGCAGGTTCATGCGGGAGGCGAGGAAGGCCGAGGTCAGCAGGATGATGTAGGCCTTGGGGCTCGCCAGTATCGAGCTGGCCAGATCCTCGTACATGTAGCTCAGGGTGTTGATGTTGAAGTTGGTGAACTCCATCAACACAAATCGCACCAGCACATAGGTGATGCCCAGATACAGGACCAGGGCGCTGGCACCGAAACGCAAGCCGCCGTTCCAGAACTGGTTGGCGATCAGCGCCACCACGATCAGCCCGAAGCTGTGCAGGTTATTGCGGACGCTGTAGTCGTAGCCCCGCTCGGCAAGCAGCTCCTCCAGCCAGGGAAACGCCGCACCGTCGAAGGCCAGCCGGACAATGATGCTGAGCAGCACCAGGGCGAAGAAACGGTCGCGACCGAACAGTTCGGCATAGCCCAGGGCCTTGGGCAGCTGCTGCGCCAACAACCGGGCCAGCAGGTAAGTCACCAGCCCCTCGAACAGCACCACGAAGCCGCTGATGGGGCGAACGATCAGCAGCGGGATCAGATAGCCCGGCACCACCAGGCCGGACAGGGTGGTACCAAAGCGCAGGTTGAGAAAGGCCACCACGCAGACCCCGACCCAGACGGTGGTGATGACCGAGCTGGACAGTCCTCCGGTAGGAAACAGTTGCAGTGGAAACAGGGACTCAATCATGCAGCGCGGTCAGCATCCTGAGCAATCGGTCGAGTTCCTGCTGCGTCAGCGGCTTGTGAATCATTGCCGAGAACTTGAGGTCTCCGAGTACCTTGCGGATCTCCTCCTCACGCAGGGCGCTGATCACCACTATCGGTAACTGGGGGCGATGTGCGTTCAGCCAAGCGATGAGCTTGCTGCCATCCATGACCGGCATGAACAGGTCAACGATCACCAGGTCGATGTCCGGGTGGGCTTTGACGGCGGCCTTGGCCTGCAGGCCATCGGCTGCGCTGACCACTCTGGCGCCGGTGGTGGCCACCAGCTCTTCCAACAGCGCCCGGATCAGCTCGTCATCCTCCACCACCAGTACGGTGGGCTGGCCGGAAGGGGCTCTGCGGTATTCATCTGTGTGCATATCGGCCTTCGAAGATCAGAGTTAAAAAGAGAGGATACCGTTATGGCGCCGGTTTGTGATCCTTGAACGTCAGTGGCATGAATTCCAGATGGAAGCTAAAACCCTTGCCCACGGCGGCGGACACCGAGCCGGTACCACCCCAGTGTTCCAGCGCCTTGAGCAGGCCCAGGGTTTCCTCCACCGGATCGTCACTGTTGAGCAGTTCGCTGGCAGGCTTACTCTGGATGGACTCCAGCGTTGCCTGGGGCAAGCCGTAGCCAGCGTTTTCCACACTCAATGCGATCAGGTGCCTGGGCTCGGCGAACTCACCCAGAGTGATCTGGATCTCGCTGCCGGGCATGGCATCGTTGCTCAACAGGGTGAGCATCCGGCTGATCAGCAGGCGCAACACGTCGGGGTCGGCCCAAATCAACGAGGCGATGAACGGCCAGTCCCGTGTCACCTTGAGGCGCTTTTCATTCAATGTCTTGTCGAGGTCGGTGATGGCGTCGTCGACCAATCTGACCAGGTTAATGGGCACCGACGATTTCAGCGCCAGGGTGGTGTGGGTTTCACCCAACTGGTCCTCGATGTGGTTTATGGCGCTGTCCATGCCGGTCACGGTCTGCTCCAGAGTGTCCAGCAGGCGTTCTCCACCGGCAGTCCCCTGGACCTCGTTGGCGGTCAACCGGGCGGTTAGGGTGATGCGGGAGATCTGGTTGCGCACATTCTTGAACAGCTGGCCGAACAGGTCGTCGCGGAAGCCGAGTGCGTTGCGGGTCTGGCTGATATCGGTGAACTCGAAAGCCAGACCCAGGAGCTTGAAGGGGGTAACCCGGCTGGGGGACACGGCGGTCTCCAGCTCACTGTCCGCGGATTTGATCGGGCGAATGTATAGAAGCAGACTGTGATAGCCCGCCAGTGGCCTGATGGGCAGGCGTACCTCGGCGCGTTTCAGGGTTGCGTGACGCAGCTGGCTGCGGGCATCTTCCAGCGGCAGTTCGCACAGATCACGAATCAGGTCGACGGCGGTCACATTGTAGAGGGACAGGCCGCTCTGCGCCACGATGTCCCTTGCCCGTTCATTGGCCTGCAAGATCTGGCCAAACAGATCGTACAGGATGGCGCCGGCATTGAGGTTGTCAAACACCGCTTCCAGTGTCAGCAAACGGTTATCCAGCAAATCCAGCGCCGAGCGTAGCTGGTCGTGGTGATCCCGCCCGGCTTCCAGCGCCAGCATCCGGCGCCCCAGGCGATTCTGGCGCAATTCCTGCTCTTGCAGCTGCTGGCGATGATAGAGCAGTTCGCTGATCTGGGCAGCGAAACTTGCCACGTTGGCCTCAAACGCCTCCTGACTCCACTGGCCTTCGGGGGTCACCGTTAAGGCCCAGAACCCGAGAATGTCGCCGGCGTAGATCAGCGGCGTCAGGTACTCCCGCTCCTGCTCGCCGGTTGCGTTGAAAAACGGTCGTTGCGGCCGCAGGGGACCGCGACGCTGCAACGCATCGCTGTAGGGGGATCGTTCGTAGTCCCGGCGTTGCTCACCAATGTCGTCGATGCTGCAGTTGAGGGCCTGAATCTCCCGAACCCGGTGATCCTTTTCAACCCGCTCCAGCAGGATGGAGCGATTAAGGTTGAGCTGCTGATTGATGAACACCACCAGTTTGGGCCAGGGTGATTCGGCGTCATTAAAAGCTTCGGGAATGTAGCGTTCAAAGAGCGTGGCATTGGTTTCTGCCAACATGCGGGAGATGGCTTGGTCTTCCTTCTGTCGCTTGGCCTGGTAGAAAAACAGCAGCGACGCCAGCTGGGTGACCGCCAGGTCCACCACCGGCATCACCCGCGCCCCGTATTGCAACAATACCCAGCCAATGGCTGCGATCAGTAACGTGCTGGCCAGCAGATAGGCCGCCCCGTAGGCCGGCGACAGCCATTGAAAAATCAGCAGGTTAATCGTGAACGCCAGGATGACCGCCAGCAGCGGCAGGACACCGGACGGTAGTTGGAGGCCGGCCTGGTTGGCGGCGGTGGTCCAGATCAGGCCCTGCATCTCCAGCTGGTTGAGCGGCCGTGCGTTGCCCGGTACCGGGTAACCGGGCTGGCTCTGCGACTCCGGCGAGCCCAGTAGTACCACCCGCTGCTCCACCAGCTCACGGACGACCTCGCCGGCCAGCACCTGCTGCTCCGATACCGAAGGTAAGCGGTTGAAGAAAAATCCAAAGTGGATGTACAGCGGCTCTGCGCCGGCAGTGGGCAGGCCGGCCAGCTCGGCAAACCAGGGCCGGATTTCGTGGCGCTCACCGCCCAGTGTCAGGGTGGCCCGAGTCGGCACCGACCGGAAATAACCGGCTTCGAAGCTCGGCGGCAGTACCCAGTGGGTTCGGCCCGGATCAGCCAGCGGCGCGCTGGCGCTGAAGGTGGTCGGGCCGGTGACCTGGACGGGGTGGGTCACCATGAGCCGGTCGCCGGCTGTCCGGCTGCGTCCGTTGTCAGACGCCGCCGCTGCTGGCGACGGGGGGAGCAGAACGACCTCGTGGGCGCCGAGACGGTTGAGTTCCGCCGCCAAGGCGTGACGCCGCTCCTCGGAGAGCGGCGCTGACGCGGTGGTGACCAGCAGCACCTGCTCGACCGGCTCGGCGCTGATGGCGCCGATGTTAAACAGCCAGTCGCTGTACAACAGGTTGCCGGTGCGCCAAAGGCCGGTGGCGGAAGCCGCCACCAGCAGCAGTAGCATCAGGAGGCTCAGGGTGATGATGCGTCTGCTGTGGACATAGGTCATGGCTCAGTTTACATCCGTAATGAATCGCCCTGGCTGGGCCAGGGCGGGGCTGACTCACTGCACGTTTTCCTGATCACCGAAACGGTCGGCGAACAGCGGTGATGACAGGTAGCGCTCCGCCGAATCCGGCAGCACCACCACGATGTTTTTGCCTTGATGCCGGGGCTGCTCGGCCACCTTGACCGCCGCCACCACCGCGGCGCCGCAGGACATGCCGCACAGGATGCCTTCTTCCTGCATCAGCCGGTGTGCCATGGCCATGGCGTCTTCCGCGCTCACTGTTTCAACCTGATCTACCAGTGTCAGGTCCAGGTTATTGGGCACGAAACCGGCGCCAATGCCCTGAATCTTGTGGGGAGCCGGTTTGGGTGTTTCACCCTGGAGGGTCTGTGTGATGATGGGCGATTCCACCGGCTCCACCGCCACCGAGGTGATCGCCTTGCCCTGGGTGTGTTTGATGTAGCGGGATACCCCGGTCAGGGTGCCGCCGGTACCGACGCCGGCGACGAAGACATCGATGGCGCCATCGGTGTCGTTCCAGATCTCCGGGCCGGTGGTCTGCTCATGGATCTGCGGATTGGCGGGGTTGTCGAACTGCTGCGGCAGGAAGTACTTGCCCGGTTCGGCCGCGGCGATCTCCTCGGCCTTGGCGATGGCCCCGGGCATGCCCTTGGCCGGTTCGGTCAGCACCAGCTCCGCGCCCAACGCCTTCAGCACCTTGCGACGTTCCAGGCTCATGGACGCCGGCATGGTCAACACCAGCGAGTAGCCGCGGGCGGCGGCCACATAGGCCAGGGCGATGCCGGTGTTGCCGCTGGTGGGCTCGATGATGGTCATGCCCGGCTTGAGCTCGCCACTTTTCTCCGCCGCCCAGATCATGGACGCGCCGATCCGGCATTTCACCGAGTAGGCCGGATTGCGGCCTTCAATTTTGGCCCAGATGGTGGCGCCGTTGTTCACTCGGTTGAGTTTCACCAATGGGGTGTTGCCAATAGACAGGGAGTTGTCGTCATAGATCCGTGGCATCGAAGTCTCCTAATGTTGTGGCGGCGGATGCGCGGTTTGCGTTGGCCGATGTTGGCACAGCGTACGGCAGGGAACGGTCCTGAGCCTACTTAAATCTAGCGCGCCGGGCAAATTTGGCCATGCCGTCAGCGTGTTAATAGCGAAGGCGAGCGGAAGGTATACGTGGCGGAGCGGGAAATGGATGAGCCGGCCGGCCGAGGGCGCGGCCGGTGGTATCAGCGCCAGCGGCTAAGGCAACCGTCAAGGAGCAGAAAGCGCCCGGTTTCCCGGCCCTGGCGCCGGTACACCCACCACTGGCCGTCGTGATGATCCGGATCCCCCAGGATATAGCGGACCTGATCGGCCGACAGCCCGCTCCGAACCTGTCGGCGTACCCGCAGGCGACGCAGCTCCGAAGACTGGATGTAGCCGGCCGGGCAGCCGGTGGCGCTGCGGTTGCCGGTGGCCGGCGGCGGCTGGTAGAACTCGACCTGGGTGCCGGTATCGAGCCGGCCGCCGGTGACCACCGGCGTCACGGTCACCGTGGCGGCGTCGGCTCCGCAGGGGTGGTCGGCAAAGACGGTGTGGCCGTCCTGCTGGCAGCGGTAGATGGTGGCGGACGAAACGGTGGGTAACATCAGTAGGGCACAAATCACCGCGACGGCGGTGCCCGGAGTATGAGTGCGCATCCTGCGTCTCCTGCCCAATCCTTGGGCGCAAGGGAAAAGAAATGAGTTAAGGCGGCGTTAGCTTACCTTGCGGCCGGTGTAGTCGGCAAAATCCGGTTTTCTGGGGCGGTGCTGGTCGTCGGTCATGTAGGCCGAGGTCAGCAGGAACTCGGCGGTGGCGCGATTGCAGGCCACCGGGATGTTCCACAGCGCGGCAATGCGCAGCAGCGCCTTGATGTCAGGGTCGTGGGGTTGGGGTTCCAGGGGATCCCAGAAGAATACCAGCAGGTCGATTTCGCCCTCGGCGATCTTGGCGCCGATCTGCTGGTCGCCGCCGAGCGGTCCGCTCAGCAGGCACTGGATATCATCCCGGCCCAGCCGTTCGGTGAGCAGGCGGCCGGTGGTGCCGGTGGCGTAGAGCGTGAGCGGGGCAAAACGGGTGTTGTTCTCGCAAACCCAGTCCACCAGTTCCTTTTTCTTGTTATCGTGGGCCACGAGGGCGACGGTCTTGACGGCCATGTAGGGTACAGTCTCCCGATTGGTGACGATGCATGATTGAGTCAGGTAGTCCAGTGTTTCACAACTGGCCGGGGGGTGAAACAGCCGCCGCGCTATTCCCGTCGCGCCATCTTGAGGAAGCGGTGATGGATGGCGCGGATACCGACGAACACGGCGATCACGATCAGCGGAATGGCGATGCCCAGCACCAGTGACTTGTTGAAGTGGAATCCGGCGTCATGGGCGGTCTCCATCACCAGCTTGAGCAGGCTGATCAGGTAGTAGCTGATGGCCACCACCGAAAAGCCTTCCACGGTGTGCTGCATCATCAGCTGGATCTTGGAGCGCCGATCCATGGAGCTGAGCAGTTGCTGGTTCTGGCTCTGGATTGCCAGCTCGACCCGGGTGCGCATCATGTCGGAGGCGCGGTCCACCCGCCGGGACAGGTCTTCCAGGCGGTCGCTCACCGACTCGCAGGTCTTTACCGCCGGGGTCAGCCGCCGGGTCATGAACTCGGTGATGGTGAGGTGGCCGGAGAGTTCGTCTTCCCGCAGCTCCTCCAATCGGGTCAGCACCAGCCGGTGGTAGGCGCGGGTGGCGGAGAAACGGAAGCTGGCATGGGCGCGGAAGGCCTCGATGCGGGCGGCGATGTTGGTCAGCTCGGCGAGGATCTGCTGTTCGTCGAGCTGCTGGTTGTCCGCCAGGGCCTGGGTGATGACCGCCAGCTGCTGATCCATGTCGTTCAGGTTGGGGGTGATCTCCCGCGCCCGGGGCAGGGCCAGCAGCGACATCAAGCGGTAGGTCTCGATTTCGATCAGGCGCTGGGTCAGCCGGCCCAGCTGACTGTCGGACAGGCTGCGATTCAACACCATGAAACGGCCGCAGCCGTCGCTGTGCAGCCTGAAACTGCCCCACACCCGGGCCTTGCCTTCCTGCGGACTGCTGCCCACCAGACGCTGGCCCTCAAACCAGGGCCGCACCAGCGCCAGATCGGTGTCCGGGCCGTTGTCCACCCGCTGCAGGTCCAGATGGAACGCCGCCACCACGGTGCCCGCCAGGCGCTCCAGCCAACCCGCGGGCAGCGGTGAGATGCCAGTGTGCTCGAAGGGGCGGTGGTCGTTACCCTGCGCCAGGTCAATGAAGGTGTAGGAGGCGAACTCCATGTGCAACTCGCGGCGCACCCGCAGGTTGCCGAAGGTCTTCTCGAAACAGCTGACTTCCTCCTCCGGCGCCGGGAAACCCAGCAACAGGTGCAGCTCCTGCAGGTGGCGGAACTGTTCCCGACTCTGCTCGGTGGTGGTCAGCAGGGCGATGTGGGTCACCTTGGCCGGGCAGGGCAGCACCTGGAACGGCCGCGAGTGCAGTTCGTTATAGAGCTCGTCGCGTAATGGATGAATCGTCGGCGGTAGCGACGGCGAGCAAATGCCGGCTTCCTTGAGGTCGGACATAGGGGTACGGCCTGTGCTGGTTGTGATCCTTTCGACCATAAGCGATCCCGGTGGCGGCCTGAAGACGACCACCGTCGTAAGACTTTATGGCAAGGGCGGAGTTGATCAGAGGCTCCCTAGGGCAATGCCTCCTGACTGACAAGCGCCAACACCGGTTCAGGTCTTGGGCAGTCGCACACTGAAAACCACGCCATCGTCGGTGTTTCGGGCCTGGGCGCGACCCTGGTGGTGTTCGGCAATCAGTCGCACGATCAACAGCCCCTGACCCAGATGGCCCTCGCCGCTGCCGGCCCGCAGGGACACAAACGGGCTGAACAGTTCGCTACTGAGGTGGTCAGGCAGTTGGGAACCCTCGTTGTAGACCGACAGTGACCAGGCGCTGCCCAGGTCATCCAATTGCACCTCGATTCGTCCCCCGCTCGGGGTGAAGTCGCGGGCATTGTCCACCAGCTTGTCCAGCAGCTGCACCAGCATTTCCGGCGCACCGTCCAGCGGGCAGCCGGCGGCGGGGCCACGATAGCCGATACGGTGGTCCGGGTCGAGCGCCTGATAGGCGCCGGCGGCCTGGGCGGCGACGTCCGCCAGATCGAAACGTTCGTGTTCGGCGCGATCGAAGCTCTGCTCCAGCCGTGCCGCTTCGCTCATGCCCTGGAGGATCTGGCTGAGCCGGTCGGTGGCCTGGCGGATGCGCTCCAGATAGGCCTGTTGGGCATCGTTGGGTTGGCTGTGGCGGAGGTTGTCGAGCGATGACCGGGCGATGGCGATAGGGGTCTTGAGTTCATGGGACAGCCGGCGGGAGAAGCTCTCCAGGTATTGGGTATAGCCCTGAAGTTGTTCAATCATCTGGCTGAAGCGCCGGGACAAATCGCCGAGCTCGTCACCGGCGCGGGACAGCGGCAGCGCGGCGACGATGCGGCCGTCGTCATCGACACTGGCGTCGACCGCCCGTTGCAGCCGGGTGATGCGCCAGGACAGCCAGCTCGAATAACCCAGCAATACCAGCATCAACATCACCACCAGCAAGGTGCTGCGGGCGATGACGGTGCCCAGGGCCGAGCCCGCCAGGGTGAGCAGCTGATCGAGGGATTGGTGCAACAGCAGCGTGCGGCCATCCGGCAGCGGTGCGGACACCAACAGACCCGAGCCGGCGCCGGTTCGCACCAGGCCGCCCTCGGGAAGCCTGTCCACCGGCTGCTGGCTGGCGTCGATGGGCCAAGGCCGGGGTGGGGGCTGGTAAAACCGCACCAGGGAGCGCAGGCCGTTGAGACTGATCTGCTCGACGATCTGCAGTGGGCTCAGCCGGGCGAAATCCAGATCGGCCTCGGTGGAGGCGACCAGCGCGCTGGCTTCCACCCAACCGGCCGGATTGAGCACCACGAAACGCTGGCCGGGGGCGAGGTAGGGCGTCAGCCGGTGCTCCACGGCGGGCAGCCGGGTCACCAGCATAGGTAACGGTTCGAGTCCGGGACCGCTGGCGGGTACGTCGGTCTCGCCGGTTTCCACGGCGAAGCCGAAGCGGCCGCCAGCTTCGGGTCGGGGCAGGCGAAGTTCCAGCTGGTAGCCACGGCCGTGGGCCTGCCAGACGCCACTGATGCGGTAGTCTGGTTGGGGGGCGAGCGTGGGCAGCCAGCCCACCACCGGCCCGGGCGCGGGGGTGCGAATGATGCGCTCGACCCGTTGGCCGTTGTTGTCCCAGGCCAGCCGCACCTGCTCGTGGCGATGATCGGGGCGGCTTGGATCGAAGTAGCGGGGGGCGTGACGCTGGACCTGAAGCAACAGGTACAGGTGATCCTGATCCACCGCGGCTTGCCAGCTAACCGGTTCCGCAGGCGCGGCGCGGTCGCTGCTGGCGTCCTCGTAACCGGGCCAATCGTCGGCGTAGCCGTCCAGGTTCAGGCGCTGGCTCAGGTTGCCGGCGTAGACGGTGGCGGTGTCAGGTCCCGGTGCCATGACCTCATACAGCAACGGGCGGGCAGCGCCGGCCATGCGCTGTGCCTGGTTCTGCAGCTGGCCCTGGGCCTGCTGGCGCAGGGCCGCGTCCAGCTCCAGTACGAACTGCAGGCCCAGCCAGGGGATCAGCAGAGTCAACAGGCTGGCGATGAGCAGTTGGCGTCTCAGGTTCAACGGTCAGGCCTCATGGGCGTTCCAGCGGTAACCCATGCCGTAGGCGGTCTGAATGCCGTCGAAGGCGGGATCGAGGTGCTGGAACTTGCGGCGAATGCGCTTGATGTGGGAGGTCACCGTATTGTCGTCCAGTACCGTACTGGCGGCAGACATCAGCTGGTCCCGATTGCGCACATGGCCGGGGTGTCTGGCCAGCGCGTGCAGCATCCAGAACTCGGTCACTGTGAGTTCCACCGGCTGACCGTCCCAGGCGGCGGTCATGCGGTCGACGTTCATCACCAGGCGGCCCCGTTGCAGCAGCTCGTCCGGTTGCTGTAACGACTCGGTCCAGGCGTCGGCCCGCCGCAGCAAGGCGGTGATGCGGGCCAGCAGGTGGTCCAGGCTCATGTCCTTGCTGACGTAGTCGTCGGCCCCCAGGCGCAAACCGTGGACCGTGTCCACATCGCTGTCCCGGGCGGTGAGGAAGATGATGGGCAGGGTGGGCGACAGCTGTCTCAGGTCCTGGCACAGCTGGAAGCCGCCATCGGCTTCCTCGCCCAGGCCAACGTCGATGATGGCCAGCTCCGGCAGCCCGGTACGCAGGGCGCGAAAGGCCTGCTGGCGGTCGCCGTAGGCGGAGACCCGGTAGCCTCGACGCTCGAAGGCATCGCGGTAATTTTCGCGGATCGCCACTTCGTCTTCGATGAGGGCAAGGTGTCGCTTCATAAGCGGGTTTCCCGTTGAATTCAATGGCTTCTATTTAACCACGCCGGCCGGACACCACAAGCAATGAGGGCCGATTTGCCACAATTGATCACTTTCTGGCGAGCGGGTTGCCAGATTATGTCACTGCAACGCCGTTTCCGGGCGGTGAAATGGGAGGAGATCCCATCTCAACCCAAGGAACCGGACCATGATACCCACAATGTGCTTGTCTGCGGTGCCCTCTCGCGATCCCCGCCCCAGCCCCCGCCGCTTGGTGCACCGGGCTGTCCATCGATGGCTGGAGAGCATCAGCCTGTGGCTGGCGGTGTTGCTGCTACTGTTTGTTCATCCGCTGTATGCGGAGGCGATGGAACTGGAAACGGAAGGCACCGGCGCCTTCCACTTTGTCGGCGCCGATGGCCAATGGCAGGAGCCCGCCACCCTGTTGACCACCGACTACCGGGTCACGGTCAGCGGGTTGATCGCCGATACCGTGCTGCGCCAGCGCTTCGCCAACACCGGCCAGCAATGGCGGGAGGGGGTGTTTGTGTTTCCGCTGCCGGCAGACGCCAGTGTCTATGGTCTGACCATGATCGCCGGCGAGCGGGTGATCGAAGGGCAGATCCACACCCGCCAGGACGCCACCCGGCAATACGAGCAGGCCCGGGCGGAAGGCCGCCAGGCCGCCAGGGTGGAGCAGCAACGTGCCAACCTGTTCACCACGTACCTGGCCAACATCCCGCCGGGCGAGGCGGTGACCGTGGAGCTGCGCTACCAGCAGGCGGTGCGTTATCAGTCCGGGCAATTTGAGCTACGTCTGCCCACCACGCTGACGCCCCGTTACATGCCGGGCCAGCCGCTGGCCAATCGCGCCACAAGCTGGCAGGGCGGCTGGGCCACGCCAACCACCGAGGTGCCCGATGCCGACAAGATCAGTCCGTTCACGGTGCGCCCGCAGGAGGTCGGTGCCGGCAGTCACCTGGCCCAGGTTGCCCTGACCCTGAACGCGGGTCTGCCCATCGCCCAGGTCACCAGCCCCAGTCACCGTCTGCTCAGTACTTGGGAGGGCGACACCGTCCTGGTCACGCCGGCACAGGGGGCCTTGGTGATGGACCGAGACCTGGTGGTGCGCTGGTCCCCGCAGCGGGGGCAGGCGCCGTCGGCGGCGCTGTTTCACGAGCGCTTTGATGGCGAGGACTACCTGCTGGCGATGCTGGTGCCAGGGCAGGCGCCACGACAATCGCTGCCGCGGGAGCTGGTGTTCGTGATCGACACCTCCGGCTCCATGGCCGGCACCTCCATTCGTCAGGCCCAGGCGTCATTGCTGCGCGGCCTCGATACTCTGACCGCCGCCGACCGCTTCAACGTCATCCAGTTCAACAGCCAGACCCAGGCCCTGTTCCCCTCGGCCAAACCGGCGGACGCGGTCAACCTGGCTCGGGCCCGGCGCTATGTGCAGGCATTGGAGGCCAACGGCGGCACCGAAATGGCGCCGGCCCTGGCCGCGGCCCTGGTGGCCACTCACCACGGTGACCTCTCGCAGGAGCTGGTGCGTCAGGTGGTGTTCATCACCGACGGGGCGGTGGGCAACGAGCAGCGGTTGTTTGCTCAGATCAGTGACCAGCTAGGCGACAGCCGCCTGTTTACCGTTGGCATCGGCTCCGCCCCCAATATGCATTTCATGCGTGAAGCGGCCCGCTACGGTCGCGGCAGCTATACCGCCATCAATGACCTGGGCGCCCTGTCGGAGCCGCTGGACCAGCTGTTCGGCAAGATGGAGTCGCCGGTGATGACGGCGATCCAGAGCCAATGGCCGGCCGGCACCGAAGCCCAGGCGGTGCTGCCGCAACGCCCCGGGGACCTGTTCCTGGGCGAGCCGTTGATTCAGGTGATCCGTGGCCAGGGCGCGGAGGGTGACGTCACCGCCTCGGGTCGGCTGGCGGATGGCAGCCAGTGGCAGCAGACCCTGGCGCTGTCCCAGGCGGCGCCGGGCCGGGGACTGCACCGTTACTGGGCGCGGCAGAAGATCGACAGTCTGCTGGATGAGAGCCTGTCTGGCCAGACCGGCGAATCGACCCGGGCGGCGGTGATCGAATTGGGCCTGCGGCATCAACTGGTCACCCCCTACACCAGTTTCGTCGCCGTGGACAAGACCCCGGTGCGAGCACCGGACGAGGCTCTGGCGACAGAACAGGTGCCGACACTGAAGCCCCATGGCACCACCGCCGGTATGCTGCGCTATCCGCAAACCGCCACCTGGTCGCCGCTGCTACTGGCGCTGGGGCTGTTGGGGCTGATGGGCTCGGCGGTGGCGCAGCTGTGGCAGCGGAGGGCGCGGGGGTGAACCGGTTGATCGGACTGGCCTTAATGGCGTCGCTGTTGACCCTGGCCACGGGGCTGTGGATTCCCGCCAAGGCGTTGTTGGCCCAGGAGCTGCTGGAACTGGCCTGGGCCGAGAGCCAGGCGCGGCAATCCGCCGCCCGGCCTTGGCCCTGGGCCGATACCTGGCCGGTGGCGCGGCTGGCGCTGCCGGAGACCGGGCATAGCTGGATCGTGATGGACGGTGTACACGGCGAGAGCCTCGCCTTCGGGCCCGGCCGGATGGCCGGGACCGACCCGGCATCGGGGCCGGTGATGATCGCCGGCCACCGGGATACCCATTTCCGCGCCCTGGAACGGATCGACACCGGCACCCGGGTGGACCTGCAGGGTCGAGATGGCCAATGGCAGCAGTACCGGGTCTCCGGCATCCGGGTGGTGGACAGTCGCCGCGAGGGCATCGACCTGGCCAGGTTACCAGCGGATCGACTCTTGCTGGTGACCTGCTACCCGTTTGACAGCCTCAACAGCAATGGCCCGCTGCGCTACGTCGTCGAGGCCGAACGGGTAGCTGCGCAGTGGGCGCCGAGCCCGCCCAAGGGCGCGCACAAGCCAACGGACACCTGAGACAATTTGGCGTACACTTGGGCGCCCAGAGTTGTTGAAACAGGTTATCGCCATGGGATTCCTTCGCAAATTTCTGGCCTGGCTGATGGTGCCGGTGCTTTGTCTGGTCGGCCTGGTTATCTGTCTGGCCCGGCCGTTCAATCCGGATAACACTCGCATCGTCGGGCGCATGCTGGCTGTGGTCGGGCGCTGGGTACTGGGTATGGAGCGGCCGTTGTCCGGCCGTGACAACCTGCCCTGGGACCGGCGTACGGTCATCATCGCCAACCACCAGCATAATGAAGACCTGTTCGTCTTTGGTGACCTGGTGCCGCCGCGTACGGTCACCATCGGCAAGTCGGCGCTGATCTGGGCGCCGGTGTTCGGCCAGGTGTACTGGTTGGCGGGCAACGTGCTGATCAATCGTGCCCGCTCCCACAAGGCGGTGGCGGTGATGCAGACCACCAGCGATGCCATTACTCGTGAAAACAAGGGCTTGTGGATCTTCCCTGAGGGCACCCGCAGTCATGGCCTGGAGCTGGGCCGGTTCAAGAAGGGGGCCTTTCACGCCGCGGTCACCTCCGGCGCCCCCATCACCATGATCTGCGCCGGCGTCTACCGTGGCCTGTGCAACGGCCCGGCCGGTCGCCATGAGCCGGTGGCCGTGCGCGTCCTGCCGCCGGTTGAAACCAAAGGTCTTGGCATCGACGATATCCCCCGTCTGATGGAACAGTGCCGTCAGCAGATGGAGGAGACCATCGAGGCGTTATCGTATTGATAGTCGGTTAGTGCAGCCCTCGCGGTGGCGTCGTGACCGCGTCTGGTGAAATGCATTTGGCCACGGGCCGTTGAATAGAGTGGAGGATAAGGATAATGAACCTGATTCTGTTTTTGATCATTGGCGGTGTTGCCGGCTGGCTGGCAGGCCTGATCATGAAGGGCCGGGGCTTCGGCGTGCTGGCCAATGTCGGCATCGGCATTGTTGGCTCCTTCATTGGCGGTATTCTGTTTCGCCTGCTAGGACTGGCCTCCCAGGGTGCGGTGGGGGAACTGGTGACTGCCACCGTCGGCGCGGTGTTGCTGTTGGCCATTGTCGGTAAGCTGAAGAAGGGTTAACCATGATTCTGCCGGTAACTGCGGTGTATGCCAGTGTCTGCGCCATCTTGCTGATTATCTTGTCCTACCGGGTGACCAGCTTCCGGCGGCGCTATAAGCAGGGTCTGGGGGTGAACGAGGACCGGGATTTCGAGGCGGCGGTGCGCACTCAGGCCAACTTTACCGAATATGCCCCGATGGCGCTGATCCTGCTGGCCCTGGGTGAGCTCAACGGCGTGGCCGTGGGCTGGATTCATGGGCTGGGACTGATGTTCGTGCTGGGGCGAATCCTGCATGCCTGGGGCATGGTGCAAGGTCGCGGTGGCGCCCACATGGGCCGATTTTACGGCACCATCCTGAGCTGGCTGGCGCTGTTGTCGCTGGCGGTGGCGGTGCTGCTGAATGTCGTTCTGAGTAACGTCTAGGAACCTGCCACGCAACTTCTACGCAATTGCCAAGCCCCTTCTACGGTAACGGCTGAGCGCCTTCTCGGGAACGGCCAAGACTTGGGGGGGCAGCGTCCGAACCGGTGCCGCGGAGAGCAGTCCCACTCCGCGGCCGGTGCCTCTGGTGGTGTTACTGCGCCTTGGCCATCTGGGCGCTGAGGTATTCCAGCTCCAGGCGCCGGTTGGCGGCGTGATCCTCGGGGCGCGCCAACGGCCGGCTGCTGCCCCAGCCGGTAACCTGAATCTGCGACTCCCGCACACCCTCCGCCTTTAACAGCTTCGCCGTCGCGCTGGCCCGCAGCCGGGACAGGAAGGTGTTGTAGTCCTGCGGTCCAAAACGGTCGGTGTGGCCGTGAATCCGCACCGTGACTTCCGGATGCGCCATCAGGTAGGCGGCGTGCTGGCGCAGAATGGCGGTGTCTTCCTCATTTAGCTGATGTTTGTCGAAACCGTAGTGAAAGCGCAGTCGATGGGGGCGGCGAGTGGCCTCCGCCATGGTCTCGACCGACAGCACGGGGTGGCTTTCCAGCAGCGCCGCCTTGGCCTGCAATTCCGGATTGTCCAGTACGAGAATGGTCATTGCTGCTTCCTCCGTCAGGGGTTCCGCTAATTCTTGTTGTTGCCTCACACTATTGGTGGTCGCTGGAGCGTAGGCAATAGGCGATTGGTCGATAGTCGGGGTGACTTCGGTCGTAGTTTCGGTTCGGGTCTGGGAGACCTCCACCGCCGGCGTTAGCGTTTGACTGCTGCAGCCGACCAGTCCCCCGAGTAGCAATCCGCTGCACAGGGTAAGCCAACGGGGCGGGACTGATTGAACGTGATTGCTGTGAACATTGTATGACAGTGGGTCCATAACTGAGTACTCCGGTTCTGTGATGGCGCTCACCTGGGTGAGTCTCAGAACCTATTTCAGCGCGAAAAGTTGGCCTTACTGTGCTAAAAAACTCACTGACCCTGACCGATTGTGATGAATTGTGATCCCCGATGCTGATCATTCCCGCCGAAAACGCCATTAACTGGAAGCAGCCGCCCTGGATGACCCTGGGCCTGATGCTGGCCTGCCTGCTGGTCTTTGTGTTCTACCAGAGCGGCGACACCCGATTGATGACCCAGGCCGTGGAGCGCTATCTGGCAGCGGATCTGCTTGAGCTGGAGGCGCCGGTCTATGAGGACTACCTGCAGC
This sequence comes from Marinobacter sp. SS21, assembly GCF_028369065.1. Lineage (GTDB taxonomy): Bacteria > Pseudomonadota > Gammaproteobacteria > Pseudomonadales > Oleiphilaceae > Marinobacter. Next base: position 208,163 of record NZ_JAQNDA010000006.1, read on the forward strand.
GGGAAGTGCGCCTGCACGGCGAGTCGGCCCGGGTGTATGACTTGCAGGCCTTTCAGCAGGCCAGGGCGGGGGGCGAGCACTTCGTCATGGCCGTGACCCTGCTCAGCGATCCGGAGTTCTATCATTACCAACAAGAGAACCGGGCCATCCTCTGGCCCAGCGCCGCGCGCCAGCACTGGCTGGAACAGCGCAGGCCGATCCAGGACGAGTTGATCGCCCGGCTCAGTGCGTTCGAACTGGGGCTGGTGCCGGCAGAGCTATCCCCCGCCACCCTGATTGCCTACCAGTTCCTCCACGGCGGTTGGGGGCACCTGATCGGCAACCTGGTGATCCTGTTCCTGCTCGGCTTCACCGTGGAAAAGGCCCTGGGGCCGGGGCGCTACCTGTTGGCGTATCTGGTGTGCGGGGTGGTCTCTGGCCTGGTGTTTTGCCTCTTTTCGCTGGGCAGCCGGGTGCCGCTGGTGGGCGCCTCCAGTGCCATTTCCGGGCTGATGGGCATGTACGTCGCCATCTATGGCGCGCAGCGCATCCGGTTCTTCTACTTCGTGGGGGTCTACTTCAACTACTTTCGGGCGCCGGCGCTGGCGCTGCTGCCGGTATGGCTGGCCAAGGAAATCTACGACTACTGGTTCGCCGGTGCCACCGGCATTGCCTACATGGCCCATGCCGGTGGCCTGGTGGCGGGAGCGGCGATCATCCTGGCGCTGGGCCGCAGCTGGCTACAGGTACGGGAATCGTTTTTCGAGCCGGAAGTGGACGTGCAGGATGAGCAGTTCACCAGCGACTATGCCCAGGCGATGACGAGCCTCGGCCGCATGGACTTCGCCGTCGCCCGGCGTCAGTTCCAGGTCCTGCAGCAGCGCTACCCAGACCGGCTTATTCTGCAGGAGCATCTATACCAGTTGGCCAAGCTCCGACCCGATCAGGAGGATTATCGTGACCAGGCGCGGCAATTGATGGCGGCGGCCCTCAGTGCCAGGCAGCCGGAGCGCATGGTTGCGGTTTGGCAGGAATATCTGGCGGAAGGCGAGACCCACCACCCGCTGGCGGCGGACGATCACAGCCGGATTCTGTTTGCCTGTCTGCGCTCCGGGGATCTGAAGGCCGCGGAGAAAGCGTTCGAACGGCTCCGCAGCAGCGACGACCGGGTGCTGCTGGAGGAGGCCGGCCATCTGATCATCGAGGAATTCGAGAAACGGCAGATGGGTCCGAAAGCCCGTCATTACCGTGAGCTACTGGAAGCGCACTGACCCTGGGGTGGTGCGCTCGGCGGCGTTATTCAGCTCCTCTTAGTCAGCCTTTGTGATCAGCCCCTCTTAATCACCCCCTCTTAATCACCCAATGAGAAGCTGGCTCGTGGTTCCTTGAGGGGCTCCTGCCTGGCGGCCTGTTGCAAGTAGCCGGCCACGTGTCGATGCAGCGGGTGATCGGTGCAGCGCCGTTGGACGAAGGTCAGGAACGCGGTCGCCTTTTCCCACTGAGCCAGGCCGTTGGCCATGACCTGGGCCGCCAGGAGGTAGGCGGGGGCCAGCTGCTCGCTGTCGGGATAACGCTTGTGGAACTCCTTCAGCAGCATCAGCGCCTTGCGATACTCGCCCCGGGCATACAGGCAGCGGGCGCAGCGCACCGCCAGCTCGGGATCGTCGAGCCGGAAGTTGGGCTCGACCGATTCGATGGCGTCCAGCAGCTCGGTGATGCCGGCGGCGTCGTGGCGATCCGCCAGCCAGGTGAGCAGTTGGGGGCTGTGGCGGTGCAGCTCGCGGTGCTTGCCGCGGGCGCTCAGCAGCCGGTACAGTTGCTCGAGTCGGAGCGGGCTGTTGGGGTCCTGCTTCAGTGCGGTCTTGATCAGGCTCTCGGCCCGGTCGTAGTTGCCGTCCTTGAGGTCCATGTCGAGATCGGCGTCCAGTCGGTCGCCCCGGTTGCGAGCCGCATCCTCCCCGGCTTCAAGTCCGGTTTCCTGGAGATCGCTGGCAAAGCCGAGCTCCTCCTGATACTGGAACAGCAGATAGCCCAGCATGTGAAAGAGAATGAGGGTGAAGGTGCTGTTGAGGAAGCCCGCCAGCGGCAGGGAAATCCAGGTGTCGAAGTGCTGCAGGGCGAACTCCTGGGCGGCTCCCGACGCCAGCGTCAGCAGTACCAGGTAACCGTAGAGCAGGAAATAGGGCCAGCCGATGCGGGAAATCAGCGTCATCAGATTGAGCGGATTGACGGCGGCCCCCACCGACCGTTCCATCGCCAGCACCATGATGCTGGCGGGCAGCGTTAACACCACCAGCGCCATCGCCACGAACGCCAACAAGGGCCCGCCAACAAAGCCGGCGGCACCGATCAAGGCGCCCAGCAGGACGAACACCAGCAGCTGCTGCAGCGCAATGGCGAAGCCCTCGCCGGAAAACGCCACCGCCAATGGCGGCGGCCGCATATGGCCTTCGGCGGTGTGGTTGATCACCGCATAGGTGTACTTGAGCAGGGCCAGGAACAGCACCAGACTGATCGCCAGGCCGATCAGATTGGCCGACAGCACCAGCGGCACCAGGGTGCAGATGGCGATCACCAGCAGCGGGTCGAGATGAAACGGGTACCGGAAAAACGCCCCCAACCGGTTCCAGAACGGCACGGCTTCCGTGGCCGCGCCCAGATAACGCATGACCCGGTTGCACTTGGGGCAGAGGCCGTGTTTGCGGTGGCTGTCGGCGTTCGGCATGCAGCGGCCGCAATAATGGATTTGGCACTCGTTACAGTGCCACTTGGCCGGCTCGGCGGGGTGGTAATGACAGTCGTGTTTCACGGTGGCGTTGGGATCGTTGGGTCAGTCGGTGAACGGCGCTACGCCGATGATGGCTTTCATCATTGCAGAAGGGCTGCAGGGTCGCCAGCGTTGGCGCGCAAAAATGCGAGCTGGGGCGGGTGGCGGGATAGAGAAATCGCAGGATGGAAGGATGGCTGGGGCAACCCAGGGCGCGAGCGCCCTGGGGGCAGGCAAGGTCAGAAGTTGTACTGGCCGGCAAAGTGCAGGCGGTTGGCATCGCCATCGTCGCCGTTCACCAGCTTCACCCGGTAGTGGCTGTACTGAACGCCCAGTTTGACGTTCTTCACCGGGCTCCACTGATAGTTGAGAATGGCGTGGCTGTTGCGCTCGTGCTGGTCGCCGACTGCCAGGCCATCGTCTTCGGCATCGTCCCAGTCCATGGTGACACTGCCGACACCGGCGGTGATGGCTCCGGGCCCCACTTTCAGGCTGGCGCCCAGGGTGCCGCCGTAGCCGACAATGGTTTCGACACTGTCGCCGTTGAGGTAGGCATCCTGGCCGTAAAAGTTGCTGCCGGAGCGCCACAGGTAGCCGTTGGCGCCGTCGGTGTAGTTGATGGAGCCCATCACCGAGAGGGTATCGGTCAGCGCCAGCTTGGCGGCTCCAAACACCGCATAACCCACCGCTGTGTCGTCGTTCACGCTGTCGTCGTAGCCCACTTGGTGCACCAGGGCGGCGGCGGCAAAGCCGGAACCCCCGCTGCGGCTTTCATAGCGGGCAGTCAGGGTGGGCAGGCGGTCTTGCTCGGCATCGGTACCGTCGATCCGGCTGACGGTGTCTTCCAGGGCAATCGAGACCGGGCCGGTGCTGTAGCGCACCTGGGAAATTCGGTTGGTGTAGCCGGCACTGCCGGCGAGGGGATCGAATTCCAGGTTCGGTACCAGGCCAATAAAGCTGTTGAAGTTGGACCAGGTCCGGCCCATCAGCACGCCGTTGTACTCACCGTAGGCGTGGCGAAGGCGCAGGTTGCCCGGGCTGCCGCTGAAGCTTCGGAAGTCGCCTTCGATCGTGACCGCGACCCCTTCTGGCGTGGTGGCTCGAACGCCAATCCTTGACTGGAAGGCGTCGGCACCGAAGTGACCGCTTACTTCGCTGTCCTCCGCGTCGCCGGTGTTGACCTTGCTGAAGTCGCCTGAGCGGGTGCCGCGGGAGGTGCTGATGTCTTCGTCGATATCGTAAGTGGCGTTGAGGCGCGCGTAACCGTAAACCTTGGCGTTGACATCGCCAGCCTGGAACTCAAAGGCGCTGGCCTGGCTGACCAGGCCCAAGGCCAGCACCGAGGCGGCAACCTTTCCCGGGGTGGAGAACTTACCATGAGACATAGATGAAACTCCGTCTATTGTTATTGGACTGTGCATGGGTCGGGCGGAGCAGTTGCTGGCTCAGGGCCGTAGGACTGCCTGCGTTGCCATGGATGGACGGAATTCACCCTAACAGCGGCGAGGAGTGCCAACAATTATCTATATTAAATAGAATATATGCTGAAATTATATGGATTGCAGACGACCTCCGGGGCGCTAGTCACCACTTTCCAGCTCAAGGTCTGCGGGGTCGAACAGCAGGCGGCCTTTCCAGGCGCCCTGATTTACCTGTTCGGCGACCTGACGCATGATCAGATCGGACAGTTTGCGGGTTGCCACGGACGCAGGCAGGTCCGCAGGGGTCACCAGCACCAGGGTCCGGGTCATTTCCGGGGCGACGATGGGGGTGGTGGTGAGTTCGCCCCGGGCCACCATGTCATGCACCGAGGCTGACGGCAGCACGGCGTAGCCAAGGCCGCGACGGACCATGTCGGTGAGCATGGGCCAGGCGCTCACTTCCAGGGCCAGGTTGATTTCCCGGCCCAGCTTACTGGCTTCCTGTTCCATCATTTTGCGCAGACCGTGCTTCTCCTCCGGCAGTACCAGGGGCAGAGTCACCACCTCCGAAAGGCTGACGTTCTCGCGTTCGGCAAAGGGGTTGCCGGCGGGACCGATCAGGTAGAGCGGTTCCTCCAGCAGTGGCTTGTAGCGCAGGTTGCGCTGGGAGTTGGGGTTGTAGGTGATGGCCACGTCGAGTCGGTGCTGTACCACCATTTGCTGCAAGGTGCCGCTCATGGCGGATTTCACCGCCAGCTTCACCTGGGGGTACAGCTGGTGGTAGTTCTCGATGATGGCGCCGGAAAAGTTGTGGGCCGCGGTGGGCAGCAGCCCCAGCACCACCTGGCCGGTGACTTCCCCGGCCACCGCGGAGACGTCGGCCTGGGTCCGTTCCAGGTCCTGGAACAGGGCGCGGGTGCGCTCGTACAGCAGCTCGCCCGCTGCCGTCAGCACCACGCCGCGGCCGTGGCGTACGAACACCTCCACATTGAGGGCGCTTTCCAGCATGCGGATTTGCCGGCTCAACGCCGGTTGCGCCACAAACAGCTTCTCCGAGGCGCGACTGAAACTGCCGGTGTCCGCGACCGTAATAAACGTGTTGAGCTGACGTAAGTCCACATTCAGGTTGGTGGCCATGCTGCTGCTCCTGGGTAAGTGAGTCGATTCAAGATATATAAATAAGTTATCCAGTTTTCTGACTTTATACAAAAAGTAGAGGGTGGCAAGAGGAAGACGCTTTTATCGATCTATGCCATAAAGGTATCGGCTGTATATAAACTATATAATTGTTGCAGTATTTCCCTGCTGTTAGGGTGAATTGGCTGGCGCTTGCAGTGATCGCCGGCAGATCAGTTTCAGCCCTATACGCAGGAGAGCTTCATGTACTCAACGACTTCGTATTCCGATATCCGGAACGCCGTCGCCAAGTTGTGTGCCCAGTTTCCCGGGGACTATTGGCGAGCACTGGATCGGCAGGACGGTTATCCGACGGAGTTCGTCCAGGCCCTGACCCAGGCCGGTTACCTGTCCGTGATGATTCCCGAGGCATACGGCGGTGCCGGATTGCCGCTGGGCGCTGCCTGTGCCGTGCTGGAGGAGATCCAGCGGGCCGGCGGAAATGGCGGGGCCTGCCACGCCCAGATGTACACCATGGGTACCCTGTTGCGTCACGGCAGTGAGGCGCAGAAGCAGCAGTACCTGCCGCGGATTGCCAGCGGCGAGCTGCGATTGCAGGCGTTCGGCGTCACCGAGCCGTCCAGCGGCACCGACACCACGCGCATTACCACCCGCGCCGAGCGTGACGGCGATCACTATGTGATCACCGGCCAGAAAGTGTTCATTTCCCGTACTCAGCATTCCGATCTGATGGTGCTGCTGGTGCGCACCAGCCCCCGGGAGGCCTGCGCCAAGCGCACCGACGGCATGTCGGTGCTGCTGGTGGATTTGCAGGATGCGCTTGGCAATGGCCTCACCATCCGCCCCATCAAGACCATGATGAACCACGCCACCACCGAGCTGTTCTTCGATCAGCTGCGGGTGCCGGTGGCCAATCTGATCGGCGAGGAGGGAGCGGGGTTCCGCTATATCCTCGACGGCATGAATGCGGAGCGCATCCTGATCGCTGCCGAGTGTATCGGCGATGCCCGTTACTTCATTGACAAGGCCACCGCTTACGCCAACGAACGGAGTGTCTTCGGGCGCCCGATCGGTCAGAACCAGGGCGTGCAATTCCCCATTGCCCGGGCCCACGTCCAGACCGAGGCGGCCGCCGCCATGGTCCGTCAGGCCATTGCCAGGTTTGAGGCCGGCGAGCGCTGTGGCTCCGAGGCCAACATGGCCAAGTTGCTCGCCTCGGAGGCGTCCTGGCAGGCGGGCGACACCTGTATCCAGACCCATGGCGGTTACGGCTTTGCCGAGGAATACGACATCGAACGCAAGTTCCGTGAAACCCGGCTGTACCAGGTGGCGCCGATCTCCACCAATCTGATCCTGTCCCATGTGGCCACCCACGACCTGGGCCTGCCGAGGTCATTCTGATGGCTCAGCAAGCACTCAATAACCTCCTGGTGGTGGCGTTGGAGCAGGCCGTGGCCGCACCTTACTGCTCCTCCCGGTTGGCGGATGCCGGTGCCCGCGTGATCAAGGTGGAGCGTCCCGACGGCGATTTCGCCCGTCACTACGATCAGGCCGCCGGTGGCGAGAGCGCCTACTTCGTCTGGCTCAACCGGGGCAAGGAATCCGTGCGCCTGGACATCAAGGACCAGCAAGACCTGGCACTGCTGCTCAGGATGATCGGCCAGGCGGATGTCTTCATCCAGAACCTGGCGCCCGGTGCCAGTGCCCGCGCCGGCTTGGATTCGGTCCTGTTGCGGGCCGAGCATCCGCGCCTGATTACCGTCGATATCACCGGCTATGGCAGCGAGGGTCCCTACCGTGAGATGAAAGGGTACGACCTGTTGGTGCAATGCGAGGCCGGCTTGGCGGCCATTACCGGCGACGAGGCGCCAGTCCGGGTGGGGGTTTCGGTGTGCGACATCGCCTGCGGCATGTACGCCCACGCCGAGGTGCTGAGGGCGTTGATTGAACGTCAGCAGACCGGGCGCGGGCAGGGCATCGAGGTGTCCCTGTTTGACGCGATTGCCGACTGGATGACGGTACCGCTGCTGCAGTACGAACATCAGCAGCAGGAGCCCGCCCGGGCGGGCCTGCGCCACCCTTCCATTACCCCTTATCAGGCTTATCGCTGCGAGGACGGTCACCAGGTGGTGGTGTCGATTCAGAATCAGCGGGAATGGCAGCGGTTTTGTGGTCTGGTACTGGCACGACCGGAATTGACCGAGGATGCCCGTTATCGGGACAACGCCGCCCGCTGCGGCAACCGGGCCGAACTCAACCGCATCATTGAGGCGGTCATTGGCCGGGTTTCCAGGGATGAGTTGGTGCAGCGGTTGAAACAGGCCGCCATTGCCTACGGTGAGGTCAAGACCGTGGGCGGATTGGGCGAGCACCCCCAGTTACGCCGGGTCAGCGTTGCCACTCCCTCCGGTCCGGTGCGTCTGGTGGCGCCGCCGGCGGCGCCGGCAGCCAGCCTGCGGCCGGTCCCGGCGCTGGGTGAACACGATCTGGCTCTGCGCCAGGAATTTGGCCGCACCTTCACGGAGACCCTGCCATGAGCATTCGCGAACAACCGCTGGAAACCCGTCTGGATCACCTGCAGCAATGGGTCGGTAAAACCCGGGTGCTGACCGATACCGTCAGTGCGGGGTTGGTGGCGAAGTTGGCGGCAGTACTGGATCACGACCGAGGCGCGAGCCGCCGTGACGGGCAGGCCTTGCCCTGGCCGTGGCACTGGCTGTGCTTTACCCCGACCCCGCAAGCCAGTGAGACCGGCGCCGATGGTCACCCCCGCACCGGTGATTTTTTACCGCCGGTGCCGCTGCCGCGGCGCATGTGGGCCGGCAGTCAGCTGAGCTGCCAGGCTCCCCTCACCGTGGGCGACCGCCTTCGTTGCGAGTCCCGGGTGGCCTCGGTGACGCCCAAGCAGGGGCGGCAGGGAGCGCTGGTGTTCGTGACGGTGGAACATCGCATCTACACCAGTCGCCATGAGCTGGCGGTGACCGAAACCCAGGACATCGTCTACCGCAATCTGCCGACCGGCCCGGCCCCGGTGGCGCCGGTTCACCAACCGGAGCTATCGGCCCAGTGGCATCGAACGGTGCGGCCGGATCCGGTGATGCTGTTTCGCTATTCGGCGCTGACCTACAACGGTCACCGCATTCACTACGACCGCGACTGGGCGGTGCAGCAGGAAGGCTACCCCGGGCTGGTGGTCCACGGCCCCCTGACGGCCACGCTGTTGCTGGACCTGATGTATCGCCAACTGGGCTCGGTGGCCATCAACGTTATCCGTTTCCGGGGCGTCAACCCGCTGTTCGATACCGAAGCCTTCAGCCTGCACGGCCGCCGCGACGGCGACACCGTATCGCTGTGGGCGCTGACCGCCGGCCGCCAGCTGGCCATGTCGATGGAGGTGACCCTGGCGCCGGTGGCTGATCAAGGAGGCCGGTCATGATGTCGAGTCAGCTGCCGCCCCCGGTGTGGCGATCACTGCTGTTTGTGCCCGCCAACAACCGTCGGTTCCTTGACCAGGCCCATCGTCGTGGTGCCGACGCCCTCATTGTCGACCTGGAAGACAGCGTGCCGCTGGCGGACAAGGTCGCGGCCCGCAGCCAATTGCCGGAGCTGGTGGCGCCATTGACCCAGTCCGGTGCCGACCTGCTGGTGCGCATCAATCAGCCCCTGCGGCTGGCGGTAGCGGATCTGGAAGCGGCGGTGATCGAAGGGGTTCGCGCCCTGGTGGTGCCCAAGGTGGAAAGCGCCGGTGCCCTGCGCCAGTTGGCGGACACCGTCACCGAGCTGGAACTCGAGCGCGGCCTGGCGGTGGGCAGCGTGGCCCTGCTGGCATTGATCGAGTCGCCGCGGGCGCTGCCCCGGCTGGATGCCATTGCCGCGGTGCCCCGGGTGATCGGGTTGGCCCTGGGCAGTGAGGATTTCAGTGCCGAGGCGGGCATGGAACCGACCGCCCAAGGGTTGCTGGCCCCCTGCCAGGCCATCGTCTTTGCCGCCCGTCGCCAGGGTGTCATCCCTTACGGCTTCGCCGGTTCCATCGCCGACTACAGCGACCCGGACCGCTTCGCCGCCACCCTTGCCCAGGCCCGCGCACTGGGGCTGCGCGGGGCGCTGGCGGTGCATCCCAACCAGGTCACCCTGATGAACCAGGGTTTCCTGCCATCGCCGCAGCAGATCCAACAGGCACGGGCCATCGTGGATGGCTACCGCGTCAGTCAGCGTGAGGGCGCCGCGGTGTTCTCACTCAACGGTCAAATGATCGACAAGCCGGTTGTGGACCGGGCCGAGCAACTGCTCAACCAGTTACAGGAGAGAAGGTAACCACTATGCGTAACAGAGCCATCTATTCGAGCGACCACGAACTGTTCCGGGACAACGTCCGGCGCTTCTTCCGGACCGAACTGGAACCCAACATCGAGCAATGGGAGAACGACGGCGTGGTGCCCCGTGAATTCTGGCGCAAGGCCGCCGAGAACGGCTTCCTGTGCTGCGGAGTGCCGGAAGAATACGGCGGCCCCGGTGCCGATTTCCTCTACAACATGGTGCTGTCGGAAGAGACCGGTTACGCCATCGGCGGTGCCAGCGTCGGCTTCTCGGTACAGGCGGACATCGTCGCCTACTACCTGCTGAACTCCGCCAACGAAGACCAGAAACGCTACTGGCTGCCGCGGATGGTCAGCGGCGAGAGCATCGCCGCCATCGGCATGACCGAGCCGGGTTGCGGCAGCGACCTCAAGGCGCTGCGCACCACCGCGGTTCGGGACGGTAACGAGTACGTCATCAACGGCCAGAAGACCTTCATCACCAACGGCCAGAACTGCGATTTCGTATTGCTGGCCTGCACCACCGATCCCAGCAAGGGCGCCAAGGGCATCAGCATGATCATCGTGGAAACCGATCGCCCGGGCTTCGAACGCGGTCGCAACCTGGACAAGATTGGCCAGAAGGGTGCCGACACCTCGGAGATGTTTTTCTCCGACGTGCGGGTACCGGTGACCAACCTGGTGGGTAACGAAGGTGACGGCTTCGCCATCATGATGAAGGAGCTGCCGCGGGAGCGCATCACCATCGCCTGCCGGGCCCAGGCCGAGGCCCAGCGTGCGTTCGAGATGACGGTGGATTACGTCAAGGAGCGCAAGGCATTTGGGCACGCCGTGCTCGACTTCCAGAACACTCAATTCACCCTGGCCGAACTCAAGACCGACCTGGAAGTGGGCTGGGCCTACCTGGATCAGTGCCTGAAGAAAATCGACGAGGGCACCCTGACCCCGGAAGAAGGCGCCATGGCCAAGCTTTGGACCACCGAGAACGAGGGCAAGGTGGTGGACAAGTGCCTGCAGTTCTTTGGTGGCTACGGCTACATGCGCGAATACCCGATTTCCCGTGCCTTTGTCGACGCCCGGGTGCGCCGGATCTACGGCGGCACCAGCGAAATCATGAAATTGGTCATCAGCCGGACCCTGTAACGCCGGTCTCTGCCTAAAGGAAGGAATGCACATGTTCGGAATCACCGCCTACGGCGCCTACATCCCCCGCAGTCGCCTGCAAAAGTCCGCCATCGCCGACGCCAATGCCTGGTTTGACGCCAGCCTGCGCGGCCTGGCCAAGGGGGAGCGCAGCGTCTGCAACTGGGACGAGGACACCATCACCATGGCCGTTGAGGCCGGTCAGGACTGTTTGTCAGTGCTGGACCCGGGCAGCGTCAAGCAGTTGTATCTGGCCTCCACCACCCTGCCGTTCCTGGATCGTCAGAATTCGGTGGTGGTGAGCCAGGCGCTCAATCTGGGCAGCCGGCTGCGCACCATGGACATCAGCGCCTCCCAGCGCTCGTCCACCTCGGCCCTGATCAATCTTTTGGACGCTGAAAAAGCAGGCGAGGCGGCGTTGTTGATCGCCTCCGAGCACCGCCGCACAAAATGCGGCTCGCGTCAGGAAATGCTCTGGGGCGATGGCGCCGCGGCACTGGGTGTCGGCAGCGATGGCGTTATCGCCGAATACCTGGGCAGCGCCAGCTACGTCACCGACTTCGTTGACCACTATCGGGGTGAAGACGCTACCCTCGACTACGACTGGGAAGAGCGCTGGGTCCGCGACGAAGGTTACCTGAAGAGCGTGCCGGCGGCGGTGAACGAGCTGCTGGAGCAGACCGGTACCCAGGCCGCGGACATCAACCATTTCGTGCTGCCGTCGGATCAGGCCCGTACCCCGGCTGTGGTGGCCAAGGCACTGGGCATCAACGCCGAGGCGGTGGTGGACAGCCACCTTCAGGACTGCGGCGTTGCCGGTACCGCCCACGCCCTGTTGCTGCTGGCTTCGGTACTGGATCAGGCCAACTCGGGAGAGCTGGTGCTGCTGGCCGGCTTCGGCCAGGGCGCCGATGCCATCCTGCTGCGGGTCACCGATGCGCTGGCGCAACGCCGGCCCGGACTGGGCTTTAACGGCGCGCTGGCGCGGCGGCGGGTGGAGCAGAACTACAACCGCTTCCTCAGCTTCAACAACCTGGTGGATCGGGAGATTGGCAAGCGCGGCGAGCTGGACAAGCAGAGTTACCTGCCGGCGATGCACCGCCACAAGGATTTTCTCACCGGCTTTGTCGGTGGTCAGTGTCGCAGCTGCGGCACCATTCAGATTCCCCGCGAAAACTACTGCGTGAATCCGGACTGCGGTGCCCTCGACAGCCAGGACGACTACCCCATGGCGTCGAAGCCGGGCCGGGTCAAAACCTGGACCGCCGACCGGCTGACCTTCGACTGGAACCCGCCGGCCTACTTCGGGATGGTGGAGTTCGAGGGCGGCGGTCGCCTGATGATGGATTTCACCGAGGTGGAAGAGGGCGCCATCGAGTCCGGCGTAGCGGTCACCACCCATTTCCGCATCAAGCAGTTCGACAACCAGCGTGGATTCCGGAAGTACTTCTGGAAAGCCATTCCGGCGCAACAGTAACGCACCCAGCTAGGACAAGGTGAAAGATCATGGCCAGTGGAATCAAAGATAAAGTCGTTATCCTCGGAATGGGCTGCAGCCGGTTCGGCGAGCGCTGGGACGCCAGCCCCGCCGACCTGATGAGCGAAGCCTTCGAGGAATGCATCGCCGATGCCGGCATCGGCAAGGACCGCATCGAGGCGGCCTGGTTTGGCGCCGGTATCGACGCCTTCAACGTTGGCCCCTCCGCGCTGCCGCTGTCGGTGGCCCTGCGGCTGCCCAACATCCCGGTGACCAAGGTGGAGAACATGTGCGCCACCGGCACCGAGGCCTTCCGTGGCGCGGTTTACGCCGTCGCTTCCGGCGCCTGCGACATCGCCCTCGCGCTGGGAGTGGAGAAACTCAAGGACGTCGGCTACGGCGGCCTGCCCCAGCGTACCCGGGGCGTGGAGAATGACATGTACTGGCCCAATCTGTCGGCACCGGGCTCCTTCGCCCAGCTGGCGTCCGGCTATCGCGCCAAGCACGGGGTCGACAAGGGCGACCTGAAACGGGCCATGGCCCATATTTCGGTGAAGAGTCATGCCAACGGCGCCAAGAACCCCAAGGCGCACCTGCGGCGGGAAATCACCGAAGAGCAGGCCATGAACGCGCCCTATATCGCCGAACCCATCGGCCTGTTTGACTGCTGTGGCGTCAGCGATGGCTCCGCCTGTGCCATCGTCACCACGCCGGAAATCGCCCGGCAGCTGGGCAAGAGCGACCTGGTGTCGGTGAAGGCGCTGCAGCTGGCGGCCTCCAACGGCAACGAAGCCAGCTTTGGCGACTGGGACGGATCCTACCTCAAGACCACCCGCATCGCCGCCCAGCGCGCCTACAACGAGGCGGGTATCAAGCACCCGCGGGCCGAGATCAGCATGACCGAGGTGCACGACTGCTTCTCGATCACCGAGCTGGTCACCATGGAAGACCTGCAGCTGGCGGACGAAGGTCAGGCGGTGCGGGACGTGCTCAACGGCGATTTCGACGCCGGCGGCCGTATTCCCTGCCAGATCGACGGCGGCCTCAAATGTTTCGGCCACCCCATCGGCGCCTCCGGCCTGCGGATGATCTACGAGAACTACCTGCAGTTCCTGGGCCGGGCGGGGGATCGCCAGATGGCAGACCCGAGGCTGGCGCTCAATCACAACCTGGGCGGCTTCCCGCACCAGAACATCTGCAGTATTTCCATCATCGGTCGCTACGAGTAGCGGGCCGGGGCGGCGGCCGATCGGGCGCCGCCCACAGCTTGGACAAAGGATAGCGGAATCATGACTGTCAATACTCTCGCCCAGCCGGTCACCGCGGCTGAAGTCAACGATCTCGAGGTGGCGCTGGGCTGTCTGGGCCAGGCCCGCACGCTGGTGGACCAGGCGCTGAGCCGGTTGCATCGGCGCTGTCTGGCACACGGGCGCCTGAGCGCCGGCCTGCTCGACGAGCATCAGCTGGTCTGTTACGAATTGGCGTTCTGCGTCGCTGAGCTCTCCGCCGCGGAGTCGGTGTGCCGTTACGCCGCCGATGCCGGTGCTCAGGATGAGCTGGCGATAGAGGTAGCGCTGGTCTTCACCGCCGACGCGCTCAATTCGGTCGGTCAGCGCCTGCTGAGCCGGGCCGCGGATCTGGAGCTGGGTCGTGACCGGGTCAACGGCTGTTTTGCCCGGCCCGACATGGTGCGCTTGCTGGACGGTTGGGGCAGCGCCGACAGCCTGGCAGCCATCGGTGACCGGCTGCGGGAGCGGGGCAACGGTTACTTGCCGGCCCTGCTGGGCGACGACAAGGATCTGGTGCGGGCAACCTTCGCCCGCTTCGGTGACGACGTGGTGCGGCCGCAGGCGGAGACCATCCACCGCGAGGATCTGGATATCCCGGACTCCATCCTGGCGCCGGCCAGGGAACTGGGTTGCTTCGGTATCAGCATTCCCGAGCGTTTCGGTGGGCTGCAGCCGGACGATCACGCCGACAGCCTGGGCATGATCGTGGTGACCGAGGAGCTGTCCCGGGCCTCGCTGGGGGCCGCCGGCAGTCTGATCACCCGCCCCGAGATCGCCGCCAAGGCGTTGCTCACCGGCGGCACCGAGGCCCAGCAGCAAACCTGGCTGCCTCGGCTGGCAGCCGGCGACCCGCTGTGCGCCATCGCCATCACCGAACCCAACTACGGCTCCGATGTGGCCTCCCTGGGCCTGCGGGCTACGCCCACCGAGGGTGGCTGGCTGCTCAACGGCAGCAAGACCTGGTGCACCTTTGCCGGCAAGGCCGGGCTGCTGGTGACCATGGCCCGCACCGAGCCGGACCCGGCGCTCGGGCACAAGGGCCTGAGCCTGTTCCTGGTGGAGAAGCCGGCCGCCGAAGGCCACCGCTTCAGCCACACCCAGCCGGGCGGCGGCACCGTGTCCGGCAAGGCCATTGCCACCCTGGGCTATCGCGGCATGCACTCCTTCGATGTCTTCTTCGAGGACTACTTCGTGCCTGCGGACAACCTGATCGGTGGTGACGCCGGCCGGGGCAAGGGCTTCTACTTCACCATGGCTGGCTTTGCCGGCGGTCGCATCCAAACCGCCGCCCGTGCCACCGGCGTGATGCAGGCGGCGTTCGATCAGGCCCTAAGCTACGCCGGCGAACGCCAAGTGTTCGGCCAGGCGGTGGGCAGCTACCAGCTCACCCGTATCAAGCTGGCCAGAATGTTCGCCACTCTGACGGCGGCGAGGCAGTTCAGCTATGCGGTGGCCCGCCAGATGGACCAGGGCGACGGCCAGATGGAGGCAAGCCTGGTCAAACTGTTCGCCTGCCGGGCCGCGGAATGGGTCACCCGGGAGGCCATGCAGATTCATGGTGGCATGGGCTATGCGGAGGAGAGTGCCGTCAGCCGCTACTTCGCCGACGCCCGGGTGCTGTCGATCTTCGAGGGCGCCGAGGAAACCCTGGCGCTGAAAGTCATTGCCCGCGAACTGGTGGCCCGTGCGGGCCGGAATGCCGGCGACGAATGAGTACCAACGGTGGTGGCAACCAGCCCACTGCAGAACCGATGCAAGCAACAACAATTCTTGGAGAACGTTATGAGCACGAAAAAACTGTTGGACGGAAAAGTCTTTGTGATTACCGGCGCTGGCCGGGGCATTGGCCGCGCCACCGCGATGATGCTGGCGGAGCACGGTGCCAAGGTGGTAGTCAACGATATCGGTGGCGCCGCCGATGGTTCCGGTAACAGCCAGGGCCCGGCCGACGAGGTGGTGGCGGAGATCCGCAACGCCGGCGGTGAGGCGGTCAGCTCCTACGCCAGCGTTACCGAGTGGGAGGGTGGCCAGCAGATCATCCAGACCGCCATCGACAGCTTCGGCCGCATCGACGGTGTCATCAACAACGCCGGTAACCTGCGGGACTGCATCTTCCACAAGATGACCGAGGCCGACTTCGATTCGGTGCTGGCGGTGCACCTGAAGGGCAGCTTCAACGTCAGCCGTGCCGCCGCCCCCCACTTCCGTGAGCAGGGCAGTGGCACCTTCGTCAACATGACCTCCACCTCCGGTCTGATCGGCAACTTCGGCCAGGCCAACTACGCCGCCGCCAAGCTCGGCATCGTCGGCCTGTCCAAGTCGATGGCGCTGGACATGCAGCGTTTCGGGGTGACCTCCAACTGCATCGCGCCCTTCGCCTGGAGCCGGCTGATTGGCACCATCCCGGCCGACACCGAGGAGGAGAAGGCACGGGTCGCCCGCATTCAGCAGATGACCCCGGACAAGATCGCCACCCTGGCGGTGACCCTGTGCAGCGACGACGCCAAGCACGTCACCGGCCAGATCTTCGGGGTGCGCAACAACGAGATCTTCCTGTTCAGCCAGCCGCGTCCGATCCGCTCGGCCCACACCGCCGAGGGCTGGACCCCGGAAACCGTGCTCAGTCGGGTGATCCCGGCCTTCGAGCAGGATTTCTTTGCCCTTGAGCGCTCGGGCGACGTCTTCAGCTGGGACCCGTTCTGATCCCCTGACGACGATTCCGGCCTCGACACCGGGGCCGGAGACCACTGCGCGAACATCGGAACAGGAGAGCCACCGTGACCATTAATTATCAGCAGTTGCTGAACCGCAAGTTTGAACCCATCGAACACCACTACAGCGAGAAGGATTCGATGCTGTATGCCCTCGGCGTGGGCCTGGGCATCGATCCGCTGGACGAGGACTGTCTGCCGTTCGTCTACGAGGATGGCCTGAAGGCCTTTCCCAGCATGGCCGTGGTGTTGGCCTATCCCGGCTTCTGGGCCAAAGAACCGGACACCGGCATCGACTGGGTCAAATTGTTGCATGCCGGCCAGGAGGTGATCCTGCACAAGCCGTTGCCGGCCACCGGCCGGGTGGAAGCGACCACCCGCATCACCGACATTGTCGACAAGGGCGAAGGCAAGGGCGCCCTGATCATCTCCGAACGGGTGGTGCGAGACCAGGACAGCGGTGAAGCGCTGTGTACCCTGATTACCACTGCCATGGCCCGGGGCGATGGCGGCTTTGGAGGTCCCGCCGTGGCCTCGCCGAAACCGGACCCGATTCCCGAGCGCGAGCCGGATCTGCTCTGCGATCTGCCTACCCTGGCCCAGGCGGCGCTGATCTACCGCCTGTCCGGCGACTTCAACCCGTTGCACGCCTCGCCGGCGGTGGCGCGGGATGCCGGCTTCAAGGCGCCGATCCTGCACGGCCTGTGCACGTTCGGTGTGGCCACCCATGCCCTGCTGAAGACCCTGTGCGACTACGACCCGACGCGGCTGCAGCGGCTGCGGGTGCGATTCTCGTCGCCGGTCTATCCGGGCGAAACCATCCGCACCGAAATCTGGCGCAACGGCAACGAGGTGGCGTTCCGCTGCCGTGTTGTGGAACGGGATGTGGTGGTGATCAACAACGGTTACGCCGAGGTCGGCTAAACGGGAGAAGGCTATGCAGAATCTGTTATCGGGCCTGCGGGTGGTGGAAGGCAGCGCCTTCGTCGCCGCACCGTCCGGCGGCATGACCCTGGCGCAGCTGGGAGCCGACGTGATCCGTTTCGACCCCATCGGTGGCGGCATCGATTACCGCCGCTGGCCGGTGACCGACGCTGACCACAGCCTGTACTGGCACAGCCTCAATAAGGGCAAGCGGTCGATCGCGGTGGATATCCGCCGGCCGGAGGGGCAGGAGTTGCTGAGCCGGCTGATCACCGCACCGGGCCCGCAGAACGGGCTGTTCCTGACCAATTTCCCGGCCAAGGGTTGGTTGGATTACGAGCGGCTGAAGGCGCTGCGGGAAGACCTGATCTACCTCAACCTGACCGGTGACCGCCACGGCGGCAGCGCCCTGGACTACACCGTCAACTGTCGGGTGGGGTTCCCGTCGTTGACCCGGCGGGCCGGCGAACCGGACGCGGGCCCGCTGAACAACCCGCTGCCGGCCTGGGACGTAATCACCGGCCAGCAGATCGCGCTGGGCCTGCTGGCGGCGGAACGTCACCGCGGCCGCACCGGCCATGGCCAGTTGGTGAAAATTGCCCTGGCGGATGTGGCTTGGGCCACCCTGGGCAATCTTGGCTACGTCGCCGAGGCGATGATCAACGATCACCAGCGTGAGGCCGTGGGCAATCACATCTACGGCAGCTACGGCCATGACTTCCAGTGCGCCGATGGCGAGCGGGTGATGATTGTTGGCGTCAGCGGCAATCAGTGGCGCGCGATCCTGACGGTCACTGGCACCGAGCGGCGCATGGCCGAGTTGGCCCAGCGCCTTGGGCTGGATTTCAGCAACGAGGGTGACCGCTACCGGGGCCGGGACCAGATCACCGAGGTGTTACAACCCTGGTTCGGTGCCCGCACCTTTGACCAGGTTCGCGCCAGTCTGGATGGTGGCGGGGTGTGCTGGGGCAAGTACCAGACCGTGCACGAGGCGGTGACCGGCGATCCCGAATGTTCGCTGGATAACCCGCTGTTCGATCTGGTGGAGCAGCCCGGTATCGGTCGCTACCTGATGCCGGACCACCCATTGCGGTTCACCTCGGTGGCGCGGGAGCCGGTACGGCGGGCACCGGTGCTGGGGGAGCACACCGAAGAGATTCTGGCGGATTGCCTGAATCTGGACAGTCACCAGATTGGCCGGCTGTTCGATCAGGGCATTGTCGCCAGCAACCAGGAAATCTGACCCCGCACCGGCCGGGGCGGCGAGCGGAACCATCAGGCGGGAGTGAGCTATGGGGCCTTTACAGGGCATTCGAGTGATAGAACTGGCAGGCATCGGCCCGGGGCCGTTTTGCGGCATGATGCTGGCCGACCTGGGCGCGGAGGTGATCTGCGTCGAGCGGGTGGGCACCGAGGTGGCGCAGCCGGAAGTGGATTGCAGTCGTCGTGGCAAACGCTCCATCGCCCTCAACCTCAAGACCGAGGCCGGGCTAGGCGCACTGCTGAGTCTGGTGGAGGGTGCGGATGTGCTGCTGGAAGGCTTTCGCCCCGGAGTGGCGGAAAAGCTGGGCGTCGGCCCGGAGCCCTGTCTGGCGCGCAATCCCCGCCTGGTCTACGGCCGCATGACCGGCTGGGGCCAGAGCGGGCCGCTGGCCCAGGCCGCCGGTCACGACATCAACTACATCTCGCTGACCGGCGCGCTCCACGCCATCGGCCGCAAGGGTGAGAAGCCGGTGCCGCCACTGAACCTGGTGGGGGATTTTGGCGGTGGCGGCATGATGCTGGCTTTTGGCATCGCCTGTGCCCTGGTGGAGCGGCAGAGCTCCGGCAAGGGGCAGGTGATCGACGCCGCCATGACCGATGGCTCGGCCGTGCTGATGTCGATGTTTCACACTGCGCTGGCGCGGGGCAGCCATACCCTGGAACGGGGGGCGAACCGGCTCGATTCCGGTGCCCATTTCTATGACGTTTACGAAACCCGGGACGGCAAGTACATCTCGCTGGGTTCCATCGAGCCTCAGTTCTACGCCCAGCTCATCGAGGTGGCCGGTCTGTCGCCGGAGCGGTTTGCCGACCAGCTGGACCGAGCCAAGTGGCCGGAGCTCAGCGAGGCCCTGGCAGACGTGATCCGTCAGAAGACCCGGGATCAGTGGTGTGAGCTGATGGAGGGCACCGACATCTGCTTTGCGCCGGTGCTCGATATGCAAGAGGCCCAACATCATCCCCACAATGTCGCCCGGGGTACGTACGTCGAGCTGGGGGGCATTCGGCAACCGGCCCCGGCGCCGCGATTCAGCCGTACCGAGGCCGGGGTGGCGTTTGCCGGTCGCCCGTACGGCGCCGATACCGAGGCGGTACTGCAGGCGATCGGCTACTCCGAGCAGGCAATCGCGCACATGCGAGCCGAGCGGGCCTGTGGCTAAAACCACACACCAATCATTAGCAAGCCAGTTGAGAGAACAACAACCATGAGCCAGTTATTGTACGAAGTGGAAAACGGCGTAGCCTACCTGACCATGAACCGGCCGGAGGCGCGCAACGCCCTGTCCCTGGATATGCGCACCGAGCTGTGCCAGCGGCTGGAGCAGCTGGAGGCCGATGACTCGGTGCGTTGCGTGGTGCTGCGTGGCGCTGGTGAACATTTCCTGGCGGGCGGGGACGTGCGCGCGTTTATGGAGTTTACCCAACTGACGGCGGAGGAGCGGCGCCGCACCTTCACCCACCGCATCCACCAACTGCACCTGATCATGTTCGCCATGCGGCGGTTGGCCAAGCCGGTGATCGCCAGCGTGCAGGGCGCGGCTGCCGGTGCCGGGGTCAGCCTGGCTCTGTGCTGCGACCTGGTGATTGCCGCCGAGGACGCTTTCTTTACCTTGGCCTACTCGAAAATTGGCGCCAGTCCGGACGGCTCCGCCTCCTATTACCTGCCGCGGGTGGTGGGCGCGAAAAAGGCCATGGAAATGGCCCTGCTGGCGGATCGTTACAGTGCCAGCGAGGCCCGGGAACTGGGCATGATCAACTGGGTGGTGCCGAACGCGGAACTCAAGGCGCGCACCCGGGAACTGGCGGAACGGCTCGCCCGTGGACCGACCCGGGCCTTTGCCAATACCAAGCGACTGCTCCAGCAATCCCTCAACACCCCGCTGGAGGCACAGCTCCAGGCCGAGGCGGAACTGTTCGGCGACAGCGCCACCAGCGATGACTGGGTCGAAGGGGTGCGGGCGTTCAATGAGAAGCGGACCCCCGAATTCAACGGGCACTAACAACAAGAGTCTAACCTTACAGGTAGACCTCATAGGAGATAACACGTTGAGTACAACAACAGCGAACCAACGAGACCTGACCGGCATTGTCTGCGGTAGCCGCCATCTCTCCCACGAGGCATTCCAGCAGGACATCAGGCGCGCCGCCACCGGACTGACACGGCTGGGGGTGGGCGCCGGCGATTGCGTCGCCATCTTCCTGCGCAACGATATCCCGTTCCTGACCGCCTCCCATGCCGCTGCCTATGTGGGCGCCTATGCGGTGCCGGTGAACTGGCACCTGGCCGGGGCGGAGCTGACCTACATTCTGGACGATTGTGACGCCCGGGTGCTGGTGATTCACGCCGATCTCTGGCACCAGGTGCGGGACGCCATCCCCGAGGGCGTGCGGGTGCTGGTGGTGGCGACCCATGACGATCTCCGCGACGCCTACGGACTGGACCCCCAACGCTGCACCGTCCCCGCCGGCATGGTGGACTGGGCGGACTGGCTCGCCGCCGCCGAGCCCACCACGGAGCCGCCGCAACAGGGGCCGTCGTCGATGCTGTATACCTCCGGCACCACCGGCCATCCCAAGGGGGTGCGCCGCAGCCCGCTGACCCCGGAGCAGTCCCAGGAACTTATGGATTTCCGCTCCCGCGTCTACGGCTGTCGGCCCCACAGCCGCTGTGTGGTGCCCGGACCGCTGTATCACAGCGCCCCCAACGGCTACGGCATGCAGGTGTCGAAGATTGGCGATCTGCTGGTGCTCATGCCGCGATTCGAGGCGGAGCAGTTCCTGGCATTGATCGAGGAGTACGCCCTTACCGGGGCCATCATGGTGCCGATCATGTTCATTCGCCTGCTGAAGCTTGCCGATCCGGTTCGTGCCCGCTACGACCTGTCCAGCCTGGAGTTCATCATCCATGCCGCGGCGCCGTGCCCAGCCGACGTCAAAAAGCAGATGATCGACTGGTTCGGCCCGGTGATCAACGAGTTCTATGGCTCCACCGAGTCCGGCGCGGTAGTCGCCTGCAACTCCGGCCAGGCCCTGGCCAAGCCGGGCAGCGTCGGCCAGGTGGTGCCGGAAGCCGAGGTGCGGATTCTCGATGCGCAGGGTCAGCCACTGCCGCCGGGACAGATCGGTGAAATCTATTCCCGCTTCGAGGTGATGGATTTCACCTACAACCGCAAACCCGAGGCCCGCGCGGAGATCGATATTGATGGCTACATCACCTCCGGCGACATGGGCTACCTGGACGAAGACGGCTTCCTGTTCATCGCCGACCGGATCAAAGACATGGTGATCTCCGGTGGCGTCAACATCTATCCGGCCGAGATCGAGGAGGTACTGCACAAGTACCCCGGCATCAAGGACTGTGCGGTGTTCGGCATCCCCGACCGGGAATTTGGTGAAGCGCTGATGGCGGTGGTGGAAGCCGACAACGACAGCGATTTCAACCCCGACGGCATTCAGCTCTACCTGCGTCAGCACCTGGCGGGCTTCAAGGTGCCACGACACATCGAGGTGGGGGTCGATTTGCCGCGGGAGGATTCCGGCAAGATCTTCAAGCGCCGCCTGCGGGACAAGTTCTGGCAGGAGGCCGGACGCAATATCTGATCCGGCCGGGGGCACTGCCGGCGCTACGCCGGCAGCCGGTTAGGCCGCGCTATTTGCCGGCAAAACGAGGGGGGCGTTTTGCCAGGAAGGCGCTCACCCCCTCCTCGAAGTCCTGGGTCAGGAAGGCCTTACCCTGGCAGACGGCCTCGAACGCCAGCGAATCCTCAAGGGAGTGGGCTTCGGCGGTGTTCAGCTGTTGCTTGATCAGCCCCAGCGCGACGCTCGGGCCCCGGGCCAGTGTCTGCGCCAGTTCCCCAGCGGTGCGTGCCAGCTCATCGTCGGCGGTGATCCGGTAAACCAGGCCCAGGTCGTGAGCCTCGGCGGCGGACAGCGATTCCCCCAACATGGCCAATGCCATGGCCCTGCTGGTCCCCAGCCGACGTGTCAGGAAATGGGACGCGCCGCCATCGAGCACGGCACCGATCCGTGAAAACGCCAGCCGAAAGGTCGCAGATTCCGCCGCGACCACCATATCCGCGGCCAGCGCCAGGCTGAAACCGGCGCCGGCCGCCGCTCCGTTCACCGCCGCAATCACCGGCACCGGCAGCTGCCGCAGCAGCGACACGATCACGTTGACACCGGCTTCCAGCTCCTGACCAATGGTCTCGCGCCGAGCCATGATCCGATCCGGTTGCAGGTCAGCGCCGACACAGAAACCCCGGCCGTTGGCCCGGATCAGCACCGCCCGGGCGCTGGGCGATCGCGCTTCCGCGGTCAGGGTGTCAATCAGGCCCTGTTTCATCGATTCGCTGAGGGCATTGAGTTTGTCGGGTCGGTTCAGGGTAATCGCCAGTACATCGTCCTTTCGTTCCAGTCGTAAATCGCTCATGGGCATGGCTCCAGCCGTTATGGATTGCAATCAGTGCCATTAACGGTGTCATCGTCCGGCCGAGGCGACAAATAGCGGATTTGTTTGGTAGCCATGACAATTTGGTATGGCGGGCGGCGGGAGGGCATGCCGCTGTGAGCTATACCTGCAGGGTATCGGATCTATGCAATATAGATAATGGTTGCTCGGTTTAACCGCTGCTAGGGTGAACGTCTTACTGGTGACGGATGAAAGGGGCGAACACCCTCATGACGCAAAACAATCGTAACCCGGTCGCGAGCCTGGCGGATCCCGGCTGCACGGTCGAAATGGGCTTTCGGGAAGTGCTGGGATTTGAAGTTGAGGAATGGGCCAAGGACTGGGCGGTGCTGTCCCTGCAGCTCAATCAGAGCCACCTCAACCGCAACGGCTTTGTCCACGGCGGGGTGATCATGTCGCTGATGGACTCCGCCTGCGGTCTGTGCGGTGTCTATTGCGCGCTCCCAGGCCATGTGCGCCGCTGCCTGACGGTGTCGATGAACACCCAGTTCATCAGTCCGGCACGTGACGGTTCCCTGCGGGTGGAAGCTCGAATGGTCAGCCGTGGGCGCCGGATGTTTTTCGCCGAAGCCCGGGTCTTTACCGGCGACGTACTGGTGGCAACTGGCAGCGGTACTCTGCGCTATGTCGGCGAGGGGGGTGATGAGCGCGGCACACCCCTCCAGCTGGAATCCTAGCCGGCTCACCGCTTCGGGTGCCGTCATTATGTTTATTAATATCAGTACCTTGGGTTTCTGTTGTCGGGCTGACAATCGTCGTTGTCGGCACCGTTAAGGTATCTAATAAAGGCATTGAATATATAAAATATATATCGTTGTTGTTATCAAATGCCGGTGTTAGGGTGGAATGACGGTGGTTTTCACCGGGGCCCCGAACACGAAAACTCCGCTTCTTGCTGTCTACAAAAACAATCAAGTCGAAGAGGTGAGGACGATGAAGCATCAACTGAAATCATGGCTGCTGGTGGGCTTGCTGGGACTGGCCGGTGCTGCGCAAGCATCGGCGGAACTGGTCCTGCGTTTTGCCGAAGGCAGCCCCAACCGGGGTACTCGCGCCCAGGCGGTACAGTACTTTGCCGACGAAGTGGCGCGGCTGTCCGACGGTGCCATGAAGGTCGAAATCCATTGGGGTGGCGCCCTGCTCAAATTCAGCGGCATCATGGACGGGGTTGCCTCCGGCACCGCCGACATTGGCACCGTGCTGTCCGCCTACAACCCCAGCAAGCTCAGCAGCCTGAGTATTGGCGATATCCCGCTGGAAACCTCCGACCCCTGGGTGGGCATGCGGGCCATGTACGAGCTGCTCACCACCGAACCGCAACTGCAGTCCTCCCTCGCCGAGCAGGATCTGGTGTACCTGAGCAACTTCAGCACCTCCGGGGTGCAGTTCGAATGCACCCAGGGTAACGAGATCCGTACCGTCGCTGATATTGCCGGTAAACGCATGCGGGCCTCCGCCACCTACGCCAAGGTGCTCGACGACCTCGGTGCCAACATGGTCAACATGACCTACGGCAAGGTCTACCAGGCGCTGGACTCCGGACTGGTGGATTGTCTGGCGAGCTACTTCTACACCATGCGGGCCTACAAGACCTACGAAGTGGTGGAATCGGTGACCCGGGTGGACTGGGGGCAGTTGATGGGCTTTGCCATCGTATTCAACAAGTTCCTTTGGGACGACCTGACCGACGCCCAGCAACAGGTGCTCCAGGAAGCCGGTTCCCGCATGGTCGACCACTTTGCGCAGCTGCAACTGGAAGAAATCCACCAGGTGGCTGATGCCCTGCCGGCCGGCGATTTCGGCCCGGTCGTCCGAGTCGTCGACATCGCGCCCTCCGAACGGGAGGCGATCATCGAGGCTTCCCGCAAGTACCGGGACCTCTGGATTGAACAGGCCAACGCCCAGGGGCTGGATGGTCAGCAGATCTGGCAGCACTACGCCAGCCTGCTGGAGAAATACCAGGCCCTGCGAGCCGAGTCCGGCTATCCCTGGGACAGCTGATCCCGCGCCTACACCGATGAAGAATTCCCGCGCTGAAGCCCGGGAGTCAACCGCGCCCCATCTCGTCCAACGCCGTCGCTTGCCCTGCCGGTCGGGTCGGGGCAGATCACAAGCTCTTTAGGGAGACAACAACAATGATGCCCAAAAAATCACTACGAACCGCACTGCTTGCCGCCAGCCTGGGCTTGGCCAGCGCCGGCCACGCCGTGGCTGGTCTCACCCTGCGATATGCCGAAGGCACCCCCAACCGGGGCACCCGGGCGGACGCGGTGCAACATTTTGCCGAGTTGGTGGAACAGAAATCCGGCGGTGAACTGAAACTGGATATTCACTGGGGGGGCGCGCTGCTCAAGTACAGCGCCATCATGGACGGGGTGGCCTCCGGCACCGCCGATATGGGCGCCGTGCTGGCGGCCTATCAACCGCAGGAACTCAAGGGCCTGAGCATCGGCGATCTGCCGCTGGCTCATTCCGATCCCTGGGTGGGGCTGCATGCCATGTACGACCTGATGACCGGGAACGAACAGATACGGGCGTCGATGGCGGCCCAGGATTTGGTCTATCTCGGCAACTTCACCACCACCGGCGTCCAGTTCGAATGTACCGCGGGCAATGAGATCCGTTCGGTAGCGGATATCGCCGGTAAGCGCATCCGGGCCTCGGTGACCTACGCCAAGGTGCTCGATGACCTGGGGGCCAACCTGGTCAATATGACCTACGGCGATATCTACCAGGCGCTGGACACCGGCCTGGCGGACTGCAACAGCGGCTATTTCTACGCCATGCGGGCGTTCAAGACCCCGGAAGTCACGGCGTCGGTGACCCAGGTGGACTGGGGCCAGATCATGGGCTTCGCCATGGTGATGAACCGCTATATGTGGGAAGACCTGAGCAATGAGCAGCAACGGGTGCTGCTGGATTCGGCCGAAGAGATGATCGACCAGTACGCCCGCAGGTTGATCGAGGAGTCCGAAGGGGTCCGGGCGGCCCTGCCCACCGGCGAATTGGGCAATAAGGTGGAGATCATCCGGATGGCTCCGGAGGAGCGTCAACGGCTGATTGACGCCTCCGGGCAATACATTCAGCAGTGGATCCGCGAGATGGATGCGGCCGGTTTCGACGGTCAGGGCATCTGGAACGAATACACCGAGCTGCTGGCGAAGTACGAGCAGGAGCGTGAAGCGCGAGGCTACCCATGGCAACGATAGAGGCCTATCACGGTATCAGGGGTGAGGCGGGCAGCTGGCGGGTGCTGGGTTGTGCCCGCGGCTTCCTCGCCCGTGTCGAGACGTGGCTGCTCAACCTGGCGGTGCTGTGCATCCTCGGGTTGGGCTGCATCATCACCGCGAGCGTGGTGTTGCGCTGGGTGGCCACCTCCGGGGTGTCCGACGAAGTGGTCATCGTCGGCGAACTGATGATCGGCGCACTGATTCTGCCGCTGGCCTTTGTCGCGGCGGATCGGGGCTTCATCGCCGTCGAGGTGCTGACCAACCGGTTCGGCCCCCGGGCACAGCACTGGCTCAACGTGCTCGCCGCCCTGGTGGGGCTGGTGGCGGTGGCGCCTATCGCTTACGCCGCCGGTCTCTCCATGGTGGACGCCATCAAGAGCGGGGCCTACTTCTTCGGCCTGCTGGAGTTGCCGAAATGGCCGGGGCTGGTGCTGTTCTTCGTGGGCTACGCCGCCTTCTTTATTCGCCTGATCGATCTGGCCGTGTATGAAGTGTTGGCCAGCCTGGGCGTGATTAATGTACCGCCACATCAACCCGGGTTGATGGAGGAGTAGTCAAGATGGAAGCCTCTGTAGTTGGTGTTTACGGCTTCAGTGCCGCCCTGGCACTGCTGGCGATGCGAGTGCCGATCGGCTATGTGCTGGTCAGCGTGGCCTCGGTATGCTCGCTGATCGCCTATGCCTGGCGGCCAGGCAGCGAGTTCAATCTGGAGCGCGGGCTGCGACCGGCCATCGGCTTGATCGAGTCCAATGCCTACGACTTTATCCACTCCTACCCGTTGAGCATGATCCCGCTGTTCATCGCCGCGGGACACATCGCCTACCACGCCCGCATCACCACCGATATCTACGAGGCCATGCGGGTCTGGTTGGCAAAGCTGCCCGGCGGTCTGGCCATCGCCTCGTTGTTCGGTTGCGGCGGTTTCGCCGCCATCACCGGCTCCAGCATGGCCTGCGCTTCCTCCATGGGGCGCATTTGTGTGCCGGAAATGCTGCGCTTCGGCTACAGCAAGCAGTTGGCCACCTCCACCGTGGCCATGGGGGGAACCCTGGGGGCGCTGATTCCCCCCAGCGTGCTGTTCATCATCTACGGCATGTTCACCGAGCAATCGGTCAACAAGCTGTTCCTGGCGGGCATTCTACCCGGACTGCTGAGTATTGCCGGCTTCATCCTGGTGGTGGTGATCTGGTCGCTGCTGAAACCAGCGGACGCGCCGGTGCCCAAGGAGTTGTCGTTCAGCACCCGGGAGCGGGGCAAGGCGGCGCTCAGGGCGTGGCCGGCGCTGGCGTTGATGATCATCATCATCGGCGGCATCTACGGTGGCATCTTCACCGCCACCGAGGCGGCGGCGGTCAGTCTGGCCTTTGCCCTGGCGTTTGGCGCGTTGTCCCGCCGCCTGAGCTGGGAGAACTTTGTCAGCTCCATGCGGGAGACCGCCTACCAGTCGGCGGCGCTGTTCTTCATCGCCGTGGGCGCCAAGATCTTCGTGTCGTTCGTGTCGCTGACCGGGGTGACCGGAGTGCTGGTGGAGGCGGTGGCGGCTTCGGGCTTCTCGGACTGGATGATCCTGCTGTGCGTGGTGCTGTTGTACATCGTGCTGGGCATGTTCCTCGATCCCCTCGGCACCATGCTGCTGACCCTGCCGTTCGTGATCCCGCTGATCGAGAACATGGGGCTGGATCTGATCTGGTTCGGCGTCATTGTCATCAAGCTGCTGGAGATCGGCCTGATCACGCCACCGGTAGGGCTCAATGTGTTTGTCATCAACAGTGTGGTGGGCAAAGAGATCCAGGTGCATACCATTTTCTTCGGGGTGATGAAGTTTATGGTGGTGGATCTGTTCGTTCTGCTGCTGTTGTTGAGCTTCCCGATCATCTCGCTGTTCCTGCCGATGACCATGTCCTGAGTTAATCAGAGGCTCCTTAAGCCGTGCGTATTCGGTCGATGTAACCCAGTACGTACGGCGGGTTCTGGAAACCGATTGGTGTGCGCCGGCGATGAGCTTTGTGCAAATCCCCTGCAATGTATTTGCCGAACGTATTTAGGTGGATTTATTGAGGGTCTATTTGATCTGGGTTGTTGCTGTTCGCATTTGGTTTTTGTTGTTTGATTTAGTTGTTGTTTGATTTAGTTGTTGTTTGATTTAGTTGTTGTTTGATTTGGTTGTTGTGCGATTTAAATGGAGCGATCAATTTTATGTATCCATTGTATGTTGCAAAGGTATTTGTCCCGTTATTTGAAATAGTAAATAGTGTCAGTGTTGTTTTTGTCAGTGCTTTGTTCATTGTTGTGTATTAGGGGTTTCTTCTCCAGGAGCCCCTTTTTTTATGAAAAATAAAATTCACTTATTTATTTTCCGCGGTAAAACACCATGCAGAATATCCGCTTCAATTTTCCCGCTCCCGACGTCGACCCCACCGTGGAAACCCTACGCCAGGACGTGCGCGCCTTTCTGAGGGGGGAGCGGCGTCAGGGTCATTTCCGGCCCGGCACCGATTGCTGGTGTGCCGGGATCGATCCCGACTTCAGCCGCAAGCTGGGTCAGCGTGGCTGGATCGGAGTGACCTGGCCCAAACGGTATGGCGGCCAGGAACTGTCGGCGTTACACCGCTACGTCATCACCGAGGAATTGCTGGTGGCCGGCGCGCCGGTCCATGCCCACTGGATCGCCGACCGCCAGAGCGGACCGTTGATCCTGAAATGCGGTACCGAATCGATGCGTCGGGACATTCTGCCTCGCATCGCCGCCGGCGAATGTTTCATCGCCCTGGGACTGAGCGAACCCGGCTCCGGCTCCGACCTGGCCTCGGTGAAAACCCGAGCCGAGAAGGCGGACGGTGGCTGGCGTATCACCGGCACCAAGTTGTGGTCGTCCGGCGCCCAGATCTGTCAGTACATGACGGTGCTGGCGCGCACCGCCAGCAGCGACGCCGGTGGCCGCCACGCCGGTTTGACCCAGTTCCTGGTGCCGCTGGACAGCGCGGGGGTGAGCATTCGCGGCATTCGCGATATGAGTGGCGTGGAGCATTTCAACGAAACCCACTTCGACGACGTGTGGGTGTCGGAGGACGCGGTGCTGGGCGCGGAGGGTGAAGGCTGGCAGCAGGTGACCGGTGAACTGGCGCTGGAGCGCTCCGGTCCGGAGCGCTTCCTGAGTACTTTCGTGGCCTTGGAACAGGCCTGTGGCGCCATTGCCGGAGAGGAGTTGACGGATCACCAGCTGGCGACCCTTGGCCGTCTGCTGGCTCGGATTCGCGCCCTGCGCAGTATGTCCCTGGGGGTGGCCTCGCTGCTGCAGCAAGGTCAGTCGCCGGACGTGGAGGCTGCCCTGGTCAAGGACCTGGGCACCCGTTTCGAGCAGGAGATCATCGAGCGGCTGCGTGAGTTCTGGCCCATTACCCAGGGGCCGGACAGTGATAACGAACTGCGGGCATTGCTGTCGGACAGTCTGTTGCGGCAACCCTCGTTCACCCTGCGTGGCGGTACCAACGAGGTGCTCAAGGGCATCATCGCCCGGGGCCTGGGCCTGCGTTAGGCCAGTACGCTGGTCTCGGCCAGCTCAACAACGGTTTGAGGTAACAAAAAGTGGAACAGGTGGATCAACTCATTCTAGACACGGCGGAACGGATACTCGCCGATCATGGCGGACCGGAGCGGGTGAACCAGGCCGAAGATGGGTGCTATCCGGTGGAATTGTGGCGGGCCATTGAAGAAGCAGGGCTGCCGCTGGCGTGGATTGGCGAAGACGCCGGCGGCGTCGGCGGGTCGCTGGAACTGGGCTTGGCGCTGATTCGGCAATCGGCGCGATTTGCCCTGCCGTTGCCGTTGGCGGAGGTGATGCTTGCCAACTGGCTGTGGGTCCGGGCCACCGGCCAGGCGCCAGAGACCCTCACCGGCTTTGCCCTGGTCTCGCCCGAGGCGGTACAGCTGAGGGCAGGCCGGCTTTATGGCACGCTGGCAGCGGTGGCGTTTGCCGACCGGTTACCGCAACTGGTGCTGCCGGTGGAGACGGATCATGGCTTGCAACTGGCGGTGGTGGCAACCGTTGACTGCAGCCTGGGCAACCAACGCAGCCTGGCCGGGGAAGCCCGCAATGAGGTCACTCTGAACGGTGTCGAGCCTGTTGCCCTAGCCGGCGCCAGCGAGCTTGAGCTCGATGACATTCAGGCGCTGACGGCGTTGGTGCGGGCGCACCAGATCGCCGGTGCACTGGAACGGATGGTGGCATTGACGGTGACTTACGTCCAGGAACGGCAGCAGTTCGGCCGGGCCTTGGCCAAATTTCAGGCCATCCAGCACATGGTGGCGGAGATGGCCGGCGAGAGCGCCCTGGCCAATGCGGCGGTGGAACAGGCGGCCCGGGTCATGGCGGATCCGAGCGCTGAGCCGTCGGCCCGTCTGGTGGCGGTCGCCACCGCCAAATCGGTGACCTCCGAGGCCGCCGGTAAGGTGACCCAGCTGGCTCATCAGGCCCATGGTGCCATGGGCTTCAGTCACGAATACCCGTTGCAGCAATACTCCCGTCGGGTGTGGTGCTGGCGGGACGAGTCCGGTTCGGAGTTTTACTGGAACTGCCGTTTGGGCCACCATGTGGTGACCCAGTTGCGGGATGCCAGTGACGGCGAACGGAGCGCCTGGAGTAGCATCGCGCAGGGCTTCTGATGGCGGCGACCTAAAACTAAAAGACCGAAAGACCGAAAGATCGAGAGGGGACAGAAGGGTGACTGATTACCAAGACATTGCCGTCGCGTGGCACGGTCACGTGGCCGAGGTGGAAATCCGGCGGCCACCGTACAACTTTTTCGACACCGTATTGATCGCCGAGCTGGCGGAATGCTTTGCCGCGCTGGAGCAGGACGACCGTTGCCGCGCCATCGTGCTGGCGGCCGAGGGCAAGGCGTTCTGCGCCGGCGCCGACTTTTCCGGCAACAACCGCCTGTTCGATGAAGGCGCCGACGACAACGCCATCGCCCTCTACCGCAACGCGGTGCGGCTGTTTCAATGTCGCAAACCGGTGGTCGGGGCCATCCAGGGTGCGGCCATCGGCGGCGGCCTGGGCCTGGCGCTGGTGCCGGATTTCCGGGTGGTGGCGCATGAGGCCCGGTTTGCCGCCAACTTTGTCCAGCTGGGCATCCATCCCGGCTTTGGCATCAGTCTGGTGCTGCCCCGGCTCATCGGCCAGCAGAAGGCCAACCTGATGCTGCTGACCGGCCGCCGCATCAACGGCCAGCAGGCCTATGACTGGGGCTTGGCGGACGTGCTCACCGACCTGGCGTCGGTGCGCCAGGAGGCTCTTGCGCTGGCCCAGGAGATTGCCCAGGGCGCGCCGCTGGCGGTGGAATCGACCCGCGCCACCTTGCGAGCGGGATGGGTAGAGGCCCTGCAGCGCCAGACCGAGCATGAGTTTCACGAACAGGCCTGGCTGGCCCGCACCGAGGACCATCAAGAGGGCACGCGCGCGGTCAGCGAACGGCGGCCGGGGCGGTTTGGCCGATCCTGACGGCGGCCCATTGCCGCCGCCATTCCTTCCATTTGCCCTTCGTGCCATCGGTCATCCCTTCCAGCCGTCATGACAATGACCCGGGCGTTACCGATGGTGCGCCCAACAGCCTCCGCCGATTGCTGACCTCACCCTCTGCCCCGATCGGATTGGCAAGCTCCTACATCGTCCGCAACCATAGTCCTGAACGATCGCTCTAAGCGATAGCCCTAAGCGATAGCCCTAAGCGATAGTCCTAAGCGATAGTCCTTAACGAACGCTCCAAACGATCGCCGTGAACCCTCTGCCCGCCAATCAGCCGCTTGCCGCATGGGCGCGGCGCTCTGATTTGAAGGGTGCCTCAAAGCAGGATGAACAGGCTGATGTGCAGCGCCAGCAACACCGTGCCATTGAACAGGCCGTTCCACACGATGCCGAAGGTCAGGGGTTTGACGGCGGCGAACCGGGAGATGAAGCGCAACGAGGCGGTAAACGGCGAGGCGCCGGCAAACGCCGCCCAGGTGATGGCAATCACCGAGGCTTGCACCACCGCGGATACCTGGACATGGGGCAGTTGCTGCAGCACCCCGAGCATCAGCGTCGCGGTGATGATGGCGTTGATGCCCATAAAGGAGCCCAGCAGCATGGTCAGGGAGACCAGGCTCATTAGAGCGGCATCACCGATACCGGCGGACTGCAGCCAGGCACTGGCCCAGTGGGGATCGATCAGCGGAATCAGGACCACGCCGATAAACCCGGACGAGGCAAACAGCACCACCTCGTTGCGCTGATCGGTGAAGGTGCGGGGAAACGAGCGCACGATGCGGCGCTGCACCAGGGCCGAGGTCCGGCGGGGTCCGGCCCGCCGATACTGGCAGGCAATCCAGCCCAGACCGATCACCGGCGCGCAGATCAACAGGGCGGGAAACAGATCCAGGCGGGTAACCGAGGCCAGCGCCAGCGCGATGGCGGGAATCAGGGCCACCAACAGCGCCAGCGGCAGCAGCGGAAACAGGTCGCCGCCATTGCCGGTGGCTGGTGTTTGGGGTGGCGGGTAGGACCAGCGGTCCAGCACCGCGCCCCAGAGGATGAACAGCGCGCACCACACCAAACCATAAGGCGCGTAGGCTTCCCAACTCAGCTCCGGAATGCCGGACAATACCAGCAGCATGGTGACCGACGTGGGGGACCACATCGGCAGGCCGGCAAAGCCGCGCAGAGTGGCGGTGAGCATACGCCGGCTACGAATGGCAGCGATGCGTCTGGACTCGGCATCCTGGCCGGGACGGATGGCCCGTTGCACCATGGTGCCGAGCACGTTGAGGGCGCCGACGTTGAGCATGATGCTGAACAGGTGGGCACCCAGGGTCATCAGCAGGTAACGCCGTCCCGGCGGCTGCTGCACCATGGCTGTGCCGCATTGGCGAACCAGCGGCGAGCTTTGGGCGGCTTCCTTGAGTACCGCCAACGCTGTCAGGAAGAAGGTGAAGAACGCCGCGCGATCCACCGCCGCCATCAGTTGTGCCGGGGTAATGGCGCCACTGGACCACAACACCGCGGCAAGCATCAGGGCCAGCAGGGCGAAGAACTGGTAGGTGCGGGCGATGGCCGACCACTGCAGCGCCACAAACGCCACCAGTGCGCTCCCGGATACCATGCTGAGCCAGTCGGCGGCACCGAACTGGCGGCCGATGGCGCAGGCACAGGCCAGCACCAGGCACAGGCTCGCCAGCCGCCGTGGCGAGAACGTACCCTGGGATTCGGCAAACGCCAGTGCCTGGCTGGTCACGCCGACAGGGTCCGCCTAACGGTCGCGAAAGACAACGGCGTCGCTCACGGATTCGCGGTCGGTACGGGTGCGGTTGGCGGCAACGCCGGGGTCCTCATAGCCAAAACAGAGGCCGAACAGCACACCCAGCCTGTCGTCCACGCCGAAGGCATCGCGCACCAGATCCGGGTAGGCCCGCAGGCTGCCCATGGCGCAGGAGCCGATGCCATTGGCCTGCATCGCCAGCATCAGGGTCTGAACGTAGATACCCACGTCCACGGCGATGGTGGCGCCGAAGCTGCGATCCATACACAGGAAGGCCACATGGGGGGCATCGAAAAACTCGAAATTGCGCCGCGCCGCCCGCAGGCGACCCTCCCGGTCTCCGCGCTCAATTCCCATCTCGCCATACAGGGCCACGGCGCAGGCCACCTGGCGGGTGCGGTAGTCGCCCTCGAAGGTGCCGACATAACTGAAGTCCGGCGTCTGCGGAAGGCCGGCGCGGGCCCTGTCCAGAAATCCCTGGCGCAGGGAATCCCGCAACGCGCCAGAGGCCACCAGCACTTTCCAGGGCTGGGTGTTGCAGTTCGAGGGCGCTTGTTGCGCCTGCTCGAACACCCGTTGCAGAGTGTCGGCCGGCACCGGATCGGGCCGAAAGCCGCGCACCGAGTGGCGCTGGTAGATGGCATCGATCACCGATACCCCAGGCTGGGTAATTGCGTTCATACAGAGGGCTCCTTAGCTTGCTACTGACTCTACCAACTCGCTCTCCGGCTGGGAAACGCAACATTTGTCTAGCGGCTATGCCGAGATTCTATGACGAGCGTCGGGCGAATTTAGCAGTGCGCTAAGTTAGACTGAAACACAGAAGTTAGACTGAAACACAGAAAGAAACGATTTCGACCCAGCCGGGGGGCAGAGGGGATTGACCAAGGACCCGGAGTTCGGGGCCAGGCACGGCCAGTGGTCGATGTCACGCTAATCCACGATGAAGCACAATTCGCAATGAAGCACAATTCGCGATGAAGCACAACTAAGGGTGTGGAACTGTTGAATACCAAACTGCGGCTAGAGCCAAACCGGCAGGTGGCGCAGCCGGCGTCGGGCTACCGCTGGCGGGGCATCGCCAGGCTTGCGCTGAAGCATCGGCCGCGTCTGGTCAGGGCCAACGTGCTGGCGGTGCTGGCGACGCTGGTGAGCGTACCGCTACCGTTGCTGTTGCCGGTGTTGGTGGATGAGGTGTTGCTGGGACAGGCCGGGCCGGTGCTGCCGGTGATGGACCGGCTGTTGCCCGCAAGCTGGCAGCAGCCGGTGCTCTACATCGGCGCCATGGTGGTGTTGGCGCTGCTGTTGAGGGTGCTGGCGCTGGGCTTCAATGTGCTGCAGTCGCGGGAATTCTCCAAGATTTCCAAGGACGTGGTGTTCCGTATCCGCTCCCGGTTGCTGGCCCGGATGCAGCGGGTGTCGATGGCGGAGTACGAGACCCTGGGTTCCGGTGCGGTGAGCAGCCATTTTGTCACCGATCTGGACGCCATCGACCAGTTTATTGGTACCACCATCAGCCGCTTCCTGGTGGCCAGCCTGACCGTGCTGGGCACGGCGCTGATTCTGCTGTGGGTGCATTGGCAGCTGGCGCTGCTGATTTTGCTGTTCAATCCGCTGGTGATTTTCAGCACCATGATCATCGGCAAGCGGGTGAAGGAGCTCAAGCGCAAGGAGAACGCCGCCTATGAGGAGTTCCAGGGTGATCTTACGGAAACCCTCGATGCCATCCATCAGCTTCGCGCCGCCAATCGGGAAGGCCACTACCTGCGCCAGCTGGTGGCGCGAGCCCGTCAGGTCCGCGATCACGCCGTTCAGTTCGAGTGGCGCAGCGACGCCGCCAGCCGCGCCAGCTTTGCCCTGTTCCAGTTCGGCGTCGATGTTTTCCGCGCCGCCGCCATGGTCACCGTGCTGCTCAGTGACCTGAGCATCGGCATGATGTTCGCCATCTTTGGCTACCTGTGGTTCATGCTTACCCCGGTGCAGGAAATCCTCAGCATGCAGTACGCTTACTACGCCGCCAACGCCGCGCTGTTCCGGGTCAACCGGTTGCTGGCGCTGGATGAGGAGCCCCGCTACCCGCCGCTGGACAACCCGTTCAAGGACCGCCACACCGTGAGCCTGACCCTGCGGGATATCCATTTCGGCTACGGCGAGGGCGAACAGGTGTTGCGGGGCATCAATTTGCATCTGGAACCGGGGGAGAAGGTGGCGGTGGTGGGCGCCAGCGGTGGCGGCAAGTCCACCCTGGTGCAGGTGTTGCTGGGTATGTACACCCCCCATCGCGGCCAGGTGTTGATTGGTGGAGTGCCGGTGCAGCGAATTGGCCTGCCCTGCCTGCGGGAGCATGTCGCCACCGTGTTGCAGCACCCGGCCCTGTTCAACGACACCATTCGCCAGAACCTGACCCTCGGCCGCCACAAGCCGGACACGGAATTGTGGCAGGCGCTCAAGGTGGCTCAACTGGACGCCACCGTGGCGGCCATGCCGGAGCAGCTGGAAACCCGGGTCGGGCGCCAGGGCGTGCGGCTGTCCGGCGGCCAGCGTCAGCGCCTGGCCATTGCCCGCATGGTGTTGTCCGACCCGTCCATCGTCATCCTCGATGAGGCCACCTCGGCGCTGGATGCGGAAACCGAATACCAGCTGCACCGGGAACTGCAGGACTTCCTGCGCCAGCGCACCACGCTGATCATTGCCCACCGGCTCAGTGCGGTCAAACAGGCAGACCGGGCCTACGTGTTCGAGGACGGTCGCATCATTGAGGAAGGCCGACACGACGAACTGATTGCCCGCCGGGGTCTCTACGCGCAGCTGTACGGTGACCGCCAACACTGAGGGCGCGGCGATTCCGTCAATCCCGAGCCGCCCTTGATAGAAGCATTTTCTTCGAGCCCATTCGGTGTAATAGTGGAGTATGCGATTGAATGACCGCCTCGGCGGTCAGGCACCCCTTAATCATCCAGTTGGACCAAAAGGACGTGCGTCATGGCAAACCATCGCTCTACATCGGCCCCAATCGATACTCTGGCCTTGCTTGATGTCCGTGGCCAGCGTTATCACTACTTCAGCCTGCCCAAGGCGGCGGAAACCCTCGGCCAGCTCGACAAGCTGCCGTTTTCCCTGAAAGTGCTGCTGGAAAACCTGCTGCGCCACCAGGATGGCGACAGTGTGGAGCGTCGCCATCTCGACGCCATGGCGCAGTGGCTGGAGCAGCGTCACTCCGATACCGAAATCCAGTACCGGCCAGCGCGGGTGCTGATGCAGGATTTCACCGGCGTGCCCGGCGTGGTGGATCTGGCGGCCATGCGTCAGGCGGTCGCGGCGGCGGGCAAGGACCCGGCGTTGATCAACCCGCTGTCGCCGGTGGATCTGGTGATCGACCATTCGGTGATGGTGGACAAGTTTGGCAACGCCAGCGCCTTCAGGGACAACGTCGCCATCGAGATGGAGCGCAATCGCGAGCGTTACGAGTTCCTGCGCTGGGGCCAGCAGGCTTTCGACAACTTCCGGGTGGTGCCACCGGGTACCGGCATTTGCCATCAAGTCAACCTGGAATACCTGGGCAAGACCGTGTGGACTCGGGAGCAGGACGGCAAAACCTTCGCCTTCCCCGACACCCTGGTGGGGACCGACTCCCACACCACCATGATCAATGGCCTCGGCATTCTCGGCTGGGGGGTGGGCGGCATCGAGGCGGAAGCCGCCATGCTGGGCCAGCCGGTGTCCATGCTGATCCCGGAAGTGGTGGGGTTCAAGATCACCGGCAAGCTGCGCGAAGGCATCACCGCCACCGATCTGGTACTGACCGTAACCGAGATGTTGCGCCAGCAGGGCGTGGTGGGCAAGTTTGTCGAGTTCTATGGCGATGGTCTCAAGGCCATGCCGGTGGCGGACCGTGCCACCATCGCCAACATGGCCCCGGAATATGGTGCCACCTGCGGCTTCTTCCCGGTGGACGACCAGACCCTGAGCTATCTGCGGCTGACTGGCCGCGACGAGCAGCAGGTGGCGTTGGTGGAAGCCTACGCCAAGGCCCAGGGGCTGTGGCGCGAGCCCGGACGCAACCCGCTCTATACCGCCACCCTGGAACTGGATATGGGCAACGTGGAGGCCAGCCTGGCCGGCCCCAAGCGGCCTCAGGACCGGGTTGCCCTGACCGCCATACGGTCGGCGTTTGAACTGGTGATGGCGACCGCGAATGGCGACCAGGCTGACGCCAACAACGTCAACCTGATGTCGGAAGGGGGCCAGACCGCGGTGGGGGTTGAGGACAGTTACTGGCACCATTCCAGTCAGGACATCAACCTGGACGGCGAAGTGTACCGACTCGATCCGGGCGCGGTGGTGATCGCCGCCATTACCTCCTGCACCAACACCTCCAACCCCAGCGTGATGA
Source organism: Marinobacter sp. SS21 (assembly GCF_028369065.1). Lineage (GTDB taxonomy): Bacteria > Pseudomonadota > Gammaproteobacteria > Pseudomonadales > Oleiphilaceae > Marinobacter. The sequence continues at coordinate 245,973 of NZ_JAQNDA010000006.1, forward strand.
TGGCCGCTGGGCTGCTGGCGGAGAAAGCGGTGCAACGGGGGCTGAACACCAAGCCCTGGGTCAAGACGTCGTTGGCGCCGGGGTCCAAGGTGGTGACCGATTACCTGAAGGTGAGCGGCTACCAACAGGCACTGGACCGGCTCGGCTTCAACCTGGTGGGGTACGGCTGCACCACCTGTATCGGTAACTCGGGGCCGTTGCTGGAGCCCATCGAGCAGGCCATTGAGCAGGGCGATCTGGCGGTGGCATCGGTGTTGTCCGGTAACCGCAACTTCGAGGGCCGGGTGCACCCGCTGGTGAAAACCAACTGGCTGGCGTCGCCGCCGCTGGTGGTGGCCTTTGCCCTGGCCGGCAATGTCCGGATCGACCTGACCCGGGAGCCGCTGGCCAGCGACAGCAATGGCCAGCCGGTGTACCTGAAGGACATCTGGCCCAGCCAGCAGGAAATCGCCGAGGCGGTGGCGAAGGTCAACAGCGAAATGTTCCACCGGGAGTACAGTGAGGTGTTTGCCGGTGACGCCACCTGGCAGTCGATCCAGGTGCCTGCCAGCAAGGTCTATCAGTGGTCGGAGGACTCCACCTACGTTCGGCACCCGCCGTTTTTTGACGGCATGGGTGCGGCGCCGGAAGCCATCGAGGATATCAAAGGTGCCCGCATTCTCGCCCTGTTGGGGGATTCAGTGACCACCGACCACATTTCTCCGGCGGGGTCGATCAGGGCGGACAGCCCGGCGGGGGAATACCTGCAACGGCAGGGTGTCGCGCCCAAGGATTTCAATTCCTATGGTTCCCGCCGCGGCAACCATGAGGTCATGATGCGGGGCACGTTCGCCAACGTTCGCATTCGCAACGAGATGCTGGACGATGTGGAAGGGGGTTACACCCGTCACCTGCCAAGCGGCAAGCAAATGGCGATCTACGATGCCGCCATGGCCTATGTCGCCGATAATACTCCACTGGTGGTGATCGCCGGCAAGGAGTACGGCACCGGCTCCAGCCGGGACTGGGCCGCCAAGGGCACCCGGTTGCTGGGCATTAAGGCCGTGGTGGCGGAGTCGTTCGAGCGCATCCACCGCTCCAACCTCATCGGCATGGGGGTGATGCCGTTGCAGTTCGCCGAGGGCAGCGGTCGTCAGAGCCTCACACTGAGCGGGGATGAAACCATCGACATCGCCGGACTGGCCGGCGACATCCGGCCTGGCGCCAGTGTGACCATGACCGTCCGTTACCCCGACGGCCACAGCGAAACCTGCGAGTTGCTGTCGCGCATAGACACCGCCAATGAGGCGACTTACTTCCGCCATGGCGGTATCCTCCACTACGTGGTGCGGGAGATGATTGCCGGGCATGGGGCCGCTGCCGAGTGAAGGCCGCTGGCGGCATCCGGGGGCAGATCCCATCGTCAGCGGCGATTTTGACGACTATAGTGTGATAATAACTGGCTGATCGCCCGGTCGTGGGGCGGGCCGAAGCGGACAGGGGAATTTGGATGGCAAAGGGCGGATACCAGGATGTGGTGCAAAAGCTTGAAGTGCTCAAGTCGAAGTTTGTCACCCGAGTCACCCTGGAGCTTGAGCAGTTTACCGGACAGTTTCGATCAAGCGCGGAGCGGACCGTGCGCGGGGAACTCGCACAGGAGGGTTACGAGTGGCTGCACCGTCTTGCCGGCTCGGCGGGTACCTTTGGGTTCCAGGCTCTGGGGCGTCAAGCCCGGGAGCTGGAACTTAAGCTCAAGTCGGTCTCGGAAGGGGGCGGGGCACTTCCTGCCGATGAGTTTCTGCGACAGCTCGAGGGCCTGAAAGAACTGCTCTCTGCCGATGCCGGGAGTAGTGCGATTCCGGTATTGGATAATCAGGTGGCGGACGCGTTGGAAATGACCCGGCAGGGAGTTGATCTGATTGAGCCCGACGATAGCATCGCTCGCGAGCTGGTGAGCGGACTTTCTCGCTATGGCTACGATGTGACCATCTACCCCAGTCCGGATGCCCACCAATCTGCGGGAGCCAGCAATCGGCTCGACACTGCCGCGGTGATCGTCAATGCCTGTTTCCTGGATCGGTTCGCGGCAGTGGAACCCGAGGATGAGCCCAATCCGGTCAGGCCATTGATTTATCTGTCCCGCAAAGCGTCGTTCGAGACCCGCTATCGCATCGCCGAGGCTGGCGCTGGCGGGTTATGTACCGTCCCGGTGGATGTGCCTGCGTTGGCGGACCGGATCGAGCAACTCAACCAGGAGCGGGACGACAGTGCCGGGGGCAGGGTTGTGATAGTTGACGACGACGAGCAATTGGCAGAGCACTATCGTTTGGTGCTGTCCGCAGCCGGCATGGAGGTGGTGGTGGTTACGCAGCCGGCGGAAGTGGTCTCCCAATTGGCCGAATTTCGACCGGATCTGCTCCTGATGGACATCCACATGGGGCGTTATTCCGGTGTCAGCCTGGCGCGGTTGATCCGTTTTCAGCCGGAATGGTTGGGATTGCCCATCGTTTATCTGTCCTCGGAACAGGACCGGGACGAGCAGATCGCCGCCCTGGCCCAAGGGGCAGACGATTTCATTGAGAAACCGATTTCTGACCAGCGATTGGCGAATGTGGTGCGAGCCCGCTGTAACCGCGCCCGCCAGCTTGCCCGGCTGGCGACCCGGGACGGCCTCACTGGGCTGCTGAAACACCCCACCATCAAGCAGGAACTGCAGAAGGAGTTCGCCCGCTGCCTACGCCATGGGACGGATGCCAGCGTGGCTATGTTGGATCTGGATCACTTCAAATCGGTAAATGACACTTTCGGCCATGCCACCGGCGATACCGTGATTCGAGCGTTGGCGAACCTGCTGAGGCACCGATTGCGTAAAACCGATGCCATTGGCCGTTACGGTGGTGAAGAGTTCGTGGTGATCCTGCCGGATTGTCCGCTGAACAAGGCCCAGACCATCATGCAAGATGTGTGTGACCAGTTCGCCGGTCTGATGTTCAGTCACCAGGCCGTCGATTTTCGCGTCACCCTGAGCGTTGGAGTTTCCTTGCTGCAGGATTTCAACAGTGCCGAGGCCGCCCTGGACGCTGCCGATCAGGCGTTGTACCAGCGCAAGGCTCAGGGCCGTAACGGGGTCACCCTGTATCAAAAGCCCCATCCCGAACCCCGTCGGGAGACCGCGCCGTCATGAAGGCGCTGATTCTGGAGGACGATCTGCTGATGGCGGAACTGCTGGAGACCATCCTTGCCGGCCTCTACGCCCGTTTTGACGCCTGCATCGTCAGCTCGGTGACGGAAGCCAAGCAGGCCTGGGAACCGGATCGCTTCCAGTTGGTTATTTGCGATTGGAACTTGCCCGACGGTTCGGGGCTGGACGTGGTGCGTTACATCCGCCAGCAGGACCACGAGGTGCCGGTGCTGATGATTTCCGGACGGTCCGACCGGGAATCGGTGCTGGCGGCCGCCCACCACCGCATCAGCGGCTTCATCGGTAAACCGTTCAAGGTGGAAATGGTGCGTGATCGGCTCAAGTCCATCTTTCCGCCGGAGGCAGAGCCGGATGAGCCGTGCGAAGATCTGGAGCAGATGCTGACGGCGGTCTGTAACGGTCATTTTCAGTTGCCCACCACCCTGGAGCCCAGCGAAATCCTGACCTTGATGGAGCGCCCGGAAACGCTGGATGCCACCCAGTTGGCGGAACGCTGGCGGGATGAAACCGGGCTCACCACCCGGTTGCTGGATGTGGCCAACGCCAGTTCCTACCGTGCCACCGGTGAGCCGGTGGGTACACTGGCGGAGGCGATCCGGCTGATTGGCACCAAAATGTCGCTGAACCTGGCCCTGGGCCTGGCCATGGATGCCACCCATACCCTCAGTGACCCGCGCTTGCGGGAACGGGCGGAAGCCTACCAGCGGCAATGCGAGGAGGTTGGTCGTCACGCCCAGCAAATGTTTCGCAAGCTCGCGGTATCGGAGCCCAAGGCGTTCACCGCCGGACTGCTGAGCCGGGCCGGAGAGTTAGTGGTGTTAAGCGTCTTGCAGCAATATTTGAACAACGGTGGCAGCCTGAGCGACGAGCGTATTGAGCAGGCTCTGGGTGACTGGGCTCAGCCCTGCGGCAACCGGCTCAAGGTGGTGTGGCGATTGCCGCTGGACCTGCGTGAGCTGATTGGCGCCATCCATTTTCTGCCGCGGGGCAACGCCCGCCAGGACCGCATCGTCATGCGTGCCGCCTCGATGATCGGCCAGGGCCAGGGCGAGAGCGCCGAGTGTCAGCGGTTGTTACGCTTTGCCGGCCTGGACCCGGAAGACTATGCCAACGCCAAGGACGCCAGCGAGTAGGGGGCTGACTCCGCAGTGAACCCGTTTGATGGAACCCCACAATGAGCGCGCCAGGAGGGCAGTAGTGAGAGCACCGGCGATACCCGACAATGAAGTTGAACGGATGCGGTCGCTATACGCCACCGGGTTATTGGATACGGGGCCAGATGAGCGCTTTGACCGTCTGACCCGGGTCGCACGCAGTGGTTTTGGCGTTGAAATTGCCCTGGTGTCTCTGGTGGACCGTAACCGGCAGTGGTTCAAGTCCCGTCAGGGCCTGGACGCGAGCGAAACGCCCCGGGATATCTCCTTCTGTGGTCATGCCATTCTCCAGCCGGACGTGTTTGTGGTGGAGGACACGCTCAGCGATCCCCGTTTCGCCGACAACCCGCTGGTGACCGACCAGCCGGAGATCCGTTTCTACGCCGGCGCCCCCCTGCGTTCCCCGGACGGCTTTCGCCTCGGCACCCTGTGTGTGATCGATAGTCAGCCGCGGGTTTTTCCCGACGATGACCGCCAGGCCCTGCGAGATCTGGCGGACTGTGTCGAGGAGGAAATCGGCAAGAACCTGCGGCAGCGTTACTACCGCACCCTGGAAGCGTTGGCGGCGATTCGGACCGACTCTCGCAGCGATCTGCAGTCCTGCCTGCGGGAAGGGCTGACTCTGGGCTGCGAGTATCTGCGGTTGCCGTTCGGTATCATCAGTGCCATTGACGACGACACTTACACCGTGCAAGTCCAGGTGTCGCCTGAGGGCACCCTGCAGGACGGCCAGACCTTCAGCCTGGCCAGTACCTATTGCAGTCTGACACTGAAGGCCACCCGCATCCTGGCCATCGACTGCATGGGGCAGTCGGAATACGCCGAGCACCCCTGTTATCGGGCGTTCGGCCTGGAGAGCTACATCGGCATACCGCTCAAGGTGGGGGGGCAGCTCTACGGCACACTGAACTTCTCGTCACCGGATTCGCGTATCCCCTCCGGCTTCATCGACTTCGACTATCAGTTCGTCCGCCTGCTGGCCGGTTGGGTCGGCGCGCTGCTGGACCGCTGGGAGGTGGATAACGCACTGGCCCGGTTGCGAGCGGTGGAAATGGCGGTCAGCCGGGCTCAGGAAACCTTCATCAATCGGCCGGATCATCGCCAGGCCTTTGCCGAATTGTTGGACGAGATCCTGCAGTTCACCCAAAGCGAGTATGGTTTTATCGGGGAAATCCTCAAGGACCCTGAGGGCCAGCCGTACCTCAAGACCAACACCATCACCAACCTGGCCTGGGACGATGCCTCCAGGGCGTTCTACGAGGACAACATCGCCGAGGGGTTGGAGTTCCGCAATCTGGACAATCTGTTTGGTCACGTCATTACCACCGGGCAGTCGGTGCTTTCCAACGACCTTGTTCAGGACCCCCGCAGCTCCGGGGTGCCGCAGGGCCATCCCACCATTCATTGTTTCCTGGGCTTGCCAATCCATCATGGTAATCGCCTGGTGGGCATGATCGGCTTGGCCAATCGTCCTGACGGTTACCTGGAATCCCTGGCCCGGGAACTGCGTCCCATGCTCCGTACCGTGGGCCAACTGATGGAGGCGTCACGGCTCCAACGCCAACAACGGGAGAGCGAACGGCGGCTGGAGTCGGTGATCGAAGCCACCGACATCGGAACCTGGGAGTGGAACGTGCAAACCGGTGAGCTCATACTGAACGAGCGCTGGGCGGACATCGTCGGTTATCGCCTGGCCGAGCTGGAACCGCTCTCCATCGAGACCTGGCGCCGGCTGGTCCACCCTGACGACCGCCCCGGGGTCGAGGAGATGCAACGGCTGCACTTCTCCGGTGAACTGCCCTATTACGACGTTACCTTCCGCATGAGTCACAAGCACGGTGACTGGGTCTGGATTCAGGCCCGGGGGCGGGTCATGGGCTGGACCGGCGATGGCCAGCCGTTGCTGATGACCGGTACCCACAGCGACATCAGCCAGCAAAAGGCGGCGGAACTCAAGCTCACCGAGCGTGAGGCGCGACTGCGGGGCCTGTTCGAGTTGTCGCCGGTAGGCATCGCGCTGATTGAATTCGATACCGGGCGCTTTGTCGAGGTCAACGACGCCCTGCTGGAGTCGACCGGTTATGCCCGCGACGAACTGCTGGGGCTCAGTTACTGGGAGATCACTCCACCGGGCTATGAGGCGGAAGAAGTCCAGCAGCGGGACACCTTGCTGAGCCAGGGCAACTACGGCCCCTTCGAGAAAGAGTACGTCCGTAGTGACGGCTCCCGTTTTCCGGTGATCCTGCACGGTATGCTGATTGAGGAACATTCCGGTCGCCGGCTGATCTGGTCGATTATTGAGGACATCACCGAACGCAAGCGCCTGGCGACCATGCAGCGGCAGTTCGTTTCCACCGTCAGCCATGAGCTGCGGACACCGTTGACCGCCATCTCGGCGGCGCTGGCAATGGTCAGCAAGGGCGTGGGCGGGGTCTTGCCGGACAAGGCCGGCGACATGGTCGATCTGGCGCTGCGCAACAGCGAGCGGCTTACCGAACTGATCAACGACATTCTCGACATGGAGAAGTTGGTTGCCGGCATGATGCCGCTCACCCTGGAGCGCCAGGCGCTGGGGCCTCTGCTGGCCCAGATCCTGGCCGACAATCGCACCTACGCCGAGCGCTTCGGGGTGCAGTGTGTACTGGAGCCTGCTGGCTCTGAGACGGAGGTGTCGGTGGATCCGAAGCGGTTTACCCAGGTCATAACCAACCTGCTGTCCAACGCCATCAAGTTCTCGCCTGCCGATGGCATTGTGCAGGTGAGGGTCAACCAGCACGACGATCAGGTGCGGGTGAGCGTGGTGGATCAGGGCGAGGGGGTGCCGGAGCATTTTCATGATCGGCTGTTCAGTGCCTTTGCCCAGGCCGACGGCTCGGATTCCCGCCAGGTGGGTGGTACCGGGCTGGGCCTGGCCATCAGTAAGCAACTCATGGAGCGAATGGGCGGCGCGATTGGCTATTGCAACACCCCCGGGGGCGGGGCCACCTTCTACGTGGATCTGCCGCGACAAATCATCAAACATGCCAGTGGAGAGTAAGCGTAGCTATGACGGAACTGAAGCGAATCATGTACGTTGAGGACGAACCGGATATCCGGGCGGTGGCGGAACTGGCGCTATCGGCGGTGGGAGGGTTCGAGGTGCAGTTGTGCGAGTCGGGCGAGCAGGCGCTGGATTCGGCAGAGGCATTCCAGCCCGACCTGATCCTGCTGGATGTCATGATGCCCCGGCTCGATGGCCCGGAAACCCTGCAGGCGCTACGGCAAAACCCGCTATTGGCCGGCATTCCGGTGGCGTTCATGACCGCCAAGGTGCAGCCCTCGGAGGTGGAGGCCTACAAGGCGCTGGGCGCCATCGATGTCATTGCCAAGCCGTTCGATCCGATGACCCTGTCCGACACGGTCCGGGCGATCTGGCAACGACACAGGGGTGAATAACGTAGGCCAAATGGAGATAATGGTCGTTGTGGGGGCTCCGCCGACAGGTGCGGGCCGTCATCGATTACCGGTTTCCTGAGCCGACCGATACCTGAACCGACTGATACCTGAACCAACTGATTGTAGAGGCACGCCATGTCACCCCATCTTTCCCGGGATGAGCTGAAGGACAAACTGAATCTTGAGACCTCCCGGATAGGCTGGCACGACCTGCAGACCTACTACGCCCGTGGCCACGTGGTGCGGGTGGCGGCTGAGCTGGACCTGCTGGATGTGGCCGCAGAGCTGGTGGCGGACAACAAGCAACAGTTTGAGGCCTGGCTGCAGGCGGGCACGGTGGGTGATGTGCCGACGGACCTGGCCCAGTCCTGGTATGACTGCAATGCCGAGCTTTGGGCGGTGGTTATCGCGCCCTGGGTGCTGGTGCAGGACCGCGACAGCCAGGAGCTGCACTGACTCCAGTCCCGGTCAGCCCAGGCCCGGTCACCCCAGGTCCTGCCACCCCAGGTCCTGCCACCCCAGGTTCTTTCCCTCTGCGTTGGACGATTCATGTTTACAGACGCGCTGCTGATACTGGCGCCGCTGTTCCTCGGGTTCGCCCTGAAACTGCAGCAGCGCACCCTGATGACGGTCATTCACCTGACCGTGGAAGCACTGGTGTACTTCATCCTGGCGCTGCTCGGTCTGGGCCTGGGTCAACTGGATGGGCTCTGGGCCCAGCTTGGTCGGATGGCCTGGCAAGTGGCGCTGCTGGTGTTGGCACTGTTGCTCTGCAACCTGCTGGCACTCAGGGCCTGGCATTACTGGCAGCCCATGACGCTGGTTGACGACAACGGTCGGGGCGTTACCCATTATCGTCGCCTGTTCCTGGCGGCACTGAAGCCCCTGGCGGCGGTGATGGCCGGCGTTCTGGCGGGGCAGTGGCTGTTGCCGGCGGTGTCCTGGGTGGATTCGGTGGCAACCTGGGCGCTGATGCTGCTGTTGTTCCTGATCGGCCTGCAGCTGCGCAATGCCGGGCTGTCGTTGCGGCGATTACTGATGAACCGGCAGGGGCTGGGGATCGCGCTGGCGCTGGCGGCCAGTTCCCTGGTGGCGGGCGCGGTCGTGGCACCGTGGCTGGCGCTGCCCTGGCACGACGCCCTGGCGTTGGCTTCCGGCTTTGGCTGGTATTCATTGTCGGGCATCGTGATCGGGGACGCCCTGGGGCCGGCCTGGGGTGGCGTGGCGTTTCTCAACGACGTGCTGCGGGAGATCATCGCGCTGGCGCTGATTCCCCTGCTCATTACCCGGCGACCGGCGCTGGCCATCGGCTACGGCGGTGCCACCGCCATGGACTTTACCCTGCCCATCATCCGCAGCAGCGGCGGGCTGGCCTGTGTGCCGGTGGCCATTGCTTCCGGCTTTTTGCTGTCGTTTGTGTCGCCGATCCTGATGGGGCTGTTCCTGTCGATGGATTAACCCACCCGGGCCTGCCGATTAAATCATCAGCTTCCTGGTGTCGATGCCGTAGTCGGCCGGATCCACCGCCCGTTCAATGCGGTCCTGGTTGCTGGCCCGGGCCAGATCCAGCACCTCCATGGCTATCGGCAAATGGAACTTGGTGTGGTACACCAGCCGCACCGTCGGCAGTCGCTGGTCGTCGTCGTTGGTTTCAATGACCACGCCCAGGCGGCCGCTCTCCAGCAACACCAGCGACCCCACCGGGTAAATGCCGATGCACCGAATAAACTGGCGGACCAGGTCCGGGTCCAGGTGGGTGCCACTCCACTCCAGCAACTTCTTCAGGCCCTGGGTGGGCGTCAGCCCTTTGTGGTAAACCCGGTCCGCGGTCAAGGCGTCGTAAACGTCGGCGATGGCCACCATGCGGCCATAGATGGAAATCTCATCCCCCGTCAGCCCTTCCGGATAACCGCTGCCATCCATCCGTTCATGGTGCTGGGCGGCGGTCAGCACGGTCAACTCACCAATGCCCTGGGTCGTCAGCAGGATGTCCCGGGAATCCCTGGCGTGCTTTTTCATGATTTCCAGCTCGTCCAGGGTCAGGCGTCCGGGCTTGTGGAGAATCTGTTCCGGGGTCAGAATCTTGCCGATATCGTGCAGCAGGGCACCGACGATGGTCTGTTTCAGCACGTCGGCGGAGTGCCCCATGCCCCTGCCGTAGAGCGACATCAGCACGCTCAGGTTGACCGAGTGCTCCATCAGGTAGCGATCCTTTTCACGGATCCGGCCCAGGCAGCACAGGGCGTTGGGGTTGCGCAGCACCGACGCCTGCAGCTCCTCGGCCAGTTCGTTAAACGGCGCTATATCAATGGCGCGACCCAGCTTGACGTCCTGCATGACGTTGTTGACCAGCGACTGCGCCTCGCCATGAATCTGCGCGGCGACTTGCAGTTCGTCCGCCAACGGCCGCTGCCGCGGCTGGCTGGGCGTCAGTTCGCCCGCGGCCTCCAGCAGGGCTTCGTTGCGCCGATTCACCTCCCATACAGACTCGCCTTCGGGGCAGTCCAGACCCCGGTTGGCGTCGATGTAGACGTATTGCACCCCCATCTGGCGAATCTTGTCGATGGTAACGTCGTCACGTAGGAACCCCCGCCGATTGCGGGTGTTGTGTGGGATCCAGTCGTTGTTCATGTCCGTGATATACATACCAACCCGCAGGTTGGTGACTGGCACGCGTTTTATCATCGGTCCGTCTCGCGCTCCATCGATGGGAAAGAGGAGCCACGGCCGGCCAACTGGGACGGCGTTGGGCAGGGGGCTCTCTACCACACTATAAGTCCCCGTCCGCGTCTAGCAAGTTAGCCGACATTATTTCAGGCGATGAAAGGTCCGCAGGCTGTTCTGGTAGGTAGTGGTCAGCACCTGCTCGATGGCCAGCTCCTTGACCTCCGCCACCTTCTCGGCGACAAACGGGATGTAGCACGGTGCGTTCTCACGGCCCCGGTACGGCACCGGTGTCAGGAAGGGGGCATCGGTCTCCAGCAGGATCTGCTCGAGCGGGCTCATCCGGATGATGTCCCGTACATTCTCGGCCTTGTTGAAGGTGGCGATGCCATTGAATCCCAGGCACCAGCCCTGGTCGAGGGCATAGCGCGCCAGGCCCGGGCCCGAGGTAAAGCTGTGGATGACCCCGCGGCGGCTCAAGGCGCGCTCGAACTCCTGCAGGATGGCGATGGTGTCGTCGTCCGCCTCACGGCTGTGAATCACGACCGGTTGGTCGGTGTCGCAGGCAATCTGTAACTGGCGCCGAAACACGTCGCGCTGAACGGCACGGTCGGCGTTGTCATAGAAGTAGTCGAGACCAATCTCGCCAATGGCGACAATTTTGTCATCACCGGCATGGGCGCGGATGTCCGCCTCCACGGCGTTGCTGTATTGTTCGGCATCGTGTGGGTGGATACCCTGGGTGCCGTAGACCCAGGGCGCCAGCCTGCTCAGCTCCCGAACCCGGGCCAGGTTGTCCGGCGACACCGCGATGGTGATCAGCTTCTCCACATTGACTTGCCGGGCCTGGGCCAGGGTGTCTTCCAGCGGCCGGTCTTTCAGGTAATCGAGATGGCAATGGGTCTCAATCAGCGGATGGTTGAAAACGGGGATTTGGCGTTTGTTGCGACTCATGGATGGCCTGTGCCTGCTAATCTGTGGGCGGTAAACCGAGATAGTTTACCACTGCACCCTGGGCGATCCCCAAACCACCCGGTAATCCGTCCGGATCGCCAGGGCAGGGAGATGGCGCGGGTGCGTACAACTACCTAGTCCGGATGCTGGCTGGCTCCGGTTAGGCTGGACGGCTCGCCGGTGAGGCAAGGTTGGTTGGCAAGGGAGCAAGACAGCATGCACATAGCGGTCATTGGCGCCGGGGTGGTGGGCGTCACCACGGCTTACGCGCTGCGCAAGCGCGGCCACGACGTCACGGTGATCGAACGTCACGCCAACGCCGGTCTGGAAACCAGTTTCGGCAATGCCGGCCAGCGCTCCTACGGCGTGGTCTATCCCTGGGCCTCGGCGGCGATGGTACGCCAGGCTTTGCCCTGGTTGCTGAAGACCGACGGCCCGCTGAAGCTGTCGCTGCCGCCGTCGTTGGAAAGCTGGCGTTTCCTGCTGGCCAGTCTGCGCTTCGCCTATGCCCCCGGCGTTTATGGTGGCAACAAGCGGGCCATGCTGCGGATGGGTCTATTCAGCCGGCGCTGTTTCGAGACGCTGGAGCAGGAACTGTCGCTGACCTTCGATGGCGGTCATCGCGGCCTGCTGCAATTGGCGAGCTCGCCGGCGATGATGGCGGAGTACCGCGCCACCGCGACGGTGCTGGACGAGCTGGCCATTCCCTATCGTCTGCTCGGCCCCCGTGAGGTTCGCGCGCTGGAGCCGGGGATGGTCGGCGATGGGCCACTACACGGTGCCATTCGCTACGAAACGGACGGCACCGGCGACTGCCACCTGTTTTCCCAGGCCCTGGCCCAGATTTGTCTGGATCGTGGCGTACGCTTCCTGTATCAGCATCAGGTGGAGCGACTGCTGGCGGACCGCCAGCGCTTGCACGGCCTGATGCTGAGGCCGGCGGAGGGTCGCAACGTCACCCTGGATATCGACGCCGCGGTGGTCTGCGCCGGGTGCTGGTCGCCGGGGCTGCTGGCAGAGCTGGGGCTGCGCCTGCCGATCTACCCGGTCAAGGGCTATTCGCTCACCGCGCCGATCACCGACGCGCAGCGGGCGCCGGTCTCTACCGTCCACGACGACAATTACAAGGTGGTGTCGACCCGCCTGGGCGACCGCTTGCGGGCAACCGGCTTTGTCGAACTGGCGGATTATCGCCGCTCCATTCCTGCCGCCAGACTGGCCACCATTCGCAAGTCCGTGGCCGCTCGCTTCCCCGGCTGCGCCGATCTCGATCACGCCGACGCCTGGACCGGTTTCCGTCCGATGACACCGGATGGGCCAGCCATACTCGGACGGGGGCCGAGGGACAACCTCTATCTCAACACCGGTCACGGCACCTTTGGCTGGACCCTGTCCGCCGGCAGCGCCGAACTGCTGGCGCAGCTGGTGGATGGCGAACCCACCGCGATGGCGCTGGACGCCTTCCGGCCGGACCGGTTTCAGGCGGGACACTAGATGCTTGATGGCACCGAGTTTGATGTTGATGCCCGCTGGCAGGCGCTGGATCGATGGCTGGTGGCACTGCAGCCGTTGTGGCGACCGGTGCCATTCACCACGCCGACGCCGCCGTGGGCTGGCCAATGGCCGGAGTTCGAGCGCTGGCTGGATGCGCTCGACGACGGCGAAGTCGCGCATTACGAGCACGACCCCGATCGATTTGCCCAGCAGGCGGCGGCTTGGTTGCCGCAGCTGGGGCGGCGACGGGGGCTGATCGCAGTGCCGGCGCTGTCTGGGCCCGACAGCACGCTTGCCGAGGCTCTGGCCCGCGACATGCCTGGCCGCAAACGGCTTCAGGCCGGCGCCATGGCGGCGGCGTTGCGGCCATTCAGCCCAGCGGTGGTGGACTGGTGTTGCGGCAAGGGCCATCTGGCGCGGACCCTGGCCGCCGCAGGCGCCGGTTCGGTGTACGGCCTGGAGTGGGACGCAGCCCTGGTGAACGAAGGCAACCGGCTGGCCCGTGACAGCGGCGCGGCGGTGACCTTGCGCCGGCAGGACGTGCTCGCCCCGGCGTTGGTCTGGCCGGGGGCGGATCAAGGTGTGGCGTTGCATGCCTGTGGCGACCTGCATCGACAACTGCTGACCACCGGTGTGGGTTGCGGGGTGAGCCGGCTCAGTGTCGTCCCCTGTTGCTATCACCGCACCGCGGCGGCTGAGCACATGCCGATGTCACGGCGGGTGAACGCTGCACACGGCCGATGCCGGCTGAGTCGCGATGACCTGCGGCTGGTGGTGCAGGAAACGGTCACCGCGCCGGGGCGGGAGCGCCGTCAGCGTCACCGGCTGAGCGCCTGGCGCCTGGGGTTCGATGGTTTGCAGCGAACGCTTCGCGGGCGCGATGAGTACCTGCCGATACCGTCTCATCCAACCCGGCTCAACCAGGGCGATTTTGCCGGGTTCTGCCGCTGGGCGGCGCAGTGCAAGGGCCTCGAATTACCGCCGCAGCCGGACTTTGCGTACTGGGAACAACACGGCCGCAGCCGCCACGCCCGGGTGCGCCGGCTGGAGTTGGTCCGTCACCTGTTTCGTCGGCCGCTGGAGCTCTGGTTGGTGCTGGACTACGCCCTGTACCTGCAGGAGCAGGGTTTTGCGGTGCGATTGGGTACCTTCTGTGAGCGCGCCCTGACCCCTCGCAACCTGCTGCTGGACGCCCATCGTCAGGGCTTGCGGTAGTGCCCCCGATCGGCTACGCGAACATCACCAGCAGCTGGAACACCCCGACCGCCAGCCCGAGAGCGGCTCCCACCGTGATCAGAATCCACTCATCCTGCTCGAAGGCGGGGCGCAGCATGGCTTCAAATTCGTCCGGCTTGAGTGACTGCAAGCGGGTGGAAAGGGTGTTCTCCAAGTCCAGGGCTTCGTCGGCGTAGGCCTCAATATGTTTCAGTGTCGTCGGTAACTTGGCGATCACCCGTTGCACCGCACTGGCCTTCATGTCGCGGTAGGTCTGGGTGCCCACGGCAAAGGTGACCAGTGGCTTGGCGATGGTGGTCTGCTCGTCCACCGCCCGTTGTACGTGGCGACCAATCATGTCGAAGACTTTGTCCGAGTAGGGGCCCTTGAGAATGCCTTCGACGATGTTGGCCGGGGTCAGCACGTAGGACGACACCAGGCGGCCATAATCCCGGGCGACTTCCTGCTGGCGCTTCATAAACAGGCCCTGGAAGGCAATGGGGCCAATCCGCACCGGCTCCTTGGGGCTGAAGATCATCTTCAGGGCGATGGCGTTGGTGGCATAACCCACCAGCAGCCCGAACGCCGGTAGCAACCAGCCCTGCTGGAAGCAGAGCCAGACCAGCATTTGTACCAGCCCGAACATCAGCCCGAAGTAAAACCCGGAACGGCCGATGAAGCGGAACTCCGCCGCGCCGACTTCCAGAAAGATCTTGTTGAGCAGGCCCTTGTCCTGGCAGAGCTTGGTGACCACCATGTCTTCCAGATCGTACATCTGGGAGATATTAAGCTTGAGCTGGCCCATGATGTCGTTGATCAGTCTGGGCGCATCCCGCTTCACCCGTTGGTAGATCTTGCGTTTCACCATCTGCGGCATGGCTTCCCAGAACCCTGGTTCATACTCCAGCATCACCTGGTCGACGATGTCGTCGACGATGTCGTTGAGCGCGGGTTCGAGCACGTCGGCCACCTTGTCGGCGTCGAGGCGGGCGAAAATCTCCTCCTGGGTAATCAGGTGCGAGGTGATGGTCTCCACCGAAATCGCCGCCATCTTCGCCGCCCGGCGCGGGATGATGCCCTGCCAGCCCAGCAGTGGGGGCTTACCGACGAACTCCAGCGGCTGGAACATCATCTTGATGGCAATCACGTTGGTCACGTAGCCCACCATGCCACTGATCATCGGCATCGACAGGTACAGCCAGAGATTATCCAGAAACTCCTTGAGAACAGCTTCCATCATTGCTTGGGGGTCCAACTACACGGTTAAACGGGGGGGATGGGCTAGCGCGACTCCCTTGCCGCGAGTGACGTTTGCCAGAACCAATCGCCCAGATCGGACAAGCCCAGAGAGAATCGTTGGAAGCGGGGCTTCAGGCTGGCGGCCGCGTCCAGTTCCGCCACCACCGAACGCACTTCAAGGCCGTTCTCGATGGTTTCGTATCGGGTTTGTTCGCGCTTCAGTTCGGGGCCGGCCTTCAGCAGGCCCAGGGACAGTAAGTGCTGCAGGTAGGTTGGCGCCCATTGCGGCAGCATGAGCCCCGATTCCTGGGCTGTCCGGCTCAGGTAGCTACGGGCACGGTACACCGTTTTACCGAGCCGGCCAACCGCCTCCAGGTGGCAGGCCGGATGCGGTTCACCATCGGACATCAGCGCCAGCACCCGGAGTTCATCGGGGGTCAGTTGCAAGATCAGTACTCGCAACAAGTCATCTTGGGCCGAATTGCAGGTTTGGTGGATGGAGCGGTGGTGCAGATCGGCCAGTAGCTGAGTGACGTCGGGGCGCAGCACCTGCAAGGGAAACGGCCCTGAGCCGGTGACGGAGCCGCCGGACTGGGTGGGATGAGCCTCAACGCCTTCAAGCTTGTCCTTGATGACCTGGAGAACCCGGTTCTCGACATCGCTGTACAGCTGGGTGGCGGTTCGCAGGCCGGTACTGGCCAGACGTCCGACAATGGAGCGGTTCTGACCGTTGCGTGCGGTGTCTGCCACGGCGGGGTATTGCTCCCCGTTACGGTGGTTTGGCATAGCGAGCTCGTGAGAATTTTGTTGTTCTTGCCTGGGTCCATGTGACTTCAATCACGAAACTAAAATAAACTATGGGCAGCACACAGACAACACACCAAACAAAAAAGGTGGGCCATGACCTTCAGACACGGTGACCGGGGCGTCGCGACGTCGCCCGATGTTGATTTTGCCGAGGTGGTTCGCACCCAGGCGCAGGCGCGACGGGATCAGCAGGCGGGGGAGATCGAGGCGGAACTGGATCGGGCCCGACAGCGTATGTCGTTGCTGGGACGGTTGGCGTTGGGGCTGGGTGCCCGCAAGGCTGTCAGTGCCACGGAAGGGGCCTCGGATGATCGCTAAACTGCAATGTCAGGCCGAGCTGGACAAGCTGGCGGCGGTGATCGGCCCGCTGGACCCGCACTGGTGCCGTGCTGGCGAGGTCAGTGCCGACGACATCCGGGCGCTGCGCTACGAAGCGCTGGATGAACTGGCTCAGGTGCAGGGGCCGATGTTCCGTCGACTCGCCAAGGCCGCCCGTTTCCTGCCCCGGGGCAAGGCATCCCGCTTGGCGCTCGATCTGGGGCCACTATTGACCGCGCGCCTGTTGCCGCACCTGAATCCTCTCCTGGTGGGCCGCCTGGCCCGCCCCCTGCCTGTCGAGTTCCTCGCGGACACCACGCTGCAGGCCGACCCAAGAGTGTTGCGTACACTGGTGGCCCACATAGCGCCAGACCAGCTGGCGGCGTCGGCGGCCCATCTGGTTCAGCGCCAATGCTACGTTCAGGCGGGCCAGCTGGCCGATGTGCTGACGCCGCCGGCGATCCGGGAGAGCCTGACGCTGATTCAGGACGATGTGGCGCTGTTGCGGCTGGCGTTCTACATGGAGCAGCCGGAAAAGCTCGGTGACATCATCCGGCTGATCGATAATGACCGGTTAAACCGGATCATCCTCGCCGGAGCGACAGACAGGAGCGCCTGGCCGTTGCTGCTCTGGGTGATGGATCAGGTCGGCCAGGATCTGAAATCGCGCATTGCCAACCAGGTGTTGTCGCGGGATCCGGCGGTGCTCAATGAACTGATCGAATTCGCCGACCAGAATGGCTTGTGGGGGCCGGTTCTGCGAGCCCTGGGGACGCTGAAAGCCAGTCATCGCCGTATCGTTGTCCACCTGGCGGCCTTGCGCAACCGGTCGACACTGGAACACCTGATACGGGCTGCCTACGACGAGGAACTGATGGCGCACACCCTGCCGTTGGTTGAGGCGATGAATGCGGACTTCCAGGCCATTGTTGCCAATACCGGCCTGAAAATGGGAGGCAGCATCCTGGAGGCCTTCGTTCGTACCGCCATTCAGGAAAACCGGGCCGATCTGGTGCTGACCCTGGCGAGCCGGTTGCAGGATTCGGAGCTGGAGGAACTCGCCACCCTGGGGTTGTTCACCGAAGGCTTTGTGTTGCGGCCGTTGATCATGGCGGCCATCGTCAGTGGCCAGGTGGCGACCCTGGTGCGGTTCGCCAAGGCCCTGTCCCGTCGCGGCCAGGCGTTGTTTGCCGGCTTGCTGGCGGGGGATCATGGCGCCCTGCTGGAACGCATGCTGAACCGGACCGACGCCCTTGCCGGGCGCGACTGGCGCAATCTGGTGTCGGTGCTGGGGCGGCTGGAGGCTCCGGAGCAGTTGGCGAGCATCGCCGAGGTGGTGCAGTGGCAGTCGGCCCGCACTTACGACACCCTGCGCAACTACGCCGAGAACGCCGGTCTCGCGCTGTTCCGCTCCCGGCGTTCCTGACGGCGGCCTGATTGGGGGCACAAAAAAAACCGCGGCCAGGGCCGCGGTTTTTTTAACTCAGGACCGAGGGCTTAGCGGCGCACCTGGATGCGTGCTTCCACCCGACGGTTCTGGGCGCGACCGCCGGCGGTGTCGTTGTCCGCCACCGGCTCAGCCTCGCCGTAGCCCACGGCGGAGACACGGTCGGCAGCTACCCCCAGGCTTGCGGTCAGGCGACCAGCCACCGCTTCGGCACGCTGCTGGGACAGCGACTGGTTGTAGTCGGCGTTACCGGCGCTGTCGGTGTGACCGGCAATCTCTACGCTGGTCTCTGGATGCTCAGCCATGAAATCCGCCACTTGCTGGATTTCCCGGTCGTAGGTGCCGTCGATCTGGGCGCTGTTGCTGGGGAACTGCACCCGCAGCTCGATGGTCTCGACGGTTTCGGCGACGCCTTCACAGCCACTGGCATCCACGTCGGCGCCGGCGCTGGTGTTTGGACACTCGTCCTTGCTGTCGACCACGCCGTCGGTGTCGGAATCGGTCTCGCAGCCGCGGCCGTCGACGCTGGCACCCGCCGGGGTGCTGGGGCACTCGTCGCGGCTGTTGGCCACGCCGTCGTTGTCGTTGTCCAGTTCACAACCGAGGCTGTCGACCTGGGCGCCGGCCGGCGTGCCCGGACACTGGTCGTTGCCATCGGCGATGCCGTCGTTGTCGGAATCCATCACCACCTGTTCATTGCCGCCGCCCCCCCGGCTGAAGGCCATGCTCAGGCCCAGCGACACCTGGGTGTCGAAGGTGGATTCATCAATGCCGTGAAATTCCCGCAGGTCGCCGCGCAGGGAGACGGACTCGGTGATGTTGTAGCGGATACCGCCACCGATGTTGACCCGGGTCTCGTCGTGGTTGGTGCCGGCGGTGAAGACCGGGCCAGAGCCGAAGTCGGCATCGCCAGCGCCCAGGGCCAGGTACGGATTCCAGGCCTGGTCAGCGTCGGCCAGGTAGTAGAGGCCGTCCAGACGCAGTTCTTCGAAATCGCTGCTGCCGGACACATGCTTGCGGTCGGCGTCGGCACGGGAGTAGACCGCCTCGACGGCCCAGCGCGGGGTAAAGCGGTATTCCAGACCCACGCCAAAGGTGCCGGTTTCGCTCAGGTCGCGCTTGGAGTCGAACAGCTGGTAGCCCGCGAAGGGGCTGATGTAGATGTAATCTTTTTGCTCTGCCGCCACTGGGGTGGCGACGGCGGCCGCCAGGGCCGTTACTACTAGTGGACGCATGATCGACATGCCGAACCTCCTGTTCAATGGTTTCATTCGTAAGGGGGGCGCTTGGCCTGGCTGGCGTACGCACTTTTTATGTTCCGGTGATGACCCGTGAGCAGGGCCTCTCTCCTGGAACCGCAACTTACGTCATTGCTGACCAAAAGCCCAGTTCATAACAGGACGAATTAATATTCGCCTGGGTTCCAACGGGTTTCGGGCATTTGGGGCCGAAGCCGGGTCAGGAGGTGACAGAAAAATAGAGGTGGGCGCTCTTCTTGCTGAAATTGAGCTGTTCGCCGGAGTCGAAACGAACCTCGAAGGCGCTGCCGTCCTCGGTCATTACCGTACCGGCGCCAAAAATGACATGGTGGAGCCGGGGGTGGCCCCACAGCGGGCCGTCGTCAATCCTGCCGCTGGAGGGCTGGTCGGACGCCAGCTCGACTCCGGTGCTGGCGGCATAGCGCAGGCTGACCGGGGTCAGAGGGTGAGTCACGGTAAGGCCGGCGGTGGCGTCGCTGGGAGGCTGATCCAGCCACTGGCCAAACTGGTCGCATAAGCCAAAGCACAGTTCGCCGACAAAACGGCTCGGGCCCTGGTCGCCATCCAGGTGCGCGGCCTGGCCGGCGGCGCGGGTGATCAGGTGCAGGGCCTGACGGGCCCGGGTCATGGCCACGTACAGCAGGCGGCGTTCGCTTTCGAGGTGGGCCTTGAGATCGTCGCCCTGGCGGGGGCTGTAGGGCAGGTACTTCTCTTGCAGTCCGGGAATGATCACCTGGGTCCATTCCAGGCCCTTGGTGCGGTGGATGGTGGACATCAGCACCCCGCTGCGCTGAGGTTGAGCGGCTTGGGTTTTCAGTGCCTTGAGGTGGTTGAGGGCCTCGAGGGCGCCGATGTCCAGGCCGGCCAGGTAGCGCTGGAAACCGTGAATGGTTTCAATCCGTTCGTCGGCGGCTTCGTGGGTCAGCGCCAGGCCGCGGATGCCCTCGAGCAAGTCGGTGTGCTGGGCGTAACGGTGGATCAGCGTGGCCACCGGTCCCTGGAAACCCGCCAGCTTGACCAGCGCCTCCCCCAGCGCCCGCAACTTGCGGCCCACCAGCGGCGACCAGGCGGAAAACTCCAACGCCAGCAGGCGCTCGCCCCAGCCGTCCGGGATCCGGGCCAGCATCTGCGCCAGCTGGTCCAGTTCGCCTTCCTTGAGCCCAACGTGGGGGAAACGCAGCAACAGCCGGGCAATGTCGAGCCGGTCGGCGGCCGGCAGGGCGGTCAGCTGGCCCGCCACCAGTTGCAACAGGGCGGTGATGGCCTGCACCTCGCGGCTGAACAGGGCGCCCTTGCCGGCGTCGATGCGGTAGGGAATCTGGCGGGCCAGCAGCTGCAGCTCGATGGGCACGCTCTGGCTCCACACCCGAAACAGGATGGCGGTGTCGGCGAGGGCGTCAGCCTCGGTCCGTGCCAGCACGGCCAGCACCACCTCGGCGTCGTTATCCTGGCGGTGCAGCTCGATGGTGGTGGCGGGAGTGCTGGCGTGGGCGTGGCACAGCACCGCCTTGCGGCCGCTGTTGTGGTGGATCAGGTGGTTGGCCAGCAGCGCCACCCGGTGACCGTAGCGAAAGGTGTAGCTGAGGCTCAGCTCCAGCGGGCTGTCGAACTCCTCGCCGAAGCGATTGAGGATGAACTCCGGCCGGGCGCCGCGGAACTCGTAGATGGTCTGGTCCGGATCGCCCACCAC
This sequence comes from Marinobacter sp. SS21, assembly GCF_028369065.1. Taxonomy (GTDB): domain Bacteria; phylum Pseudomonadota; class Gammaproteobacteria; order Pseudomonadales; family Oleiphilaceae; genus Marinobacter. Next base: position 266,830 of record NZ_JAQNDA010000006.1, read on the forward strand.
CGTGACCCGGGCCCGGTCGCCGGCGACATAGCGCAGCAGCAGGTGCTGGATCTCATTGGTGTCCTGGTATTCGTCCACCAGAATCAGGTCCATCTTGTTGCTGACCAGTTTCTGCAACGTGGGACTCTGGTGGATTGCCAGCACCGGCTCATAGAGCATGTCGGCGTAGCTGATTCGGCTCTGGCCCTTGCGCCAGGCCTCGAAACCGTGAAACAGGTCGATCAGGTAACGGTGCTTGTCAGCGTAGCCCAATTCCTCGAACACCACCGCCACCGGCGACAGCGTGGTCTTGACCAGGTCGATGAAGTTGACCGCGGTTTCAACATAGTCCTTCTTGTTACGGCGAATCTCGTCCGCCAGTTCCGCCGGCGCCAGTTCCCGGGTCAGCCGCCAGGCCTGGAAGTTGATTTCCTGCTCGCTGAGGATGGCGTCGCTGAACGCTGGCAGCTGGCCATCCTGGACAAAGCGCCGGTACAGCCGCAGGCCCATGGCGTGGTAGGTGCGGATCTCCGGCAGCGCCAGGCCGCTGTCGCGGGTGACGTCTTGCAGCTTGCGTTCGAAATCCCGGCGGGCACTGCGGTTGAACATCAGCACCAGCAGTCGTGCCGGGTCATGGCCCTGTTCCAACAGGTAGCGGATGCGCCAGGCCAGGGTGAAGGTCTTGCCGCTGCCAGCCACGGCGGTCACCACCGCGTGCTCGTAAGGCGCGGTGATGATGTCGCGTTGTTCGTCGGTGAGGTAGTCGGGCAGCGGCTTATGCATGGCGCCATTGTAATCGGCAACTGGCACCGGGGTAAGCCGTCCACCATAATAGGGCCCTTGTTTTTCACCGGGATGCCCGGAATTCCTGAATTCCGGCATCCGTTGATTCCGGTCATCCAAAACTATTGTAAGGAGAAATCACCATGGCGGTTGAAATGTCAGATCCGGTCAACGTATTGGGCGAGATTCTTGAAAGCTGTGGCACCGATCCGAAGACCGGCTTCTACCGCGATGGCTGTTGCAACACCGGCCCCGACGATCTTGGCCAGCACACCGTCTGTACCGTGGTGACCGAGGACTTCCTGGCCTTTTCCAAGGCTCGCGGCAACGACCTCAGCACCCCGATGCCGGCCTTCGGCTTTCCGGGCCTGCGCCCCGGCGACAGCTGGTGCCTGTGCGCGGCCCGCTGGCAGGAGGCGCTGGCCGCCGACTGTGCACCGCGGGTGAAGCTTAGGGCCACCCACCAGGCCACCCTGGAGCTCTGCGAGCTGGCCGATCTCAAGCGTCACGCCATCGATCTCAACTGAGCATGATCAAGCTGACGGCGGACACCCACGCCTGGCAGCAGTTGCAGCAGCGGCTCGGGCTGAGCGGTCAACGTCGCCTGGTGCTGCTGGAAGGTGAGCGCGAGCAGGGGCTGGCCTGGTTGGCCGCCACGCTGCCGGCGCTCAACGTCGACACCGCCCTGTGGGTGGGACCGGCCGCCGACAATCCGGCCTCCCACCTGATACCGCTGGCCGCGACAGCGGCGCGGCAATGGCTGGGACGGGAAATCGAGCTGTTGGTGTGGGATGGCTGGAGCGGCAACCCCCCGGACAGCCTGGCGGCCCTCAGTGGCACCCTGAGCGCCGGTGGCCTGTGGTTCTGGCTGGTGCCGCCGTTGTCCCAGTGGGCCGGCTTTGACGATCCGGATTATCGCCGTACCGGCCTGGCCGACAATCGGCAGCATCCGTTTGCCCGTCGCCTGGCGGATTGCCTGCGGACGGATCACTCGGTGATCCGGCTGGATCTGGCGCAATCCCGGCACCGGGTGTTACCGCAGCTGCCGGTCCCGGCGCAGCCGTTCCTGCCCGGTGTCAGCACCGAACAACAGCGGTTGATCGACGCCATCGTCACCACCGGCCTTGGCCGCCGCCGGCGACCGCTGGTGATGACCGCTGACCGGGGCCGGGGCAAGTCCGCGGCGCTCGGGCTGGCGGCCATCCAGCTGCTGCGCCAGGGCCGTCGGCAGCTGATCGTGACCGCACCCAGTGCCGCCGCCGTGGCCACCCTGTTCCATCATGCCCGGGCCGAGGCCGGGGCGGAATTGGTCCCCGATCACGACCCGCACTCGGTTCGGCTGGCCCAGGGCCAGAGCCTGCGCTTTCTGCCCCTCGACGAGCTGCTCCAGCAGCGGCCCGAGGCCGAACTGGTGTTGGTGGACGAGGCCGCCGCCATCCCGGCGCAACAGCTTAAGGAAATCCTGCTGGGCTGGCCCCGCTGCGTCTTTGCCAGCACCATTCACGGCTACGAAGGCACCGGCCGCGGCTTCTCGATCCGCTTCCGCGATGTGCTCGACCGCCATACCCCCCAGTGGCGCGCCGAAACCGTCAGCCAACCCATTCGCTGGGCTGCCGACGATCCGCTGGAGGCGCTCACCGCCCGGTTGTTCCTGCTCGATGCCTCGGCCCCGGAGCCCGCCCCGGACACCGACCCGGGGGCCATCCAGATCGCGCGCTGGCAACCGGCGACGGCCTCGGACCAGGAACTCACCGAGGCCTTTGGCCTGCTGGTGGATGCCCACTACCGCACCACCCCGGGGGATCTGCGCCAGTGGCTGGACGACGCCGGCGCGGTGACCTGGCGAGCCAGCTGTAACGGGGTGGTGGTGGGGGTGCTGTGGGCCTCCCGAGAAGGCGGGCTGGCGCCCGATCTGGCCGAGCAGGTCATGCAGGGCAAGCGCCGGCTGCGGGGCCATCTGTTGCCCCAGTCCCTGGCCAGTCACAGCGGCTTTGTGGAGGCGGCCAGCCTGCACCTGCTGCGCATCGTGCGGGTGGCGGTGGCGGCCGGTGCGCGCCGCCAGGGCATCGGCCATGGCCTGGTGCAGGCGGCGCTGGGCTACGCCCGCGAGCAACGGCTGGATGGCCTGGGCACCAGCTTCGGTGCCAGCCCGGAGCTGCTGGCGTTCTGGCGGCAATGCCGGCTGCCACTGGTGCGCCTGGGGCTGCACCGGGAGAGCAGCAGCGGCGAACACGCGGTGCAATTGCTGCAGGGGCTGAGCGCACCCGGTCAGGCGCTGGTGAGCCGGGTGCGGGAACGGCTGGCGGAGCACTGGACCACACTGGTGCCCTCGGTGTGGGCGGAGCTGGCGCCGGAACTGGTGCTGACGCTGACCGCCGAGCTGCCGCCGCGACCACCATTGGGGCCTCAGGATCTTTGTGAACTTCGGGCCTTCGCCGAGGGCTATCGCGGCTTCGAGCTGAGCCTGCCGGTGCTGCGAGCCTTCAGCGGGCAAGCCGGAATGGCCCGGCAACTGGCCTCAGAGACGAGGCTTTGGGTGCGTGCGGTGCTGCAGGGCTGGGACTGGACCCGGCTCCAGCGCAGCGGCGATTGTCGCGGCCGCCGCGACGCTGAACAGCGCCTGCGGACGTTGGTGCGGAGGTTGTTGCCGCTGCTGGACGGCGATTAAACGCACTCCGTAAAGCGCCAACTTGTGAACCGCTCGATTTACCTATGGCCGCCATCTGCCGAGAATGCAGATTCATGACCGAGACTCAGAGACCCTCACTATGGTGGCCAATGGAATTGCCCGACCCCTCCTTGCCAGTCTGCTGTTCGCGCTTGGCACTGTCCTGATTACCGGCTGCGCCCATGACCCGACGCCGGCCAACCTGGCCCAGCAACACGCCAGCGCCACCGCTACACCGTTGCTGCAGGCGGTGGCGGCCGCGGATCTGCAACGGGTGGAGCAGCTGGTGGACGCCGGAGCCGCGGTGAACACCCTGACCGAACAGGGCACCCCCCTGGCCAAGGCCGTGGCCGAGGGCCAGGGCCGGATTGCCTGGTACCTGCTGAGCCGAGGTGCGGCGCCGGATTACACCGGCACCGACGGTGTGACCCCGCTGATGTTGGCCGCCGCCCAGGGTGATCGGCCGATGGTGCGTTTATTGCTGTCAGCGGGGGCGGAGGTCAACGCCCGGGACGCTGACGGCCAGACCCCGGTGATGCTGGCGGCGCGGGCCGGGCACCTGGCGGTGATGCGGGTGTTGTTGTCCGCCGGCGCCAACGTCAACGTGGCCCAGGGCGGGCGCTCGCTGTTGATGCAGGTTGTCGCCAGCGGCGATCTGTTGACCACCGAGGCGTTGCTGGCGGCCGGCGCCGACGTCAATTACCGCTCCCCCGAGGGGCAGACGGCGCTGGGTCTGGCCCGGGCCATCCGCAACCACGATCTGCAGATGCTGTTGATTCAGGCTGGCGCCGACGGCTGAAGCCGGGTTCAGTCCAGCTGCAGCGGGCAGTCGCCCTCGGCCCAGGGTGGCATGAAATGGGCTGCCACCGCGTCCGGGGCGACGGCGCGCACGCTGTGATCGCGCCACTGCGGGTTCTGGTCACGCTCCACCAACCGCGCCCGGATGCCTTCGGGCAGGTCCGTCCGTTGGCAGCAGTTCAGAGCCATGGCCAGTTCCATGGTCAGGATGTCCTTCAGCGACATCTGCTGGGCTCGCTGTAGCTGCTCGCTCACCAGCCAGGCGGTCATCGGGCAGCCCGCGCGGAGATTGGCCATGCTGGCTTGCCACCAGTCGTCGTCGACCGCCTCGCTCAGCAGTCGGTCGACAATGTCCGGCAGCTCGCCCTGGCGGCACAGGTAGGCAATCCGTTGTTCGTGGTCGGCCAGACGGCTGGCGGGCAGTTCGGCGGCGGCCGGACCTTCGAGCCGGTTGAGCAACCGGTGCAGGCGGTTGTCGTCGCCGGCGACGTTGCCGGTCCAGCTCTGACTCTGGAGTTGGTCCAGCAGGGCGGCCTTGCGATCCGCGACTACGGCGAAATCCGCCAGCCCCACCCGCAAGGCATCGGTCGCGTTCAGGCGGGCTCCGGTCAGGCCCAGGAACAGCCCGAGTCCGGCCGGCAGGCGGTTGAGGAACCAGCTGGCGCCCACATCGGGAAACAGGCCTATGCTGATTTCCGGCATCGCCATCATCAGGTCCGGCGTCACCAATCGGTAGCGACAGGCGGACAGCAATCCCATGCCGCCGCCCATGACCACCCGCTGGGCCCAGCCCACCACTGGCTTGGCGAAGCGGTGCAGGTGGTGAATCAGGCGGTATTCCTTGCTGAAGAACCGCTGAGGGGTGTCGACGTCGCCAGTGCTGATGGCCTGGTACAGGGCGACAATGTTGCCGCCGGCACAGAAACCGCGCTCACCGGCGGCGTCCAGTAACACCAGACAGACTCGCGGGTCCTGCTCCCAGCGATCGAGGGCAGCCTGCATGTCATCGATCATGTCCTCGCTGAGGGCATTGAGCGAGGCCGGGGAATCCAGGGTGAGGACGCCAATGACGCCGCTCTGGCACGGCAGCTCGTTAACCTGAATGGGCATGATCACTTCTCCGCTTGCATGTTCGCACTGTGGGGGTCTGGTTGGCGCAGGTGTGCACCCGGGCACGGCTGCCGAAGGTGCGCCGGACGCCGGGCATCTTGCCACAGACTTTGGCCTGAGTGTGCCGGGAAAGGAACTCGACATTCGTTGCAAGTGTGCTTCGGTAGAGGGTATTCGCGGCCAAAGTAGTAACTTGACCTATCGCATTTGTGGGTCGCCGACGCTATGTTATAACTTTTGTTGGCCAAGGGAGCCCAGCTCCGGGCCCGGTAACCATAACGATGAGAGGGTAGAATCCATGAACTTGAAACAGATCGCAGTGACCGGGGTGGTTACGCTGGCGGCAGCGCTACCAACGTTGGCGGTGGCCGGTGATATCGAGGCCGGCAAGGCCAGGGCCGCGGTTTGCGGTGCCTGCCATGGCCAAAACGGGATCGCCCTGATTCCCGGTTACCCGAATCTCGCCGGCCAGAACGAAGCCTATCTGGTCAGCGCGCTGAACGCCTACAAGGCCAAGCAACGCAACGGTGGCCAGGCCCCCATCATGCAGGGCCAGGCGGCGGCGCTGAGCGATGAGGACATTGCCAATCTGGCGGCTTATTACGCCAGCCTGCCGGCCGGCGGCTGAGTCCGCCAGCGGCAGTCACCGCAGCCGTCGCATCAGGCGGCTGCGCCCCGGATGATGCGGTAGCTGGGCTTGTAAGCCGTGGCGCCGGGTAGTTTCATTCGGTTCTGTTTGACGAACGCTTCCAGCATCGCCTCCAGCGGGGTCAGCAGCGCCGGGTCGCCGGCAATCTCGAACGGCCCCTTCTGCTGGACCTGGCGAATGCCGCTTTCCTTGACGTTACCGGTCACGATGCCGCTGAAGGCCTTGCGCAGATTGGCGGCAATCAGGTGCACCGGCTGTTCCTGGTGCAGGGCCAGGGAACGCATGTTGTCATGGTTGGGCTCGAACGGCAGCTGGAACACCGGATCGATCTTCAGCATCCAGTTGAAGTGGTAGGCGTCCTGCATGGCGCGCCGGAACGTGGCCACGTCCTCCATGCCTTTTTTCATGATCTGCGCCACCCGGACCGGATCGTCGATGACGATTTCGTACTTGCTGGCGGCTTCGTCGCCCAGGGCGTGGCGAATGAAACGGTCGATCATCTCGAAGTACTCCGCATTCTCCTTGCGTCCGGTGAACACCACCGGGAATGGCAGATCCTCGTTGTCTGGGTGCAACAGGATGCCGAGCAGGTAGAGGATTTCCTCCGCCGTGCCCACGCCGCCGGGGAACACAATGACGCCGTGGCCTGCCCGTACAAACGCCTCCAGCCGTTTTTCGATGTCCGGCATGATCACCAGTTCGTTGACGATGGGGTTGGGCGCCTCGGCACCGATGATCGCCGGCTCGGTGATGCCGATGTAACGGCCGTGCTTCACCCGCTGCTTGGCGTGACCGATGGTGGCCCCTTTCATCGGCCCTTTCATGGCGCCGGGGCCGCAGCCGGTGCAGATGCTCAGGCCACGCAGGCCCAGCTGGTGACCGACCTCCTTGCTGTAACTGTATTCCTCCCGGTTGATGGAATGACCGCCCCAGCACACCACCAGATCCGGTAGCCGCCCCGCCTGCAGCACCCGGGCGTTGCGCAGGATGTGGAAGATCAGGTTGGTGATGTCTTCCGGCTGGTCGCGGCGGAAGCCGGCGGCGGAGATGGGGATGGAATTGGAGTAGATGATGTCCCGCAACACAGAGAACAGGTGTTCCCGGTTGGCCCGCAGCATCTGACCGTCGACGAAGGCGGAGGCGGGGGCATTGATCAGTTCCAGCTTGAGTCCGCGCGGCTGGGGCACCAGGCGGACATCGAAATCCGCGTGTTGCTCCATCAGGCTCTTACAGTCATCGGTCTCAATACCGGTGTTCAGCACCGCCAGAGCGCACTGGCGGAACAGGCGGTACAGGCCGCCTTCGCTTTTGTCCTTGAGTCGGTTGACCTCATGGTTGGAAAGAATTTCGAGACTGCCTTCCGGGGATACCAATGCATTGATCTTGTTTTCAATCATGAACAGCCTGTCTCCTTGGGGGTAAATAATGCCAGACCCTGTCTATAACCTTAGTCCATTTGGCCGGCGACTTCGCTGATTGGGATCGGGATCTTGGCTGGCCGAATTTTGAGGCCATGCCGGAACACGGTACACTGGGCGCTTTCATTCCTTATTTCCAGCCAGTCAATAGTCGAAGCCAGCCATGAAATTCCTCATTCGTCCCGCATCGGAAGTTGCGATCAAGAGTAAGCCAGTCCGTCGTCAGCAGATGCGCCAGTTGCGCCAGAATATCCGAAAATTGCTGATCCGGCTCGATCCGGAGATCACCGTCGAGGGCGGCTGGGACCGCATCGACATCGAGGTGCCGGAAGACCGCGGCCTGGCCGGTCCGGTGGTGGATGAGCTGGTGCGTATTCCGGGTATCTCCACCATCCAGGAGGTGTCGGTGTATCCGTTGATCAGCCAGGAGGACGTGGCCGAAAAGACGGTGGCGGCGTTCGCCGACAGCCTGACCGGCAAGACCCTGGTGGTGCGGGTCAAGCGCCAGGGCAGCCATGAGTTTACCTCCATCGAGCTGGAGCGTTACGTCGGTGGCGCGCTGTTGAAGGCCTCCGACTCCCGCGGCGTCAGCCTGAAGAACGCCGACGTCGAGGTTCGCATCGAGGTGCGCCAGCACGAATTTCTGATCGCCCGCCGGCGTCACCGGGGCCTGGGTGGCTACCCGCTGGGCAGCGTGGAATCGGTGATGACGCTGATCTCCGGCGGTTATGACTCGTCGGTGGCGGCCTACCTGATGATGCGCCGGGGCCTGCGCACCCACTTCCTGTTCTTCAACCTCGGCGGTACCGCCCACGAGGTGGGCGTGCGCCAGGTGGTGCACTACCTGTGGCAGCGCTATGGTGCCTCCCACCACGCCAAGTTCATCTCGGTGCCGTTCGATGGCGTGGTGGCGGAGATCATGCGCTCGGTCAATCACCGCCACTGGGGGGTGGTGCTGAAGCGCGAGATGCTGCGGGCGGCGTCGGCCATCGCCGCGGGCCAGAACACCGAAGGCCTGGTGATGGGGGATGCGGTGGCCCAGGTCTCCAGCCAGACCCTGACCAACCTCAACGTGGTGGACCGGGCCAGCGAACAGGTAGTACTGCGACCGCTGATCGCCATGGACAAGGAACAGATCATCCGGATCGCCCACGACATCGGCACCGAACCGTTTGCCCGCACCATGCCGGAGTACTGCGGGGTGATTTCCCAGAAACCGGCCACCCGCGCCAAGCTGGATCGGGTGGAGCATTGCGAGGCCCAGATGGACTCGGCGGTGCTGCAGCAAGCCATCGAGCAGCGAACCGAGACGTCGGTGGCGGACCTGATGGAGACCCTGACCACCCCGGAAGACGTGGAGCTGGTGCCGACCCCAGGCGTGGACGATGTCATCATCGATGTCCGTCATCCGTCCGAGGGCGAGCGGGCGCCGCTGGTGCTGACCAACAACGAAGTGCTGCAGATTCCGTTCTATGAGCTCAACCAGCGCATCGGCGAGCTGCCCAAGGACCGCCATTACCTGCTGTTCTGCGACCGCGGCTCCATGAGCCGAGTGCATGCCGGCCACCTCAAGGCCGAGGGCTACGCCAACATCAAGGTCTATGCGCCCTAGTCAGATATTCAGCCCGGTGAAGAACTGTCGCACGTTCTCATTCAGCGCCTCCAGATCGTAGCCGCCCTCCTGCACCACCAAAGTAGGCAGGGCGGCCAGACGGATCTGGTTGCCCAGCCGCGCAAAGCCTTGCGAACTGACCGACACCTTGGCCTGAGGGTCATTGTGATAGATGTCGAAGCCCAGGGTGAGCACCAGGGCGTCGGGCTGGTACAGCCGGATGGCCGTCAGCGCCTCCTCCAGCCGGGCAAAGAAATCCGCTTCCGTTGAGCCGTGGGGCATGGGCAGGTTGATGTTGTAGCCGTAGCCCGCGCCTTCGCCACGCTCGTCCTCGAAGCCGCTGACCACCGGATAAAAGTTGGTGGGGTCGCCGTGGATGGAGACGTAGAGCACATCGCTGCGCTGGTAGAAAATTTCCTGAATGCCCTGGCCGTGATGCATGTCGGTGTCCAGAATCGCCACCCGGGGAAAGCGCGCGGTGAGTCGCTCGGCCGCGATGGCGGCGTTGTTCAGGTAGCAGAAGCCGCCGGCGGCGTCCCGGCGGGCATGGTGGCCCGGTGGCCGGCAGACCGCGTAGCTGGTGCGCTCACCGGCCATCAGCGCGTCGGCGGCGCCGAGGGCACTCTGGGCCGACCAGTAGGCCGCCTCCCAGGTGCTGGCGCCAATCGGGCAGCTGCCATCGGCCAGGTAGTGGGCGGCCTCGGCCAGTATGCCGCGCATGGGGTTGGGCGAGCGCACAAAGATGTTGGACATCACCTCATCGCCCCAGTCTTCGCCCATCGTGGTCCAGCGGCGGTGGGCGGATTCCAGGAAACGCAGGTAACCCAGGTCGTGGACCCGGGCGATGCTGCCGGCGCCCTGGTCCGCCGGGATCAGCACCGGTACCTCCATGGCCTTGAGCCCCTCCAGCAGCTGTACGGTCCGGTCAGGCACTTCCTGGGGCTGGCGCATCTGGCCGCGGGTGAAGTAGCTTCTGGGGGTATGCAAATCCTGCGACGGATGGAAGAACGCGTTCATGGTGTGGCCTCCTGATGCATCTATTGTCGAGTATAGGCTGTCGGTCAAGGTGCCCCGGCTGGTTACTGGCTACGGCTTTACAGGGCTGATATCCGGGGCCACTATGGGGTTCTCGGATGGACCTATTGCGACGCCTCAGCCGACACAGATGAGTCAGCCGACACAGATGAGTCAGCCGACACAGATGAAAAGGAGCCGACATGATTGAATCCCCCTTGCTGAAACAGTTGTCCGGATACGTGGGTGGCCAATGGTTGGACGCTGCCGACGGCGCCACCTTCGACGTCTACAATCCGGCCACTGGTGAGCGTATCGCCGCGGTGGCGTCGATGGCCGCCGCCGAGGTCGAGCAGGCGGTCGCCGCCGGCTGTCGGGCCCTCAAGCTGATGCAGCCATACCCGGTGGAAACCCGTCGCCGCTGGCTGGAGGAAATCCGCGATGCGCTCCAGGCCGATCGCGATGAGCTGGGGCGGATTCTGTGTCTGGAGCACGGCAAACCTCTGGCCGAGGCCAAGGCCGAGGTGGATTACGCCGCTGGTTTCTTCGACTATTACAGCCTGCACATCGGGGCCCTGGAACCCCACAGCCTGGCGGAGAAGCCCCGCAACTGCAGCTGGACAGTGCACTACCGCCCGGTCGGCGTGGTCGGTCTGATTACCCCCTGGAACTTTCCCATCGGCATGATCGCCAAGAAGCTGTCAGCGGCGCTGGCGGCCGGCTGCCCGTCGGTGATCAAGCCGGCCAGCGAGACCCCGCTGACCATGATTGCGCTGTTTACCCTGATGGCGGAACGGACGTCGCTTCCCGACGGCATGGTGAACCTGGTGATGGGTAAGGCCAGCGTCATCGGCCAGGTGTTGTGCGACAGCGCCGAGGTGCCAATGCTGTCCTTCACCGGCTCCACCGAAGTGGGCCGCCAGCTGATTCATGACACCGCCGATCAGGTCAAGAAACTGGCCCTGGAACTGGGCGGCAACGCTCCGTTCATCGTGTTTGCCGATGCCGATCTGGATGCCGCCGCCGATAACCTGATCGCCAACAAGTTCCGTGGCGGCGGCCAGACCTGTGTCTGCGCCAACCGTATCTTTGTGCATGAGGACGTGCTGGCCAGCTTCGGCGCAAAACTGGCCGAGCGGGTCGGTCGGATGACCGTGGGCGACGGCCTGTCCGAGGGGGTGGATATCGGCCCGTTGATCAACCGGGCCGGTTTCGACAAGGTTCGCCGGCACGTGCAGGATGCGCTCGACCAGGGCGGCACGCTGGTGGCCGGGCCGGACCCCGGCAGCCTCGGCGGCGATCTGTACTACCCACCCACGGTGGTCTCCGGGGTCACCCCGGAGATGGCCTGCTACCGGGAAGAAACCTTCGGGCCGCTGGTGCCGATGGCCAGTTTTCGTACCGAAGAGGAGGTGGTGGCCGCCGGCAACGACACCGAGTTTGGCCTGGCCTGCTACGTGTTCACCGCCGATGCCGAGCGCGCGCAACGAGTGGCGGCGGGCCTGCGGTTCGGTCACGTTGGCTGGAACACCGGCACCGGGCCAACGCCGGAGGCGCCGTTCGGTGGCATGAAGGCGTCCGGCATCGGCCGCGAAGGCGGGGTCGAGGGGCTGTTCGAATTTGTCGAGCCGCAGACCGTGCCCCGGGGCGGCTGATTGCCCTGTGCCCACACCCGCGCCGCCCGGCGCTCTTCCCCTCCTTGCTCTCCCTCCTTGCTACACCGCCGGGCGTTGCCGTTTCTGGAGCCCGGCCGGGTGCCAGAGCGTTTCGCTCTGTCCACAAACCGGTGGGTCGTCCTGCTATAATCCCAGGCCTGTTTAAATAGCCAGTCTTGGACGCTCTCTATGGATGTCTCCCACATTATCGATACCCTCAACGATGCCCAGCGCGAGGCGGTGACCGCCCAGAACGATCACCTGCTGGTGCTGGCGGGGGCCGGCAGCGGCAAGACCCGGGTGCTGGTGCACCGGATCGCGTGGTTGATGCAGGTGGACGGCGTGCCGCCGACCGGCATCCTGGCGGTGACCTTCACCAACAAGGCCGCCAAGGAGATGCGTTTCCGCATCGAGCAGATGATGAACATCCCGGCCCGGGGCCTGTGGTTTGGCACCTTCCACGGCATCGCCCATCGCCTGTTGCGATCCCACTGGCAGGACGCCGGCCTGCCGGAGAATTTCCAGGTCCTGGACAGCGACGACCAGTTGCGGCTGGTGAAGCGGGTGATGCGGGAGCTGCAGATCGACGAGAGCCGCTGGCCGCCGAAGCAGGTGCAGTGGTTCATCAACAGCCAGAAGGACGAGGGCCTGCGGGCCGATCACCTCCAGGTCAACCCCGGCGACCACTTCACCGACACCATGGTCAAGGTGTACCGCCAATACGAGGGACTGTGCCAGCAAAGCGGTCTGGTGGACTTCGGCGAGCTGCTGCTGCGCTCCCACGAGCTGTGGCTGCATCGGCCCGAACTGTTGGGCCATTACCAGCGCCGGTTCCAGCACATCCTGGTGGACGAGTTCCAGGACACCAACACCATCCAGTACGCCTGGCTGCAGGTGCTGGCCGGACACCGGGTGCCGCTGACCATCGTCGGTGACGACGATCAGTCCATCTACGGCTGGCGTGGCGCCAAGATCGAGAACATCCAGCAGTTCCAGCGCGATTTCCCCAATGCCCGGCTGGTACGGCTGGAGCAGAACTACCGCTCCACCCAGCTGATCCTCAAGGCCGCCAACGCGGTGATTGCCAACAACCAGGACCGCCTCGGCAAAGAGCTGTGGACCGACGGCCCGGAGGGCGAAGCCATCAGCCTGTACGCCGCCTTCAACGAGCAGGACGAGGCCAACTACATCGCCGATACCATCGGCAGTTGGGTGCAGGAGGGCAACCTGCGCAGCGAGAGCGCCATCCTCTACCGATCCAACGCCCAGTCGCGGGTACTGGAAGAGGCCCTGATGCGCCAGGGCATCCCCTATCGGGTCTACGGCGGCCTGCGCTTCTACGACCGCCAGGAGATTCGCAACGCCCTGGCCTACCTGCGCCTGGTTCATTACCGCCGTGACGACGCCGCCTTCGAGCGGGTGGTGAATGTGCCGCCCCGGGGCATCGGCGCCAAGAGTCTGGCGGAGCTGCGGGCGTGTGCCGGCGAGCAGGGCATCTCCCTGTGGGAGGCCAGCGAACGGCTGCTGGCGGCGGGGCAGGTCAAGGGTCGTGCCCGCACCGGTCTGCAGCGTTTCCTCGACATCGTCGCCTCGCTGGCGGAGCAGGCCGAACACGCCAGCCTGCACGGCCTGATGAAGCAGACCATCGAGGACAGTGGGCTCAAGGACTATCACGCCAATGAAAAAGGCGAGAAGGCCCAGGCCCGCATTGAGAACCTGGAGGAGCTGGTCAACGCCCTGGCGGAGTTTGAGGTGGAGGAGGGGGTTGATCCGCTGGCGGAGTTCATCGCCCAGGCCGCGCTGGATGCCGGCGAAGCCCAGGCCGAGGCCCATGAGGACAGCGTACAGCTGATGACGCTGCATTCCGCCAAAGGGCTGGAATTCCCGCTGGTGTTTTTGGCCGGGGTCGAGGAAGGTTTGTTTCCCCACAGCATGTCCCTGGAAGAACCCGGACGGATGGAAGAGGAGCGGCGGCTGGCCTATGTCGGCATCACCCGCGCCATGAAGCGGCTGGTGCTCACCTACGCCGAATCCCGCCGCATCTACGGTCAGGAAAAGTTCCACGCCCTGTCCCGCTTCGCCCGGGAAATACCCGCCGACTGCCTGCAGGAAGTGCGGCTACGCAACACCGTCAGCCGCCCGGCCATGGTGGCCCGCCCCAACGAAGGCCTGTTCGCCGCCGCAGCCAGCGAGCAGGCCGGAGTCTCCCTGGGCCAGCGGGTACGCCACCCCAAGTTTGGCGAAGGCATCGTGATGAACTGCGAGGGCAGCGGCCACCACACTCGGGTGCAGGTCAATTTCGACGACGGCGCCAAATGGCTGGTGCTGGCCTATGCGCCGTTGGAGCCTTGCTGAGCCAAGACCAAGCCTGCCCGGCTGGCGCGGTCGCCGGCTGGCAATGCCCGTCTCCGACCCCGCTTCGACCGTTGTCAGGGGCGTAGCGGGGTAGGTCTCGATAATCCAGCGCCGGTAGGCTTTTCCAGCGTGACTGCTGTAGCGATTTACGGGAACAACGCTGCGCACCGGCTCTCGTAGGCGGAGTGAACAGCCATGGATACCGGTTATTGTGAGAGCAAATGATGGCGGTCAAATGATTCCATGGCGAAGCGTAGAGTGTCTGTCTAACCTATTGTTTTAAAAAATCTTGGCAGGGCGCGTTGCTATGAGGCTGCGTAATCATGATGCGGTCGAATTATTGAGTTATCGAAGGGGTCTATCTAGTTCCTGTTAAATTTTTTTGCTGACCCTCATCGACTATTCTGTAATACAATGTAGTCAACCGCATTGGAGGTACAGTCATGAGCGTCACTACCGTTCGTCTTCAGGCAGAAGTTGAACAGCACCTGGAAGCAATCGCCGGCAGACTCCATCGGAGTAAAGGTTGGGTGATCAATCAGGCACTATCAGAATACATTGAAAAGCAGCAGCGTGAGCAGGAGCGTTGGCAGCAAACGCTAGAGGCAATGGAGTCGGCTGCCCAAGGAAAGGTAGTCGATGCTAGCGAGGTCCATGGTTGGCTCAATAGCTGGGGAACCGAAAACGAGCAGGATGCGCCGAGGTCAGGTAAGTGAAACTGGTTTACACGGACGAAGCCATTGAAGATTTGAAGCGCCTCAGGGAGTTTATCGCAGTTCACAATCCCCCTGCGGCAGGCAGGGTGGCTGCAGAACTGGTTAGCAAAATCGAATTACTACCAGACTTCCCTAGAATGGGAACACCGGTTGAATTGGCGCCGGTACCTGATTCCATCCGCGACATGGTTTTTGGCAAGTATGTTGTCCGCTATTCAGTACATGTGAGTGCCATCATCATTTTACGGGTATGGCATGAGCTGGAAGGTGAACGGTAGCAATTTAACCAGCCGCTGTTGCCGGACAAATTTTTCACCGCTGCGCGGGTGTGTCATGACGAAAGACTCCGGTCTTTCTTGCTGTATTCAAGATGAGGGAAGGCCCCTCGGTCTCGGTGACCAGACACCGGGATCAAACCGCCCTGTGCGGCTTGCATTAAGAGTG
>NZ_JAQNDA010000007.1 GCF_028369065.1 Marinobacter sp. SS21
ACCGCCGAAACCTCCCGGCTACCTCGTTCAAGGTGGCGCGCATTTTACCGTGCTGAGCCACCTTGTCAACCGCTATTTTGAAGAAAGTTGAAACTCAAAATCTTCAATAAAACCAAGCGGTTGTCTTTCGATTTCCGGCCCGCTTAAGTGGCGTGCCCCTCGAAAGAGATGCGCATTCTACAGACCTCAGCGGAGGTGTCAACGAGGTTTCGAAAATATTTCCATATTATTTCAATCCCCGTAAAAACCGCCGCTTTCACTGCCATATCCGGCCAATCCTTAGCCACCATTCTTAGTATAGCCCAGACCTAACGGGACGACCGCCGAGCACGACGAAGCAAAACCCGAACCGGGCCAGACAGAGCATAGACCAAGAACCCGCTGAACAGCACAGTGCCCGGGTCGAGCGCCACCACAACAAAGATCAGCACCACCAGCAGAATGGCCGCGAACGGTACCCGACCACGCAGATCGAGATCCTTAAAGCTGCGGTAAAGTACGTTACTCACCATCAACACCCCAGTACCGCCAACCACCACAATAGTGAGCGCCGTCAACCACCCCGCCGGCTCATAGGCATGAAAGCACCAAACCAGACCGGCCACACAGGCCGCTGCAGAGGGACTGGGCAAGCCAACGAAAAACTTCTTGTCCACGGAGCCGATCTGCGTGTTAAAGCGCGCCAATCGCAAGGCCGCGCCAGCAACATAGATAAACGTCACCGCCCAGCCAAACTGATCCAGGCTGTTAAGCGACCAGAAAAAGGCCACCAGGCCTGGCGCTACGCCAAAAGCCACCATATCGGCCAGACTGTCGTATTCCTCGCCAAACTTGCTTTGCGTGTTGGTCATTCTCGCCACACGCCCGTCCAGCCCATCAAGGATCATCGAAACAAAGATAGCAATAGCAGCGTTTTCAAACATGCCATTGGCCGCCGATACGATGGCGTAGAAACCCGAAAACAGGGAGGCGGTGGTCAACGCATTGGGCAGCAGGTAGATCCCCTTCCGCCGTACCGGCGCCCCGCCCACCAACTCTTCTTCGACCACTTCACCATCGGCATGCTCGTGTACCGGCTCATCGCACCCAGAGGCATCGGGCTTCAGTTCATGTTCAGACTTGTCGTTCTTGGTTGTCATTCCAGCCATCCTGAATGTATTTGGAGGGAAGTATAGCAGCCACTCCAGGCCACCCAACCCCTCATCCCAGAAGGAAATTTCCCCGCCCAACGAAAAACGCGGCCATCAAGGGCCGCGCTTTCCTGAACCGCCGTGAGGCTTAGTTCTTTTCCTTGTCCACGATCTTGTTGGACGCGATCCAAGGCATCATTGCACGCAGATTCTCACCAACCTGCTCGATCGGATGGGCCGCATTGTTACGACGGGCCGCCGTCATGGACGGGTAGTTGTGAGCGCCTTCGGAGATGAACATCTTGGCGTACTCACCACTCTGGATACGCTTCAGCGCATTCCGCATGGCAGCGCGTGACTCGTCGTTGATGACTTCAGGACCAGTGACGTACTCGCCATACTCCGCGTTGTTGGAGATGGAGTAGTTCATGTTGGCAATACCGCCCTCGTACATCAGGTCAACGATCAGCTTGAGCTCATGCAGACACTCGAAGTACGCCATTTCCGGCGCGTAACCCGCTTCGGTCAGGGTTTCGAATCCAGCCTTGACCAGTTCAACAGCACCGCCACACAGCACCGCCTGCTCGCCGAACAGGTCGGTTTCGGTCTCGTCTTTGAACGTAGTTTCGATGATACCGGTACGACCGCCACCAACACCGCTGGCATAAGACAGAGCGACGTTCTTGGCATTGCCGGACGCGTCCTGGAAGATGGCAATCAGATCAGGAATACCTCCACCCTTCACAAACTCAGAGCGCACGGTATGACCAGGCGCTTTCGGAGCGATCATGATGACGTCCAGATCCTTACGCGGCACGATCTGGTTGTAGTGGATGGCAAAACCGTGGGCGAAGGCCAGAGTGGCGCCTTCCTTCAGGTTCGGCTCGATCTCTTCCTTGTACAGCTGCGCCTGAAACTCATCCGGCGTCAGGATCATAATCACATCGGCAGCGGCAACAGCAGCGGGAACTTCGCTGACGTTCAGGCCATGGGCCTCAGCCTTGGCGATAGAAGACGAACCCGGGCGCAGACCCACAGTGACATCGACACCGGAATCTTTCAGGTTGCACGCGTGCGCGTGCCCCTGGGAACCGTAACCGATGACGGCTACTTTCTTACCCTGGATGATGGAAAGATCACAATCCTTATCGTAATAAACCTGCATGATAAACCTCTACTTTGTGTTGGCAATGCTGCCATGTTTCAACACTGAATCCTAAACCGGGAAGTCAGATGCTCAGAATTTTCTCGCCTCGGGCGATCCCGGACACCCCGGAGCGCACCACTTCCAGCACGCCCGCCGTACCGACCGCCTGGATAAAGCCATCCAGCTTGTCGCTATCCCCGGCCAACTGAACGGTGTACACCGAGCTGGTGACATCAACGATCTGACCACGGAAGATGTCCACGGTGCGCTTGATCTCCGCCCGCTGGGACCCGGTCGCCTTGAGCTTAATGAGCATCAGCTCACGCTCGATGTGAGAACCCTCGGTCAGATCCACCAGTTTAACCACCTCGATCAGCTTGTTGAGCTGCTTGGTAATCTGCTCGATGACTTTGTCCGATCCCGTCGTGGTGACGGTCAAGCGCGACAGGGTCTCATCCTCGGTGGGGGCAACCGTGAGGGTCTCAATGTTGTAGTTGCGCTGAGAAAACAGGCCGACCACCCGCGACAACGCGCCGGGTTCGTTCTCCAGCAGTACTGAAATAATACGACGCATGGTGATCAGACCCTCTCCGTTTTGCTGAGCCACATATCCTTCATCGAACCACGGGCCACCTGCATGGGGTAGACGTGCTCGAAGCGGTCAACGTAGATGTCCAGGAACACCAGCTTGTCCTTCATGGCCAAAGCCTCTTTCAGCTTGGGCTCCAGATCTTCTTTCTTGTCAATGCGAATCCCTACATGGCCGTAGGATTCAGCCAGCTTGATGAAGTCCGGCAGGGATTCCATGTAGGACTGGGAATGGCGCGACTCGTAGTTCATGTCCTGCCACTGCTTGACCATGCCCAACGCCTGATTGTTCAGATTGATGATCTTGACCGGAAGATCGTACTGCTTACAGGTAGACAGCTCCTGGATGTTCATCTGGATACTGCCCTCGCCGGTAATGCACAGCACTTCGTCATCCGGGAAGCTCAACTTGACGCCCATGGCCGCCGGCAGACCAAAGCCCATGGTGCCCAGACCTCCGGAGTTAATCCAGCGATTGGGTTTGTCAAACTTGTAATATTGGGCGGCGAACATCTGGTGCTGCCCTACATCAGAGGTCACGAAAGCTTTGCCGTCGGTGAGCCGCCACAACGCCTCGATCACCTCTTGCGGCTTGATGACGTCCGGATTGGTTTCGTAACGCATGCCGTGGAAGGCCCGCCACTCATCGATCTGCTTCCACCAGGCCGCCAGCGCCTCGGCATCCGGCGTTTCCTTGGCCTCTTTGACCAGGCTCAGCATTTCCTTCAGCACCGCGTCCACCGGACCAACAATGGGCACGTCGGCCTCTATGGTCTTGGAAATGGAGGCAGGGTCGATATCGATGTGAATAATCCGCGCCCCGGGACAGAATTTTTCGGTGGCGTTGGTGACCCGGTCGTCAAAGCGTGCACCGACACAGAGAATCAGGTCAGAGTGGTGCATCGCCATGTTGGACTCATAGGTGCCGTGCATGCCCAACCAGCCCAGGTGCTGCTTGTCGGTTGCCGGATAACAGCCAATTCCCATCAGCGTGTTGGTGATGGGGTAGCCCAACGTCCGCACCAGCTCGATCAGCTGTTCTGAAGCCTTACCCAGAATCACGCCGCCGCCCGCATAGATCATCGGCCGCTTGGCCGCCAGCAGCATATCGACTGCTTTTTTGATCTGGCCGGCATGGCCACGCACTGCTGGATTGTAGGAACGCAGCTTGACCTTCTTGGGGTACGAATATTCGTAACGCTCGTTCGGCGTGGTCATATCCTTGGGAATATCCACAACCACCGGTCCGGGACGGCCGGTCGAGGCGATGTAGTAGGCCTTGCGAATGACTTCGGGAATTTCTTCCGGGTGGCGAACACTCAGGTTGTGTTTCACAACCGGGCGGGAGACACCGATCATATCGGTCTCCTGAAAGGCATCTTCGCCGATCAGGCTCGATGCCACCTGGCCACACAACACCACCATGGGGATGGAATCCATAAATGCGGTGGCGATGCCAGTAATCGTGTTGGTGGCTCCAGGACCCGAGGTCACCAGTACGGTACCTGGTTTTCCGGTGGCACGGGCGTAACCATCGGCCATATGGACCGCAGCCTGCTCGTGTCGAACCAGAATATGCTTGACTTTGTCCTGCCTAAACAGCGCATCATAAATATGCAGCGCTGCACCACCTGGATAGCCGTAAATGTACTCGATCCCTTCATCCTGCAGGGAACGGATCAGCATGTCGGCGCCAGACAATAACTCCACGTTTTCTACCCTCTGCTACGAGTGAATGTTCCGGGGTTCGGCCCCGGTTGCCCGGATCTCCGGCATCTGAGCTTCTTGTGGAAGCCGAACCGGATGTTCCGCCACACCATTAGACGAGAGGTTGTCTCCTGGCCAACCGCGCTCCTGAGGGTTGCGGAGAGCGGCCAATCAACGGGTTGCACGAATGCAACAACCATTTGCGTCCACGACGCAAAGTGTTCAGTGTGGTAATTAACGGGGGATACTTGCTCGGGATTGCCTGCCGTATTGACCCCTGCCTTCAGGCAATCGGTAATTGTGACAGCGCGAAACTCCCTGTCAATAGCGCCAGCCAAGAGATTCCACCAGCAAGCGGAGCAAAGCTTTGCCATACTGTGTGTAATCTGTGAAGCAGGAAATTGCACAGCGCTCTGCAAAACCCGCACAATAGTCGGGCAATCATTATAAGGAGTCGCTTAAGACTCCAATACAAAGCGGGTTCCCTCAACTACCTGCGATCAATCAATAGATCACGAGTATAGGCATGAACAGCAGATCACTACTTCTGGCAGTTGTTGTTGCTATTGCGCCCGGCGCCGTCATCGGCGAATCCGTATACAAATGGACCGATGAAGACGGTATTACCCATTTTGGTGACCGCCAGCCTACCGGCACCCGAGCAGAAACCGTGAACATCCGAACCGGTGGCTCGACCAGCAGGGTTGAAAGTCAGAACCCTCAGGATCAGGTCGAAGAACTGGAAGGACGGCAGCAGGATGCTGCGGAACGCCGTCGCCTGGAGGCGGTTGAAGAGGCCCGCCAAAAACAGCGCATCGCCAACTGCGAAGCCGCCCAAAGTAACCTGAGAATCCTGAATTCCACCAGCCGGATTCGAGTCGATGAAGATGGCGAACAGCGCTACCTGGCGCCGGACGAGATCATCGAAAAGCGCAAATCCTTTGAGCAGATTGCGCAAGAAAATTGCGGTCCGGAATCAGGCGAATAACGCTCGCTGGCATAGCCGCACACCGCTATCCACCAAGCTACGCTTGCGCAACAAAGGGGGCTCCTGCCCCCTTCGAGCGGGCTTAAGCTTTGGTAAACTCCAGCTCATGCCCTGCCACGGATGCCTGAATGCTGTCGCCAGGGATAAACTCGCCCTTAAGCAGCTGCTGCGCCAGGGGGTTCTCGATCATTCTCTGGATGGCTCGCTTTAGCGGCCGCGCGCCGTACACCGGGTCGTAGCCCACTTCGGCCAGCAGATTCATCGCATCGTCCGACAGCCGCAGCGACATGTCCTGATCCTTCAGGCGCCGGTTGAGAAGATCGATCTGTACCTTTGCGATGCCATGAATCTGCTCGCTGCCCAAAGGATGGAACACCACCACCTCATCAACCCGATTGATGAACTCAGGCCGAAAATGGGTTCCGACCACCTCCATCACGGCCGACTTCATCGCCTCGTATTGCGCCTCCCCAGCCTTTTGCTGGATGATGTCGGAGCCCAGATTGGAGGTCATGACAATCACCGTGTTGCGGAAATCCACGGTGCGGCCCTGGCCATCGGTCAAGCGACCATCCTCAAGCACCTGCAACAGTATGTTGAACACGTCGGGATGGGCCTTCTCTACCTCATCGAGCAATAACACCGAATAGGGACGGCGGCGCACCGCCTCGGTTAGGTAACCGCCTTCCTCGTAGCCCACATAGCCGGGCGGAGCACCAATCAACCGGGCTACCGAATGCCTCTCCATGAACTCCGACATATCGATGCGCACCATGGCCTCTTCGGTATCAAACAGGAATGAGGCCAATGACTTACACAACTCGGTTTTGCCCACCCCGGTCGGCCCCAGAAACAGGAAGGAGCCGTTGGGGCGATTCGGATCGGACAGACCGGCGCGGGAACGCCGCACCGCGTTGGCTACCGCCTCCACCGCCTCGTCCTGACCAATCACCCGTGCGTGCAGCGCGTCTTCCATCCGCATCAACTTGTCGCGTTCACCTTCGAGCATCTTAGACACCGGAATGCCGGTCCACTTGGACACCACCTCGGCAATTTCCTCGTCCGTCACCCGGTTACGCAGCAACTTCATCTCCATCATTTCGGCCTGGCTCGCCATATCCAGCTGGCGCTCCAGCTCCGGAATGCGGCCGTACTGCAGCTCGGACATCTCCGCCAGGTTGCCGGCTCGGCGAGCATTCTCCAGATCGATTCGAGCCTGCTCCAGCTGGCTCTTGATCTTCTGGGAGCCTTGCAGCGCCGCCTTCTCGGTGTTCCACACCTCTTCCAGATCGGCGTACTCGCGCTCAATAGTGCCGATGACGCTCTTGAGTTCGTCCAGCCGTTTCTTGGACGCGGCGTCGGTTTCCTTCTTCAGCGCCTCCCGCTCGATTTTCAGCTGAATCAGGCGGCGCTCCAGTCGATCGAGGGCTTCCGGCTTGGAATCCATCTCCATGCGAATCTGGCTGGCGGCCTCGTCCACCAGATCGATGGCTTTGTCCGGCAATTGGCGGTCGGTGATGTAGCGATGGGACAGTTTGGCCGCAGCGATAATAGCGCCGTCGGTCACTTCGACCCCGTGATGCACCTCGTAACGCTCTTTGAGCCCCCGCAGAATCGCAATGGTGTCTTCCTCGTTAGGCTCGGACACCAGCACCTTCTGGAAACGCCGTTCCAGTGCGGCATCCTTCTCGATGTGTTCCCGGTATTCATCCAGAGTGGTGGCCCCAACGCAGTGCAATTCCCCCCGCGCCAGCGCCGGCTTGAGCATGTTACCGGCATCCATGGAGCCTTCGGCCTTACCTGCCCCGACCATGGTGTGCAGCTCGTCAATGAACAGGATAATCTGGCCCTCCTGCTTGGCCAGCTCATTCAACACCGCCTTGAGGCGCTCCTCGAACTCACCGCGGAACTTGGCACCGGCAATCAACGCACCCATGTCCAGCGACAGCACCTGCTTGCCCCGCAGGCCTTCCGGCACCTCACCGTTGACTATGCGCTGCGCCAACCCCTCAACGATGGCGGTTTTCCCCACCCCCGGCTCGCCAATCAGCACCGGGTTATTTTTACGTCGACGCTGCAACACCTGAATGGTGCGACGAATCTCGTCGTCGCGACCAATCACCGGATCCAGCTTGCCAGCCTCTGCCCGCTCGGTGAGATCAATGGTGTACTTGCCTAAGGCCTGGCGATTCTCCTCCGCAGACGCGTCGCTGACTGCCTCGCCGCCACGCACCTGCTTGATGGCGGCCTGCAGTGCCGCCTTATCGACACCCTGGGTTCGCAACAACTGGCCCAGCACGCCGCGATCTTCCAACGCTGCCAACAGCACTAACTCACTGGAGATAAATTGGTCGCCGTGCTGTTGCGCCAACTTGTCGGCAATGTTGAACAACCGACCAAGGTCATTGGACATGGACACGTCGCCGGCCGAGCCCTGAATCTCCGGCAGCTTGTCGATTTCCGTCACCACGGCCTGGCGAAGTCGCCCCGGCTCCACTCCGATCTGCTTCAGCAAGGGCTTGATCGAGCTGTTGTCCTGATCCAGCAGGGCCAGCATCAGGTGGAGCGGTTCGATGAAATTGTGATCCTTGCCGACCGCAAGAGACTGGGCATCAGCCAGTGCCATTTGCAACCGACTGGTGAGTTTGTCGATTCTCATGTTGTAGGAGTCCCCGATGTCTTCAATGCAGTCTGGTTAATGGAGGCGCCACGATTACCGGAGCCGAGCAAACTGCAGATGGCTTTGAAAGTATATGTAAGGACTGTGCCAAGGACTTCAAGCGGGAACCGAAGTAAAGCATCGGTGGATAGATCGGGGTCAACGATTCAGCGGCGGTCGAGCCAGATAAAGCTGGCCATCCGGCCCGTCACCCCGTCCCGTCGGTAGGAATAGAAACGGCTGGCATCGGCCACCGTACAGTCATTGCCGCCATACACCTGCACCACCCCCATTCGCTGCAGGCGCTGGCGAGCCAACTGGTAGATATTGGCCAGATAATGCCCTGGCCGGTCCGGGCTCGGCCGGAAAGCCAATTCAGCCTCACTGGCCTGCCGAGCAAAGGCGTCGCGAACCTCACCGCCAACCTCAAAATGCGCAGGGCCAATGGCGGGCCCCAGCCAAGCCAACAACCGCTCCGGCGGGCACGCCAGCGCGGTGATCGTGCGTTCCAGCACCCCCGCGCACAGCCCCCGCCAACCGGCATGGGCCGCCGCCACCCGGGTTCCACCCTGGTCACAGAACAACACCGGCAGGCAGTCGGCGGTCAGCACCGTGCAGGCCAGCCCAGGCTCGGAGGTTAGGCTGGCATCGGCATCGGGCACACCGTTGACTGGCAGGTGGACCACCTCGGTGCCATGGACCTGGTTCAGCCAGTAGAAGCGATCCGCGCCGATTCCCGCCCAGTGCGCCAGACGCCGACGATTTTCCTGTACGTGGGCAGCCTCATCCTGGACATGACTGCCCAAATTCAGGGACGCCCAGACAGTCTCGCTGACACCGCCCAGACGGGTGCTGCAGCCGGCCCGCACCCACTCCGGCGCGGGCCAGTCGGGCAGCAGCACCGTCAGCTCAGAAGTCACGTTGTTCCAACTCATCCCGGTGCACTCGCAACGCCGCCAGCAGCGCCACTATGTCCTCCGGTAGGGGCGTTTCCCAGCTCATGAGCTCGCCCGTGGCCGGGTGCTCCAGGGTCAGTTTACGGGCGTGCAGCGCCTGACGGTGGAATCCGCCAAGCCGGTCCCGCAGCTCCTCGGTGGTTCCTTTGGGGAGGCGGATGCGTCCGCTGTAGGCAGGATCACCCACCAGCGGATGCTTGATATGGCTCATATGAACCCGGATCTGGTGGGTACGACCGCTCTCGAGCTGGCACCGGACATGGGTATGGGCCACGAACCGCTCGATCAGGCGATAGTGGGTCACCGCTGGCTTGCCGGTCGCGACCACCGCCATTTTCTTGCGATCCCGGGGATGACGACCGATAGGCGCATCCACCGTGCCTCCGCCGGTCAACGTGCCCACGATAACCGCTTCGTACTCTCGCCCCATGGTGCGGGTTTGCAGCTGATCCACCAACGAGGTATGGGCAATCAGGCTGCGGGCCACCACCATGATGCCGGAGGTGTCCTTATCGAGGCGGTGGACGATCCCAGCCCGGGGTAATTTGTCCACTTCCGGTGCATGATGCAGCAAGGCGTTGACCAGGGTACCATCGGCATGGCCGGCGGCCGGATGAACCACCAGCCCCGCGGGCTTGTTGATCACCAGCAGATGCTCATCCTCGTAGACCACATCCAGCTCGATCGATTCCGCCTGCCAGGTGACCTGGGCTTCCGGCTCGGCATCCAGTTCGAGGCGGTCATTCAACATGACCTTGTCCCGCGGTTTGCAGGACGTCCCGTTCACCGTCAGCTCCCCGCTCTTGATCCAGCTTTGCAGCCGCGATCGCGAGTGCTCAGGCATCAACGCCGCCGCCGCTTGATCGAGACGGCGATCGCTGAGCTCGGGAGGAATTACATAGGATTCGGTGATGCGATTGTCAGAGGTCATTAAGGGCCCGGTCGGTTGAGTAAAAATTACGTTTCGGTCAGTTTTTTAAACGCCAGCGCAGCCAATACTGCACAAGCCGGGTCAACCCCGCTACAATGGCCGATCATTAATGGCCGATCACTCGGCTCCGATCATTATACGGGATTCCGGCATGAGATCAGTTTTTCGCGTCATTCTTCTCGCCAGCCTGGCCCTGGTGCTTAGCGGCTGCGCCAGCAAGTCACAGGAGGAAGTCCTGCCGGAGAAGAGCTACTACGAGAGTGCCCGGGAGGCGATGAATTCCGGCAACTTCAGCGAGGCGGAACGCAATCTCGACTTCCTGGAAACCTACTACCCGTTCGGTCGCTATGCCGAACAGGCACAGCTCGATTTGATCTATGCCCGCTACCAGAACCTGGATCTCGAGGGCGCCCGCGCTGCCGCCGACCGCTTTTTGCGCCTCAACCCCCAGAGCGAACACGCGGACTATGCCCTGTACCTGAGGGGCGTGGCCTCTTACAACCTGGACATCAGTCTGGCCGGGCGTTACTTCCCCATTGACGTCAGCGCCCGGGACCCCGGTGAGCAGCGCCAGGCCTTTCAGGATTTTTCGACCCTGCTTAACCGCTACCCTGACAGCGAGTACGCCGCCGATGCTCGCCAGCGCATGATCGCCATCCGCAACCGCATGGCCGATCTGGAACTGCAGTCCGCGCGCTATTACATCAAACGGGAAGCCTACCTGGCCGCCAACAACCGTGCGCGCTATGTGTTCGAAAACTTTTCCACGACGCCCGCCGCCGAAGAGGCGCTGATCATCCTGGCGGAGACCTATCAGTTCATGGGACTTGAGGGCGCGGCCAACGACGCCATCCAGCTGCTGGCCATCAATTTCCCGAAGAGCGAGGCCTTCACCGCGGACATGCAGTTCCAGCCCAGCCGGCTGAAGCCGCAAAATCGGTCGCTGCTGAACGTGGTGACTTTCGGGTTGTTTGGCGATGAGGAAGACTGAGGGCTGCCTGTAGGATGCGATGAGGCTGGGCCAAATCGCATCACATTCGTTCCCGTCGTGATGCGGTTCGCTGCGCTTACCGGCATCCTACACCGGGACAACAATACCGCACCTAAGACGAAGCCTTACTTGCCGATTTTCCATTTGTTGGTGATGGGGTAGCGCCGATCCTTGCCAAAGCCCCGCTCGGTGATTCTAACCCCAATCGGAGCCTGACGGCGCTTGTACTCGTTCAGGTCCACCAACCGCACCACCCGCTCCACGTCCGCACGACCATAGCCCTCGGCAATGATCGCCTCCGCGCTGTAGTCGCGCTCCACATAGAGATTGAGGATACGATCCAAAACATCGTACTCCGGCAGGCTGTCTTCATCTTTCTGGTCCGGCGCCAGCTCCGCGGACGGCGGCCGGGTGATCACCCGTTCCGGGATCACGGGAGATTGGGCATTGCGGTAATTGGCGAGCCGGTACACCAGTGTTTTCGGCACGTCCTTGAGCACATCGAAACCGCCGGCCATGTCGCCATAGAGCGTGGAGTAGCCCACCGCCATTTCGCTTTTATTGCCGGTCGTCAGCACCAGGGCGCCAAACTTGTTGGACAGCGACATCAACAGCACGCCCCGCAACCGGGCCTGGAGATTCTCTTCGGTGGTATCGGGCCGGGTTCCTTCGAACGGCTCGGCCAGGGCGGCCATGAAGGCATCGTACATCGGCTCGATCGAAAACACATCGTATTGCACGCCAAGGGCCCTGGCCTCGGCTTCGGCGTCTTCCAGGCTCATGCCCGAGGTGTAGCGGAACGGCATCATCACCGCTCGTACCCGGTCCGCGCCCAGCGCATCCACCGCCACCGCCAGCGTCACCGCCGAATCAATACCACCGGACAAGCCGAGCACCACCGATTTGAAACCGTTCTTGTTGACGTAATCCCTTACCCCCAGCACCAGCGCGCGATAGACGTTTTCCTCCAGCGAGGGCTCGGCGATAGCCGGCTGGGACACCGGCTGACAGTGGTGTTCGACCAGAAAATCCACCGGATACAGGCCTTCGACAAACTGCGGCGCCTCGACGGCCAGCTCGCCCGAGTGGTCGTACACCATGGAACCGCCGTCGAACACCAGCTCATCCTGACCGCCCACCAGATTGGTGTACACGATGCTGACCTGATTTTCCCGCGACTTACGTTCCAGCAACGCCTTACGACGGGCTTGTTTGTCGATATCGTACGGCGAGGCGTTCAGATTGAGGATCAATTTGGCACCAGCGGCAGCGGCATCCTCAACCGGCCCCTCGCTCCAGATGTCCTCACACACGGTAATCCCTACCGGTACCCCGCACAGCTGAACAACGCCAGTGTCCGAGCCGGCTGCAAAATAGCGCTTCTCGTCGAACACCTGATAGTTAGGGGGGAACCGCTTATGGTAGCGGTGGGTGATCTTGCCCTGTTCGATGACCAGGGCGGCGTTGTACAGCAGCCCTTGCAGGCGTAGGGGCGCACCGATGACAATGGCGGTGGGCAGATTGGCCTCCACCAGGGTGTCCAGCGCCTCCTGGATGCGAAGGTCCAGACTGGGGCGCAACAACAAGTCCTCCGGCGGGTAGCCGGTAAGGCACAACTCGGGGAAGACCACCACGTCGGCACGGTATTCGGCAGCGCCCTTAACAGCAGCTTCGATCACCAGCTGCGTATTACCCGGAATGTCCCCCACCAGAAAGTCCACTTGGGCCATTACCACCCGCAAATTAGGGACTGTGGAATCCGTGGAAACCGGATTGGAGGACGTTGCCATAGGTTGCTCCTGTAACTCATTGCCGCTAAAAGGCTATTATAAACCCGACCTGCTTCGGATTTCCTGCTTTTGGGTATAGGATCGCGCCACAACATGACTACCACTGTCGCGTCGCCAGCAGCGGCCACTACTGAGCCATACCAATGGGATCAGCGCCGCAAGCTGTTCCGTATCTACAACCACTACCGCGTTGCCATCAGCCTGTTGCTGGCCGGGCTGGTGTTTCTCGACCCGGCAGAGTTTGGCGCCGACTTCTACCTGCGAGACTATTATCAGGTGGGCGTGTTCAGCTACCTGTCGCTGAATGTCTTCATCGCCTTGCTGCTACTGGCCGGTTTCAAACCCCAAGCCCGCCATATCAGTTTGTCGATATTGATGGACATCCTGATCCTTCACGGCTTTCTGCTGTTTACATCGGGTATCGCCAGCGGATTGGCCAACCTGATTATCGTATCCGTGGCCGCCGGCAACATCCTCTCCCCTACGCGAATTGGCACGCTCTATGCAGCTCTGGCAGCGATTTGTTCGCTCGGTTTGGCCAGCTGGACCATTCTGGCCATGGACCTTCGGGTCGACGTGATCGTGCGCGCAGGCACCCTGGGCATACTGTATTTCGCCGCGGCGTTCCTGCTGCAGAACATTACCCGGCGAATGGCGCGGAGTGAAGCGCTGGCCAGCGATCGCGCCCAGAGCATTCAGGAACTGGAGCAGATCAACCAGCAGATCATTCAGCGCATGCGCACTGGCATCGTGGTGGTGGACCCTCAGGGCCACATCCGCCTGGCCAATGCCGCAGCCGAGGAACTGCTGTTCGGCCAGCCCAGCTCCGAGCACCCACCAAAGTCGTCCAAAGGCCGCACCCTGCCGGGACCGTTGCGGCAGCGGCTGGCGGATTGGCAGCAACACCCCCAGCAGCGCTGGGAACCGTTCCAGGCCACCGACACCTCTCCCATGCTGCAGGCGAACTTCACGCGACTGGATCACGAAGGGGGTGAACATATCCTGGTGTTCGTGGAAGACATCAGCAAGGTCACCCAACAGGCACAACAGATGAAACTGGCGTCCCTGGGACGCCTCACCGCCGGCATTGCCCATGAAATCCGCAACCCGTTGGGTGCCATCAGCCACGCCTCCCAGCTCATGGCCGAGTCCCACCACCTCGACGTCGGCGACCATAAAATGCTGGACATTATCCAACGCCACTCCCGGCGGGTGAACAGCATCATCGAAAACGTGCTGGAACTGTCTCGCCGACGGGCCGCCAACACCGACCTGGTGGCTGTCGACAGTTGGCTGGGGGAGATTCTGGAAGATTACCAACAGACCCGGGAGACTCAATTCGACGAGCGTGTCGACATTGAGCTTCAGCTCGAGCCGGATCTGCCACCGGCTCGCTTTGATCGCAGCCAGCTGGAGCAGGTTTTGGTTAATCTGTTCGACAACGGCTTGCGGTACAGTAAACAACACACCGGGCGGTCTACCCTCACCGTGCGTGCCGGCATCACCGACGACGGAGAACGCAGCTACATTGACATTCGCGATGCCGGTCCCGGCATTGCGGACGAAAATCGCAACTCAATCTTTGAGCCGTTCTTCACAACCGACAAAAGCGGAACGGGGCTGGGGCTTTATCTGGCCCGGGAACTGTGCGAGGCTAATCAGGCCCACCTGTCACTGCTGGAAGATGATCAACCGGGCTGTTGCTTTCGAATCACTTTCGCGCACCATGGCCGACTGATTTAGCCGCCCTTTGCCCAATCC
Organism: Marinobacter sp. SS21; assembly: GCF_028369065.1. Taxonomy (GTDB): domain Bacteria; phylum Pseudomonadota; class Gammaproteobacteria; order Pseudomonadales; family Oleiphilaceae; genus Marinobacter. The sequence continues at coordinate 14,649 of NZ_JAQNDA010000007.1, forward strand.
AGCCAGCGACGCCAGCGTAATAGCATTAATCGTTACCATGAGTAGTAAATCGCAGTAACAAGAACGAAACGACAGGACCCCATGGCCAACCACACCGCACTGATCGTGGACGACGAACCCGACATCCGGGATTTGCTGGAAATCACCCTGACTCGGATGGGGATCACCACCTTGACTGCCGAAAATGTCGGCGCTGCCCGCAAGCTGCTTGGCGAGCATCAGCCCGAGCTTTGCCTTACCGATATGAACCTGCCCGATGGCAACGGCATCGAACTGGTGCAATGGATCCAGAGCAACTGCCCGCACACCCCGGTCGCCGTCATCACCGCCTATGGCAGCATGGATACCGCCATTGAGGCTCTCAAGGCTGGCGCCTTCGACTTCGTCTCCAAGCCGGTGGAGCTGCCCCGCTTACGGGAACTGGTCAGCAGTGCCCTCAAGCTCGCCGCGGTGGCCGAGGAACCCGACAAGCCTGTCGACGACCCCGGACTGCTGCTTGGCAACTCCAGCGAAATCAAACGGCTTCGTGGCCAGATCCGCAAGATGGCCCGCAGCCAAGCACCGGTGTTCATCAGCGGTGAATCCGGCAGCGGCAAGGAACTGGTTGCCCGCATGATTCACCTTCAGGGCCCCCGCAGCGAAGGTCCCTTTGTCGCGGTCAACTGCGGCGCCATCCCCGCCGAGCTGATGGAAAGCGAGTTTTTCGGTCACAAGAAGGGCAGTTTCACCGGCGCCGTGGATAACAAGGACGGGCTGTTCCGATCAGCGAACGGCGGCACTTTGTTTCTTGATGAAGTGGCGGACCTGCCATTGACCATGCAAGTCAAGCTGTTGCGAGCCATCCAGGAAAAGGCTGTCAGACCCGTCGGGGACACCCGGGAAGTCCCGGTGGACATCCGAATCCTGAGCGCCACCCACAAGGACCTGCCGGACATGCTCGCAGAAGGCATCTTTCGACAGGATCTGTTCTACCGTATCAACGTGATTGAATTGTCGGTACCGCCACTGAGACAGCGTAAAGATGACGTTGCCCTGCTGGCCGAGCATATCCTTGCGCGAATTTCGCGGGAGTATGAATGTCCTGCGGCCTGCCTGACCGACGACGCCCTGGCCAAACTGCAGGACTACGATTTTCCCGGTAACGTTCGGGAGCTGGAAAACATCCTCGAGCGCGCCTATACCCTGTGTGACAATGACCGCATCGGCCCGACCGATTTGCACCTCGGGCATTCGCCCCAATTCAGTAACATGACACCCGATCACGCCCTCGGCGAGGGCGACACTCCGGCCATTCCAGAGGGAGAGCTGGATCTGGAGCAATTCCTGGAGGAGGTGGAGAAACAGGCCATCGAGAAGGCACTGGCCGCGACGCGCTGGAACAAGACGGCAGCGGCCAAACGCTTGGGTATCAGCTTCCGGGCGTTACGGTACAAGCTGAAGAAACTCGGCATGGAGTGAGCAAATGCTCACGCCGAACAGCGGCAGGATCGCCTGGATGCCCCCCTGGCCACCGCCTATGCTAACCGCTTCGTGGCGAATGGATACGCCCGAACCCTGAGCCGTCACCTGTTCTACAATTAGCCCCCGAAGGATTCAAGGATGAAGAATTCGATTGCCCACACCGGCTTCACGCTGGTGGAATTACTGCTCGCACTCACCATACTGTCACTGGTTAGCACCGTCGCACTCGGCCATTGGTCTGGCTGGATGAACGACGTCCGTCATCGCACCCAAATCAATGCCTACGCCGAGCTGTTCAACTACGCTCGCTGGATGGCCGCCAGCCGGCGTCAACGGGTAACCTTATGCCCCCTGGACACAGACAACCGCTGTCGGGATGACTGGAACCTGCCAGTGTCGGTGTTCCCGGACCAAGACAACAACAAGGAACCCGACGGCAACCTAGTCTGGCGAGTATTCCCCGCTCCCATGGTGCCTTTTTCGGTACGCTCCCGCACCGGTGGTCGCGGCTATTTGCAGTTCTCGGCATCCGGCATGGTTTATGGCGCTTCGGGTGGATTGGTTCTGTGCCCTGATCGTGACATTGAAGGAGGCAAGATGAGCTACATGGCAGTCAATCGTGGGGGGCGCTTTCGCAGTGAACACGACGAGGATGACGACCGACACATCCGGTTGTCTTGGGGCGCGGATATCCATTGTGCGTGAGCCGGCAGGCATAACGTGACGATTGGTCAAAGTGACTTGCAGGATGCCGGTGAGCGGAGCGAACCGCATCAACAAACCGCTTGGCGATGCGGTTCGCTCCGTTCACCGGCATCCTACGTTGTTCGAATCTCCGGGAAACATCCCGCTCAGGCACTACCTCTCCCAGTTGGTTTCGTTAGCATCCGCAGTATCGCCATCGTTATTGCGGTCCCAACGCCGCACGCCGGTGGAGGTCAACTCCAGAATACCGTCACCGGCCTGCGCGTTTTTGGGGGTAGCTCGTACCGTGTAGGAGGTGGCATCCGCAGCCTGGATAGTCAGGTCATAGTACTTCTGTGAACCATCCAGCGGCGCCTCGTCTGGATAATTTGCGGGAGAACCGGTATCGGCCCCACCATCGGCCGCCCCGGCATAGGTGTTGTTGGTGGTGAAGTACCGTTCCATGGCGCTGGCCATTCCCATCAGTGCGCCCTGGGCATCCGAGCGGCGGGTGCGCTCCACCTGATCCTGATAGCTGGGGTAGGCCACGAAGGCCAGGATGCCGACAATCGCGACCACGATCATCAACTCGATCAGTGTAATCCCCGCACTTCTCGCCATTGATACCGTCACTCGTTATTCCTCATACCAGTAGGTTTCAACCACGCCAGTCAGGGTATCGACCGGGCGACACTCGGCGCCGACGCAAATCACGTCCTGGCCGTCCACACGCATCCGTTGGGGATCAGGCGGCAGGCCCAGAGTCCAGAGCTCAACTTCGCGATCGGTTGTGGTTAATGCGTCATCTTCGCCAACTCCGTCGTAATTCACCACTGGTTGGCCATCCTTGACATAAATATGATACAGGCGGGACTGCCCCGCTGCCGGCTGGCAGGCGTTGTTGTTGCCGGACGGCTCGTAGGTGGTAATGAACGTCTGGCCGTTGACTGTCTGGCTTGTGGACAGTACTTTTTCGCCGGCCCGAGTCAAGCGAACGTACCAACCATCGGCTGTGGCCAATGCAGTCTGGGAATCGGAGACCTCCTGGTCCGTTCCCTGTCCGATCAGATTCGCTGTCGTGTCGAACAGATCCGACTCGGTCAGCTTGGTATATGTAACCACTGCGTCTGCGCCTTCCCCTTCCATCGGAGCTTCGGTGACGTCGGCGATACGCAGCATGTAGATACGGTCATCGACAATGTTGTCCAGCGGGTGCGCCTGCCAACCGGAGCCGATCACCAGCCCCAGGTAGCGAGTTCCACCCAGCTTGAGTCCGAACAGATCCGGGGCATGGTAGAAACGCCGGTTGTCATCGGCGGTATCGCCGGCCAGGTCCGCAATCACACCCGCGGTCACCAGGCTGGATGCGGCGTTGCCATTGGTGATGTCAAATCGCCAGATTTGCCCCCCCATGTCGCCGACATAGACCTGATCGGCGAGCCGGTCGCCATTGATGTCCAATACCTTGGGTGCCGATGGAATGCTGTAATCCATATCCGCCAGCTCCAGGTTGGCGCCGCTATCGGTCGGTCCGGCCCACCACAGCAAGCCGCCAGTACTGGCATCGACCATGTAGAGGGCACGGCCAACGGAGTCGGCGCTACGAACGCCCGCAGTGTCCTGCTGGGTGTCGTAACCGCCCGCAAAGATCAAAACATCTTTTACCGCATTACCGATCTTGGCTTGGGTTTTGACCGGTTTGGACCAGGTTTCGCCCAGCTCGGTGAAATCGCCGGCCCCGCCCTCAATCTTCCACAACAGCGAGGGACTGGTTCGGGTGGTGACATCCAGGGCATAGTAGTTTCGACCACCCCGGCGCATGCCGCCATAGATGTATACGTGGTCGCCGTCATCCGCGACGATCTGGTTATCGAAATTATCGTCGTGGCTCCAACTGATGACGGAGCCGTCCATACCATATACGCGAGTGGTCTCGTCATCACTGTTGGTCAGCAGCGTGGCCTGGTTGCTCAGCAGCTCCGAAGGTATGAAGGAAAAGTAACTGCTGCCGTCACTCCCATTAATGGCATGGAGGTAGCCCTGGTTGTCGCCAAAAAACACGGTGGTATCCGGGCTCGCGGACGTGCCACCGAAGATCACCAGATGGGGAATCGAGTGCAGCGGATCGGCGATGTATTTGCGGGCGTCGGTGGTGGAAGTGTCTTCATCTTCATCCTCCACATCCACACCGCGGGTCCAGTTAATCAGTTTTTCGTGATCGGCGTCGCTCATGGTGGCATCACCGAACATGGTTTTGGTGAGGTTCGCCTTGTTCGCAACGTCGACCGCGTTTGCCGAGGCGGTAAGATCGGTGCTGGCGCCCGAATAGTAGGTGTAAACTTTCCGGGTGGTGTTATTGTCCGGCTGTTCATTGGCGGCGCCGCCCTGGGCCACGTTTGAGCCATCGGCGCTGTCGCTCCAGAAGCTCTGAGCGGTGGACCGGAAGAAACCGGTGCTGGGGTCGACGGCGCTGGCATCGTTGACGTCATAAACAATGCCATCGGAACCCAGGCGATAACGCTTCAGGTTGCCTTCCCAGCGCGGGGAGATGTCCGGTTGAAACACCGAAAAGTACAGAGCGTCCAGGTGATTCAGGCGGTTGAAGGTGTTCACCGCGACCCCGGGCGCAACGAAGGTGGTGTTGACCGCCAGGACAGCACGAACGATGTCCTTGAAAGCGGTTTCCAGCGACTCGGTGTCATCGGCCAGATAGTAGGAGCCGCCACCATTGGACGCGGTGTTGGAAAGCAGGGTCTGATCGGTCTGGAAACCCACTGTATAGGTGGACACCGGCACGTTGTTGTCGAAACCGGCATCCAGCCCGGTGTCGTAGAAATAATCGGCGATTTCATCCAGGCAGTTGTCCGAACAGTTGCCCACTACCGATTGCATTGCGGTCCGGGTAGCACTGTCTTCCGCCTCATCGTAATCATCCCCACTTCTGTAACCGTCGTAGGTGGGCTCGCCATCCGTCAGCAGAATGATGCTGTTGGACTGGCACTCATATTCCATTGGGCTAATGTACTCGCCGCCCTCATCCACCGTGCCACTGACGGGACTGGTATCGAGAAATGGTGCATCGCCAGCAAAATACTTTCCTGCACCAAACAGGGTTTCCGCCAGTGGTGTCCAGGTCTCCGCCGTCAACCCGTCCACTGCAGTCTTGAAGGCGTCCCGATTGTCGTCAACGTTGGCAATCGGGACCAACACCCGACCGCCCTCACGTTGGTCACCATCGGTGTTGAACGCCATCAATCCGACATTCACCCCCACCAGACTGTCCGCCAGTTTGGTGGCGACATCCTGAACGATCTCCAGGCGGGTACTGGTGGTGGACTCGCGATGGTTGAAATACCAGTTGAGGTAATTGGCCGAGTAGAAATCCGCGCGGTCGATGTTATCCCAGTCGATTTCCTGGTTCTCACTACCCCACTGGTTGCTGTGATTGCGGGCATACTTGTTCGAGGATGCATCCGTTTCGCCGTGCACACCCCGGTCGGATTCGCATTCGACAATGCTGGTAGCTTCATCCAGATCACCGTCATTGAGATCCCGCCAACGGAACTTGTTGCCCTGCTCTCGCCAATGGGCCATACGGTAATTCAGCACTTCGCCGGCAGTCGCCAGGCGGTCGAGGATGTCGTCACACTTGTTGTCGGTCTTTGGGATCCCGATGGCCCAGCCGTTATCTTCGTAGTAGATGAAATCGTCCGAAATGTCGCCGTCGTAGGTCACCGATGCGTCAAAAGTGGACGTGGTGGTCACCTCGGCCCCCATACTTCCGGAGTTATCCAGAATAAACAGGATGTTTGGCTGGATGGACGAGGTCGAGGTGTTGAAAAAAATTTCGGTATCGTCCGCTTGGCCCGAAGCAGCCATACACGCCAGGAGGCCGACAGCCACTTTTCCGTATAACTTAGTCATCACGCCCATCCTCCTGCGCTACATTAAAAAAACGCACTTTTTCCACCAGCCTGGTCGCCGTGTCATAGTAAATAGTCGCGGCCTGACCACTCAGCTCCTGCACGCGCCATAAATCGATCGGTTGGGCGCCGAGGTAAAACTGCAGCTCGCGCGCAGGCAACAGACGGGTACCGCCAAGGCACGCCGTTGTCGTTCCGGGACAGGCGTTGACCTGAACCACCTCACCGCTGGCCGAAAACACCACTTCGACCCGGCTGCTCTCTATGGCATCCTGTTCCTGAACCATGTGAATGGGCGCCACTTTCAATGAAATCGGCTCCAAGCCAACAGCCGGTGACGTTACGCCGATGGCCGCGAACACGATTACTAAGTTCCAAGTTCTGTTATTCATATCGCCCCCTCTCCGCAGAGGATATGTTGGCCAATGTCATCTGTTGCTGAACGGATAATCGAGCGTCAGCAACTTCAGTAATATTCAATGCCCTTATTCACCGTGGCCGAGGCCCCGGTCGCCGGAATTTGAGAAGTTCCCCGAAGCTCAAAACGGTAACCCTTGAGCAAGGTTGTACTTTCATTGGCATCCATGGAACTGCCGCTGGAAATGATAATTTCCCCCAGGTACTCCGCCTCATACGCAGACTGCTGGTCGCCCCCGCCGATGCTGTAGGAGGAGGAAGAACTGGTGCTGTCCGCCGCCGACATGGCTTCACTCAGGGCACTCAGATCGCCACCAATAAGGGTGTTGGTCAACACGCCGACTGCACTTTCGGCACCCTGGAAGGCGCGATTTGAATTCTGGGCGTTGGCCGCCATGCGCTCCTGCAGCAGGGAGGAATTCATACCGGCGACGCCCAACATGGTCACCACCAGTAACACGATCAGACTCACCACCAATACCGCGCCGCGTTCAGTTTTTCTGTTTCCGGATCGAGTGGTCATGGCATTAATTCCTGTTCCGCAGGTTAATGGCGGTTTCAAAGGTTCGGCGCAGCCTGAAGTCTTCCGGGTGGGTGACCGTGGCCCCCGCTGCACTGGCCGGCTCAATGGTCTGCCCTGGCAGGATATAATCAAATTGGTCCGCCGTATCCTGAACCCGTTCGGCATCGCTCACCAGTAAGCCGAGCTTGACCGCCACCACGTTGCTCATGTCCAGACCCGCCGTATCGGCGGTGACGTAGCGGATATTGTCGGTGGCCAAACGCTCGCCAAACAGCAACTGCAGGCTCTCCACCCCTTCCACCAACTCCTCGATGGTGAAGGTGCTGGCGGCACTGTTGGCCAGGTTGTCGCTCTGGCGGTAGAGTGCAAACACCGGGTTGCCATTGATATCGTCCCGGCCGGTATCCGCCACGAAGTAAACGGTTGAGGTAAAGGACATGATCTGCGCGCTGGTGTCGTACAGCTGACTCAGCCGATTGCCTTCATTGACATCGTTGGCGTGCGCCCAAGTGCCACTTTCCGGATCACTGGTGATCCGGAACAGGTCTGCATTCTCGCAGTCGGAAATCAACACCACATCGTTCTGTTGGAACAGGGCCAGATCTCCGGCCACCTGAACATTGGCGTTAGTGGCATGCATGTTGCCGGTTACCGTAATAGGCACGGTATTGCCGCGCTGAATCGCCAGCACGTCACTGCCCACAACCGCATTAGCCTCAATGGCGGTGCCATCAAACTCGGTGCCATCGGCCCAAGTGGCGTCCGCCACTTCCCAACCGCGAATGGTGGTCAGCCCAAAGTCCAGCGTCGGCGGATTATCGGCGATGATGTTCATCGCTATCGTGGATGGATCCGCACAACCCTGAAAACCAGCCATACGAACTTCGCGTGTCACGATGTCGGCGGCAATCCGGCCCGTCTCCTGGATCCGGGCGAGGGAGGCGCTCAACCGGGAAGAGCGGTTGGAGTCCAGATACACGGTGATGACGCCGATGACCAGTATGGCGCTCAAGGCCAACGCCACCATCAGTTCCACCATTGTCAAACCACGAGCCCCGGCGGGGAGGGTCAAACGTTCCTTAAACCTGTTGCTCATCATTGCCATGGAGCCCCTTTACAAGCTGAATTGCACACTGAATTGCTGAGTGCCCGCCGTGTTGGCGCCGGCCGCTTCGCTCCACTGAATTTCCTGCCAGCTAACGGTAATGGTGAACAGGTTGCCCGCTCCACGAGTGATGGTCCCCACGCCCTGCGGCAGCAAGGCAATGGTTCCAGTTCCCTGGATCTGGCGTGTCCATTCGGCTTTATCCAGTGTCACCTGGTCGTTCGCCGAGCAGCCGGTCGTTTGCGAGGCGCAGCCTGGCAGGGTAGTGGTGGCATCCACCGCGCTGGTGTCGTAATCGTCGTAGTCGCCAGCAACGGCTTCAACTCTGTTAACACGCATCCGGTCCGCCATGTTGTAGGCGAGCATACTGGCCTGGGTACGCAGATAGGCGCTCTGGTTGTTACGAAGACCGTCAATCATCAAACCCGCCAAACCCAGCAGGCCCACCGCCAGAATGACGAGCGTGACCAGAATTTCAATCATCGACAACCCCTGTTGGCGTCGACCTATCCGGCTTGCTGGACGGCCACGGCTAGCGGCCCTTGTAGAATGGAAATCATGGGCAAGTGACATTGGCACCTCCACCGTGCAAGTTAACAATGCCGTCACCGTTTTCGTCGGTGGCCAGGCGGGTTTGACCTGAAATCATCACCACCACCGCCCTGGCTTCGCCGGCGCCCCGACCATCGCAGACGACAAAGGTGCCGCTGGCTAACGGTTGGCCATTGCCGGAAAACTGAAAGGAATCCACATTGCCGCCACCGGACTGTGCCTGAAGACTGTTGCCCCCGGACATCGCACCAAATACCTTCAGCACCGCATCACCATCGCCGGCATCCAACGTTTCATCGCCGTCCATATCGAGCATGGCGATCCAGCCGCCTTCCCAGTTGTTGGTTGCGATGCAACTGGTGTTGTCATTGGACGGGCACAGGGTAATCGTTGCATTGGGCCGTTTTGCCGCTTCGCTGCGGGCGAACCCCAAATGGCTGGTGAGTTCGTTGGTCTGAGACACAATCCGGCTCTCCTGAATCGTGCGATCAAACATAGGCATGGCCAACACCGCCAACATACCAACCACCAATAGCGTCAGCATTAACTCGATGATTGTAAATCCGGAACTGCGATTCAACACGGACATATTCCACTTCCATTGCCAGTTACAGGAAATGTAACGATGCCGCCATCGGACATCTACGGCGTCTCGATAAACGGCAGCAAAGACAGGATAGGCGGTCAAAGAGCAGCTAGCTACGTGACCGAAGTCACAGACCGGAACCACGGTGTGCGGACTATTACGAACGAAAGGAAAAGCGACTCCGAGACAGAGGAGCGCAGAGCACGGACCAAAGGGCGGGCGATGCCGGGAAAACATCGCCGCCTCAACCGGCAATGCCTGAAATTCAGAGAGTCAGGACCGCCAGCAACATTATCAGGGTTAGATAAGATCTTAGGGAGCCTCTGATTAACTCCGAATCACCTCTGGCATTCAGAGCCATTCACAGTCAAGGCGCGACTTTTTAGTTATGTCTGGACTTGGCAGTAATGTCTGGACCTTGCAAAAAGGCGCAACGCCGAGTGTGGATGGCTCTGAACGCCCCGCAGGGCGTGCTCTGAAGGCTGCACCTGCGGCGTTGCGGCTCTTGCCAAGGCCAAGTTCTTTATCAAAACAGGGCCATTGGCGGCGAACCGCGTCTTGCATCTACAGCCTTCAGATCGCGCAGAGGCAATTCGGAGTTAATCAGAGGCTCCCTAGGGCTAGAAAAGTTAGCCGAGTCAGGAATGGCGCTACGACACCTCCACCGCATCGATCCGCAATTCCTTCGGCATGGAAAACACGATGTTCTCCTCGCGCCCGGCGATTTCCTCGGGGACATCGCCGCCGAGCTCCTGCAGCCGTTTGACCACGTCGTTGACCAGCACTTCCGGGGCGGAGGCACCGGCGGTTACGCCCACCGCCTGTTTGCCCTTGAGCCAATCCGGGTCGATCTGTCGAGCTTCATCAATCAGATAGGCCGGGGTGCCCATGCGTTCGGCCAGCTCCCGCAACCGGTTGGAGTTGGAGCTGTTGGGAGAGCCCACCACCAGCATCAGGTCGCAATCACCGGCCAGCTGCTTGACGGCATCCTGGCGGTTTTGGGTCGCGTAGCAGATGTCGTCCTTACGCGGCCCCTGAATCTCGGGGAAGCGGGCGCGCAAGGCGTCAATCACCTTGGCGGTGTCGTCCATGGACAGGGTAGTCTGAGTCACATAAGACAGACGGGAAGGATCATTCACCGCCAGCTTTGCCACATCCGCCTCGTCCTCTACCAGGTAGATGTCGCCGCCGTTGCGATGGTCGTACTGGCCCATGGTGCCTTCCACTTCCGGGTGACCGTGGTGGCCAATCAGCACGCACTCGCGGCCGTCCCGGCTGTAGCGCATGACCTCCATATGCACCTTGGTGACCAGCGGGCAGGTGGCGTCGAACACCCTGAGACCGCGGCGGGCAGCTTCGTTCTGCACCGCCTGGGACACGCCGTGGGCGCTGAAGATCACCAGGTGATCATCGGGCACCTCGTCCAACTCATCGACAAAGACCGCACCCCGATTGCGCAGATTGTTCACCACAAACTTGTTGTGAACCACCTCATGGCGCACGTAGATGGGTGCGCCGAACACATCCAGCGCCCGGTTCACGATCTCGATGGCGCGGTCAACACCGGCACAGAAACCGCGGGGATTGGCGAGTCGAATCTGCATGCTGAAGTCCTGACTGGGTGCGTAAATCGAATTTAGTGAGTCGGCGCGGCTGGCTCGACATCGATGATCTCGACATCAAAAGTCAGTGTACGCCCGGCCAGCGGGTGGTTAAAGTCCACCGTGACCTCATCGCCTTCCACCTTGCTGATCACCCCCGGCAGCTCCGTCTGGCGGGCGTCGGCAAAGGAAATCATCACCCCCGGCTCCAGCACCATATCGGCTGCGAAGTCCGAGCGCTTGAACAGCTGCACGTTGTTGGGGTTGTGTTGGCCGAAGCCCTTTTCCGGAGGTACCTGGTAACTGGCCTGCTCGCCGGCCTTCATGCCCATCAGGTAGGCCTCGAAGTTCTCCGGCAGGTTTTCATCGCCGATTTCGAGGCTGGCAGGCTCCTTGTCAAAGGTGGAATCAATCACCTGACCGTCGGAAAATTTCAGCGCAAAATGCAGGGTGACCCGGGTCCCCTGGTCCACTGGCAGTTCGTTCATCGGGAATCGCTACTCCTTCCGGATGGTTCCGCTGGCTTGCGGAACATATCGAGAATCATCATGCCGGCACCCAGGGTAATGGCGGTGTCGGCCAGGTTGAACGCGGGAAAATGGTAGTCCTGCCAGTAGAAATGCAGGAAATCGACGACATAGCCGTGAACCACCCGGTCGTACACGTTACCCAAAGCGCCTCCAAGAATGAGCGCGATGGCAACAGCGGTCCAGGTTTCGTGGGCTTTCAGGGATCTCATCCAGATCACCAGCAGCACACTGACCACCGCCGCCAGGGCGACAAAGAACCAGCGCTGCCAGCCGGCGGCATCCGCCAGCAGGCTGAAGGCGGCGCCGGTATTGTGAAGCAGCGTCAGGTTAAACAACGGCATCACCGGCACCGGATTGGCGTAAGTCAGCATGGCACTGGCCAGCGCTTTGGTACCCAAGTCAAGAGCAATCACCAGTACCGCCAGCCAAAGCCAACGAAGCTGGGAACCCGTCGTATCGCGATCAGTCATAGCGGCGTCCATCAGGCAAACGAGCGGGCTTCGCCCTGCCCTTCCACGTTACTGACACAACGGCCGCACAGGTCACTGTGCTGCGGGTTCTGGCCCACGTCCGCCCGATGGTGCCAGCAACGTTCGCACTTGCTATGAGCGGTCGGTGTCACCTTGACCATCAGCCCTTCGTGGTTGGTCTGCTCGGCGTCACCCGCCTCTGAAACCGGCTTGACGGTGGCTTCGGAGGTGATCAGCACAAACCGCAGTTCCTCGCCCAGGGACTTAAGATCCTGCGCCAGTTGCCCCTCGCAGTACAGCGTCACTTCGGCGCTGAGGGAGCCCTTGATGTCACCGCGACCACGTGCGGCCTCCAGACACTTGTTGACCGCCTCCTTGACGCCATAAAGCTCGTCCCAGTACTCGCGCCCAAGCTGGACGTCCTGCGGCAGTTCGGCCAGGTCTTGGTACCAGGTCTCGTAGAACACGGTATCGCCACGCTCACCCGGCAGGTGCTGCCAGATCTCATCGGCGGTGAAGCTGAGAATGGGGGCAATCCAGCGCACCAGCGCCTCGGCCACATGGTACATGGCGGTCTGGCAGGAGCGACGGGCCAGGCTGTCGGCCTGGGTGGTGTACTGACGGTCCTTGATGATGTCGAGGTAGAAGCCGCCCAGGGTCGCCTCGCAGAAGTTGTAGACCTTCTGATAGATGCGCAGGAAGGCGTAGTTCTCGTAGTCCTCGATCAGCTCCTGCTGCAGCCGCAGGGCACGGTCCAGCATCCAGCGATCCAGCGCCAGCATGTCCTCCGGCGTCACCGAATGCTGCGCCGGCTCGAAGCCGCTCAGGTTGCTGAGCAGGAAACGGGCGGTGTTGCGGATGCGCCGGTAGCCATCGGCGGTTTGACGAAGGATGTCCTTGGACACGGTCATCTCGCCGCTGTAGTCGGTGGCGGCAACCCACAGCCGCAGGATATCGGCCCCCAGTTCGTTCATCACTTCCTGAGGCGCGATCACGTTGCCCAGGGACTTGGACATCTTGCGCCCCTGGCCATCGACGGTGAAACCGTGGGTCAGTACCTGGCGGTAAGGCGCAACACCGTTGATGGCGATGGAGGTTTTCAATGACGACTGGAACCAGCCACGGTGCTGGTCGGAGCCTTCCAGATACAGATCCGCAGGAAACTGGCCCAGCTCGACACGGGGACGCAGCACGGAATCGTGGGTCACACCGGAATCAAACCAGACGTCCAGAGTATCCAGCACCTTCTCGTATTGGTCCGCATCCGTGCCCAGCACTTCGCTGGCGTCCAGATCGTACCAGGCGTCGATACCGTCCAGCTCGACCTTGCGAGCGACCGCTTCGATCAGCTCCGCGGTGTCCGGGTGCAGCTCCTGGGTTTCCTTGTGGATGAACAACGTAATGGGCACGCCCCAAGTGCGCTGGCGGGAGATACACCAGTCCGGGGATTGCTGGAACATCGCCTCAATGCGGTTCTGACCCCAGGCCGGCACCCAGCGTACGCCCTTGATCGCTTCCAGCGCGTCGGCACGGAGATGCTGTTGCTCCATGCTGATAAACCATTGCGGCGTGGCACGGTAGATCAGTGGGGTCTTGGTCCGCCAGCAATGGGGGTAACTGTGAGAGAACTTCTCGGTATAGACCAGCTTGCCTTCACGCTTGAGCGCCTCACTGACCGGGGCGTCCGCCTTATAGACATGTAGTCCGGAAAACTCACCGGCACCAGGCGTGTAGGTGCCATCGGCCTGGACCAGATTCAGCGTGCCAATGCCGTACTGCTGGCCAACCACAAAGTCTTCCATACCATGGTCAGGCGCGGTGTGTACCGCACCGGTACCGGCGTCCGTGGAGACATGCTCACCCATGACCACCGGCACCTGTTTCTCAAAGACCGGGTGTTTCAGCGGCAGGTTTTCCAGCGCCGAGCCTTGGCAGGTGGCCAAAACCTCATAATTCTCCAGGGACCAGCGCGCCATGATGCCCTCGACCATGGCAGCCGCCAGGATCAGCAACTCCGCGCCCGCACCGGCATCCACCTGCACCAGCGCGTATTCCAGATCGGCGTTCAGCGCCACGGCCTGGTTGGCCGGGATGGTCCAGGGCGTGGTGGTCCAGATCACCACCGATACTTCACCTTCCCCCTGATCGGCCCCAAACACCGCCAAGGCACTGGCCCGGTCGACGGCCGTGAAGCGCACGTCGATCTGGGTGGAGGTCTTGTCCTGGTATTCCACCTCGGCCTCAGCCAGGGCGGACTGGCCCACCACACTCCAGTAAACCGGTTTGTAGCCACGCACCAGGTGACCCTTGGCGACGATCTTGCCCAGCGCCCGGACGATACCCGCTTCCACCTTCGGATCCATGGTCAGGTAAGGCTTATCCCACTGTCCCATGACCCCCAGGCGAATGAAGTCGGCTTTCTGGCCGGCAACCTGCTCGGCGGCATAGTCGCGACAGGCCTGACGGAAGGTCTTGTAATCCACCTTGACCCCGGCCTTGCCGATGTTCTGTTCGACCTTGTGTTCAATGGGCAAGCCATGACAGTCCCATCCCGGCACGTAAGGCGCGTCGAAGCCCATAAAGCTGCGGGACTTGACGATCATATCCTTGAGAATCTTGTTGACCGCATGCCCGATGTGGATGTTGCCGTTGGCGTAGGGAGGGCCATCGTGCAGGATGAACTTGTCGCGACCGGCGCGCTGCTGGCGGAGGTTGCCGTAGACATCCAGGTCCTGCCAGCGCTGGAGCATATCGGGCTCGCGCTTGGCCAGGTTACCGCGCATCGGAAAGGCGGTTTCAGGCAGATTCAGGGTATGCTTGTAGTCGCTCATGGTTACCTGTGGATCGTTACCGGTAAAGGGTTAACTGTGGCTATGCTTTGGTGTTGCGCACTCATGTGGATTGACGAACAACAGCGCCGACCAGGGCAGCCATCACTGCCCCGCCAGCCACTGACGGGCGTCGTTGAAGTCCTGTGCGATCTGGGCCTGCAAGGCCGCAACGGAGTCAAACTTTACTTCATCCCGCAATGGGTGGCGGAAGGTGACCCGAATACGCTGACCATATAGTGTGCCAGCAAAGTCGAACAGGTGCACTTCCAGGGCCGGCTGGCGACCGTCCACCGTGGGCCGCAGGCCGATGTTGGCAACGCCGTCACAGCGGCAGCCATCCGGAAGCTCCGCCTGCACCACATACACGCCGCGCAACGGCGGCAGGCGCGAAAGCAGGATATTGGCCGTGGGCGCGCCGATCTGTCGGCCCAGTTGGCGACCATAGACCACCCTGCCGTCGATGGCATAGGGCCGCCCCAGAAGGCGTGCGGCATGATCGAGTCGATTGCCGGCGAGGGCCGTTCGAACAGCGGTGCTACTGACCCGCTCGCCGGCAACAGTCACCGTCAACGTGTTCTCAACGGTGAACCCCCGCTGGCCACCGACCTGCTGCAGCAGGTCGAAATCTCCGGCCCGGTCACAACCGAAACGGAAATCGTCGCCCACCACCAGGTGGCGTACGTTCAGCCCGTCAATCAGCACGTCCTCGATGAAGCCCATGCCCGAGTAACTGCGAAACTGGTCGTCGAACCGCAGGCACAGCACCAGATCCATGCCGGCATCAATCAACGCCTGATACTTCTGCCGGAAGCCGGTCAGCCGGGGCGGCGCTTCGTGGCCCTGAAAGAACTCACGCGGCTGGGGCTCAAACACCAGTGCCACTCCAGGTACGCCCAGCCGTTGGGCCTGCGCGCGCACCTGATCAATGATGGTTCGATGCCCGAGGTGAACGCCGTCGAAGTTGCCAATTGTCGCCACACACCCCTTGGCCAAGGGAGAGGTCGCCTGCTTTGACAGCGCCTGCAGGTTGGCCAGCCCTCGTATCAGCCGCATGTAATGCGCACCCCTAAGTCTCAGTCTGTATGAGTGTCGGTCTGTATTGTCTGTCGTGTCGGCATCGCCGACGCAGCCACCCTGCCTGGACAGACCGAACGAGCCAGCGGCCTTTGCCGGCTGGCGAGAAAACGAGCGATTATACCCTACCTGTGGCGGAAATGTCTTACCCGCACCCCCGCCAGCACCAGCACCACGAAATACACGGCAACACCAGCGACCACCACGACAGCCATTGCCCAAGCCCGCTCAAGCCCGCTCATCGACAACCAGGCGGCGACCGGCTGGTTCAGGTAGACAATGATCGCCGCCAGGGCGCCATTGGCCAGCAACAACTGCCCCCCAAATCGCAGCCATCCCGGCTGGCTTTGCCAGGCCCCCGCTTTTTTCAGCCCCCGCCAGAGCAGCACCGTGTTCAGCCAGGCCGACAGGGACGTCGCCAGGGCAAGCCCGACATGGGCCAACGGCAAGATCAGCGCCAGGTTAAACACCATGTTCGCCACCATGGCAATCACGCCAATTTTTACCGGCGTCCGGGTATCCTGGCGGGCGAAAAACCCCGGCGCCAGCACCTTGATCAACATGAAGGCCAGCAAGCCCGCCGAATAGGCGCGCAAACTACCCGCCGACATAGCAACGTCGCGGTCGGTGACTTCGCCATAATGAAACAGGGTAGCAATCAGCGGCTCCGCCAGCAGCGCCAGCGCCAGCGCCGCCGGTACGCCGATCAGCAGTATCGAGCGCACCGCCCAGTCCAGCGTGGCGGCAAACTGGGCGGGCGAATCGGCGGCGTGCTTGCGGGACAGGCTGGGCAGGATAACAGTGGCGATTGCGACACCAAAAACCCCCAGCGGCAGCTCCGACAGCCGATCCGAGTAGTACAGCCAGGACACGCTACCGGTTTGCAGCAGCGACGCCAGCACGGTATCCAGCAACAGGTTAATCTGGCTCACCGACACTCCGAACAGGGCCGGCGCCATCAAGCGCAATACCCGCCGGACCCCCTCATGCCGGTAGTCCACACGCGGGCGCGGTAACAGCCCCAACCGCATCAGAAACGGCAATTGGAAAAACAGCTGCAGCGCGCCGGCAATAAACACCCCCCAAGCCAGGGCCAGCACCGGCGTTTCCATTACCGGCGATAAAAACACCGCAGCCCCGATCATGGCCAAATTCAGCAGCACCGGGGTGAAGGCCGGCACCGCGAAGCGGTCATAACTGTTGAGGATGGCGCCGGCGAATGCCGTCAGTGAAATCAGCAGCAGGTACGGAAAGGTGATTCGCAGCATGGTGCTGGCAAGCTCAAACTTGACTGGCTCGTCAAGGAACCCCGGCGCAAACACGGCCGTCAGGGCCGGCGCACCCAGCACCGCCGCCAGAGTTACCCCCAGCAGCACCAGCCCCAGCGATCCGGACACCGCGTTGACCAAGCGGCGAACCTCGGACATCGACTCCTGCGCCCGGTAGGAGGACAGCACCGGCACGAAGGCCTGGGAAAAAGCCCCTTCGGCAAACAACCGGCGCAGAAAGTTGGGAATTTTGAAAGCCACAAAAAACGCATCGGCGTCCGCTCCGGCGCCAAAATATCGGGCGATCACCATATCCCGCACCAGCCCCAACACCCGGGAGAGCATGGTCATCGCGCCCACCACGCCCGACGATCGCAACAGGCCCGGAGCCTTGTCGGGCGGCTTGGGGGAATCGGAACGCTTTACACTGGAGGTCATCGAGATCCGCTCTGCTCAAGGGGGTCCGGCTTCGCATCCGAAACGCGGAAAACCCCAACAAGGAAGTACCTACGACTCCCAGCCCTTCCCGCCTCCGGACATAACGACCGGCGAGTTTACCACACAGGCCCGGATCCGCCTCACGAAGATACACTCGACGAATCCGGCAACCACCGCGGAGGCGTGCCCGGCTGATTCGCAGTTACGCAACGGCTCCCTTGACTTTTCCGGGCATTGGCGGCATAGTTCCGCGTCATTTATTTCGACGCGCTGGTGTTTTGGCGCGCACGCAATTTTCAGATCGTTTCAACAACGAAAGTCAGAATTTCAGGAGTTACACGGTGGCAAATTCCCCACAAGCCAAAAAGCGCGCACGTCAGAACGAAAAGAACCGCAAGCATAACGCCAGCCTGCGTTCCATGGCGCGCACCTATCTCAAGAAAGTCAGCGCCCAGATTGAAGCGGGCAGCTACGAAGGTGCTCAGGAAGCCCTGAAGCAGGCCCAGCCGATCATCGACAGCATGGTCAACAAGGGCATCTTCGCCAAGAACAAGATTGCTCGTCACAAGAGCCGCCTGAACGCCAAGATCAAGGCCCTGAAAGCCTAAGCTTCGGCATTCCACAAAAAAACCGGCTCAGGCCGGTTTTTTTGTGTCTTAAATTTTTGCAGCCGAAACCCTTTTGCCAAAACAAGGCAATCCGATCAGACAATCACCATATTATCCCGGTGGATCATCTCCTCATCGGAAATGTAGCCCAACACCTCAGCGATCCGATCACTGGAACGCCCGGCAATGGCCCGCGCCTCATCGGCATCATAATTGATCAACCCTCGCGCCACTTCGACCCCCGCCTCGCTGACACAGGACACCATTTCGCCGCGACGGAACTGGCCGGACACACTACGCACCCCCACCGGCAACAGACTCCGGCCGCCGCGACAAAGCACCCGCACAGCACCATCGTCCAGGGTCAACTGGCCACGCGTCTTCAGATGACTGGCCAGCCATTGCTTGCGCGCCGCAATGCGCCCCTGCTCGGGCAGCAATAACGTACCGAGCGCCTCTCCGCTGCTCAAACGAGCAATAACCCGATCGATCCGACCACCCACGATCACCGTGAACGCACCGGAGCGGGCCGCCAGCCGTGCTGCACGCACCTTGGTCTGCATGCCGCCACGACCCAACGCACCGGAGCCGCCCGCCGCCATGGCGTCCAACTCGGCATCGCCAGCCTTACGCTCCAGCACCAGCCGGGCATCGGGATGCTTGCGCGGATCACGATCAAACAACCCAAGCTGATCGGTAAGAATGATCAGGCCGTCCGCCTCAATCAGATTGGCGACCAGGGCACCCAGGGTATCGTTATCACCAAACCGAATTTCATCGGTGACCACCGTGTCGTTCTCGTTAACGATCGGTACCACGCCAAAATCCAGTAGGGTGCGCAGGGTACTGCGGGCATTGAGGTAGCGCTTGCGGTCCGAAAGATCATCATGAGTCAACAGAATCTGCGCCGCGTGCCGCTCATGGCGCCGGAACTGGGCCTGCCAGGTCTGCACCAAGCCCATCTGACCAACTGCCGCTGCCGCCTGCAACTCATGCAGCTGTTCCGGCCGCGCGGTCCAGCCCAATCGGCTCATGCCCTCCGCCACCGAGCCGGAAGACACCACCACCACTTCAACCCCCTGGGCGATCAGGGCGGCAATCTGGTCCACCCAACAACCCAGGGCGTCCACGTCCAGCCCCCGGCCGTCGTTGGTCAACAAGGCACTGCCGATTTTCACCACCAGGCGCCGGGCCCTGGACAACTGTGAGCGCTCACTCATAAGACTGCTACTTACTCCGGTGCATACACCACCTCGACGTCATAATCATCATCGTCGAAGTCGTCGTCATCATCATCATCGTTTTTACGATCCGCACGCCGCGCCTCACGGTCAGCCTCGATCCGCGCCCGCGCCTCTTCATCCATCTGCGCCCGACGGGCACGCTCCTGCTCGGCGACTTCCGGATTCTGCGCCTCAAGCTCGGCACGCTCTTCGATCCAACGCATTACCGCCTGAGTCAACGGCTTGGTGCCCTCGCCACTGAGTGCAGAGATGCGAAACACCGGCCCATTCCAGCCCAACTCGTCGACGATGGCCTGACAGTGGGCGTCACGATCTTCCTCGGCCACCATATCCACCTTGTTCAGCACCAACCAGCGATCGCGCCCAGCCAGCGTTTCACTGAACTTCTCCAACTCAGAGGCGATGGCCCGCACACTGCCTGCCGGCGAAGAGCCGTCGTAGGGCGCCACATCCACCAGATGCAACAGCAAACGGGTGCGCACCAGGTGCTTGAGAAAACGAATACCCAGCCCCGCCCCCTCTGCAGCCCCTTCAATCAACCCCGGAATGTCAGCAATCACAAAGCTCTGGTGAGCCTGCACGCTGACCACACCCAGATTGGGCACCAGGGTGGTAAAGGGGTAATCCGCCACTTTCGGGCGCGCCGCAGAGACCGCGCGGATAAAGGTCGACTTACCGGCATTGGGCATGCCCAATAGCCCGACATCCGCCAGCACCTTGAGCTCCAACCGCAGGTTACGCGCCTCGCCCTCCGAGCCCTTGGTGGTTTGCCGCGGCGCCCGGTTGACCGACGACTTGAAGCGGGTATTACCCAGCCCATGGAAACCGCCCTGAGCCACCTTCAGGCGTTCGCCCTCGCGAGTGAGATCGCCCAACACTTCGTGGGTGTCCATATCAACCACGGTGGTGCCCACCGGCACCGGCAGCACCAGGTCTTCGCCCTTGCTACCGGAACAGTTACGCCCAGCACCCGGCTCGCCACCCTGCGCCTTGAACTTACGCTGGAAGCGGTAGTCGATCAGGGTATTCAGGGCGCTGTCGGCCTCCAGATATACCGAGCCACCATCGCCACCGTCACCGCCATCGGGACCGCCCTTGGGCACGTACTTCTCACGGCGAAAACTGAGGCAACCGTGACCACCCTTACCGGCTTCGACAATGATGGTAGCTTCGTCTACAAATTTCATCACTCAACCCTTGCGCGCTGGCGCATAAACTAAAAAGCCCCGCAGCCTCTAAGAAGCTTTGCGGGGCTCCGAATGGCCGATAACGATGTTATCAGAGCCACTCACGGTTCGACAGAACCGGAGATCGCCGCGGCTTAGGCAGCCGGAACGATGCTCACAAATTTACGGTTCTGCGGACCCTTGGTCTCGAATTTGACCTGGCCATCTGCTTTCGCAAACAGGGTATGGTCCTTACCCAGGCCTACGTTAGCGCCGGCGTGGAAACGGGTACCACGCTGCCGAACGATGATGTTGCCTGCAGAAACAGTCTGACCACCGAAGCGCTTGACGCCAAGTCGTTTCGACTCGGAATCGCGACCGTTACGGGTACTACCTGCTGCCTTTTTATGAGCCATTGCTAGCCTCCTGTTACCGGGGAACGTTTAAGGGACTTAGCCCTTAATGCCCGTGATCTTGACTTCAGTAAACCACTGACGGTGGCCCTGACGCTTCATGTGATGCTTACGACGGCGGAACTTGATGATCTGAACCTTGTCGTGACGACCATGGCTAACCACCTCTGCGGTCACCTTGGCACCATCAACCACCGGCGCACCTACCTGAATCTTGTCGCCGTCGGCAACCAGCAGCACGCGATCGAACTCAACGCTGCCACCAGTTTCCACTTCCAGCTTTTCCAGCTTCAGGGTTTCGCCTTCTTTAACGCGGTGCTGCTTGCCACCGCTAACAATTACTGCGTACATGGATGATCTCCGCTAGTGACCCATCCCTGCTCTTATCCACCTGGTTCTAAGGGAAGCGCTTTGGCAACCCTATAGCAGGGAGCGCAGGTTGGGATGAGTTTGGGCGCGCAATTGTACGAAAAGCCATCGTGCAATACAAGGGAAGTTGACACTGAACAGGGCAATACCTAGCATGGCGGCGTCCTGCCTCTTTTTTTAACTGACCGGAACCAGCCGCATGACAGCGCAGCGTATCTATGACACCGTCGCGGATGACTTCACTCGCGTCAATGACCTCATCATTCGCCGACTCACCTCCGACGTGCCGCTGGTCGAGAAGATCGCCCAGTACATTATCGAGAGTGGCGGCAAACGCCTGCGACCGCTGCTGGTACTGCTGTCGGCAAAAGCATTGAACTACGACCGCGACGACCATCTAAAGCTGGCGGCGGTGATCGAGTTCCTGCACACCGCAACGCTGCTCCACGATGACGTGGTGGACACCTCCGACCTGCGTCGCGGCCGCTCCACAGCCAATGCCAAATGGGGCAACGCGCCCAGCGTCCTGGTCGGCGACTTCCTGTACGCCCGCGCGTTCGAGATGATGGTGGAGCTGAAAAGCCTGCCCATCATGGACGTCCTCTCTCACGCCACCGCGGTGATTGCCGAGGGCGAAGTCCTGCAATTGATGAACGTCAAGAATCCGGATGTCAGCGAAGAGCAGTACATGACAGTCATTCATAACAAGACTGCCATGCTGTTCGAGGCCGCGTCCCATAGCGGCGCGCTGCTGTGCGGAGCCAGCGATGACCAGGAATCCGCCCTGCGGGATTACGGCAAACACCTCGGTTTGGCGTTCCAGCTGGTTGACGACGTACTCGACTATCGCGGCGACGCCGACGCCATGGGCAAGAACGTGGGCGACGACCTCGCCGAGGGCAAACCAACCCTGCCACTGATTTACGCCATGGCCCACAGCACCGAAGCAGGACGCACCCTGATCCGCCAGGCCATTCGCAAGGGCGGCCTCGACGACCTGCCAAGAATACTTGAGCTTGTGGAGCAGTCCGGCGCCCTGGAGTACACCATGAACCGCGCCCGCACCGAGGCAGAGACCGCCCGCAACCTGCTGGCCGGGCTCGAACCTTCGCCTTACAAGGAAGCCCTCGAGCTATTGACCGAACTGGCGGTAGCCCGGGTTAACTGATCGCCAGAGCCCTTAGGGCTACCCCGTAGGATGCGCTGAGGCAGCGCCGATGCGCATCGCTTCGCTCAGCGCATCCTACGATCGCAAGCAAGGCCGACACTCGGGACAGCGTCAACTCGCTTTCGCAAAATCAGGACCCAGGGCGCGACGGCCATGCAGCTTGAGCCTTCGCCTTACTAAGGAGACGCTAGCGCTGTTGACCGAACCGGCGGTAGCCCGGGTTAACTGATCGCCAGAACCCTTGCCCCCCCGTAGGATGCGCTGAGGCAGCGCCGATGCGCATCACTTCGTTCAGCGCATCCTACGATCGCAAGCAAGGCCGAGTCTCAAGACAACGTCAACTCGCCTTCGCAAAATCCGGGCCCAGGGCACGACGGCCATGCAGGGAGGTGAAATCCAGCGTCGGACCCACCGGCACAATCTGGGTCGGGTTGATGGTGCGCTGGCTGACGTAGTAGTGACGTTTGATCTGATCGATATCCACTGTTTCGGCAACGCCCGGCACCTGATATAAATCCCGCAGGTACTCCGATAGGTACGGGTAGTCCGCAATCCGCTGGCGGTTGCACTTGAAGTGGCTGTAATACACCGCGTCGAAGCGGATCAACGTGGTGAACAGCCGCCAGTCCGCTTCCGTCAAGCGATTAGCCACCAGGTATCGCTGCCCTGCCAGGCGCCGATCGAGCCAGTCGAGGGTGTCGAACAGCTGATCGTAGACTGCCTCATACTCCGCCTGCTCGGTGGCAAAGCCCGCCCGATAAACACCATTATTCACCGCGGTATAGACCCGCTCGTTCACCGCTTCGATGTCTTGGTGCAGCTCGTCGGGGTAAAAATCCAGCTCCGAACGCACGCCCGGCAACTGATCAAAGGCACTGTTCAGCATGCGAATGATTTCTGACGATTCGTTACTGACAATCGTTTGCTGCCGCTTATCCCACAACACCGGCACGGTGACACGACCGGTGTAGTCCGACGCCACCCGGGTGTAGATCTGGTGGAGGTAGC
This sequence comes from Marinobacter sp. SS21, assembly GCF_028369065.1. Taxonomy (GTDB): domain Bacteria; phylum Pseudomonadota; class Gammaproteobacteria; order Pseudomonadales; family Oleiphilaceae; genus Marinobacter. The sequence continues at coordinate 38,088 of NZ_JAQNDA010000007.1, forward strand.
GAGCATCGTAGAGGTGATCGCGATGACGAGCATCACCGGGAACAAACTCCCATCCGCTCTCGACCATGTATGGATGCACCACCGACACGGTCACATGTTCCTCCAGACCCTTGAGCCTGCGAAAGATCAGCGTTCGATGTGCCCAGGGGCACGCCATCGACACGTACAGGTGATAGCGCCCGGACTCGGCCTTGAACCCGGCCTGCCCGGTCGGGCCAGCACCACCATCGGCGGTCACCCAATGCCGGAAACGCGAGGCTTCCCGCTCAAATTTGCCACCGGTTTTTCCGGTGTCGTACCAGCGGTCCTGCCATTTACCATCGACCAACAGCCCCATACTGCCTCCATCTCTCAATTTTCGCGATACAAGTTAGAGACAGGGTAACCAGCATCCTGCTAGGCTCTCAAACGAGCAGTTTTGGCCAACTCCATCAGAAAAACTGAATATGCATACAGATATCACCATCGACGCACTGAAAGTACTCGATGCCATTGACCGAAAAGGCAGTTTTGCCGGAGCGGCCAACGAGCTGTTCCGCGTGCCCTCGGCCATCAGCTACACGGTACAAAAACTGGAAGAGGACCTGAACGTCAGCATTTTCGACCGCAGCGGTCATCGCGCCACCTTAACCCCTGCGGGGCGCTATCTGCTGGAGGAGGGTCGCAGCCTGCTGGAAGCGGCCGAAGCGCTCGCCCACACCACGCGACAGGTGGCCCAGGGCTGGGAGACCCGCCTGAAGATTGCCTTCAACACCCTGCTGCCAGTGGAAGCGCTGTTCCCGGCCATTCAGCAATTTCACCAGCTCGGGGTGCCGGTGGAGATCCAGTTGATGGAGGAGGTATTCGCCGGCGCCTGGGACGCCCTTCAGAGCCGGCGCGCCGATCTGGCGGTTGGGGCCGACACCGTCAGCAAACCCGCCGGGCAGTTCACCACCCGCAAGCTTGGCAAGATGCCCTTTGTCTATGCGGTTGCCCCCGATCACCCGCTGACCAAGATTCCCCGGCCGCTGCGCGAAGCGGATATCGAACACCACCCCGCCGCCGTGGCAGCCGACAGTTCCCGCCACCTGCCCGCCGGCAGTGCCGGCATCTTTCGCCGCCAGCGCACCCTGACGTTCACCAATTTGGCGCAAAAAATTGCCGCCCAGGAGGCCGGCCTCGGTGTCGGTTGGCTACCCAGAGCCCGCATACAACAACAGCTTGAGGATGGACGCCTGGTGGCTCTTGAGGTGGAGGACACCCGACAGGACGTAGACCTGTTGCTGGCCCGCCACGCCGAAGATAAAGGCAAGGCGCTGATGTGGTTCTGGGACCGGCTATCCCAGGACGAGAGCCTGTCGCACTGGGTCAACGGCTGAGCAATCGCTATGTCGGCATCAACGCCGCGAACACGGCGATAGAGTCAACACGATCACCACCTAGCCCCGTTTATAATGCAGCACAATCAACACAACAGGAGCTTACGATGAAGCAGCTTTCCGAGCTGGACGCTTCGTTTCTTTACCTGGAATCGGATACCGCCCCCATGCACATCGGCGGCGTCTACCTGTTCGATGCCCGGGACCGCGACGAGCCATTGGCGTTCAGCACTTTTGTCGCTTACTTGCGAAGCCGCCTTCACGTTGTGCCGCTGTTCCGACAGAAACTCAAGGAGGTCCCGCTCCGGCTGGGCCTGCCCTACTGGATTGACGACGCGGATTTCAGCATCGAACGCCACCTGGCCTACGTCAACCTGGGCGAGCACGGCCAGCTCGCCAATCTGGAAGGACTGGCGTCAAAGATCCTGGAGGAGCCCCTGAAGCGAGACCGGCCGCTATGGCACATCACCTTCGTCGATGGCTTTCGCCTGGATGCCAATGACCCGGACAGTGCCGGCTTCGCCCTGATCGTAAAACTGCACCACGCCGCCATCGACGCTTTCAGCGGTGAGGAGATCATTGGCAAGCTGCTGGAATACTCGCCGGACGCCAGCCCGATCGCCGCGCCCCAGCCCTGGGAACCCCAGCCGGCGCCATCCGAGGAACGGGTGTTCCTGCAGGCCGGGGTCAACCTGTTCCGCACGCCGTTCAAAGTCGCCAGCCTACTGGCCAGTGCCGCCGAAGCCACCGCCCGGGGGCTGGTACAGAAGCAGCTGTACAAATTGCCGCTGCCACTGCCGCTGTTTTCGGCGCCTCACAGCCCGTTTAACCGGCAAATCACCGCCAACCGGAAGATTGTATCAACGTCGATTTCACTGCCCCGCCTGAAGGCCATCAAGGCCAACCTGGGCGCGGTGACACTGAATGACGTGGTGCTGGGCCTGTGCGCGGAAACCCTGCGCCGATACATGGAGGCCTGCGATGCCGATGTCAGCCGCTCACTGGTGGCCATGACCCCGATATCGGTACGTTCCAAGAGTCTGCGGCGAGCCACCGGCAACCAGATGTCTGCCATGCTGCTGGATCTGGCGACCAACGAACCCAACCCGGCCCGGCGAATCCGTAAGATTCACTGGAATGCGGTAGCGTCAGAGCCGTATCAGGAAGCCATCGCCGCAGACCGGCTGACCGAACTGGTACCTTCCACCATGCTGGCGCTGTCTGCCCGGCTGTATTCCGAGCTTCAGATCGCCCAGCGTTATCATCCGGTGTTCAACGTCCCGATCACCAACGTTCCCGGCCCCCAGGAGCCCATGTACCTGCAAGGTGCGCGGCTGGTTCGCCAAAACAACACGGCGCCGCTGTTCGACAGCATGGGACTGGTGGTCGTTGCGGTCAGTTACCAGGGCTCCCTGACCATCAACTTCACCCTGTGCCCGGACGTGGTGCCCGAGGGTGAATCGTTGGCGCAGCTGGTTCAGGAGAGCCTGGGCAGCATCGAGCAGGCCGCGGCCGAGTTGCCACCGGAAAGCGGCGAGCAGACCCTGGCCACCGACACTCACACCAGCCTGATGGACAACACACTGACCCTTATGGAAGGGGCATTGCGTAAAACGGTGCAACGCTTCAGGAGCTGACCTATCAGCCCCCGAAGCGACTCAGGAACCTAGCGCCTCAGTCAAAAGCCCAGCGCAGAAACTCACGCTTCTCCTCGGCGCTGGCGCGCTCCCACAGCACTTTCAGGCCATCCAGGGCGTTGAGATCCGCGCCGGATGCCAGGGGAGCTGGCACCGGCTGACCGACCGTGGTAGCGGACACAACCACCGGTGCCGGCATCGGCTCATAGCGGCGAGATTGACCCACGACGTCACCGGCGGCATCGACCACCTGAACCTGAAGGTTTTCCACCATGGCCTCGGCCTCCTGCCGATTGCGCGGCTCAGGCAGGCTGAAGCGATAACCTTGCCCCGCTGCCGCCTCAAACGTCACCTGATGCGGCTCAGACTCCACCACATCGACCCTGGCTTCGTCGTTCTCCACCGCACGCCCCTTGGCCCAGATGGTCTTGTAGCGGAACACCACGGTGTTGGCGCCCGGCAGCAGGGAATAGTTTAGCGCCAGGTCATCCATCAGATAGGTCTTGACCTCGCGCCCATTCACCGCCGTCACCTGAATCTGGCCCGGCGCCTGCAGTTCGGCCACTTGCGAGGCCTCCAGCGAGCCTCCGTCCCAGGTCTGGATACTTTTCAGCGTGCTACTGCAACCTGCCAGCAGCATCAGGGCGGAAAGGGCCAATACGGCGCGAAGGTGACGGGGCTGCGCCCTGCCAACCGCAAAACGGCTAGATCGTTGCATGTGGAAGCCTCTGTAATGTGAAGAGTTTTGATTCAACCGACAGATCCCGAGGAGGCATTCTGACGAGTGCGGTAGCTGAGCGCAAGGTGCTCCCCGCCGACTTTCCAGCACCTTTCAAACCCGGAAATGACGAAGTCTTGGCGCTGCACGCAAAAACTGTAAAAAAGTGTTGAATTGAGATTAAATTGATTTAATTTTAAACAGACTAGAAGACAAATCAGCGCAGCCCGCATAACAGCAAAGCCAGCAGGGCGCAGGAGGTCTCATGGAGAATCAACACCGGTCCGGTGAAGCGGGACCTGTTCCATTTCGCAGCAGCCGGTTTTTCTGCGTGGGGAGCAAGTGGTACTTCACCACCCGAGAGGGTTTTGACAGCGGCCCGTTTGCTTCACGCCAGCGCGCCGAAATTGGCCTGAATCGGTTTCTGAACGTAGTGCGACTGCTGCCGGAAGAACCGCAGCTCCACTAAACCCGCATCAGCAGAGGCTGCCGCACCCAGGGATCTCTGGACCGCCCCCTATAGCAGTGTCGGCAACCCCCACCTCTGGGCCAGGTACAGGCAACCCAAGGCCATAACGCCGGCCAACACGTCATCGAACATGATCCCGAGCCCTCCGGGCATGCGCCGGTCAAACCAGCTGATGGGCCAGGGCTTGATCACGTCAAAGAAGCGGAACAGCAAAAAACCCAGCAACACCCCACCGATTGATCCCGGAATGAGCCCCAGCGCGATCCACATACCGACAAACTCGTCCCACACGATGCCGCCATGATCATGCACCTTGAGGTCTTCAGCGGTCCGGCCACACAGCCAGATACCGACCACAAACGCGATCAGCACCACCAGCCAATAGGCCAGCGGCGGCAACCAGAAAAACAGCCCCCACAGAGGAATGGCCGCCAAACTGCCCCAGGTCCCTGGCGCCCAACGAATGGCGCCGCTGCCCAAACCGAACGCCAGCAGGTGGACTGGATCCCTTAGGAAACCGGGCGGTAACATGTTGCTGGCCCGGTCCGCCCGAGGCTTGGAAGGCAGTTCACTCATGAAGTTTCTCCAAAATGGTCAAAACCGCTGGCCTGCGGGCGAGACTTGGGGGCGTGCCGCAACCTTAGCCCCGGAGTGTCAGATATTTCTCCGATGATGGTCAACGTCGCCCGGGCGGACTCTGGCAAGCGTTCCCACTTTACCGGGGGAATCGTCACACAAAGTTCATAATCGTCCCCGGCATACAGCGCCAGGGCGATCGCCCCCTCCCCCGCCTGACGGCGCAACGCTCCGGACAGCGGCAGGCGCCGTGCATCCACCTCGGCGCCTACCCCGGATGCCGCCAAAATGTGCCCCAGATCGGCCACCAGGCCGTCGGACACGTCCACTGCGGCGCTGGCCTGACCTCGTAGCTGGCGCCCCAGGGCGAGCCTGGGTTCGGGACGATGATAGCGCTGTAGCAGATAGCGGGCATCCGGTGCAGGCTCCGCCTCGCCCAACAAGGTCAGGGCGGCGCCTGCGTCGCCCAGGGTGCCGGATACGCACACCAGATCGCCACCGCTTGCGCCGGAACGCAGCAGGGCCTGCCCATGGGGCACGGCGCCATGCACCTGAAGGGTAACGGTGAGAGGGCCGCGAGTGGTGTCGCCTCCGGCCAACGCCAGTCCGAACGACGCCGCCGCCCGGCCCAGGCCGTCAGCAAAGCCCTGCAGCCAGTCGCATTGCGCCTCCGGCAGGGTCAGAGCCAGGGTGAAACACAGCGGATCGGCGCCCATGGCGGCGAGGTCGCTGGTAGCAGCCGCCAGGCTGCGCCAGGCCAAGTGTGCCGGATCGTAATTGACCGGGAAGTGCACCCCCTCGACCATGGTATCGATGGAGAAGGCCAGTTCTGTCCCCGGCGCCAGTTGCTGGATGGCACAGTCGTCCCCCGGCCCCAACGAAACTGCCGCCGACCGGGTATCTCCAGCCAGCGGCAGAAAGTAGCGACGAATCAGGTCAAATTCGCCCATCGGTTACCGTGATCGGGTTTCCGCCAGACGCAAACGGCCACTCAACTTGTCGAGAATGCCGTTGACGAACTTGTGGCCATCGGTACCGCCAAAGCGTTTTGCCATTTCGATGCCCTCATTGATCACCACCTTGTAGGGCACATCGATCCGGTGCTTCAACTCGTAGGCGCCAAGACGGACAATCGCCAGTTCAATGGCATCCACCTCGGCCACGGGACGGTCGAGGAAGGGCTCCAGCAGCTTGTCCAGCTCAACCTGCTCGCGATGGACGCCTCTGAGCAAATCCCGAAAATACGCGGTATCGACCTTGGTCATGTCGTTGTCGACCATGAACTCGGCTTCGATATCGGCGATCGGGCTCTTGCTGAAGTGGCGATGGTAAAGGGCCTGCAAGGCCAACGCCCGAGCCCGGCGGCGGTCACCGGCCTTCGGTTTGCCGGGGGCGGGCGAATGTTGGTCGTCTGAGCCCGCCATCACTCACCCAGCTTCTTGAACAGGCTAACCATTTCGAGCGCCGTCACGGCGGCTTCTGCGCCCTTGTTACCGGCCTTGGTGCCGGAACGCTCGATGGCCTGCTCAATGGAGTCAACCGTAAGCACACCGAAGGTTACCGGCACATCGGTTTCCAGGCTGACGGCACCGAGACCGCTGGAGGCTTCTCCGGCGACATAGTCGAAATGCGGGGTGCCACCGCGGATGACGGCGCCCAGAGCGATGATGGCATCATAGTTTCCGGTTTCCGCCACCCGCTTGACCGCCAGCGGCATTTCATAGGCGCCAGGCACGCGCACAATGGTGATGTCGCCGGCCGGGATGCCGTGACGGCGCAGAGTATCAATCGCACCCTCCACCAGGCTTTCCACCACAAAGCCATTAAAGCGGCCAACCACCAGGGCATAGCGGCCGGAACACTCAGTAAAATCGCCTTCCAGAGTCTTGATTTCTGCCATCTTCGGCTCCTGTCTTGGCCCGCCAGCGCGGCGTGGCCGGATTTGTTCAGTTGTTGGTATAGGGTACGTATTCGACCACTTCCAGATCGAAACCGGAAATGGCTGAGAATTTGATCGGGGCACTCAACAAGCGCATTTTGCCCACGCCGATATCCCGCAAGATCTGGGAACCGGTGCCCACGGTGAAATAGACACCGGAGCTGCCACGGGAAGCCGAGGACCCGCCTTCGTCGAAATAGTCGTGAATACGATCTTCCAGGTCGTAGCTGTCGGCGGCACTGTTCAACAATACCACCACGCCGTTGCCAGACTCCGCCACCGCCTTGAGGGCATGGTGCAGCGGCCAGCTGCGGGACCCTTCACGGCGGGCGCCGAGCAGATCGCGCAGAGTATCGGTGATGTGGACCCGCACCAACGCGGGCTCATCGGCCGTGATGTCGCCTTTCACCATGGCCAGATGGGTCGCACCCTGAATGCTATCGTGGTAGGTGCGAAGATTGAATACGCCAAACTCCGTATCGAGATCGTATTGTTCGACGCACTCGATGGTGCGCTCGTTCAGGGTCCGGTAATGGATCAGGTCGGCGATGGTGCCGATTTTCAGCCCGTGAGTTTCGGCGAACAGCTCCAGATCTTCCCGCCGAGCCATGGAGCCATCATCGTTCATGATCTCACAGATCACACCGGCCGGCTCACAGCCCGCCAGCGCCGCCAGATCGCAAGAGGCCTCGGTGTGACCGGCGCGACTCAGGACGCCACCCGGGTCCGACATCAAGGGAAAAATGTGCCCCGGCTGGACCAGGTCGGTGGCCTTGGCGTCGCGCGCCACCGCAGCCTGGACGGTACGGGCCCGGTCAGCGGCGGAGATGCCGGTGGTCACGCCCTCCGCGGCTTCGATCGACAGGGTGAACTTGGTGCCAAAGCCGGACGCATTCTTCTGCACCATCAGAGGCAATCCGAGCTGCTCGCAGCGCTGGCGGGTCATCGGCATGCAGATCAGGCCCCGCCCAAAGCGGGCCATGAAGTTGATGGCCTCGGCGTCGCAATGTTCCGCCGCCATCACCAGATCGCCTTCGTTCTCTCGATCCTCGTCATCCATGAGGATGACCATTTTGCCCTGACGGATGTCTTCGATGATGTCTTCAATGCTGTTCAGTGCCATACGGTTTTGCACCCTTGCACCCTGAGCGCCACGCAGAAACGGTGGACCAATCAGGTCATGAATTTAAGACGAAATTATCGGGGGACCAGAATCAGCCGTTGATCCGCACCGACCTGGCGACGGTCCTGTACCCGCCATTGTACTTTATCCGCCATTGATTCCAGTGGCAGATGAGCCGTCGGCCGCCCGGTGCTGCCGAGGAATACCGGCGCCTGATAGAGCCAAAGCTCATCCACCAGCCGTTCCTGAATAAAGGTGCCGGCCAAGGTTGGGCCTGCTTCCACCAACAGATCGTTAATGCCCAGCTCACCGAGGGCATCCAGGGTTTCCCCCAGGTCGATGCCGTTATCCTTCCAGGCCACGCCGTTGACACTTACGCCCAACGCAGCCAGGTCCTGAGCCGACGCTGTCGCCAGGGCCTCACAGGAGCAGAACAGGCGCACATCGCCGCCCCGGAGAATCTTGGCACTCGCCGGGGTTCGCGCATCGCGATCGGCAATCACTCGCAGCGGTTGGCGCGCCGGCTCGGTGGCATCGCCAATGTCACCCAGTTCACTGCGACGAACCGTCAGCGACGGATCGTCCGCAAGCACGGTGCCCACGCCGGTCAGAATCGCATCACTGATGGCGCGCAGGCGCTGGACATCACGACGGGCTTCGGGACCGGTAATCCATTGACTCTCGCCGGACGCCATGGCGGTGCGACCATCAAGACTGGCGGCCATTTTCACCCGAACGAACGGGCGGCCTGATCGCATCCGCTTCAGAAAGCCCGGATTGAGTTTCGCAGCCTCGTCCGCCAGCAACCCCACCGTGACCCGGATTCCCGCGTCCCGCAGCATCGCTAATCCACGCCCCGAAACCGCCGGATTGGGATCCTCCGTTGCCGCAATCACATGCGCGACGCCGGCGTCGATCAATGCCCGGGCGCAGGGCGGCGTGCGCCCAAAATGACTGCAGGGCTCCAGAGTGACATAAGCGGTGGCGCCCCGCGCGGCAAGACCGGCCTGACTCAGCGCATGAACTTCGGCGTGGGCCTCGCCTGCCCGCTCGTGCCAGCCTTCGCCCAGAATTTTTCCATCTTTGGCAATGACACAGCCAACCCGTGGATTGGGGTGCGTGGAATAGCGCCCCCGCCAGGCCAATCGAACGGCCCGTCCCATCAACTCAATGTCACGCGAATCGATCATGCCTTGCCTTTGGTCGACGACGGCTTACCGGCCAGGACCTTGACCACATCCACAGGATCCGCGGCATCGCCATTGCCGGCCAATCGCTCAATTTCTTCCTTGAATTCGTTGATGTCCTGAAAGCTTCGATAAACGGAAGCGAAGCGCACGTAAGCGACCTTGTCCAGCTGGCGCAGCTCGGTCATCACTTCCTCGCCAAGCTGCATGGACTTCACTTCCCGCTCTCCGGTCGCGCGCAACCGGAATTTGATCCGGTTCAGTGCCGCCTCGATCTCCTCGATGCTGACCGGCCGCTTCTCCAGCGCCTTCATGATGCCGGAACGAAGCTTGTCCTCATCAAACGGCTGCCGAGTACCGTCCTGCTTGACCACCCGCGGCATCACCAGCTCGGCGCTTTCGAACGTGGTAAAGCGCTCACGACAGGACAGGCATTCCCTTCTGCGGCGCACCTGATCACCTTCCGCGACCAACCGCGAGTCGATCACCTTGGTATCGGCTTCACCACAGAATGGACAATGCATTATTCTCAGCTCCCTCAGACAGGCAAACGGGCGGAGGTTGACAGCGCCCGTTAGCTACTCCATTTAACCGGCGTAGACCGGAAAACGCGCGCACAGCGCTTCGACCTGCTCGCGCACCCGGGTGATGACCGCGTCGTCTTCCAGGTTGTCCAGGATATCGCACATCCAGCCGGCCAGCTCGCGGCACTCGACTTCGCCAAAGCCACGGGTGGTGACCGCCGGGGTGCCGACCCGCAGGCCAGAGGTGACGAACGGCGAACGCGGATCGTTGGGCACGGCATTCTTGTTCACGGTGATGTGGGCACGACCGAGTGCGGCATCGGCGTCTTTACCGGTAATGTCCTGCTTGATCAGGCTCACCAGGAACAGATGGTTGGTGGTGCCACCGGAAACCACGTCATAGCCGCGGGCCACAAACACCTCCGCCATGGCCTTGGCGTTCTTCACCACCTGCTGCTGATAGGCCTTGAATTCGTCGCTCATGGCCTCCTTGAAGCACACCGCCTTGGCCGCGACTACGTGCATCAGCGGGCCGCCCTGGCCGCCGGGGAACACCGCGGAATTCAGTTTCTTCTGGATGCCTTCATCATCACAGGCGAGGATCAGGCCACCACGGGGACCACGCAGGGTCTTGTGGGTGGTGGTGGTCACGACGTGGGCATGGGGCATCGGGTCCGGATAGACACCGGCCGCGACCAGGCCCGCCACGTGCGCCATATCGACAAACAGGTAAGCACCAACTTTGTCGGCGATTTCACGGAAACGGGCGAAATCCAGGGCCTGGGAGTAAGCGGAAAAGCCGGCAATGATCATCTTGGGCTGGTGTTCGACCGCCAGTGCTTCCACCTCGTCGTAATCGATCAGGCCGGTTTCCGGGTTCAGACCGTACTGTACCGCGTTGTAGATCTTGCCGGAGAAGTTGACACTGGCGCCGTGGGTCAGGTGACCGCCATGGGCCAGGCTCATGCCCAGCACGGTGTCACCGGGGTTGACCAGGGCCATGAACACCGCGGAATTGGCCTGCGAGCCAGAGTGCGGCTGAACGTTGGCGTAGGCGGCTCCGAACAGTTCCTTGGCGCGGTCGATGGCCAGCTGCTCCACCACATCCACGTGCTCACAACCACCGTAATAACGCTTGCCGGGATAGCCTTCGGCGTACTTGTTGGTCAGATCGCTGCCCTGGGCTTCCATCACCCGTGGGCTGGTATAGTTCTCTGACGCAATCAGCTCGATGTGAGCTTCCTGACGCTTGCTCTCCGCCTGCATGGCGTTCCAGATCTCGTCGTCAAAACCGGCGATTTTCATTTCACGATTAAACATGGATGCGCTGCCTCTGTGTGCTGCGTCTGCCCTGCAGACAATTTTAAAAAGCGGGTCGGGAACCGCAAACACGAGCGACTGAGGCACCGGTTTCAGCTCCCTGGAAAAAGGGCCGCTATTCTATCGCATTCCGCCCCCTAAAATCACCTTTTCGCCGCGCGCGATCAGCCGACACTGCGGGAGTTTCACCGATTGCCTTCACAGGTCGCTTTCGCTACCTTACAACCCTGATTTCAGTCCCGGAGCCAGAACGGCCGCATTCCCTTCCAGTTTTGGAACATGCCCGTGTCAACCGACCGGCTCCACAACCCAGAGGAAACCGCCAGTTATGGCTCAGTACGTATACACCATGAATCGCGTTGGCAAAGTCGTTCCGCCCAAGCGCGAGATCCTCAAAGACATCTCCCTCAGCTTCTTCCCGGGTGCAAAAATCGGCGTGCTCGGCCTGAACGGCGCCGGTAAATCGACCCTGCTTAGAATCATGGCCGGCGTAGACCAGGACTTCATTGGCGAGGCCCGCCCGCAGCCCGGCATCAACGTGGGCTACCTACCCCAGGAGCCGGAACTGGACGACAGCAAGACCGTGAAGGAAATTGTTGACGAGGCGGTTGCCGGAGTTCACGAGGCGCTGGCGGAACTGGATAAGGTCTATGCCGCCTACGCCGAGCCCGACGCGGATTTTGATGCCCTGGCCAAGAAGCAGGGGGAACTGGAAGCCTACATCCAGACCACCGACGGCCACGACATCGAGCGCAAGATGGAAGTCGCCGCCGACGCCCTGCGCCTGCCCGCCTGGGATCAGCCCGTGAAACACCTGTCCGGCGGTGAACGCCGCCGTGTCGCGCTGTGCCGACTGCTGCTCTCCGGCCCGGACATGCTGCTGCTGGACGAGCCCACCAACCATCTGGACGCCGAGTCCGTCGCCTGGCTGGAGCGCTTCCTGCACGACTACGAAGGCACCGTCGTTGCCATCACCCACGACCGCTACTTCCTCGACAACGTTGCCGGCTGGATCCTGGAATTGGACCGCGGCCAGGGCATTCCCTACGAAGGCAACTACAGCCAGTGGCTGGAAACCAAGGAAAAGCGTCTGGAAATCGAAGCCAAGCAGGAGGCAGCCCACCAGAAGGCCATCAAGCATGAACTTGAGTGGGTTCGCAGCAACGCCAAGGGCCGTCAATCCAAGAGCAAGGCCCGTCTGGCCCGCTTCGAGGAGATGAGTTCGCAAGAGTTCCAGAAACGCAATGAAACCAACGAACTCTATATCCCGCCCGGACCGCGCCTGGGCGACAACGTCATTGAGGTGGACGGCATCCGCAAATCCTTCGACGACCGCCTGCTTTATGAAGACGTGTCCTTCCGGGTACCGCCCGGGGCGATTGTCGGCATCATCGGCGGCAACGGCGCCGGCAAGTCCACGCTGTTCCGGATGATCGCCAGCAAGGACCAGCCGGATGCCGGCAGCATTACCGTCGGGGACACCGTCGAACTGGCCTATGTCGATCAGATGCGCGACCTGGACGGCAGCAAGACCGTCTGGGAAGAACTCAGCGACGGCCTGGACATTATCAAGGTAGGCAACTACGAAACCCCTTCCCGCGCTTACGTCGGCCGCTTCAACTTCAAGGGCACCGATCAGCAGAAACGGGTTGGCGACCTCTCCGGCGGCGAACGCAACCGACTGCATCTGGCCAAGCTGCTGAAAGAAGGCGGCAACGTGCTGATGCTGGATGAGCCCACCAACGACCTGGACGTGGAAACCTTGCGCGCGCTGGAGGAAGCCCTGCTGAACTTCCCCGGCGCCGCCCTGGTGATCTCCCACGACCGCTGGTTCCTGGACCGGGTGGCGACCCACATCCTGGCGTTCGAAGATGACGGCGACGTGGTCTACTTCGAGGGCAACTTCAGCGAATACGACGAAGACCTCAAGAAGCGCAAGGGCGACTCTGCGATGGTGCCCAAGCGTATGAAGTACAAGAAACTGGCCTGATCCGGCCGATCCACAAGCCATCCCGTAGGATGCGCTGAACGAGGTGACGTGCATCACCTGCCCGCGCACGGCAGGCAACTGGTGCGCTTCGGCTGCGCCTCAGCACATCCTACGTGGTGATGCATCACCAACCACTCAAGCACCTTCGCAACCCGAGTCCCAGCTATGGCCAAAACCAAGACCGCCTACGTCTGCACCGAGTGCGGCGCCGACTACTCGAAATGGATGGGCCAGTGCACCGCGTGCCAGGCCTGGAACACGGTCAGTGAGGTCCGCGGCGTATCCGGCAACGGCAAGACCAATCGCGGCGCCCGCTTTGACGGCTTCGCCGGTAGCCTGGCGGAAGTGCAGACCCTGGATTCGGTCAGCCTCAGCGAACAAAGCCGGATCAGCTCTGGCCTGCAGGAGCTGGATCGGGTACTGGGCGGCGGCCTGGTGGAAGGCTCCGCCATCCTGATGGGCGGTCACCCCGGCGCCGGCAAGAGCACTCTGCTGCTGCAGACGGTGTGCCACCTGGCTGCCCAGGTCCCGGCCCTGTATGTCACCGGTGAGGAATCGTTGCAGCAGGTGGCCATGCGGGCCAAGCGACTGGGACTGGCCACCGGCGACCTGAAAATCCTGTCGGAGACCAGCGTCGAACGCATCGTCCAGGTAGTGGAACGGGAACAGCCCCGTATCCTGGTAGTGGACAGTATTCAGGTCATGCACGTTGGCGACATCGAGTCGGCACCAGGCAGCGTATCCCAAGTCCGCGAGAGCGCCGCCTTCCTGACCCGCATGGCCAAACAGACCGGCACCATCCTGTTCCTGGTGGGTCATGTCACCAAGGATGGCAGCCTGGCCGGCCCCAAGGTGCTGGAACACATGATCGACTGCTCCATTTTGCTGGAAGGTTCCAACGACAGTCGCTATCGCACCCTACGGGGCATCAAGAACCGTTTCGGCGCGGTGAATGAGCTGGGGGTGTTCGCCATGATGGAACAGGGCCTGAAGGAGGTCAAAAACCCCAGCGCCATCTTCCTCAACCGGGGCGAGGATGCGGCTCCGGGCAGCGTGGTAATGGTGGTATGGGAAGGCACCCGACCGATGTTGATCGAGATTCAGGCGTTGGTGGACATGGCCCAGGGCGGCTACCCTCGTCGCGTCGCGGTGGGGCTTGATCAAAACCGGCTATCGATGCTGTTGGCGGTATTGCATCGGCATGGCGGCCTGCACGTCGGCGACCAGGATGTGTTCATCAACGTGGTGGGCGGGGTCAAGGTCAATGAAACCAGTGCCGACCTGGCACTGCTGGCGTCGGTGGTATCGTCCTTCCGGGACCGGGCCCTGCCCCAGGACCTGGTGATCTTTGGCGAAGTTGGCCTGTCCGGTGAAATTCGCCCGGTACCCAGCGGTCAGGAACGGGTGTACGAGGCATCGAAGCACGGCTTTACCCGGGCACTGGTGCCGAAAGCCAATGTGCCGCGCAAGCCACTGGATAACATGAAGGTGATTCCGGTAAGCAAACTCAGTGACGCGCTGGCGGCACTGGAAGATCTCTAGCCACCACCGCCAGACTCAATGAGGTGGCTGAGTTCTCGCTCCAGCAGAGCCTGATCTCCCAGGTTCAACTCCACCAGGCGCTTAAGATGGCTGGCGCTGTCCAGGTCAATGTACTGGCACTTGAAGCCCAGCCGGTCCGCCTCCACATGCCGCAGCTCCACTGCCATCACGATGCCGGTCTGCCGGTCATCAAGGTGAATCACCACCTCACAGGGGTCGTTCAACGGCACATCCCAATTGTCGGGCAATTCGAGCAGCAAACCCCGCAGGGAAATATCATGAACCTCGGTGCGCCATACCCGATCCTGCCAGTGCACATCGCAGGGGGCATCGAACAAGATCCGGTGAAAGCGGCGTTTTTCATTGATGAGACTGGACAAGCTGCGGCTCCTGGCGAAATCAGTCACGGTACCCTGTGACTATAGCCGGCCGAACCGCAGCCTTCCACACCGCGCGATAGGAGCGGTTAGCGATGAAACTCGGCACTCAACTCCACCACCGCCTCGATGAACGCACCGGCATGGGCGGGATCGACATCCGGGGTAATGCCATGGCCGAGATTGAAGATATGGCCGCTGCCCTGACCAAAGCGGGCCAGAATGTCCGCCACTTCCTGGCGAATCCGTGCCGGCGGCGCATACAGCATGGCCGGGTCCATGTTGCCCTGGAGGGCAACCCGGTCGCCAACCCGGGCGCGGGCCTGAGCAATGTCGGTGGTCCAGTCCAGCCCCAAGGCATCAGCTCCGGTGTCCGCCATGGCCTCAAGCCATTGCCCGCCGTTCTTGGTGAACAGAATCACCGGAATGCGGCGACCGTCGTGCTCACGAATCAGGCCGTCGACAATCCTGGCCATATAGGCCAGCGAAAACTCCTGGTAGGCCCAGCTGCTCAAGGCACCGCCCCAGGTATCAAAGATCTGCACCGCCTGCGCCCCGGCCAGGATCTGACCGTTCAAGTAGCTGGTGACCGCCACGGCGAGCTTTTCCAGCAACTGGTGCATGACCGCCGGCTCGGAGTACATCAGTTTCTTGGCTTCCCGGAAATCCCTGGAGGAGCCGCCTTCCACCATGTAGGTGGCCAGCGTCCAGGGACTGCCGGAGAACCCGATCAGCGGCACCCGGCCTCCGAGCGCAGCCCGAATGGTGGACACCGCGTTCATCACGTAATCCAGATCAACCTCGGCGTTGAGCTCTGGCAAGGCGGCGACGTCGGCAGCGGTCCGCACCGTCTGCCGGAACTTGGGGCCTTCCCCGGTTTCAAAATACAGCCCCAACCCCATGGCATCGGGGATGGTGAGAATGTCGGAGAACAGGATCGCCGCATCCAGGGGGTAGCGCTCAAGGGGCTGCAAGGTCACTTCGCAGGCCAGTTCGGTGTTCTTGCACAGACTGAGAAAATCCCCCGCCTTGGCCCGGGTCGCCCGGTATTCCGGTAAATAACGCCCGGCCTGACGCATCATCCAGACTGGCGTGCGGTCTACCGGTTGACGCAGCAGGGCACGAAGGAAACGGTCATTTTTCAACTCAGTCATAGGACAACCCTGGAGATAAAAGTGAGGCCTGCAATGATAGCGATTCTGGCGCAAGAAAAAAGGGCGGAACACCAGCTGGCGCTTCGCCCTTTTGCTACTGCCTGGGGACAGAATTCAATTCTGCCCCCTTAGTCAAGCGCCGTCACACGTCGAGGTAATCGAGAATGCCCTCGGCGGCCTGCCGCCCTTCCCAGATAGCGGTCACCACCAGGTCTGAGCCTCGCACCATGTCACCACCGGCAAAGATCTTCGGATTGCTGGTCTGGAAGGCGAACTCAGCCTGCTCAAGCGCGGTAACGCGACCGGAATCGTCGGTGCCAATGTTTAACTCGTCGAACCAGTCCGCCGGACTGGGACGGAAGCCAAAGGCCACCAGCACGGCGTCTGCGGGAATCACCTCTTCACTACCCGGAACCACTTCCGGACGGCGGCGGCCGTTGTCATCCGGCTCACCCAGGCGAGTCTGCACAACCTTCACACCCTCCACCCGGTCTTCACCGATGATGGCAATGGGCTGGCGATTGAACAGGAACTTCACGCCCTCTTCCTTGGCGTTGGCCACCTCGCGGCGGGAACCCGGCATGTTTTCCTCATCCCGACGGTAAGCGCAGGTTACGCTGGCGGCCTGCTGGCGAACGGACGTACGGTTACAGTCCATCGCGGTATCGCCACCGCCCAGCACCACCACCCGCTTGCCTTTCATGTCGATAAATTCTTCGGCGGACTTCTCGAAACCGAGCCGACGATTGACGTTGGACACCAGGAACGGCAGCGCGTCATACACGCCCGGCAGATCCTCGCCCGGGAAACCGCCTTTCATGTAGGTGTAGGTGCCCATACCCATGAACACCGCATCGTACTCCTCGATGATGTCCTGGAGCATGACGTCCTTGCCCACTTCGGTGCCCAGCCGGAATTCCACCCCCATCTCCTCGAAGACGTGGCGACGACGGCTCATCACCGATTTCTCCAGCTTGAACTCGGGGATACCGAAGGTCAGCAGGCCGCCGATTTCCGGGTAGCGGTCAAACACCACGGGCTTGACCCCGTTGCGGACCAGGATGTCGGCACAGCCGAGTCCCGCCGGGCCGGCACCGATGACGGCGACTTTCTTGTCGGTCCAAGTCACCTTGGACAGGTCGGGCTTCCAGCCGAGCGCAAAGGCGGTGTCGGTGATGTACTTCTCCACCGAGCCGATGGTGACGGCACCAAAGCCGTCGTTGAGCGTGCAGGCGCCCTCACACAGTCGATCCTGCGGGCAAACCCGGCCGCACACCTCCGGCAACGAGTTGGTCTGATGGCACAGGTCGGCAGCCTTGAGCACATTGCCCTCGGAGACCAGCTTCAGCCAGTTGGGGATATAGTTGTGAACCGGACATTTCCACTCGCAATAGGGGTTGCCACACTCCAGGCAGCGATGCGCCTGGTTGGCCGCCTCTTCCGGCTTGAACGGCTCGTAGATCTCGCCAAACTCTTTCTTGCGCTTCTTGGCGGGAACTTTGGTCGGGTCGATTCGCCCAACTTCTACAAACTGGAAGTCGTTACTCAAACGTTCTTTCATCTGAATGCTCTCATCAGCTCAATTTCGAAGCGAGCCGTCAGCTAAATCTAGCGCCCTCGGCTCGAATGCCCGGGAAGCGCCCGGCAACGCCGGCGCTTCCACCCTCACGGTAAGCCGTCCTTATTCCGGACGTGCGCGGGTATTGGCCAACAGGCTCCGCAGGTTGGCAGCCTTGGGCTTCACCAGCCAGAAACGGCCAATGTAGTCATCGAAATTGTCAAGAATATGCTCGGCCCAGGCGCTGTGGGTCTCGGCCACGTGTTCCCGGATCACGCTTCGCAGGTGATTCCGGTACGGTTCCATGTCTTCGCTGGCAATACGCTGGATTTCCACGAGCTCGTGGTTGTACTTGTCCACGAAGGTATTGTCCTGGTCGAGTACGTAGGCAAAGCCACCGGTCATGCCGGCGCCAAAGTTGTGACCGGTTGCACCCAGCACCGTGATCAGACCTCCGGTCATATACTCACAGCAATGGTCACCGGCACCTTCGACCACCGCATGGGCGCCGGAGTTCCGCACGCCGAAGCGTTCTCCCGCCGTGCCGGCAGCAAACAGCTTACCGCCGGTGGCACCGTACAGGCAGGTGTTACCAACGATGGACGTCTCCTGGGTCTTGAAGCCGCTGTCCTTGGGCGGACGCACCACCAGCGTACCGCCGGTCATACCTTTACCCACGTAGTCGTTGGCGTCGCCTTCCAGGTTGAGGTTAAGGCCGCCCACGT
Source organism: Marinobacter sp. SS21 (assembly GCF_028369065.1). Lineage (GTDB taxonomy): Bacteria > Pseudomonadota > Gammaproteobacteria > Pseudomonadales > Oleiphilaceae > Marinobacter. Next base: position 56,285 of record NZ_JAQNDA010000007.1, read on the forward strand.
TCCAGACACCGAAGCTCTGGCCGGCAGTACCGGTGAGTTCGAGCGTGATGGGCGCATCCACCATGCCCTGGTTGCCGTGCTGAGCGGCAATTTCACCGGACAAACGGGCCCCAATGGAGCGGTCACAGTTGGTGACCTTGTAAGACCAGGTACCGCCTTGCCGGTTGGCAATGGCCTCGGCCATGTCCTCAACCATCTGTTCCGCCAGCTTGCCCTCATCGAACGGCACATTGCGCTCAACCTGGCAGGTATGCGGCTTGTCCGCGGGGATCAGATCGTTGGACAACAGCGATGACAGGTCAAGTTTCTGCTGACGCGGGGTGTCGCCTGGCAGACGCTCCAGCAGGTCAACCCGACCCACCAGTTCTTCCAGGCTACGAACGCCCAGCTTCGCCAGCCACTCGCGGGTTTCCTCCGCCACGAAGCGGAAGAAATTCATGGCCATTTCGACCGTGCCCTTGAAGTGCTCTTCCCGCAGATGATCGTTCTGAGTCGCCACGCCGGTGGCGCAGTTGTTCAGATGGCAGATGCGCAGGTACTTACAGCCCAGCGCCACCATCGGCGTGGTGCCGAAGCCGAAGCTTTCCGCCCCGAGGATAGCCGCCTTGACCACGTCCAGACCAGTCTTGATACCACCGTCGGTCTGCAGACGGATTTTGCCTCGCAGGTCATTTGCCCGCAGCGCCTGCTGGGTCTCACTCAGACCCAGCTCCCAGGGGGAACCGGCATAGCGGATCGAGGTTAGCGGACTCGCCGCGGTACCACCATCGTAACCGGATACGGTAATCAGGTCGGCGTAGGCCTTGGCCACGCCCGCCGCGATGGTGCCGACGCCCGGCTCGGACACCAGCTTGACCGACACCAGCGCTTCCGGATTGACCTGCTTGAGATCGAAAATCAGCTGCGCCAGGTCCTCAATCGAGTAGATGTCGTGGTGCGGCGGCGGCGAAATCAACGTCACCCCCGGCACCGAGTACCGCAGCCGGGCGATCAGGTCGTTCACCTTGCCGCCAGGCAGCTGACCACCCTCACCGGGCTTGGCGCCCTGGGCAACCTTGATCTGCATGACCTCGGCACTGCGCAGGTACTCGGCGGTGACACCGAAACGGCCAGAGGCCACCTGCTTGATCTTGGAGCGACGCTCGGTGCCGTAGCGGGCAGCATCTTCACCACCCTCGCCGGAGTTGGAACGGCCACCCAACGTGTTCATCGCCACGGCCAACGCTTCGTGGGCTTCTGGTGACAGCGCGCCGAGGGACATCGCCGCGGAGTCGAAACGCGGGAATATGGCTTCCACCGGCTCCACTTCTGACAACTCAATAGCCTGCACATCCTGGCGGAACGTCAACAAGTCGCGCAGCGTGGCCACCGGACGCTGATTTACCAGTGCGGCATATTCCTGGTACTGGCCATACTCGCCGCTGGTGACCGCATCCTGCAGGGTGCGGACCACGTCCGGATTGAAGGCGTGGTATTCCTCGCCGTGAATGTACTTCAGCAGACCACCCTGGGAAATCGGCTTGCGGCGCTTCCAGGCCACCGCCGCCAATTGCTCCTGATCCTGCTGGAAGTCGTAGAAGCCGGCACCCTGGATGCGGCTGGGCACACCCTTGAAGCACAGGTCGACCACGTCGTCGGCCAGGCCGATGGCTTCGAACAACTGGGCACCACGGTAGGAAGTAATGGTGGAAATACCCATCTTCGACAGGATCTTCATCAATCCCTTGTTGATGCCCTTGCGGTAATTGTTCTTCGCCTCGATCGGATCCATCAACAGCTCGCCGGTGCGGATCAGATCATTCAGCACCTGGTAAGCCAGGTACGGGTAGACCGCCGTGGCGCCGAAGCCAAACAGCACGGCAAAGTGGTGGGGGTCCCGAGCCCAGCCGGTTTCCACGATCAGGTTGGAATCGCAGCGCAGCCCCTTGTGGACCAGGTGGTGGTGAACCGCAGCGGTCGCCATCAACGCATTGACCGGCAATTCATCTTCGTTCAGGTCCTTGTCGGACAGCACCAACAAGACCTTGCCAGCGCGAACCGCCTGTTCGGCCTCATCGCACACATTGCGGATCGCCTGCTCCAGACCGACTTCCGGCCGGTAACTCAGGCGGATGCGTGCCACTTCAAAACCCGGACGGTCGTTGTTAACGACGCGCAGGTATTTGGCCGGCGACAGTACCGGCGTGGACAGAATGATCCGGTTGGCGTGTTCGGGACTCTCTTCGAAGACATTGCGCTCGGCCCCCAGGCAGGTTTCCAGCGACATGACAATCGCTTCCCGCAGGGGATCAATGGGCGGATTGGTCACCTGGGCAAACTTCTGACGGAAGTAGTCACCCACATGGCGAACACGGCTGGACAACACGGCCATCGGCGTGTCATCGCCCATGGAGCCAACAGCTTCCTGGCCATTCTCCGCCAGCGGACGCAGCACTTGATCACGCTCTTCGAACGAGACCATGAACATTTTCTGGTGGACCAACAGCTCATCGGATTCCATCAGCTTGAATTCCGGCGTCTGCTGATTCAGTGTCGCCTCGACCCGCAGGCCATTTTCACGCAGCCATTGCTTATACGGCTGGGCTGCTTTGAGGCGGTCGTCGATGTCTTTGGTATGCAGGACCTCGCCCGACTCGGTATCGATAGCCAGCATCTGGCCAGGCCCCACCCGACCCTTGGCAACCACATCTTCCGGCTGGTAGCCATAGGTACCAATTTCCGAGGCCAAGGTGATGAAGTCATCCTTGGTGATGACCCAACGCGCCGGCCGCAAGCCATTGCGGTCCAGCATACACACGGCATAACGACCGTCGGACAGCACCAGCCCGGCAGGACCATCCCACGGCTCCATATGCATTGAGTTGTACTCGTAGAACGCACGGAGGTCGGAATCCATGGTATCCACGTTCTGCCAGGCCGGCGGAATCATCATGCGCGCGGCACGGAACAGATCAACACCGCCCGCCAGCAGGACTTCCAACATGTTGTCCATGCTTGAGGAGTCGGAGCCGGTAAGGTTAACCAGTGGCTGCAGGGTCTGCAGATCAGGCAGGTCGGGCGAACTGAACTTGGCAGCCCGCGCCAACGCCCAGTTACGGTTGCCCTCAACGGTGTTGATTTCACCGTTATGAGCCAGATAGCGGAACGGCTGGGCCAGCGGCCAACGGGGCATGGTATTGGTGGAGAAGCGCTGGTGGAACACGCAGATCGCGGTTTCCAGCTCGGGATCGCCCAAGTCCTTATAGAAATTGGCCAGATCCGCAGGCATCATCAGGCCCTTGTAGGACAGAGTCCGGTGGGACAGGCTGCAGATGTAAAACTCGGAGTCTTCCGCCATGTCCCGCTCGGCGTGGCGACGGCCGACAAACAGGCTGATGGCAAAATCACGCTCGGCCTTGCCGGCGGGCTCAACAAACACCTGCTCAATTCGAGGCAAACAGTCCAACGCCATGGGTCCCAGGCAGTCGCTGTCGGTGGGAACCTCTCGCCAGCCGATCACCTCCAGCCCCTGCTCTACCAGGCGTTTCTCGACAGCGGCACGCCCTGCGGCAGCCTGGTTCTCGTCCGGATTAAGGAAAACCTGACCGACGGCAAACAGCTCGCCGGGCGCCTTGCCGAAGGCCGTTTTGGCGGCCTTGCGCAAAAACGCATCCGGGCTTTGAATCAGAAGGCCACAACCATCGCCGGTCTTTCCGTCTGCAGCAATACCACCACGGTGGGTCATGCAGGTCAGAGACTCGATGGCAGTTTGCAACAACTTATGGCTGGCCTCGCCCTTCATGTGGGCAATCAGACCAAAACCACAGTTGTCCCTGAATTCATCGGGATGATACAAACCTGTCATCATAAGCGTTCTCTCGCGTATAAATGCTTTTCAATCAAAGGGTTATACAGTAAAAATCAGCCCTATCACCCTCTGACACTGAAAATGGGGGCTGGCTATTTTACACACGTACAAATACGTACGCAATTTGGCGGCAAATCCAAGGCGGCCGAGAACCGGTGCCAGCCCTTGTGGGGCGCGCCCTGAAGGTATTTTTGTAGGACTTCTGGCAGAGCCTCAGATATCGGCCAATGTCCGAATCCAGGGCTGTTCCTTGCGGAGACTGGTCGGTAACTGCTCCAATGCGATCCGAGCTTCCGAACGGTCTGAAAACTCGCCATAGAATACCACAAACCAATCCTGGCCATCGCGCAGGCTTCTGGTATAGCGAAGCTGCGGTACATTACGGTGAATTTCCATAAACCGTAGCGCTGTGCGCTCTTCATAGCCCGCAATGTATTGCGCGGTAAAGCCGGCACGGGCACGCAACTCGCCCCGACCGACAAATCGTTCCGGCCGCAGGGGCTGGAATTGGGACTCCACCTCCGCGCCAGCTGTCGCCAGCGACTCCGGCGGGGCCGTGGCTGGCTCTGGCTCTGGCTCTGGCTCTGGCTCTGGCTCTGGCTCTGGCTCTGGCTCTGGCTCTGGCTCTGGCTCTGGCTCTGGCTCTGGCTCTGGCTCTGGCTCTGGCTCTGGCTCTGGCTCTGGCGAGAGGTTGGCAGCAACAGAGTCACGGCGCAAGCTCCCGAATTCGTCGTCCGGCAACCTGGAAAAGGCCGGCTCCGTCGCTGCCAGTTGAAGCTCCGGATGCCCGGGACCGATGGTGACGCTCCTGCGTTCTGGTGGCGATTGAGCAGCCCCAGGTTCCGCCGGACCCAGCGTGTCTTGGTACTGCTGCGACATCAGCCACCAGGATCCGAACAGCAACACCAGCGCCAACACCGGCCAACGCCAGGTGCTTAACAAAGCAGACCCATGGCGCGGCCTTGGCCCCTGCGCCATATCCAACCACACGGCAGGCGCCACCCGCTTCAACCGACCAAAACTGCCCTGACTGAGATCCGTTAACCGCTGCAGCATTAACGGACTGAGCAACTTGTCCACCGCCCCGCCAGCCTGCACCACCCGCGGCTCCAAATAGCCACGAACCTCTTGCTGGCTTAACGGGTGCAAATGGATCTGGTGAACCCCAACAGGCTCACCCGCTGCTTGAAACCCCAAATGTCCGGCCAGCAGGTCCGTGCCGCAGAATACCGGAACCGCAGCAGCAGCGGTGTCAGCAGCCAGAAATGCGGACAACAACAATCGCATCAGCTCGGCAGGGACCTGGTCAGCGTCATCAATCAACAGCACCAGACGACGCCCCTTCCGGGTAGCGGTCTCACTCCAGCGAAAAAAACCGAAAATCGCCTCTTGGGCGCCTTGATCTGGCTGTAAACCCTGGTGAGCAACAGCGAGCAAGGCTTTAGTGAGAGTTTGGGCACTGGTCAGCTGGGAGCCATCCAGGAAATGGAAGTCCAAACGGGCGGCCTCGCTACGCACAAGCTCCGCCAGCAAACGAGTCTTGCCGGCCCCACGAGCGCCCGTTAGCAACAGGGCAATGTCTCCAAAGCCGCAAAGGTGCCGCAAGGATTCCAACGCATGATGACGCTGCGCGTCGGGAAAAAAGGGCGCCTCGATGGCGAGCGGATCTTCACGGAGGCCATACCGCTCCTGCAGTCGCGGAAACAAGCCTCCGCCCTCACGACCATTCAACCCTTGCTCGACCGACTTCATCCCAGACCCTATTCCTTATTCGCGCCCAGAGCCCTGACAAGCGCCCTGACAGAACGTCGCCAGTGTTTCCTGCAGCCGATCCGGATCGGCACCCGCCACCACGACCGCCTCACCCAATGCATTCAACAACACCAACCGCAATGCGCCATCAATGTTCTTTTTGTCGACCGCCATCAAGCGGCGAAAATCGTCCGGCTGCATGCCCGCAGGCACGGTGATGGGTAACTTCGCCTGACAGACAATGCGCTCCACGCGTGCACGATCCGACTCGGAGATCAGCCCCAGCCTCCGCGACAGATCAGCGGCCATTACCATACCGCTGCCTACCGCCTCCCCATGCAGCCACTCGCCATAACCGGCATAGGTTTCTATGGCATGACCAAAGGTATGCCCAAGATTCAAAATCGCGCGAAGACCGCCCTCGCGTTCATCCTGCGCCACCACGTCGGCCTTGCAGGCACAGGAGCGATAAATGGCCTCGCTCAGCGCTGAAGGCTCCAGCTCCGACAACCGCGCCATTGACTGCTCAAGCCAATCCAGGAATACGGTATTCCGAATCAGGCCGTACTTGATCACCTCCGCCAATCCCGCTGCCACTTCCCGCTGCGGCAACGTCTGCAGAGTATCGGTGTCAATCAGCACCACCTCCGGCTGATGGAAGGCGCCAATCATATTCTTGCCCAGCGGGTGGTTGATCCCGGTCTTACCGCCCACCGACGAGTCCACCTGAGACAACAGAGTGGTTGGAATCTGGATAAACGGCACTCCACGCTGGTAACACGCTGCGGCAAACCCTGTCATATCACCCACCACCCCACCGCCCAAGGCAACCAACGTGGTCTTACGGGTATGGCGATGTTCGAGCAAGGCGTTAAAAATCAGATTCAGGGTCTGCCAGTCCTTGAATTTTTCGCCATCGGGCAACACCACGCGGGCAACCTGCTTGCCGGGAAAACAGCGCTCTGCGGCCTCAAGATACAGCGGTGCAACGGTCTCATTGGTGACTATCATCACCTGTTGGCCAACCACATAGCGGTTGAGATTCTGGGTACCGAGCAGTCCTGCCCCGATCAAAATGGGGTAGCTTCGCTCCCCCAGCTCAACGGTAAGCTCTCGCAGTGCATCAGGCATGATTTCGACCTTCTTTCTTGACTCGCCGTTTGTGGCGCGGTGTCTTGGGCTTCAATCGATTAAGCAGTTGTCGCACCACCAAACGAGGGCTTTTCTTGTCGGTGTGCATAACAATATGCGCCAGTTTTCGGTAAAGGGGGTCCCTAACCTCAAACAGCCCCCTAAGCACAGCCTCGGGATCATCGTTCTGCAGCAAGGGCCGATTGCGATCCTTACGGGTTCGCTCCACTTGCTGTTCGATCGATGTCCGGAGATAAACCACCGTTGCATCATGGCGCAAAAAGGCGTGATTCTCGGGTTTCATGACCGCGCCCCCCCCTGTCGCAAGCACGGTCTGTGTCATCGCCGACACCTCTGAAAGCATGGCGGATTCGCGTTGCCGGAAGCCGTCCTCGCCTTCAACATCAAAAATCCAGGGTATGTTCGCGCCGCACCGTTCCTCGATCAGCCGATCCGAGTCGATAAACCGGTAGCCCAGCTCTTTGGCCAGCATGCGCCCAATGGTGCTTTTTCCGGCGCCCATCGGCCCAACTAGAACAACACGTTTTGGCAACGACATGACAAATAACTCTTACCTCATTCGGCGGGTGAGAATAGCACAGGGCTTGCCAAACCATAAGCTGGCACCGAATGACGGACAAAAAAAAGCCGCCGATGAATCGGCGGCTCGCCCCACGAGACAGATCAGTCGATCAGGTCACCCTCAAAGATTTTCGGGGTAATAAATATCAACAGTTCACTGCGCTCATCGATACGGGTGTTCTTGGTAAACAAACGCCCGAGGTAGGGAATATCACCCAGGAACGGAGTCTTGACTGTGGTGGTAGCGGTTTCGGACTGAAATATACCCCCCAGCACTACGGTTTCACCATTGCGCACCAAGACCTGGGTGGTGACTTCGTTCGTGTTGATACTAGGGACACCGGCGGTTTCTTGGCCGCGGGAGTCCTGATTTACCGTCAGGTCCATGATGATCTTGTCATCGGGGGTGATTTGAGGGGTTACTTCCAATGACAAAGCGGCCTCCTTGAAGGATACGGAAGTCGCCCCACTGGAGGAGGCCTCCTGGTATGGAATCTCCTCACCGGACTTGATCTTCGCCGTTTGACGATCTGCGGTCACTACTTTTGGCTGGGCCACAATTTCTGCCTGACCGTCACTCTCGAACGCCGAGAGTTCCAAATCGATCAGGAAGTCAGTGCCGATGTAGCCAAAGGCGACCGAAGACGTATTGGCACGAGTCACTCCCAAATCAACATTCAGGTCCGCAGGCAGATTAAGCGGTCCAGTCGTAGCGATACCCGCCGCTCCAATTTGACTGCCGCCAACGACGAAGCGATCAGAGCCGCCATCTGCGGTACCTCGACCCTCAGCCCCCCATTGCACGCCAATTTCCTCGGCAAGATCAGTTTGAGCGCGCACAATACGGGCTTCAATAAGCACTTGACGCACAGGCACATCCCAGGTTTCCACCAAGCGACGAATTTGTTCCAGTTTCTCGGTGGACTCTCGTACGCTGATCGTGTTGGTACGCACATCCGACGAAATAAAGCCCCGTGATGAGATCAGCTCCTTGTCAGCCTGAATCAGGGCAACAATATCGGCTGCCTTGGCGTAGTTTACCTGAATGATATCCAAGCGTACCGGCGCCAACTCGGCGATCTGCTTGTTGGTCTCGAGCTCAAGCTTTTCCCGTGCCGCTATTTCATCGGCGGGAGCAACCAGCAACACATTGCCAACCTGACGCTTATCCAGCCCCTTGGTTTTCAGAATCAGATCCAGGGCCTGGTCCCATGGCACATTCTGCAACCTCAGGGTGATACTGCCGCTGACGGTATCACTCGCCACCAGGTTCAAACCGGTAAAATCCGCAATCAACTGAAGTACCGAACGAACCTCAATGTCCTGAAAATTGAGCGAGAGCTTTTCGCCGGTGTATGGAAACTTCTCTTCACGCAGACTTTCCGCTTCTTCCACGGTCAACTGCTCAACACTGACGGTAAACTGCGTTCCCGACTGGTAGGCGATGTAATCGTAATCCCCCTCCGGTCGAATCTCCACCACAGCCGAGTCACCCTCCACAAAGGTATCAATGCGGGTAACCGGAGTGGCAAAGTCACGCACATCAAGACGACGGCGCAGCTCCATCGGAACCTTGGTTTTGTCCATCACCAGACGAATCTTGCCGGCCTGTTCGGACAGATCGACCGAGCGGCTTGCACTGCCCAAGTCGACAATCACCCGACCCTCGCCACCTTCGCCACGACGGAAGTCCACACCGGCCAGACCATCCATCGACGCTGCGGAAGGTGTCGCAGCCACAGGCTGTGCCGGCGCCGAGGGTGAAGCTACCGTTTCCTCACCAATCACCAGCACCAGCGAGTTCGCCGTGCGTGTCGTCTTGTAGGGTTGAAGTTCCTGCAAATTGAAAATCAACCGGGTCCGGTCCTGGGTCTCAACGATGGTCATACTCTGGGCGTTGCCCGTACCCAGGGAAATGCTCCTGGACTCCAGACCGCTTTGGGTATCCCGCAGGTCCACCGCGATGCGCGCCGGTCGTTCGATGGTGTAGCCTGATGGCTCAGGCGGCGCCCCATCAAACTTGAGCGTGACTTCTGTCCTGTCACCAGACAAGGAGGAGAATGAGACATCCTCCAGGGTGACTGCGCTGGCCAGACTGGAAAGCAATCCCAGTGCTACCGCGCCGACGAATACATTTAGTTTTCTGAACATCGCGAGCCTCGACCCCAAGCTATTTTGTTCGTGCATTTTATTCTGACTAGTCATAGTGCCGCTCCTCAGCCCTCATCCTGGTTCAGTGACAAGGACCGGGGGCGCTCAACCCAACCACCCCGGCCATTGGGAACGATTTCTATCAGTTCAACTCGATCCTCGCTGACACCGATAATGCGGCCATAATTCGTGCCCATGAAGTTGCCCGCACGAACCCGGTGAATACCACCCTCGCTGTCGGCAATCAGCGCGTACAGCGAACTGCCCGCACCGCTCAAGGTGCCTACCATGGTGAGCTCATTGAGACCAAAATTCTCGAGCACCTCTTTGGGCCGGTCCAGATCCGGCTCAATGTTGCTCTCCGGCGCCTGATCCACCATGGTGAGCTGGACATCGATGGGCGGCTCAAACGGCGCACGCCGATCTGCCGCAGAGTAGCTAAAGGCCTCATAGGCCTTGAACTCCGGAAGCGGCTCCACAAACCCTCGTGGCTTGGCCCGGGTTTCCGCCATGAATTGGTCCAGATCCGAATACCCATCGCCTTGCGAGCAGCCGGTTAACAGTGACGCCAAGCAAATACCCAGCCAGGCCCTTACCGCATGTTTTCCTGCCATGCTTATTCTCCAGCCCGGTATCGGTAAGTGCGAGCGGTCACCTGCATATCGAGGTTCTCGCCATTACCGCCAATTGGTTTAATGGTTAAGTCGTGAAGCGTCACAATCCGGGGCAAGCCGGCCACACTGCTGACAAAGGATGCCAGCTCATGGTAGGAGCCCGACACCTGAATATTAATCGGCAGCTCTGCGTAAAAGTCGCGACGCTGCTCCGGCTGCAACTTGACCGCCTTCAGGTCCAGGCCATTCCCCAGTGCGGTATTCGTGATGTCCTCCAACAAGCCGGGTACCTCCGTCTCACTGGGCAACTGCTGCACCAGCGCGGCAAAGGTTTCCTCCATCTCGGCCATCTGGCTCTTGAATACATCCAGGTTCGCGACGCGATAGGCCTTGCTCTCGTATTGCTGCTTGAGTTCTTGCTCTTTCTGAGCCACTCGGTCCAGCTGGCTGTAGAGGTCCTTCACAAAGAACCAGTAACCGCCACCCAGGATCAGGCCAAAGACAATGAGTACGACGATGAATTTGATCGGTGCCGGCCAGATACCTGCGTTATTGACGTCAAGATCGGCAAGATCAAATTCATTCAGGCTTTTCAGAGAGTCCGCAAGGCTCATTCACTACCCTCCCCTTCGGGCTCTGGAGTTTTCTGTTTCACGGACAGGTTGAACTGACTGTAGCCTGCCCGCGCGCGGTCGGCAGCTGCGACATTAGTGAGATTTGGGCTGGCAAACCAATCCGAACCGTCAAACTGCCGCATCAGGCCGGAGATGCGGCTATTGGATTCCGCCATCCCCACCAGCTCCAGGCTCGTCCCTTTTCTATTGAGACTGGTGTAATACAACCCCTCGGGCAAAGTCCTGACCAACTCGTCAAACACCCGAACAATGACCGGTCGCTTACCCTGCAGATCCTGAATGACCCGCATCCGCGCCAGCAACTCGTCTCTTTTCCGCTTCAGATCCTCGATCTCCTTGATCTGCGCATCCAGCTCCTTCGTGGCTGTCTGGATGTAGGCATTCCGGGATTCCTGATACGCAATGCGATTATCGACATCAGTCTTCCAGAGAAAAGCCAGCGCAGCTGCGAGAACCGCCGCTCCCACGATCATCACCACAAACTGCTGCTGCTTTTCGGCCCGGAGTTCTTCACGCCACGGCCTGAGGTTAATCTTTGCCATTAGTCAAAGCTCCTCATTGCCAAGCCGCAGGCAATCATCAGTGACGGCGCATCGTTCCCCAACGCAGAGGCGTTTACCCGCGAGCCCACCGCCATATCCGCAAAGGGATTGGCCACCAGCGTTGGCGTGCTCGTTTTCTCTTCAACCATGTCAGTCAACCCCTGAATGGATGCCGTACCACCAGCAAGCACCACGTAATCGACAGCATTGTACTGACTGGCGCCGAAGAAAAACTGCAGCGCACGAGCTACCTGCTGCACCACTGCTTCACGGAACGGCGTCAACACTTCCGACTCATAATCATCGGGCAACCCGCCCTGTTTCTTGGCCAGACCAGCCTCTTCCAGGGATAACCCGTAGCGCCGCTGAATCTCTTCCGTCAGCTGCTTGCCGCCAAAAATCTGCTCACGGGTGTAAACCGTTTTGCCTTCTGCCAGCACACTCAGGGTTGTCATGGTCGCACCGATATCGACGATGGCCACCACCAGATCCTCACCCTGGGATTCGAACTGGGACTCAATCAAGGAAAAAGCCCGCTCCAGGGCGTAGGCCTCCACATCGACAATCTTGGTGGTAAGAGCGGCGATTTCCAGGGCGTCCTCCCGGACATCCACATTTTCTTTACGACAGGCCGCCAGCAATACCTCAACCTGGTCCGGATTGGACTCAGACGGGCCCTGGACCTCAAAGTCGATCGCCACTTCATCGAGCGGATAAGGAATGTACTGATCGGCCTCAAGGGCGATCTGGTCTTCCATTTCGAACTCGTTAAGGCCACCGTTCATCTGGATCAGCTTGGTAATGACCGCCGAGCCGGAGACGGCCACAGCGACCTGCTTAAGGCTGGTCCGGGATTTAGAGGCCACCCGTTTAATCGCCTCGCCAACGGCTTCAACGTCGGTAATATTTTTTTCAACGACGGCATTTACCGGGAGTGGTTCGACCGCGTAGCTTTCTACTTTGAAGCGGTCGCCCTGTTTCGAGAGCTCCAACAGCTTGACTGAGCTGGAGCTGATGTCCACACCCAGAACTGCACTGGATTTATTTCCAAACAATCCGAACACGCGCTCACCCTATACCTGGTTACCTGCACCGGGTTATGTGTTTTTTATTTAAGAGAATTTATTCCGTTTTCCGTCTACAATGCCAATTCCCAATCATTGAGTGACACTGTAGCAGTGAAGGGGTCACCCTCTTCCTAAAGCAATTTCTCAAATGATAGACCTATATCCAATAGTTGTCAGAAAAAATGTCCCGAATCTTTCGAACCTCACGCATCCTTGCCTGGCTTTTCCTGACCGGATTTAGCGTGGCGGCGATCACCTTCGCCAGCTTTTACCTTTACTTGAGGCCGGGGCTCCCAGCCGTCGAGCAACTTACTGATATTAAGCTTCAAACGCCTCTGCGGGTCTACAGCGCAGACAACAGATTAATAGCAGAATTCGGCGAAAAGAGAAGGGCACCGATCACAATCGAACAGATCCCTACAATCCAGTTACAAGCCTTTCTGGCGGCCGAGGATGCCAATTTCTACCAACACATCGGGGTCGACTTCAAAGGCCTGCTGCGGGCTGCCATCGAGTTGGTGACCACCGGCCGAATCCAATCCGGCGGCAGCACCATTACCATGCAGGTTGCAAAAAATTACTTTTTGTCACGGGACAGAACATTTATCCGCAAGTTCAACGAGATACTGCTGGCTGTTCAGATCGAGCGTGAACTTGAGAAAGACCAAATCCTCGAACTCTACCTCAACAAGATCTACCTAGGGAACCGGGCCTACGGCCTCCAGGCCGCCGCCCAGGTTTATTACAACCGCAACATCAATGAGCTCAGCCTCGCCCAGATGGCGATGCTGGCAGGACTCCCGAAGGCCCCCTCGGCATTCAACCCGCTGGCCAATCCCGATCGGGCACAAATTCGCCGCAACTGGATTCTCGGCCGCATGCGCGACCTGGGTTACATCACCCCGGACGCCTTCGAACTGGCTTCCTCCGCACCGCTGACCGCCAGCTACAACGCCCCGGCAACGGAAGTGGATGCCGATTACGTGGCCGAGATGGCGCGCTCCGAACTGGTCAGCCGCTTTGGCGAAGCCGCCTACACCGACGGCTACTCCGTCACACTCACGGTTCACTCAAACAAGCAGCAGGCCGCCACCGAGGCCCTGCGCAATGGACTGCACGCCTACGACCATCGTCATGGCTTCCGTGGCGCCATTGGCAACCTGGAACTGACAGACCTTTCGAGCGATGACATTCAGCGCCAATTGCGCAACTACCCAAGAATCGAAGCGCTTTACCCGGCGGCTGTCACTTCGGTTAGCGACGACGAAGGCAGAGTTGCACTGATCGCCCGGGATCTTGGCCCTGTGCAGATGGATTTCTCGACAATGAGCTGGGCCAGGACCTACCGCACCGAGAGTGTGACCGGCCCAGCCCCCGAACATCCGTCCGACATCGTCAGCGCTGGCGACGTTGTGTACGTCGAGCCCGTCAACGCCGATGCCACAGAAATTGGGGACGAACTGGCCGTGACAAACGTCGCCCTCTCACAGCTGCCCGATGTTCAAGGCGCGGTCATATCCCTCAATGCGAAATCGGGCGCCATCGAGGCACTGGCCGGCGGCTACAGCTTCAATCAGTCCAAGTACAACCGTGCCACCCAGGCCACACGACAGCCCGGCTCCAACTTCAAGCCCTTCGTTTACCTGGCGGGACTGGAACGCGGACTCACCCCAGCCTCCATTTTTAATGATGCCCCCATTGTCTTCGACGACTCGCAGCTGGAAACCGCTTGGCGCCCCGAGAACTCCTCGGGCCAGTTCTATGGTCCGACCAGGTTGCGTGAGGCGCTGTACCGCTCACGCAACCTGGTGTCTATCCGCCTGCTTCGGGATACCGGCATACAGAATACACTCAACTACATCAAGCAGCTTGGCATCCCCACCGAGCAGATCCCGGCGGACCTTTCGCTGGCTCTGGGCAGCGGCCTGCTGACCCCGATGGAAGTAGCCCGCGGCTATGCCGTCCTGGCTAATGGCGGGTTCGACGTCCAGCCCTATCTGATCCAGGAAATCCGCGCCAGCAATGGCGAGAGCCTCTATTCGGCCCCCGAGGTCATGCTCTGCGAGGACGAGTGCCAGCTGCCCCATCGCGATCCGTTCGAGGAGCCGGTGAACATCCGCCCAATGAAGCGACTTGCCGACGAGCGCTCGGTCTACATTCTGCACTCTATAATGAGAGACGTCATACGTCGCGGCACCGGACGTCGGGCCCTGACCCTTGGCCGCACCGACCTCGGCGGCAAAACCGGCACCACCAACGATCAGCGCGACGCCTGGTTCAGCGGCTTCAACCACGACCTTGCCACCACAGTGTGGGTTGGCTTTGATCAACCCAGCCCAATGGGGCGGGGTGAATTTGGGGCCACTGCCGCCCTACCGGTCTGGATTGACTACATGAACGTTGCCCTCAACGGCACCGCTAACGCCTTCATGCCCCAACCCAACGGCATCGTGACTGTACGGATCGATCCGGCCACCGGCAAACGCGCTCGCCCAGGCCAGGAGGAAGGCATCTTTGAGCTGTTCAGGGAAGAAGATGCTCCGCCACCACTGGAGGCAATCAGTGGCAATGGCACCACATCCCCAAGCAACGGTTCGGAAACCTCGCTTCCCACCGAACTGTTCTGAGCCCAGAACAGCAGACACAAAAAAACCGGCGGGTATCAACCGCCGGTTTTTTTGTGTCTCAACCCAGGATTATCGGATGTCATCCATGGATTTGAGCGGGTAGTGCTCCGGGTAGCCCTTGCGAGCAACACCGCTGTCCACTGCCGCGCGAGCGACAGCAGCAGGCACAGCTTCCAGCAGACGCACATCGAGAGGCTTCGGAATAATGTAGTCCTTACCAAACTCGAAGCTGTCAACGCCATAGGCGTCACAGATCTCCTGCGGAACGGGCTCTTTGGCCAGCTCGCGAATGGCGTGAACTGCCGCCACCTTCATTTCCTCGTTGATCGCGGTAGCCCGAACATCCAGCGCACCACGGAAAATGAACGGGAAGCCCAGTACGTTGTTAACCTGGTTCGGATAATCCGAACGACCGGTGGCCATGATCAGGTCATCGCGAGCCGCCAGGGCAACTTCAGGACTGATTTCGGGGTCCGGATTGGAACAGGCGAAAACGATCGGCTTCGGCGCCATCTTCTTAAGCTGCTCAGCACTGAGCAGATCCGGGCCGGACAGCCCCAGGAATACGTCAGCGCCGTCAATTGCATCGTCAAGAGTGCGCTTGTCGGTCTCAGTGGCGAACATCGCCTTATACTGGTTCAGGTCTTCGCGACCGGAGTGAATCACACCCTTACGGTCCAGCATATAGATGTTCTCGGACTGCACACCACAGCTGACCAGCAACTTCATGCAGGCAATGGCAGCGGCGCCCGCGCCGAGACAAACCACCTTGGCTTCCTCAATCTTCTTGTCTTGAAGCTCGAGGGCGTTGATCATGCCGGCGGCGGTGACGATGGCCGTACCGTGCTGGTCATCATGGAAAATGGGGACATTGCACTTTTCGATCAGCGCGCGCTCAATTTCAAAACATTCTGGCGCCTTGATGTCTTCCAGATTGATACCGCCAAAAGTATCGGCAATACGCTCAACGGTTTCGATAAAGGCCTGCGGGCTTTCTGAATCCACCTCGATATCAAACACATCGATACCGGCAAAGCGCTTGAACAGTACACCCTTACCTTCCATCACCGGCTTGCTTGCCAGCGGGCCAAGATTCCCCAGCCCCAGAATCGCAGTACCGTCAGAGATGACCGCCACCAGGTTACCCTTGGCAGTGTATTTGTATGCATTCTCTGGGTCTTTTGCGATCTCGCGGACCGGTTCGGCAACCCCGGGACTATACGCCAGAGAAAGATCGCGCGAAGTCTGGGTAGCCTTAGTGATCTCTACACTAATTTTACCTGGCCGCGGGTGGGCGTGATATTCAAGGGCTGCTGTTTTCAGATCTTGAGACATTGCCACTGTTCCGTTTGTCACGTTAAAAGGACGGAGATACGTTGTCGCTGACCCCACCCTGCGGCAGTCGCCGTAACCGGGCAGAAATCGGCTTTCACAAGCCTGGTCAACTGTGCTCTCTTTATATCCCGCCAGGGCCTTACCCGGCGGAGCGCGCCATTATGGCGCGAAGGCCCGGCTCAAACAAGGCCCCTGTGCAGAATATGACCAGCCCGACCAACAATTCCAGCAACCGCCGAGGCAACCGTCAGATACAAAAAAAGCGCCTCGAAAGGCGCTCTTCTTCTGTAACCCAAATCGTGGATTACGCTTTCTTGCCAGCGATACGACCGCCAAAACGCTTCTGGAAACGGTCGATACGGCCACCGGTATCCATGACCTTCTGCTTGCCGGTGTAGAACGGGTGACACTGTGAGCACACGTCCAGCTGCAGGTCTTGGCCAACGGTGGAACGGGTCTTGATCACATTACCGCAGCTGCAGGTGGCAGTAATGTCTTCGTACTTGGGATGGATACCTTCTTTCATGGCGAACCTCAGTAGGTCATGCCGCTACCTGATCGCGGAGTTGCCAAAAACCTATAGAGCAACTCGGGCGCCAGGCACCGCATTGAATCAATGGAAAAGACCGTGCACAATCAAGCCCGGCCTTAAACAGACCGCGAATCTTACTTGCATACGCCCCGCTTAGCAAGCACAGCCGCAAACCAGGATGAGAGCTCCAGCCCCCAACCTGTACGCAGTTGCCCCAACCACAACCACCACAGCAAGCTGAACCGGAGCCCCTGTGACCGCGACTGTCCGCATCGCCCTCAATCGACCGCTACGCAGGCTGTTTGATTATCAGCTTCCTGACTCACTATCGCTGCAACCAGGGCATCGGGTGCGCATTCCTTTTGGCCGCCAGTCGGCCATCGGCATCGTTGCGGCAACGGACACCCCGCCGCCGGCCAACCTGACCCTCAAAGCGGTCGCCGAAGCGCTTGAGCCGTGGCCCGCCCTGCCCGCCGAAACCCTGTCCCTGTTAACCTGGGCTGCCGCCTATTACCAGCACCCATTGGGGGAGTGCCTGTTCATGGCACTGCCTCCGGCACTTCGCCGTGGCCAGCCGGCGACCGCGAAACAGGAGCAGCACTGGATCCCCCAAGGCAATGTCGAGGACATCCCCAAACGCGCCCATCGCCAACGGGCGCTGCTGGAGTGGCTACAACAGCAGGGTACGCCCACACCAACCGGCGCCATCACCCAGGCAGGCTTTAGCCGCGCACAACTGAGCCAGCTTGAGGAGCGCGGCCAGGTGAGAGCGGTCGACGCGGCCCCAGCCAGCACCAGCGAATGCGCCACCTTGCCGCCATTGTCCACCGCCCAACAAACAGCGCTCGACAAGCTGACAGGACCGGACCACGGCTTCAGTGTCAGCCTGTTATACGGCATCACCGGCAGCGGCAAGACGGAACTCTACCTGCATTATTTGGAGCAATATCTGGCGACCGATCAGCAGGCCCTGGTCCTGGTTCCCGAAATCAACCTGACACCGCAAACCGTAGCCCGTTTTCGTCGCTACTTCGGCGAACGCATTGCCGTCTGGCACTCGGCACTCAACGATTCACAGCGCCTGGAAACCTGGCTTCGAATTCGGCACGGCGAGCCGGTGATCCTGATCGGCACCCGCTCAGCCGTGCTGCTGCCATTTACCGGCCTTAACACCATAATCGTGGATGAGGAGCACGACGGCTCCTACAAGCAGGGCGAAGGCTTCCGCTATTCCGCCCGGGACCTGGCGGTCTATCGCGGGCACCTCAATCACTGCCCGGTAATCCTGGGGTCCGCGACGCCGTCACTGGAGTCCTACCACAATGCCCGTAACGAAAAGTACCGCCTGGTCAAACTCGAACAGCGGGCCGGCAGCAGTCGGCCCCCGACGGTAAGACTGCTGGACGTCCGCAGCCGCCCGCTCGAAGGAGGCCTCTCTAGACCAGCTCTGAACGCCATTCAGCAATGCCTGGCTTCCGGCCAACAGGCGCTGATCTTCGTGAACCGCAGGGGCTTTGCCCCGGTCATGATGTGCTTTGACTGCGGACACCTGATGGAGTGCCCCCGCTGCGACACCCGGCTGACCTACCATCGCCGTGATCGCGCCATGCGCTGCCACCATTGCGATTATCAGACCGCTGCCCAGGAACATTGCCCCAAATGCCAGAGCGAGGCGTTCAAGCCCATCGGTCAGGGTACCGAGCGAACGGAATCGGTGCTTGCCGAGCAGTTCCCCGACACCCCGGTGGTGCGGGTCGACCGCGACAGCACACAACGCAAGGGCAGCATTCAGTCCATTCTTGAGCGCGTGAACACCGGAGCCCCCTGCATCCTGGTAGGCACCCAGATGCTGGCCAAGGGCCACGACTTCCCCAATGTCACCCTGGTGGTGGTGGTCAATGCCGATGGCGGTCTGTTCAGCGTCGATTTCCGCGCCCCAGAACAACTGATCCAGACCCTGCTGCAGGTCAGCGGTCGCGCCGGCCGCGGCACGGTACCAGGCAAGGTACTGATCCAAACCTGTCACAGCGACCACCCCCTCTTGACCGCCCTGTGTGACGGCAGCTATCTGCCCATGGCCGACCAACTGCTGCAAGAACGGGAGAGCGGGCAACTCCCGCCGTTTCGCGCCATGGCGATACTTCGAGCCGAAGCCCCCACCATGACTGCCAGCCTAAGCTTCCTGGACCAGGCTCGCACCCTCACCGCAGCAACCCCGATTCAGGTATGGGGCCCCCTGCCCGCCGTTATTGCCCGCCGCGCCGACCGTCACCGGGCACAGCTGGTGTTGGTCAGTGATCAACGCAAACGCCTCGGCCAGACGCTTAGCCGGCTGATCCCAGCCCTCGAAGAACTTCGGCAGCCGACCGGGCTCCGCTGGCAGATTGACGTCGATCCCCAGGAAACCGGATGATCCCCCCAAGTCAGGCATCGTCTCGCCACCACCCGGTTTCATTGAGAATCAGCGGGCTTTCCGGGATAATAGCCCCCCTTAATCCCTTGGCGCCGACGCGCCACCTCCCAACCCCACAAGCCGAATCATCCGACAGCATGAAAGAGATCGTTACCGAACTGCTCGAGTCCGCCTTGGCGACACTCCAATCCGAAGGCACGTTACCCTCGGACCAGACCTTTTCCCCCCAGGTCGGCAACACCAAAGACAAGGCCCACGGTGATTACGCCTGCAACGTGGCCCTGGTCGCCGCCAAAGCTGCCGGATGCCCGCCACGCCAACTGGCCGAGGCGCTGATCCAAAAACTGCCGGCCAGTGCGGCAGTTGACAAGGTGGAAATCGCGGGCCCCGGGTTCATCAACTTCTTCATGAGCACGGCCAGCGCCTTTGAGGTGGTAAACACCATTCTGGAGCACGGCCACGATTACGGCCGCAACAACCATGGCCAAGGGGAACCGGTGCAGGTCGAATTCGTGTCGGCCAATCCCACCGGCCCCCTGCATGTCGGCCATGGCCGTGGCGCTGCGATCGGCGATTGTCTGTGCCGGCTGCTGGAAGCCAACGGCCACCGCGTCACCCGCGAGTTTTACTACAACGATGCCGGCGCCCAGATCAACAATCTGGCGCTGTCCGTCCAGGCTCGAGCCAAGGGACTGAGCCCTGACGACGACAGCTGGCCAGCCGACGGCTATCGCGGCGACTACATTGTGGACGTGGCCAACGGCTACCTGGCGGGCGATACCGTCACCGCCGATGACCGGGAAGTCACCGGTCATCGGGACCCAGACAACCTGGAAGCCATCCGGGACTTTGCCGTGGCCTACCTGCGCCGGGAACAGGATCTCGACCTGAAGGCTTTCGGCGTCGCCTTCGACGTCTACTTCCTGGAATCGTCGCTGTATCAGGACGGCAAGGTGGAGGCGACCGTGGAGCGCCTGACCGAAAACGGCTTCACCTACGAAAAAGACGGCGCCATGTGGCTGATGACCACCGAGTTCGGCGACGACAAGGACCGGGTCATGCGCAAGCAGGACGGCGGCTACACCTATTTCCTGCCGGACGTGGCCTACCACCTGGACAAGTGGCAACGGGGATTTACCACGGTCATTAACGAACAGGGCGCCGATCACCACTCCACCGTCACCCGGGTGCGGGCGGGACTGCAAGCCTTAGATTCAGGCATCCCCAAGGGCTGGCCCGACTACGTCCTGCACCAGATGGTGATGGTCACCCGCTCCGGCCAGGAAGTAAAAATCTCCAAACGGGCCGGTAGCTATGTCACCCTGCGGGACCTCATTGACGAAGTAGGCCGGGACGCCACTCGCTTCTTCCTCGCCGCACGCCGGGTGGATTCCCAGTTGACCTTCGATATTGATCTGGCCCGCTCCCAGACCAATGAAAACCCGGTGTACTACATTCAATATGCCCACGCCCGTATCTGCAGCGTGCTGCGAAGACTGGCGGACGAAGGGCAACCCCGCAACAGGAATGAGAGCCTTGGTGACTTGGCCCTGCTGACTCTGGACGAGGAGAAAGACCTCGCCAACCAGCTTGCCCGCTACCCCGAACTGGTGGCCAATGCGGCAGCCCAGCGGGAACCGCATCACCTGACCCATTACCTGCGCGAATTGGCAGGTCAGTTCCATACCTACTACAACGCCCACAAGGTGCTGGTGGAGGACACCGCCATTCGCGATGCCCGCGTCAGCCTCTATTTGGCGGTACGTCAGGTGATTGCCAACGGCCTGGATCTGCTGGGAGTCAGCGCGCCTGAAGAGATGTAGGCGCCATCAACAGCCGACAGGGTAACCGCCGCCATGCCGCGAGATTATGCCAAGCAAAGCCGGCCCGAGCCGGCACCCCGGCGCACGCCCCGCAAGGCTGCGCCGGCCAAGCGTTCCGGCAGGCCCCAGCCTGCCCGCCATCAGTCAGGAGGGTTATCTGTGCGCTGGATCCTGTCGCTGGCCGCCGTTGGCGGATTCATCGGCTTTATCTTCTATCTCAATACCCTGGAGCCCGGCACGCCATCGGCCCAACCAGCGGACAACGACCGTCAGTCCCAGCCGGAAGCGATCAGCACCAACCGTAACCAACGGGCACCTGCCGAGCAGCCGCAGAACTTCCGCTTCTACGAGATGTTACCGGACTCGGAAGTCATCCCCCCCAAAGTGGAGGAGTACACCCCCGGGCCGGCACAGCAGACCTACAACTACCTGGTTCAGACCGGCTCGTTCCGGAGCCAGAGTGATGCCGAGCGGCAACGGGCCCAGATCGCCTTCCAGGGACTGCGGGCAAAGGTCAGCCGGATCGATCTCAATAGCGGCTCCACCTGGTATCGGGTCAATGTCGGCCCCTTCACCACCCGCAGCCAGATGAACTCGGCACTGGACAAGCTGGTCGCCATCAACATCCAACCGCTGGTGCGAAAAATCCCCAAGGACGGCTGAGCCCCGTTGCCATGGCCCCGGGTCGGGGCCATTCGGGCCAACCGGCGGCCGTTACTGCCATTTCCCCGCTACCCCACCATAGGCAGCGCTTGAAATTCTCCTCTGCGCCTCCATAACTCCCCAACAATCTTCGTTCACTCAAAGATTTTTCACCTATTTTTCACCTGAGGTTTTTTTCACCTTGGGCATTTGGAGCCGACATGACTACGATTCTTTCCGTACGACGCGATGACGAAGTCGCCATGGGTGGCGACGGCCAGGTATCCCTCGGCAATACCGTCATGAAAGGAAACGCACGCAAAGTACGACGGCTGTACAACGGCCAGGTGCTGGCGGGCTTTGCCGGCGGCACGGCAGACGCTTTTACCCTGTTCGAGCGGTTCGAGGCTCAGCTGGAAAAACACCAGGGCAACTTGACCCGCGCGGCGGTGGAACTCGCCAAAGACTGGCGCACCGACCGGGCCCTGCGACGGCTGGAAGCACTGCTGGCGGTGGCCGACAAGACCGCCTCGTTGATCATTACCGGCAACGGCGACGTCATCGAACCGGAACAGAACCTGATTGCCATTGGCTCCGGCGGCCCCTTCGCTCAGTCTGCGGCCCGCGCGCTGCTGGAGAACACCGACCTCAATGCCCACGAGATTGTCGAGAAAGGCCTGGATATTGCCGCTGACATCTGTGTCTACACCAACCACAACCGCACCCTCGAGGTGCTGTCTGTCAACGATTGATCCGGAGCGACCATGTCTGCCATGACCCCTCGAGAGATTGTCCACGAACTCAATAAACACATCGTCGGCCAGGACGACGCCAAACGCGCAGTCGCCATCGCCTTGCGGAATCGCTGGCGCCGGATGCAGCTCGACAGCACCCTGCGTGAGGAGATCACCCCCAAGAACATCCTGATGATAGGGCCCACCGGTGTCGGTAAAACCGAAATCGCCCGACGATTAGCCAAACTGGCGGACGCGCCCTTCCTCAAGGTGGAAGCCACCAAGTTCACCGAGGTGGGCTATGTTGGGCGGGACGTGGAGTCCATCATCCGCGACCTGGCGGACGCCGCTGTGAAGATGCTCCGTGAACAAGAGATGAAGCGCCACGAAAACCGGGCACTGGACGCCGCGGAAGAGCGCATTCTCGACGCCCTGCTGCCACCGGCCAGGGACTTCGCCGACGACAACCGGGAAGGCCAAGACTCCGCCACTCGCCAGCTGTTCCGCAAGAAACTCCGGGAAGGCGATCTCGACGACAAGGAAATTGAGATCGAGCTGAGCAGCCCCAAAGCCGGCATTGAGATCATGGCACCTCCCGGTATGGAGGAGATGACCTCTCAGCTGCAAAGCATGTTCTCCAATATGTCCTCCGAACGCCGCAAGACCCGCAAGCTGAAAGTCGCGGACGCCCTGCGCCGGGCCAAGGACGATGAGGCCGCCAAACTGGTCAACGAGGAAGAAATCAAGCAAAAGGCCATTCAGGCCGTTGAACAAAATGGCATCGTATTTATCGATGAGATCGATAAGGTCGCCAAGCGCTCGGAGAATGCCTCCACCGATGTCTCCCGGGAAGGGGTGCAGCGCGACCTGCTGCCACTGATCGAAGGCAGTACGGTCAGCACCAAATACGGCTCAATCCGCACCGACCACATCCTGTTCATCGCCTCGGGCGCCTTCCACCTGGCCAAGCCCTCGGATCTGATCCCGGAGCTGCAGGGCCGGCTGCCCATACGGGTCGAACTGCAGGCACTGACGCCGGAGGATTTCAAGCGCATCCTCACCGAGCCCGACGCCTCCCTGGTTCAGCAATACGAGGCCCTGGTCGGCACCGAAGGCGTCAGCCTGACGTTTGCGGAAGATGCCATCACCCGCATTGCCGAAGTCGCCTGGAAAGTGAACGAGAGCACCGAGAACATCGGCGCCCGCCGTCTCCATACCGTGCTCGAGCGGCTGCTGGAAAGCCTGTCCTTTGAGGCGGGAGACAGTGTCATCGATCACTTCGAGATCACCGCCAGCTATGTCGATGAGAAATTGGGCAATCTGGCCGAGGACGAAGACCTCAGTCGTTACATCCTCTAACCCGCAACCGCCAAGGCAGGCCTGACGACCCCGGCCTGCCGCTTTCGGACCGCCACTATGACAACCGAACGCCCCAGCAACATCCGTATCCGCAAACGAAGCCGACTATTGCACCTGGATTATGCCGATGGCAGCAGCGCTGAGCTCCCTTTCGAACTGCTGCGGGTTTACTCACCGTCGGCAGAAGTTCGCGGGCACGGCATGGGAGCCGGGGTGCTGCAAACCGGTAAGCAGGATGTGGAAATCACGGGTGCGGAAATGATTGGCAACTACGCCCTGAAGTTGAGCTTCAGCGATGGCCACGATTCGGGCCTGTTCACCTGGGCGTATTTGCGTGAGCTGGGCCAGCATCAGGACGATTACTGGCGCCGTTACCTGGCCCGCCTGGAGCAGGAAGGGGGCTTGAGAAGCCCCTGATCCGTACCGGAAATTACAGGGCTTTCTGGATGAGCTCTGTCACACCGAAACCGTTAGCCAGCTTCCCCTTCTGGGCTTTACGGCGGTTCTTCGCTACGTAAAGCGGCAGCATTTCCCCATACAGACTGGTACTGATGGTACGTTGCTCATCTTCCAGCCGATCCCGCCGCAGCCGAATGCCATAGCGCAGCAATTTAGGCTCCAGCTCGTCCGCCCGCTTCAGCAGATCTCGGCGGGTCATCTGGTAGGCGTGCTCGCACACCATCCGTCGTGACTGGAAGCTGAAGACATTGGAGAAGAACAGCTTGGCATCGTCACGGGTCGGCTCGAACAGCAGCAGCTCCTTGTCCGGATAGTCCCGGGAATACTGGGCAATACCCGCCTGCATGCGCGAATAGACCATGGTGCGGAACATCTGGGAAAGCAGGTTGGGCATACCGGAGTGGGTCAGCGTACCGGGTGTCATGGTGCCGGCACGGACCGCGGCACTGGCATCTATGGGCACCTGGGGATTGACCGCAAAAACCAGGTCAGCGCCGTCCTCAAAGGCGACGGACGCATGCACCGCCTTGCGCAGGGTACCATCCACGTAGTAGCGGCCATCGACGTTAACCGGCACGTAGATTCCTGGGGCCGAGGTACTGGCCTGAATCGCTTTGGAAATCGGTACATGATCGAAGCCCGGGGCACCGAAACAGACCGCTTCGGTGCTTTCCACATCGGCTGCGACGATATACAGGCTGCGCTTCAGCTGACGGAAGTCGTTGGTGCGTCCCAACATGCTGAAGGCCCGCTGCAAATAGTCATGCAAGCCTTCATTATCGAACAGCCCCGCCGGTGCCACCTGCGACAAGATGGTCAGGGCCTCCAGCAGACTCTGGTCATAGGGGTTGTTAACAAACCGGGCCAGTGCGGTTGCCACCAACCTGGGCACCGCCAACAAACGACCGCCGATTTCCCGGAAGGCCGGCCGGTAGAACACTTCCGGGTGGAACGGGTGGACTTCCGCCTCGTTTCGCACAAAGATCCGACACAACTGCGCCGTGGTCACCTGGTTCGCCAGATTGGCGGCCACGAACGACCCCGCGTTTACGCCGACGTAAACATCAATGTCGTTGAAATCCAAGCCGTCCAGGGCCTCATCCAGCGCCCGAAGCGCGCCAATTTCGTAGATGCCCCCCAGAGGACCGCCGCCGCCCAGCGCGAGCCCAATACGTGGCTTGGGTTTGATTTCAGTGTGCGTCGCTGCCATAGCTAACAATCCAAGGTCCGACAGTGGGTCCTTTCAACTTAACACCCACTTTTAGAGTACTCACCCTATATTCCCGAAAACAGGCCAAAGTGATCCCAAATTTACCACGAAAGTCGTAAATCCAATGCAAAACTGAAAAGCCAACTGAACACTGTAATAACGATGAATAATGTTAAGGAACCGCTGATGAACGCCCTAAAACCGTTTATTGCAGCATCTGCTCCTTAAGAGCCGCCGCGGTGGCGGTCTTGCCGGGTCGCAAATAGCGGCCGAAGCCGGCACTGCGCAGGGAGAGATCGACGCAACTCTTGATGACATGAGGCGAATCCAGCAACAGCACATCTTCCAGCAGCTGCCCGGCCCATTCCAGGCTCAGGTTGCGGATCACGGACTTGACCTTGGGCAGGCTGGCGGCGTTCATCGACAGGGCGTCATAGCCCATCGCCATCAACAGTACCGCACCGCCGGGATCCCCGGCCAGCTCGCCACAGATGCTGACCGGCTTGCCTGCGGCATGGGCATCGTGGGCAATCCGCACCAACGCCTGCAGCACGGCCGGGTGATAAGAGTGGTACAACTGGGCAACCCGGGGATTGTTGCGATCAACCGCCAGCAGGTATTGGGTCAGGTCGTTGGAACCCACGGACAGAAAATCCACCCGATCCGCCAGTTCCCGGACCTGATACACCGCCGCCGGGACTTCCACCATCACACCCACCTTGGGCATGTGGATGTCGTATCCCTCTTCGCGCACCTCATGATAAACCCGGTAAATCAGGTGCAGGGATTCCTCGACTTCCGAGATATTGCTGATCATCGGCAACATGATCTGCAGATTATTCAGCCCCTCACTGGCCTTGAGCATGGCCCGCACCTGAACCAAAAAAATCTCTGGGTGATCCAGGGTCACGCGAATGCCGCGCCAACCCAGGAACGGGTTCTCTTCCTGGATCGGGAAATAGGTTAACGCCTTGTCGCCGCCGATATCCAGGGTACGCATGGTCACCGGATTGGGGGCAAAGGCCTCCAGCTGTTCCCGGTAGTATTCCCGCTGCTCCTGCTCGGAAGGGAAACGATCTTTGATCATGAACGGCACTTCGGTCCGGTACAGACCGATGCCCTCGGCACCGTGACTGAGGGAGCGCACCACATCGGTCATTAGGCCGGTGTTTACCAATAACGACACCCGGTGGCCATCGGTGGTCTCACAGGGCTTGTCCCGCAATACCTCCAGCCCCCTGACCAGCTCGTCCTCTTCGTCGCAAATCTCCTGGTACACCGCCCTCAGGTCCGCTGAGGGCGAGGCGAAGAGCTGGCCTTCGAAGCCGTCGACAATCAGTTCCTTGCCATCGAGCTGGTTCACCGGAATATCGACCAGTCCCATGACCGTCGGCACCCCCATGGCACGGGCTAGAATGGCAACATGGGAGTTCCCTGAGCCCCGTACCGACACCAGCCCCACCAACTGATCTCTGGGCACCTCGCCCAGCATGGCCGGAGTCAGCTCCTCGCTCACCAGCACGGTCCGTTCCGGATAGACCCGCTCCTGCTGGTTACCTTCCTGCAGGTGGGACAGCAGGCGACGGCCCAGATCACGGATGTCCACCGCCCGCTCCCGCAGGTACAGATCGTCCATCATTTCAAAGTGGCGGACATACTGCTGAACCACTTGTCGCAACGCCCCCTGGGCCCACAGGCCCTGCTGGATGCAGTTGACCACTTCGCCGGGCAACGCGTTGTCCCCCAGCATCCGCAGGTAGACCTCGAACAATGCCTGCTCTTCCGGCCGCAGCTGGGAAGCCAGCCGACGGGCGACACGCTCGATATCCTCCCGCACCGCAGTGACCGCGTCACTGAACAACTGGAGTTCCTGATCGATGTCCTCGGCCTGTTTCTCCGGAACCGCATCCAGGTCGGCGGCAGGATAGACCGCCACCCCCTGACCAATGGCCACGCCCTGGGCCCCGGCAACGCCGCTGAAACTGACGTCCTTGGCCTCCGCCCCGGTCAGGGACAATCCGCTGATCGCCCCAGTCGCCTCGCTGTGGGCAATGACACCGGCCAGCTGTGCCGACACGGTGACCAGGAAAGCCTCCTCCCCTTCGTCAAAACAGCGAGAGTTTTCCCGCTGCTGAACCACCAATACCCCCAGCACCCGGCGATGGTGAATGATCGGAACACCAAGGAAGGACCGGAAGCGTTCCTCACCGGTCTCCGGGAAGTAACGATAGCGGGGGTGGGACGGGGCGTCTTCGAGATTGATGGGTTCTTCCCGAGACCCCACCAGGCCAATCAGGCCTTCCGAGTAGCCCAGGCTGACCTTGCCGACGGCCTGTTGATACAGGCCCTCACTGGCCATCAGGATGTAGCGGTTGCTGTCCGGATCGAGCAGGTAAACGGAGCAGACCTCCGTCCCCATCGCCTTCTGCACCCGGGATACAATAATCCCCAGCGCCTCCTGAAGATCGCGGGCGCTGTTAACCTCTTGTACCAGGCTTCGCAGTATTTCTAGCATATCCGGACCAGTTACTCACCGTTATTGATACTGTGTGCGCTCTGCCAGTCACCCACCGTTATGACTGTTTGCGGGGCCACTGTTCCATATTACGGAAAAGTCGCGGCGCAAGCTCCTTTAATGCACGCCGGTAAACTTCGCGTTTGAACGAGACGACTTGCCCCAAGGGGTACCAATAGCTAACCCATTGCCAGCCATCGAATTCCGGCGAATCGGTGCCATCCACGCACACATGCGCATCCGGCGAAAGCATCCTCAGCAGGAACCATTTCTGTTTTTGCCCAACACATATCGGGTGCGAGTTATGTCGCACCATGCGTCGTGGCAGGCGATACCGCAACCAGCCACGGGTGCAACTGATAATTTCCACATCGGCCTCGCCAAGCCCGACCTCTTCTGCCAGCTCCCGGTACAGAGCCTCTTCCGGTGACTCATGGGTCTTGATGCCACCCTGTGGAAACTGCCAGGAGTCCTGTCCGATACGTCTTGCCCACAGGACTTCGCCCCTGTGGTTGGCCAAAATGATTCCGACGTTGGGCCTGAAACCATCTGAATCGATCACGGCACAGCCCTCTGATATGTCAGTATTATTCGTGTCGGTAAAAAGTGTCCAAGTTGGCCTCATTCTTACAGAAAGACCAGAATTCGGCAAACCAGGCCAACTGCAGCGGGCCGTGGTAGACTTGACGCCCCCTTTTACCAACCACGTTTAGTCAGGAGCCCACCGGTGACCCTTGCGATCTTTGACCTCGACAACACCTTGCTGGCCGGCGACAGCGACCATGCCTGGGGCGAATTCCTGGTAGAGGAAGGCATTGTTGATGCCGAGCATTATCGCAAGGAGAACGATCGCTTCTATCAGGAATACCTCAACGGCGAACTGGACATCCATCGCTATCTGAGTTTCGCCCTTGCGCCTTTGGCGGCACACGACATGCCGCAGCTACTGGCCTGGCGCGAGCGATTTCTCGACAAAAAAATCCGTCCGATGCTGCAAGACAAGGCGTCGCAACTGCTGGATCAGCACCGCCAGCAGGGCGATACGTTAATGATCATCACGGCAACCAACCGCTTCATTACCGAACCGGTGGCTGAACTGCTGGGAATCGAACACCTGATCGCCACCGACCCGGAAATTGTCGATGGCCGCTTTACCGGCCAGGTGGCCGGCACCCCCAGCTTCCGCGAGGGCAAGGTGACACGGCTGCAAGCCTGGCTTGAGGACCACCAACTGAGCCTGGAGGGCGCCTGGTTCTACAGCGACTCCAACAACGATGTGCCGCTGTTACGCCAGGTTACCAACCCGGTGGCGGTGGACCCCGACCCGAGCCTGGAGAAACTGGCCCGGCAGTTGGGCTGGAAAGTGCTGTCGCTGCGGGATTGAGGAACCACCGTGATACCACGCATTACGTTGCTCCCCCTGTTGGGCCTGATACTGACCGCTTGCAGCCCTGCGCCAGAAGACGCCCCCGCATCGCTGGCACCGCAGGCGGAGCCAGCGCTGGCGGCACGCAGCAACGCGTTATGCCAGGCAACGCACCGGCTTCAGCAGCAGGTGGTGGCGTTTCTCGATGCGCCGACTGAAGCCTCGCTGGCCAACGCCCGTCAGACCTGGCAGGCGGCCCACCAAGCCTATCGCCTAGTGCAGTCGGACTATGCGCTGGCCGGTCTGACACCGCCACAAATTGCCGATTCCCGCGATCCGATAGATGCCTTTCCCCTGCTGCCGGGCTACCTGGACCAGGTTCCAGGCTACCCGAACAGTGGCGTGGTTTTTTCGGACGTGCCGCTGACGCCCGAATTTCTGGCTCGGGAACATCAGTCCACCGACTTCCACTACGCCATTCTGGGCTTCCATCCGCTGGAGTTCATGCTGTGGGGCAACCCGGGGGAGAATGCGGCCGACCAGGTCAACAAATTCCTGGGTGGCCCACCTAAGCCTGAGGCAGAAGCCATCGACGTGTCAGGGCGGCGCAAGGACCTGATCCGACTCATGGCCCATAGCCTTGACCAACAAAGCAAGCGGCTGTGTGAAGATGAGGAGCAACGCCGGCTGACCGCGGTGCTCGCCAGCTCGCCGACGCCGACGCCGTTAACGCTGGAAACCGATGCCGGCGCGGTGGCCCACCAGACGCCCTAGAAAAAGCTGGTCAGTGAGCGAACGAAGCAGGACTTGATGTAATCCGTCTCCGGGATACCGGGGATCACCGGGTGATCCGGCGCCTGGTGCCCCTGCTCCAGAAGCTGCACAAAGCGATCGACCTTGCGCCCGCTGCTGCGAATGATATCCACCAGGCGCTCCTGGGACAGGTGCATGGAGCAGGACGCCGACACCAACACGCCATCACGGGCCAACAACCGCAGGCCCAGTTGATTGAGCCGGGCGTAGGCCTGCTCGCCGGCTTTCTGGTCACGTCGGCGCGGGATCAGCGCTGGCGGATCCAGCACCACCACGTCGTACTTTTCCTTCTCGGCGGCCAGGGCCTTCAGCGCCTCGAAGGCGTCCCCTTCCAGCGTGTCCACGTTATCCAGGCCGTTCAAGGCGGCGTTATGGTGCACTGCGTCAATGGCCACCGATGAACTGTCAATACAAGTCACCTGCCGGGCACCGGCGTTGGCCGCCTGCACGCCCCAGCCACCGACGTAGCTGAACACATCCAGCACCCGCTTGTCGGCAGCATAGTGCTGAAGTCGTTGCCGATTCATACGATGGTCATAAAACCAGCCGGTCTTCTGCCCCCCGGCGAGCGGCACCTCAAATCGGGCGCCGTTCTCCAGCACCACCAGGGTGTCGCACGCGGGCCCATGAACCTGTTCAACATAAGCGTCAAGGCCTTCCACTGCGCGCATCTTGCCATCGTTCTTGAGCACGATGGCCTGCGGATGCACCAGCCGTTCGATGGCCCGGACGATGGTGTCCCGCAGCAACTCCATGCCCGCCGTGGAGATTTGCACCACCACCGTATCACCGAACCGGTCAATCACCAGGCCGGACAAGCCATCTCCGTCGCCGAACACCCAACGGTAATAGGGCTCCGGAAACAGCCGTTGCCGCATCAGCAGGGCGGCTTCCAGACGTTCAGCGAGACGTTTCGGCGTCATGCCGTGGGTAGGATCACGACTGATCAGCCGGCCACAGATCAGCGCCTGGGGGTTGACGAAAACCGTCCCCAAAGGTTTGTCAGTAGCGGCGCGCAGTTCGGCCTGGCAACCGGGCTCGAAGCCGGTCAGCGGGGAACGACGAGTGTCCACCTCGTTGCTGTATACCCACAAGTGACCAGACCTGATACGACGTTCTGCCCCTTTGCGCAGGTAAAGAACCGGAAATTGCATGGCGACGACCTTTTGATGGAATGTGAGTGCGCAATGACTCTTGGGAGCCTCTAACTAGCTCCGAATCGCCTGTGCACGATTTGCAGCTTTCAGAGCGTGCCCTGCGGGGTATCCAGAGCCAGAGCTGATCCGGAGCTAATCAGAGGCTTCCTTGCTCTGTCACCAAGTCTGCGTAAGCGTCGGCGTCCAGCAGGCTCTCCAGCTCACCAGGGTCTGCCAGCTTCACCTTGAACATCCAGCCTTCCCCGTAAGGGTCTTCGTTCACCTTTTCCGGCTCGTCTTCCAGGTCTTCATTGACCTCAAGCACCTCACCGGTCACCGGACTGAATACGTCAGACGCAGATTTGACCGACTCGGCCACGCCCGCTTCCTCGCCGCCGTTGACGGTAACGCCGACATCGGGCAAGCCGATGTAAACCACATCCCCCAGTTGCTCCTGGGCAAAGTCGGTGATGCCGACGGTGGCGGTGCCATCCGCTTCGACCCGCACCCACTGGTGGGTTTCAATGTATTTTACGTTGGCTGGAATGTCGCTCATGTTGGAATCCTTGGCGTATTTTTTCGCGCAGTTTACCCGAAGACGGCCCTCGTGCTCTACGGTGCCATCCCAAGAAAGCTCAGGATGGCCGGCACCACGACATCAAAGTTCTGGAAGCGATGGTCGCCACCCGCCTGAATCCAGCAGGGCGAATGCGGGTGGCGACGCAACGCCTCCCGGTAATCGAGGGTTTCATCGCCGGTTTGCAGCAGCAGAAACAGGTTCTCCGGCTGTCGGATAGTGCCCGGCTCCAGCGCCCTCAGCGCCCGCATGTGCTCGCTGGTGAGCGTGTAGCGCTCGCCAGTGTAGGGGTTGTGCTGCGGGCCGAGGTAATCGTGCAGCAGATCGTAGGGGTGGATCGCCGGGTTGATCAACGCCGCGCGGATGCCCAATTGCTGGCTCAGCGCCGTCGCGTAATAGCCCCCCAGGGAACTGCCGATCAGACCGACCGGGCGCCCGGCCACCGAGGCCAGGGCATCGCTGGCCCGCCGATAGGCCTGTTGCGGGTCAAAACCAAGCTCCGGCACCACCAGCTCAATGTCTGGATTGAGATCCGGCAGCCACGCTTTCAGCTCATTGGCCTTTTGCGACCGGGGCGAGCTATTGAACCCATGCAAATAGATGATCGCCGGGCGCATGGTCAGTAACCGGGGCTGTCAATGTCCAGCTCAAACCGGAATCCGCTGGCGCGGCCAACCCCAGTCTGGTATTCCCCCGACGCCGACAGTTCCAGCCAGCGGTAGCCGGGCGGCAACGGCTCAACGGCGAACTCATCCGAGCCCGCGGTAAATTGCACGCAGGTAGAGGGAGACGCCAGCAAGCGGACATCGCCTCGGGTCCGATCCAGTTCCTGGTGGATATGCCCCCACAGCACCACCTTTACCTGTGGGTGGCGATCAATCACCTGCCAGAACGCATCACGGTTTTTCAGCCCGATGCGATCGAGCCATTGGGAGCCAACGTCCACCGGGTGATGGTGGAGCGCCACCAGGGCGGGCAACTCGGGGTGAGCCGCCAGCTGCGCCTCCAGAAACGCCAGCTCGTCATCCGTCAATTCGCCGTGAACCTGGCGAGGCACCGACGAATCCAGCAGGATAAACTGCCAGCCACCCAGGATCAGCTGCTTGCGCCCCGAGGCCTCTCCGGCGACGCGCGCCAACACGGACGCGCAGTCATGATTACCCGACAACCACAGCGAAGGGCAGCCGAATACCGCCAGCTTCTGTGCAAACAGCCGATAGGCCTCTTCCGAACAGTCCTGGGCCAGGTCGCCGGTGGCGAGAACCAGATCGGGCTGAATGCCATCACGCTGAACCTGAGCAAGCACCGCATCGAAACTGTTGCGGGTATTCACGCCCAGCAAATCGCCCTGCGGGTCGGCCATCAGATGGGGGTCGGTCAGCTGAAGTACTCGTAAGGCACGAGGAAGGTCACGTCGAGTCATGGCACCTGGTCATTACGTTTATCGCACGGCTCCCTTGCCCCACGACGATTCAATCGGATGTTGAGTTTCCTGTCGAGTCTCCCGGCGGACTCAATGGCTCAGTTGTATTAGAAATCTACCAGACGGGACGCCAGATTCAGCAATGGCGATCACATTCTGCCGCTCCGCCGTCCTAATGAGACAGCCAGCTTATTCAGTGTAGACCTAACTGACACCGTCACCCACCGACCACAGGCCCAGCTCGAACGGGGCGTGGCCAAACTTCAGGCAATAATCCAGCCAGTCTGCCAGAAAGCCGTTTACCTGTACTTTCTCATCGGGATGATGCATGTAGCGGTTCGGATAATCATTGACCGGGGCGATGCGGCGATCACGGTAACAACTGATGACTTCCGCCATGGTCGCATCGTGGTAGATTCGCACGGTCAATTCCGGATTGTTCAGCCACTTGCCGCCATTGTGGATCTGCTCCAGCAACAGCGTCTCGGTGAAGCGCGCCGTCTGCAACACCCGCATGCGCACCCGGCCCAGGTAAAGATCTTCCCGGTGCAACTCAAACTCAGCGACCGGCTGCCCCCCGGACTCCAGCTGACGCAACCGCTCCAGCCGGCGGTAGTTGCCCTCGCACAGCGCCCCCAGCCTGCGCAGGTCGGGCACGTAACGACGCGGCCTCCTGACCCACTCAGTCATGTCCGCTCCAGGCGTCCCGCAGGCGGTGATGGTTGAGCTGCAACCACTGCAGGGCGATGATAGCCGCGGCATTGTTGATGCGACCGTCGCCGATCATGGCGATGGCCTCGCTGAGCGGCACCACATGCACCCGGATGTCTTCATGCTCGGCTTCGATGCCGTGGATGCCCCCGGCCGATGCGGTGGATACGTGGCCGCAGTAAAGGTGTATCAGCTCGGTACTGCCACCGGGCGAGACCAGATAATCACAGACTTTCTCCAGCTCCTGGAAGGTGAGGCCGGCTTCCTCCTGCCCTTCGCGGTGGGCCACTTGCTCCGGCGATTCGCCGTCTTCATTCATGCCCGCCACCAACTCCAACAGCCACGGTGATTGCGAACGCCCCAACACCCCGGCACGGAACTGCTCCAACAGCACCACTTCCTCCCGGTCCGGGTCGTAAGGCAGGACACAGGTGGCATCACCGCGAATGAACAACTCGCGGGTGAACTGGGGCATCTGGCCGCCAGCAAAGCGGGGGTGAGTGAGCCAGAGTTTGTCCATGCGGAAAAAGCCCTGAAACACCGTTTCGCGCTTGGCAATGCGGACATCGCCCTGCCCGAACGGGCCTGGAGAGTTTGCCGTATCTTGCACCATGGGCTGGTTATTTACTCCTGCTTCCGAGACTACCAAGAACCAACGATAGCCGGAGCCCTGTCCGCAATGCAAGCTTAAGCGGAAGGTCCCGGGCCGCCCGCTGGCGCACCCGGGTTAAGCGGTCCTTACTCAGATCTTGTCGTAAAGTTTGCTGCCCGAGGCTTTGAACTGCTCAGACATTTCCTGCATGCCGGCATCCACGGCCTCGGATTCCCCCAGCCCCTTCTCCTTGGCGTAATCCCGGACTTCCTGGGAGATCTGCATGGAACAGAACTTGGGGCCGCACATGGAGCAGAAGTGCGCCACCTTGGCGGAATCCTTGGGCAGAGTCTCATCGTGGAAAGCGCGGGCGGTATCCGGGTCCAGTCCCAGGTTGAACTGGTCCTCCCAGCGGAACTCAAAGCGGGCCTTGGACAAGGCGTTGTCCCGCACCTGGGCGCCGGGGTGCCCCTTGGCCAGGTCGGCGGCGTGGGCAGCGATCTTGTAGGTGATGATACCGGTCTTGACGTCGTCCTTGTTGGGCAACCCCAGGTGCTCCTTGGGGGTGACGTAACACAGCATGGCGCAACCGTACCAGCCGATCATCGCCGCACCAATGCCGGAGGTGATGTGGTCGTAGCCCGGTGCAATGTCGGTGATCAGCGGTCCCAGGGTGTAGAACGGTGCCTCGTCGCAACACTCCAGCTGCTTGTCCATGTTCTCCTTGACCAGATGCATCGGCACATGGCCCGGGCCTTCGATCATCACCTGAACGTCGTGCTTCCAGGCAATCTTGGTGAGCTCGCCGAGGGTTTCCAGCTCGCCGAACTGGGCCGCGTCGTTGGCATCGGCAATGGAGCCCGGACGCAAGCCGTCGCCGAGACTGAAGGACACGTCGTAGGCCTTCATGATCTCGCAGATTTCCTCGAAATGGGTGTAGAGGAAACTCTCGGTGTGATGGGCCAGACACCACTTGGCCATAATAGAGCCGCCGCGGGAAACGATGCCAGTCACCCGGTTGGCAGTCAGCGGAACGTGATGCAGCCGCACCCCGGCGTGAATGGTGAAATAGTCCACCCCCTGCTCCGCCTGCTCAATCAGGGTGTCGCGGAAGATTTCCCAGGTCAGGTCCTCGGCGACGCCGCCCACTTTCTCCAGGGCCTGGTAAATGGGGACAGTACCAATGGGCACCGGCGAGTTACGAATGATCCATTCCCGGGTTTCGTGGATGTTCTTGCCGGTGGACAGGTCCATGATGGTGTCGGCGCCCCAGCGGATGCCCCAGGTGAGCTTTTCCACCTCTTCCTCGATGGACGATGTCACCGCTGAGTTGCCGATGTTGCCGTTGATCTTCACCAGGAAGTTGCGACCAATGATCATTGGCTCGGATTCCGGGTGATTGATGTTGGCGGGAATGATGGCGCGGCCACGGGCCACTTCGTCACGGACGAACTCCGGGGTGATTTCCTCCGGCAGTGTCGCCCCCAATGGCTGTCCCGGATGCTGCTGCAACAGCCCGCGCTCGCGGGCTTCCTGCAACTTCTGGTTTTCGCGAATGGCGATGTACTCCATCTCAGGCGTAATAATGCCCTGGCGGGCGTAGTGCATCTGAGTGACGTTCTGGCCGGTTTTCGCCTTGAGCGGCTGACGCTCATCCATAAAACGCAGCGGATCGAGCTGGGGATCTTTCATCCGACGGCAGGTGAACTCCGAGCTATAGCCGTCCAACGGCTCAACGTCGCCCCGTTCTTCGATCCACGCGGAGCGCAACGGCGCCAGCCCCTTGCGGATGTCGATGCTGGCATCAGGGTCGGTGTAGGGACCAGAGGTGTCGTAAACCACCACCGGCGGATTTTTCTCGCCACCCATTTCGGTGGGGGTGTCGCTGACGGTAATTTCCCGCATCGGCACCCGGATGTCCGGACGGCTGCCCTCGACGTAGATTTTGCGGGATTGCGGCAGCGGCTTGACCGCGGCGTGGTCGACCTGGGCAGATTCACTGAGGTGCGGAGGTATCGTCGTCATAGTAGCGTCCCTAGAAAGTGTCGGTTTATTCGGGTCGCGTATGACGGGAACTCGCACTCCCTGCTTGGTCAGGGCTCGTTCCGGAGGTGTTGCCTCGAATTCCTACGCCGGCATTATCCGGGTCAGGTCAGCGGGTTCAGCCATGCTATCTCAGCCAGCCCCTTTCGATCGGACCAGCACCCCGTCAAGACGCGATATATCAGTCATTGGCACCGCAAATAGGTGCCAGATGCAAGTGTAGAGATCAACTCAAATATTGTCCATAATGGCTCGCGCTTGCCCCTTAAGCCAATAGGATTGGCCGGGCCTGTGGCGCTGGACTCAGTCGCTGTTACCGGCGAGATCGCGGCTCCGCAGTTCTATACATTCAGGAGATGACATGAGAAAACGACTGCTTTCCGGACTGGTTGGCCTACTTGTTGCCCAGCCTGCCCTGTCCGTCGATCTGATCGAGACTTACCAGAAAGCCCTGTCCTACGACTCCGGGATCGCAGCCGCCCGCGCCAGTTACGAGGCCCAGCAGGCCAACGTGGATGTGAGCCAGAGCGCCCTGCTGCCACAGGTTTTTGCTTTCGGTGATGCCGACTACACGGACCTGGATGGACCGAGTGTCGACAACGGCGAACGCACCCTGTCCTACGGCGTGCAGCTCACGCAGCCCATTTTCCGGGCGGACAACTGGTACCGCTATGACACCAGCAAGTACCAGAGCGAGTCGGCGCAGGCCCAGTACAACCTGGCCCAGCAGCAACTGATTCTCGACGTCGCCACCGCCTATTTCAATGTCTTGCGGGCTGCCGACAACCTGACCACCGCCAGGGCCGCCGAAGCCGCGATCCAGCGCCAGTACGAGCAGGCCCAGGAACGTTTCGACGTCGGCCTGATTGCCATCACCGAAGTTTACGAGGCCCGCGCCAGTTACGATTCCAGCAAGAGCCTGCGCATTGCTGCCGAAAGCGACGTCGACATTGCCCGGGAGCAGCTGGCCAGGCTCACCGGCGAATACACCGAGCAGCTGGACAACCTGACCCAGGAGTTCCCCCTGGCCCGCCCCGAGCCGCTGGACCCGACGGCCTGGGAAACCACCGCGCTGGACCAGAACTGGCGCATCCAGTCCGCCCAGTACGACCTCAAGGCCAGTGAATCCACCCTGAAAACCGCCAAGTCCGGCCACTACCCCACCCTGGACCTGAACGCCTCCTACGGCGATTCCGACGTGGACGGCAGCCGTCCCGGCATGATTGACGGCACCACCACCCAGGGCTCGGTCAGCCTGACCTTGAACGTGCCGCTGTACACCGGCGGTGGCACCCAGGCGAGCGTTCGCCAGCAGCGCTCCCTGGTGGACGTGG
This sequence comes from Marinobacter sp. SS21, assembly GCF_028369065.1. GTDB lineage: Bacteria > Pseudomonadota > Gammaproteobacteria > Pseudomonadales > Oleiphilaceae > Marinobacter. Next base: position 94,250 of record NZ_JAQNDA010000007.1, read on the forward strand.
CCGAGCAGACGCTGGCCACTGTCCGCAGGGACGTCCGGGTGAACACCCGCAGCCTGTACCGCACGGTCAACACCAACATTGAATCGGCCGCGGCCCTGGACCAGACCATCGTGTCACGACGCAGCGCGCTCGACGCCACCCGGGCCGGCTACGAAGTCGGCACCCGCAACATCGTCGAAGTGCTGGATGCCGAGCGCAACTACTATGTAGCGCTACGGGATTACGCCAATGCCCGCTACGACTACGTGGCGAACACGCTGCAGCTGAAACAGGCCGCCGGAACCCTGAGTCCGCAGGACCTGATGGATCTGAACCAGTGGCTCAGCGCCACTGCGCCGGGCATTGAGGCGCTGGCGCATGATAACGAAACCATCAATCCCCGCCGCGGCAACTGACCCTGCCATTGGGCAGAACGGGGACAGGATCAAACCTGTGCCCGCTCTGCCTCCAGCCGTCAAACCCGCCCGACGATACCATCCACCACCCGCGCCAGCGCTCCGCGGTTGGCTTCGACCACGGCCAGCGCATTGCTTCCGGACTGCTCCGCCAATGTCCGGTCGACAATCAGGGCGCTCACTCTTGCCGCCAACTGCTGATCATCTCGGGTGATGAACACCGCATCGCCGCTGGCCAGCTGTCCGTAAATGGTTTCAAAATTGAAGACGTGGGGCCCGGACAACACCGGCATGCCCCAGGCCGCCGGCTCCAGCGGGTTGTGGCCGCCCCGCTCAATCAGCGAGCCGCCAACGAACGCGATGTCCGAAGCGCCAAACAGCATCAGCAGCTCGCCCATGGTATCGCCGAGATAGACCTGAGCGGCAGCCGGCGATTCTTGCCGTGACCGGCGCGCCAACGACAGGCCCTGTTCGGCAACGAGCGCGGCGACAGCATCAAACCGCTCCGGATGGCGCGGTACAATGACCAGCAGACAGTTCGGGTGCTCGGCCAGCACCTGGCGGTGGGCATCCAGCAGCTGACGGTCTTCGCCGTCATGGGTGCTGGCGGCAATCCACACGGGCCGCCCAGCGCCGAGTGTCGCCCGAACCTGGCGGGCAGTGGCCCGCAGCTCCGATGAAATGTCCACATCGAACTTGATGCTGCCGGTCACCGACACCGTGTCCGGCTTGGCACCTATGCGCAAAAAGCGATTGGCGTCTTCGCTGGCCTGGGCGGCAATCCAGCCGATACTGGCCAGTATCGGCCGCACCAGCGAGCCGACCCGCTGGTAGCCTTGGGCGGAGCGTTCCGACAACCGCGCATTGATCAGGAAAATGGGCACCTGACGTTGGCGTGAAGCAGCGATCATGTTCGGCCACAACTCAGTCTCCATGATGACCAGTGCCTTGGGCCGGACCCGTTCGACGAACCTGCGTACCGAACCAGGCGTGTCGTAGGGCGAGTAGGAGTAACGCACCCGATTACCAAAGGTGGCGCGAGCACGCTCGAGACCGGTGGCAGTCATCGCGGTCATGAGAATCGGGACGTTGGGGTTACGATTGAGCAACGCCTTCACCAGCGGTGCCGCTGCGATGGTTTCGCCCACCGAGACCGCATGCACCCAGATTACCGGGCCACCAGCGGGCGCCACAAAACCCAGCCGCTGCCGCCAGTTCCGCCGCAGCTCGGGATTCTCCCGCCCACTCCACCAAAGTCGCAGCAGCACAAAGGGCAAGGCAAGACGAAAGAACAGTGAATACAGGAAATGCAGCATCATGACTCCAGCTTGATGGGTGCGACGGCCATTCTACCGAAACCGCGCCGCGTTCGCCCGACCCCGCAAGCCTCCGGCCAGCGTTAAGAAGTCTCGAATCCCCATTCAAGTCTTTGGTGGCACTCCTGCGACTGCTAAACTGCCGACCAGGATAGTAATGGACGGATCATTGTGAGCAAACAAAGGAAAAAGACACGCGAGACCCGCTATTCACGTTACTGGCAGCCACGTTGGTGGCCAACCTGGCTGCTCATCGCACTGATGTGGCTCGTCGCCCAGCTTCCGGTTCGACTGCAATGGACCCTGGGCAAGGTGCTGGGGGAACTGGCCTACCGACTGATCCCCAGGCGCCGTCACATAACGGAAGTCAATATCCGGCTATGCTTTCCCGAGCTCTCCGTCAAGGCGCGCCAGGCGCTGGTTCGCAAGGCGTTTCATTCAAATGGCATTGGTATTATGGAAATCGGCCTGGCCTGGTTCCGCAATCCCGAACGCTTTCGCCAGATGACCCAAGTGCACGGCCTGGAACACCTGCAGGCCGCCCTGGACAACGGCAATGGCGTGCTCCTGCTGGGGGGGCACTACAGCACCCTGGACCTGGGCGGCAGCCTGGTGTCACTGTACATCGACGCCGATGTCATGCAGCGGGACCATAATAATCCCTTGCTGAACGCGGTGATGACCCGAGCCCGCGAGCGCCGCTACGGCGTGGCCCTGGACAGCAAAGACCTGCGTGGGCTGCTCAAGCGGCTGAAGCAAAACCGCACGGTCTGGTACGCCACCGACCAGGATTATGGCCGCAAGGGCATTGTCTTCGCGCCCTTCTTCAACGTGCCTGCCGGCAGCATCACCGCCACCTCACGCATCGCCGAACGCAGCCGCTGCGCGGTCATCCCGTTCAGCCACTTCCGCCGCTCCGGCCAGCTCGGCTACGACATCTACTTCCAGCCGCCGTTAGCCAATTACCCCTCCGGCGACGATCTGGCCGACGCCACCCTGGTCAATCACACCCTTGAGCAGGAAATCCGCCACCACCCCGATCAGTACCTCTGGATGCACCGGCGCTTCAAGACCCGGCCATCGAGCAGCGACCCGAACCTGTACAAGGACTCCACCTGATGGCTACCGCCCGCCCCCTCCAGGGGCCTGCTCCCGTTGTCTGGCTGTTGACCGACAATAAACCGGGTCACCGGAACCAGTTACAGGGCCTGGCCAACCGCTTGCGGGTCCTGGCCGGGGCGAGCATTCACTGGCTGGAGGCGAAGCGCCACCCGGTGTCACTGCTGCGTGCCCTGATGGGATTGCCGCCCAAGCTCGATGGCACCTTACCCGCGCCCAACCTGATCCTGGCGGCGGGCACGGGCACCCATCGGCTGCTGCTGTCCCTGCGGCGGTTGCGTCGCTGCCGGACCACGGTTCTGATGAGGCCCTCCTTTCCGCTGGCCTGGGTCGATGCCGCCATTATCCCGCGCCATGACAACCCACGCCCGAGCCACCACGTGCTGCCCACCGATGGGGTGCTGAACGCCATAACCCCGCTGTCGCGACTCACCGACAAGCCGGAAGCACTGATTCTGATCGGCGGCCCGTCACGGCACTTCGACTGGACCAACAACGTCGTCGTCGATCAGATCCTGCACCTCATGCAGCAGCACCCGGACTGGCGCTGGACCCTCAGCGGCTCCCGCCGCACGCCCGCCGAACTGATGGAACGACTGCAGAGTCTGGAGAGCCCCAAGGTCACCGTCATCGACCATCGTCGCTGCGGTAAAGACTGGCTGGCCAGCCAACTGGCGCAATCGCGGGCGGTCTGGGTGACCCCGGACAGCGGCTCCATGGTGTTCGAGGCGGTGACCTCCGGCGTGCCCACCGGCCTATTCGAACTCGTCCCCAGCCCCCACAGCCGTATCGCCGCCGGCATCGCCACGCTGCTTGAAGACGGCCGGGTGGCGCTGTGGAGCGATCAGGCCGGGGTGATGGATCAAGGCAGCCTGCTGACCCCCCGCTTGTGGGAAGCGGATCGCGCCGCCAACTGGTTGATCGACACTTTACTCACGGATGCGCGCCCATGAGGGTCTTGCAGGTACTACCGGCGCTGGAGAGCGGCGGCGTCGAACGGGGCACGGTGGAATTCGCCGCCGAACTGGTCAAGCGGGGCCACGAGTCCTTTGTGCTTTCATCCGGCGGTTCCATGGCGTCGCTGCTGACGCGCCAGGGCAGCCACCACATCACCCTGCCGGTCCATCGCAAGTCGCCAGCGTCATTTGGTCAGATCCGTCCGGTCCGGCAGTTGCTGCGCGACCTGCAACCGGACGTGGTCCATGTCCGTTCCCGCATGCCCGCCTGGATTACCCGACTGGCCTGGAACGGACTGCCGGCGGACGAACGCCCGGCGCTGGTGTCCACTTTCCACGGCCTGTACTCGGTGACGCCGTACAGCGCCATCATGGCCAAGGCGGAACACGTCATCGCGGTATCGAACTGCGTTCGGGACTATGTGCTGCGGCACTACCCGGTGCCGCCGGATCGGTTGTCCGTTATCCAGCGCGGCGTCGACACCGCCAGCTTCTACGGCCACACCCCAAACGCCGATTGGACACGGGCCCTGTATCGCGACTTTCCGGAGTTGGAACACAAACGCCTGGTGCTGATGCCTGGCAGGATTTCGCGCTGGAAAGGCCAGCTGCTGTTTCTCGATGCTATGGCTGAGATGGCACGCAAACACCGGGACCTGCATGGCGTCATTGTCGGTGGCGTGGAGCCCGGCAAGCACCGGTTCCTGCAGGAACTCGAAGTGCACCGCAGCGAGCTGGGGCTGGACGACAAGGTGACCTTTCTGGGGCAGCGGGCCGATATGGCAGACCTCTACAGCCTGGCGACCCTGGTCTGCCATATGTCCACCAAGCCCGAGCCGTTCGGCCGCACCGTGACTGAAGCGCTGGCCGCAGGCACACCGGTCGTTGCCTTCGACCGTGGTGGTGTGGCGGAGACCTTGCGAGCGTGCTTCCCGGAGGGGCTGGTGACGCCGGACCACATTCGCGAGTTCGCCGATCGGGCCGTCGCCTTGGCCAACGCCCCTCGCCGCCACATTGAGTTACCCGAACGCTTCCGGCTGGAAGCCCAAACGGAAGCCACTCTGGCGGTTTATCGCCAGCTGCTCGAGGCAAAGCAGGCGGAGACTGCCTGATGTCCCCGCCGCTGACCATTGCCCAATTGCTGGCCACCCCCGGATCGGGCTGGGGCGGTATGGAACAGCACACCCTGAGCCTGGCCCAGGCACTGGCGGCACGCGGTCACCGAGTCCATGTTCTGGCCCACCCCGATTACGCCAATCGCTTCCCGCAACCGCTGAACTTTCAGCCCCTGCCCATGCAACTGGGACGCCGCAACCCCTGGCTGCGCCGCCGGTTGCGCCGAAGCCTGCGTCAGTTGGCAGCGGACGTTGTACACGCCCAGGGCAACAAGGCCGCTGCCCTGTTGTCCGGCACCGAGCTCGGCGAGGCGGTCCGGTTAGGCACGCTGCACGGTGTCAAATCGTCCCACGCCGACTTCGCCCGGCTGGATGCGATCATTGCGGTCAGCAAGGGCGTGTTCGAGAGCATCCAACATCCGCGCAAGCAGTTGATCTATAACGGCATCGTCCCGCAGGCCTCGCAACCGCGGGATCGGCTCGCAGCGCTCAGCCCCCACCACGCACGGCCACTGGTCATCGCCGCCGGGCGACTGGAGCCGGTGAAGGGCTTTGAGTCACTGATCCGGGCCTGGGCCCACCTGGCGCCAGCAGGACAACTGGTGATTGTGGGCCAGGGCAATCAGCAGCCGCAGCTGCAGGCTCTCATCAACGACTCAGGGCTGCAGCAATGCATTACCCTGGCCGGTTACCGCAACGACCTGCGGGATTGGCTCGGCCACGCCGACGCCTGTGTGCTGAGTTCGCAACGGGAAGGTTTCGGCTACCTGGTGATCGAGGCCTTGCAGGCCGGGTGCCCGGTGCTGGCCACCCCGGTGGGTTGTGCGCCCGAACTGCTACCGCCGGACTGCCTGGCGGTAGACTCCAGCGGGCCCGCGCTGCAAAACCTGCTGCAACAACACCTGCCGAGACTGACACAACTGCGAGCGCAGCAGGCCGATGCCATGGCCCGGGCCCGGGAGCACTTCACCCTCGTGGCCATGACCGAGCAGACCGAGGCCTGTTACCGGGCGCTGCTTTCAGCGGGAGCCGGCCCGTGATCGACTTAAGCCAAGCTGAGCCATTCGCCAGTGGCGCCAACCGCCTGTGCTTCCGCCACCCTGAGCAGCCGGGCCAATGCCTGAAAGTACTGAAACCCGGCATCCTGAACCAGCGTTACCAGCACCAGCCCCGACTGAAGCGACTGCTGGGCAGGCAGCGACTGGACGACAACCGCCAGGAACAACAGGGGTATGAGCAGCCCGCCATCGCCGGCCGAATTGCCGGCCCTGATGAGGCCCTGCTTTGGCGGCACCTCCCCCGGCTGTACGGCACGGTCCAAACCACGCTCGGCCCGGCCAACCTCAGCGACCTGATCACCGACAGCAACGGCGAACCGGGCCGGACCCTGGAGTTTTACCTGCGACAGGGGCTGACCGACGAGCTGTCCCAGGCCATTGAGCAATTTTGCCAATGGCTGCTGGACACGGAGATCCAGAGCCGCAACCTGTTGCCTCATAACCTGGTGCTGTCCAACCGGAGCGGGCGACCGGAGCTGTTCCTGGTCGACGGGCTCGGCGCGCCGATGGTGCAGCGGCTGCTGGCGCGCCATCCAACGCTGCGACAACGGGCCATCCAGCGCAAGATTCGCCGTTTCCACCGCCGCATCCAGTGGGAACTGGGCGGCCGCCGCGAACCCTGGGAAAGCGTGCAGAATCGCTGACCCGACCAGAACCGAATCGCCCCAACGTGGCGACCTAACGGCCCTTGCCGGCCATGAACGATAGTGATAGCTTGCCGCACACGCTCAATCTGTGATCCGGGACCCTGTCAACGTGACTCTGTCAAAAGCCTCCTTCCTTATATTCGCCCTTAAACTGGCCGGCAAATTGCCCCTGCGGGCCGCCCAGGCTATCGGTCGCTGGCTGGGAACATTGAGTTGGTGGCTTAGGTCCGAATCGAGACGGGTTACCGAAATCAATCTCGGCATCGGCTTTCCCGACCTCTCCACCCAGGAGCGCCAGGCCCTGGCCCGGGACAGCCTGGCTCATACCGGTCAGACGGCCCTGGAGATTCCGTTGATGTGGGAATGGCCGGTGGACAAATGCCTGGGGCTGATTCAGGAAGTGGAAGGCGAAGCGCTGGTCACCGAGGCCATGGCCAGTGGTCGAGGGCTGATCCTGCTGGCACCGCACCTGGGCAACTGGGAACTGGCCGGCCTGTACTTCTCGTCCCGTTTCAAGATGGCGGCGCTGTACAGCCCACCCCATATTCGCGAATTCGAGGACTACATGATCCGGGTCCGGGGACGATTGGGCTCCGAACTGGTGCGCGGCGACCGCCGGGGACTGGCCCGCCTGGTCGCCTTGCTGCGGGAAGGCGGCGTGGCAGGCATCCTGCCGGACCAGTCCCCCCGCGGCAAGGGCAACGCCTACGCACCGTTCTTCGGCATGGAAGTACGTACCATGACGCTGGTATCAAAGCTGATGCAGAGGACCGGCGCCCAGGCCCTGATCACCTACGCCGAACGCCTGCCGGCCGGCCAGGGCTTCCGCCTGGTGGTGCGGCCCGTGGTGCCGGGGCTGGCCGACCCCGATCCGGTGGTGGCCACCACCGCGCTGAACCACTCCATCGAACAGTGCGTACGAGCACTGCCCGCCCAGTACCAGTGGGAATACAAGCGCATGCGTCACCGCCCCACCGGCGAGGTCAACCCCTACTACCCGGATCGCCGCTGCAAGTAGGCGCCGTTTATGGTGCTTCTGAATAACTCCTTAAGAAAACCTTAACAGTCGCTGGGTAGAGTGTGGTCATCGCAATTAGATGGCCAAACCGATGCGCGTACTCTTTATCAAGCCCCACCCCGATGCTTCCGAACTGCACCTGCTCCTCAGCCTGCACCGCTTAGGGGTTGCCATCCGGGTACTGGCATCGCCCCATTCCCTGGCTCGCCCCACCCTGGAGCAACACGGGCTCTTTATTGCAGCCCGCCCGGGCCGGGGCAAATGTCAACCGGCGTTGATCGCCCAGATCCGCCAACTGGTGCGAACACTCGGCATTACGGTGATCCATGCGGTCGATTCCTCATCCCTAGCCAATGCCATCTGGGCCAGCTACTTCACCCGAGTGAGGATCATCGGCTACCGGGGCACCAATTCCCGGATCCGTCGCTTCGACCCCACCTACTGGCTGGGCATCCTGAATCCGCGCGTGGCCCGGGTCATCTGCGTCAGCCAGGCCATCCACGATTACCTGGCCCGCTTCCTACCCCGCCACAAACTGGTATTGAACGCCAAAGGCTACAGCCAACAATGGCTCGACTCCGACCCAACCCCACCCGATCGGTTTCCTTCGCTGCCGGCAGGCTGCCCGACGGTGATGACTATCGGCAACTCGGCAGGGCGGCCCCACAAGGGTCTCCGGTATCTGATCGAGGCTTTCCACCAGACCCGCTCGGACAGCGCCCACCTCGTGGTCATCGGCGACTACGACGCCGACATCCCCGAGCTGGTACGATCCGGCCCCGCCGCCCGGCGTATCGTTCTGGCTGGGCCTCAACCCCGCGCTGCACACTGGCTGAAGTGGGCCGATGTCTATGCCCAGCCGTCCACGGTCGAAGGTCTGCCGCGGGCGGTGAAAGAAGCGATGGCTCAGGGCGTGGCCACGGTGATCACCGATATACCCGGGTCAACCGAACTGATTGAGCATGACCGCAGTGGTCTGGTGGTGCCGCCGGCGGACCCAGGCGCCCTGGCCAGGGCGCTGGAGCAGCTACTGGGTTCAGCGGCACTGCGGGAACGGCTGGCGCAGGCCGCCGTACATCGACTGCAAACCCGGTTCGCGCCGGAGCGCTTTGTCCAGACAACCCTGGAGCTGTACCGGAGTTTGGATCAGCGCCGGCAGCCGGGCTTTTCCCGCCTTGCTTCCGACAGGCCCGCGGCCCGATGAGGTGCCAATCACGATGCTAAAACCTGTATACTGACGCCAAATTGGACGGCAGCCCCCTCGTTAGCCCTGCCGTCAGTGAAAGGAGTAGCCGGAAAGCCTTATGCTAAAGCGTCAGCCCCCCAAGCCACCTGAGAACATTGGCGTCGTCATCACCACCTATAACTCCCCGCTGTGGCTCGAGAAGGTGCTGATCGGCTACGAGCAGCAGACCTTTCGCGAGTTCCGAGTGATCATTGCCGACGACGGCTCCGGTAGCGACACCGCCGAGATGGTGCGCAAATACCAGGAACGGGGCCGGCTGACCATCGACCACGTTTGGCATGAAGACCAGGGCTTTCGCAAGTGCCAGATTCTCAACAAGGCGATCCGGGAAACCGAGTGCGACTACCTGATCTTCACCGATGGCGACTGCATTCCCGAACCCAATTTTGTGGCCACCCACGCGCGGCTGGCCCGGCCCGGCTATTTCCTGTCCGGCGGCTATATCAAGCTGACCATGCCGGTATCGGAACTGATCACCGAACAGCACATCCGTGACGGCGACATCTTTTCCATCGACTGGCTGGTGGCCCAGGGACAACCCAAGACCCACAAGCTCACCAAGCTGACCCGCTCGGCGTTCCGCCAGAAGCTGATGAACACCATCACCCCCGCTGCCGCCAGCTGGAACGGCATGAACAGTTCCACCTGGACCAAGGACCTGGTCGCCGTCAACGGTTTCAACGAGGACATGCAGTACGGTGGCCTGGACCGGGAGTTGGGCGAACGTCTGTGGAACTATGGGCATAAATCCCGGCAAATCCGCTACACCACCGTGTGCCTGCACCTGGATCACGCCCGCGGCTATGCCAAGCCGGAAATTTGGGAGAAGAACCGCGCCATTCGCAAAGCGGTCAAGAAACACCGTACCCACTGGGCGGAAAACGGCATCGTCAAACAGCGGGGCTAACACCCGCCCCGCTGACTCGAAACCCCTCACGTCAGGAATTTCCCATGAGAACCCTGGTTGTTATTCACAGCCTCAAAATGGGCGGCATGGAGCGTGTGGCCGTCAATCTCGCCGACGCATTCGCCGAGCAGGGCCATGACAGCCACTTGCTGTCCTGCCGCCATCGCCCCAACGATTTGAAGCCCGCCCACGCAGCAGTACACCTGCATCATCATGACCAACTGCAGGCGCTGCTGAAATCCGTCATCGGCATTCCCGTGTTTTTGCTATCCCGCCTGTTGCTGGGGGTGATTCTGCCCAAGTCCCACTTCATGTGGGTGGGCTGGCTCAATGGCTGGCTGCTGCAACGGCGCATTCAGAAACTGGAGCAACACTACGGCCGCTTTGACCGCATCATCTTCCGTGGCCTCGGCACCTTCAAGTATTTCTGGTCATTCCGGGACGATCGCAACACCTATGTACTTGAGAACGTCATCCATCACGACCGGCCGGCCTGGCAGAAGCGCCTGGAATGGAAACTGGTCTTCCACCATCGCCATCTGGTCTGCGTCTCGTCCGGCGTGCAGGAATCGGCACAAGCAGCCTTCACCCGGGGTGGAATCGAGCCGCTGAGCCTGCGGGTGGTTACCAACCCCTGCCCGGTTGAACAGATTCGCGCCCTGGCCGAGCAAAACGATCCGGACATTCCCGACGAGCCCTACCTGCTCAACGTCGCCCGTCTGGTCCCACAAAAAGGCCACGAACTGCTGCTGGAAGCCTATGCCAAGGCCCAACCACCCCATAAGCTGGTGATTGTCGGCGACGGCGCCTTGCGCTCCGCGCTGGAGGCGAAGGCCCGCGCCCTGGGTATTGGCGAGCGGGTCCTGTTTGCCGGCCTGCGGGCCAACCCCTACCCCTGGATGCGCCGGGCCGAGCTGTTTGTGCTGGCCTCGGAATACGAGGGACTGGGCATTGTGCTGACCGAGGCCCTGGCCTGCGGCACCCCCATCCTGTCGGTGGACAGCCGGGGCGGCGTGCGGGATGTATTCCGTGGTGAACTGGAAGCGTTCCTGACCCCGCGTACCCCAGACGGTCTGGCCGACGGCCTGAAAAAGGTGCTCGCCCAATTGCCCATCGAGGTGAAGCCCGACTGGCTGGCACCCTTTGGCAGCGCCGTGGTGGTAGAAGCGTTCCTGGACAGCCACCCCGGCAACGGTCAACCGCAATGAGCATCACCGAAAAAGGCCGCTTTCAACAGCTGCGACGCAACTGGAACAGCCGCTTGCGGGCCCGATGCATTAATAATTACAATCGCCGGCAGTTCTAAATAGAGCACCCGGCGATGACCATTGGTTCCGTGCGGGACACTATGCTGTTGAGCGCTGAAGGGCCATCCGGCTGCGAGAAAGATGAATCGGACTTGATCCTAATTCAAACTGGCGTTCACCATTTGCTATCCTTCTCAATTCCTGAACTTGCACAATGGCCAAGTTTACGTGTTGGCACCACCTACCTACGCAGAACAACAATTCCAAGCGGCTTTAAATGATATTATTGCGGCGACTAAAAGAGCTCCCATCAAACAAGAAAGCTCTTCGTGACTCCGCATCAAGAGCATTGCTCGGCCAGAAGGACATCGTTATGGGGCATCACCCTCGCACAATTACCACAGATCTGGAACAGACCGTGATTTCAAATGGTCTATGCATAGGGTGCGGCACTTGTGCGGCTATCAAAGGTTCGCCATTCTCAATGGCATTGAACGAGCACGGCCAATATGAGGCTTATGCGGTCACCCAGAATGATCGGACGCAGCCTCAGCCATCCGCTTCTGCGAGCAAGGTATGTCCTTTTTCTGCGAACGTGCCGGATGAGGATACGATTGGTCTCGGCCTTTTTTCAGACGCATGCGGTCAAAAAGTAGATGGCCTGGGCTATTTCAGATCACTCTACGGGGGGCACGTTACGCAGGAGGGCTTTAGAGAGAGGGGCAGCTCTGGTGGTTTTGGCTCCTGGATTCTCAATGAACTGCTCGAAACTGGGGCCGTCGATTACGTCATTCATGTGCGGCCAGCGGCCCCCGAGCAGAGTGAGAATCTTTTATTCAGCTATCAACTATCGGGTTCGCCCCAAGAAATAGCCCTGGGAGGCAAATCCAGATACTACCCCGTAGAACTCTCGGAAGCACTGAAAGAGGTAAGAAAGACACCGGGTCGCTATGCAATCATCGGCCTACCCTGCTTCATCAAAAGTATCCGGCTCTTACAGCAGAATGATCCGGTGATGAAAGAACGGATCCGGTTCTGCATCGGGCTCGTGTGTGGGCACCTGAAAAGCTCAGGCTATGCCGAGAGCCTTGCATGGCAAGCCGGAATTGCTTCGGATCGTCTCAAGCGCATCGACTTTCGCGTCAAGGATAATACTGACAGGGCCGACAGGTACTGCACATTGGCGGCCAGTGACACCGAAGAGCGAATCATTCCAACCAAAGAGCTACTAGGAACAGACTGGGGAGCAGGCACCTTCAAGTACAAAGCTTGCGATTTCTGTGACGATGTCTTTGCGGAAACCGCTGATCTAGTGCTAGGAGACGCCTGGTTGCCCCAGTACGTCCACGACCCTCTGGGCACCAACCTTCTCGTCGTCAGGAACAAACACCTGGAGGGGCTTCTTCTCTCAGCAGCCGAGGATGACCGCATCGAGATAAAACCCCTCAGCGTGGAAGAGACGCTTCTATCCCAGGATGCGGGACTGAGGCACCGGCGGGAAGGGCTGAGCTACCGGCTGCGTCTTGAACAGGATGCAGGCCACTGGACACCCCCGAAACGTATATCGGCATCGTCAAAGCGACTTCCAAAACACGAACGGCAGCGCCAATTGCTGCGCATCAGAATGCGCGAGATCTCACACACCTCCTTTTTAAAAGCCAAGACCGCTGGAGATCTGTCGATATACCTTGATAGCTTCGGCACGGTGTACCGGGAATACAAACGTATTCGACCAGGACTGATCGAAAAATTACTTGCAAAGCTAAAGAAACTGAAACAGAAGTTGCTAGGTCGCCCATGAAAATAGCAATCCTTACTCAACCTTTGGGCCACAACTACGGTGGACTCTTGCAGGCTTACGCTATGCAAATAGTGTTACGAGAGCTCGGTGTCGACGCCGAAACTCTCGACAGACGCAAACCTGTCCGACCGATAAAGACCTACCGCGATTACGGTAAGTACGGCATAAAAAAACTTCAAGGGCGCATAAAAACGATACCTACAAAGGCCCGGAAGTCATTTGTACACAGCAACCTGGAAGCATTTCGATCCAAGCATCTGAAAATGTCACCTACGCTGCACTCCTCACGCAAACTTGCCACCTATTGCAAGAATCAACGCTTTGACGGGTATCTGGTGGGAAGCGATCAGGTTTGGCGGCCGAGGTATTCCCCATGCCTCCCCAACTTCTTTCTGGATTTCACCGCCAGCCCCGCTTTCGCACATACCGTTAAAATAAGTTATGCGGCGTCATTTGGCGTAGACCAATGGGAGTTTTCAGATAAACAGACTTCTCAAGGCAGAGCACTGGCCAGCGAATTTACCGCAATATCGGTTCGTGAGAAGTCTGCTGTCACACTTTGCCGGGAGCATCTCGGAGTAAAAGCCGAGTGGGTCCTGGATCCTACAATGCTGCTATCCCAAGCTCACTACGAGGCCTTGATTTCGAAGGCTCCGGAACAGCCGAAACGTTCCGGTGTGTTCTGTTATGTTTTGGATGAAAGCTCGGAGAAGCGCAGCATCATTTCAGCTGCCGAAACACTTTTAGGGAAAGAGACGTTTACGGTAAAACCCCGACACTCGTTACAAAACACAGCGCTTGCCAAGATAGACTCCTGTCGATACCCAGCGGTTGAAGCCTGGCTCCAGGGGGTTAGAGACTCCGACTTTGTCTTAACAGACTCATTTCATGGAACCGCATTTGCCATTCTGTTTAACAAGCCGTTCCTTGCAATCGGCAATCCAGGACGTGGCCTATCGCGATTTCAATCTCTGCTCGGCCTATTAGGGCTCGAGGAGCGCTTGATAACCTCGAAGGACAAGCTCTCCCAGGCGCTTTTGGATACGCCAATTGACTGGCCGGTGATCAACCAACGACTGGAGTCGGCAGCCAAAACGTCCAAAGCGTTTCTGGCCAGTGCTCTGGCGGTTCACCAGAACGAACCCGAGCAACTGAACGATCGCTAAAAGCGCAGGTCAGCTACGCCAGAGCCTCGATAACAAGAGTCGACGCCATGCCCTTAAATCGAAAGGGCGAACCCGCAAAAGAAGCTTGAGCGTCTTCTCATAGTCGTTTTTCCAACCGGCCAGTTTTTGGCGTTTGGCCACAAGATTCAAATAGCGGGAAGCAAGCCTGGGGTGGCTAAGGATAAACGCCCGATGCCGCTCCAGAACCCTTGTGTCACAGCCCGCCTGCCGCTGCAGGTTCGCATCGGTACTTAACCTCGGACCGGCGTGAATATAGAAATTCACAAGTTTATCCGGAACGGAACTGCAGCCTACGCCTTCGGAAAGCAATCTGAACACAAATTCGCGATCCTCAGATACAGCCAGGCTTTCATCAAACCCGCCCCTGGCCCGGAAAGTCGCCGTACGAAACATCATACCCGTTGTACGGGTATAGGCACTGGCAACGTATGATGCCTCAGTTCCAGTAGTGCCGGAGATCAGGCATGGGTCGCTCTGAGCAACGGACTCTTCGTTTTTGACGTTATCGATGACTCTTAACGCTGGCCAAGCAAACCCCACCGCTTCACCGTACTCGACCATCAGCTTCAGCAGCCGTGACGCATAATCCGGCTCGAGGGTGTCATCATCATCCAGAAATGCGATAAATTCAGATTTCGCCAGCCGTGCTCCCAGGTTTCGGGAAGCGGCAGCCCCGATTGGGCTGGGGTTTCGGTGAACGATCAGCCTTTGATCGTGAGAACCCAAGGCCTGCTCGACGGGCTCGGCACTTCCATCATCAACAACGATAAGCTCCCAGTCACCCAGTGTCTGAGCATAAACAGAAGCAACTGCTGCCAGCAGCATTTCGTGTCGATTATGAGTAGGTATTACAAAGGACAATCTGGGCATATTCGAACCATTTACGGTCTATGACGGGAGCGGATGGGAGGCAGAGCAATGCCTGTATTGCGGCAATGAATCCAGAGCTGAGAGGTGGACCACTCCTAACTGGGCAGGAAAATACTCCAGCCCGGCAGCAATGGCGATCGCCAACCGGTGATTACCCTTGCCGCCAAAGAAAGGCCTACCCTCAGGGCCAAGATGAACAAGAACGCCACCCTCCTCACGGAAGTTACCGGCCACCAGCTCGCTCCGGGTTCGGAGCCGCCGCTCTTTCAGCACGGCTTCGTAGAGGACGTCCAACTGTTCGTATCGCTTCAACACCTCTGCACGAGTGGAAAGACGATCAACTTTTCCTTTCTCGTCAATCCACGCCATCATCTGATTAATCAAACCGGTTTCTTCCCAAGAGACGCCCCTTACCCAATGGTCAAGGCACGCCTGAATGGTCACCCAGTCGTACAGGGAACGAGACAGGTCTTCCGGCCAAACAGTAACGACTAACGCACTCTTTTTTGAGCTCCAATGCTTCAGGCCGTATTCCAGGTCCCTGGTTCTCACCCAGAGGCGCTCTGCATATTTTGGTGCGTTGTTTCCGAACTCGAGCCTGTTCGAACGGTCTTTTCGGGTCGCTCTGGCTCTGGTCGTCCAATTGCGTCGAAACTGAGCGAAGCGACCTTTCTCAGTAATCATTGCACAACCTGTCGGTAAAATAAGATTGCGCCATCAGTCCCCACCGACCTTCTGAACCATTGCCCGTAATTGCGCGCGGGTTGCTTCAATTAAATCGCTGCTCTTGCTCGCTTTCATACTCGCATAAGTCGCTTTCGTCCCCGCAAACAGCTCACAGGCATAAATGGGGCCATGGCCCGTATACAGTTCACCGGAGTGATGAATGGGGAGAAAAAAATGGCTCGGCAAAATCGTCGCGTCACTGTTTTCAGCATCACGTATAGCATTAGTAAAAGGTACAGGTCCGGTTGTCTGCCAGACCTTTCGTTCCTTGAACTTGAGCCGCTTCCAGACGAATCTCCGAGAGACATTCTCGATGCTGTTTACATAATCGATAACTTTTTTGATAGTTCGGTGGCCTGGAACGGCTCCAACATAACCATTCGCCACCAGCCCCGGTCGAACCCTCTCATTTTCCCAAACCGCAAAAAGATCGCAGGAAAAAAGCCAATCCGGCAGGCGTTGCAAACAGACCGAATCTGCATCTAGAGCAATCCCCCCCTCAGCGTACAGAATTTCCCAACGCATAAGATCTGCTACGCCCGCATATCCACGATCAAGCTGGGCAATTTTTTCCATCTGTGCAGAGTTTAGCCACTCTCTTTCTTTCCACTCACGATTACCCCAGACCTTAACTTCCACATCTGGGTGAAACTCTCTCCAGGTCTCGATATAAGCATCGGGGCGAAGCGATTCGTCACCTATCCAGATGAAATGAAACTTACGAGGGATATTTGTCATAGACCCACTTCCAGCTCGAAACTTCGGCACAAAAACATATATAGACTCTAACGTTGTGTTGCCCTGGCAGTTTCAGCGTCTATGCCACCAGCAACATTGTTCGCTACCAACAACATGGCTGGAACCCAAAATGCAAACCAATCAAAGTGGAATGGAGCGAGGGCGTTCCCCCCGTCAAACATCAGAACCGTTGCCCCGACCACCATCGCTACAACCATATAGCGCTCACTCTTGATGGGCGAATCAGCGAATACCGCTTTTATGACCACGGGCACCCAAACCAGGCACCATAAAAGCAGGCCAATTGCACCCGTAAAATAGGCAACGGACAAAAACATATTGTGAGGATGGTCAAACCACTGCACTCCCCCACCAACCGTCTTTACTTCAACCGGAGCCGGGGCATTCGTCACCCCATGACCCAAAACTGGGGCATCAAGAATTGACTGTAGTGCCGAGATCCAGATGGCGGGACGCCATGACAAGCCACGACTCAAGAAAAACTCGGGAGCGATCCAATAGGCGATTATCCCAGCAAACAGCCCCAAAGCCAGAAGCCAATACCAGACCTGGTTTCGGTAAACTAGCGCCCCCCCCAAAAAAGCGACGATAATCGCCAGCTGCCCCGTTCTCCGTTCGAGAGCAACCAGGAACAAGCACAGAACGACCAAAGCAACCACACCGATGAAACGATAAGCTCGATTTCCTGGTTCGGCGAGCAACCCGAGTAACAACGCTGCCTGCGGTGCAACCATCATTGTGGCGTGCATGGCATTGATCGGCTTGACGCCATATTGGCCTAACGATTCCTGACTGACTCCGTGGTACAAGGTAACGCCCCAAGGCGCTCCATACACCACATACATGACAACCAGGTGCCACAGGCACAGCAGCGCCACTCCTATACAGGCCACAAACAGTGCATTCTTTAACAACGAGGAGCGCCCCGAAACCCGGAAATACAAGAACACCAAATACAACGCCAGAACCTGAAGCGCGGCACGCAGAGTCTTTGAAATATCCGGCGATTCAGCCCAAAGAGTTGAAAAAACGGCATAGAGCACAAACAGAAGCAGCGGCAATGACCCTAGAAGCACCTCACGGGTAATCCAGCCGCGATATAGCATTAGCGGGAAAAGGACACACAAGGAGGGCACACTAATTAGCAAGTCATAAATATTGTAACCGGCCCCTGTAGACCTCTGCCAGAGAAGCATGGAAAACAAACAAAGCATGCTCAGGAAAAACCACGGCTGCAGCGCCCAGCCTCTTACACCACCTGATCCCAAAACCTTTCCCCCGCGAACACTCAACGTTTCATTCAATCAAACTGACGGGGAGCAATATTTCTACTCGCACGCTTTTCATTCAATGTATTCCGCCAAAACTGCAGCTTCTCCAAATACAGCGCACGATCCCAATCGTCTGATTTTCGCTCGGACGACAAAGCGCCAAGGTATCCAGCACTCAGCGCCACAGGCAGCTCCCCATCAGGCAGCCTCGCAGCGATATTCCCAAGATTGTTCATAGCCACACCGCATGACAGTTTCTTTGAATACACCCGAATATCGTCTTCATCCACCATGGCCAGCTCATTCTGGTCATTCACCAGAAAATTGGTTAGGTTCCCATCCGGCTGCTCGATCCCACACTTGTGTACTTCAGCAAGCGTCTGACCCAGTAGCCGGATAAGTTGCAGCTGTCGTTCAGGAGCTGCTTCACGAAGCACTTCCCGCATTGGCCGGTACCCATCCAAAAATGCAGTGGCAAAACAGAAACACCGACGCTGTGCCAGCCAGCCGGAATAGACAATCTCGGGAACGGGACCGCCGACCCGACGAATCCTGAGCCCCCTACGCTGCGCCCGAATCCAATGAATGAACCCAAACAGTGGGCGCCGGTAACATTTGATAGCGGCGTCACGCCCGTTTATCCGCCCATGGTAGGTAATTCGGGTACGGCGGGTGTTGGCATGGAGTTCTGATATCAGTTCGATCTCAGTCATTCGGGTGTTGTTCTGTCATGAGGTAAGGGTGTGTCAACCGGCATAGGCGGCACGCAGGCACTGCCACAGCCGTTCCCGCTGCGCTTCCGGCAATGACTGGCAGCGTTTCTCCACCGAGCGCTTCAGCCGGCCCAGGTTGCGCTCGCGCCAGCCATTTCCGGTGCCAGGCTCGTGCAGGCGGCAGCGATCAAAATCGATCAGGTAGACCCGATTCCCCGCCACCAGGATGTTGTCGACGTTGAGGTCGACATGGTCCAGGCCGGCATCATGGAATCGCCGAATCATTTGCCCGACCTGCTGCCAGAGTCCGTCCTCCCGCAAGCGGTCGCTGGCTGGCAGCGGCTCCGCCCCGGGAATCCGCCGGACCAGTATCGCGGCCTGGTAGAGCCACGGCGCACGCTTACAGTAAAAGGCCGCGACCGGTTCCGGCACTGGCAACCCCAACGCTTGCAGCTGCCGGAGCAGGCGGAACTCGGCAAACGACCGGCAGCGACGCTCGGAGACAAACAGGTAACTGCGTTGCGAGACCTTGGCGGGCAAGCCGCCACGGCGATAATGCCGCAGTACCCAGTCGCCCTCGTGTTGATGGATGAACCAGGCACCGCCCCTGCCGCCTTCGCTCACCGGGGTGGCCTGATCACCCCACCAGCCGGGATCAAACCAGTCGGGCTGCGCGGCGCTTTCGGAGGAGCCGCAGCTCAGCAATGCGCAGTGGGGTCCCGGCAGATAAACCTCGGAATCAGCCATGAAAAATTGTCACCAGATGTTTCTACCGGGTCATGCGTCTGCCCCGGGGCTATCGGAGGACGTTCGCCGGGGAGTGCGTTAGAATGGCGCCAAGTTTACCAATGAACACAGGGGCCTCGCTACCGGCGCGGCCACCCCCGAGACGGAACCCCCGCCATGAACTCCATTTGCATACTTCGCCTGTCCGCCCTGGGCGACGTGACCCATGTCATTCCCGTGGTCCTCAGCTTGCGAGAACAGTGGCCGGACCTGAAGATCACCTGGGTCATCGGCAAGATCGAGGCCAAGCTGATCGGCGATCTGCCCGGCGTGGAGTTCATTGTCTTCGACAAGAAAGCCGGGCGGCAGGGCTATGCCGACCTTCGCAAGACCATGAAGGGCCGGCGGTTCGATGCCCTGCTGCACATGCAGGTGGCCTTCCGCGCCAACCTGGCGGCCAGGTGCATTCCTGCACGGATCAAGATTGGCTACGACAAGGCCCGCAGCAAGGACCTGCATAGCCTGTTCATCAACCGGCGGATCGCGCCGGCCGCGCACCAGCATGTCCGCGACTGCCTGGCCAGCTTCCTGGAGCCCCTCGGCCTGCAAGCGGCCCCGCCCCGCTGGAGCATCCCGCTGTCACCCGAGGACCATGCCTTTGCCCGCGCCCAGCTGGCGACCGACCGCAGGAACCTGGTCATCAGCCCCTGTGCCAGTCACACCCTGAGAAACTGGCCGGCCGAGCGTTACGCCCAACTGGCGGATTACGCGATTCGCCAGCACAACATGAAGGTCACCCTGGTGGGCAGCCCCGCGCCTTTCGAGCTGGATTACTGCGCCGCCATTGAGCAGACCATGTCCGAACCGGTCCACAACATCTGCGGCAAGGACACCCTCAAGCAGCTGACCGCCCTGCTGAGCCACGCCGACCTGGTGGTGGCGCCGGACACCGGGCCGGCCCACATCGCCAGCGCCGTGGGCACCGATGTATTGGGCCTGTTCGCCGCCAGCAACCCCAACCGCTCTGGCCCCTACAACTCTCTGCACTGGTGCGTAAATCGCTACCCGGAGGCACTGCGGAAATTCACCGGCAAATCGGTGGAACAGGCCCGCTGGGGCGCCAAGGCGGAATTTGAGGGGGCGATGGAACTGGTGACAGTGGAAGACGTGACCGCGATGCTGGACAAGTGGGTGGCCGAACAAGACTCCGTCATCGGCCAAGCGAGTCGGGCGTAGACGGAAAGCGCCTCCAGGCAGGCTAGTCCTTCGCGCCGGTTTATCGGGGTGGACTTGATGCGGTTCGCTGTGCTCACCGGCATCCTACACGCAATCGTCCTGGTCAGCTGGGGCATTGGTAGGATGTGGAGAGGCGTAGCCGAACCGCATCAATCGCACCGGATCGATCAGGCTGGGTCTGATGCGGCTCGCTGTGCTCACCGGCATCCTACGCGCAATTGTCCGGCGCTCAGCCAGTATACCTATCTGAAAAGTCCAATCGCGGCCAGCGGAGGCGCTTTCGGAACAGCGGCATGGATGCCGCGGCGCACGACAGGTACATGGAGGTACCTTGGAGGGCGGTGGAGAAAGCGCCTCCGCTGGCCGCTGGCGCAAAACGAGCAGGTTACTGCCTCATTTCGTAGGCCATTCAATCAGCGGAGGGGAACGCCGCAAGTTACTGCTTGGCAGTGTAATCCTGGTAGGACTTCTCTTCCACAAAGCGGGAACCCAGCGCCAGGTTGATGTCTTTCTTGATGGCGGCACGCTTGTCGTTGGTAACGTAAACCGCCCGCGCCAGTTCGATGAACCGGTCACCAAAGTCCTGGGCCGCTTCCTGGTCGCGGATATCGTCTTCGATTTCCCAAAGCTGCTCGTTAACCGCCTTGAGTTGCTGGCGCAGCTCGGCGATGGCCGCCTGATTTTCCACCGCTTCATCCCAGGTGCGGCTGAGTTCGTCCAACTCGAGGCGAACGTTCTTCACCTTGGCGGCATCCGCGATGCGCTCGGATTTGATTTCGAGAATGGTGATCTTGTCGAGCACCTCGCCAAAGGAGACCGGCACCTTGATAACGTCAGTCATGTTGTCGTCCTGGAGTGTGGAGTAGATCAAAAAGGATGGAGCGACGGAACCGCGCTGCGGCTCCGCCAAAGGGTCATGGCGATCAGCCGTTCACCAACGACAGCCAGTCGCTGTTGGCCTCTCGCTTACCTTTTACCGCATCGAAGTACATGGCCTGCAGCTTTTCCGTCAGCGGGCCGCGCTTGCCAGCGCCAATCAATCGGCCATCCAGCTCGCGGATGGGCAGCACTTCCGCGGCGGTTCCGGTGAAGAACGCCTCATCGGCGATGTAGACTTCGTCCCGGGTGATACGACGCTCACGCACCGGTACACCCAGCTCCTTGGCAAACTCGATGATGGTGTGGCGGGTAATGCCTTCCAGGCATGAGGTCAGCTCCGGCGTATGCAGCACGCCATCCCGCAGGATGAAGATATTCTCGCCGGAACCCTCGGCCACGTAACCTTCGTTATCCAGCAGCAGCGCCTCTTCGCAGCCACTGGCGATGGCTTCGTTCAGGGCCAGCATGGAGTTGATGTAGTTGCCGTTGGCTTTGGCCTTGCACATGGTGATGTTGACATGGTGGCGGGTGTAGGAAGAGGTTCGCACCTTGATTCCCATCTCCTTGGCCTCCGGCGACATGTAGGACGGCCAACTCCAGGCCGCCACCATCACGTGAACCTTGAGGTTATCCGCCCGCAGGCCCATGCCCTCAGAGCCCAGGAACACCATAGGACGCAGGTACGCCTCATCCAGCTTGTTCTCCCGAACCGCGGCGCATTGCGCCTCGTTAAGCTCGTCCTTGCTGAACGGCATCGCCATGTTGAGGATGTGTGCCGAGCGGAACAGCCGGTCGGTGTGCTCCTGCAGACGGAAAATCGCCGGGCCCTGATCGGTGTTGTAGGCGCGCACGCCCTCAAAACAACCGAGTCCGTAGTGGAGGGTGTGGGTCAGGACGTGGGTTTTGGCTTCGCGCCAGGGAACCATTTCACCGTCCAGCCAGATCAGGCCATCGCGATCCGCCATCGACATTTGTACGTGCTCCTAAGCAGGCAATTTCTCAAAGTCAGGCATTCTAGCAGGAAAAACCGCCGGTACGAAGTACGCCGTTACGCCAGCATAACCCGCTGCCAGACCTGTTGAATGTAGGCGCGCTCGTCCGCAAACGCATCTCCGGCCACGCGGCTGGTCAGGTTCTGCAAGGCCCGGCGATGAATGGTCGAGCGCAGGGTGATAAACGCCTGCCGCAGCTGTTCGGTATCGGCCACCGGCAGCACCCCCGCCCGCCCCAGCTCCTCAAGCTGGCGAATGTTATCCGACCACTGGGTCAGCTCCGGATGTTGGGCACTGTGCGCCAGCATCAGGTACTGCACCAGGAACTCGATGTCGACGATGCCGCCGGAATCGTGTTTAACATGAAACACCGACGGCGGCCCGGAAGCCGGTGCCGGGGTGCCCAGGCTGGCGCGCATTTTTTCCCGCATCGCCACCACTTCCGTGCGCAACGCCATGCCGTCCCGATGCTGGCACAGGAGGTCGTGGCGCAGCTGCTCAAATGCCGCCAGGGTGTCCGGACAGCCCGCCACTCCTCGGGCGCGAGCCAGCGCCTGGTGCTCCCAGGTCCAGGCATCGTTGCGTTGGTAACGCTCGAACGAGGACACAGTGCTGACCAGCAGTCCGGAATTGCCGGACGGACGCAGCCGCATGTCCACCTCATAGAGCTGACCGGACGGGGTTTGCGTACTGAGGATGTGTACGATGCGTTGCCCCAGCCGGGTATAGAAGACCGCGTTGTCGATCGGCTTCTCGCCATTGGTGGACAAGCCGGGGTCTGCCTTGTGCACAAACACCAGATCCAGGTCCGAGGTGTAGCCCAGTTCAATGCCCCCCAACTTGCCGTAGCCGATCACCGCAAAATCGGTATCGCTGACACTGCCATCCGATCTCAGGGGATAGCCGTGGCGGCTGACCAGGTTGGCGAAGGCCACTTCCACCACATGGTCCAGCACCGCTTCGGCAATCCAGGTCAGGTAGTCGCTGACCTTCATCAGGGGCAAGGTGCCCCGCAGCTCGGACGCGGCCACCCTCAACACATGCGCCTTCTTGAAATGGCGCAGCGACTCCATCTGCTCTTCCAGATCTTCGTAGGGGATTCGCAGCATCTGCTGGCGCAGGTCGTCCACCAGCTCACTCTTGGTTGGCGGGTGGTACAGGCTCTCGGCATTCAACAGCTCATCCAGCAGCAACGGGGTTTCCGCCAGCTGGCTGGCAATCCAGGGGCTCTCGCTGCACAAGCGCACCAACTGCCCCCGGGCTCCGGGATTTTCCAGCAGCAGCACCAGGTAGGCGGTCCGGCGCATGACCGCCTCCACCAGCTGTAGGACCCGCGACAGGGTTTCGGAGGGGTTGTCCACCCGGGTAACCGCCTCCAGCAGCACCGGCATGAACTGATTCAGGCGCTGCCGGCCCTGGGTCTGCATGGTCTGGGCCTGGCGTCCACTGCGCACTTCCAGCAGGCTCTTCAAGGTAGCCTCCGGCGCCTCGAAGCCACGACCCGCAAGCCAGGTGATGGCCGTCGCGTCGTCCAGTTCCCCCAGCCACAGCGCCTGCCAGCCTTCATCCAGTTCGGCGCTGGTCTCGGTCTCGTCGTCCAGCGCTATGATATCGGCGAAGTGGCTGGCCACCCTGGCACGATGCTGGTCGAGGGCGGCCAGACAATCCGCCCATTGCTCGAACCCCAGGATCAACGCCACCCGGGCCCGGGTCGGCTCATCTTCAGGCAGCAGCTGAGTCTGCTTGTCGGCTACCCCCTGCAGGGCATGCTCAAGGTTGCGGAGAAACACATAGGCCTCCCGCAGCTCGCTCACCACATCGGGTGGCAGCAACTCCAGCTTTTCCAGCTCCGGCAGAATGGCCAACAGCTCCCGCTGCTGCAGCTCCCGATCGCGACCGCCGCGGATCAGCTGAAACGCCTGCACCATAAACTCAATCTCGCGGATGCCGCCGCTGCCCAGCTTGATGTCCTTCTCCAGGCCCTTGCGACGAACTTCGCGACTGATCATGGACTTCATCGTGCGCAGGGATTCAAACGCACTAAAATCGATGTACTTGCGGTACACGAAGGGACGCAGGCTCTCCATCAACGCCGCGCCAGCCTGTTTGCCGCCAGCCACCACCCGCGCCTTGACCATGGCATAACGTTCCCAGTCCCGCCCCTGATCCTGATAGTAGGTTTCCAGGGCCGGGAAGCTGAGGGCCAGCGCCCCGCTCTGACCGTAGGGACGCAGCCGCATGTCGACCCGAAACACGAAGCCATCGGCGGTGATCTGATCCAGCGCCTGGATCAACCGCTGACCAAGGCGGATAAAGAATTGCTGGTTGTCGAGGGAGCGACGGCCGCCCCGGGTCTCACCGCTGCTGGGAAAGGCAAAGATCAGGTCGATATCGGAAGACACATTGAGCTCGCGCCCGCCCAGCTTCCCCATGCCCAGGACCACCATCGGCTGGGGCACCTCGTCGCCGGTGACCGGGTCCCGACCATAGGGGGTACCGAGCTGAAGGCAGGCGTCGGCATACAACCAGGTCAGCGCCCCTTCGATACTCAAGTCGGCAAAAGCGCTGGTGGCGGCGATGGTTTCGGCAAGATCCGCCCACTTCAACAGATCCCGCCAGATGATGCGAAACTGGGCCTCCTTGCGAAAACGCCGCAATGCCTGATGCAACGAAGGCTCATCGGTGACCGTCGCCAGATAGGTCTGCCAGCGTTGCTGAAAAAAAGCCTCAGTGGTGGGCTGACGAAGCGACAGGGCCTGGTGGCTTTGCTCAACCAACCTGACGTCACCCTGCAGCGTGCGACGCAGAAACTCACTACGGGCCAGGGCCTCGACGACATCCTGCCCAGAAATTTCGTCGCTTCCCACCCAGACGGGGAGGCCGTCTGGAAAAACCGTCAGCCATTCGCCGGCCACTTCGGCAGCCAGTATTTCAGGAAGCCCTTCCCACGGCTCAGACATGATGCAAACCCCTGTCGCTCTGTTATATTTTCACGGTCTACGGGTACCGATACTGGTACTCTATATCGAATCACCAACGGACTGAACCACTGACCCATGCGACGAGACCGCCGGCCACTGAATCCGGAGCAGCGATTTTCCCATTTGCCCATGTCCGGCATGATCAAGGCCCGCATCAAGCGCCTGTTCCTGATCCTTGCGGCGCTGCTGGTCTGCCACACACTGGTGCTATGGAGCGCGGAAGGCCTGACCCTGTTTGAGGCCACCTGGCTCACCATGACCACAGTGGTCACCGTGGGCTACGGCGACTACGCCCCGCAAACCGTGATCGGCCGCCTGAGCACCATCGGATTAATGTTCATTGCGGCCATCACTGTGCTGACCCTGATTGTCAGCGACTTCATCGAGTACCGCTTCTACCGACGCGAACGCATTTTAACCGGACGCTGGATCTATAAAATGAAAGACCACATCGTGATCATCAACACCCCAAGGCATGGCGGCGAGCAGTATTTCATGCGCATTGCCTCCCAGATCCGCGCGGTACCGGGCTATGAAACCACGCCCATGCAGATCCTGACCCGGCAATATCCCGATGGCCTGCCACCTGAACTGGCCGACATGGGACTGACGCATTACCACGGTTCGGGCAGTGATCCAGAGGCCCTGAAAGCCGTGCAGGCGGTCTCGGCCCGTCACATTCTGCTACTGGCAGCGGATGAGTCCGACCCCGCGTCCGACAGCCTCACCTTCGACATCGCCCACCGGCTGAGCGAAATTAACCTTGGCAGCCGGGTAACTGCAGAAGTGGTACGGGACGAGAACCGCTCCCGCTTCAAACCGCTGGGTATCCGCACGGTAATCAGGCCGGTGCGGACCTATCCTGAGATCATGGTCAAGGCAGTGGTGGCGCCGGGGTCAGAGCGGGTACTGGAAGACCTGTTCAATTACGAACAGGACCACCCCCACCGCTACGACATTACCCTGGATGACCTGAACTGGGCAGACATCGTCAGCGCCCTGATTCGCCACGGCATCGGCACCGCCCTGGCCTACATCGACCATGAAAACGAAGTGGTCTGCCACCCGGAGATCGACCGGGAGATCGAGGGCAAGGGGCTCATTGTGCTGGTGAAGTCCCAGGACACCCCCACCGTGGAGGTGGTGCAGCAGGCGCTGGAGCGCTACCGGGAATTTGTCACGAAATGGCATGAAATGCAGGCACGGGCCGGCAATTCCCATTAACCCGCCGATAAGGCAAACAACATGGGATAGCCGATGCGGTTCGGCACGCCTCACCGGCATCCTACCAACGCCTCAGGCCATTCCCACCCGTAGGATGCCGGTGAGCAACGCGAACCGCATCAACTCCCGCACCGGTTCGGGGACTGACTTGAATGCCCCCCAGGCTCCAGCCTTACGACAACAACCCCAATTGCAGCCGCCCCAGCTGTTCGACCAGCGCCGGCTCCGTCTTGCCTCGCAGCGCCTCAAAGCGCGCCCAATCTTCTGGCGCGGCGGTCCGGCGAATCCGCTCGGCCAACTCAGCCATGGCACCATGCAACTCCCCGGTCGCCTCGCCCGTCAGCCACAGTACGCTGAGGCCGTGGAAGAGGCGACTGACCGCGTCGGCATCCGACCCTAACGGCTCCGGTTCGTGCAGGCCCGCCAGATGGTAGCCCTGCTCCGCCTTGCTGATCAGGTTGACAAAAAGCGGTATCTGCTCGGCGACCAAGGCGGCCCAGTGCAACAGGCGCGATTCGTGCCCGGACACCAATTCAAACTCCAGCTCACACAAGGGCATGGCCTTACCAGCCGCTTTGATTTCACCTTGGTCGAAGGCGCATTCAATCACTGCCTCGCCATCGTCCAGCATCACCACCCGGCGCTGGAAATTGGTTTCGAACACCGCGGACAGCTCGGCCAGATTCAGGCGGCCCGCCAGAGGGGTATCTGTCAGCAGCTCCAGGTTCAGGAATTCACCGCTCAGCGGCCACTCCCATTCCTGGCGGCGATGAGCACCGTTGACGAACTCGCCCTGGGTTTTCAGGGTCTGGATATAGCGCTCACCCGCCTGCCGCACCCGCAGAGCCGCCCGCTGGTGATTCAGGTCCGCCGTCGGGGTGTCGTAATAGGTGTTGATCAGCCATTTGGTGACGCCGGCCGTTGCCTGCGGTAGTGATGAGAGCCAATGATAGGCGGATTCTGAGGCTTCGGGGCTGAGAGTGAGCTTGATTTCGAGTTCTTGGGGCATGGCAAACCTGTCAGAAAGGTGATTTGCCGCCAGCATACCGAAAAAAAACGGCGACCCGAAGGCCGCCGTCTCATTACGTATTTAGGTCTAGGCCAGACTTAGAATACGTAGGTAGCACCCAGGGCTACGCCAGTCTGCTCAACTTCGTTGTTGCTGTCGAGCTCTGCGTCGATCCACTCGCCCTCAATGTACACGTACATGTTGTCGGACAGATTGTGCAGGGCTTGAGCCAGGATGCGATTGACTTCCAGATCGTTATCGAAGTCAGCAAACTCGTAGGCCAGAGCGAAGTTGTTGGCACCCATGCTGTAAACACCCAGCAGAGAAGCCTTGTCAACGCCATCTTTCACGGTTTCAAAAGCGGCAGACACAGTCAATGCGTCCAACTTCTGAATGACTGAAATACCGTAGGCGTTTTCATTGTTAATGGTCAGCTCAACACCGTCATAAACTTCGATTTCATCAACGCCATCGTTGGAATCCACACCTACTGCAATCGTGGTGGAGTCGCCCAGGGAGTAGGCCGCAGTCAGCACGAACGGCTGGCTCTTGCTGCCCTTGCCTTTGTCATCGTCTTCACCGTTGATTTGCACACCACCGCTCAGCACCAGGCCACCGAAGGAGGGGGATGAGTACTGAATCATGTCGCCTTCGCCAGTGACACCCAGATCACCAACGCCGTAGAACTCGAAGTAGTCGTTGTAGTTGATGGCATCTTCGTACACAGTGTCGTCAGAACCGCCCCACACTTTACCGAAGTCGCCTTTCAGGCCGACGTAGGCTTCGTCCAGGGAACCCAGACCGTTGCTGGAGGACTTGTCGTCAGCGTCGAATTCCAGCTCGGCCTTGAAGAAGCCTTCCAGGCCCGGGGCGATCTCGTGGCTGCCTTTCAGGCCGATGGTGGAGCCGTTGTCTTGGAACTCGTAGCTGTTGCCGCTAGAAGTAACGCCAAGAATGGTGGCTTCAGCATCTGAGTAAGAAGTGGCGAGCTGAATGTTACCGTATACGGTGGCTTCGGCGGCGACTGCGTTGGCAGAAACGACAGAAGCGGCTGCAATAGCAGATGCGATGAGCGTCTTTTTCATGTTGCGTCTTCCTTTAGTGAGTTAACTCAGGTTTTAGCGTCTTCGGGTTCAACCCGTTTTTTTTAATGACTTCAACAATCAAGCCAGGAACGCGCCCGATTGTGTGTCGTAAAGATGTCACTTTGATGACAAATAGTAAATGACGACTTAAGTTTTAATCCAAGCCAAGAGCCAGCGTCTACAACTCCGTTCCACCCGGCCGCTGCACTCGCGTGAGCTTCCCCGGATCGGATACATTTCAGAGACGGCAGCACCGTTCCCTTAAAGGTCAGCCAGTTACAAGGCTTTATTAAAGCGCTTAATGATGAAAACGTTTTAATACAACGCTTTCTCATTTGCAAATATTAATACCGGATTTTTTAGTCCGTTTTGTGACAGTTCGCTATGCTTTTATAGCGCTCTTTCGCAAGAGGCAGGTATACAAACAAAGGACCAAGAACCTATTCCTGCATAAATTTCAATAATATACAAAAAAATTAGCGCGCCAAGCGCGCGCCACCCCCCGAAAATGCATCGGCTCGTGCACCAAAGTTGTCCCGTTATGACTGAGCGGATGCTTAGCTTTCAGGCGGGCTCTCAAGCAGGAAGGTCACCGGGCCATCATTGACCAAAGAAACCTGCATGTCCGCCCCGAACACCCCTTCGCCCACCCGGTCTGCCCCCAAGTCCTGGCGAGCCATTTCAACGAAGGCAAGGTACAGCGATTCGGCCAGCTCCGGCGCAGCCGCCGTGGAAAAACCAGGACGGGTGCCAGAGCCGGTATCAGCCGCGAGAGTAAATTGAGGCACCACCAGAAGAGATCCGGAGATATCCCGGACACTGCGATTCATTCGGCCCTGGTCGTCGGGGAAAACGCGATAGGAGAGAATCTTTCGGCAAAGTTCGGAGGCCTGGCGCTCGCTGTCATGGCGCTCCACACCCAACAACAACAAAAGGCCTGTCGGAATCTCGGCGACCAGCTCCTGATGAACCACAACGCTGGCCTGAGTAACTCGCTGGATAAGGCCTTTCATGTTTCCTCTGTGCTCGGTTTTGGATGCAGCGATTCTAACCGCCGCCTCCATCACCCGCAACAGATCTTACTGAGAATCGTTTACCGCCTTGGCCGCCACCTCATCTACCGCTCGCAGCAAAGCGTCGACGATGGCCGGTTCCGACGCCGAATGACCGGCATCGCGAATGATCCTCAAGTCCGCCCCCGGCCAGGCCTTGCTAAGCGCCAGCGCGTTGTCCAATGGGCACACCATGTCATAGCGGCCGTGGACGATGATGCCGGGGATACCCTCCAACGCAGGTGCGTTACGGAGAATCTGGTCCGGCTCCAGGAAGGAATGATTCATGAAATAGTGGCATTCGATGCGAGCCAGCGCGATCGCCACGTGGGGATGACCGAAGTGGTCCACCACCGACGGGTTGGGGTGCAAGGTGGCGCAGCGCCCCTCCCACACGGCCCAGGCTTTTGCCGCCTGAATCTGTTCCAACTCGTTACTGCTGGTCAGGCGCTGATAATAGGCGCTCACCAGATCACCTCGCTCATCGACCGGTATCGGCGCCAGGAAATCTTCCCAGTAATCCGGAAATACCCGGCTGGCGC
Organism: Marinobacter sp. SS21; assembly: GCF_028369065.1. Classification (GTDB taxonomy): domain Bacteria; phylum Pseudomonadota; class Gammaproteobacteria; order Pseudomonadales; family Oleiphilaceae; genus Marinobacter. The sequence continues at coordinate 124,327 of NZ_JAQNDA010000007.1, forward strand.
CCTCCTGATAGAACCAGTGAATATCCTGGGGCCGACAGAGGAAGATTCCCCGCAGCACCAACCCCATCACCCGGTCGGGATGGGTCTCGGCGTAGACCAGACTGAGGGTTGACCCCCAGCTGCCACCGAACAGCAGCCAGCGGTCGATGCCCAGGAATTCCCTCACCCGCTCCATATCCGCCACCAGATCCGCCGTGGCATTCCCGTCCAGTTCCGCCAGCGGCGTGGAACGACCGGCACCACGTTGGTCCAGCAGGATGATGCGATAACGCTCGGCATCAAAGAAGCGACGATAGTACTCCTCGCAGCCCCCCCCAGGTCCGCCATGCACCACCAGGATCGGAAGGCCTGCCGGATTTCCGCATTCCTCCAGGTACAACTCGTGGGGCGGGGCCACCTTCAAGCGGTGACGGGCATTGGGCTGTATTTCCGGATAGAGATTGAGCATGGTGCAGAGCCACCGACCAGTGTGTAAACCTGCATGGAGTATGGCACGAAAACCCAGGTCTCGCCGTGCAGGCGCGTTCACCCCGTAGGATGCCGGTGAGCGCAGCGAACCGCATCAGCAGCAGCCAGGCAAACCTACGGGCACGACGCGATTCAGCAAGCCTCTCCAGCATCCTCCAAGAACCAAAAAAAGGGGCCGAAGCCCCTTTTTTGGTTGCGCTATTTGGTTGCGCTCAACCTTACTTCTTGTAAGCCCGGCGACGCTCATTTTCCTTGAGCAGCTTCTTGCGCACCCGAATGGATTCCGGAGTCACTTCCACCAGCTCGTCATCGTCGATGAACTCCAACGCCTGCTCCAGGGTCATCCGAATCGGCGGTGTCAGCATGATGTTCTCATCGGAACCGGAGGCACGAATGTTGGTGAGCTGCTTGGCTTTGGTCGGGTTCACCACCAGGTCGTTATCCCTGCTGTGAATACCGATCACGATACCCTCATAGACCTCGGTACCCGGATCGATGAACAGCCGGCCGCGATCCTGCAGACTGAACAGGGCATAGCCCAGTGCCTTGCCATCGACCATGGACACCAGCACGCCGTTGATCCGGTGCTCGATATCGCCGCCCTTCACCGGGCCGTAATGATCGAATACGTTGGTGAGGATGCCAGTACCGGAGGTCATGGTCAGGAACTGGCTGCGGAAACCAATCAGGCCACGGGCCGGCATGATGAACTCCATGCGAGTACGGCCGCGACCGTCCGGCACCATGTTCTTCATTTCGGCGCGACGCTCACCCATGACTTCCATGATGGAACCCTGGTGCTGATCCTCGACATCGATCACCACGAACTCGTACGGCTCCTGAATCTCGCCGTCGACCTCCCGCTGCACCACCTCCGGACGGGACACACCCAGCTCAAAGCCTTCACGGCGCATGGTTTCGATCAACACCGACAGGTGCAACTCACCACGACCGGAGACCTTGAACTTCTCGGAGGTTTCGCCCTGCTCGACCCGCAGCGCCACGTTGTGCAACAGCTCCTTGTCGAGACGCTCTTTGATGTTGCGGCTGGTGACAAATTTGCCTTCCTTGCCGGCAAACGGCGAATCGTTGACCTGGAAGGTCATACTGACCGTCGGCTCGTCCACGGTCAGCGCGGGCAGCCCTTCCGGGTTCTGCGGATCACACAGGGTATCGGAGATAAACAGCTCACCGATGCCGCTGATGCAGACAATGTCGCCGGCCGTGGCTTCTGCCACCGGCACTCGCTGCAGGCCGTGGAAGCCTTTCACTTCCAGCACCTTGCCATTGCGTTTCTTGCCATCCCGGTCAACCACCGCTACCTGCTGGCCCGGCTTCAGGCGACCACGCTTAATGCGGCCGATGCCGATAACACCGACATAGCTGTCGTAATCGAGCTGGGAAATCTGCATCTGGAAAGGCGCTTCCAGATCAACCTCTGGCGCCGGTACGTTCGCGAGAATGGCGTCGAACAGCGGCGCCATGTCGTCCGCCAGTTGGTCAGGCTCCGGCCCGGCAACACCGTTCAGAGCGGAGGCGTACACGATGGGAAAGTCCAGCTGCTCATCGGTGGCACCGAGACTGTCGAACAGATCGAACACTTCGTTGATCACCCAGTCCGGACGAGCGCCGGGACGATCGACCTTGTTCACCACCACGATGGGACGCAGCCCCTGATCGAAGGCTTTCTGGGTGACGAACCGGGTTTGTGGCATTGGGCCGTCCTGGGCATCCACCAGCAGCAGTACGGAATCCACCATGGACAGCACCCGCTCAACCTCACCACCGAAGTCCGCGTGTCCCGGGGTGTCAACGATGTTGATGCGGTAGTCCTGCCAGTTGATGGCGGTGTTCTTGGCGAGGATGGTGATTCCCCGCTCTTTCTCCTGGTCGTTGGAGTCCATGACCCGCTCGTCACCGGAGCTCTTGCGATCCAGGGTGCCGGACTGCTGCAGCAGCTTGTCAACCAGTGTGGTCTTGCCGTGGTCAACGTGGGCGATGATGGCGATATTACGAAGTTTCTCAATCACAACAGTATCCTGCGACATGCGTAATGGCCTGAGAGGGTCATCGGGGAGGTGGACGCCACCAACCTCACGCACGCCGTCTCAAATCCGTTAAATATAAGGGACCCGCTTAGGAACCCCTGAAGAACCCTCCGATGCCGCTGGGGCAGGGCATTGGTTGGGTCAGAAATAGCCGGCGCAGTATAGCGGAAAGTGCGGTTAGAGAATATGAAGAATAACCGCGAATCCCGCAGCCGGCTCATCCCTCCACCACCACCGCACCAATATAGTGCGCCACCGCGCATTCTTGCACTATTTTGGTTCTGGACTAACTTGCATTATGTCGATTTGGAGAACCATTGGCGCGCACAAAGCGGTCAGAACAAGCGCCACTGCGCTGTTCTGGAGCATTCACCAAAAACTGGCAAGCCGATTGCTTGTCGTTGGGCTACCGAATATAGCCGCCAGCTTTTTTTGCAGGTATGCTGATGCCGCTTCTGCTAAGCTGCGCGAACCTGATAACAGAGGCCGGGATCAGGAAGCCTGCGTCAACGCCGGCTTAACGACAGCTATACCCGGCAATATGAACACCGCAATCCCGCCCTGCGGGTAAACCAACGGAGCTTGCAATAATGTCCAAGACGATTGATCTGATCAAAGAACACGAAGTTAAATGGATCGACCTTCGATTCACTGACAGCCGCGGTAAAGAGCAACACGTAACCCTGCCGTCCTCTGAGGTCAACGAAGATTTCTTCACTGACGGCAAGATGTTCGACGGTTCGTCAATTGCTGGCTGGAAGGGCATCAACGAATCCGACATGATTCTGATGCCGGACGACAGCAGCTCCGTCCTGGACCCGTTCACCGAAGAAACCACGCTGAACATCACCTGCGACATCGTCGAGCCGTCCACCATGCAAGGCTACGAGCGTGATCCGCGCTCCGTTGCCCGTCGCGCCGAAGAGTACCTGAAATCCACCGGCATTGCCGATGGCGCCCTGTTCGGTCCGGAGCCCGAGTTCTTCGTGTTCGATTCCGTCAAGTGGGAAGTGGACATGAAAGGTGCTGGCTACAGCATCCACTCCGAGGAAGCCGCCTGGGTTTCCGGTGAAGACTTTGATCGCAACAACATCGGACACCGTCCTGGCGTTAAAGGTGGTTACTTCCCGGTTCCGCCGGTTGACAGCCTGCACGACCTGCGTGGCGCCATGTGCGCCGCCATGGAATCCATGGGCCTGGACATCGAGGTTCACCACCACGAAGTGGGCACCGCTGGCCAGTGCGAAATCGGCGTTGGCGCCAACACCCTGGTGAAGAAGGCCGACGAAGTTCAGATCCTCAAGTACTGCGTACATAACGTGGCTCACGCCTACGGCAAGACGGCCACCTTCATGCCCAAGCCCGTCGTTGGTGACAACGGCTCCGGCATGCACGTTCACATGTCCCTGAACAAAGACGGCAAGAACATCTTTGCCGGTGACGGCTACGCAGGCCTGAGCGAAATCGCCCTGTACTACATCGGCGGTATCATCAAGCACGCCAAAACCATCAACGCCTTCACCAACGCCTCCACCAACAGCTACAAGCGTCTGGTACCGGGCTTCGAAGCCCCGGTTATGCTGGCCTACTCTGCCCGTAACCGCTCCGCTTCCATCCGTATCCCGTACGTGAACAGCCCGAAAGCGCGTCGTATCGAGGTTCGCTTCCCGGATCCGTCCGCCAACCCGTACCTGGCCTTCGCTGCCCTGATGATGGCTGGCCTCGACGGCATCCAGAACAAGATCCACCCTGGCGACGCCATGGACAAGGATCTGTACGATCTGCCGAAGGAAGAAGCCCTGAACATCCCGACCGTAGCCGAGACTTTCCAGGAGTCCCTGGATTGCCTGGAGAAGGATCACGAGTTCCTGACCCGTGGCGGCGTCTTCACCGAAGACATGATCGCTGGCTACATCGACCTGAAGCGTGGTGAAGTTGAGCGTCTGAACATGACCACTCACCCGGTTGAGTTCGACCTGTACTACTCCTGCTGATCCTTCGGGACTCCAGCAAGACCTAAAGCCCCGCCCCGTGCGGGGCTTTTTTTGGTTCTTCGCAGGCCGACTGCGGCCTGCGAAGAACCATGTTTCCCAGCGTAGGATGCCGGTGAGCGAAGCGAACCGCATCATCCCCCTCGAAGCAGCAACATGCAGATGCGGTTCGCTACGCTCACCGGCATCCTACGGCCTCCATACCAGAGGCCCTGTGCGGGGTGTGGCGCCGAGCAAAGGACACCGTATTGTCCAGCCGGCATCCCATTAACGCTCTGTAACCATTAACAAATTGCTTGACGTTGCATTGTCTGTGGGCGCTGCCGATAATCGAATGAAAGAACCACAACGGACAAGACGCTATGACACTCAGACTCGGAGTTCTCGTCGGCCTACTGGCCTTTTCTGCCGCCCCTGCAACCGCCGAGATCTATCGCCAGGTGGATGCCCAAGGCAATGTCACCTACTCGGACGAACCCAGTTCCGGGGCTGAGACGATTGAGGTGAGACCCGTCACCACCATCACCCTACCCAAACTGGAGGCTATCGCCACGCCCAGCCCCGACACACCAGCGGCACCCGAGCGCGAAAGCTATCAAAGGCTACGCTTCGTCGCCCCCGGCAACAACGACGCCTTCCATAGTGGCAGTGGCGACGTAGAGTTCCGAGTCTCCAGCGCCCCTGCGCTAAAACAGGGCCATAAGTTCGAAATCACGCTGGACGGCCAACCCGTGGGCCAGAGCCATTCCGGCAGCGTCATGGTGCGCAACGTTTACCGCGGCACCCACACCGCCCAGGTCCACATTGTCGATGAGAATGGCATACGGGTAAAAACCGGCGACAGCGTTACCTTCACCATCCATCGTCCTTCCGTCCTGAACTGACCTCCCCCCGCTCCTGTGTCGGTCGCCCGCTGAGCGCGGCCGGCGCAGCACCAAATTGGTGCGCTCGCACCGAATAAAAGCCATACTTTGATCATGCAGAGGGCAAAACCGGACACCGGAACCGTGACCCAGCCACCCCCTGCACCATGGAATCGCGACCCCAGCGCGGCGATGGGGCTTTCGGGCATTGTTTTTGCGTCGATTTGCCCCGCTTGTCCAAAGTGGTTCGCTTTTTGCAGTTTGGGTTTGCATCGCAAGGGGAACTACATGGCAACAACAACAGGCTTCAAACACATTCTGGACAATCTCACCACTGCCGTGCTGGTACTGGACCCAACACTGAACGTGCAGTATCTCAATCCGTCCGCCGAAAGCCTGTTTGAAACCAGTATCACCCGAGTCCAGGGCACGCCGGTCGTGGATCTGCTGGTGGACTCGGAGGAGGCCCTGGACACCCTCCATGCCGCCGCCCTCAATGGCCAATCCTACACCAAGCGCGAAGCCGAATTTCTGCTCACCTCCGGCACTCGGCTGACGGTGGATTACTCCACCTCACCCATCGGCCATGACGTAGTGGAGCTGCTGATGGAAATTCAGCCCCGGGATCGGCTACTGCGTATCAGCCGTGAGGAAGACATCATCACCCAGCAGGAAACCAGCCGCATCCTGGTGCGGGGCATGGCCCATGAAATCAAGAACCCGCTGGGGGGGATTCGCGGCGCCGCACAACTGCTGGACCGAGAACTGGCAGACGACGGCCAGCGGGAATACACCCAGATCATCATTGATGAGGCTGACCGCCTGCGCAGTCTGGTGGATCGCATGTTGGGCCCTAACCGGGCCCTGTCGATGGCGCCAACCAACATCCACGAGGTGCTGGAACGGGTAAAATCCCTGCTGGAGGCCGAGAGTCGCGGCCAGATCCTGTTCCGGCGGGATTACGATCCCAGCATTCCGGAATTCAAGGGCGACAAGGAGCAGCTGATCCAGGCCTTTCTCAATATCGCCCGCAACGCCATGGAAGCCGCGTTTGAACACCAGCGCGATGACACCACCTCGGAACGGCCCACCATCACCCTGCGCACCCGCGCCCTGCGGCAGTTCACCATTGGCCACAAGCGCCACCGTCTGGTGTGCCGCGTTGATGTGATCGACAACGGCCCCGGCATTCCGTCAGATCTGCTGCAGAACATCTTCTACCCGATGATCAGCGGACGGGCCAGCGGCACCGGGCTGGGGCTATCCATTACACAGAGCATCATTGGCCAGCACCGCGGACTCGTGGAATGCGAGAGCGAACCCGGCCAAACCGACTTCATCATCTTCCTGCCCTTGGAGGAAAAGCAATGACCCAATCGGCAAACGTCTGGATTATCGACGATGACCGAAGCATCCGCTGGGTGCTGGAGCGGGCCCTGAGCCAGGCCGGCATGCAGCCTCGGGTATTTGAGAACGGCGAAAGCATCATCGCGCGCCTGGATCACGAACGGCCGGACGCCATCATCAGCGACATCCGCATGCCCGGAGTCGATGGCATTACCCTGCTGTCCAACATCGTCGAGCGGCACCCAGACCTTCCGGTGATCATCATGACCGCCCATTCCGATCTGGAAAGCGCGGTGACCAGCTACCAATCCGGCGCGTTCGAGTATTTGCCCAAGCCCTTTGACGTGGACGATGCAGTGGCTTTGGTCAAGCGTGCCGTGGCCCATAGCCATGAGCGCCGCGCCACCAGCGAACCCCAGCCCGACAGCAGCCAGCGGAACACCGAGATCATCGGTGAAGCGCCCGCCATGCAGGAAGTTTTCCGGGCCATCGGCCGACTGTCCCATTCCAACATCACGGTCTTGATCAACGGTGAGAGCGGTACCGGTAAGGAGCTGGTGGCGCAGGCGCTGCACAACCACAGCCCCCGCGCCAGCCATCCGTTCATCGCCCTGAACATGGCGGCCATTCCCAAGGACCTGATCGAGTCCGAACTGTTTGGTCATGAAAAAGGTGCGTTTACCGGCGCTGGCGCAGCCCGCCAGGGCCGTTTCGAACAGGCCAACGGCGGCACCCTGTTTCTGGACGAAATCGGGGACATGCCGGCGGACACCCAGACCCGTTTGCTACGGGTATTGGCAGACGGCGAGTTCTACCGGGTCGGCGGAACCACCCCCATCAAGGTCGACGTGCGGATCATCGCCGCCACCCACCAGGACCTGGAGCAATTGGTGCAGAGCGGCTCCTTCCGGGAAGACCTGTTTCATCGACTGAACGTCATCCGCGTTCACCTGCCCAAGCTGTCCGAGCGGCGGGAAGACATTCCCCGGCTGATGGAGCACTTCCTCAAACGCGCGGCAAAGGAGTTGGCGGTGGAACCCAAGCTGGTCAGGCCGGAGGCGAAGGAGTACCTGTCCACCCTGCCCTGGCCGGGCAATGTTCGCCAATTGGAAAATACCTGTCGTTGGCTGACCGTGATGGCCAGTGGCCGGGAAATTCACATCGATGACCTGCCCCCGGAACTGCTGCAGCAGGCGGAAAGCCCGCCCACTGGCCAGACCTGGCAGGAAGGTCTGCGCGGCTGGGCGGATCAGGAGCTCAAGCGGGGCCACAAGGGCATACTGGATACCGCCGTGCCGGAATTCGAGCGCATCATGATCGAAACCGCCCTCAAGCACACCGGCGGCCGCCGCCGTGACGCCTCCATACTGCTGGGCTGGGGGCGCAACACCCTGACCCGCAAGATCAACGAACTGGGCATGGACAGCGAAGGGCATTCCGACGACTAGACGTTTGGCGGGTGCAGGGTTGCGCCGGGACCGCTCGGTGTCGCTCTCTACCCCGCCCTTTTCAGAACCTGCAGACTTGACCAGACATCGTCATCCACTTGGATACCCTGTTGCTGGGATTGCCGGAGCGTTGCGGCCCGTTGCTCACCGGGATAAAGCACCGCCTCGCCCGACTGCCTGAGCCATTCGACCAGCAATTCCATCCGACCCACAAACGCCTCCAGCGGCATGAGCCGTGCGATGTCGATAACACAGAAAAAATGACCGTTGTTGCCCGGTTGCTCGAAATCTTTATACATGGAGCGCACCTGGTGGCTGAAGCCGGCGCCACTCAGCACCCCTGACAGGATCTCGACCACTAAACCCACCGCATAGCCCTTGGCGCCACCAAAGGGGGCCAGGATTGACGTTTGCGTCTGCTCGCCCGGAGCCTTTTCCGCTTGCCTACGCAGGGTGGAACCGGCCTGTTCGGAGGTGGCCATATCCACGATCAGGGGCGCGCCGTCCAGAGCCGGGCAGGCAAATGCCAGAGGATTGGTGCCCAACACTGCCGCCTCTCCTCGGCAGGCTTTCACCTTGGGGAAGGAATTACTCAGGGCAATGCCCAACATCCCCTCACTCGCCGCCATCTGGGCATAGTAGCCAGTGGGGCCAAGATAGTTGGAACGGCGCACCAGCACGATACCGACGCCTTCGGCGCGGGCCATCTCGACGGCGCGGACCATCGCCTCATGCCCCACGAAGTGCCCCAGGCCGTTACCGCCATCGAGCCGACCAATGGCGGCCGACACCCGCTCAAAAGTGGGCTTGCAGGGCGAGGCGTACAGACCCTGCCTCAACCGCTGGCACAGAGTGGGCAACCGCCAAACCCCCTGGTTAGGTCGCCCCGCCGCGTCAGCCCAGGCCAGTACCCGGGCCACCGTGGCGGCCTCGTCGGGTGCGGCGCCAGCCTGCACGAGCAACGTTTTGGCCAGCTGCTGAAGCACTTCTTGATTGGTAATCATCAGGCTTTCAACTTTCCTCGAATACGCTTGGTCAACTGGGCCCAGACATCGAACAGGAACGGCTTGGGGTCCCGAACACTGAGATAACAGAACACGTGGGGACGCAGCACGCTGCGAATCCAACTCCACAGGGTTAGCTTGCCCAGCGCGTGCAGTTCCCGGAAGGAATCAAAATCATCCAACGGGATCCACAGTGTCATGTTGTCCCGAAACGATTGCTGCTCCGGGTGGGTGCCAAAGACCAGAAAGTTATAGATCAGGTTCGGCATGTCGACTCCGCTGCGAGTCACCAGTTCCTGTGCCCCGGTGAACCGGGCATTGCACTCGATGACTTTCAGCTGCCCGTCGCGGGGATCGGTCTTGAACTCGATGTTGCCGAGCCCGGTGAACGCCATGGCCTGAAAAAACTGGCGACCGGCCTCGGCCGTCTGAGGTAGCCACTCGGTAATATGGTAGGCGCCGGCACCAAAATTTGGCGGCGCACGACGAATGACCCGTTTGGTGAACTCGAACAGCACCCGCCCCTGCTGATCCCGGTATACATAGTAACTACTGAGCAAGGTGTCCGGACCCGGTACAAATTCGCACAACATGAACTCGATGGACGCCCCCAACACCCGCTGCGCCTGCTCAAGCAATTGTTCTTCATTCTCGATCAGGAACAGCTTCTTGTTAAACCGACTCTGAAAAACATGGGAGTGGATGGGCTTGATCAGCACCGGATAGCGCAATTGGCCAAGCAATCGCTGAACATCCTCGAGCGAAGCGACCGGCCAGTATCCAGGCGCCTGACAACCCGCCTGTCTAGCCAAGTCGATGGTTTTTTGCTTATCCAGCAAATCCAGCTGGTGTTGTGGATCCTGGATATCGAAGACATACCGTTGCTGCAGGCTCGCCTTGAAGCGAGCCACGAAATCGATCGCGCAATCCGAGCAGGGAAAAACCACTGCGCCCTGTGGTAGCTGTTGAGACTCAACCAGCAGGTGATGGTAGTAGTCGACAGACTCCTGGCCCTTGGCAATCGGCAATCGTTGATGGATATAACGGGAACGCAACACCGGGCTCGATTCAGGAGCAACCACAAACAGCCGGATGCCAGCCCGACCGAGACTTCGCGCCACCGAAGTGGTGTTAGCCAGGCCGCCCAGCAGAATCACCGGTGGTTTCATCCCGAGGACTGAAGTCTCCACTTATGTGTCCTTTTGCTTGTGCCGAGCCAGGCAATACGCCATCAGTTGCTCCGCCACCGGGGGTTTATCAGGGGCGGAAGTCAGATAGTGATGGTGCAGGCCCGGGTGGGCATTCAACTCGTTGATCACTCCGCCACTTTGCGATAATGGCACGGAAATATCGTCGGCGATCACGTCTACTCCGCAAAAACTGAGGCCCATGTGGCGACTGGCGGTGATGGCCAACTTGGCGATGTCCGGATGCACCAGATCGGTCACATCAACGTTCTGTTCCGCCGCATTCTGGTTCACCACATCCTTCACTCGCACCCGTTGGCCAGCCGCAGGCACAGAACTTAACCGCAAGGATTGTTTCGCCAACGATTGCCGACACTCAAAATCGATTTGAATGGGAAACAACGACACCACCTTGCCATTGCTCATACGTCGTCGATTTTCCTGCTCAATCAAGTCTTCGATACGGCTTCGGCCATCACCGGTGACCATCGGAGGGTCCCGGCGTACGGCGTGGATCAGCCTGTCGTTCAGCACCAGCAAGCGAAAAGAATGGCCGGGTATGGTCTCTTCGATCAGCAGGTGCTTACTCCAAACGGCCGCCTCAATACTGGCCGTTTCCAGGGCTCGGCGGGTTGTCACATCGGTACTGACACCGCTGCCCGCGCCAGTGTCGGCGGCGGGCTTAACCACGCACGCGGCCGACTGCTCGATCATGAAGGTCTGGGCCCGGTCAATGGATGCCAGGGTGTACTCCTGATACCTGGGAGCCCGATAACCGGGAATATCCGCCAACAGCCGATGGGTTAACGGTTTGTTGCCCGACAGCACCGAGCTGATCCGCCGGTCCAGGTCAATGCCGGAGACGTTGCCACGAACCCAGTGGCCCTGGCCGTTACTGGCCTGCCAAAACCCGTAACCCAATTTCTCAAAACTTAATTCCAATGCCTCCGCCGCTTGCTGCCATAGGGCGTCATAAAACCGGGCCCGCAAACCCAGGTCTTCGAACTCCGATAGCTGGCGCTTCTTTTTTTGAGGAAACAACTTCAATAACTTGGCAATCTTGTAGCGCAGATTCAATCGAATCGAGTCATCCATTATCGGGGAGCCTCTGAATAACCCCTGTATGACCACCGCTCAGTGCGGACGCCAATCAATCAATAACGCAGTCATTATGCGCCAGTAACTTGTCCACCCACTCATTGGAGAAGTTGCCTTTCTTCACTTCCGCGACATACTGCTCCAACCCGGGCTTCTTCGCTTCGAGCCGGCCCAGCACTTCCTCGGCAAACTCCTTGCGGACGATCACGGCGCCGTTGCGGTCTGCGACCACGATGTCGCCCGGGTTCACCACCACGCCGCCGCAGTTGACCGCGTAGTTGATTTCACCGGGTCCACGGTGCAAAGGCCCCATGACACAGTTTCCCCTGGCGAAGACCGGCAGGCCCACTTTGCGGACCTCCTCCAGATCCCGGATCAGGCCATCGATAATGAACCCGGCCGCGCCCTTGTGCCTGGCCTTGCTCGCCACCAGGTCGCCAATCACCGCCGTGTTGCGGGTGCCGGAGGAGTCCACCACAATGACGTCGCCAGGCTGAATCAGGTCGAGGGACTTATGCACCATCAGGTTGTCGCCCGGAAAAACCTTCACCGTGACCGCAGGCCCCACCAGCGGCATGCCATTGGTTAGATTCTGAATATCACTGGACACCGCATAGAGCCGGTTCAGCATGTCAGAAATGTCCGTGGTTTCGAATTCCGCGTACCGGCGGATCAGCTCGCTATCGGGTCGTTCAATCCGGGTTTTGACTCGAAATCCCGGACCAGGATTCATTTCCGCAGACGTGGGTCGGTTGGCCATGGCTAGTATCCTTTTTCAATCCAGATGAATGAGATCAATGGCTCCGAGATTGATAAGCCTCCGCAGCTTGGGCAGGAACTGACCGAACTCGCTGTCGTCCAGTCCCATCCGCGTCAGGAGATCGGCTGCCGTCAGGCCCCGATCCAGCCGGGTAAGCAGCGCCAGTTCGGCTTCGCCGATCGTGGCTTCTTTTTCCCCCCAGACATTGAGCTGAATGACCTCAGTCCAGTACAGCCGGGTGTAGTAGCGGCTGATCTTCTCCAGCCTTGGCGACACCATCATCGGTTGTGACAACAACTGCTCATCGGCCAAGTGATTGAGTCGGTCCAGGCTGGCGGTGCGTTGCGGCAGGGTCCGGGGGTCCTCGCCGAGCGGGTCCAGATCGATACCGTTGAACTTCAGGTAGAGCAAACTGGTATTCGCCGGATTCACCCGCTCGTGATACATGGACGCGCCCTTGAAAATCAGTACGTCTCCTGGCGGGACATCCAGCTTCACCGGTTCGATGGCGGCCAGTTGCGTCTCCGGCAGCTGCGCCTCATCCAGGCTGGTGCGATACAGTGCGGTGCTGGCGTAAGCGTTTACATCGCGATAATGCTCCGGATAGAGAATGAGGTAGGAATCGTCAGGCACCACCAGCGGTATCCCCACCGTCACCTGCGAGGCCACCCGATCCTTGTGCGGGGGCGGGTTGGACGGGGCTTCCCCCTCATAGACTTTGACGTGCCGTTCACACAGCGTAACCCGCTCTCCGGGCAGACCGGCAACGCCGCCGACCACCGCACGTATTGCCCGATCAAAATCCATATCGTCAGGAAAATCGAAAAGGTACTGACGTTTCTTGCCTTTAAACCGCCATTCTTCCAGGGATTGGGCTTCTGCCTCCGCCGCATGCAGAAAGTTCAGCGCATAATCCAGAAAGGCCTTGTTCAGGCCCTGTTTGAGATGAACATACCCGAAACGTTGATAGGCCTGAGCCGCATCATCGGGGTCAAAGTCGAATACATTCATGATAATCCCTTGCATTTGCTTACTTGGCTGACGTTGAGGAGCCCCCCTAACAACACCCTGCCACTCAGGCTCTCGACGGGTAAGGCGAAGGGATAGCTCCGGCCAACTGCTGAGAACAATCGCATCACAGCAGTGTGTTACGCAAAATTAACACCAACCTTCTTATGTCTGCGTTTTCTAAGACTTAACTGCTTTTTCGGAAACAAATTGACGGGATAAATGTAAAAATAATCGACGTTTCCTGGACATCGGCGTCAGTAACCGTCTCTTACGGAATCTCCTAAGGAACCTCTGATCAATCATAGTCCATGAATTGAACTCCGAGATGCCCAAGCGCCTTACTCGCTTGATGGCAGGGATTCAGCGTGGCGCCGCGGCCCAAAACCAGCCAGATGTCCACGAAGCAGACGCTGAGGGCCGCAGGCGGCTTTGGGGCCGAACAACCCAATTGAGGGGTGAATTTGCTGTCCCGACAGTAGCGAAGCAGCCAATCGGCCTTGCCTCGCAGCCCATGTAGAATTCCGGGCTGATCTCATCGGGTTAGCCACCTGAAGGAGGGCTGGCAGACGCCCCAAACGAGTGTTTTTTGGCGTTGGCTCGATACCGGTTGCATCGGTAGAGGATGACAACTCTGCAGAATTACGTCTGCAAGGATAACGTCTATATTATTGGTACTTACGGGGACCTAGGGAGCCTCTGATTAACTCCGGATCCCCTCTGGCATTCAGAGCCATTCACAATCAAGGCGCGACTTTGCAGTAATGTCTGGACCTTGCAAAAAGGCGCAACGCCGAGTGTGGATGGCTCTGAACGCCCCGCAGGGCGCGCTCTGAAGGCTGCACCTGCGGCGTTGCGGCTCTTGCCAAGGGCTTACGGCCATTAGCTGCGAACCGCGTCTTGCATCTACAGCCTTCAGAATCGCGCAGAGGCGATTCGGAGTTAATCAGAGGCTCCCTAGCACTGCGCCGAGAGCGCTACCCCGGCACTCATGGGATATTCCGATACGCTGTACAGATCTTGGGCGATTGGCCTGTTCGACACCTTGAAACCTGGAATCCGGATTAAATGAAGGGAAGCGATGCATGCTAATTCACCTGAACAGTTCATTCTTGAATCGTTGGGCGCGGATCACTCTCATTGCAGGGTTGTGCTCGAGCGGGTTGATCGCGTGGCAGCTCCATGTCAGTAACGAACGCAGGATCAATAGCGCGGTCACCGAAGCATTCGAACAGGCAAACCACGCGGTGCGCAATCGCATCGACCTGTATCAGTATGGCCTGAGCGGAGCGAGAGGCGCGGTATTGTCCGCTGGCGAACACAGCATCAGCCGGGAACTGTTCCAGCGCTACAGTCGCTCCCGGGACACCGATCGGGAGTTTCCCGGTGCGCGGGGGTTCGGTTTCATACGTCGGGTGCCGCAGGCTGACGAGGCCGAGTTCGTCGAGCGCTCCCGAGCCGACCTGTCGGCAATCGTTGCCGGTTCGGAACCGAAACCGGCCGATGAACCTGCGACCGCCAAGGCGCTGTCTGTTGCCGAAACGCGAGACCGACCGAAATAGCTGCTGAACTCCGCCATACCGAAAAGCATCAGGACAAAAAAAAGGATTCAACAGCCAAGCCATTGAATCCTTTTATCATCGAGGGCGCCGCTGACGCTAGCGGTCAGAACGGAATATCGTCGTCAAAGTCGTCCACCGCCTCCGGCATGCCACCTGGCTGCGCCGGCGGCTGCTGCGGCTGGCTGTAGCCACCAGACTGGCCCTGGTAACCACCACCCTGCTGCTGCGGTGCCGGCTGGCTGTAGGACTGCTGCTGGGGCCGGCCGGCCGGGGCGCCCTGACTCATACCGCCTTCGCCGCCACGGCTGTCCAGCATCTGCATCTGACCGTTGATGTCCACCACCACTTCCGTGGTGTAACGGTCCTGGCCACTCTGGTCCTGCCACTTGCGGGTCTGCAGCTTGCCTTCGATGTAGATCTTGGAACCCTTGCGCAGGTATTGCCCCGCCACTTCGGCGATCTTGCCGAACATGACAATCCGGTGCCATTCGGTCTTGGGTACCATTTGGCCGCTCTGACGATCCTTGTAACTTTCATCCGTCGCCAGGGTCAGGTTCACCACCGCGTTGCCGTTCGGGGTGTAGCGGGTTTCCGGGTCCTGGCCCAGGTTGCCAATCAGAATAACCTTGTTAACGCCTCGTGCCATGTTTCGCTCCTGAGTCTGTCTGCTAAATCCGCCAGCCATCCCTTGCCGGCGTTGGGGTTCATAGGAATCGGGAAATTGATCAGGAAGTACCCTGCCGCACAAAGTCGAAGTCGGCAAGGCAATCTTCTTCAAATTGGCTGCGATCGACCTTGAGATAGGCGGTATCGGTGCCCTCCAGGATCACCACATCCTGTACGCCGGGCAGGTTGCGCAACGCTTGGTCCACTGCCTCAACCCTGTCCCGGGCGGTTTCCCGCAACTTTAACACGAAACTGGTGGTATAGCTTGGCGTCGGCATGGTGAGCGCCAGCGCCAGCCAGATCACCAGGATCAGTACCATCGGCCACAACACCCCCATCAGCCCGCCCTGCGCCAGCAGCAGGCCTCCCAGGGCGCCGCCCGCAAAGGCACCGAGGAACTGGGAGGTGGAGTAGACGCCCATCGCCGTGCCCTTGCTCGCCGCCGGCGACTCTTTGCTGATCAGTGACGGCAGACTGGCTTCCAGCAGGTTGAACGCCATGAAAAACAGGAACAGGATGCCCCAGGCCACGCCAAGGCCGGTACTGGCAACGCTCAAGCCGGCGGTGGCCAGGGTCAGCAAGCCGATAGCACCGGACAGCACCGGCTTCATCCGGCGTTTTTTCTCGCCGATGATGATGAACGGCACCATGGCGAAAAAGGAGGTCACCATCACCGTCAGATAAAACCACCAATGGGATTGACTGGGCAGCCCCAGCTCATCCTGCAGCAGCACCGGCACCACCAGGAAGATGGCGGTCAGTACCAGGTGCAGGGCGAAAATACCAAAATCGAGACGCAGCAGCCGGGTATCCGTCAGCACCTGCCCCAGCATGGCCTTGGCCGGCCGGGTGTCGGCGCTGGACTGGTGATGATGGGGCGTGGGCACAACCCGGTAGACGATCACCAGGGCCAGCAGCGCCAGCGCCGCGGTAATATAGAAGATCCCGGACAGGCCAAACACCGAGGCCAGCAGCGGCCCCAATACCAACGACACGGAAAACGACAGGCCGATGGAAATACCGATGGTCGCCATCGCCTTGGTGCGTTCCTCTTCGCGGGTCAGGTCACTGAGCAACGCCATCAGCACACTGGCGATAGCGCCGGCGCCCTGCAGCACACGGCCGGCAATCACGCCGTATATCGACTCCGCCCCGGCAGCCACCAGGCTGCCTGCCGCAAACAGCACCAGCCCGATGTAGATCATCCGCTTGCGGCCGACCCGGTCCGACAGCAAGCCAAACGGAACCTGCAGCAAGGCCTGGCTGAGACCGTAGCCGCCAATGGCCAGCCCGATCAACGCCGGAGTGGCGGCGTGCAGATCGTCGGCCAACAACACGAACACCGGCAGCACCATGAACAGCCCCAGCATCCTCATGGCGTACACAGAGGCCAGAGCGGTGACGGAGCGCTTTTCCAGGGCATTCATACAGCAGCGATTCCTCGAACACGAATTCTGGCGGCAGGGAGCACCTGCGCACGATTGGGCAGGCCGACCAGCCGGAAAGCGCGCATTGTAGCAGAACGCCGGCAGGCAGGGCATTGCATGGAAGCCGGCCGAACACGGTATACTTTCCGTTTTATTTTCCCGAGGGTGTTATGGACCATATCCAAGTAAAAGGGGCGCGAACCCACAACCTGAAAAACATCGACCTGGATATGCCTCGGGACAAACTGATCGTGATCACCGGTCTGTCCGGCTCCGGCAAGTCCTCGCTGGCGTTCGACACGCTGTACGCCGAAGGCCAGCGGCGCTACGTCGAATCCCTGTCCACCTATGCCCGCCAATTCCTGTCGATGATGGAAAAACCGGACGTCGACCACATCGAGGGCTTGTCACCGGCCATTTCCATCGAACAGAAATCCACCTCCCACAACCCCCGCTCCACGGTCGGCACCATCACCGAGATTTACGACTACCTGCGCCTGCTGTTCGCCCGCGCCGGCGAGCCCCGCTGCCCGGACCACGACCTGCCACTGGAGGCCCAAACCGTCAGCCAGATGGTGGATCAGGTGCTGGCGTTCCCCGAAGCCAGCAGACTGATGATCCTGGCACCGGTGATTCGCGACCGCAAAGGCGAGCACGTGCATGTAATCGAGACCATGAAGAGCCAGGGCTTCATCCGCCTGCGGATCGACGGCACGGTGTACGACATCGACGAGGTGCCAGCCCTGGACAAGAAGCGCAAACACCGGATCGACGTGGTGGTGGACCGATTCAAGGTCAAGCCCGGCCTGGAGCAACGCCTGGCGGAAAGTTTCGAGACCGCCCTGGAACTGGCGGACGGCATCGCGCTGGTGGCGCCCATGTCCGGCGAGGGCGAAGAACATACCCTGTCCGCCCGCTATGCCTGCACCCAATGCGGCTACGCCCTCAGCGAACTGGAGCCGCGGATCTTTTCCTTCAACAACCCCGCCGGCGCCTGCCCCACTTGCGACGGTCTGGGGGTGAAGCAGTTCTTCGATCCGGAGAAGATCATCCAGCATCCGGACGCCACCCTGGCCGAGGGCGCCATCAAGGGCTGGGATCGCCGCGCCGTGTACTACTTCCAGCTGCTGACCAGCGTCGCCGAGCACTACGGCATCGACCTGGATACCGCCTTTGTCGACTTACCCGAAGATTTCCGCCAAACCATCCTCTACGGTTCCGGCAGCGAAGACATTCCGTTTCGTTACGTCAATTCCCGCGGCCATGTCATGGAGAAGGCTCACCCGTTTGAGGGTATCCTGCCCAACCTGGAGCGTCGCTACCGGGAAACCGACTCCCAGAGCATGCGCGAAGAACTGGCCCGCAACCTCAGCCAGCAACCCTGCAAGGAGTGTCAGGGGTCACGCCTGCGACGCAGCGCCCGGCACGTCTTTATTGAGGACCGGAACCTGCCAGACATCACCCGGCTGCCGGTGGGTGATGCCTTCGGCTACTTCGAACGGCTGACGCTACCGGGACGCAAGGGCGAGATCGCCGAAAAAATCCTCAAGGAAGTCCGGGAACGGCTGAACTTCCTGGTCAACGTGGGACTGGAATACCTGACCCTGGAGCGCAGCGCCGACACCCTGTCCGGTGGCGAAGCCCAGCGCATCCGCCTGGCCAGCCAGATCGGCGCCGGCCTGGTGGGGGTCATGTACATCCTCGACGAGCCGTCCATTGGCCTGCATCAGCGCGACAACGACCGCCTGCTGGCCACCCTGACCCATCTGCGCGATCTCGGTAATACGGTGATCGTGGTGGAACACGACGAAGACGCCATCCGCGCCGCCGACCATGTGATCGACATCGGTCCCGGCGCCGGCGTACATGGCGGCCAGGTGATTGCCCAGGGCACGCCCCAGCAGATCATCGCGGCGCCGCAATCGCTGACCGGCCAATACCTGTCCGGTGAGAAGGCGATTGCCGTCCCCGCCAGCCGCAATAAAGGCAACGGCAAGTTACTCTCGCTCACCGGTGCCTGCGGCAATAATCTGCAAGAGGTGACACTCAATATCCCCCTGGGCATCATGACCTGTGTCACCGGCGTTTCCGGCTCCGGCAAGTCGACGCTGATCAACGGCACCCTGTACCCCGTCGCCGCCGCCAAGCTGAACAAGGCCACCAGCCTGAATCACGCGCCCTACGACAAGCTCTCCGGCCTCGACCAGCTCGACAAGGTCATCGACATCGACCAGAGCCCCATTGGCCGCACGCCCCGCTCCAATCCGGCCACCTACACCGGGCTGTTCACGCCCATCCGGGAGTTGTTCGCCGGCACTCAGGAAGCCCGCTCCCGTGGCTACAAGCCAGGGCGGTTCAGCTTCAACGTCAAGGGTGGCCGCTGCGAGGCCTGTCAGGGCGACGGCGTAATCAAGGTGGAAATGCACTTCCTGCCCGACGTCTACGTGCCCTGCGATGTCTGTAAGGGCAAACGCTACAACCGGGAAACCCTGGAGGTTCGCTACAAGGGCAAGAACATTCACGAAGTGCTGGAGATGACCGTGGAGGAAGGCCGCGAGTTCTTCGATGCAGTGCCGTTCATCGCCCGCAAGCTGCAGACCCTGATGGACGTGGGCCTATCCTACATCCGCCTGGGCCAGAGCGCGGTCACCCTGTCCGGCGGCGAGGCCCAGCGGGTCAAGCTGGCCAAGGAGCTGTCCAAGCGCGACACCGGCAAGACCCTGTACATTCTCGACGAGCCCACCACCGGTCTGCACTTCTACGACATTCAGCAGCTGCTGAACGTGTTACAGCGGCTGCGGGACCACGGCAACACCATTGTGGTGATTGAACACAACCTGGACGTGATTAAAACCGCGGACTGGATTGTCGACCTGGGACCGGAAGGCGGCTCCGGCGGTGGTCAGATCATCGCCGAGGGCACGCCGGAGGCGGTGGCAAACAGCCCAGCCTCCCACACCGGCCGCTACCTAAAGCCAATGCTCAACAAAAAGACGGACGCGGTGATCGCCTAGGAAGCCCACGGGGGACGGGGATGGGGACGGAATTGAATTCCGTCCCCGAAAGGATCTTGCAAGCCGATGCTGAGCAAGGCGCCAGCGGCGACGGCTTGATCAGAACTCGCTTTCGGGAGCCCAACCGGGGACAGAATCCGATTCTGTCCCCGTCCGCGCAATTCAGCGCATTCGACCGATCCTACAAAGCCGACTCAGTCCGCGTTGAGCTTCAGGGTCGACAGGGTGCGCTCGCGCACGGTGTTGAGCAGCGCCTCATCCTCCACCAGACTCTGGCCGTAGGACGGTACCATGCCCTTCATGCGCTCCAGCCATTCCGGACTCTGCATCCGGTCGGCAAAGCAGCGCTCAAGCACGTTGATCATCGCGTTGGCGGCGGTGGACGCTCCCGGCGAAGCGCCCAGCAGTGCGGCCAGGCTACCATCGTTGGCGGCCACAATCTCGGTACCGAACTCCAGTTTGCCGCGTCCTTCGGCATCTTTCTTGATGATCTGAACCCGTTGGCCGGCGTTCTGCAGCATCCAGTTTTTCTCCTCCGCATCCGGGAAGAAATTCCGCAGCGAGCCCACCCGCTCGCCATGGGACTGAAACACTTCCTTGATCAGATAGCGGGTCAGGTCCATGTTGTCCCGGCTCACCGACAGCATGGGCCGCAGGTTGGAGGTCTTGACCGAGCCGAACAGGTCGAAGGCCGAGCCCTTCTTCAGGAACCGCGTGGTGAAGCCGGCAAATGGGCCGAACAACAGTGCCGGCTCGCCGTTGATGATGCGGGTATCCAGATGCGGCACCGACATCGGCGGCGCACCAATGGGCGCCTTGCCATACACCTTGGAATGGTGCTTGGCCACCACCTCCGGGTTCTGGCACACCAGCCACTGACCGCTGACCGGGAAGCCGCCGTAGCCCCGGGCCTCTTCAATTCCGGATTTCTGCAACAGCGGCAGCGCCCCGCCGCCGGCGCCGAGGAACACAAAACCGGCTTCCAGCTTCTTCACTTCCCCGGTCTTCTGATCACGCACCCGCACCTTCCAGCGACCATTGTCGCGTTGGGCCAGGTAATGGACCGGGCTGTTCAGCATCAGCTCGAAGTTGGGCTGGCTCTCCAGGTACTTCACCATGCTGCGGGTAAGGGAACCAAAGTCCACATCGGAGCCGTGCCGAATGCGGGTGGCGGCCACCGGCTGCTGCGGATCACGGTTCTGCACGATCAGCGGCATCCACTGTGCCAGCTCCTCGGTGGATTCGGTGTATTCCATTTCCCGGAACAGGTGGTGCGCCTTCAGCTTCTCGTACCGCCGACGCAGGAATGCGACATCTTGCTCGCCCCAGACGAAGCTCTGGTGCGGGGTGCGATTGATGAAGGAAGACGGCTCGGGCAGCATGCCCCGCTCCACCAGGAAAGACCAGAACTGCAGCGACACCTCAAACTGTGCATTGATCGCCAGGGCGCGATCGATGGCGACGTCGCCGTCGCCGGTTTGAGGCGTGTAATTGAGTTCGCAGTAACCGGCGTGGCCGGTACCCGCGTTGTTCCATCCGTCGGTGCTTTCATGGGCAACGTGATCAAGACGTTCAACCATGATGATGTCCAGGGACGGATCAAGCTGCCGGAGCATCATGCCGAGGGTGGCGCTCATGACGCCACCGCCGACCAGCACTACATCTGCCTGTCTTGCGGCCATGGGTAATTCACCTTAACAAGTTTTTGAACCTGTCGCCCCCGGAGGGTTACGTTGGGGGCAGATAAAAATTCGGCTAATTATCCCGTTTTTTTACGAGATAATAAAATTGATCATCGCGGTGAGGCGTGGGTACGCGAATCGCCAACCGTTACGATGTTCATCTGCCTGCCAGATGCCGGAGCAGGCGGGAGTGGCGGTAACGCCCAGGAACATCCGGCTTCGACCAGCCGGGAGCTGCTCAACGGGGCAGATAAACGCCCGGTGACCACCGATGCCATCACCCGCCAGCGCCCCGGAGAAAACCGGATCGCCGCCAAAGTATCCCGCTAGGGATTTGCCTCTCCAGTACCGGCAAAACCGAAACCAGCGCCTTTGCCGGTGGATTGCCGGAGAGTATCGCAGAAATCGCCGGGCAATGGGTTGTCCCTTTTGACATAACGGCAATCACGCTCATGACATAGCTGAACGCGCGGTGCATGATCGCTTTGGCTTGCCAGGGATCATTCCGCAGGGCGTACGGCAGCGTTTCAGCCTCCCGATCAGCCCGTTCGGCGATATTTTCGCATTCTTGGCCCACAATAGCACTGCCACTTTGGTGCCCCAGGGCCACAATTTTTCACTTCGGTTTCCTGGCACGGGGAAACGGGGCTGACCTTGACCACCGAGATGGGGTATCTTGGCCACCATTTTCCGGGTTCGAACCGGACTGTACCGGCCCGGCAACCTATTCAATCGAGGTGTAACGCATGTTTTTGGCATTGGCAGCGGTCCTTGCGGGCCTGGTCCTTCTGGTTTGGAGTGCCGACCGATTTGTGGACGGGGCTGCGGCGACCGCCAAGCACCTGGGCATGCCCACGCTGTTGATCGGCATGGTGATCATCGGCTTCGGCACGTCCGCGCCAGAACTGGCGGTATCGGCCATGGCCGCCTCCGATGGCAATCCCGGGCTGGCGCTGGGCAACGCCTACGGCTCCAACATCACCAACATTGCCCTGATTATCGGCCTGGTCGCACTGATCAGCCCCATCGCCGTCCACTCCCAGGTGCTGCGTAAAGAACTGCCGCTGCTGCTGGCACTCAGCGCCATTGCCGGATTTCAACTGCTGGACGGCGAACTCACCCGGCTCGAGGGCTGGTTCCTGCTGGCGGCATTTACCGCCGTCATGGGCTGGACCATTGCCCAGGGCATTCGCGGCAAGGAGGACCCCTTCGGGGGGGAAACCGAGGCCGAGCTGGTGGACCGCCCCATGGCCTTGAAGGCGGCACTGGCGTGGCTGGTGGTTGGTCTGGTGCTGCTGATCGCCAGTTCCCGCCTACTGGTCTGGGGTGCGGTCTCCATCGCCCAGGGCTTGGGGGTCAGCGACCTGATCATCGGGCTCACCATTGTCGCCATTGGCACCTCGCTTCCGGAACTGGCCTCCTCCATCGCGGCGGTGAAGAAAAACGAGCACGACCTGATTCTCGGCAATATTCTCGGCTCGGGTATTTTCAATACCCTGGCGGTGGTGGGGCTGGCGGCCACCATCCATCCCCTCACCGTCGACATGGCGGTGCTCTACCGCGACTGGACCCTGATGACGGTACTGACCGCCGCGCTGATGGTCATGAGCCTGCGGGTGTTCAGCTCGGAGCGCAGCATCAGCCGGCTCGAAGGCGCGATGCTGATCACTACCTACATTGGCTACACCGGCTATCTGGTATCCACGGTCATTCTCTAGGGAGCCTCTGATTAACTCCGGATCACCTCTGAACGCCCCGCAGGGCGCGCCCTGATTCGGGCCATTGAATCCAAAAACCGCGAAATTATAGCGCTGACTGTCCACCCGTAGGCAATGCCTTATCGGCGATCCGATGGTTTGGCATTGCCTATGGGAACATGAGATTGATATGAGTTCGGACTGAGAGAACCGGGGTGTCGCGGGCAAAGCGATAGGCGCCCAGAATAGGAAGCGGTCAGCCGAAAGGCTTCGGGAGCGGGCGCAGTCTGCCCTAGAGGCAGGTTAGTGGGACAGCGAGCGTTGACTTAAAACAAAAAACCGCCGTCCCTGGCGGTTTGTGGGCATCCTGCCCCGAACAAAGGTGAGCCCCAAAGGGCCACACACGACAACAACTCAGTCACTAAACTCCACCCCAGCCTAGTCCGCCACTATGACAGCCCTATGACAGCCCTATGACAGCCGACCCAGACTCACTCGCTGGCGTGAAAATCCATGGCAATAGAGTTCAGGCAATAACGCTGACCGGTGGGTGGTGGGCCATCGGGAAACACATGGCCCAGGTGGCTGTCGCAGCGGGGACAGCGGATTTCGGTGCGGGCCATTCCCAGGGTGCGATCCTCAAGATAGCGGATGTGATCGGGATCAAACGGCTGGAAAAAGCTCGGCCAGCCGGTGCCGGAATCAAACTTGGCCTCGGAACTGAACAGCGGCAGCTCGCACAACCGGCAGCGGTAGACACCAGCCGCCTTGTTATCGAGCAGCGTGCCACAAAACGGCCGCTCGGTGCCGTGGTCCAGTAGCACCGCCCGCTCTTCGGCAGTCAATCCGGCGGCACGCCGGGCAATGTCGTTGTCATCGAGCGGGGTCAGATCATACCCGCTTGCGGAAGTCGCCATCACTTGCTCCTTTTTCTTTCAGCAGCGCGTTTATTTCAGTAGCGCCGTTATCTCATCAGCGCCTTCATCTCAATCACGCTCATTCGTCTCGATGGCGCCGGCTCATAGCTGCTCGCAGTAGTGGCCTCACTGGTCTCAGCGGCCTTCACTCGTCACGAAATTCCGGCTTGAGCTGGGCCCCGAAGGCCTGCCGCAACTTTTCCACCTTCGGCGCCGCTACCGCCATCACGTAGGGCTGAAAAGGATTACGGGCGGCGTAATTCTGGTGATAGCCTTCGGCGGGATAGAACGCCTGCAGGGGCTCCAGGCTAGTGACAATGGGTTGCGGATACACCCCAGCCGCTTCCAACTGACGGATGTAGGCCTCCGTGACCCGTTTTTGCTCGTCGCTGTCATAGAACACCGCCGAGCGGTACTGGGATCCCCGATCATTGCCCTGGCGGTTGAGCTGGGTGGGATCGTGGGCCACCGAGAAGAAAACCTTCAGCAGCTGACCAAAACTGATCCGGGTGGGGTCATAACAAATTTCCACCACTTCGGCGTGGCCGCTGGTCCCGGAGCAGACCGCCTCGTAGTTGGCGCTCGCCTCGGAACCGCCGGCGTAGCCAGACGCCACCCCAAGGACGCCATCGACGGCGAGGAACACCGCCTCCACACACCAGAAGCAGCCGCCGGCAAGCACCAACCGCTGTTGCCCGGTTGCGGCCGGAAGATCCAGCTCCGGGTCCGGGAACCGACTACGGGGGACATTCATTCCAGGGATCGAACAGGACGTACTCATATCGGCCTCGCTTACCAATGCGCTTGCTCACACAGAACCCAGTCTGACGTCGCCGGCGGTGTTTTTCCAGTGAGTCCTCCGGCATCGTCGCTGCCCCTCGTCGCTGCCCCTCGTTGCTACCCCTCGTTGCTACCCCTCATCGCTACCCCGGCTCACAGTCAGACCCGGTCAGCGCCGCACCCCCCATGGAAGACCCACAAACCGCAGCAAAGTTCCGACCCCAGCGTTCGTCAGCCAGTCCGCTTGGGGCACCCCCGGCAAACATGAACATTGCGCCATCCCGGTTGCAGCGAGGCCAGACCGAACCATACTTAGAAACAGGCCCTGTTAACTCTGGACTTGAGTATGACTGCCCGTGCCCCATCACCTGTGTCGAAGGACGCACTACTGGATTACCGGCTCAGCCTTCGCCTGGGACCGGTTCACGCCCGTCAGCGACTGGGTATTGAACGGGAATACGAAGCCCGGGTCTTCGGCCAGGACCATCACTCGTTTCACCTCGAAAACTGGCCCTCTGCCCCCCGGCTAATCCGCTTCTGCCTGAAATTGTCAGGCCTGCTGCAGCGGGGACAGGATAACAGTCGCGCACTGGGGGTGACCGAGAACAGCTTCCGGGTCCCGGAACTGCCTGCCGCCTTCGAGGGCTACCGCATCCTGCACCTCAGCGACCTGCATGTCGACATGGACGAGCTCAACCTGAAGGCGGTGATCGGTCAGATTGGCCAACTTCAGTACGACCTGTGTGTACTCACCGGCGACTACCGCAAGCTGACCTGGGGCCCCATCGATGCGGCCCTGGAAGGCATGGCGCGGTTGCGCGAGGCGATCGTTGGCACACCGCTGGCGGTGCTGGGCAATCACGACAGCATTCGCATGCTGCCGGCGCTGGAAGACATGGGCTTTCGCCTGCTGCTCAATGAAAATGCGGAGATCGAACGAGGTGACGATTCCATTTTCGTAGCTGGTGTGGACGACGCTCACTTCTTCAAGGTCCACAACCTCCACAAAGCCGGCGATGACATTCCCGCCGGCGCGGTCAGCATCCTCCTCAGCCACACCCCGGAAATCTGGCGAGAGGCGGCCCATGCCGGCTACGACCTGTTCCTGTGCGGACACACCCACGGCGGCCAGATCTGCTTGCCGGGCGGCATTCCCATCACCCTGGATTCCGACTGTCCGCGCTCATTGGCTCGGGGCTATTGGCGCTACCACGGCATGCAGGGGTATACGTCCCCCGGCTGCGGCACCTCGGTGGTCAATGTGCGTCTCAACTGCCCGCCGGAAATCTCCCTGCACACCCTTACCCGAGGCCCACGGTAACCGCGGTTCTCAGTGGGGATGACGCCGAATGCCGAGACGATACAGCAGCGGCGACAAGACCACGTTGGCCAACCCAAACACCACCACCACCAGTACGGCCTCCAGCCAGGGTAGCGGCAACACCAGCGCCCCGTAGACCATCGGCAACGCCGCCTCAGGCACCTGGTCCAAGCCCCGGAACTGGGCACTGGCAGCCAGCCCCATGCGCCGTTTCACAAAGCTGCTGAGTAAATCACCAGCCAACGCCAGGAGGCCGAACACCAGGCCGAAGCTGCTCCCCAGTCCCATCAGCGACGCCCCCAGGGCACAGGCAAGCCCACCACTGACCAGGCCCCGCCAGGTCTTGCTGCTGCCGAACAGCGGGCGGCCATCGAACCAGCACCGCCCGCCGTCGATGGGCGCCGACCAGCGCGTACCGAGCAGGCGATGGGCGATCACCGGCATGCCGTTGGCCAGCACCAGCATCACGAACAGCGTTACCGACAACACCCGCAGCCCTCCAGCACCGGCGACGTACCGGCTCCGTCACTCTCCGGCCACGCCTCCCTGGGTCAGTTTCAACGGATCCAGGAGGTGCTCCAGACGATCCCGCCCCAGCCCGCAGCGCTCATCCGCCACATCAATGATTGACCGACCGGAGCGGTAAGCCTCCTTGGCAATCTCCGCCGCCAGCTCATAGCCGATTTCCGGGTTGAGGGCGGTCACCAGTACCGGGTTCTTGCCCACCGCCTCATCCAGAATCTGGGTATTGACGGTGAACCCCCGGATCACCTTGTCCGCCAGTGTGGTGGCCGCATTGGCCAACAGGTTGATCATATCCAGCAGGTTCGCTCCCACTAATGGCAGCATGACGTTGAGCTGAAAGTTGCCCGACTGTCCCGCCAACGCCACCGCGCTGTCCAGGCCCATGACCTGGGCCGCCACCATGGCGACGGCCTCGGGAATCACCGGATTCACCTTGCCGGGCATGATGCTGCTGCCCGGTTGCAGCGCCGGCAGGCTGATCTCCGCCAGACCATGAATCGGTCCACTGTTCATCCAGCGCAGATCGTTGGCGATCTTGGTCATGACCACGGCCACGCCACGCAGTTGGGCCGACAGATGCAGCGGCGCGTCCACCGCGCTCTGGGCGACGAACTTGTGCTCCAAAGGGGTAAAGGAGAAACCGGTCGCGGTGTGCAGAAACCGACTGAACTGCTCCGGAAACTCGGTCATCGCATTGACACCGGTGCCCACGGCAGTGCCGCCCTGAGGTAGCGCCAACAATTCCTCAATGGCACGCTCCAGCCGCTGTTCAGCCGCTGAGAGCTGTTCCCGCCAGGTCCGCAGCTCCTGCCCCAGGGTCACCGGCATGGCGTCCATCAGGTGAGTACGGCCGGTCTTCACCTGTTGGGCGTAGGTGGCTTCGCGCTCGTAGATCATCCCCCGCAGGTGGGACAGCGCCGGCAGTAACTGCAGTTGGACCTGAGTCACTGCACTGAGGTGAATGGCGGTGGGGATCACATCGTTGGAGCTTTGGCTCATGTTGACGTGATCGTTCGGATGCACGTCCTGACCCTTGGCTCGAGCCAGGTTGGCGAGCACTTCGTTGACGTTCATGTTGGTGCTGGTGCCAGATCCGGTCTGGTAACGGTCAACCGGAAACTGGTCGGCGTGTTGCCCCTCCAGCACTTCGTCACAGGCCTCCAGAATGGCGTCCCGCACCTCAACAGCCAGCAACCCCAAACTGGTATTGGCTTCCGCCGCCGCCCGTTTGATCTGCACCACCGCCCAGATGAAGGCCGCCGGCATGGGCTGGCCGCTGATGGGAAAGTTTTCCACCGCCCGTTGGGTCTGGGCCGCCCACAGGGCCGTCGACGGAACCTGCACCTCGCCCAGACTGTCCGCCTCGGTTCTGTACTCAGTCATGACAACCTCCCTTCGGCCACCGTCATCCAGTGCCCGCCCGCGACGAGCGCTAGTGCTTCAGCCGGACGTGGTCACAGATTCCAGTGATCTGTTCGAAATTGAAGATCAGGGTATGCACGGTATTGGTGTAGGAATCATGCAGGTGAAACTTATAACGTTTCTGGGGCTCACCCTGTAAGAAGGCATCGTATTCCCGCACCAGCTCGCGGACGTCGCCGCCGGAGTCGCGAGTCCAGGTCGCGTTGAACGGCCCCAGTACGGCTCCGCCGGCGAGGCAGACCGTCACTTCATGATTGGTCAGCGCGTTTTCCGAATTCTGCATTGCACACCCCTCCAAAAAAAAAAGACTCAATAGGCACCGCCGGAGAACGACGAAAGTCCCCGTGGTTTCTACAGTGTAGGCCAGAATTCTGGAGAGGAATCCTTATTCCGCCGCAACCGGCGAGGAAAGCAGGCTGGTGAGTAGCGCCCGCAACCGGTTGGGTTTGACCGGCTTATTCAGCACCGGCAGATACTGGGTCTGGAACAATCGCCGCGACTGGTCGCTGCGATCGGCGGTCACAATGGCGGCGGGAATGTCGGCGTGAAAATGACGACGCAGGGCATAGATGGCTTCACAGCCGGTCCGCCCGTCATCCAGGTGAAAGTCCGCCAGAATCGCATCCGGCACTCGGTCGAAGCCCACCCCGGAGCGCAGCACACTGTCGGCGCCGGTGCCGCAGACCACTCGACAGCCCCAGCGTTCCAACAGCGCACGCATGCTGGCGAGAATGTCAGGCTCGTTATCGATCACCACCACCAAGGCGTCTTGCAGGGAATCGGTGACGGCGGCGACCGCCGGTTCGACGGCACGACTGCTCAATCCGACGTCCCAGTCCACCAGGGGCAACGTCAGGGTAAACCGTGAGCCCTTGCCGGGCACCGACCGAACATCCACTGGCGACGCCAGTACCCGGGCCATGCGCTCGACAATGGCCAGACCGAGCCCAACACCACGCTTGCCGCTCGCATTGTGGGGCGACAGCTGGTGAAACTCGGCAAAGATGTCCTGGAGTTTGTCTTCCGCAATACCAATGCCGGTGTCCCAGATCTCGATGGTCAGCGACGAGCGCCGCGGCCGCATCGCCAGCAGCACCCGACCCGCGTCGGTATATCGGAAAGCGTTGCTGAGCAGATTGCGCAAGATGCGGGAGAGCATGCGGGGGTCGGTATGAACCGTGGCGGCTCGCGACCGGACCCGGAACCCGATACCGGCGTCCCGCGCCACCGGTTCGAATTCCTCGCCCAGGGCCGTGACCAACTCGCCGACATCGACGTACACCAGATCCGGTTTCATGGCCTGCTGGTCGAGTTTGGAGATATCCAGCAGGTCCGCCAGCAAGTCCTCGGTACTCTCCAGAGCCCGGTGGACCCGCTCCACCATATGGGCATCCTTGTCCGGCAAGCGGCTGTCCTGCAACGTCGACACCAACAGCCGGGCAGCGTTCAGGGGTTGCAGCAGGTCGTGGCTGGCGGCCGCCAGGTACTTGTCTTTGCTGCGATTGGCCTCCTTGGCCGCTTCCACCGCGATCACCAGCTCCTGCTCAACCTTCTCCCGTTCGGCAATCTGGTGGCGCAGGCCCTCGTTGGCGGCCTTCAGCGCCTGGGTCCGCTCATCCACCCGTTGTTCAAGCTCGGTGTTCAGCTGCTCCAGGCGCTTGCGGGCGTCGACCCGGTCGGTAATGTCGAGCACGAACGCCTCGACCACTTCGGCGCCCAGATCCGGTCTCCGCAGCAGCGTGATGGCAACATCCACCGGCTCGCCATCGGCCCGACGTAACCGCGTCTCCCGGGCAATCACCCGGCCGAAATCCAGCATCTCCTGGCGCAGGCCGTCGAATTCGCCGATGGTATAAAACAGCTGTTCCCGCAGTCGGCGCACCCGCTTGCGCAGATCCTCCGGGCTGACGTAGCCGCACAGCGACGCCATCGCCGGATTCAGGGCGAGGAACCCCCCTTTGAGGTCACCCTGGAAGATCCCGTGCAGCGCGTTTTCAAACAGCCACTTGTAGCGATTACGCTCCGCCTCCAGCTCCTCGACGCGCTCCTGCAGTTCCGGGTAATAGTTCTTGCGAACCGACTGGCTCCCCAAGCCCAACAGGTCGTCGACGTCGTAGCCCCCGGGGCGCGGATCAGAGTGCTTCTTCATAGACCACTTCAACATCCCGCTGGCACGATTCGCGAGGGTTGGTCAGGATGCACGGGTCCTGCATGGCGAAGCGGGACAGCTGGGGAATATCCGAACTGGTCACGCCGAGCGCAGCCAGATGGCTCTCCAGCTTCACCGCCCGTTTCAGCACGACAATCCGCGCCATCAAGCGTTTCCTGACCTCCGCTGGCAGCATGCCACGGGTATCAATGCCCATGGCTTCGGCGATGTGCTTGAAGCGTTCCGGGGCCGACGAAAAGTTGTACGCCACCACATGCTCCAGCAACAACGAGTTGCACAGCCCATGGGGCAGGTCCAGGTAGCCGCCCAGGCTGTGGGACATGGCATGGACCGCGCCGAGAATGGCGTTGGAGAACGCCAGCCCGGCCTGCATCGAGGCCAGCATGATGTGTTCCCGCAGCTGGCTGTCGTCCGGCGCCCGCAACAGCGGTTCCAGGTAGCGGTTGATCAGGCGGATCGCCTCCAGGGCGTGGCTGTCGGTCAGCGGACCGCTGCCGGTGGACACATAAGCCTCGATGGCGTGCACCAGCGCATCGATGCCGGTGCAGGCAGTGAGGAAGTCATCCATGGTCTGGGTCACTTCCGGATCGATCAGTGACACATCCGGAACCACCGCCTTGCTGATGATGGAAAACTTGAACCGTCGCTGGGGGTCGGAAATGATCGCAAACTGGGAGACGTCGGCGGAGGTGCCGGCGGTGGTGGGAATCAGGATCAGTGGCGGCGATGGCAGCCTCAGGGTGTCTACCCCCTCGAATTCCAGGATGTGCCGGTCATGGGCGATGACAATACCGATGCCCTTGGCGCAATCCATCGGGCTGCCGCCGCCGACTGCCACAATGACGTCGCAATGCCCGGAGCGGTAGAGTTCCGCGCCGGTCATCACCTCTTCGGCGCGGGGGTTCGCGGAAACGCCGGTGAACACGGTACACGCCAGCCCCTCCTCGCGCAGGCGCTGTTCGATGTCCGCCACCCAGCCGGCGGCCGCGACACCGGGATCGGAAACCAGAAACACATGACGGGCGCCGTAGTTACTGGCGAAATTGGCCACAGACTTGCGAGCACCGGCTCCGAAAACGATTTCCGGTGCGACAAATTTGCGCAGTGTCGATACATCGTGACTCATGGGCGCTCTCGCTGCTTTTTATTATTGTGGTTTGCGTACTACGGTGTACTACTTACTGAGCACTACTTACCTGTGTACGACTTACTTGTGTACGACTTACCTGTGTACGACTTACCTGTGTACGACTTATCTGTGTACGACTTATTTGTGTACTACGCGCGCCTTTCCCTGGCGGCACTGCCATTTATTTTCCAGAGTTTAACCCAAGTTGTTCGGCGCTTCATCGGGGTGCATAGACTGTTGCCGGTAAAATTCTAACAGCGCCGCCAGCATAGCGGATTGATTGCGCTGCTGACGAAAGCCATGGCCTTCCTCCGGGTAGACCTGCACCGGTGCCGCCACGCCGGCTTGCGCCATGGCCGCCACCATGCGTTCGGTCTGCTCCGGCACCACCACCGTATCCTGCCCGCCCTGAAAGAACGCCACCGGCCCGCACATGCGTTTGGCCTGCAGCACGGGCGTGCGCGCCAACCAGCGCTCCCGGTATTGCTGCGGCTCCCCCAACAGCCAATCGAGGTAGCCGGATTCAAAGCGGTGGGTCTGCTGCCGCAATCGAGCGGGATCGCTGACCCCGAAGATACTGGCCCCGGCGCGAAACTGATTGCCCGCCGCCATCGCCAGCAGGGCGGTGAAACCACCGGCGCTACGCCCCTGGATAAACAGGCGACGGCCGTCCGCCAGGCCCTGCGCCACCAAGTAACGGGCGGCGGCACCAACGTCTGCCACATCGCTCGCCCCCCACTGCCCCGCCAGCGCCAGTCGAAACGCCCGCCCTGCCCCGGTACTGCCCCGGTAGTTCACCTCCGCGACGGCGAAGCCGTGCTGACACCAGAACTGCACCTGGGCATTGAACACCGGGTACGCCGCCGATGTAGGCCCGCCATGTACATTGACAATCAACGGCGGGAGCCCCGACTGGGTGCGGTCGCTGGGGGCATAGTAGAAACCGCTGACCGGCGCAGAAAGGTCGGTGGACGCCGCCGGTAGCCGGAACCGCTGCGGCAGGCTGACCTGGCCGGGCGCCAGCAGGCGCTCGCCACCGGCCAGCACAGCAAGGCCGTCCGTCGACTCGAGGTCCAAGCGCACGACACTGACGGCGGCATCGGCCCGGCTGGCCAGACCATACAACTGGCCGCGGTAGACCTGCAGGCTGCGAAAATCGGTGTAGTCCGCTCCCACTTGCCGTGGCTGCGCTCCCGCCTGGCGGCATAGCCATAACTCACCCTGCCCCTGGCGGTAACAGACCCGGGCCCAGCCACCCTCCGGCAGCGCCTGGTGGTGAGCCTCCGCCAGCTGCCAGGGGGCATTGGCGTGGTCCAGCGCCTGGCCTGCCAGCGCGGTCCAGCACGGCGCATCGAGGCCGTCCACCCGATAGGGCTGCCACCAACCCCGATGATCGGAGAGTACACAGAGCCGGTCGCCGGCAAAGCTCGGCTGTTGTACCGATGCCGGCTGCGGCGACGGCACCGGCCTGGCCTGACGCAACGGACCGCCGGGACTCAGCGCCGCAGTCCACAGCGTGGATTCCTGCCAGGGCATGGCCGGCAACGTCCAGCTGACCCAGGCGATGCGTCGGCCATCCGCTGAGACTGCCGGGGCACTGTAGAAATCAGCCCCGGCATGCAACACCGTGATACGACCATCCTGGGTCACCGCCACCAGCTCCTGATCCGGCCGCTGGCCTGCCGCGTCCGGCCATTCCCGCACGGCCAGAATCCGGGCTCCGGCGACATCCGCCACCAAGCCCCCATAGCGTGCGCCCTCGGTTCGGGTCAACGGCGCGACGCCACCGGTTTCCGGGTCGATGCGATCAATCTGTTGCGTCTCGGCATTAACGCCGTACACCAGCGTGTCGAAGGCACACATGGCACCGCCGCCGTAGCCATTGACCCGTGAACGCAGGCCGTAACCGGCCGGGGTCAGGCAGCGGGCATCGCTGTGCAGGTAGCGCCAGAGTCCGCAGGCACCGGTGCGCGGATCCAG
The DNA here is from genome assembly GCF_028369065.1 of Marinobacter sp. SS21. Classification (GTDB taxonomy): domain Bacteria; phylum Pseudomonadota; class Gammaproteobacteria; order Pseudomonadales; family Oleiphilaceae; genus Marinobacter. Next base: position 157,841 of record NZ_JAQNDA010000007.1, read on the forward strand.
CTGCAGCCAGAACAGCCCGGCGGCACTGGCGCGCAGGGTTTCACGCTCCAGCTGGGCAGCCGCAGCGCTCTGCGGCGTCAGGACGGCGACGCTATCCACTGCGATAAAACAGACGCGAGTTGCTGGTGTTTCGATAGGTCAGGCTCTCCAGCCCTGCGCTGGCGTGGTCCGCCGCCCGCCTGGCCGCCAGGATGCGGTCGTGGTGAGGGGATTTGTCGCAGACCGGATCGGCGTTGTCGGCATTGCCGGTCAGCAGATAGGCCTGGCAGCGGCAGCCGCCGAAATCCTTGCCCTTTTCGTCGCAGGAGCGGCAGGGTTCCGGCATCCAGCTGTCACCGCGATAATGGTTGAAACCGGGGCTGTCGTACCAGATCTGCCGCAGCGACTCGTCGCGGACGTTGGGAAAGTCGATGGGCAACAGGCGCGCGCTGTGGCAGGGCAAGGCCGTGCCGTCCGGCGCCACCGTCAGAAACAGGCTGCCCCAGCCATTCATGCAGGCCTTGGGGCGTTCTTCGTAATAATCGGGCGTCACGAAGATCAGCTTTATGGCCGAGCCAGCCGCCGCCAGACGCTGACGCTGCTCGTTGACCTGCTGCTCCGCGGTGGCCAGTTGCTGACGGGAAGGCATCAATCCTTCCCGGTTGTGAAAGGCCCAGCCGTAGTACTGACAGGTGGCCAGCTCGACGTAGTCGGCCTCCAGTCGCCGACACAGGTCGATGATGTCAGGCATCTGGTGGATGTTGTGCCGATGAATAACGAAGTTGAGCACCATCGGGTAACCGGCGGCCTTGACCGCACGGGCCATGGCCAGCTTCTGTTCGAACGCCTTGCGGGAGCCCGCCACGGCGTTGTTCAGTTCCGGGTCGGAGGCCTGGAAACTGACCTGAATATGGTCCAACCCGGCGTCGCGGAACTGGGCGACCTTGGCCTCCGTCAGCCCCAGGCCAGAGGTGATCAGGTTACTGTAGTAGCCCAGCTGTCGGGCCTCGGCAATCAAATCCGGTAGATCCTGGCGCACCAGCGGCTCACCGCCGGAAAACCCCAGCTGCGCGGCCCCCATTTCCCGACCCTGGCGCAACACGCGCAGCCACTGCTCGGTGGTCAATTCCTGTTCCTGCTGGGCATAGTCCAGCGGGTTGGAGCAATAGGGGCACTGCAGTGGACAGCGGTAGGTCAGTTCCGCCAACAGCCACAGCGGCGGTCCGATCGTAGGCTGATTGCGCGCTGCCGGCGTCATGACAGCGCCACCCAGTGCTGCGCTTCGGCATCCCGCAGGAAACCGGCAACGTCCTCGGCGAGCGAGCCCGCTTCGGGAAACCGCTGTTCCAGCCGATGGACAATCTCCGCCACCGAACGGTCACCATCCACCTCCGCCAGGATCGCGCCGGCACTGCCGTTGAGCCGTACCATGCCTTCCGGGTACAACAGCACATAACAATCCTGTGCTGGCTCCCACTGGAAGCGAAAGCCCGGACGGAACTTCGGCACCCGGTCCATCACAGTCCCAGTCCCCGGTGCCAGACCGGCTGATCGGTCACGGTATGGTAGGGCGGCGTCTGGTGCACATACGCCATAGTCAGGGCATCCAACATAGACCATAGGATATCCAGCTTGAATTGGAGTATTTCCAGCGCCCGCTGCTGCTGCGCCGCGGTGATGAAGTGATCCAGGGTGATGGTCAGGCCATGTTCCACATCCCGTCGCGCCTCGGACAGCCGCTTGCGGAAATAGGTGTAGCCCTCGCTGTCAATCCAGGGGTAATGCTGGGGCCAGCTGTCCAGCCGCGACTGGTGAATAGCCGGCGCGAACAGCTCGGTCAGAGACGAACAGGCCGCCTCCTGCCAACTGGCGCGACGGGCGAAGTTGAGGTAGGCATCCACCGCGAAGCGCACGCCGGGTAGCACGTGGCGCTGGTCGATCACCTCCTCGCGCCTCAGCCCCACCGCCTCCGCCAACGACAGCCAGGCCTCAATCCCGCCCTGATCGCCGCCGTGGCCGTCGTGATCGAGCACCCGCTGCAGCCACAGCCGGCGCACCTCGGCATCCGCACAGTTGGCCATGATGGCGGCATCCTTGCGGGGAATGTTCACCTGGTAGTAATAGCGGTTGGCCACCCAGCCCCGGATTTGCTCCGGCGTACACCGGCCGCTGTACATGGCACGGTGGTAGGGGTGATGGATATGGTAGAACTCGCCCTTGGCGCGCAGGGCTCGTTCGAAATTCGCCCGGGTCATTGGGGTCCGTACCGCAACGTTCATGGCGCCTCCACCAGGTCCAGGTGCATGCCGTCCCAGGCCACGTCAATGCCGTGACGTGTCAGCTGGGCCCGCTCCTGCGAATCTTCGTTCAGAATGGGGTTGGTGTTATTGATGTGGATCAGGATCTTGCGCTTCACGTTCAGACTGTCGAGCACTTCGATCATGCCGCCCGGGCCACTTTGGGCCAGATGTCCCATCTGCTGACCGGTCTTGCTGCCCACTTCGCAGCGCTGCATTTCATCGTCTTGCCAGACGGTGCCATCCACCAGCAGCACGTCGGCTTTCGCCATCCAGCCGAGGATGCGATCGTCCGGCTGGCCCAGTCCGGGTGCATAAAGCAGGCTCGTACCGGTTGTCGAGTCCTCGACAAACAGACCGACGTTATCGCCCGGATGGGGGCTGTCCCGCCGTGGCGAATAGGGCGGCGCATTGCTCAACAGTGGAATAGCGGTGAAGCGCAGCGACGGCGCACAGTCGATGACGAAGACCTCGTCGTCGTCGCAGGGCATGGGCCGCCAGTTCAGGCCACCGTTCCAATGGGACAACATGGGGAACAGCGGGAAGCCGGAGCTGAGGTCGTCATGGACCTGCTCGGTGCACCAGACATCGAAGGGACAGCCCTCACGCAGGGACAGCAGGCCGGTGGTGTGATCCACCTGGCTGTCCATCAGCAGGATGGCGCCGATGCCGGTGTCCCGCACCCGCCGTGCCGGCTGCATGGGGGCAAAGGCCGCCAGCTGGGCCCGGATATCCGGTGACGCATTGCAGAGGATCCAGCGTTCGCCGTCATCGCTGATGGCAATGGACGACTGGGTGCGAGGCGCCGCGCGCAGGGTACCGTTACGCACCCCGGTGCAGTTGCGGCAGTTGCAGTTCCATTGCGGAAAGCCACCGCCAGCGGCGGATCCCAGAATATGAATTTGCATCACGGAACTCCAGAAAAAGAGAATGGCCAGACGCTCGGGCTGGCCACCAACTCTTAACGATTGGCGAAGTACATGGTGACTTCAAAGCCAATTCGCAGGTCTTCATACGCTGGTTTGGTCCACATGGCGTGTTCTCCTTCTATTGTTGTCGTAAGCAGGATCGGTTAGCGGCTCAGCCGTTAACACTTCTTAGATGCTAGCGCTCACCTGCAGGGGTCAACATGGTACTTTGGAAGCAATTTTGCCAGTACCAACGACCCCATGGCCGAACCCGGCGCATTCCGCCGTTGGCCCCTCCCCGATTGAACTCACGGGTGTTTGGGGATACCTTATTCGACTATAGTCATAACCAGACGATATTAAGGAGCCTCCAATTAACTCCGAATCGTCTCTGCATGGGTGAATTGCCCTCAGGCAAGCCCGTCCAGGCAACGAACGACATCCTAACTACAAATACCCTAAAGGAAATGCGGTGCCGCCACGGCATTTCCCGATCGATTAGCAGACCAGCAGGACGGTGATGCAGCAATGAGGCGCAAGGACCGGGAACTCAACATTTTTTCCATGTCGGCACTGGACCTGTTCGCCTCGGCTCTGGGCGCCTTCATCCTGATCACCCTGATCCTGCTGCCCTATTACCTCAAACAGGGCCCTCAGGCGGAGCCGGCTCCCATTGAGTGCCCGATCCCGGAACCCACCCCGGAGTGTCCGGTGTGCCCGGCACCGGCCCCGGTCCCCCAGTGCCCGCCACCGACCCCGACGGAAATCAAGATTGCCGACAACCTGTTGATCATGCAGATGTCATGGTCCCAGTCAGCGGACGTCGACATGCACGTCAAGACCCCGGATGGCGAGTACAACTACCAGCGGGTCAGCATTCCCGGCGCGCCCGGGCGCTTCACCCTGGACAACCGCTCCGGTGGCAGCGCCGAGCGTCCGGCACTGGAAATCTGGATGGCCTACAACCCGACTCCCGGCACCTACGAGATCTGCTACAACCTGTACAGCACTGGCTCGGCCCGGCCACCGATACGGGTCGGCGGCCGCCTCGACAAGCCCCATGGGCCGGTGGTGCTGCCGGTTACGTCATTACGCCAGACCGGACGCGAGCAGTGCGTGTTGAAGTTTTCCATTGACGATGAATTCAACTACACCCAGCTATCGCCGAGATAGCCAGGTAAGGACCGCCAGGACTAAGTGAATAAGGGATGAGGAATAAAAGCATGAGAGAAAGGCAATCCGGCCGCTACCGGGCGCTCGTGTTGGCCGCCTTCCTGACGGGCTCGGTCGCAAGCCTGGCGGAGGCGGACAGTGCGGCAACCGGGGCCATGGACAGCCCGGCCATCGACACCGAATCGCCTGCGCCCCAGCAGGATTCCGCCCCTGCACCTGCTCTCGAAACCGATACGCCCGCGACCGAAAGCGGGAGCGGCGAGGCCACACCCTCGACGCCAGCAGCCGAGGCCCAGGACAACCCCGGCGCTGACGCCAGCCCCACCGAGCCCGCGTCTGGCGAGCCTGGCAGCGCCGATGCGGAGCCTGGGGCCACCATCCCTCCGGACAATCGGCCTGCTGCCGTCATCGGCATCGGTCTGCTGCTGGCGCTATTGGCGGGCCTGCTCTGGCGGCTGACCCGCAATCGCCAACGCCCGACGTTGGCCGAGGGCGCCTCGGAGACGGCCCCGGCCAGCCAAGACGGCGTCGCGGGCTACCTTCACATTGCCGACGCCGGGCACCAGCGTACCTACACGCTGAGCCAGGGCACCACCAGCCTGGGCCGCAGTGGCAACAACGACATCGTGCTCAGTGACGACACCGTTTCCGCCAACCACCTGGTGATCAAGCTGGAACGCAACGGCGGGGTCCTGGTCTCCGACCTCAACTCCAGCAATGGCACCCGGCTCAATGGCAAAGACGTGGTGCAGGCTGCCATGGTGCCGGGCGATACGCTGGAGCTGGGCAAGGTGATGATCCGGTTTGCCGTCAGCGCCACCCAGCCAACCTCATCAAGTTGAGTGATCACAGGAGCGCAATATGACCTCTTTTACGGTAGGCCGGGGCGTACAGGCCGATGTTCGGTTGAGTCACGATACCGTGTCGCGCCTGCATTTGAAGGTAACGCCCATCTCCGACAGCCAGTGCCTGGTGGAAGACCTGGGGTCGGCCAACGGCACCTGGGTGCTGCGGGATGGACAGCGATTCGCCATTGGCCATGAGCCGCTGGCCAACCACCTCCAGCTGACCCTGGGCGACTATCCGGTTACCCTGACCCAGCTACTCAACCTGCACCAACAAGCCCAGGCCGGAGCTGAACAGCCCTCCGGCGCCGACCACCAGACCCGAGACCCGTTCAGTCGTTACGTCAGGACAGAAGATGGACGCTACGTAAGGAAACCCAAATGAACCTATCCAACGCCATGCTCATTCGGCTGATCGGCCTTGTTCTGGCGATTCTGTGGGTGCTGCTGCTGAGCTTTGTGCTGCCGCTGGATGCCACCACCGAGGGCGGCGCTCGCTTCTCCTGGCACGCCTTCCTGATTGCCACCGAGGACCCGATGTACCCGGTCAACATCCAGGTGATGATGTGGCTGGCGTTTTTTTACTGCCTTGCCGAGCTGGTGATCAAGTGGATCAACCTGTCGGAAGAGAACCTGCAACTGGAGCTCTTCGACCTCTACCGCAATCCGGATCACGTGGTCATGCCGTCGGGCCAGGGCGAGGTGGCCATCCCGCTGGACCGCAACGAAGCGCTGAAACCGGAGCTGCTGGCCGCCATCTACTACGCCAAGCGCAAGCAGGTGCCGGAAACCACCCTGATTGGCAGTTTCTTCAAGAAGATCAACCACCAGTTCCAGAGCACCAACGACGTGGGCGATGTCTACAGCATCGTCAATTCGCTGATCGAGCTGAAGCTGCACGAAGTCGACCTGCGTTACACGGTGATCCGCTACCTGGCCTGGCTCATTCCTACCCTGGGCTTTATCGGCACCGTCATTGGTATTGCCGTTGCCCTGGGTCAGGCCGGGGCGATGGCCGCCGACGATCCACAACTGCTGCAGGAGGTGGTGCCACTGCTGGCCACCGCGTTCTACACCACCCTGCTGGCGCTGCTGCTGTCCGCCATCGTGATGATCGCCATCCAGCTGGTCCAGGCCAAGGACGAAGCCACCGTCAACAACGCCGGTAGCCTGTGCCTCGAAGCCATCGTCACCAACCTGAAACCCCGGTCTTCCGGCATTCAATAACCGTTCTGCAACGGGGAGATAGACCATGAGCAGATTCGACAAATCCGGCGACGACACCACCCCCACCCGACTGATTCGTCGCAGTGGAGACAACGACAGCGCGGGCGAACAAGCCACCCGCAAGATCGACTACCCCGCCGAGGCATCCATGACCGGGGCCAACACCGGCCGGGCCAGTGATGCCAGCTCCGAGCCGGTTCCGGGCAGCCCCAAGACCGTGCTGTTCCGGCCCTCACAACAGGACGCCGACGCGCAAGCCAGCGCCGACGCCGAACAACCGGTTGTCGCCTGGCTGGTGGTCACCGACGGCCCCGGACGCGGCCATGCCCTGGCCATTTCCTACGGCCTCAACCGAATTGGCCGCGCTCCGGATCAGGCCGTCAGTCTGCCGTTCGGCGATGACCAGATTTCCCGCAGCCATCACGCCGCCATTGAATACGACCCAAAACTGCGGGCGTTTTACCTGAGCAAGGGCGAAAATCTGGTGTACCTCAACGGTGCAAGGGTTGGCAGCGGTAACGAACAGGCGCTCAACAGCGGCGACCTGATCGAACTGGGCAACACCAAACTTCGGTTCGTGGCGTTCTGCGGTCCGGATTTCGACTGGAACGACTGAGCGGCAACCCATCATGATCGCCCTATGGAGCGCCACCCAGATACAAGGCAGCCGGGCCTACCAGGAGGACCGCTACGCGGTGGTGGAGAACAACACCATCCAGTATCGGGGCCAGAGTTACCCGTTTGACCCCGGCCTGTTCCCAAGCCACTACTCGCTGTACGTGCTGGCCGATGGCATGGGTGGCATGGGCCATGGCGACGAGGCCGCCACCGCCGCGGTGGAGGTGTTTGTCGAGAACTTCATCAATCTCGCCCAGGCCTCGCCGGAGCCAGCCCAGCACCTGCGCCAATGCCTCGATCGCGCCAACCAGGCCATTGCCGACATGGTCGCCCGCGACCCGGACAAAGCCGGCATGGGCACCACCCTCATCGCCGTGCTGTGGGACAGTCAGAACCACACAGTGCGGTGGTTGTCGGTGGGCGATTCGTTGCTCAGTCTGCTGCGCGGCGACCGGTTACAGGCGTTGAACGAAAAGCACACCTTCCAACGCCTGGCCGACCGCTACGCCGAGCAGGGCGACCCGGCCAAGGCCAGGGAGCTGAGCGCCTTCGGCGCCGCCCTGAGCAGTGCGGTGGATGGCCGGGCCATCCCGGAAGTAGACCTGCCGGATCAGCCGCTGGCCATGGCCAGCGGCGACCTGATCATACTGGCGAGCGACGGCCTCGAAACTCTCAGTACCGAGCAGGTGCGCTCGACACTGACCGCCGTGACCGCCCAGTGGTCACAGGCCACCGACCTCGATGACGCAACCGCGCTGCTCATTGCCGGTCGCGAAGCCCTGCTGGAGCGGCTCAGAATGGCCCAAGCTCCCCACCAGGATAATTGCACCGTGGTGCTGATCGGATGGCTGGCCCCGCCGCCGGCATCCTCGGCCTAACCCGCAGTCGCACAGGAGTCCAACGACATGCGAAAGGGAATACTTGCCGTACTCATCCTCGTGCTGGTGGCAGCCGTGTATTGGCAACAGTCATCCGACCAGCCCGACGATGGCGGTGCCGCCACCGCCACTGACAGCGGCAAGCCGGCGGAGCCGCCGGTGGTTCAGGACACCAAGCCGGTGACCACGACACCGCAAGGGCAGCTGCCACCGCTACGGGACATCCCCATCGATGGCCAACCCGAAGTGGCGAACCCGCAGCAGGCCCAGGATCTGGTGGATCAGCAGGCGCTGAATCTGGGCCCCGACGCCAGCCTGCGGGTCAGCACCAGCACCGCCGATGACTACGGCACGACCTACTACCAGCTTGAACAGACCTACAAGGGCATTCCGGTGTTCGGCGCCCAGGCGTTACTGGAAGTGACCCATGGCCGGGCCGAGCGGCTTAACGGAGCCTGGCAGGAAGCACTTGAACTCGACATCGAGCCCCGCTACCCCGCTGCCGAGGCCCTGCGACTGGCCCTGGATCAACGCGGGGTACCCGCCGAGCGCACGGTGACAACACTGACCGAGCCGTCACTGGTGGTCTTTGTCACCGATCAGGGCCCCAGCCTGTGCTGGCGTATGACCGCCACCCTCAGCCATCCCCAGTCGATGCCGGAACGCTACCTGGTGGACGCCCATACCCCGACCATCTACCACCAGGAACCGGTCCTGCAACGATGAAGCCGACCCATGTATTTCGCCGTCCCCGGCGGCTCGTCACTTTGCTGGGCCAGGCCTGGCTGCTGGGCCTGGCCTGGCTGCTGCCCCTGACCGCGCAGGGCTCGGCACGGATCGAGGCCTTTGATTACCGCGGCAAATGCCTGTCGGACCGGTTGCAGGAAGTCCTGGCGACTCAGCCTCGGGACGTCGCCATCGGCCAGCTGCCGGCACGGCTGGCCTCTACCCGGGTGGAACTGAACTCCGCCAGCGGCAAAGCCGCGAATGCGATCGAGAGCCTGCAGCTGGCGGAGCGGTTTTTTCGCCTGGAGTTGGGCTGGAACTCGGTCGACGGCGAGTCGGCGCCGGTGGTGCTGCTGGCGAACCTGTCGGCAAAAATGAGCGGCTCCTGCGACGGCATGAACGCCTTCTATATGAACCTGGCACCGCAGACCGCCCACGTCATCGCCATTTTGTACGGCCACCGCCAGGCGACCGAAGACCTGGCCCACGACCTGGATGTGGTGGGGCACGAGTTCAGCCACGGCGTCTTCAAGTCCACCCAGGGCGAGGACCGGCTGCTGGAAAAGGCGGCGATCAACGAAGGGGTGGCGGATATGTTCGGTGTCACCGTCCGCGCCTGGAAGGAATCGGGACAGGATCTCGCCGCCACCCGGGTTCGGCAAGACAGCTTCCGTGTTGGCCAAACCTTTGCCCAGATTGCCGACCGCTACTATGACGCCCCCATGCACCTGGGCGCGATGCGGGATATCAGCAACCCCCTGCCCTGGGAAACCGCCGACCATTACAGCCTGGCAGCCGAGCGGGTGTTCCAGGAGGAGCATGCCCTCAGCGGGGTGGTCAGCCTGGCCTTTGCGCTGATGGTGCAAGGGGGCCAGCACCCGCGCCTGGCTCAGGGGCCAACCGTCCAGGGAATCGGCTTCGACAAGGCCATTCGCATTGTGTTCTACACCCTGAAGCACCGGCTGCCGTTCAACACCATGCCGGAGTTCGCGCTGGCGATGCGACGGGCCGCGGGTAAGATTCACGGCACCGACAGCGCCGAGGTCCGCGCGGTACACAATGCCTTCGCCGCGGTGGGCCTGATGTCCGGGGCCATGGCGCCGCCCACCACGCCGCCGTCCTCCCAGGAACCGACGCCGGTTCCCGACCCGGTTCCGGTGCCACAGCCGGAACCAGAGACCGCGCCAGAACCAGAACCAGAACCAGAACCAGAACCAGAACCAGAACCAGAACCAGAACAGCAAACTCCGCCGCAAACCGCGCCGCAACCCCAAACCACGCCAGCGCCGCTGCTGGGGCCGGGGCTGGCGTTCATCGTGGCACTGCTGTCGTTCCTGGCGCTGTTGCTGGTGGTGGGCCTGGTGCTGAAGTCGACCCGGCGGCGTCAGATCCGCCAGGCCTACCGGCGCGCGTCGAACCCGCCACTGGCGGTGACCGGCTCGCCAGCCAGTGCCGACGAGCCGCCAACTCGGGTGGCGTCAGCAGGCTGTGTCGTGGACCTCGAAGTGGACCACACCCGCACCTCCCTGATGCTCGCCAACCAACCCTCCGTGCTGGGACGAGGACAACAACTCGCACTGCCCAACCAGCTGCGCGAGCGGCTCGCTCAGGACCCTTACCTGGCTCGCGAGCACTGTGAGCTGTGGTACCGGCAACACGGCAACTACCTTTACCTCCGCTGTCTGTCGGATAACGGCCTGCACCTGAATGGCCGGGCCGTCGCCAAGGGCGAAAAGGTCAAGACGGTGTTCGATGGCGCCATCACACTGAAGCTCGGCCATACCACGGTGACCCTGACCCGCCGGGGGCTGTGGCCATGACCCGGCCATCCGCAAGCCCGCCCCAACCGTCGCAGGCGGAAGTCCCAGGCGGTGCCGTGGCACAGATCCTGGGCCAGCGCCGGCAGCAGGAAGATTCCCTGCGCCTGACCGGGTTCACCAGCGGCGGCAGTCGCGGACTGCTGGCGCTGGTGTGTGACGGCATGGGCGGCCACCCCGGAGGCGATCGGGCCAGCGGGCTGGTGGCCGATCAGTTTATCGAGCATTTCCTAAACGCCAGCGGCACCATGCCCGAGCGTCTGCGCCGGGCCCTGACCGGAGCCCACGAGGCGCTGCAGCAGGCGGCCAGCGCCAACCCGGCGCTGGAGGACATGGGCACCACCTTGGTGGCGGCCTGCGTGGTGGGCGCGGAGCTGTACTGGCTCAGTGTCGGGGATTCGTTGCTGTGGCTGCTGCGACAGGGTCAGCTGCAACGGCTCAATGAAGACCACTCCATGGCACCGGTGTTCGAGCGTCTGGTGGCGATGGGGGAAATGTCCGCCACCGCAGCCGAGCAGGACGGCCAGCGCCATGCCCTGCGCTCCGTCGTGACCCGCCAGCCCATCCACCGAGTGGACGGGCCGGAGCAGCCATTGCGGTTGCAGCCTGGCGACGCCGTGCTGGTCGCCAGCGACGGCCTCGGCGATCTGGCCGCAGAGGACATCATCGCGGCGCTGGCGCCCTCCGCCGGCAACACCGAGCAGCGCCTGCAATCCTTGTTCGAGCGCCTGCAGCAGCGCCAGGACCCGCAGCAGGACAATGCCAGCGCGGTGTTGCTGGAGATACCGCCACACACCGACAGCGCCCTGGCGACCGGTGGCGGCATAACTCCGCGGAGCCCCTCGCGCTGGCTGCACCCGATCGGATGCATCCTCGTGGCGTTGATCCTGTTTTTGATTGTGACCGAAGTGGTGGGAGACCTGCAGTGACACAACCTTTGACTCTGGCGCTGGGTAACGGCACCCGCATTGCCGAATACCGGATCGAGCGCCTGCTCGGCGAAGGCGGCTTTGGCCTGACCTACCTCGCGCTGGACGAGAATCTGCACAAGCTGGTGGCGATCAAGGAATACCTGCCGGTGGATATTGCCATGCGAGGGTGTAACGCCCAGGTTATCCCCCGCACCGAGTCCACCCGGAACGACTTCAACTGGGGACTGGAGGCCTTCATCAACGAGGCCCGCACCCTCGCCAAGTTCCATAACCCCTACATCGTCCAGGTGTTCCGCTACTTCGAGGCCAACGGCACTGCCTACATCGTGATGGAGTATGTCGAAGGCCGCACCCTGCGCGAGACCGTGCAGGCGCTGGGACAGCTGCGCCAGGACGAAATCATGGCGATTCTGCTGCCGGTACTGGATGGCCTGATGGACGTGCACGGTGCCGGCATCCTGCACCGGGACATCAAACCCGAAAACATCCTGATCCGGGATAACGGCAACCCGGTGCTGATCGATTTCGGCGCCGCCCGCCAGGCCCTGGGGGGCAAGAGCCGCCCCATCACCGCCATCATCACGCCCGGCTACGTGCCCATTGAGCAGTACAGTACCCGGGGCAATGTCGGCCCCTGGTCCGATATCTACTCGCTGGCGGCGGTTGCCTATTTCTGTCTGACCCGGAAAAGACCGGAGGACGCCTCCGACCGGGTCATCCACGACGATCTGCTGCCAGCGCGGGAGGTCGCCAGCGCCCAAGCCTTGCCAGCCTTCCTCGAGGCCATTGATCATGGCCTGGCGGTGTCGCCCCAGGACCGCCCGCAAACCCTCGAGAGTTGGGTCCGGGCCTTACGCGGCGACACCGAGCCCGCCATGCCACCGACGCCGGCCGACGCCGCCACGGTCCGGGTTCCGCCGACGCCCAAGCCGGAGCCCGAGCCGACGCCTTCGCCAGCCGCCAGCGTGCCTCCCGCTGCGGCGGCGGTGGAGCGCTCGTCACACCGCCGAACCCTGGTGATCCTGTTGGCGCTGCTGCTGATCGCGCTCTCGGGGCTGGTGGCGCAACGCTGGCTGGCGACCTGGGAGCCGACCGACGACGCCAGCACCGGGCAAGGTGCCACCGGCGGCGACGCAACCGACGTCAGCGACAGGCCCGGTGAAAGCAACCACCCCGGCGACACCGAGGTGGCCGCTGCCGAACCAGCGGAGCCAGAACCTGAACCTGAACCTGAGCCCGCAACCACCTTTGCCCTCACCATCCACACCGATCCGGAGCAGGCGCGGATCATTTTGCTGGCTGACCCCCGCCGTTATAGTCCGGGTATGGAGCTGGAAGCCGGCCGTTACCGCTTCCGCATCAGCCTGCCGGGCTACCGCACGGTAGAGATCACGGTGGAGTCCGGTGGCGACGATGTGGTCAAACGGGTCAACCTGGAACACGACATTACCGCCGAGGAGCAGGCGCTGTTCGACCGCGCCAAGAGCTCCCAAGCGGTGGCCGACCTGGAGGCCTATCTGGCCAGCTACCCCCTGGGCAGTTACGCCGAACGGGTACGGGACTGGCTGGAGGCGGCGCGGGAGCGGGAGCAGCAGGTGGCCGAGGAACAGGCCCAGCAACGCCCCAAACTGGCGCTGAGGGCCTTCCGGGCGTGCGAGACGATGCCCTGGAAAGCCTCGGTACGGAACGGGCGGGCGGTGTTCAGCCTCCCCCAGGCCAGCCGCGGTGACGTGGGCATCAGGGTAGGCGGGAACACGGTGCGGTCGAGCCAGATCGCCGCCATCGACCAATCATCGCCGCTCTACGAGCTCTGCCGCAGTCCCAGTTGCTACGAGGTCACCGCGCCTTTCGGCCTGGCGGACTTCAGCATCAGCCGGGGCAGACAGGAAAGCACCGGTGAGGCCTGCTTCTATTACCCCGATGAGCGCAGCCACGACTATACGATTGAGTTTTAGATGCGACGTTATGCAGAGGCACCACAATAGCCGGACAGGCGTGGCGTTGCGGTCGCGGAAGGAAAAAAACGGCCCCGGGACAGGGCCGAAGAGATGGCAGGAAGACCCATTGATCCCCGCAGCGAAGGAGTCGCCGCGGGGCCCGACCAGACGCCGGGCACACAGTGCACATCCCTGTGCCGGCTCGTCACCGGGCTGACTCCGCGACAGCCCGGACACAACAACACCCCCGAAGCGGTGTTCAATAACTAGGGGTTCAACACTCAGAAGAAGCCCAGCGGGTTGGTGTCGTAGCTGACCAGCAGGTTCTTGGTCTGCTGGTAGTGCTCCAACGCCATCTTGTGGGTTTCACGGCCAACGCCGGACTTCTTGTAGCCGCCGAAGGCGGCGTGGGCGGGATAGGCGTGGTAGCAGTTCATCCACACCCGGCCAGCCTGAATGTTGCGGCCCATGCGGTACGCCAGGTTGGTATCCCGGGTCCAGACACCGGCACCGAGACCGAACTCGGTATCGTTGGCGATGGCCAGGGCTTCTTCCTCGGTCTTGAAGGTGGTGACACCCACCACCGGGCCGAAGATTTCCTCCTGGAACACCCGCATCTTGTTGTCACCCTTGAACAGGGTCGGCTGGATGTAGAAGCCGTCGCTGAAGCCTTCCAGCTGTTCACGGTCACCGCCGGTCAGCAGCTGAGCGCCTTCCTGCTTGCCGATTTCCAGGTAGGACATGATCTTCTCGAACTGTTCCTTGCTGGCCTGGGCGCCAACCTGTACCTCGGTGTCCAGCGGGTTGCCGCGTTTGATGGCCTTGGTGCGTTCGATGACCTTGGCCATGAACTCGTCGTAGATGTCCTCATGCACCAGGGCACGGGACGGACAGGTGCAGACCTCGCCCTGGTTGAAGAACGCCAGCACCACCCCTTCCACGGCCTTGTCGATGAACTCCGGCTCGGCGTTCATGATGTCGGAGAAGTAGATGTTCGGCGACTTGCCGCCCAGCTCAACGGTGGACGGGATGATGTTCTCCGCCGCGCACTTGAGGATGTGGGAGCCGACCGGGGTAGACCCGGTGAAGGCAATCTTGGCGATGCGCTTGCTGGTGGCCAGGGCCTGCCCGGCCTCGATGCCATAGCCGTTGACCACGTTGATCACGCCCGCCGGCAGCAGGTCGCCAATGACCTCCATCAGCACCAGGATACTGGCTGGGGTCTGCTCGGCCGGCTTCAGCACGGTGCAGTTACCGGCTGCCAGGCAAGGCGCCAGTTTCCAGGCGGCCATCAGCAGCGGGAAGTTCCAGGGAATGATCTGGCCCACCACCCCCAGCGGCTCGTGGAAATGGTAGGCCACGGTGTTGTGGTCGATTTCACCCATGTGGCCTTCCTGGGCACGGATACAGCCGGCAAAGTAGCGGAAGTGATCCGCCGCCAGCGGGATATCGGCATTGAGGGTCTCACGTACCGCCTTGCCGTTGTCCCAGGTCTCGGCCACCGCCAGCTTTTCCAGGTTGGCTTCGATGCGATCGGCAATCTTCAGCAGGATGTTGGAACGCTCGGTCACCGAGGTCTGGCCCCAGCTCGGTGCCACCTTGTGGGCCGCATCCAGCGCCAGCTCGATGTCTTCGGCGCTGGAACGGGGGATTTCGCAGATCACCTCGCCATTGACCGGGGTGATGTTCTCGAAGTACTGGCCCTTGACCGGGGCGACCCATTCGCCACCAATGAAATTGTCATAACGGGATTTGAAGGAGACGACGGACCCTTCCTGTCCGGGTTGTGCGTAGATCATGAGATCACCCTCTTGTTGTGGTATTCGTATGGCCTCGGGGAACCGCTGATTGACGCCCCGGGCCTTAACGCTTTCAGGTTCACTGTAGACCCCACCACCGGGAGCGCCAATGGGTCCTTGGGTGGTGAAACATCCTCCCTTGGTCGTACACGGCCAAGGTTGGTCAGGCCAACGAAACAGGGCCGCAAACGCGGCCCCGATCACTCTGCTTACATCAGCGAACGCTGTGCCGACTTAGCCAGCATCAGTTGCCCGCTACCCGGTCGCTGGGCAGCTTGAAGGTCCAGACCATGCCACCCTGGTTGAAGTCCTTGACCACACGGGCCACTTCGCCGCCCCACAGCGGAACCGCGCCACCCCATCCGGAGGCAACGGAGACATACTGCTCACCGTCCATCTCCCAGGTGATGGGCGTGCCGACGACACCGGAACCGGTGTTGAAGCGGTACAATTCTTCGCCGGTTTTGGCATCGAACGCCTTCAGGTAGCCTTCCGGAGTACCGGTGAACACCAGATCACCGGCGGTGGTCATGACCCCGCCCCACAGCGGCGCGCGGTTCTCATGGCGCCAGACCTCTTCTCCGGTCTTGGGATCGATGGCCCGCAGTACGCCGATGTAATCGTCGTTGACTGGCCTGATGGTGAACCCGGCACCGAGGTAGGCGGCGCCTTTCTTGTAAGACACCGGCTCGTTCCAGATGTCCATCGCCCACTCGTTGGAGGGCACGTAGAACAGACCGGTTTCCTGGTTGAACGCCATCGGCATCCAGTTCTTGCCGCCCAGGAACGAGGGCTGGGCCAGTACCGGCTCGCCTTTGTCGGCGGAGACGTCGGCCGGGTTGCCCGGACGGCCGCCGTCGGCATAGATCGGCCGGCCATTGTCGTCCAGGCCCTCGGCCCAGGTGATCTTGTCAACGAACGGGAAGCCGCGAATAAAGTCGCCGGTCTCCCGGTTCAACACGTAGAAAAAGCCGTTACGGTCGGCGGTGGCCGCCGCATGAACGACATCGCCGTCGTCTTCGTAGTCGAACGAGATCAGCTCGTTGACGCCGTCGTAATCCCAGCCGTCATGAGGCGTGGTCTGGAAGTGCCATTTGATGCTGCCGTCATTGGGGTCGATGGCCAGACGGGAGGAGGAGAACAGGTTGTCGCCCGGACGCAGATGCGAATTCCAGGGCGCCGGGTTGCCGGTGCCGAAGAACAGACTGTCGGTGACCGGGTCGTAAGTGCCACCCAGCCAGGTGGCGGCGCCGCCGGTCTTCCACAGGTCACCCGGCCAGGTGCGACCGGCTTCGCCACCGGAAATGCCGTTCTCAATGGCTTCGCCGTCTTTATAGACATAGCCCATGTGGCCTTCCACGGTCGGCCGGGTCCACAGGATCTCGCCGGTGTTGGGGTCATAGGCCTCAACCTTGCCGACGATACCGAACTCACCACCGGAGACGCCGGTGATCAGCTTGCCATTGACGATGATCGGCGCAGCGGTGATGGAATAACCGGCCTGGTAATCCGCCACTTTCTTGATCCACACCACCTTGCCGGTGTCCTTGTTCAGGGCCACCAGCTTGGCGTCCAGGGTACCGAAGATGACTTTGTCGTCATACAGCGCCACGCCCCGGTTGATCACGTCACAGCAGGGCATGATGCCGTCCGGCAGCCGGGCGTCGTACTGCCACAGTTCCTCGCCGGTCTTGGCATCGATGGCGTAGACCCGGGAATAGGAGGCGGAGACGTACATTACGCCGTCCTTGACCATGGGCTGGGATTCCTGCCCCCGCATTTTCTCGCCGCCGAAGGCGAAGGCCCAGGCCGGCTGCAGGTTGCGGACGTTGTCGGTGTTCAGCGTATCCAGGGTGCTGAAGCGCTGGCCTTGCAGACCCATGCCGTAACTGACCACGTCATCGGTGGTCATATGATCATTCATGATGTCCTCGTCGGTGACTGCGTTAGCCCCGTACGAGACTGCCAGCGCCAGGGCGCTGGCAGTAAACTGCATACCGATCCGATTCGATCTCATGGTTGCGCTCTCCAATTCTCTTGTTGTCAGTTTCAGCAACGAACCGGGAAGTTTTCCCGCCTCTGCCCCAGATTCTTGGGGGAAGCGCCTCCAGCAACAATTACCCCCCAGCACTGGTTTTCTCATCACTTGGTAGTACGACCCCGACCCGCCGCGGCCAGCGGGAATAAATCCAGGTAACTCACTGTTCCGACAACAGCTCCAGCGCCGCCTTCTCATAGCGGGGATAGAGGTGCGTGGTGGTACGGATCAGCTCGTAGCGGCTGCCGGCAATGGCCTGGAAGCGATCCGGCAGCGGCAGGTTCATCACCTCGCTCGGGCTCAACCCCCTGGAGGCCGCCGCCATCAGTGTCTGGTACAGCAAGGTCAGGTAATCGCTCATCTGGCGGAACGCGGAGTCGTCGGCCAGCACCGGGCCATGACCGGGCACCACCAGGGTGTAGGGCAACTCCGCCAGCGCCACCAGTTCCTGCGCCCAGATCATCAACCCAGGACTCTGGGGCGTGGTCAGGGCGCGGTTATAGAACAGCATGTCGGAGGCAAACAGCACCCCGGTGGTTTCATCAAACACCACCAGATCGGAACCGGTATGGCCGCTGTATTCCAGTAACCGCAACCGGTGCCCGCCCACTGTCAGCACGCCGGGTTCGAGGGTATGACGCGGCACCACCACCTCGGTCCCGCGCATCCAGTCCCCCACCAGCCGGTACAGGTTGTCGGCAAAGGCCTCGCCTTCGCGGGCCAGCGCCTGGCGGCCCTGCGCCAGCATGTACAGGGTGTCCGGGTCGAAGGCCTGATTGCCGAACACATGGTCCGGATGATGGTGGGTGAGCAGGACATGGCTGATGGGCTCATTGGTGGTCCTGGCAATCAGCTCGCGTAAGGCCTCGCCATACAGTCGCGACGGCCCGGTATCGATCACCACCACGCCGGCACCGGTGGCGATAAAGGCGACATTCACGATGTTGCCGCCGTTGTCACGGGAGAAGTTGCCGGTGCTGCCTTCCACCACCCAGGTGTCGGCCGCCACCGGCGTCGCCTCCAGCTGGTAGCGCAGTTCGGCGGCCTGAGTACCCAGCGCCCAGCCCAACAGCCCCAACCAGAGCCACAGCCAGCCCAGAATTCGACGACTCATGATTCCGCCCCCGACGCTTCGCCCAGACGCCGCTCAAACACGTTGCCGTTGTTGTCCCGCATCCACAGCACCGTGTACGGCGGCTGCTGTTCCAGCTCGAACACGAACATCGGATTCTCGGCGGCGGACTGGGACAGGGTCATGGTCAGCAGCGGCGCATCGCCGCCCGGCCCGGTCAGGCGGACGGACTCGATGTGGAAGGCCGGCACATCCCCCACCATGCCGGAGTCCATCGGGTGCATGACGCTGAATTTGTAGCGCACCCCCGGCAGCCGCGCAAAGGCGCCGCCATGAATAGTTCCGAAGTGTTGCTCCCAGTCCGGGTTGGCGCCGGTCAGGCTGGGGGCGGTACAGCCGCCGCCGGCGGCATCCACATAGGCGCTGCCGATGTGCCAGACGCCGTCGGCGTCACGCACCGCCGCGCGCACGGTGGTGGCCTGCTGGACGCGAAAATTGAGGGACACCAGGCGAGCCTGGGTTGCCCCCGGCGTCAGGGTAAACAGATGGGGAATGGGGTTGAGGTCAACCCAGGTGATGATCTGTTGCACCGGCCCGGGGTAGGCGGACAGGTCGAGGGTCAGCGGCACCTGGGCAGAGTCTTCGGCAAATGGCGGCACCACCAGCTGTACCCGCTCATCATGGACCACCCGGCTGCCCTCCCCCAGGTAGCGGCTCAGGTTGTACTCCCACATGGGTGAGCCGAACGGGTCCTGTGGCACCGCCGCCAGCACCGGCGCCGCCATCAGCCCACACAGCATCCACACCAATCTCCCCATGACGTTACCCTCCCGTGGTTACATTGATGGTTTCGTTGACGGTGTCGTTGAGGATTTCCTGATAGAAGCCCGGCATGGTGTAACGCAGGCCATAACGGTCGAAAATCGCCGCCAGCTCACCGTTGCGCACCATGCGGTCGACAATGGCCTCGATGGCGTAACCCAGCTGACGGTGGGTGTGCTTGACCGCCATACCGACATCCCAAACCTGCTTGCTGATGCCGGGAAACCCGTTGCTCGCTGGCCGGAAGCCGTGTTCACCGCGCTGGGCCAGGGCGTAGTCGATTTCCGCCCGCATCCCCATCACCGCGCTGACATCACCGGCCACCATGGCGCCAAAGGCGTCGGAGACGTTGCGGTAGTGGTGGGTCTGGTCCCGCAGCCGCCCACGAAAAGCGGAGGTCAGGTAGGTATCCGGCAGTGTGTCGATCTCGACGCCGATGGGGTGATACTGGAACACCGCCATGGTCTGGACGGCATCAAGATCCTCGGGATCGAAGGCGATCTGCCACTGCTCCTGCTGGTAGGGCCCGAACAACACCACCTGCTCGTTGATCACCTCACCGGTGGAATCGCGCATGTAGGCATAGACCTTGTCGTAGGGCACCCGCAACATCACATCCGCCACCCGGGTGCGGGCCAGATAGTGGCCCTTCCAGACGTTGTTGCGCAGATCGTCTTCCAGGGTTTCGTCCGGCACCACCCAGTGCACGCGGAACTCCACCCCCAATTCCGCGGCGATACGACGACCCAGCTCGATATCGACGCCGGCCGGCTCGCCCTCCCGCAGGAACGAGTACGGCGGAAAGTTCTCGTACACGCCGACGTTGAGGTAGCCAGACTCGATCACGATGTCATAACTGCGCTCCGCCGGCCGATTGAGCACCAACTCGGCCCACACGGCGCCGCTGAACAAAACCAGGACGACAACCGTCAACCAACGCATGCTTGTCATACCAATCCCTCCGCCGGGTGGCGCGATGGCCAGTGCCAGGCCGGATTACTCCGGCTTCGGCAGCGATTCCAGATAGCTACGGATGGACCAGATCGCGGTCTGGTTCAGGCTGTTCTTGAACGACGGCATGCCCCGCTCGGTGCCGTTCATGACCCGGTTGATGAAGTACTCATCGTCCCACTCGGTCAGCTCCCGCAGATCCGGGGTCAGACCACCGGACATGGCTTCGATACCGTGGCAGCCGGCGCAGTTGCCGGCATAGCCACTCTGACCGACTTCGATGGCCTTGGCGTTCAGCCCACCATACTCATTGCCATCGCGGAACGGATTTTCCATCAGCGCATCGGTACCGAGATCCGGCAGGGCTCCAGTGTCCACCGGCTGCGGGGTCACATTACCATGCCCCCAGACCACGCTGGCGCCCGCCAGCAGGCCCACAGCAACCAGTGCCTTGAGAGAAGAAGAAACTGCCATAGCGTCGTACCTCTGTTGTTATCCACTTGCCAGGTGCCGCCGCAATGGACACCACCAGCTATCTGTGTCCAGTCTAAAAAGCCAGCACGGCGGTTCGAATCCCACTTTGGAGGCTTAGGAGTAGTTCCTTAGTAGTAGATCCAGAGGCATAACGTCGGCGCAGGGTTTGGCTTTTCGTTCTTTAGTACATAGTGATTGGTACTTTGTGAATATTTCCGGTGCCGGGACCGTTCTTTAAGCTCAAAAGAGAGTCGAGAACCCAATAAGGATGCTCCATGCGCACAACGATCCGCCTCCTGTTGCCCATTCTCCTGGCCATCATGCTTGGATTGTTCCTGTCGTCCGGGGCACAGGCCGCCGGCCTGGCCGTTCAAATCGGCTACATCCAGTGGTCGCCAGACCAGGGTCCGGTGCTGTCCAACGTGATCCCGGAGCCTGCGGATGCCGGCTTGCGCGGCGCCGAGTTGGCCATCGACGACAACAACACCACCGGCAGGTTTCTGGGCCAGACCTTCTCCCTGGACAGCGTCATCGCCGAGTCGGAGGAGCAGGCCCTGGCAGCCCTGGAACGCCAGTTGGCGGCGGGTATTGAACTGTTCGTGCTGCGGGTACCGGCGACCACCCTGACCGCCCTGGCGGATAAGGCCGGACCCGGGGTGCTGCTGTTCAACGCCGGCGCCCGCGACGACGCCCTGCGCACCGGTGATTGCCGGCCCCAGCTGCTGCACACCATCCCCAGCTACGCCATGCTCACCGACGCCCTGGCGCAATGGCTGAACCAGCGCCGCTGGCAGGACCTGCTGATGATCACCGGTCCCACCGAGGCAGACCAGCAGTGGGCCGACGCTTTCCGCCGCGCCAGCCAACGGTTCGGTTTGAACCTCGTCGCCGTCAAACCCTGGACCTTCGACGCCGACCTGCGTCGCACCGCCGCTCGCGAGCTGCCGCTGTTTACCCAGACCGACGACGAGTACGACGCCGTGGTGGTGGCCGATGTCCGCGGCGACTTCGGCGAATTCGTGCCCTTCAACACCTGGCTGCCGCGTCCGGTGGTGGGCACCCAGGGCATGACGCCGGAAGCCTGGCACCGGGTGGTGGAAAGCTGGGGCGCCGCCCAGCTGCAGAACCGCTTCCGCGAACTGGCCCAGCGCGACATGACCAGCGAGGATTACGCCGCCTGGGCGGCGGTGCGTTCGGTGGGGACCGCGGTGACCCGGCTCAACAGCGCCGACGCCGCCCAGGTGCGGGATTTCCTGTTCTCCGACAACTTCCAGCTAGCCGCCTTCAAGGGCCGCAAGCTCAGCTATCGCCCCTGGAACGGCCAGTTGCGCCAACCCATCCCGCTGGTACACCCCCGCGGCTTGGTGGCCCAGGCACCCGTCGAGGGTTTCCTGCACCCCCGCACCGACATGGACACGCTGGGGTTCGATCAGCCCGAGAGTCAATGTCGGATCCACTGATGCCGATGACATCCATCGTTCACCCACGGCCACCGCGCCGCCACAGAACAACAAGGAGCACACCATGAAAACTCTCTTCAACACCACAGCCCTGGCGGCGATGATCGGCCTGTCGGCCCCGGCGGCGGCCAGCCTGGCCTACGTCTCCAATGAGAAGGACAACTCCATTTCGGTGATCGACACCGAGACCCTGGCGGTGGTGGAAACCATCGAGGTGGGCCAGCGCCCCCGGGGCATCCTGCTGTCCAAGGACTACAGTAAGCTGTACATCTGCGCCAGCGACGACGACACCGTGCAGATCCTGGATCTGGCCAGCCGTCGTATCATCGACACCCTGCCCTCCGGCGAAGACCCGGAGCAGTTCTCGCTGCACCCCAACAACCGCCACCTCTACATCGCCAACGAGGACGACGCCATCGTCACCGTGGTGGACGTGGACACCAAAGACGTATTGGCACAGATCGACGTGGGCGTGGAGCCGGAAGGCATGGCGGTGAGCCCGGACGGCCGGTGGGCGGTGAACACCAGTGAGACCTCCAGCATGCTGCACTGGATCGACACCACCGACTTCCAGATCAAGAAGAACCTCGTGGTGGGCCAGCGCCCGCGGCATGTGGAGTTCAGCGACGACAGCAAGATCGCCTGGGCGTCGGCGGAAATTGGCGGCACCGTACACATCATCGACGTCGACAGCCTGGAGGAGATCAAGCAACTCACCTTCAGCATTCGCGGCGTCAACCAGGACAAGGTGCAGCCGGTGGGCATCGAACTCACCTCCGACGGCAAGTACGCCTTCGTCGCCCTGGGGCCGGCCAACCACGTCGCGGTGGTGGATGCCCAGACCTACGAGGTGCTGGACTACCTGCTGGTGGGCAGCCGGGTGTGGCAGCTGGATCTCAACAAAGACGAAAGCCAGCTCTACACCACCAACGGCGTCTCCGGTGATGTCTCGGTGATCGATGTGGAAGAGCTGAAGGTGATCAAGTCCATCAAGGTCGGACGCTACCCCTGGGGCGTCGTGATCGATCCCACCTCATGACCCTGACGGCCCGCAACCTCAGTTTCCGCTATGGCCGTCAGCCGGTGCTGTCCGAGGTCAGCTTCGAGCTGGCCCCGGGGGGCTTCCATGCGCTGCTGGGGCCCAACGGCGCCGGCAAGTCGACGCTGTTCGGATTGCTGACCCGGTTGCTGGCGATCCAGTGCGGCGACGTGCTGCTGGACGGCCGCTCGCTCAAGCGGCACCCCGCCGCAGCGCTGCGCCAGCTCGGCGTGGTGTTCCAGCAAAACGCCCTCGACCTGGACCTGACCGTGCGGCAGAACCTGATGTATCACGCCGGCCTGCACGGCCTGTCGTTGCGCCAGGCGCGACGGCTGTGCGATCAGGAGCTGGAGCGCTTTGGCCTGCTGGCGCGGGCCGGCGATGCAGTGCGCCTGCTCAACGGCGGCCACCGGCGGCGGGTGGAAATTGCCCGTGCGCTGCTGCATCAACCCAGCCTGCTGTTGCTGGACGAGCCCACCGTCGGCCTCGACGTGCCCAGCCGCCAGGCGCTGAACCAACACGTTCGTAGCCTGTGCCGCGATCGCGGCCTGACGGTGCTCTGGGCCACCCACCTGATCGAAGAGGTGGACAGCAATGACCCTGTGTTGATCCTGCATCGGGGCCAGCTGCTGGCCAACGGCGAGGGCCACGCCCTGTGCCAGGCCGAAGGCACCGCCACCCTTGCCGAAACCTTCCAGGCCCTGACCGGGGAGACCACGTCATGACACCGAGCCAATACCTCAACTGCTTCCTCGCCGTGCAGGCGCGGGAATGGCAGCGGTTCTGGCAGCAGCGCACCCGCTTCGCCAGCGCCCTGGTGCGACCGCTGTTGTGGCTGCTGGTGTTCGCCGCCGGCTTCCGCGCCGTGCTCGGCATCTCCATCATCGCGCCCTACCAGACCTACATCACCTACGAAACCTACATAGTCCCGGGACTGTGCGGCATGATCGTGCTGTTCAACAGCATGCAGGGGGCGCTGTCGATGGTCTATGACCGGGAGCTGGGCAGCATGCGGGTGCTGCTGATGAGCCCGCTGCCGCGACCGTTCCTGCTGATCACCAAGCTGCTGGCGATGGGACTGGTGGCCATCGGCCAGGTCTATGTCTTCCTGCTGATCGCCCGGCTGATCGATGTGGAAACGCCGGCCTGGGGCTACCTGGCGGTACTGCCCGCGCTGATGTTGACGGCGCTGATGCTGGGGGCCCTGGGCCTGCTGATCGCCACCTGGGTCAAACAGCTGGAGAATTTTGCCGGGGTGATGAACTTCGTGATCTTCCCCATGTTCTTCCTGTCGTCGGCGCTTTACCCACTGTGGAAGATGCAGGAAGCCTCGCCCTGGTTGTACTGGCTGTGCCAGGTCAACCCCTTCACCCACGCGGTGGAAACCATCCGCTTTGCGCTCTACCTGCAGTGGAACACCGAGGCCTACGCCATCACCGCCGGCGTCAGTTTGGTGCTGGCGACGCTGGCCACCGCCGCCTTCCGCCCCCAACGCACCCGCATCCTGGGCACCCGCCGCTGACGGCAGTAAAACCCATTTAATGGGGAACCTCGATGCGGGCGACATCCTGCCAGCCTCGAGGCTTGCCGGGTCAGCTCGACCGGCCACTGAGGCACCACAGCCCTGTAGGATGCGGTGAGCGCAGCGAACCGCATCATTGGCGGCGGTTCACCGGGCCGGGCCTTGATGCGGTTCGCTTTGCTCACCGCATCCTACCAATGAGGCGGCGCCACACGGCAATGAACCCCGTTTAATGGGGGAACCTTGGGCGCTGGCGACAGCGTCCCGGCCGCCCGCCTCTCCCGGGCCAACTGGGCCGGCCACTGAGGCACCACAGCCCTGTAGGATGTGGTGAGCGCAGCGAACCGCATCGTTGGCGGCGGTTCACCGGGCCGGGCCTTGATGCGGTTCGCTTTGCTCACCGCATCCTACCAATGAGGCGGCGCCACACGGCAATGAACCCCGTTTAATGGGGAACCTTGGGCGCTGGCGACAGCGTCCCGGCCGCCCGCCTCTCCCGGGCCAACTGGGCCGGCCACTGAGGCACCACAGCCCTGTAGGATGCGGTGAGCGCAGCGAACCGCATCGTTGGCGGCGGTTATCCGGGGCTGGGCCTTGATGCGGTTCGCTTTGCTCACCGCATCCTACCAATGAGGCGGCGCCACACGGCAATGAACCCCGTTTAATGGGGAACCTTGGGCGCTGGCGACAGCGTCCCGGCCGTCAGGCTTTCCCGGGTCAGTTGGGCTGGCCGGCCACTGAGGTACCACAGCTGGTTCGCCAGCTGGTGGGCGTCGCGGGCATCGTGGGTGACGCAGATCATCGCCATCTGGGGCCGCCGGTCCAGTAGCCCACAGATCAGCTGACGCAACTCATCCGCCCGGGGCCGGTCGAGGGAGGCGAAGGGCTCGTCCAGCAGCAGCACATCCGGTACCACCGCCAGGCAGCGCGCCAGGGCAGCGCGCCGGGCCATGCCCAGGGACAGCTGATCGGGGCGGTAGTGGCCGTAGCCGGTCAGGCCCACCTTAGCCAGCAGCTGGGCGGACCGCTCCCGGTTGGCGCCAACCAGCGCAAGGTTCTGGAACAGCGTACGCCAGGGCAACAGCCGGTGTTCCTGGAACAGGTAGCCCAGGCGCAAGCCCGCTTGCAGCCGGACCGCCTCGGGCGGCACCTGGGGATCGAGACCAACCAGGGCATTGAGTAGGGTGGTTTTACCCACGCCAGACGCCCCCAGCAGACAGATCCGGTCACCCGGCTTCACCGTCGCCCGCACCTGCCCCAGAATGGGGTGGCCACCGCCCGGCCATGGCATCGACACCTCAAGCACCGGACACCTCCGTGCGGCGCCAGCGCGACGCCCGTCGTTCGATCGGTTGCAGCAGCCCCAGTTCAATCAGTTGGACCACCGCAATGAACGCCAGGCTGTAAGCCAGGATGGTGGCGACATCGAACACCTGAAACGCCATGTGGAGCTGAAAGCCAATACCCTCGGAGCGACCCAGCAACTCCACCACCAGCACAATTTTCCAGATCAGCGCCAGCCCGCCCCGAGTCGCCGCCATGAGGTAGGGAAACAGTTGCGGCGTCCACACGTGCCAGCAGCGCTGCCAGCCGGAAAAGCGGTAGACCCGGGCCATCTGCTCCAGTTTGCCATCCAGGCTGCGGGCGCCTTCGCGCACGGTCACCGCCACGTTGGGAACCTTGTTGATCACCACCGCCAGAATGGCGGCCGGCTCCACCAGGCCCAGCCACACATACAGCAGGATGATAGTGACCAGCGCCGGTAAATTGAGGAACAGCACCAGCACCGGGTCAAGCACTGCGTTGGCCAGCGCCGATCGCCCCATCCACACCCCCAGCAGTGTACCCAGTGCCATCGCCAGCAGAAAACTCACCACCACCCGATAGAGGGTCACCCCCAGATGGCGCCACAGTTCGCCGGAGCCCGCCGCCTCAGCCAAGGTGGCCAGCACCGCCAGCGGCGACGGCAGCAACGTCGACTGCAGTAACACCGCCACCCCCGCCCACAGGGCAATCAACACCGGCAGCGCGATCCAGTAGGCCCAACGTGGCGGCGCGCCCCGGGTCATGGCTCGGCCCGGTAGAACAACCCGGCGTCGATCAGCCGGTGGCGGTCGGTCCCCACCAGGGTCAGCAACCGCTGCAGGTCCGCAATGCGGTCATCGTCGAGGAACGGCGGGATACCGTCCACGAAGCCGGTGCGCAGCTCGCGGAAGGTATTGTCGTCGGGATCCCGCATCAACAACCGCAGCGGCGACCAATAGGCCAGTTCGGTGGCCAGCTCCTGTTTGGCCTCGGTCAGTGCCAGCGCGAAGCGCTGCAACAGCTCTGGCCGGTCCGCCACCCAGCTTTCATCGAACACGTAGCCCAGCACCGGCAGGTCACGCCGCAACGACAGCTCGCCCAACAGCTCCGATAACCGGATCGCCGATCGCATCTCGCCCGCCCCGCGCAGGCGGGCGGCAAAGTGCCAGTAGGTCACGATGGCGTCGAGTTGGCCCCGCTTCAGGGCTTGGCTCAAGAGCGGGGGCGCGGCATACTGCACGCGGGCACCGGACAGGTCCACGCCCCGTTGCCGGGCAACCCGCTGCAACAGGATCCAGCCCTTGCTGTCGGCCCCACCCGCGACTCCGATGCGCTTGCCGGCCAAGTCCGCCAGGGTGGTGATGGCTGAATCCGCGGGCACCACCACATCACCAATATGGGATGAAAACGGCAGATAGACGTAGCGCGTGCCGGCCTCGAACCGGGACTGCACCCACAGCAGGTCCGCCACCGCGCCATCGACGGTGCCACTACTGAGCGCCAGCCGCGAGGCCGGCAGGTTGGCCACCAGGCGCAGGTCCAGATCAAAGCCGTGCGACGCATCCAGCCGTCGACGCTGCAGGTGGTCCAGCTCCCAGTGGGCGGTGCCAAATTGCAGGACACTGAGCGACAAGGTGGGTAGCGGGTCGGCCTTGGTGGCGACCGGCGCCAGCAGGCCCAGACTGCCGAGCCACAGCGCCAGGGCCGCCAGTACCCTCCAACAGGGGCTGCGACAGGGGCTGCAATGTACAAGCCGATCAATGGTATACATAGCTTCACGATACGAAGCACCGGCAGGCGCTAGAATAGTACTTTAGTGCTTCTTTTTTGCTGCGATGGTCTCATTCAACCCAAGACGGTGTTCACGTCTAATGGGATCAGCACAATAATAAAGGTGCCGCTGAATGACTCTGGATTATCTCTGGAGTTCAGCGGCCCCTAAACAGAGGTTTTTCAATATGGTCAGGCAACTGATCGGTCTCGCGTTCTTATCCCTGGGCGTTGGCGCAACCGCCGAGTCAACCGTCGCACCCTTGCCGGAATCCCAGGAGGCGCTGTTTTCCGACGATGGCTATCGCATCGACCGCTACCGCAGCCCGACCCCGGCCAGGGCCGTGGGTGCGGAAACCGTGTCCACCGAAGGCATGCAGGCTTTACTCCAGCGAGAACCGGCGCTGGTGCTGATCGACGTCATCAACCTGGATTACCGCGCCGACCGTTTCCTGCAAACCGAGCCCCACCTTTCACTGCCGTCCGCGGTCTGGCTACCGAATACCGGCCGTGGCCGCCTCGATGACGCCTGGCACAAGTACCTGATCAACAACGCCCTGGAGCTGACTCGCCACAACCGCAATCACCCGGTGGCGGTGCTGTGCAAATCCGACTGCTGGCTGTCCTGGAATGCGGTCAAGCGCCTGGCCGAGGCCGGTTTCCGCAATCTCTACTGGTACAAGGAGGGGGTCGATGGCTGGGCCAATGCCGGCTTGCCGATGCCGCCCGCCACGCCGGTCAGGCCGCGGTTTCATTCCGAATCATCGAGTGATTTGTGAGGTAACACCATGCTGACTGATGCCGACAATAGCAGCCCACGTAAAACGGGCTATGATGAGGTTGACGACACGCCTCAAACCAGCCCACAACAGGGAACCGACGCCATGGAATCTGCCTACAAGATTCTCATTGCCGACGACCACCCGCTGTTTCGCGAGGCCATCAGCAATGTGATTGCATCCGGTTTCAGTGGCAGCGAGATTCTGGAAACCGAGGATCTGGATACCGCCCTGGAGCTCACTCGCGAACACGACGACCTGGACCTGATCCTGCTGGACCTCAACATGCCCGGCATGCACGGGCTCAACGGTCTGATCTCGCTGCGCAACGAAGCCCCCACCATTCCGGTGGTGATCGTCTCCGCGGAGGAGGACAAACAGGTGGTGTTGCAGGCGATTACCTACGGTGCCGTCGGCTTTATCACCAAGTCGTCACCCCGCGAACAGATGACCGAGGCGATTACCCAGATCCTCAACGGCAACGTCTACCTGCCCTCCGACATCATTCGCACCAGCAAAGAATCCACTCGCCGCCACCGCCACGAAGACAACCCGATCTCACCGGAACTGCTCAACTCGCTGACCCGGCGCCAACTGCTGGTACTGGAACGCATGGCCAAGGGCGAGTCCAACAAACAGATTGCCTACAACCTCAACATCGCCGAAACCACGGTCAAGGCCCACGTCTCCGCCATCCTGCGCAAACTGGGGGTTCACAACCGGGTCCAGGCCATTCTCTCCGCTGGCGACGTGGATTTCAGCCAGTACCTGAAGCGTTGAGGCGCTGCGTTTCCTCAGGTCGCGCGGTATACCGCCGGCCTGACGTCAGACCTTGGCCCGCGGCGTCAACCAGTCGCCCGCCAGTCAGCTTCCCAGACTTCGCCCTCCCCGCGGCCTCCCCCTTTACAGGGGCGACAGCAGGTGATGGAGCGCGGATCGCAATTTCAGTGGCTTGACCGGCTTGTTCATCAGCAGGTAGCCGCGGTCGCGAATATCCTTCTTGAGCTCATTGGTGTAATTGGCGGTGATCATAAGGACCGGCACGATCTGGTGTCGCACCCGGTTAATGGCGGCCACCGCGTCCACGCCGGTCTCGTCGTTGTCGAGGTGGTAGTCCACCAGGATCAGGTCCACCGGGGCTGACACCAGGTCGACCCGGGCTTGCAGGTCCACCAGCGACACCGCCGTGAGCACCCGGCAACCCCAACCCTCCAGCAGGGTCTTCATGCCGTTGCAAATGGTCTGGTCATTGTCGATCACCCAGACCCGGGCGCCCCCCAAGCCATCGGCCGGCGGCTGGTGGACACTATCGTCCTGGTCCACACGGACTGGCAGTGTTCCCAACGGCACCCTGACGCTGAACACCGAGCCCCGCCCCTCCACCGACTCCACGGTGATCTCGTGCCCGAGGATGCGGGCAATCTTGTCCACAATCGCCAAGCCCAACCCCAAACCCTTGTCCGCCTGCCTGCCGACAGGTTGTATCCGTTTGAACTCCTGAAAGATTTCCGTGAGCTTGTCGTGCGGTACGCCGGGCCCGGTATCCCACACCTGCAACAGCACGTGGTTGCGCTGGCGGCGGCAGCCCAACAGGATCCGGCCCCGGCCGGTGTAGCGAATGGCGTTGGTGAGGAAGTTGCGCAGGATGCGGGCCAGCAACTGGGAATCGGAACTCACCACCGCCGAGGACGCCACGAAGTCCAGCTGCAAGCCTTCGGACATCGCCATCTGGCGGAACTCCCGGGCGATGTTGTTGAGCAGGTCGCGCAAATCGAAGGCGGTGACGTCCGGCTGAATCACCCCGGCATCCAGCTTGGAGATATCCACCAGGGTACCCAGCAGGTTCTCGACATCGTCCAGGGAGTGACTCACCGAGCGCACCAGGCTCTCCGCTTTCAGCCCGAACGACTGCTCCAGCAGGGCGCTGGTAAACAGGCGCGCGGCATTCAGTGGCTGCAGCAGGTCGTGGCTGACCGCCGCCAGGAACTTGGTCTTGGACAGGTTAGCCCGTTCCGCCTCCAGCTTGGCGTCCCGCAGCCGCGCCTCCACCGCCGCGCGTTCGCTGATTTCCAGGCGCAGCTTGTTGTTGAGCCCGGTCAGCGCCGCAGTACGCTCCTTCACCCGTCGCTCCAGGTTGTCGTAGGCCTGCTCCAGGGCCAGGGCGGTACGTCGGCGATCGGTGATGTCGCGAATCAGCACGAAGAAGCCGACCACCTCGCCACGGGCGTCCCGGTTGGGCACATAGGAGCGCAGCATGTAATGCAGTGAGCCCTGACGGTCCGCTTCCTCCAGCTCGAAGTTGACACTTTCCCCGGCCAGCGCCTGGCGTACCTGCGGCATCAGCCGATCGTACAGCGCCGGATCGTGCACCTCCGCCAGCGCCAGCCCCAACAGTGACTCGCGGCCGTTGCCGTACCAGGCCTCATACACCTTGTTGCAGAACTGGACGGTGAGGTCGGCGCCGACGTAGGCGATCAACGCGGGCACATGGTCGGTCACCACCCGAATCCAGCGCTCGCTCTGCTCCAGGGTTTCAGCGTAACGATAGCGTTCGGTAATGTCGGTGTAGGTATTGACGAAGCCGCCGTCGGGCATCAGGTGGGTCTTGATTTCGATGACGGTGCCGTCGGTTCGGCGGTGCACCTGCTCGACAAACTGCAGCCGGTCGCGGGCGCCGGTGTCCGGATGCAACAGCGGCAGATCGGAACCCGCCATCAATTCCATCAGACAGCGCTCGGTGGAAACGTGCCCCGGCGGCAGGCCGGTGAGCCGCAGGAACTGATCGTTCCAGATTTCGGGCTTGCCATCGGGGTTGACCAGCACCACCCCTTGGGACAGGTTGTCGACGGTGGCCTGCAGCAAGCGGGATTTATCCGCCAGCGCCTGCTCCCGGCGGGCGGTCTCGGAGTTCTTGACGTCAGTGATGTCGGAGTACAGCACCACCAAGCCGCCTTCACGGGTGGCGCGCTCGGTCATCTGTACCCAGCGCTGGTTGGACAGCAGGAACACCGAGCCCTCCGCGTCCGGATCGGTGTGCTCCTCGACGATGAGACCGGAGGTCAATGCCTTGGCGCGCACCTGCTCGATGGTGTCACCCGGGCGGGCACCGGCGTCGGTATTGCGCCAGTAGCTGTTGAAGCGGCTGTTACTGAGGATCAGCCGATGATCCTGGTCGAACAGCACGAAACCGTCAGCGATGCTCTCAATGGCATCCACCAGCCGCTGGCGGGTGGTTTCCGCCTCTTCCCGGGCTCGGTTCACCGCCTTGTTGCTCGCCTTCAGCTCTTCCATGGCCCGGTTCAGCGCCTCGGTCCGCTCCCGCACCTGTTCCGCCAGGATCACCGAATGCTCGAAGGCGGCATAGGGGTCCGGCTTGTGGGCAACGCCCGACTCCACCCGCTGGATCAGGGCGTCACGAATCTTGCGCAGGCGCTCATTTTCCGCCTCCAGCGTGGCGATGCGCTGATCCTTTGCCGACAACAGCGCAGTCTCAGCGGGGCTGTGGGACGCATTCAGGCTGGCCAATGACTACCCCCGTAAAGGTCTGATTGATGTGCATGCCGTCGAACTGTTCGCCGTAGGAATTGAAACCGATCACCCGGTGTCGCTGCAGGAACTGCGATACCTCCTGGTCGATGCCCGCCAGCTCCGCCTCCAGCCGGCGCAGAAAGCAGTCGCAGCCGATCGTTACCAGGGGCGGCCCCACCACCGCTTCGGCGGTCTGGAGCTGAACTTCCAGGCTGCGTTGCAGTGATTCCGGTTTCATGGCGGTCATGACAATGCCGGTTTCCACCGCGCAATAGAAGGTCAGACTGCGGTCCGGATTGACCCGCTGGACCGAGCGAATGAAATAGTGGCCACCGATGCGCACTGCCATCGGGCGCAGGGCAAAGGTGCGCCGGTCCAGCTCCTCCACCGTGACGCCGGCAATCCGGGCGTAAGCATCCGCAGCCGGTTCGGCATTGAGTTCGTAGACCGTGCGGCTGTCACTGTCGGCGGCGGTCACCACCAGCTTGTCATCCCGGGCTGCCATGTGGTGGGTGGAGAAAACCCGAAAATCCAGCGGCGTATTGACCAGCATCACAATCGCGGCCCGATTGTAGAACCGGCCCTTGTAGTAAACGTGGGTGTTGGTCAGCCGCTCGTCGTCACCGGCGGAGCCGCCAAACTGGGGAATGGTGCCCAGGGCTGCGTTGAGAGTGGCCAGCACCAGCTCCTCGCGACTGGACAGGCCGTCCAATAGGGTAATCGCGAAGGTGTTGCCTTTTACCGGCGCCAGCTGGGCGTCGCGGCAGGTCGCCAACAGCTGGTCGATGCAGCGCTGGGCGTCTTCGAGGCTGAATTGTTCCAGCTCCTGGATCAGCGCACAGTCAATGGCAAAGTAGCGACGATCGAAGCCGATGGCGGTGATGCAGCCGCGGCCGTAGCCGTCCGGGGTAATTTCACCGGCGGAGGTGCAGCCGCAGACCACTACCTGGGGAAACACCTGCTCCAACGCTGGCCCCAGACGCACCAGGTCGTATTCCGCGGAGCAGAAGAACAGCACACAGCCGAGGTGATCCTGATGCAGACTCTGGCCCAGCTGCCGCGCGGCCGTTACCGCGTCCCGCTCATGGGTACTGGCCACTGTCACAGCAGCGGGAGATAGGGCAGGCATCATCGGGGTGGGCTCCGGCTTTAACTGGCTCTCCACCGATTTTACGGCACCCCGCGACGACGCCAATTCGACTTCAGTACTTTTTATCGGCGCACCAAATCTATCGTAGGTCATTGATTGATAAGCCTCCATAATGAAAGCTGTCTAGGCACGCATGGCCGACTCGGCGGCAAGCCAGCACTTTAGTCGCAGACCGGCCCAGGCACGAGCCGGTCTGGATAGGGGCTTTCCGCCGGTCGCGCCGGCGAGGGTCGCCCGAAAGGTTAGAACATCACTACGGCACCCAGCGCGAGGGTGTCCGTCTCGGAGACGGCGGCCCCGGTGCTACGGCTGTTGTCTTCATACATGTTGTACTCAGCCACCAGCTTGAGGTTGCTGTTAACGTCATGGAAGAAAGCGATGGTGGTGTTTTCGGTTTCCAGGTCCAGAATCTCGGCATCGGTTTCACCGTAGGACAGCACCAGCTTGTTGGCGCCAAAGGCGTAGGAGCCCTGCACCAGATAGCCGTCCGCATCGTCTTCGGTCAGCGGGCCATTGACGATCAATACCGGGTTATCGCCCTCGGAGGTAAAGCCGGAAGCGGTCAGGGTCAGCCCCGCCACAGAGGCACGCAAACCGTAGCCAAGGCCGGTGGTGGTGACATCGTCGCCGGTGGCCACGGCTTCGGATTTCTGGTGACGGCCATTGACCCAGCCGGTCAAGGCCACACCGCCGAGATCGGCACTGTAGGTTGCTTCCGCCTCAAAACGCGGCGCAGACTGCTCATCCCCGGCGCCGGTTGCCGTGTTCGCGGGATCCAGCATAGCCAGCGCCAGGTTCAGGCCACCCAGGTCCGGCGAGCGGTAGGTAATCTGGGCACTGGGTGTCGGGTACGGATAGCCGGTGCGGATGTTACCGAAGGACACGCCACCGGGAGCACCCGGTGAGCCGAAGCCCAGCAGAATTTCGTCCAGGAAGATGTTGGAGCGGGCGTACAGACCAAAATCCTTACCGATCAACACCTGACCAAAGCCGCCGTCGACCGTGGCGTAGAACTGGCGCACGTCAATCGCGGTATCCGTCGGCGAATCCAGGCTGTCATTGATGGTGGTCCAGAACGAAGACCGCCCGCCCAGGGTCAGGTCACCGACTTCCTTGCTGAAGTTAAAGCCGATGGTGTTGGGCAGGAAGCCCATTTTAACGCGGGAATTCTGGGTGTCCGCCAGCTTGTCATCCCGGTTGACGTAGAAGGCGTTGAAGTAGCCATCCACGGATACTGAGGTGCCTTCCTTGCTGTAGACTTCCACAGCTGCGTTAGCCGATGCGCTCAAGCCAGCCGCTGCGGCAAGTGCCAAAGCCAGCCCTGACTTTTTGAAGTTGTTGTTGTTCATGCTTCCCCCGATTGGTTTTGTCTGGGATACAGGATTCACCGGTTACAGCGGGAGGCAGTCCCCCGCCCGTGATTCACTGAGGTCCAGGAAGTCCGGGAATCGTCCCCAGACATCCCTGGTTGCCTGGGGTTCATCATCAAGCAGTCCCGGAACGGGGAATATTCGTCGAGAGGGGTGGTTTTATGGTTATTTAGGAGGCGGGGGAATCAGGACTTTGGAATTACGACCCGAACCGGGCATCGCATCCGGTGCCGGCGGCAACAACAGCAACAGCAACAGCAACAGCAACAGCAACAGCAACAGCAACAGCAACAGCAACAGCAACAGCAACAGCAACAGCAAGGGTGACGCGGCGGGCTAGTCCAGTAAGGCTTCCAGCTCGCTCAGGCAGTCCTGGAGGAAGGCCTCCGGCTCGGCGAGAATGGCCTCGTCCGCCACCACCCCGAATTGCACCTGCCCGGCGTAGCTGACCACACTGATGCCCAGCCCGATGTTGCCTGCCTGGGGCACCCAGAACATTTGCTGGCGAATTCGACAGCCGGCCAGATAGCGCGGTTCCTGGGTTCCGGGCACGTTGGACACCACCGCGCTGGCCTTACGGTACATCAGCTCGGCAATGGACTGACGCCAGCTGGCCGGCAACAGGGAGGCGGTTCCCGTCAGTCCCCAGGAAATTCCCGGCTGCCAGCTTCGTTTCAGCCGACGGGTTTCGTGCTTGACCCGGAAGAGTCGTTCCAGGGAGCTGTCTCCATCCACCGGCAGCGGCACAAATACCGTGCCGAAATAATTACCCAGCTCCCCCGGCTGCGGCCGAACATCCGCTGGCAACCGTTCGCGGATATTGACCGGAACCGCGGCGTGCAGAATGGCGTCGTCGAGGTCGGTGACGCCATCGGACAGCCGTACCCGCACCGCCGAGGCCACACAGCTCAGCAGCACATCGTTGACGGTGCAGCCGGTACGTTCCGCGGCGCTGCGAAATCGGTCCAGCGCCACCGGTTCGGTCCAGGCACAGCCGCGCCGACCCAGCAACGGCTGTTTGAGGGGGGACGGCGAGTCCTCCGGCTCCACCAGGAACTGACTAATTTCATTAACCAACCGAGCACCCTGCAAGGCCAGGCGTTCGACCGGATGACGCGGTGCCTTATCCGGATGGACCCCGTCGCGGGCATCCAGCTCGCCACTGCCGACGGCCTGAAGCCAGCCTCCGGCGGCACGGCGCCAGCGTCCGAGATCGGCCTCCTCCCGCGCGCCATAGATCACCGGCGCCTGCTGCGGCGACGGCGGGCACACCCGCTCGAACACCCCCAGCAGCGAGAGGCCGTCGGCATAGCAGTGGTGAATTCGCAACAACAGCGCCGCGCCGCCCTCGGCGTCCGGCACCAACCAGAATTTCCAGCGCGGCCGATAGTCCGGGAGTGGCTCGTTGAGCCGAGCAGAGACCCATTGCCGCAATTCCAGGGCGGAGAGCCGCCCGTCCACCACACTCAGATGATGACTGAGCTCGAAGGTGGGATCGAGCTCCCACCACCACCCCGGCGCCCGCGCCACCGGCAGGTAGCGGAACCGCTCCCAGGCCAGCCAATAGTGCTGTAGAAACTCACGCAGGCGGCTCTCGGTCAGCTCCTCCACCCGCAGCATGACCGTAATGGTCATGGGATTGTCTGGGCGTTCGAGTGCCAGCCAGGCTGAATCCATTGGCAGTAAGAGATGCGATTCCTCGTGACTCAACGGCTGACGACCCCAGGATAGTGGTAGAGAAAAATCAAACAGCCCGGCATTGTGCCAGACAACCTGAGCTGGCTCCACAACGTCTCTGGCATCACGGATTTACAAAAATTTACATCCACCCTCTATACTCGTAGGAACGGATACTTAAAGGTATAAGGGAGACTTGATTGGCTCTGGCACAGCAAAACTTTTGTAATCTGCGCCAATACAACAGGTGAGCAGGCAAGATAAAACAAGCGCACTTGCTGAAATAAATTCTAATAAAGCGCAGAACAACTGCTGGTGGGAGAACGGTTATGAAAGCGAGCCACGTTCGCAAACTGATCAAACCGATTGAAGGCACCTATTCCGAAATGTTTTCCGGCCGGGTCTACCGGGTGGGCAAAGGTGCGGTGTCGGTCCGCAACCACAGCGGCAAGGCGGAGCAAACCGTCATTGGTGTCCACGGCTTCCTGGAGAACCACTGCTACTTCACCCAGGCCTATGAGGCGCCCACCACCGAACTGATCCTGCTCACTTGCTGCAACTACCATATCCCGGTCAACGGTGTGACCCCGGAAACCCCCGACTGGGAGGTGCCGATCAAGCATCTGGAAGCCACCATCGAGTACGATGCCTGCATCCTGATCCAGGCGCTGACCAATCTGCCGTCGACCGACAACATCCGAGTCCACGGTCACTCCCGTGGTGGCGCAGTCATTTTGGAGGCCGTCAGGCAGCGCCCGGAACTGTTCGAAAACGTCGAAGTGGTGCTGGAAGCGCCGGTACTGCCCCAGGGCAGACTGCACGCCCTGGTCACCACCTTGCTGGAACCGGTCAGTCATGGAATGTGGCCCTGGTTGATTCGCCTGATCGACAGCGCGCCATCTTCGGCCTACGGCCAAACCTTCTTCGGCAAGATGAATCCACGTAAGAAAGTGCTGCTGAGCCGATTGTTCACCGCCACCAAGGATCACCTGACCCTGGTGCGCAACATCGAGAACATCATGGACTGGATGGAGCGTACCGATACCTCCGTCTACCAGCACGTGCGCCACGGCACCTTCCTGATTTCACAGGTGGATCGAATCCTCGACCGGGGCGCCATGATCAACAGCGCCCGTCAGAGCCCCACCACCATGCGCATTGTCGAAACCAACGCCCCCAGCCACTTCATCACTCTGGACAGTGACGAGTGGGTACCGGGCTTTGAGACTCTGCCGGCGGCCGCCCAGCTCTGAATCGGCCTGCATTACCCAGCGGACTCCGGTAGACTGGCGACTCCAATCGCCAGCGCCGGAATCCGGCTCGCCCCGACATGTATCGCGACCGTCTCGTCAACACCCCTGTTCACAGCGACAACGCCCGCCAGCTCCAGCAACGACTGTTGGCGTACCACGACTTCCGACGCCGCAAGTCCGACCACCCGTTAGTGTCCCAGCTCGAGCCGCTGGGCCAATGGCAGGCCGAGCGCCTGAAGCACACCCATCAGGATCTATACTGCCATCCGGGCTACCACGACGGCCTCAACTTCCTGCTCACCGACCTGTACGCACCGGCCGGCCTGACCCGCCGGGACGACAACATCGACCGCATCTTTCCGAAAATGGTGAAATGGTTGCCCGACCCGGTGCTGGCGACGTTCGCGGGCCTGGTGGAACTGAACCTGATCACCCAACAGCTGGATCTGGCCCTGGCCGAGACCCTGGCGCGGCTCGGGCATCCGCTGTCGTCACTGACCGAGAGCCAGTATTGCGAGGCCTACCGCCATGCCGCCAACCCCGTCGAACGGCAGCGCCAAATCGAGCTGGTGTCGTCGGTGGGGCGCCAGCTCGACCGATACGTCCGCAACCGCACGCTGGGATGGCTGCTGAGCATGACCCGGGGCGCGGCCGAAATGGCCGATCTGGCGGATCTGCACGATTTCCTGCACCGGGGCTATCGGGCATTCCGGGCAATGGACGACGTCGACACCCTGATCGATCAGCTGGTGCATCGGGAACGGCGGGTGCTGGTGCGAATACTCGACGCCCATCCAACCCCGTTCCAGTTGACGGCGGAGCCGGTTCAGCCCTGAGTCAGCTGGTCCAGCTGACGGTGAATCTCCTGCTCGATGCGGTTCTTGAAGGGCCGCAGCAACAGGCTGAGTTCCAGATGGACGTGAATGTCCTGGGGCGTGATATCAAGCTGGCCCTTGACGCCGCTGCGCTTGAAACGCATCACATCGCCATCCCACTGGTAATGGACATCAAATTGCTTGGACAGATCCTGGGCCAGGGTTTCGGCGGCCTGGCGCGCATGCTCATGATCGAGGGAATGGGAACGGTGTACGTCAATGACAGCCATGAAGTAATCGGTCTCTGTAAATTTGGAATTTTGCAATTTTAGAATTTTGCAATTTTAGAATTTTGATAGTTTAAGGGGCCAATTCGCTTGTAGCCACCCCCCTAACCGTTAGAATACGGGGTTCAGATTTTGACAGGACATGCGCCATGACCCAACAACCGCCGTCGCCCGATCAGGAAAGCAGCGCCCCCGGCCAGGACGACACCACCCATTTCGGCTACAGCTCCGTGCCCAGGGACCAGAAGGCCGGACAGGTTGCCGAAGTGTTCCACTCCGTGGCCGGCAAGTACGACCTGATGAACGACCTGATGTCCATGGGCATCCATCGCCTCTGGAAACGGTTCACCATCGAGCTGAGCGGCGTCCGCCCGGGCCATCGGGTGCTGGACATCGCCGGCGGTACCGGCGACCTGACCATGAAATTCTCGGATCTGGTCGGCCCTTCGGGACAGGTGGTCCTGGCAGACATCAATGCCTCCATGCTGCAGGTTGGCCGCAGTCGACTGATCGACCGCGGCTATGCCGGCAACATCGAGTATGTCCAGGCCGATGCCGAGCGGCTGCCGTTCCCGGACAATCATTTCAACGCCGTCAGCATTGCCTTCGGGCTGCGCAACGTCACCGACAAGGACCAGGCACTGCGGGACATGACCCGCGTACTCAAGCCCGGCGGCAAGCTGATGGTGCTGGAGTTTTCCAAGCCCACCAACCCCCTGCTGAGCAAAATCTACGACAATTATTCGTTCAACGCGCTGCCGCTGATGGGGCAGCTGATTGCCGGTGATTCCGCCAGCTACCAGTACCTGGCGGAATCGATCCGCATGCACCCGGATCAGGAAACCCTGAAGGCCATGATGGATGCCGCCGGTCTGGTGAACACCAAGTACCACAACATGACCGGCGGCATCGTCGCCCTGCACGTGGGAATAAAGCCCTGATGTTTCCCGGCCCTACCCTGCAGGCGGCGGTTTCCGGCGTGATCGAGAGCGCGCTGAACCAGGCTCTGGCCCTGGACCCTGCAGGCCAGCAGGCGCTACTGGCCGCCTTGGCCGGGCCGGTCCAGTTCCGCATGACCGCGCCCCTGGCCCTGGCCCTGCACTTACAATCCCAGGGGGAGCAGATCCAGGTTGGCAGCGAGCCCCTCGAGACCCCGGCATTGGACATCAGCGGACGCCCATTAGCGTTCGTTGCCCTCGCCTTGGGTGACGACAAGGTCTTTCAGGAAGGCCGGCTGACGGTCGCCGGCGACATGGCCCAGGCACACCAGCTGCAGCGTGCGCTGGCACGACTCAATCCGGACTGGGAAGCGGCCCTCGCGCGGCATGTGGGGGACGTACCGGCCCACTTCTTGGGGCGCCGACTGCGCAACGCGGCCAAATGGAGCCGACAGGCCTCGACCACCCTTCACGCCAATATTGAAGAATACGTCCACGAGGAAAGCGGCACCTTGCCCGG
Source organism: Marinobacter sp. SS21 (assembly GCF_028369065.1). Classification (GTDB taxonomy): domain Bacteria; phylum Pseudomonadota; class Gammaproteobacteria; order Pseudomonadales; family Oleiphilaceae; genus Marinobacter. Next base: position 197,747 of record NZ_JAQNDA010000007.1, read on the forward strand.
CAAGCGGGAACTGGAGGCCACCTTCGCCGACATCGACGACCTCAATTTGCGGACCGAACGGCTATCTGCCCGTTTGGAACAGCTGGAAACACGGCTGGAGCCCACCCGCCACCACACACCGGAGTAACAGTGACGCGCCTGCAACGCCTGATTCGCATTGCCTGGGTCTTCTGCCGCTATCGGCTGGACACCTTTCTGCCCCTGGCAGAGTTGCCCGCCCCCCTGAAGGTTTTCTTTCTCCTGGCGCCCTGGCACCTGTTCCCTCAGCCCAAGCTGAGTCGGGGCGACCGGCTGCGGCTGGCGCTGGAAGAACTCGGACCGGTGTTCGTCAAATTCGGCCAGATTCTGTCCACCCGCCGCGACCTGCTGCCCGACGACATGGCCGAGTCCCTGCGCTACCTGCAGGACCGGGTACCGCCCTTCCCGGGCGCCCAGGCCCAGGCCATCATCGAGCGCTCACTGGGCGCGCCGGTGGACGACTGTTTCGCGGAATTCAGCCAGCAGCCGATGGCGTCGGCCTCGGTGGCCCAGGTTCATGCCGCCACCCTGGCCAATGGCCAGCGGGTGGTGGTCAAGGTGATCCGACCCGGCATCGAGAAGGTGATCCGCCAGGATCTGGCGCTGATGTACCTGATGGCCGGGCTATTGGAGCGCTACTGGTCCGAAGGCCAACGCCTGCATCCGGTGGAGGTGGTGGCCGATTACGACGCCACCATTCACGACGAACTCGACCTGCAACGTGAGGCCGCCAACGCCAGTCAGCTGCGCCGCAACTTCGAGGGCTCCGATCTCATCTATATCCCCGCCATTGACTGGGACTACACCCGCAACGAGGTGCTGGTGATGGAGCGCATCCACGGCATACCGGTGGCGGATGTCGAGGCCCTCAACGCGGCCGGCGTCAACATGAAGGTGCTGGCGGAAAAGGGCGTGGAAATCTTCTTCACCCAGGTCTTTCGCGACAGTTTTTTCCACGCCGACATGCACCCCGGCAACATCTTCGTGGACGCCAGCAACCCTCAGGACCCGAAGTACATTGCCATCGACTTCGGTATCGTCGGCACGCTGGCGCCGGACGATCAGAGCTACCTGGCCCGCAATCTGCTCGCCTTCTTCCGTCGCGACTACCGCCAGGTGGCCGAGCTGCATATCCAGTCCGGCTGGGTCCCGCCCCACACCCGGGTCAACGAGTTCGAGGCCGCCATCCGCACGGTGTGCGAACCGATCTTCGAAAAACCGCTGAAGGACATCTCGTTCGGCCACTTTCTGCTGCGGCTGTTCCAGACCGCCCGCCGCTTCAACATGGAAGTGCAGCCGCAACTGGTGCTGTTGCAGAAAACCCTGCTCAACGTTGAAGGTCTCGGCCGCCAGCTCTATCCGGACCTGGACCTATGGAACACGGCGCAACCGTTCCTGGAGCACTGGATGCGCCAACGCATCGGCCCCAGCGGCATGATCAAGGCGCTGCAATCACATCTGCCGGCGTGGATCGAGCAATCGCCGGACATGCCGCAACTGGTCCACGATGCCCTGCTGCAGATACGCAACAGCGGCGCCACGGCCCAGCCCAATAGCGATACACTGGAACAGATCAAGGCCCAGCAGGCCAGTCACGACCGCCGCTGGCGCCGCACCCTGGGGGCCCTGGCGCTGGCCGGAGGGGCCTGGCTCAGCATGGAGCACAATCTGACCGAGCTGGCCGCCAGCGTGCCGCCCTACGGTTGGGGCCTGCTGGCGGCCGCAGCCTGGCTGGTGGCCCGGGGGGGCCGCTGAGTCGCTGCAATTCATCATACGGGGTTCACAGAAATGCAAAACTCTTCACCTAATGTCGACCAGCCGGAGTGGTTGAACGAAGTTACCTTCAACGCCGACGGCCTGGTTCCGGCCATCGCCCAGGATGCCGTCAGCGGCGATATCCTGATGATGGCGTGGATGAACCCGCAGTCGCTGGCGCTCACCGCCAGCGAAGGCAAGGCGGTGTACTGGTCCCGTTCGCGGGGCAAGCTGTGGCGCAAGGGCGAATCCTCTGGCCATGAGCAGCTGGTGTCCGAGATCCGCTTCGACTGCGACGCCGATGTCATTCTGCTGAAGGTGGAACAACGGGGCGGGATCGCCTGTCACACCGGTCGCCGCAGCTGTTTCTACCGGAAACTGGAAAACGGCCGCTGGGTCAGCGTTGATCCGGTATTGCAGGATCCAGAACAAATTTACGGTTCCAAACAGGGAGATTGAGGCATGAGCGAAGTATTGGCACAGTTGGCACAGGTGCTGGATGCACGTAAACAGGCCGACCCGGATACCTCCTACGTCGCCAGCCTGCACGCCAAGGGCCTGAACAAGATCCTCGAGAAGGTGGGCGAGGAATGCACCGAGACCCTGCTGGCGGCCAAAGACGCCGAACACTCCGGCGACACCAGCAGCCTGGTCTATGAGACTGCGGACCTGTGGTTTCACTGCCTGGTGATGCTGTCGCGGCTGGGGCTGGGACCGGACGACATTCTCAACGAACTGGCCCGCCGTTTCGACCTGTCCGGCCTGGAAGAAAAGGCCTCTCGAGGCGAGTGATTCGGCGCCCCCGCTTCCCGGTTTCCGAATTGCAAGCCGAGTGGCGTACAATGGGCAAACTATCAGCATAGTGAGCGAGGACCCTCATCATGGGTATCAGTATTTGGCAGTTACTCATCGTACTCGGCATCGTGGTATTACTGTTCGGAACCAAGAAACTGCGCAACATCGGCAGCGACCTGGGCGGTGCCATTCGCGGCTTCAAGAAATCCATGAATGACGACGAAGCCGACCACAAGGACAGCCCCAAGCCCGTCGACGACCAGTCCGACCGCTCCGCATACCAGGCCCGATCCAACGATAAGGCCAACGAGAAGCACCACGGCTGAGTCTGGCTTGAATGTTTGATATTGGCTTCCTTGAGCTCCTGATCTGTGGCGTGATCGCGCTGCTGGTGCTGGGCCCCGAACGGCTGCCGACGGCCGCACGCACGGCCGGACGGTGGGTAGGTAATGCCCGTCGCCTGGCCAGCCAGTTCTCCACCGAACTGGACCGCCAGCTCAAGGCCGAGGAACTGCGCGAGCAACTTAGAAAAGCCGGTGATGTCGGTCTGGATGATGTCGAGCAGACGGTCCGTGACGCGCTGAACGAGGCCAAGAAATTCGAACATTTGGTGGTGAAAGACCCGGCTTCCCCGCGCCCACCGCCAGCGACGCCAGGGAAATCGCCCGCCGCCACGCCGACACCGCAGCCGCCACCATCCCCATCAGCAGTCGCGGGCAGCGATCCGCAGCCCCCGACATCGCCCCAGGACAGCGCCACGGAACACCGCTCATGAGCTCCACCCACCCCGGCCAACCACCGACGGGCAGTGCCGATGGCCCGCAGGATATGACGCTGATCGAACATCTGCTTGAGCTGCGCAACCGACTGCTGAAAATGGTGTTGGCGGTACTGCTCTGTTTCCTGGCCCTGTACCCGTTCGCCAACGACCTCTACCTGCTGCTGTCACAACCGCTGCGGGAACTGCTGCCGGTGGGCCAGACCATGATCGCCACCGACATCACCTCACCGTTCTTCGCGCCCCTCAAGCTGGCGCTGGTGCTGGCGGTGTTCGCGGCCATCCCGGTCATCCTCTACCAGCTCTGGAGCTTTATCGCCCCGGGCCTGTACGCCCATGAAAAGCGGCTGGCGTTTCCACTGCTGGCCACGTCGGTGGTGCTGTTTTACCTGGGTGCCAGCTTCGCTTACTTTGTGGTGTTTCCGCTGGTGTTCGGCTTCTTCACCGCCATTGGCCCGGAAGGCATCGTTGAGCTGCCAGACATCAGCAGTTACCTGAACTTCGTGCTGAAGATGTTCTTCGCCTTCGGCGTCGCCTTTGAAATTCCGATCGCCACCATTTTGCTGATCCTCTCCGGCGCCACCACGCCCGCCGATCTGGCCGCCAAGCGTCCCTACATCGTGGTGGGCTGCTTCATCATCGGCATGCTGCTCACCCCCCCGGACGTCATCTCCCAGACCCTGCTGGCCCTGCCCATGTGGCTGCTGTTTGAACTGGGCATCCTGTTCGGCCGCCTGGCCCAACGTCGCCCCGAAGAGCCGTCCGGCCAGGGTAGCCAGGGCGAATGAACCTGGCGCTGCTGCACGACAGCGATTTCATTGATCACGACCGGGTTCGCCTGACTGGGCGGCGCTTTGCGCACCTGGCCGGCATCCTCAAGGTGGAGCTGGGAGACCAGATTCCGGTGGGCCAGGTCAACGGCGATATCGGGGTCGGCCGCCTGGAGCGACTCGACAACGACAGCGCCGAACTGCGCGTGACACTGGACACGCCACCGCCGGCACCGCTGGCCCTGAGCCTGGTGCTGGCCATGCCACGGCCAAAGATGTTCCGGCGGGTGCTGCAGACCGTCTCGGCCCTGGGGGTCAAGGATATCTGGGTGATCAACGCCTATAAGGTGGAAAAGAGCTTCTGGCAGACGCCTTGGCTGGCGGACGAAGCGCTCAGCGAAAACCTGAGCCTGGGCCTGGAGCAGGCCCGGGACACCCTGATGCCGCAAGTACACCTGCGCAAACGCTTCAAACCCTTTGTGGAGGATGAACTGCCCGCGCTGCTGCAGGCCCGCCCCGGTATCGTAGCCCACCCCGGCACCAGCACGCCCTGCCCGAGCCACATCAACCGGCCGGCCACCTTGTGCATCGGTCCGGAGGGCGGCTTTACGGCCTACGAAGTGGACAAGCTGGTGGCCGCCGGCTGCCAGGCGGTGCATCTGGGCTCCCGGATTCTGCGGGTGGAAACCGCGGTACCGGTATTGATTGGGCGCCTGTACGACAGCTGCGCTAACTGAGTGCCAGCGCAGCCGCCTGGGGCGAAGATCGTCAGACCCCTTTGAGCGTCTTCCAGCCACGGCCCAGCAGGGTCACCACAGCCACCACAACGGCGCCGGCAAGAACGCCCACGACGCCATCCGCCAGCACCGGACCCAACACCGCCATCACCCCGCCCAGCGACTCCGTGAGCTGGTGGATCTGGTGGTACAGTGGCGGTACGCCATGGGCGATGATGCCCCCACCCACCAGGAACATGGCAGCGGTCCCGAGAATCGACAACCCCTTCATCAGGTACGGCGCCAGCCAGAGGATGCCCCGCCCCGTAGCCTGCTGGAGTGATGACCACCAGCCCAGGCCCGGACGCCGGCTGAGATAAAGGCCGCCGTCGTCCAACTTCACGATGCCCGCCACCAGGCCGTAAACGCCCAAGGTAATTAACACTGCCACCACCGACAGCACCAGGAACTGCATACCAATGGGCTGGTCGGCGACGGTGCCCAGAGTGATGGCAATGATTTCCGCCGACAGGATAAAGTCGGTGCGCACCGCACCACGAACCTTGTCCTGCTCCAGCGCCAGCAAGTCCCGCTCTGGATCCTGTAACGCCTGCTTCAACTCCTGCCGATGGCTCTCGTCCTCGGCAGCGGAATGCAGCCACTTATGGGCGAGCTTTTCGAAGCCTTCGTAACACAGAAAGGCACCGCCGAGCATCAGCAGCGGCGTTACCAGCCAGGGCACAAAAAAACTGATGGCCAGGGCAGCGGGCACCAAGACCAGCTTGTTCCGAAATGAGCCCTTGGCCACCGCCCAGACCACCGGAATTTCCCGCGCCGGTCGCACGCCGGCAACCTGCTGGGCATTGAGTGCGAGATCGTCCCCCAGCACCCCTGCGGTTTTCTGTGTGGCGACCTTGGTCATGGAGGCGACATCGTCGAGGATGGTGGCAATGTCATCAATCAGGGCGAGAAGACTGGCTGCAGCCATGTGGTTTCCTTGTCTTGCCGGTTGTGGTGATTAATCAGTGATGAAGGCCCATGGCCTCGGCGGCGATGCGCTGCTTCAGTGGGCCGGCCCGATCCAGCCAGCGCATGCCGGTGTTGCGGAGCCAGCGCAGCGGCAGTTCGTCACGGGCAAACAGCTGTTTGAAGCCCTCCATGGCCGCCATCATGGTGAGGTTATCGCCCTTGCGGCGACGCTGGTAACGCGCCAGCACCAAAGCGTCGCTGGCTGCCAGACCGTTACGCCGGGCTTGCGCCAGTTCGTCCAGCAGTACCCGGACGTCGCTGTAACCCAGGTTTGCGCCCTGACCCGCCAGCGGGTGGATCGTGTGGGCGGCGTCCCCCACCAGGACAAAGTGATCGCCAACGTAATCCTTGGCGTGCCGCTGACGCAGCGGAAACGCCGAGCGCCTGGACACCGCCTCGATAGCGCCCAGCTGTCGCTCGATCGCCGCCTCCAGCGCCTGGGTGAAGTCGGCATCGTTCAGGGTCAGCAGCCGTTTCGCCTCCAGGGTGTCCTGGGACCAGACGATGGAACAGAAATGGTCGTCACCGGCCTCGCCGCTCGCCAGCGGCAGGAAGGCCAACGGGCCGGTTGGCGAGAAGCGCTGCCAGGCGGTACGCTGATGACTTTGCGCGGTGCGCACGGTACAGACAATGGCTTGCTGATCGTAATCCCATTCCCGGGTGGGCAGGCCCGCCCATTGTCGCAGCCGGGAGTTGGCGCCATCCGCGGCCACCACCAGTGACGCGGTCAGACTGCGACCATCAGCCAACGTCAGGGTGCGGCCCTGGGGTGTTGCCGCCATGGCGGTGACCTGGACGCCATCCAGCACGGTGACGGGGCTGTCGGCCAGAGCCTGGAACAAGGCCCGGACCAGGATTCGGTTCTCCACAATGGTCCCCAGCTCCGGCACGTGCAGCTCATGGGCGTCGAAGTGGATTCGACCGGTGCCGTCACCGTCCCAGACGGTCATGCCTTGGTAATTGCAGTGGCGTTCCCTGGCCACACTGGACCAGACACCGAGCGCATCCAACACGCCTTTGCTGGCCGCTGAGATGGCACTCACCCGGGGTTCGTAATCATCGACCGAGGTCACCGCCTCGGGAGCGGCGGTTATCGCCGCCAACTGGCCGGCTTCCACCAGACCCACCAGCCAGCCCTGACGGGCCAGCCCCAGGGCCAGGGCGCTGCCGGTCATGCCCCCCCCCACCACCAAGATGTCGAAATGGCCCGACTCAGTCATCACGGTTCCTCGCCTGCTGCGGTTCGTTAGGGAAGGCCGGCCGCCGCGCGCCGAGCCCCATCGCACTGCGGGCAAACATGCGTTTAACGCCAGGCAATAGGTCCAGCCCCACCAAGCCGGCATCGCGGGCCAGCGCCAGAGCCGGCTGACGATCACCGAAAATGCGAATCAGGGAATCGGAAAACCGGACGGTTTGCTGCCAATCCCGACGGTGGTGCGCCTGGTAGCGGCCAAGCAGGGCCAGATCCCCCAGGGCCAAGCCTTGGGCCAGCCCCTGCTGGAACTGCTCCACCAGCGCCATGATGCCCCGCAAGGCGAGGTTGAAGCCCTGCCCCGCCACCGGATGCAGAGTGTGGGCGGCGTTACCGATCAGCACCACGCCGGGACGAATCGCTTCGTCCACCGTCGACAGCGCCAAGGGGTAGTGATTACACTGGCCAATCTGGTTAATCCGCCCCAGTCGCCAGCCAAACCGCTGCTGGAGACGCCGGCACTGATCGGCGGCATCCAATGCCAGTACCTGCTCGAGATCGGCTTGTGCCAGGGTCCAGACCAGAGCGCTGGTATTGCCGGCACCGGCGCCCCCCTGGGGCAACAACGCCATGGGCCCGGCCGGGGTGAAACGCTCGTACGCCGTGAAGCCATGACTCTGGCCGGTCGACACGTTGGCAATCAGCGCATGCTGATCGTAACCGCTGTGGGCAACCCGAAATCCCAGCCGCTCGCGCAGTCCAGATCGACCACCATCGGCGATGACCAGACACTGGGCGGTCAGGTGCTCGAGACTATCGCCCTCAGCCACCGCCACCGAGACGCCATCCCGCCAGCGGCTGACATCCCGAACCTGGGCCGGCGCCCGCCAACTCACCTGGGGGCAGTCCCGCAGCGCTGCCATCAGGCACAGGCCCAGCCAGCGGTTATCCACCACATAGCCGAGGGCTTCCTGGCCGTGCTCGCTGGCTGCCAGCCGGGTGGCACCAAACCGGCCCCGATCGGAGACATGGATGTGACGAATGGGTGTCGCTTGTGCCGACAGCCGAGGCCACAGTCCCAGCTGCTCGTAGATCAGCCGGGAGCCCCAGGCCAGGGCGGTGGAGCGGGCATCAAAACTGGGCTGGTAGTGGTCCGGTAACGGCTCCCGGGACAGAGGAAAGGCCTCGACCACGGTCACTCGCAGCTGAGGCACGGCCCGGGCCAGCGCCAGCGCCAGCGTCGCCCCGGCCAGTCCGCCGCCGGCGATGACAAGATCGGTATCCAGCTTTTGTTCGCTCAGGCTCACGGTTACCCTGCCATTAACGCTTCAATCTCGGCGACGGTTTTGGGGACACCGTCGGTCAACACCCGGCAGCCATCGCGGGTCACCACCACGTCGTCTTCGATCCGGATACCCAGGCCACGCCACCGTGGCTCCACCTCGGTGTTGTCCGGAGCCACGTACAGCCCCGGCTCCACCGTCAGCGCCATACCCGGCTCCAGTACCCGCCAGGCATCCCCCACCTTGTAGTCTCCGACATCGTGGACATCGAGCCCCAACCAGTGACCGGTCCGGTGCATGTAGAACGGCTTATAGGCCTCCGTGTCGAGCACCTGTGCCAGCGTGCCACGCAACAGCCCCAGGTCAATCAGCCCCTGGCACAACACCTCGAGGGCCGCCTCATGGGGATGGTTCCAGTGATTGCCGGGACGCACGGCGTCAATCGCAGCCACCTGGGCCGCCAGCACCACCTCGTACAGCGCCTTCTGGTCCTCACTGAACTTGCCGTTGACCGGGAAGGTGCGGGTGATATCGGCGGCGTAACACTCCACCTCACAACCGGCATCAATCAGCACCAGATCGCCGTCCTTGAGCGGCGCCGAGTTGTCGATGTAGTGCAGGATGCAGCCGTTGGCGCCGCCGCCGACAATGGATGGGTAGGCAGTGGCGCGGGCGCCGTGATCCATAAACGTATGAACCAGCTCCGCCTCCAGGTTGTACTCGCTGCCGCCACGGCGGGCGCGTTGCATGGCACGACGGTGGGCTTCGGCACTAATTTCGCCAGCCCGGGCCATGGCCTTGATCTCATTGGCACTCTTGTACAGCCGCAGGTCGTGCAGCTGATGCTCCAGGGCAACAAATTCACCCGGCGGCTGAGCCCCGGAGCGAACCTTGCTGCGAATGAGTTTGACCCAGTCCATCACCTGGGCATCGAAGGTGTGATCTTTGCCCAGCGGGTAATACACCCGGCTACGGCCTTCGATCATCCCGGGCAGGATGTCATCGATGTCTGAAATCGGGAAGGCATCATCGAGGCCAAACCGCTCGATGGCCCCTTCCGGCCCCACCAGGAAGCCGTCCCACAGCTCTTTTTCCGGATTCCGCTCCTTGCAGAACAGCACCGACTCGCCGTGATCCCGCCCCGGGATCAGCACCAGCACCGCATCGGGCTCACCGAATCCGGTCAGGTACTGGAAGTCGCTGTCCTGCCGGAAGGGGTGCAACACATCGCGGTTACGCACCCGCTCGGAGGCCGCCGGCAGTATGGCAATGCTGTCCGGAGCCATCCGCTCCATCAGCTTGCGGCGACGCTCGGCAAATTCTTTCATGGGGATGTAGACGGTCATATCAACGTTCCGGGCTTTGCAGGCGTTCAGTGGACGGTCTCGGAGGCCGGGGGTTCTGGCGGATTATACTCAGTAAAGACCGCCAGTGCGCCCAGGCGCACGTACTCGGTAATCTCCAGCAGCTGGGTTTCGCTGTCCTCGCCGTCCTCGCTGTCGTCCTCGGCGTCCGACACCTGGCTGATGGCGACCAGATCCTCGATCAACTCACGAATCTCCGAGGGTGCCGCTCCCAGTGCCGCCCCGGCCTGCAACGCCAACCCCTCGAGAAAGCCGCGAATCCAGGAGGAAAGCGCCTGCAAACGCTGCTCCAGGGCATAGTCGTCATCGGGCAACAACGGCTGGAAACTCATATCGGCGGCCTTAAGCCCGTCAAGGGTACCGGCATAGGCCGCCCCCATGAACGACGCCAGCTCGGCGGATTCGTCAGCGGCAGTTTCAGCCAGCCCCATGTGCTCACACACCAGAGCCAGCCACTCCGGTTCCGCCAAGCGACCACCGGCAGCCAAACGACCACAGAGTACCCCGTGCAGTTCGGACGGATGGCTGAAGGCCTGGTGGGCGGTGAATAGATTGGCCCAACACTCAAAGGCCTGGGACTTGTCGATATCGGGAACAGACATCTAATGCGGTCTTCCTGTGGTGATGCTTGGGGTGACTATCGTAGCACTGAGCGAGGCTGAAGACATCGCCGCATACAGTGCCTTGCCGGTTTCAATACCACTTGACCCGGGCCGCCCGGCACGTTAATTATGTTATAACATATCATAAATATTCGGAGTCGAAGCATGCCCTCCCGCTTCCCACGCCGCCTGGCGACCAACCTGATCAGCACACTGGCATTGTCGACCACCCCCGCGCTGGCCGGCGACAATCCGGGCGCCCACCAGCACGGCCAGGCCGTCCTTCAGGCTGCGGTGGAGGGGCAGACCATTGAGGTCATGCTGAGCTCGCCCGCATTCAACCTGCTGGGGTTTGAATACTCACCCCGGTCGAAGGAAGAGCACAGCCAGCAGGATCAGGTTCGGGCCTGGTTGTCGTCCACGCCCTTGCTCAGCCTGACAAGTGCTAACTGCCAGGTCACCGCCGGCCAGGTCGTTTTACATGATGACGGCACAACCGGGGAGCATGAGCATGAGCATGAGCATGAGCATGAGCATGAGCATGAGCATGAGCATGAGGAACATGGTGACGAACACGATGCAACAACGCACCGGGACATCGAAGTAAACCAGACCATTCGCTGCGATCGCCCGATTGCAGGTCAGGACATCAGCTCACCCATACTTGAGCAGTTTTCCAACCTGGAAGAACTGCGGGTGGAATGGCTCAGCGAACACGGCCAGGGGAGCCATCACCTGTCACCCGGCAACCCCACTCTGAAGCTAACGCCCTAATACTGGTAAAGTTCCACATGTTCCGCCTCGACCGCGTAGGAGGCCGAGGCAATGTCATTCTCGGTACGCTCGATTTCCAGCGTACCCTTCACCCATACCGGCTCGTACAGCACGTCCAGCTTTAAACCGTCGGGATAGGTAACGTGAATGATTTGGTTGGGGGGAGGTGGCGGCACATGAATGCAGGCACCGTAATATGGCACCAGGAAAAACTCCAGGATGCGCATGTCCTGGGTCGTCTTAAGCGGCACCACAAAACCGGGAATCTTGCCCGCAACACCATCCATCTCGGGAACTGTGCGCCCGGTCATGATTTCGTCCGGCAGGGAGGCGGGCCCGTCCCCCTGGTGCTCAACTTCGGGCAGGTTCTCCAACAGCGCGACATCCGTGGCGGGCATCAGTTCGAGCCAGTCGATTTCACGCCCGCCGGTCTCCGCCCGGACGGCCATCGGTGCGGCCAGACCTATCCCAACCACAACCCAAGCCAACATCCCCATACGCTTCACCATGTAACGACCAGACCTTTATAAACGTGGACAAGCCATCATACTCCAACAATGACCCAACCAACATGACGCATACCTCGCCATCGACCACACCGCCACCGTCCGCCATCCAGTGTCGGGGACTCACATTTCACTGGAATCCCCAGGCCCCCGCCATTCACTACCCGGACATCACCCTCCCCCAGGGACATCATCTGTTTCTAAGGGGGCCCAGCGGCAGTGGCAAGAGCACTCTGTTGGGCCTTATTTGTGGTCTATCGCCGCTGCAACAGGGTCAACTCACGCTGCTGGGACAAGATGCCCGCCAGCTCTCACGGGGACGATTTGACCGATTACGGGCCGATCAGCTTGGGGTAATTTTTCAACAGTTCAACCTGGTCCCCTATCTGAGCCCCCTGGCCAACACACTGCTGCCTTGCCGGTTATCGGCCCGGCGTCGATTACGCACCGCCCCCTCGGCACGGAAAGAGGCCGAGGCATTGCTCGAGGCCCTCACCATCCCACCACGTCACTGGCACCACCCCATCAACGAACTGAGCGTCGGCCAGCAGCAGCGCGTGGCCGCGGCACGAGCCCTGATCGGATCACCGGGACTGATTCTCGCCGACGAACCCACATCAGCCCTGGACACAGACAATCGCGACCGTTTTATCCAGATCCTGCTGAACCAGGCCAATGCCCGCCAAACCTCAGTGCTGTTTGTTAGCCACGATGAGGCCCTGGCGCAACACTTCCCCAATCAACTGACCCTCGGAGCCCCCCAATGAACCTTCGTCTGGCACTGTCGCTGGCCCTGGCCAGCATTTGGCATAGGCGGGGCATTCTGGCGCTGGTCACCCTGACTCTGACTCTCAGCATTGTGCTGCTATTGGGCGTGCAATATTTACGTACCGAGGTCCGTCAGTCATTCACCAGCACCATCTCCGGTACCGACCTGATCGTTGGAGCCCGTGGCGGGCAACTCAACCTACTGCTGTACTCGGTTTTCCACCTCGGCAACGCCACCAACAACATCCACTGGTCGACCTACGAGAAGCTGCGGCAAATGGACTCCGTGGACTGGCTGGTTCCCCTATCGCTTGGCGACAGCTACCGGGGCTATCGGGTGGTGGGCACCGATTCAGGCTTTCTGAAACACTATCGCCATGGTAACGACCGTCCGCTCCAACTGGTTTCCGGCGACTGGTTTGATGACGTCTTCGATGTGGTCCTGGGGGCCAACGTCGCCCGCGAGTTCCACCACCAACTCGGCGAAGAGCTGGTTCTTGCCCATGGCGGCGGAGCCACCAGCTTCCTGAGACACGATCAGACTCCCTTTCGGGTCAGCGGCATCCTGGCGCCTACCGGCACGCCGGTGGATCGGGCCGTCTATGTCAGCCTGGAAGGGCTGGAAGCCATCCATGCCGGCTGGGAATCCGGCGTGCCCCGCCCAGGGCGCACACTGTCTAAGGATCAGGCACGACAACTGAACCTGGCGCCCCAAGCCATCACCGCCGTTCTGCTGGGCGCGGAACGCAAGGTGCTCACCTTTCGTCTTCAACGCCAGCTCAATGAATATGAAGATGAACCGCTCACCGCGATCCTACCGGGCATTGCACTGAGCGAGCTGTGGCGCATTATGGGGCAGTTCGAACGCGCGCTGCTGGCAATTACCGGCTTCGTGGTGATAACCAGCCTGGTTGGACTGGCAGCGGTGTTACTGACTCTTCAGGTGCACCGGCAGCAGGAAATCGCCATTCTGCGAGCCACCGGCGCCTCCCCAATCCTGATCGCCCTGCTGTACGTCATTGAGTGCACCGCGCTCGCCACACTTGCCAGCCTGCTGGCGGTGCTAGTGGGCGTCGCGCTGATCGCCGCAGCCGGCCCCTGGCTTGTGGACCATTATGGACTGCACCTGCAACTCCGCCCGCTGGACTCAAGTGAATGGCTGATGCTGGCCGGTGTCCCGCTGGCCGCCGCCCTGGTTGGCCTGATTCCTGCCGTCCGAGCCTGGTGGAACAGCCGAAGGCAGCATTTTGGGACGACTTCCACGGAATGACATCCCTGTAAATTGACCAGCTTACAGTCCACACTTATAGTTAGTTCCATTCATCACAGTTACTGGACACGTCATGGATCAGTCCGAATTGCAGGCATTAGCGGACAAGCTGGACCGGCTGGTGGAACATTGCAGAAAGCTGGAGCAAGACAACGCGACCATGCGCCAGTTGCAGGACGACTGGAACCGGGAACGCGCCCAGCTCATCCAGAAGAACGATCTTGCCAAAAACAAGATTGAAGCCATGATTGGCCGTCTCAGGGCCTTGGAGCAACACTGATGTCCGAACAGCCGACGACCGTAGAAGTCAAAATTCTCGACAAGGAATACCTGGTGGCGTGCCCGGAAGACGCCCGCCGCGCCCTGGAGCAGGCGGCCCAACACCTGGACCGCAAGATGCGGGAGATCCGAGCCAGCGGTAAAGTATTCGGCACCGAGCGCATCGCGGTTATGGCCGCCCTGAATATCACCCATGAATTGCTGCAGCAGGACACCATGTCCACTGCGGCCGCCAGCATTCTGCAAGCCATGGACAACACGCTGAACCAGGCCTTGGACCAGCGCGAACAAAACTAGACAATTTCGGGTTTGCATTCGGCCCCCGGGGTGGCTCTATAATAGGCCAACTTCCTGGGTTGTTCGCTGGTCGGATACGTCCTCGAGCCGATGCGCAATACCCAGGTGGCTACTTCAGGGCATTGTGAGCATGTCCCCCGCGGGGGAAAGCCTAATCTGCCACAGCGGCCACCAACCTTGGACCTTGGGTTCAAGGGCCACATCCGATAACGGCAACCCGGGAAGCTTTTTAACCCCATGCACATCCCACCCATCGCCCCGTTCGAACCCCATCCGGAGCGGTCGTCCCGCGCTCACATCCGCAGCGCATTAAGAAATCGTCGACGCTCCCTGACTGCGGCCGAACAAAGGTCGGCGGCTAAGCGACTGTCGGTATTGCTGATGACCAGCCCATCGCTATACCGCGCCCGCCACATCGGCATTTACCTGCCCAACGACGGCGAAATCGACCCGGGCCCGTTCATTGCGGCGGCACGAGATCGGGGCGTGCAGTTCTACCTGCCCATCCTGCACCCGTACCAACATGGCCGCATGCTGTTTGGCCACTATTCGCCCCACAGCCGGCTCGTCAACAATCGGTTTGGCATTCCCGAGCCGTCACTGGCCCATGAGCGCATTCGACCGGCCTGGTCTCTGGACGCAGTGCTGCTGCCTTTGGTGGGTTTCGATCTTGAGGGCGGTCGTTTGGGGATGGGAGGAGGCTTTTACGATCGCACCTTCGCCTTTGTACGGCGCACGCCGAGGCTGGCCCCCAAGTTGATCGGGTTGGCCCATGAGATCCAGCGTGTGGTGAGGCTGCCTATCGAACCCTGGGACATACCACTGCAGGGCATCGTCACGGACCACCGTCGTTACCGGGTATAGCCCATTATCTGAGCAGCCTGAGCGCCGCGACTGGCGTCTTTCTCGGACGCCTGCAACGAAGTAATACCGGTGACCGCCAAACCGATGGCAAAAATCACGACTATGGCCCGAATGGTGTCAGGCTTGCGTTGCATGGTGCGCAGTCTCCGGTGACGATCAACAAAATCAAAAAGCTATTAAACTTTCGCAGAATTCACCGGAAGACTACCACGCAGCCGAAGATTTACAATTTTCAAGGAATTAACATTTTTTAATATAGCCTCCACTAGCGGCGGCTATTGCCCGCGCCAAGGAACAGGCGATAGGCCTCGTTGTTGGTAACGTCCTGGTAGCGGAATCCGATCTTGTCCAGCATGGCACGAAACGCCTCCACCTCCCCATCATCCACCTGAGCCCCCATCAAGACCCGACTGTAGGCGGCACCGTGGTTGCGATAGTGAAACATCGAGATGTTCCAGCGGGTCCCCAACGACATCAGGAACTTCATCAATGCCCCGGGACGCTCGGGAAACTCAAACTGGAACACCTTCTCGTTGCCGACGGTGGGCGCATGCCCCCCTACCATATGACGAATATGCTGCTTGGCCAGGTCGCTATCGGTCAGGTCCGTGACCGGATAACCCGCTTCGCGTAATTCCTGCACCAACTCATCGCGCCCAAGCCCGCCATGCTGAATCTGGATACCGACAAAAATGCAGGCATCCTCTTCATCGGAGTATCGGTAGTTGAACTCGGTGATGCTGCGTTTGTGCAGGGCGTTGATGAACGACTTGAACGAACCGGGACGCTCGGGAATGGTCACCGCGAGGATCGCCTCCCGCTTCTCGCCGATCTCGGTGCGTTCGGAGATATAGCGCAGCCGATCGAAATTCATATTGGCACCACTGAGCACGCCCGCCAGGTTTTCACCCTGCAACTGCTCCCGCTCGATGTACTTCTTGATGCCCGCCACGGACAGCGCGCCCGCCGGCTCGGCGATGGAGCGGGTGTCGTCAAAAATATCCTTGATGGCGGCACAGATTTCATCGGTGGAAACTGTCACCACCTCATCCACCAGATCCTTGCAGATATCCCAGGTATGCTGACCGATCTGGCGTACCGCCACACCATCGGCAAAGATGCCCACCTCATCCAGCACCACCCGCTCACCGGCTTGCAGGGCCGCCTGCAGGCAGTTCGAATCCTCGGGCTCGACCCCGATCACCTTGATCTCCGGGCGCAAGTACTTGATATAGGCCGCCATGCCTGCGACCAGCCCGCCGCCCCCGACCGGAATAAACACCGCATGCAGCGGCTGGGTGAACTGCCACATCATTTCCATGGCCACCGTTCCCTGTCCGGCAATGACATCGGGGTCGTCGTAGGGCGGGATATAGGTCAGCCCATGCTTGGCCACCAGCTCTGCGGCGTGGGCCGCCGCCTCGTCAAAAGCGTCGCCCTTGAGCACCACCTTGGCGCCGTGATTGCGGACCGAGCGTACCTTGATGTCCGGGGTGGTCTGCGGCATCACGATGACCGCCTTGATACCCAACTTTTTGGCAGCCAAGGCCACGCCTTGGGCATGATTGCCCGCCGAGGCACAGATCACACCGCAATGCTTCTGCTCATCGGACAACTGGGCAATCCGGTTATAGGCGCCGCGAATCTTGAAGGAGAACACCGGCTGCAAGTCTTCCCGCTTGAGGAAAATCTGGTTGTCGAAGCGTCGGGACAGATTGCGGGCTTCGGTCAGTGGCGTTTCGTTGGCCACATCGTAGACGCGGGCATCCAGAATTTTTTTGATGTAGCGTTGCGGCATGGTGCATGGGTTCCATTGTCAGACCAGGACGTCTCCCCTTCAGCCGGTGCGGCGCACGCACGACCCGAGGAGCAAAAACCCACAGTGTAGAAAGTTTGCCGGGGTGTCGTCTATAACCGATGCAGACAGGCCGCTATAATATGGCCAAAATCATCCACAAGCCCTCAGCCTCACGCTTCACCGGAGCCCACAATGGATCAGGACCAACTCAAGCACGCCGTCGCCAAGGCCGCACTGGATTACATTGCCCCCCGCCTGGCGAGCGACAGCATCATTGGTGTCGGTACCGGCAGTACCGCCAATTTTTTCATCGACCTGCTGGCCAACATCCGGACCGACTTCGATGGCGCCGTGGCCAGCTCCGAAGCCACCGCCGAACGACTAAGGTCCCATGGTATCCCGGTCTACGATCTGAACACTGTCGGCATCCTCGAGTTCTACATTGACGGTGCCGATGAGACCAATGAGCACCTGGAGCTCATCAAGGGCGGCGGTGGCGCCCTCACCCGGGAGAAGATCGTGGCGGCCGTCGCCCATACCTTCATCTGTATCGCTGACGAAAGCAAGAAAGTCGGCGTGCTCGGCAAGTTTCCTCTACCCGTGGAAGTCCTTCCCATGGCCCGAAGCCACGTCGGCCGGGAAATTGTCAAGCTTGGCGGCGACCCGGTCTACCGGGAAGGCGTCGTCACCGACAACGGCAACATCATCATCGACATCCATAACCTGGACATTTCCCGACCCATCCAGCTTGAAGAGCAGCTTAACCAAATTGTCGGCGTCGTCACGAATGGCCTGTTCGCGCGGCGTCCGGCCGATCTGCTGCTGCTGGGCACCCCAAACGGTGTCGAGAGCGTTCCTCGCCCGGGAATTTGACCCCCTCAGACTAACCAAGCGCTTGCTTGGTATTCACACTTCAGCCACACTGCCCTTTGCGATGTCCAAGCAGAGGGAGTGTGTCGTGACCAGCCATTTCACCGAAACCCACGAGCAGGTTCGCCTGAGCGTACGCAAATTCATTGCCACCCACGTACGACCCCACATCGACGACTGGGAGGAAGCCGGCGAGTTCCCCCGCGACCTCTACCGCAAGGCAGGCGACGCAGGCCTTCTCGGCATCGGCTTCCCGGAGGCCCTGGGCGGCTCCTGTGAGGGCGATGTCTTTATGAAGGTCGCGGTGTCGGAGGAACTGATGCGATCCACCTCCGGCGGCCTGGTGGCGAGCCTGGGCTCATTGGACATCGGCTTGCCGCCCGTGGCGAAATGGGCGCAACCCGCGGTTCGACAACAGGTCGTTCCGGAGGTTCTCAGGGGCGACAAGATCGCCGCGCTGGCAATCACCGAACCTAATGGCGGCTCTGATGTTGCCAACCTCAAGACCCGAGCGGTACGCGACGGCGATCATTATGTGGTGAATGGCAGCAAAACCTTTATCACCAGCGGACATCGCGCCGACTACTATACGGTTGCCGTACGCACCGGCTCCGATGGACACGGCGGCATCAGCCTGTTGCTGATTGACCGGGACACGCCGGGCTTTTCCCGGGGCAACAAACTGCGCAAGATGGGCTGGTGGGCCAGCGACACCGCCGAACTGTTCTTTGAGGACTGCCGGGTGCCCGCCGATCGCCTGATTGGCGCCGAGAACACGGGTTTTATCGCGATCATGAGCAACTTCCTCCAGGAACGCCTGATGCTGACCATCATGGCCTACATGACCGCACAGATTGCGCTCGAGGAGTCATTGGCCTACTCGCGCCAGCGCAACGCCTTTGGTCGCCCCATCTCAGCGTTTCAGGTCAACCGCCACAAACTCGTCGACATGGCCACCCAGGTTGACGTCGCACGGCAATACGCCTACCACTGCGCCGCCCTGATGGCAGCGGGCCGAACCCCCATCAAGGAAGTTGCCATGGCGAAGAATTTCGCGGTGGAGGTCTGTGAAAAGGTTACCCGCGAGGCGGTGCAGTTGCACGGCGGCATGGGCTACATGCGAGAGTCCGTGGTCGAGCGCCTGTACCGGGACGCCAAAATCCTGTCGATTGGCGGCGGCACCGATGAAATCATGAAAGAGCTGATCGCCAAGCAGATGAAACTTTGAAACCATCCGGCGCGGCAAGCGTCAGCCTTGCCGCACGGATAAACCTACCTTGGTTTAGTTTCGATATGTCCGGGATACACGTATAATTGCGCCACCTTTCCAATGCAGTCTATTCACCCGGAACAAGGATCCATCATGAACTTTGATCACATCCCTGCTGGCAAAAACCCGCCCGAAGACATCTACGTAGCCATAGAAATCCCGGCCAACAGCTCCCCGGTTAAATACGAACTCGACAAAGACATGGGCGCGTTGCTGGTCGACCGCTTCATGGCCACCCCGATGTTCTACCCGGCCAACTACGGCTTCATTCCCCACACCCTGGCTGACGACGGCGACCCACTCGACGTCTTGGTCGTTACGCCTTACCCGGTACAGGCCGGTTCGGTAATTCGCTGCCGCCCGGTGGGCATCCTCAATATGGAAGACGAAGCCGGTGGCGATGCCAAGCTGGTCGCAGTCCCGCACGACAAGCTGACCAAGTCCTACACAGACATTCAGGACATCAACGATTTGCCGCAACTGCTGCGCGACCAAATCCAGCACTTCTTCGAGAACTACAAGACGTTGGAACCCGGTAAGTGGGTCAAGGTCCAAGGCTGGGACAACGCGGAAGCGGCTCGCAAGGCCGTAGAAGCCTCGGTAGCAGCCTACAAGGGCTAAGCCCAGGCCAGGGCCCGGCGTATTCCGGGCCCCTACCGCCAATCGGACAAAAAAAAGCCGGTGACCCTAAGGGCACCGGCTTTTTTTAGGCTCGAAGCCGAGGAATTAATCCTCGTCTTCAGCCACCTCTTCCGCCTCGATATCCAGAGGACGGCCAACCAGCTCGACGAATGCCATAGGAGCATTGTCGCCGGCCCGGAAACCGCACTTAAGGATACGCAGGTAACCACCTGGGCGCTCGGAATAACGGGGACCCAGCTCATCAAACAGCTTGGCAACCGCAGCATCGTTACGCAGGCGCGAGAACGCCAGACGACGATTTGCTACCGAATCATTCTTGGAAAGCGTGATCAATGGCTCGGCTACCCGACGAAGCTCTTTGGCTTTCGGGAGCGTCGTTTTGATCAGCTCATGTTCAACCAGTGACGCGGCCATGTTACGAAACATGGCTTTGCGATGCGCACTGGTCCTGTTGAACTTACGACCACTCTTACGATGACGCATTGCTCTGATTCCTTACCTTAAACTACCAATTCGGCGATTAACCGCCCAGAACCCGGTCGTCGCCACGAAGGCTCGCCGGCGGCCAGTTATCAAGACGCATCCCCAAAGACAGGCCACGGGAGGCCAGTACGTCTTTGATTTCGGTCAGCGACTTTTTACCCAGGTTAGGCGTCTTCAGCAGCTCGACTTCGGTCCGCTGAATTAGATCGCCGATGTAGTAAATATTTTCTGCCTTCAAGCAGTTAGCTGAACGCACTGTTAATTCAAGATCATCTACCGGACGCAGGAGAATCGGATCAATTTCTTCCTCTTCCTCCACACGCTCTGGCTCTTTTTCATGATCGAAATCAACAAACACTGCCAGCTGCTGCTGGAGAATGGTGGCCGCCCGACGGATAGCTTCCTCCGGATCGATCGTGCCATTGGTCTCCAGATCAATAACCAGCTTGTCCAGGTCCGTACGCTGCTCTACACGGGCACTTTCGACCGCGTAGGCGACCCGACGAACCGGGCTGTATGTCGCATCCAGCTGCAGACGCCCGATCGCGCGAGTTTCGTCTTCATCCAAACCACGCTGATCAGCAGCTTCGTAACCGCGGCCGCGAACAATCTTCAGACGCATGTTCATTTCACCCTTGTCGCTCAGGTGACAAATGACATGATCGGGATTCGCGATCTCAACATTGTGATCCAGCTTGATATCGCCAGCAGTGACCGGACCAGGACCTTTCTTGCTGAGGGTCAACTCAACTTCGTCCCGATCTTCCATCTTGACGGCCACGCCTTTGAGATTCAGAAGAATCTCAATGACATCTTCCTGAACACCCTCGATTGCGCTGTACTCATGCAGTACACCGTCGATCTGCGCCTCGGTAATGGCGCAGCCCGGCATTGAGGACAACAGGATCCGACGCAGAGCACTGCCCAGGGTGTGACCGAAGCCCCGCTCTAGCGGCTCCAGAGTAACCTTGGCACGCGTGGTACTGGATTCCTTTACGTCAATGGTACGAGGTGTCAATAACTCATGTACTGAACGCTGCATAGACGCCCCTATCTGCTCTCGTTGCTAACTGGACTTTACTTCGAGTAAAGCTCGACGATGAGGTTCTCATTGATGTCGGCCGGCAGTTCAGTACGCTCAGGTACTGACTTGTAAACGCCTGACATCTTGCTGCCGTCGACCTCTACCCAGCCCACCGGCGCGCGACCAGCGGACAGTTCCAGCGCGCCTTTAACACGCAGCTGGTTCTTGGCCTTTTCGCGAACGCTCACGACGTCACCCGGCTTAACCTGATAAGACGGAATGTTAACCAGCTTATCGTTTACCAGGATCGCCTTGTGAGAGACGAGCTGACGGGATTCCGCACGGGTTGAACCAAACCCCATGCGGTAAACTACGTTGTCCAGACGACCTTCGAGGAGTTGCAACAGGTTTTCGCCTGTAGCCCCTTTACGACGGGCGGCCTCGGAGTAGTAGTTACGGAATTGCTTCTCCAGTACGCCGTAGATACGACGAACCTTCTGTTTTTCACGCAGCTGAACTCCGTATTCAGACAGCCGGCCGCGACGGGCGCCGTGCATGCCTGGCGGAGTCTCGATGTTGCACTTGGAATCGAGTGCACGAGCGCCGCTCTTCAGAAAAAGATCTGTCCCTTCTCGACGAGACAGTTTACATTTTGGACCTATGTAACGTGCCATACTTCACTGTCTCCTGTCTTAAACGCGGCGCTTCTTGGGCGGACGACAGCCGTTATGAGGAATCGGCGTGACATCAGTGATGTTGGTGATCTTGTAGCCACACGCGTTCAGCGCGCGAACTGCAGATTCCCGTCCGGGCCCAGGACCCTTAACCTCTACATCCAGGTTTTTAAGGCCGTATTCAGCAGCCGCGTTACCGGCTCTTTCAGCTGCTACCTGCGCAGCAAAAGGTGTACTCTTACGTGACCCGCGGAAACCGGAGCCACCAGCGGTAGCCCAAGACAGGACGTTGCCCTGACGATCAGAAATGGTCACGATGGTGTTGTTGAAGGAAGCGTGGATGTGCGCGACGCCATCAACAACCGTCTTTTTCACCTTTTTACGGGTACGTGTACCTGGCTTTGCCATGTTTGCCTACCTGTTACTTGCGAATCGGTTTGCGAGGACCTTTACGGGTGCGAGCGTTGGTCTTCGTGCGCTGGCCACGGACGGGCAGTCCATGACGATGACGCAGACCACGGAAGCAGCCGAGATCCTTCAAACGCTTAATGTTCATCTGAACTTCACGACGCAGATCGCCTTCGACAGTCAGCTTGCCCACTTCGGTACGAAGTGCTTCAACCTGATCATCGCTGAGGTCTTTGACCTTGACGTCCGGCTGTACGCCGGCTGCATCGCAAAGCTTTTGGGCTGCTGTCCGACCGACTCCAAAAATGTAAGTCAGTGAGATAACAGCATGTTTGTTGTCGGGTATATTGACACCGGCTATACGTGCCATCCAAATTACTCCGCGTTCAAAGCTTTGCTGTGTGAATTTTCCGCCACAAAAAGGGCGCGAAATAATAGCGCCTGACCATAAAAAGATCAAGCGCCATCATTCCGAACCCCATTGCGTTGTCAGAAGCAGACTCTTTCGAATCAACCCTGGCGCTGCTTGTGGCGAGGCTCCGAGCAAATGACTCGTACTGAGCCATTGCGACGAATTACTTTGCAGTTACGGCAAATTTTCTTTACCGAAGCGCGTACTTTCATTGTCGACTCCAGTTTTCAACGGGAACGGCGTCAACCGTTCCGACCATAGCCCTTGAGATTGGACTTTTTCATCAGTGATTCATACTGATGAGACATCAGATGCGATTGCACCTGAGCCATAAAGTCCATCACGACGACTACAACAATCAGCAGTGAGGTGCCACCCAGATAGAAAGGCACATTCCCGGCCACCATCAGAAACTGAGGGAACAGGGATACCGCTGCAATGTACATTGCACCAAACAGCGTGAGACGCGTCAGAACACCATCGATGTACTTGGCAGTCTGATCGCCCGGCCGGATACCCGGTATGAACGCACCTGAACGCTTCAGGTTGTCTGCCACTTCTTTCGGGTTATACATCAACGCCGTGTAGAAGAAACAGAAGAACACAACCGCGGCTGCGAACAGGATGATATACAGCGGCTGGCTTGGTGCCAAGGCCTGCGAAATATCACCCAGCCATTCCATACCCTCGCCCTGACCAAACCACTGACCCAGCGACGCTGGAAACAGCAGAATGGAAGATGCAAAGATCGGCGGGATCACCCCGGCCATGTTGACCTTCAATGGCAGGTGACTGGACTGCTGGGCAAAGACCCGTCGTCCCTGTTGCCGTTTGGCATAGTTAATGGTCAGGCGACGCTGACCCCGCTCCATAAAGACAACGAACCCGACGACCGCCACAGCCAACACCGCGATGCCAAGCACCACCAACAGACTCATTTCACCGTTGCGAGCCTGCTCAAGGGTCTGGCCGATGGCGCCGGGCAAGCCAGCCACGATGCCAGCGAAGATCAGCAACGATATTCCGTTGCCGACGCCGCGCTCGGTGATCTGCTCACCCAGCCACATCATGAACACCGCGCCACTCACAAACGAGATAACGGCGACAAAGTGGAAACTGAAGCTGTCGTTGAAGGTAACGCCCTGAGAGGCCAGGCCCACAGAAATACCGAGGCCCTGAACCAGCGCGAGGATAACGGTACCGTATCGGGTGTACTGACTGATCTTCCGACGCCCCGCTTCACCTTCCTTCTTCAGCTGCTCAAGCTGCGGACTAACCGCAGTCATGAGCTGCATGATGATGGAGGCCGAGATGTACGGCATGATCCCCAGGGCGAAGATACTCATCCGCTCAAGTGCACCACCGGAGAACATATTGAACAGACTCAGGATGGTTCCCTGGTTCTGATCAAACAGCGCCGCCAGACGATCGGGATTGATCCCCGGAACTGGAATATGGGCACCTATTCGGTACACCAAAAGTGCCAGAAACACAAACCAGAGCCGCGAACGCAGCTCTGCCAGTCCTTTTCCCGCGCCCGCAGGCAATGATGCTGTCTTGGCCATTTAGTCCTCGACTCGCCTTAGTCCTCGACTTTTCCGCCCGCGGCTGCGATAGCTTCGCGAGCGCCTTTGGTCACCTTCAGACCTTTGACGGTCACCGGACGAGTGAGCTCGCCGGACAAGATAACCTTCGCTTCGCGGATTTCTTCGCGAATGATGTCAGCCTTCTTCAGCGCTGCGAGATCAGCCACATCACCTTCAACCTTTGCCAATTCGTTGAGACGAATCTCAGCGACGTAACGCTGTTGACGTGAAGTGAAGCCGAACTTCGGCAGACGACGGGCCAACGGCTGCTGGCCGCCCTCGAATCCGGGTGCGACGCTGCCACCAGAACGGGCTTTCAAACCCTTGTGTCCACGACCGGCGGTTTTACCGAGACCGCTACCGATACCGCGACCGACGCGCTTGGCGTTCGGACGTGAACCGGGTTCTGGGCTAAGTTCGTTCAAACGCATCTTAGTTCTCCTCCACCCGAACCAGGTAGTTCACCTTGTTGATCATGCCGCGAACGGAAGGCGTGTCTTCCACTTCTACGGTATGACCGATTTTGCGAAGACCCAGGCCCTTCACACACAGTTTGTGCTTGGGCTGACAGCTGATCGGGCTGCGGGTCAGTGTAACCTTGATCTTTTTAGCATTCGCCATGACTTCAACCCAGAATATCTTCCACGGTCTTGCCGCGCTTGGCTGCGATATCTTCAGGCGCTTGCATGGCCTGGAGACCCTTGATAGTGGAACGGACAACGTTGACCGGATTGGTCGACCCGTAACACTTGGACAGTACGTTCTGAACACCGGCTACTTCCAGCACTGCGCGCATCGCGCCACCGGCGATAATACCAGTACCCTCAGAGGCTGGCTGCATGTATACCTTGGAGCCGCCGTGAACGGCCTTCACCGGGTATTGCAGGGTGTTGCCGTCCAATGCGACGTCCACCATATTCTTACGAGCCGCTTCCATGGCCTTCTGGATCGCAACCGGCACCTCACGGGCCTTGCCACGACCAAAACCAACGCGACCCTTGCCATCACCAACCACAGTCAGGGCGGTGAAAGCGAAGATACGACCACCTTTAACAACCTTGGCAACGCGGTTGACCTGAACCAGCTTTTCCTGGAGCTCAGGCGCCTTCTGTTCGTTAACGCTCATCTTCTCCACCTCTTAGAATTGCAAGCCAGCTTCGCGAGCCGCGTCGGCAAGTGCCTGAACCCGGCCGTGATAACGGTAACCGGAACGGTCAAAGGCAACCTTCTCTACGCCAGCAGCCTTGGCTCGCTCAGCGATCAGCTGACCAACCTTCTTGGCGGCGTCGACGTTACCGGTAGCGCCTTGGCGCAGTTCCTTGTCCAGTGTGGAGGCAGTGGCCAGAACCTTGCTGCCGTCTGCAGTGGTGACCTGGGCGTACATGTGCCGCGGTGTACGATGTACACACAGACGGCTGGTACCCAGCTCACGAATCTTCATACGCACCTTACGTGCGCGACGCAGTCTTTCGATATTCGCGCTCATAGTCCCGCCTTATTTCTTCTTGGCTTCTTTGCGTCGTACATGCTCATCCGCATAACGTACACCTTTGCCCTTGTAGGGCTCGGGCGGACGGTAAGCGCGGATTTCCGCAGCGACCTGACCAACCTGTTGCTTATCGATCCCGCGGATAACGACTTCCGTCTGCGACGGAGTTTCAGCGGTGATCCCCTCGGGCAGCTCATACTCGACCGGGTGAGAGAAACCCAGAGTCAGGTTGAGCTTTTTGCCCTGCGCCTGGGCACGATAACCAACGCCCACAAGCTGGAGTTTACGCTCGAAGCCCGCAGACACACCGGTCACCATGTTGTTGACCAGTGCACGAGTGGTACCTGCGAGAGCGCGGGACTGCTTGGCGCCATCACGGGCAGCAAAGCGCAGGACGTTCTCTTCCTGCGTAACTTCTACTGCCTGATGTACGTTGAATTGGAGCGCTCCCTTGGAGCCCTTCACATTGATTTCCTGTCCGTTCAGCTTAACCTCAACACCGGAAGGCAGCACGACAGGATTATTGGCAACCCTGGACATGTGTATCTCCTAGAATACGGTGCAGATGACTTCGCCACCCACGCCAGCAGCACGTGCGGCGCGGTCGGTCATAACGCCTTTGGACGTAGACACGATGGCAACCCCTAAACCGCCGGCAACTTTCGGCAGTTCCCCAGCGCCCTTGTACTGACGCAGACTCGGACGGCTGACCCGCTGAATCTCTTCGATAACCGGCTTACCGCCGAAGTATTTCAGAGTGATGGTCAGCTCAGGCTTGGCATCGGCTGAAACGGAAAAGTCTTCAACGTAACCCTCGTCCTTCAGGACCTGGGCCACGGAGACCTTAAACTTGGAAGATGGCATGGCCACGTCGGCCTTCTGTGCCATCTGTGCATTACGAATACGAGTAATCATATCCGCAAGCGTGTCTTGCATGCTCATTGGTATGAGGCTCCTGATCTTTTTAGTTGTGCAGCGGCTTGCCGCACCGCTTACCAACGGGCACCTTCACCTTACGGGAAGGCGCCTACCTTACCAGCTTGACTTGGTCAGACCCGGGACATCGCCGCGCATCCCGGTCTCACGCAGTTTAATGCGTGAAAGCTGGAACTTGCGCAGAACGCCATGGGGACGACCGGTAACCTGGCAGCGGTTACGCAGGCGCGCTGGGCTCGCGTTACGAGGAAGCTGTTGCAGCTTCATCTGAGCGTCCCAACGGTCTTCGTCGCTGGTATTCGGGTTCTTGATAATTGCCTTGAGCTCGGCGCGCTTGACTGCATACTTAGCCACAGTCTTTTCGCGCTTGAGCTCGCGGTTTTTCATGGAAACCTTAGCCATTACACGGATTCCTTATTTCTTGAACGGAAAGCCAAAGGCTTTCAACAGTTCGCGACCTTCATCATCGGTACCGGCAGAGGTGGTGATGGTGATATCCAGCCCGCGGATCTTGTCGACCTTGTCGTACTCGATCTCAGGGAAGATGATCTGCTCACGAACACCCATGCTATAGTTACCGCGACCGTCGAATGACTTGGGGTTCAGACCACGGAAGTCACGAACGCGAGGAATCGCGATGTGAACCAAACGGTCGAAGAAGTCCCACATGCGCTCGCCGCGCAGCGTCACTTTACAGCCAATCGGCCACCCTTCACGGATTTTGAAGCCCGCAACGGATTTGCGCGCCTTGGTAACAACAACTTTTTGGCCGGTCAGAGCTTCGAGGTCTGCCACGGCATTTTCAATCAGCTTTTTGTCACCAACCGCTTCGCCAACACCCATATTCAGGGTGATCTTTTCGATACGCGGCACCTGCATTACGTTCTTGTAGCCGAACTCTTGCTGCAGGGCGGGTACCACTTCCTTACTGTACTGCTCTTTCATATTAAGCATCGTAACCACCACCGCTTACTGGTTATCGACAGCTTCGTTCGTGGACTTGAAGATCCGCACCTTGGCGCCGTCTTCCTTGATCTGGAAGCCTACGCGATCGGCCTTGCCGGTCTGCGGATTAAAAATAGCCACGTTTGAAGCCTGGATAGGTGCTTCTTTCTCGACGATTCCACCTGGAGTGCCGAGCATCGGGTTGGGCTTGGTGTGTTTCTTGATCATATTGATGCCAGAAACAACGAGACGGCCATCATCCTGAACCTTCAGGACTTTACCACGTTTGCCCTTGTCTTTCCCGGTGGTGACGATCACTTCGTCATCGCGTTTGATCTTTTTCATAACCGGCCTCTAGTCCTTACAGTACTTCGGGTGCCAGTGAAATAATTTTCATGAACTTTTCATTACGCAGTTCACGGGTAACCGGTCCGAAGATACGGGTACCAATCGGTGCGTCCTGATTGTTCAGAAGTACAGCCGCGTTTCCGTCAAAACGGATCAGCGACCCGTCGGGACGACGCACACCTTTACGGGTACGTACCACGACAGCGTTCAGGACCTGGCCTTTCTTCACCTTACCGCGGGGGATGGCTTCCTTAACGGTCACCTTGATGATATCTCCCACGCTGGCATAACGCCGATGTGAACCGCCCAGGACCTTGATGCACTGAACTTGACGTGCACCGCTGTTGTCCGCGACTTCAAGCATTGTTTGAGTCTGAATCATGGTTGTTCTCCAGCAGAAACCACTTTGCCGTTACGACAAGACTCACCGTCCGGGCGAGTTACACCTTGGATGCACGTTCGGTGACTTCTACCAGGGCCCAGCTCTTGGTCTTGGAGACCGGACGGGTTTCCTGGATGGTTACGATGTCGCCGATGTTGCACTGATTGCTCTCATCGTGAGCGTGTACTTTGGTTGAACGCTTCACGTACTTGCCGTACAGCGGGTGCTTAACCCGACGTTCAACCAGAACCACGATGGACTTCTCCATCTTGTTGCTCACGACCTTGCCGCTCAGGGTTCTGGCAGTTTTGGTAGCTTCGGTCATGTTACTGTCCTGCCTTTTCATTCAAAACTGTTTTGACGCGAGCAATGTCACGCTTCACCTTGCCGACCAAGTGAGACTGATTCAGCTGACCTGTCGCCTTGCGCATGCGCAGGTTGAACTGCTCTTTCAGCAGGTCGATCAGCTCGTTGTTCAGCTCCTCGACTGATTTTTCACGCAGCTCTGTTGCTTTCATCACATCACTGTCCTCGTAACAAAGGTGGTCGACACAGGCAGTTTAGCGGCGGCCAGAGTAAAGGCCTCGCGCGCAACGTCCTCGGCAACACCTTCCATCTCGTACAGCATCTTGCCGGGCTGAATCTCAGCCACCCAGTACTCGACAGAACCCTTACCTTTACCCATCCGTACTTCAAGCGGCTTGCCGGTGATCGGCTTGTCCGGGAAAACCCGAATCCAGATCTTTCCGCCCCGCTTGATCCGACGAGTCATGGTCCGACGTGCCGCCTCAATCTGGCGTGCAGTTATACGGCCACGGCTGGTCGCTTTCAATCCGTACTCACCGAAGCTCACCTTGTTACCGCGGTGCGCTAGACCCGAGTTACGGCCTTTCATTACCTTGCGAAATTTGGTGCGTTTTGGCTGCAGCATACGAGTGCCCCTTTACTTAGAACCTTTCTTGCGAGAGGCATTCTTGTCGGCACGGACCTGCTCCATACCACCAAGAATCTCGCCCTTGAAGATCCATACCTTAACGCCGATAACGCCGTAGGTGGTGTGCGCTTCATAAGTCGCGTAATCAATATCTGCACGCAGAGTGTGCAGCGGAACACGACCTTCGCGATACCACTCGGAACGGGCGATTT
The DNA here is from genome assembly GCF_028369065.1 of Marinobacter sp. SS21. Lineage (GTDB taxonomy): Bacteria > Pseudomonadota > Gammaproteobacteria > Pseudomonadales > Oleiphilaceae > Marinobacter. Next base: position 227,220 of record NZ_JAQNDA010000007.1, read on the forward strand.
CAGCACCCCCAAGACGGCCACCGACCTGGATCTTGATACCCTTTGCGCCTTGACGCATTGCGTTCTGAACCGCGCGCTTCATGGCACGACGGAACATGACACGACGCTCCAGCTGACCAGCAACATTCTGGGCAACCAGGCGGGCATCCAGATCCGGCTTGCGGACCTCTTCGATGTTGATGTGAACAGGCACACCCATCATGCCGCTAACTTCGCGACGCAGACGGTCAACATCTTCACCCTTCTTACCGATAACAATACCGGGACGGGCAGTATGGATCGTGATGCGTGCGTTCTGAGCAGGGCGCTCGATCACAATCTTGCTGACAGACGCCTTTTCCAGACGCTTGTCGAGGAATTCGCGAACCTGAATGTCGTTCAGCAGGTTTTTCGCGTATTCCTTTTTCTCGGCATACCAGACTGAGTTGTGCTCTTTGATCACACCCAGGCGAATGCCGGTTGGATTTACTTTATGACCCATCTGAGCATCTCCTACTTGTCGGCGACCTTGACGGTGATATGACAGGTGCGCTTGAAAATACGGTCAGCGCGCCCCTTGGCTCGAGCCTTGATTCGCTTGAGCGTCGGACCTTCATCCACCATGATGGTGGAAACCCGCAGATCATCTACGTCCAGACCTTCGTTGTGCTCAGCATTGGCAATCGCAGACTCAAGAGCTTTCTTGATAACTACGGCCGCCTTTTTTGGGCTGAAAGTCAGAATGTTCAGGGCGTCCTCAACAGCCTTGCCGCGTACCTGGTCAGCCACAAGACGTGCTTTCTGAGCAGAGAGGCGAGCGCCCTTGTACTTAGCCGCTACTTCCATTTCTATTCCCCTCACAATCAGCGTTTAGCTTTCTTGTCGGCTGCATGGCCACGGTAGGTCCGCGTTGCCGCGAACTCACCCAGCTTATGACCGACCATGTCTTCGGTGACATAGACAGGCACGTGTTGCTTGCCGTTATGGACTGCAATGGTCAGGCCTACCATCTCCGGGAAGATTGTTGACCGGCGGGACCAGGTTTTGATCGGCCGCTTGTCGTTAGCTTCCAGAGCTGCCTCGACCTTCTTCAACAGATGCAGGTCTATAAAAGGACCTTTCTTCAAAGAACGTGGCACAGCATTTACCTCTATGTAGTCGTTTACTTGGCCGAACGACGACGTACGATCATTTTGTCAGTACGCTTGTTCTTACGAGTTTTATGCCCTTTGGTCGGCACACCCCAAGGAGTTACAGGGTGACGTCCACCAGAGGTACGCCCTTCACCACCACCGTGTGGGTGGTCAACTGGGTTCATAGCAACACCACGCACTGTCGGCCGCTTGCCACGCCAACGTGATGCACCCGCTTTACCAAGCTGCTTGAGGCTGTGCTCGCTGTTGGAAACTTCACCCAACGTTGCGCGACACTCAACAAGCACCTTACGCATTTCACCTGAGCGCAGGCGGAGGGTGGCGTAAGCACCTTCACGCGCTACCAGCTGTACGGATGCGCCCGCGGAGCGAGCCAGCTGAGCACCTTTGCCAGGCTTGAGTTCGACGCAGTGAATGACGGAACCGACCGGAATGTTCCGGATTGGCAACGTGCTACCCACCTTAATCGGCGCGTCGACGCCGGAACGCACTTGATCCCCTACACTGACACCTTTGGGAGCGATGATGTAACGACGCTCGCCATCGGCATACTTCAGGAGCGCAATGTGCGCGGAGCGGTTAGGATCGTATTCCAGGCGCTCAATAGTCGCCGGAATGCCATCTTTGGTCCGCTTGAAATCAATGACGCGGTAATGGCGCTTATGACCACCACCAATGTGACGGGTAGTGATGCGACCAAAATGGTTACGACCACCCGACTTGCTCTGCGATTCGACCAACGGTTCGTAAGGGCGCCCTTTGTACAGGTCCGGGTTGTAGATCTTTACAACGTGACGGCGGCCAGCAGATGTTGGTTTGGTTTTGACGATCGGCATATTACGACCCCTTTACCTTATTCCACATCCAGAAAATCGATGTCCTGACCTTCCGCAAGCTTTACATAAGCCTTACGGATGTCATTACGCTTGCCGAAACCGCGGACAGTACGCTTGAGCTTACCTTTACGGTTCAGAACCTGAACACCTTCGACAGTGACGTTGAACAACTGCTCAACGGCTTTCTTGATCTCCGGCTTGGTGGCATCAGGGGCAACGCGAAACACCACCTGACCACGCTCTGCTGCCAGAGACGCTTTCTCTGATACGTGCGGTCCCAGAAGAACCTTGTAAATACGCTCCTGATTCATCCCAGCATCTCCTCAATCTTCTTCAGAGCCGGAACGGTAACCACAACCTTGTCGAATGCCACCAGACTAACCGGATCAAGACCAGCCACGTCACGAACGTCGACGTGTGGAACATTGCGGGAAGCCAGGTGCAGGTTCTGCTCAACACTCTCGGCCAGGATCAGAGCATTGCTAACACCCAGATCCTTGAGCTTTGCATTGAAGGCTTTGGTCTTGGGGGATTCGACCGCAATCTCATCCACCACGACCAGACGCTCCTGACGAACCAACTCGGAAAAGATGGAACGCATGGCTGCGCGATACATCTTACGGTTGATCTTCTGCTCGTAGCTCTGAGGCTTGGCAGCGAACGTCACACCACCAGAACGCCACAGCGGACTGCGAATGGTGCCCGCACGAGCTCGACCAGTACCCTTCTGACGCCACGGCTTCTTACCACCACCGCTGACTTCTGAACGGGTCTTCTGAGCCCGGGTACCCTGCCGACCACCTGACAGATAGGCAGTAACAACCTGGTGAACCAGCGACTCGTTAAATTCTTTGGCGAATGTAGCATCGGAAACCGAGATTCCCTTGCCACTACCTGTAATAGTCAATTCCATCGCACCGCTCCTCAGGCTTTAACTGCAGGCTTGATGACAACGTTGCCGCCGGTAGCACCAGGCACAGCACCACGGATCAACAGCAAATTGCGCTCAGCATCGACACGGACGACCTGCAGGTTCTGCACAGTGACCTGCGCGTTACCCATCTGTCCGGCCATCTTCTTGCCTTTGAAAACCCGGCCCGGAGTCTGGTTCTGACCAATAGAACCAGGAGCACGGTGAGACAGCGAGTTACCGTGAGTCGCGTCCTGCATGGTGAAGTTCCAGCGCTTTACACCGCCCTGAAACCCCTTACCCTTGGACTGCCCGGTGGCATCTACAATCTGGCCATCTGCAAAGATGGAAGCAGTAATCTCGCCTCCGGCAGCCAGATCTTCACCTTCGCCGTCCGCGAGACGGAATTCCCACAGACCACGACCAGCCTCGACACCCGCCTTAGCGAAGTGACCTGCTGCACCCTTGGTGACACGGGAGGAACGACGCGTACCGACGGTTACCTGAACCGCACGATAGCCATCGCTTTCGAGAGTTTTGAGTTGGGTAATGCGATTGGGCTCAACCTCAATTACCGTAACGGGCAGCGACTGCCCATCTTCCGTAAAAATACGGGTCATACCGGCCTTGCGACCGACAACACCAATTGCCATGTTTCACCTCTTCAGTGTACGGGGCTCTCACCCTCTATGGCCTTATGACAGTTACACAGACTAATACCGGGCGGTATTAGCCGAGGCTGATCTGAACGTCTACACCTGCCGCCAGGTCCAACTTCATCAGAGCATCCACTGTCTTCTCCGTCGGCTCAACAATGTCGAGCAAACGCTTGTGGGTACGAATCTCGTACTGATCGCGCGCATCCTTGTTGACATGCGGAGAAATCAGTACGGTAAACTTTTCCTTCCGCGTCGGCAGAGGGATGGGTCCACGCACCTGGGCGCCGGTCCGCTTAGCGGTATCGACGATCTCCTGCGTAGACTGGTCGATCAGGCGATAATCAAACGCCTTCAACCGAATTCGAATCTTTTGGCTTTGCATGATGCACCAAACTCCACTCGTAGCAGCTAATTTTTAGCCGACCTTCAAAAAAAGGAGCCGCATTGTATGCAGAATACCCAACCATGTCAAGCGACACGCCGGCCGCGACACAGAGGGGCAATTCCGTTCCCAGCGATGAAAAAGGGGGCTGCGACGCAGCCCCCTTTCCGCAATCGAAAGAGTCGCTAATTACTCTACGATCTTGGAAACAACGCCGGCGCCGACGGTACGACCGCCTTCACGGATGGCGAAGCGCAAACCTTCTTCCATCGCGATCGGAGCGATCAGCGTCACGTCCATCTTGACGTTGTCGCCCGGCATTACCATTTCAACACCTTCCGGCAGCTCACAGGAACCGGTCACGTCAGTGGTCCGGAAGTAGAACTGCGGACGGTAGCCCTTGAAGAACGGAGTGTGACGACCACCCTCTTCCTTGCTCAGGACATACACTTCGCACTCGAACTTGGTGTGCGGCTTGATGGAGCCCGGCACACACAGTACCTGACCACGCTCAACGTCGTCACGCTTGGTACCACGCAGCAGAACACCAACGTTCTCACCAGCACGACCTTCGTCGAGCAGCTTGCGGAACATTTCAACACCGGTACAGGTAGTGGACTGAGTATCGCGAATACCAACGATCTCAACAGTATCACCAACCTTGACGATGCCGCGCTCAACACGACCGGTAACTACGGTACCACGACCGGAGATGGAGAAGACGTCCTCGATCGGCATCAGGAACGGCTGATCGATGGCACGCTCCGGCTCGGGGATGTAGTCATCCAGAGCCTCTACCAGCTTCTTAACAGCGGTAGTACCCATCTCGTTGTCGTCTTTACCTTCCAGCGCCATCAGCGCGGAACCGGTGATGATCGGAGTGTCGTCACCCGGGAAGTCGTAGGTGCTCAGCAGGTCACGAACTTCCATCTCGACCAGCTCCAGCAGCTCCTCATCATCAACCATGTCCGCCTTGTTCAGGAACACAACGATGAAAGGAACGCCAACCTGACGGGACAGCAGGATGTGCTCGCGAGTCTGCGGCATTGGGCCGTCAGCCGCGGAACACACCAGGATCGCGCCGTCCATCTGGGCCGCACCGGTGATCATGTTCTTGACGTAGTCAGCGTGACCCGGGCAGTCAACGTGAGCGTAGTGACGAATCGGAGAATCGTACTCAACGTGAGAGGTTGCGATGGTGATACCACGCGCCTTCTCTTCCGGAGCATTGTCGATCTGATCGAACGCACGAACGTCGCCACTTCCCCAGATTTCAGAGCAAACCCGAGTCAGAGCGGCGGTCAGAGTGGTTTTACCATGGTCAACGTGACCGATGGTGCCCACATTGACGTGGGGTTTACTGCGTTCAAATTTTTCTTTAGACACGGTTACACCTCTTCCTGTTTCTTAAGTCCTGGGATCAACCCTTTTTAATGATCGCTTCGGCAATGTTCGAAGGAGCTTCCATGTAGCGAGAGAACTCCATCGCATAAGATGCCCGACCCTGCGTCGCAGAGCGCAGATCGGTGGCATAACCGAACATCTCCGACAACGGAACCTCGGCACGAACAATCTTGCCCGCTGGGCTCTCGTCCATCCCCTGAACCAGACCGCGACGACGGTTCAGGTCACCAACAACGTCACCCATGTACTCTTCAGGGGTAACGACCTCGACCTTCATGATCGGCTCCAGCAACGCCGGATTGGCCTGCAGAGCACCCTGTTTCATCGCCATGGAACCCGCGATCTTGAACGCCATTTCGTTGGAGTCCACGTCGTGATAGGAACCATCGTACAGGGTCGCCTTGATACCCAGCAGCGGATAGCCGGCCAGACAGCCGTTCTGCATCTGCTCCTCGATACCCTGCTGAACCGCCGGGATGTATTCCTTGGGAACCACACCACCTACGATTTCATTCACGAAGATGAAGTTGTCGGCATCGTCATCCAACGGCAGCGGCTCAAGCTTGACCTTGACGTGACCATACTGACCACGACCACCAGACTGACGAACAAACTTGCCTTCAATGTCGACCGCCTGACGAATGCACTCACGGTAGGCCACCTGCGGCTTGCCAATGTTGGCTTCAACCTTGAACTCACGGCGCATCCGGTCAACGATGATATCCAGATGAAGCTCACCCATACCGGAAATAATGGTCTGACCGGACTCTTCGTCGGTGCGCACACGGAAGGACGGATCCTCCTGCGCCAGCTTGCCCAGAGCAATACCCATTTTTTCCTGGTCAGCTTTGGACTTGGGCTCGACCGCAACCGAAATTACCGGCTCCGGGAACTCCATCCGCTCCAGAACGATCTTGTGATCCTCATCACACAGGGTGTCACCGGTGGTCACGCTCTTCAGACCAATCGCCGCGGCGATATCACCAGCCAGCACTTCTTTGATCTCCTGACGATCCTTGGAGTGCATCTGCACCATACGGCCAACGCGCTCTCTCTTCCCCTTAACGGAGTTAAAGACCGCAGAACCGCTTTCCAGCTTACCGGAGTAAACCCGGAAGAACGTCAGAGTACCCACAAACGGGTCGGTCGCGATCTTGAATGCCAGGGCCGCAAACGGCGCTTCGTCGTCAACCGGACGGGTTTCCTCGGTGCCTTCGTCATCAACTTCACCGCGGATGGCCTTAACTTCATCCGGAGCCGGCAGGTATTCAACAACCGCATCCAGGACCGCCTGCACACCCTTGTTCTTGAATGCAGAACCACAGGTAGCCAGCACGATTTCATTGGCCAAAGTACGAGCGCGAAGACCTTGCTTGATCTCTTCGGTGGTCAGCTCACCACCCTCGAGATACTTCTCCATGAACTCGTCATTGGCTTCCGCCGCCGCCTCGACCATCTGCTCGCGGTACATTTCGCACTCGTCGACCATGTCAGCCGGGATGTCCTTCAGCTCGTAGGTCATCCCGGAGTCGGCTTCGTTCCAGAAGATGGCCTTCATACGAATGAGGTCCACCACGCCCTGGAACTCTTCTTCCGCACCGATGGGCAGCTGAATAGGTACAGGTGTCGCGCCCAGACGCTCTTTGATCTGGTCAACAACACGCAGGAAATTCGCACCGGCGCGGTCCATCTTGTTGACGAACACCATGCGAGGCACTTCGTACTTGTTTGCCTGACGCCATACCGTCTCGGACTGAGGTTCAACACCGGAAGATCCACAGAACACCACAACCGCGCCATCCAGCACCCGCAACGAGCGCTCTACTTCGATGGTGAAGTCAACGTGTCCCGGGGTGTCAATGATGTTGACACGATGCTCCGGAAACTGCTGATCCATACCGCTCCAGAAACAGGTAGTCGCCGCAGAGGTGATGGTAATACCACGCTCCTGCTCCTGCTCCATCCAGTCCATGGTGGCGGCGCCATCATGAACCTCACCAATTTTGTGAGAAAGCCCGGTGTAGAACAGCACCCGCTCGGTCGTGGTGGTCTTGCCCGCATCAACGTGCGCACAAATCCCGATATTTCTGTATCGCTTGATAGGAGTCTTGCGTGCCACTGTATAAACCTCGGCTGATTAGAAACGGAAGTGGGAGAACGCCTTGTTGGCTTCTGCCATGCGGTGAACATCTTCGCGCTTCTTGACAGCGGCGCCCTTGCTCTCAACGGCGTCGAGGATTTCCCCGGCCAGACGCTGAGCCATGGACTTTTCACCACGCTTCCGTGAGAATTCAACGAGCCAGCGCATCGCCAGCGCGTTCTGACGGGAAGGCCGCACTTCTACAGGCACCTGGTAGGTCGCACCACCAACACGACGGGACTTAACCTCGACCATCGGCTGGATGTTTTCCAGTGCCTTCTCGAACATCTCGATCGGCTCTTCTTTAGACTTTTCGGCAACAATATCAAGCGCGCCATACACAATGCGCTCAGCCACTGACTTCTTGCCACTTTCCATCACATGGTTAATGAACTTGGCCAGACGCTGGCTACCGAACTTGGGATCAGGAATAATTTCCCGTTTAGCTGCAACTCTTCTTCTAGGCATCGATAAGCCCTCAATAAACAAAAGGTCTTCAGGAACCCCTGAGATAGCACATGCTACTCAGCCTTACTCTTACCGTTTCACATATCACCATCCGACATGGCAACGATAAAAGACACCCGCGAGGGACATCAGGACTTGGGTCGTTTAGCACCGTACTTGGAGCGGCCCTGCTTACGGTTCTGTACACCCTGGGTGTCCAGTGTTCCGCGAACAGTGTGATAGCGCACACCCGGAAGGTCTTTTACTCGACCGCCACGGATCAGCACAACACTGTGCTCCTGAAGGTTGTGACCTTCACCACCAATGTAAGAGGAAACCTCGTAGCCGTTGGTCAGACGAACACGACACACTTTACGCAGTGCTGAGTTCGGCTTCTTCGGCGTAGTGGTGTACACACGGGTACACACGCCACGGCGCTGCGGGCAGGCCTGGAGCGCAGGTACGTCACTCTTGGCCACCTTGCGTTTACGAGGCTTACGTACCAACTGGTTAATCGTTGCCATGTAAGCAAACTCCAATAAACCGGATCAATGAAACTTACCCCCGACAAACGGGGGTAAAATTTAAGGGACGCAAGTTTAAGCCTGCGCCCCCTGTCAGTCAAGATGACTGATTCCTTTTTAACCAACTCCCGATCCGTAAAAACCGGGGGTTAGCGATTGAGCTCCGCGCTCAGCGCTTCAACCACATCTTCTGCGGTGACGCCCTGCTCTTCCAGATCGCGCTTGCGTCGGCGCTCGGTGTGGTAGGCCAGGCCGGTACCGGCCGGGATCAGACGACCCACGACCACGTTTTCCTTCAAGCCGCGCAGGTAATCACGCTTGCCGGTCACCGCTCCCTCGGTGAGGACTCGCGTGGTTTCCTGGAACGAAGCCGCAGAAATGAAGGACTCAGTTGCCAGAGACGCCTTGGTGATACCCAACAATAGGCGCTCACACTTGGCTGGCTCTTTGTCTTCCGCTTCTGCCTTTTCGTTAGCTTCGATGAACTGGTTGTATTCGACCTGATCACCGGAGAGCAGCTCGGTGTCACCCGGATTGGTGATTTCCACCTTGCGCAGCATCTGTCGAACGATAACCTCAATGTGTTTATCGTTGATGACTACGCCTTGCAGGCGGTAAACGTCCTGGATCTCGTTGGTGATGTATTTCGCCAGCTCGACCACACCCAACAGGCGCAGGATGTCGTGCGGGTTGGACGGACCGTCCGAGATTACTTCACCTTTCTCTACGGTTTCACCTTCGAACACGTTGAGCTGACGCCACTTCGGAATCAGCACCTCGTACGGGTCACCGTCTTTCGGCGTGATCACCAGGCGTTTCTTGCCCTTGGTTTCCTTGCCGAAGGATACGGTGCCGGTGATTTCCGCCAGGATCGACGGCTCTTTCGGACGACGAGCCTCGAACAAGTCGGCAACCCGCGGCAGACCACCGGTAATATCCCGGGTCTTCGAGCTTTCCTGCGGGATCCGCGCCACCACGTCACCCAACTCGACCTTGCCGCCATCACTCAAGGTGATCAGAGCGTTGGCCGGGAGGAAGTACTGTGCCGGCGATCCGCCAGGCAGAACCACTTCTTCACCAGCCTCGTCGAGCACCTGAACCATCGGACGAATGTCCTTACCGGCTGCTGGACGCTCTTTCGGGTCGATGACCTGGACCGTCGACAGCCCAGTCAATTCGTCAGTCTGGGTGCGTACGGTGATGCCCTGGTCCATGCCGACAAATTTGGCGGTACCAGCACCTTCGGCGATGATCGGGTGGGTATGCGGATCCCATTTGGCAACCACGACGCCCGCTTCAACCACATCGCCCTGCTTAACAGACAGTACAGCACCGTAAGGCAACTTGTACCACTCCCGCTCACGCCCCTGCTCATCCGCAATGGCCAGCGCGGAAGAACGGGACACCACCACCAGGCTGCCGTCTTTCTTTTCGATCGACTTCAGATTGTGCAGACGAACGGTACCACCGTGCTTCACCTGAATGTTATCGACCGCTGACGCCCGGCTTGCCGCCCCCCCGATGTGGAAGGTACGCATGGTCAGCTGGGTACCCGGCTCACCGATGGACTGAGCCGCAATGACACCAACCGCCTCGCCAACGTTGACCAGATGACCGCGAGCCAAGTCACGACCGTAACACTTGGAACAAACCCCGTGCTTGGTGTCACAGGTGATCGCAGAGCGTACCCAGATTTCATCCACACCGGCACGCTCGACCATTTCGATGGTCTTTTCGTCGAGCAGGGTACCGGCCGAAACAACCGCATTTTCCTTATCGGTCGGTGTAAACACGTCACGGGCGGTAACCCGACCGAGGACCCGGTCACCCAGCGGAACCACTACGTCGCCACCCTCGATGTGCGGCGTCATCAGCAGGCCTTCGTCAGTGCCACAGTCGTTCTCGGTAACCACCAGATCCTGAGAAACGTCAACCAGACGACGAGTCAGGTAACCGGAGTTTGCGGTCTTCAGAGCGGTATCCGCCAGACCCTTACGAGCACCGTGGGTGGAGATGAAGTACTGCAGTACGTTCAGACCTTCACGGAAGTTGGCGGTAATGGGGGTTTCAATGATGGATCCGTCCGGCTTGGCCATCAGGCCCCGCATACCCGCCAACTGACGGATCTGGGCCGCAGAACCCCGGGCGCCGGAATCCGCCATCATGTAGACCGAGTTGAACGATTCCTGGGTCAGCAGTTCACCGTCGTCACCCTTCACCGGCTTGCCGTCGGCGCCAAGCACCTGCTCTTGCGCCAGGCGCTCCATCATGGCCTTTGAGACCTTGTCGTTGGCCCGGGACCAGATATCGATGACCTTGTTGTACTTCTCGCCCTGGGTCAACAGACCGGACGCGTACTGGGACTCTATTTCCTTCACTTCGTCTTCCGCCGCTTCGACCATTTCGTACTTCTCGGGCGGAATCTCGAAATCGTTCACACCAATCGAGGTGCCAGACACCGTCGCGTAGTGGAAACCGGTATACATCAACTGGTCCGCGAAGATGACCGACTCCTTCAGACCGACGGTGCGGTAGCACACATTGATCAGATTGGAGATCGCTTTCTTGACCATGGGCTTATTGACGATGTCGAACGGCATCCCGTCAGGGACAATGTCAAACAGCAGCGCACGACCGACGGTGGTCTCCACCAGGCTGGCCTTTTCGGTGCTGACGCCGCTTTCGTCGACCGCGACCTCTTTGATCCGAACCTTAATCCTGGCCTGCAGGTCGACCTTGCCGGCACCGTAGGCGCGATGAACTTCCTTGGTGTCCGCAAAGACCATGCCTTCGCCAAGCGCGTTCTTGCGCTCACGAGTCATGTAGTACAGGCCCAATACCACGTCCTGGGACGGCACGATGATCGGTTCGCCGTTGGCCGGAGACAGCACGTTATTGGTGGACATCATCAGCGCACGGGCTTCGAGCTGGGCTTCCAGGGTCAGCGGTACGTGTACCGCCATCTGGTCACCGTCAAAGTCGGCGTTATAGGCCGCACATACCAGTGGGTGCAGCTGAATGGCCTTACCTTCGATCAGTACTGGCTCGAACGCCTGGATACCCAGACGGTGCAGGGTCGGTGCCCGGTTCAGCATGATGGGGTGTTCACGAATGACTTCGTCCAGAATGTCCCAGACGACCGCCTCTTCGCGTTCAACCATCTTCTTGGCGGCCTTAATGGTGGTGGCCAGGCCGCGATGCTCGAGTTTGGCAAAGATGAACGGTTTGAACAGCTCCAGCGCCATCTTCTTCGGCAAACCGCACTGATGCAGACGCAGGTAAGGACCAACTACGATGACCGAACGACCAGAGTAGTCAACACGCTTACCCAGCAGGTTCTGGCGGAAGCGGCCCTGCTTACCCTTGATCATGTCGGCCAGGGATTTCAGCGGGCGCTTGTTGGTACCGGTAATGGCACGACCCCGACGACCGTTATCCAGCAGTGCGTCGACCGCCTCCTGCAGCATCCGCTTCTCGTTGCGGACAATGATGTCCGGTGCATTGAGTTCGAGCAGACGCTTGAGACGGTTGTTCCGGTTGATCACCCGGCGATACAGATCGTTCAGGTCTGACGTCGCGAACCGGCCACCGTCCAGCGGCACCAGCGGGCGAAGATCGGGCGGCAGGACCGGCAGTACGGTCATGATCATGTCGCCGGGACGATTGCCGGAATGATGGAACGCCTCAAGAATTTTCAGGCGCTTGCTGAATTTCTTGATCTTGGTTTCGGAGTTGGTCTGGGGAATTTCTTCCCGCAGGGTTTCAATCTCAGCGGCCAGATCGATATCTTCCAGCAACGCCTTGACCGCTTCGGCGCCCATCTTGGCGTCGAATTCGTCGCCAAATTCCTCCAGTGCCTCGTAGTACTGCTCATCGTTCAGCAGCTGGCCGCGCTCGAGGGTGGTCATGCCGGGGTCGATCACGATGAACGACTCAAAATACAGCACCCGCTCAATGTCACGCAGGGTCATGTCCAGCATCAAACCGATGCGGGACGGCAACGACTTGAGGAACCAGATATGCGCTACCGGACTGGCCAGTTCAATGTGGCCCATACGCTCACGACGCACGTTGGCCAGCGCCACTTCGACGCCACATTTTTCACAGATAACACCGCGATGCTTCAGTCGCTTGTACTTACCGCACAAGCACTCATAGTCCTTGATCGGGCCGAAGATCTTGGCACAGAACAGACCATCACGCTCGGGCTTGAACGTACGGTAGTTGATAGTCTCAGGCTTCTTCACCTCACCAAAAGACCATGAGCGAATCATGTCAGGAGACGCCAGACCGATACGGATGGCGTCAAACTCCTGCTTTTGGTTCTGGCTCTTGAGAAGATTCAGCAAATCTTTCATCAGTAACAGCTCCGGATGGCGTTAATCTCGGGCGGGCACATCGTGTGCCCGCTCACGCTGCCAAAAAACAATTCGGCTCAGTCGGATTCCAGCTCGATGTCGATACCCAGCGAGCGGATTTCCTTGACAAGAACGTTGAAGGATTCAGGCATACCCGGCTCCATTCGGTGGTCGCCATCAACAATGTTCTTGTACATCTTGGTTCGACCGTTGACGTCGTCAGACTTAACAGTGAGCATCTCCTGCAGCGTATAGGCCGCACCGTAGGCTTCCAGTGCCCACACTTCCATCTCACCGAAACGCTGACCACCGAACTGCGCCTTACCACCCAACGGCTGCTGGGTGACCAGACTGTAGGACCCGGTAGAACGCGCGTGCATCTTGTCGTCGATCAGGTGGTTCAGCTTCAGCATGTACATGTAGCCGACTGTGACCGGACGATCGAAGGCATCGCCGGTACGGCCGTCGTACAGAGTAATCTGACCGCTGGTATCCATATCGGCCAACTCAAGCATGCGCTTGACCTCGGCTTCCTTGGCACCATCGAAAACGGCTGTTGCCATTGGCACACCGCCACGCAGGTTGTCGGCGAGTTCGAGAATCTCAACATCGGACAGGCTATCCAGATTCACCGGAGATACCTTGTCACTATGATTATAGATCTCACTCAGCAGTTCGCGAATTTCCACGACCTTGCGCTGCGCCTCAAGCATGGCGTTGATCTTGTGGCCCAGCCCTTTGGCGGCTGCACCCAGATGGGTTTCAAGCACCTGACCGACGTTCATCCGTGACGGTACACCCAGCGGGTTCAACACCACGTCGACCGGATTACCCTGCTCGTCGTAGGGCATGTCTTCCACCGGCTTGACCGCAGAGATAACCCCCTTGTTACCGTGACGGCCGGCCATCTTGTCACCCGGCTGGATACGCCGCTTGATGGCCAGGTACACCTTGACGATCTTGAGGACGCCCGGCGCCAGGTCATCACCCTGCTGCAGCTTACGCTTCTTGTCCTCGAACCGCTCCTCGTGCTCTTTCTGACGGTCTTCCAGGCCCTGCTCGGACTTCTCCAGCAGCTCATTGAGCGCTTCGTCCTTCAAGCGCAGCTTGAACCAATCCGCCCGCGGCAATTCGGCCAGGTAGGATGCCTCGAGGCTGGCGCCTTTCTTCAAGCCCGGGCCGCTATTCACTTCCTGCCCCTGGAGCGCGCTCATCAGACGCTCGTAGGTAGCACCTTCAACAATGCGGTACTCGTCCTTCAGGTCCTTGCGATACTTGTCCAACTGCTCTTTTTCGATGGACAGGGCGCGCTGGTCTTTCTCGATGCCATCGCGGGTGAAGACCTGGACGTCGATAACGGTACCACGGGTACCGGTGGAAACCCGGGCCGAGGTGTCTTTAACGTCAGAGGCCTTCTCGCCAAAGATCGCGCGCAGCAGCTTCTCTTCCGGCGTCAGTTGGGTTTCACCCTTCGGCGTCACCTTACCGACCAGGATATCTCCGGGTCCGACTTCGGCCCCGATGTAGACAATGCCGGATTCGTCCAGCTTGGACAGGGCACTCTCGCCGACGTTCGGAATATCCGCTGTGATCTCCTCGCTGCCAAGCTTGGTATCACGAGCCACACAGGTCAGTTCCTGGATGTGGATGGTGGTGAAGCGGTCTTCCTGCACAACTTTCTCGGAAACCAGGATGGAATCCTCGAAGTTGTAGCCGTTCCACGGCATGAACGCGATCCGCATGTTCTGCCCCAGCGCCAGCTCACCGAGGTCGACGGATGGGCCGTCAGCCAGCACGTCGCCGCGGGCGATGACATCGCCCTGCTTGACGATGGAACGTTGGTTGATGCAGGTATTCTGGTTTGAGCGGGTGTACTTGGTGAGGTTATAGATATCCACACCAGCATCACCAGCTTCGGTTTCAGCATCGTTCACCCGAACCACGATCCGCGCTGCATCGACACTCTCGATAACACCGCCTCGGCGGGCCGTTACACAAACCCCCGAATCCTGTGCCACGATACGCTCAATCCCGGTGCCCACCAGCGGCTTATCGGCACGCAGGGTCGGCACGGCCTGACGCTGCATGTTCGCTCCCATCAGGGCGCGGTTGGCGTCATCGTGCTCAAGGAACGGGATCAGCGACGCGGCCACGGAAACAACCTGGCGCGGCGACACGTCCATGAAGGTCACGTTTTCCGGAGGCGTAACGGTAAATTCGTTCAGATGACGAACGGTGACCAGCTCATCGCTCAGGCGACCATTCTCATCAACCGCTGCGCTTGCCTGGGCGATGACGTAGTTACTTTCTTCAATCGCTGACAGGTAGGCGATTTCGTCGGTAACCAAACCATCGACAACCTTGCGATACGGGCTCTCAAGGAAGCCATACGAGTTGGTCCGGGCGTAAGTCGCCAGCGAGTTGATCAAACCGATGTTCGGACCTTCAGGTGTTTCGATTGGACACACACGACCGTAGTGAGTCGGGTGTACGTCGCGAACCTCGAACCCGGCACGTTCGCGGGTCAGACCACCAGGCCCAAGCGCCGACACACGGCGTTTATGGGTCACTTCGGACAACGGGTTGTTCTGATCCATGAACTGGGACAGCTGGCTCGAGCCAAAGAATTCCTTGACCGCTGCCGCTACAGGCTTGGCATTGATCAGGTCCTGGGGCATCAGGCCTTCGCTCTCCGCCAGGCTCAGACGCTCGCGCACTGCACGCTCAACACGAACCAGGCCGACCCGGAACTGGTTCTCGGCCATTTCGCCGACTGAACGAATGCGGCGGTTACCCAGGTTGTCGATATCGTCGACGTTGCCCTGTCCGTTACGGATATTGATCAGGGTTTTAAGAACGTCAATGATGTCGTCATTAGTCAGGATGCCAGGACCGGTGCTCTCGTCCCGACCCAGACGGCGATTCAGCTTCATGCGGCCAACGCCGGACAGGTCGTAGCGTTCGTCGGAGAAGAACAGGTTATTGAACAGGTTCTCGGCAGACTCCTTGGTCGGCGGCTCCCCTGGACGCATCATGCGATAGATCTCGACCAGTGCCTCGAGCTGGCTCCGGGTCGGATCAATGCGCAAGGTATCGGACATGAACGGTCCGCAATCGAGATCGTTGGTGTACAGGGTCTCGAGCTCGGTGACACCCGCATCCAGCAGCGTCTGCAGGATTTCATCGGTAATCTCGCTGTTGCACTCAACCAGCACTTCGCCGGTCTTGGTGTCAACCATGTCGTGAGCGATCACCCGACCATTGAGGTACGCAGACGGTACTTCGAGTTCGGTAATGCCAGATTTCTCAAGCTGGCGAATGTGACGGGCGGTAACCCGGCGACCTTCTTCGACGATGACACTGCCGTCGCTGTCTTTGATGTCAAAGGTCGCAATATCACCCCGCAAGCGGCTGGGAACCAGCTCGAGCTTGCATTCTTCGGCACCAATAGAAAACTTACTGGTATCAAAGAACATTTCCAGCATTTCCTGGGATTGGAAGCCCAGGGCGCGCAGCAAAATGGTGGCCGGCAGCTTACGACGACGGTCAATCCGGACAAACACGGCATCTTTCGGATCAAACTCGAAGTCGAGCCAGGAACCACGATAAGGAATCACCCGCGCGGAATAAAGCAGCTTGCCGGAGGAGTGTGTCTTGCCCTTGTCGTGGTCGAAGAACACGCCCGGTGAACGGTGCAGCTGGGAAACAATTACACGCTCGGTACCGTTAACGATAAAGGTACCGTTTTCAGTCATCAGGGGCATTTCGCCCATGTAGACTTCTTGTTCCTTGATGTCTTTGATCGCCTTGTTGGACGACTCTTTGTCATAAATGATCAGACGTACTTTAACCCGCAGCGGCGCTGCGTACGTCACGCCCCGAAGCTGGCATTCCTTGACGTCAAAGACTGGCTCACCAATACGGTAGCTCACGTATTCGAGCGCCGCATTGCCAGAATAACTGACAATCGGGAATACGGATTTGAACGCTGCATGCAAACCAGTTTCCTGGCGTACGTCGGCAGCAGCTTCCATTTGGAGGAAATCCCGATAGGAATCGAGCTGAATAGACAGCAAATAGGGGACATCCATCACGGAAGGCAATTTACTAAAGTCTTTGCGAATCCGCTTTTTCTCAGTATAGGAGTAAGTCATCTGCATTCCCCAGCTTTAGACCTGATACCTGGTATCAAGAAGCAATTATTGGTTTGCTTCGGGGCCGAGTTGCTCGGCATACTGCGCCGTCTTGAACAAGACTCTGGCTGTAGGTTATAGAGGCTGTAGCCCAAAATTTTTTTCACTGCAAGCTCTATAGCATATACAACAGAAAAAGGCCGGTGGCCCAAGGCCACCAGCCCGTCCATGCCTAATGCACGGTAGCGTTCAGAAGCCCGCTATTACTTGAGCTCAACAGAAGCGCCTGCTTCCTCAAGCTTCTTCTTGGCTTCTTCAGCTTCGTCTTTGGCAGCAGCTTCCTTGATGGTGGAAGGCGCGCCGTCGACCATTTCCTTCGCTTCTTTCAGACCCAGACCGGTCAGCTCACGAACAGCCTTGATAACGTTAACTTTCTTGTCGCCAGTAGCGGTCAGAACAACGTCAAATTCGGTCTTTTCTTCAGCAGCGGCGGCTTCGCCAGCAGCGACCGGAGCAGCGGCAACGGCGGCAGCGGCAGATACGCCGAACTTTTCTTCCATAGCTTCAACCAGCGCAACAACGTCCATTACGCTCATTTCGGCGATTGCATTCAAAATGTCTTCGTTAGACAGAGCCATGACTTTCTCCCAAAAAAAATAAAATGGTGTTCAACAGAATCAAGCAGCTTCTTGCTTCTGGTCGCGAACTGCCGCTACAGCACGGGTTACCTTGGACGGGAATTCGTTCAGGGTACGTGCAAGCTTGGTAATCGGTGCCTGTGTGACGGCTGCCAGCATCGTCAACGCCTCGTGGCGTGTCGGGAGCTTGGCGAGGCGGTCGATCTGATCCGCGCCCATCAGCTCACCGCCGACAGCCAGACCCTTGATCTCGAAAGCCTCTTCCTCTTTGGCAAAATCCTTCAGCAGCCGTGCAGCCGCGCCAGGATCTTCCATAGAGAACGCCAGAATAGTCGGACCGACCAGTGCTTCTTCGATGCACTCGAACTCAGTACCCTTGATTGCCAGTTTCGCCAGGTTGTTGCGAACAACTTTCAGACGAACATTTTCGGCACGGGCCTTCGCTCGCAGAGCCGTCATGTCACCGGAAGTGACACCACGGTAATCGGCCAATACGACAGACAGAGCACCACCGGCAGTCTCGTTGACTTCAGCGACGATCGCCTTCTTGTCTTCGAGTCTAATTGCCACTGGATTTCTCCTCGATTTCGCCGGATTTTGTCCGGCAAACCCATCATTGCCCGGGAAGCCTTTCACGGCCGATCGTAACCGGCTGCAATTGGCTCCCTTACGGGCGCCCTAACGGTGTTTGGGTTCAGAGAGAACGTCTTCACACCGTCTGCGCAGGCGTTGCTTTAACCCTTGCACTCACACTTCCGGCGAGTTCTGGGGCCTGCGGTCTTTGACAGCCTTGGCTTCCGCCCAGACTACAAAGTAACTATCGATAAACAGCGGATCAGATGTTCAGACCGCTTTGATCGATAGCCAGACCAGGACCCATGGTTGACGACAGGGTCACCTTCTTCAGGTAGACACCTTTCGCCGACGCAGGCTTGGCCTTTTTCAGGTCTGCCAGCAGCGCTTCAAGGTTTTCCTTGATTGCTTCGGCAGAGAATTCTGCATTCCCCATCGGGGCGTGGATAATACCGTTCTTGTCGGTCCGGTAACGAACCTGACCCGCCTTGGCGTTCTTAACGGCAGTTTCCACGTCTGGGGTTACGGTACCGACCTTGGGGTTCGGCATCAGGCCGCGGGGGCCCAGGATCTGGCCCAGCTGACCGACAACACGCATCGCATCAGGAGTGGCAATGACGACGTCGAAGTCCATGTTGCCTTTCTTGACTTCCTCAGCCAGGTCATCCATACCAACGATATCGGCGCCAGCCGCAGTCGCCTTCTCGGCGTTTGCACCCTGGGTGAACACGGCAACACGTACAGTCTTGCCAGTGCCATTGGGCAGCACGGTGCTGCTCCGAACGACCTGGTCAGATTTACGCGCGTCTACGCCGAGGTTCACAGCGACATCGATGGATTCGTTGAATTTCACTCCCTGACCCAGCTCAACCAGCAGAGCCACTGCCTCGTCGACAGAGTAAGAACGGCCAGCTTCAACTTTCTCACGGATCAGCTTTTGACGCTTGCTCAGCTTCGCCATCTTACAGGCCCTCCACGTTCAGGCCCATGCTGCGGGCAGTTCCAGCGATCGTACGGACGGCTGCATCGAGATCCGCTGCGGTCATGTCCGGCTCTTTGGTCTTGGCAATTTCTTCCAGCTGAGCGCGGGTAACTGTGCCAACCTTTTCAGTATTGGGACGACCAGAACCACTCTTGATGCCGGCTGCTTTCTTCAGCAAAACGGCGGCAGGCGGAGTCTTGGTAATAAACGTAAAGCTGCGATCGCTATAAACTGTGATAACGGTGGGAATTGGCAGACCAGGCTCCATGCCTTGGGTCTTGGCGTTGAACGCCTTACAGAATTCCATGATGTTTACACCGTGCTGACCCAGGGCCGGACCAACTGGGGGACTCGGGTTGGCCTGACCGGCAGCAACCTGAAGCTTGATGTACGCTTCAATTTTCTTTGCCATGATTCACTCCTCTGGGTTCGAACGCCTCTCGGCTCCCCGATTAAAAAAACACAAACAGCAGACACAAAAAGCCCGCGACACCATCGTGCGCGAGCTTTCATTTCTAGGGTTGCCGATCAGTCTTTCTCGACCTGCCCAAACTCCAGCTCAACCGGAGTGGAACGCCCGAAAATCAGAACAGCAACCTTGACCCGACTCTTGTCGTAGTCCACTTCTTCGACCACGCCATTGAAGTCAGCGAACGGACCTTCAATAA
Organism: Marinobacter sp. SS21; assembly: GCF_028369065.1. GTDB lineage: Bacteria > Pseudomonadota > Gammaproteobacteria > Pseudomonadales > Oleiphilaceae > Marinobacter. The sequence goes on from NZ_JAQNDA010000007.1 coordinate 247,007, forward strand.
CACGGACAATCTCACCCGGCTCAAACAGCGTCTTCGGCTTCGGCTTATCGACACCGCTCTCGACACGATTAAGAATCGCCTCAGCCTCGCGCTCGGTGATTGGGGCCGGCTTTTCTTTGGTCCCACCGATAAAGCCAAGCACACGCGGCGTATTTTTGACCAGGTGCCAGCTAGCGTCGTTCATTTCCATCTGAACCAACACATAGCCCGGATAGAACTTACGCTCGCTCTTGCGCTTCTTGCCCTCACGCATTTCGACAACTTCTTCGGTTGGCACCAAAATGTCGCCAAAGTCGTCTTCCATGCTATTGAGCGCCACACGCTCTTTCAGAGTGCGCATCACATGCTTTTCGAAGCCCGAATAAGCATGAACAACATACCAGCGCTTAGCCATTGCCCACTCCTGTTACCCTATAAAACCGGAGACCAGAAAGCTGATCAGCGAATCCATACCCCAAAGCAGCAAGGCAACCACCAGAACAAACACCACCACAATGACCGTGGTTTGGACCAGTTCCGGCCGGGTCGGCCAAACAACCTTGCGAATCTCGACCCGCGCTTCTTTCAGCAGGGCAGCGAAACGCCGTCCACGATCAGTCTGCAGGGCGACAAAAGTCGCCACCAAACCAAGCGCAACGAGAGCCAAGACACGATACAGCAATGACTCAGCATTAAAATACTGATTACCCACTACACCAGCGGCAATCAGAACGAAAACAACCAGCCACTTCATCGCATCGAAGCGACCGGTTGAACTGTCGGCTCTTGACTCCATAGGAATCAGCTTATGTATCCGATTTTGAATAAATGGCAGGCCAGGAGGGAATCGAACCCCCAACCTGCGGTTTTGGAGACCGCTGCTCTGCCAATTGAGCTACTGGCCTGCACCGAAAACTCAGTGCAAATTACTCGACAATCTTGGAAACAACGCCGGCGCCGACGGTACGACCGCCTTCACGGATGGCGAAGCGCAAACCTTCTTCCATCGCGATCGGAGCGATCAGCGTCACGTCCATCTTGACGTTGTCGCCCGGCATTACCATTTCAACGCCTTCCGGCAGCTCACAGGAACCGGTCACGTCAGTGGTCCGGAAGTAGAACTGCGGGCGGTAGCCCTTGAAGAACGGAGTGTGACGACCACCCTCTTCCTTGCTCAGGACATACACTTCGCACTCGAACTTGGTGTGCGGCTTGATGGAGCCCGGTACACACAGAACCTGCCCACGCTCAACGTCGTCACGCTTGGTACCACGCAGCAGAACACCAACGTTCTCACCAGCACGACCTTCGTCGAGCAGCTTGCGGAACATTTCAACACCGGTACAGGTAGTGGACTGAGTATCGCGAATACCCACGATCTCAACAGTATCACCAACCTTGACGATGCCGCGCTCAACACGACCGGTAACTACGGTACCACGACCGGAGATGGAGAAGACGTCCTCGATCGGCATCAGGAACGGCTGATCGATGGCACGCTCCGGCTCGGGGATGTAGTCATCCAGAGCCTCTACCAGCTTCTTAACAGCGGTAGTACCCATCTCGTTGTCGTCTTTACCTTCCAGCGCCATCAGCGCGGAACCGGTGATGATCGGAGTGTCGTCACCCGGGAAGTCGTAAGTGCTCAGCAGGTCACGAACTTCCATCTCGACCAGCTCCAGCAGCTCCTCATCATCAACCATGTCCGCCTTGTTCAGGAACACAACGATGAAAGGAACGCCAACCTGACGGGACAGCAGGATGTGCTCGCGAGTCTGCGGCATTGGGCCGTCAGCCGCGGAACACACCAGGATCGCGCCGTCCATCTGGGCCGCACCGGTGATCATGTTCTTGACGTAGTCAGCGTGACCCGGGCAGTCAACGTGAGCGTAGTGACGAATCGGAGAATCGTACTCAACGTGAGAGGTTGCGATGGTGATACCACGCGCCTTCTCTTCCGGAGCATTGTCGATCTGATCGAACGCACGAACGTCGCCACTTCCCCAGATTTCAGAGCAAACCCGAGTCAGAGCGGCGGTCAGAGTGGTTTTACCATGGTCAACGTGACCGATGGTGCCCACGTTGACATGAGGCTTACTACGCTCAAACTTTTCTTTAGACATTCGACCAATCCCCCTAATCAACCAGGATCAAAACGTTGACCAGACAAAAAATGGAGCTCATGACCGGAATTGAACCGGTGACCTCATCCTTACCAAGGATGTGCTCTACCGACTGAGCTACATGAGCATTAACACTGCAAATTGGAGCGGGCAGCGGGAATCGAACCCGCGTCATCAGCTTGGAAGGCTGAGGTAATAGCCACTATACGATGCCCGCAAGCAATTAGTGGTGGAGGGGGCAGGATTCGAACCTGCGAAGGCGAAGCCGTCAGATTTACAGTCTGATCCCTTTGGCCACTCGGGAACCCCTCCCAAATACAGCCTCGATTTCGCGAAGCCGCTTAAAACTTAAAGTGGAGCTGGCGGACGGAATCGAACCCCCGACCTGCTGATTACAAGTCAGCTGCTCTACCAACTGAGCTACGCCAGCTCACATTCGCCTCGTCAGCGAGGGCGGTATACTACGGACTTTTCTCAGCGGTTGCAACACCTTCGCAACTTTTGATTTCAATTGATTCAAATTGGCGCCCGAGCTCCGCCATATCAGCCGCAAGTTCCGGAGAATCCGGGCTATAGGCCGCCTCAAAAACGAGCGCGTAGCTTAGCTGATTTCTGGGGAAGAATGCCAGCTCTGCGTTCAGATTCTCTGCTTTTCTTTGCGCCAACACCCTCTCGGCCGCCGTGCGCGACTCAAACAGGCCCAACGAGATGGCATGCTTTTGTGGGCCTTCGGTCACTAGGTAGGAATCGATCCCCCGCCGTTGCACATACCGAAATAGTGTTAAGGCCTCCTCGACTGAGGCCTGAGGGGGGACAATAACCCAGTGAAGCGGCGCCAGAGGCCGCTCCAGCGAAGCTACTTTGATATCTAGACCTGGACGCGCCAAACCGAGCGCGGCTTTCTGCTCCTGGGCCAGTTCTGGCGATTCGAACCAACCAACTGCAAAGCAAAGCCGTGACGGCTCCGGAGAAGTGGCGGCCACCGTCGCTGGCTCGGGGACGGCGTCCGACTTCGAGTCCGATGCCTGCGGGACAAGTGACAATTCTTCGACCAGCTGCAGTTCAGCAACCCTCGGCAGCCGGCCATCCACTTCCGCGGGCTCAGGATTCGGATCGGGGTAAGACTGCAAATACCACCACACCCCTAGATTGACCGCAATCAACAAGAACACCAGCCATCTCATGACCCAAACGACTCCTCGACAATGGCAACCAGCCCGGCTAGCACCAAGTCCGGCACGTGATCGGCTTCCAGGCCGGCATCCATTAATTCCAAGGCATCGCCCCCGGTCACAAAAACCTTTTCAAGGCCCCGAGCATCTGCCTCCGCAGCCATTTGTTGCGCCATTCCCCGCCACAGCCAGCGTAAGCCGTGGTGAACGCATTCGGTTGTGGATGCACCCGGCGCCAGGCCCTCGGTCAGTACGGCGCCAAATCCAATGCGAGCCGCATCCTGGCGGAGCGACCTCAGCATCATCCGCTTCCCCGGCAAGATGTAGCCCCCAAGATGCTCGCCTTGCTGACTGACGAAGTCGATGGTAATCGCACTGCCCGCATCCACCACAGCGAACGAGGAGCGACAACGTAGCCAGGCCCCATAAAGCGCATGCCAGCGGTCAACCCCCATGGTTTGCGGATCGGCATAAACGCAACGAAGCGCGCCGCGCCGGGATTCGGTCCAGAAGAACTGCACCGGAACCTGGGTAATCTCGCCCAACCGCTCGCACAGACTCGCCCGCTTTGCCTCTGAGGCCACTGTGGACACGGCGACTGCGGCGATTGAGGCAGCCAGCGGACGCAAGGGCCGGAACAAGCCGAGTTCATCGAGAGCCCCAGCGCCGCTCAGAGTGACACCGCTTTCACCCCTAAGCTGCCATTTAACTCGGCTATTCCCCATGTCGACCAACAGCTTCACGACGCCGCCCGCAAACTGATTTCTCCAGCTCTCACAGCAGTCACGGCGCCATCAGCCAGCTCAATGAGGTAACTACCATCCGCATCGAGCCCCCGACCAAGACCGGCCAACTGGCCCTGAGACGATGATAACGAACGCCCGAAAAACAGGTCCCGCCGCTGCCAGCGCTCCCGGAAAGCGGAAAATCCCCGACTGGAAAATTCCTCACAAGCAGCCAACACCGACGCAATGACGGCAGCGGCCACCTCATTTCGCGACCAGGAACGTTCCGGTGCCTCCTTGGCCAGACTCGTCCACGCCTGATCCACCTCAGGCGCCTCAGCCATATGGACATTGAGCCCAATCCCGGCGACTACCTGGATCCGCCCTTCCTCCAACTCGCCTTGCAATTCCACCAGGATTCCCGCTAATTTTCGCCCATCGAGAAAAACGTCGTTTGGCCACTTGAGCTGCACATCAGCCAGGCCGAGATGCTCCAATGCTTCGGCCAGGGCCACCCCGAACACCAGGCTCAATCCATCCAGGGCGGAAAAGCCCCCACCAAATTCCAGCCCCAGACTGAGGTATAGGTTCTGTCCTGCGGGACTCTGCCAGGCACGCCCACGCCGGCCCCGCCCGGCGGACTGGCTGTCGGCGATGCAGATTGGAACGATGCCGGGCCTTTGTTCCGCCCGCATCACCGCCGCGTTGGTGGAATCGATGCTATCGAACACCGAGAGACTTAAGCGATCGCCCCCCCTCTCGGCAAGCCCAGCCAAAATGGCTCGACCATCGAGCAGGTCTACACTTTCCGCCAATCGGTAGCCCTTGCCGCGAATGGTTTCTATCCGGACGCCCTGATCGATGGCCCGCCTTATCTGTTTCCACACAGCAGTACGGCTAACGCCCAACTGATGAGCCAGAGACTCGCCCGAATGAATCCCGCCATCGGACAAAAGCCCGACAAGGATCTTGGTTTTCATGAATGATTGCGCCTGAGGGTAAAAGAATTGCCAAAGCCGGATTAAACAACAGCAGGAAGGAAAAGACAAAAAGCGGGCTAAGCCCGCGGCGGAATCCTCGACAGCGAGAGGTCTCGGGCCGCCGCCTTGAATCAGGGGATAGGCGTCGCTGTGAGGTTCGCCCGAATATCGAAATTTTGCAGCTTGACTCCGTAAATAGCGGTTTGAGCGCCTCCAGACGGATGGACAAGGTCGATGGAACTAATATCCAACTCCTTGAACTGGCTTTGGGCCTGAACCGCAAATCCCAGCGGTCGATTCTCGATGTCTGCCGCGGTGGGCACCGCGACATAGCGATAGCCGGCGGGTTGGGAAGAATCCATAATCTTCTCGTCACCCCTGGCACCGTCAACACCCTGAGAATCAGGACCATCAGTCTTCTTTACAACACGGGCCTGGTAGATATCTACCGCGATGCCAGTTTGAATGCCAAAGGTATTGTCATCGACACCATCGTTGTCAAAATCGCCGCCATCACTGGTGTAGATGTCGTTCAACACCAATTTCATCCCACTGTCATTGATTGGGCGGCCAGCACCATCGAGCTGCCGATTGGCCTCCCATGTAATGGCGTTCCTGCGAGTGTCATCGACGGCGCTGGCGAGAATCTGCTTAATGCTGACACTGACACCTTGCTCGCCGCGGTCCTGCCAATCCCCCCCGGATGCGACGCAGGCGGCGGCATCTGCGCCGAGCCCACCGGAACAAACGACACCCGCGCCGCCTGGCGATATGACCATGGAGCTGCCAGTTTCGTATGACTGCAGCACGAATCGACCGAAGCTTTGACCCGATGCCTTGTCGCCAACTTTCAGGTTGCCCACGTCCATCGTGCTCCAAACCTCGCCCTTGACGATCGCCAGCCCCTCATTGGTCACATCCACCGTCATGTCACGGACGTGAAGGTCGTAATCGAGGTCGGTTACCCAGATTCCCTGCTGGGCAATTTCACCACCACCGTTATCGTAAGGAGATGCGATCAGGGCGGCACTGCCATTGCGAATCTGGATATCAGAGTTGATGGTCAGTCCCTCACCACTGGCCCCACCGGCACCCAGCGTGATGTGGCCATCGAGCTCGAATTCATAGGCCGGATAGAACCCGAGGGCCAGGAGCAGTTCGGTCCCGCCCTGAAGCGGAGCGTCTTCGTCACCCACTCTAAGACCGTTTATCCGGTAACCGCCGCTTAGCCCTTCAAAGCCGATACGCAAGCCGTCAAAAAAACGGGTACCGTTTAACGTTTCGTCCCGCGTTACATTTACCGTGACATCACCCCGCCCCCAGGACTGCAGGCCACTAAAGATCACCCGCCGACCGTCTTCGGCATAACTCAGACTCGCCTCAGGCAGGCTCCACTGGGCAGCCAATCGCAACCCCTGGGGACCGGCAGCCTGATGCCCTCCGCCCTGAAGGTAAAGCGCGTTGGTATACGACTCACCAGCAAAGACGTGATCCTGAAACAGGAAACTGATATTGACGGATCCAAGGCTGGCGGCTGAGCCCCCCAGTTCGATGCGATCTACGTTAAGCTCGCCCGACAGCGAGCCGGTGGTCAACGCCAACGCCTCACGCCCCAACCAGTCAGAGGCAACATCGATACGCAGGTCATCGATGGCGTAATGACCGGTAATCCCCTTCAATGCGAGCGCGATACCGTCATCAAGGTAGATAAAGTTGGCACTGTTAATCACCGCACTGTGGTCAATTCGGAACCCCTCGCCGGACCTGCCGCCCCCGCCAATGGTGGTCTGCGAAGACAGATCAAAGTCACCACTGATACTGCCGTAACTTGGCAACAACAACCCCGAACCGACGTCCGTACTGACACCGTGGTTCAGCGGATTGCTGCTATAACGGATGGCGCCGATAGTGAGGTCACCGGTTATGGAGGGCGCCGTGAAAAGCAAGCCGCCGGCCACCGCGTCCATCGTAACGCCAGGGGTATGCAAGCTCATCGACACGTCGTCTAGAAACACCTCATTGCCATTCGTCCGGTAACCAATACGCCCGTCGGACATCGTCCAAGAGGAGTCGAAAGTGTAGCCATCGGCGCTAAGCGTACCACCTGGGGACAAGGTCAAACTGCCTTGCAAGCTGTGGTCGAAAAACATGCCGCCCATGCTGAGCTCCGAGGCCCCGTCCAGGATCACGTCGGAGAACTCAATGCGCCGCTGGTCCACCAGGTAATCCAAATTTAGGTGACCCTGACTGTCAATATCGATTTCGATCTTATGAAAGGCGCCCTTCCCGGGCTGCGTCACCGATCCGATACGTAGATTTTCCAGGTGAATGCCACTGCCATCATCAAAATAGGAAAGCCGGTTCATGTTGGCGTTCAACTCCAACTCCAGCGTGATGCCAGTCTGACCGCTTATAGAACCCATGACAGCATCATCCAGGCGCTGCAATTCTGCCGAGGCGGGCGAACCTAGCGCCGAAGCCAACCCAACTAAGAGCCCGCAGGTTAATAATCGAAGTTCGTTTGCAGCCATCGCCTAGGTCCTTCTATGGATTCCCGGTTGGAAACACCAGCAGATTGCCTTCCAGAGTGACATCGCCCTGCATCTCAATGGAAAACAGATCGGTTTGCTGAAAGCCCGGGTCTGTCGGGCGAGCCATGTTGCTAGCGGCCAATTTAAACTGGACATCGTGGTAACGGACCACGTTGGGAAGCCCCAGCTCGATCACATCCCGATTGAACAGCTCTCCGTCCCCTCCGAAGCCCGAATCGATATGTCTTACCCGAAGGGTTAAACCTTCAAAGGAAAAACTGCCCCGAATATCATCGAGCACAAACCAACCTCCATCCTCTCTCAGGCGATAGGCCAGTCGTGCGCCGCATTTCTTGCCGGCTTCCCCACACGCGCCAAAGTAGCTGTTCTGAATCGGCCCACCCACTTCATTTATACTCACATCCCCGGACAGGTAGATACCACCCTGACCAGAAACCCGCGCCAAATCACCATCGCCCAACCGGGAAAGCTCAGCCGCAGCAGGCTTCGCCGCCGCAGCCAACAGAGGTAGCAGAATCATTAACCAGCGATTTGGATTCCGTGCCTTCATTGCGCAAAATCCTTGGTTTGAATTCTGAGATATTGGATGAGCATGCCATCAACCCGAGTAGCACCGTAATTTCGGTCACCAACGGAAAGGTCGCCGATCATCAGGTTACTGCGGTAGTCGGGGTTGCTGTAGTAGTCGTTGTAAAACTGCCAGGTGGCAGGATCACTGCTGGCCTGCTGACCATCGGAGCCAATCGTGCCGGGCGCCGGTTTGGGGATTGCCTGGACTTCAGCGACGAAATTACCGCTGCCATCGACATCCAGGAACATTGGCTGCAACTCATTGCCCAGAGCCAACTCCAGGGCAAAGTCCGACATAACGATGCGGGAGCCGCACTCGGAACCGTCCAGGCTACAGGCATTAATAGATAATTCGGGCGAATAGAAATTGAGCTTAAACTGCCCAACCAGCTGACGCCGCTGGTCATCGCCCCACAGCCGCAGGTAACTGCCGTCAATGACCGCACTTTGGGCATGAATGTTGAAATTCGCGGACTGATTCGATCCCACGGTGATATTCAACTGCAAGCCAAGATCGGGCCGCTCGCCGGCGAATTCGGCCGTCATTGGACGACTGCCACAAGTTCCGCTACCCAGGACCGCAACCCCCGAGAGGCAGTCGTAGCCCTCCGCCTGAGGCACCTGGGTTGGCGCAGCAATATTGAGCACCGCCTTGTCGGTGACTCCGATGCTGTTACCATCGATCACGTCGATGGTGAATGGGTTGACCAGTCTGCCAAGGTTCACCGGATTGAGGTTGGCGCCGTAATTACTGCTGCTCCCCGCTATGTAGAGCTTGTTGACGACAATCTCAACGTCCTGGCCATCGGAGCTCTTGATTCCACCGATCTTGAAGACCTGACCGTTATCGATATCCGTGCCATGAGCGAACTTAAAGTCTTCTAGCACAATACCGATGCCCGTACCTTCGACTTCGGAAAGCTCGGACTCCGTTAAACTGGTCATTTCGCCACTGGCAAAACCTGACAGGCCCAACAATATGGAACCTGCCAAGGCAGAAAGCAGCCGGATTGGTACGAGATCACTCATCCTATGTGCCCCATCGCTCACGCCCCTCAGAAGAGGCCTCTTCCTCGATCGATGTATTCGGTCCGGTATCGATCGATGCCTTCCAGCGCCTCGCCCAGGCTGAACTCAACCGCCCCGGCAGGGATGTTAAAGAATCCGCCAGAGGTGGCCCGAATATAATCCGCAGCGCTCGGGTTGGTCTTGGAAACATCCTTAAGCCAATCCAGATCTCGGGTCTGGAACGACAGGAACAGTCCAGACTCAGGCGCCACGATCCTACGCTCGCCGTCCACTTCCTCGATGCTGCCTATGGGGAGGCTCTCGAAGTTGGTTAATGGAAAACAGGCATCGATGCCCAGCACCTGGCATTCATCAGCGATGATGTGCACATCGCCACGCCCGCAAAATCCAAGAAAACAACTTGCCGTGGTTTCGATCTGGGAAGAACTGAACGCGCCGGCAAACTGAATCAGTGTATTGGTGGCACCGTCCACGTCCTCAACTATAAAGCGCTCGCCATTGGGCACCCCGGCGTGGGTTGCCCGCACTGGATCCAGCTCGCCCAGCCGCGGGTCCCCATCCTCTCCAAACACCAGCCTGGCCTTGCTTCGAATGGCGTTGCTTCCCACCAGGTATGGCGCCAGGGCGACGATGATGTTGTCAAACAGGTTTCCGTTGGAACTGGCGGATTCCAGGTCCTCGCCGGTGGCCTTGATATTGACGTTCACGTCGCCGGTAAGATTCTGGATATTGCCGGACAAGATTCCCATGGCGTCGCCGAAGCCGAGGCGCACACCTGTCACTTCGTTGGTATCCTCGTCGAACGCAAACTCAAGAAACGGGTTGCTGATCGAAAACGGAACGATCTCGCCTTCGGAATAGGCGGTCCCATCCGCCTTGCGCTGCCTGGCTGCGTCCGGATTGGCAGCGAAATAGGCCTGATTATTAATATAGCCAAGGGCGAAATCGTTGATCAGAACGTCGGACGAGCCGGCAAGTTCACCTTCGCGCTCGTAACGCCCCAGTTCCAACGTGTCCACTCCGGTCTGAATATCAATATCCATACCCAGGTTGACCCGGGTATACACGGTGTTCTCCACGGGGTCGGGATGGGAGTTTCGATCAATGGAAATAAAAGCCTGCCCGGTCACCTCAGACATAGCTTCATCCGAAATCGGACGTAATTCCGACTGGGCAACATTGGCCCAAACTGGAACAGTCAACCCAACGAGCCAGGCTCTGTAATTCATGCTGACATCTCACGCTAGGCCGCCATCGACGGCAACCTTTGTTGTCTTTATTCATTATGCTGACTGTCCCTGAAGTGCTGGCAGTTGTTTTAATTAGTTTGGCCAGTTCTTGATCAGTCTAAACCTGTTTATCACGAGCCACTGTGCGCGTCGTCATAGATTGGGTATTTTCTGACAAGTTTTTACATCAGCGGTCATGAAGTGACGGATATCGGTCATATAAGGCCTGAGCGCCTGAAGGGGATGCCGGGTACGCCGAAGCAATAAAGGCCATAAACAAGCCTGCAAGTGGCCAATCCGTGAACGGAAAAGATACTTCGAAACGGACCCAGGCCAGAGCCGCGGAAAGCCCAGACTGTTTTGCTGAGCCAATAAAAAAACCCAGCATCGTAGGATGCTGGGGTTTGGTATTAAGAGCCTGACGATGACCTACATTGCTCAGGCCTAGCGGCCTTCGGCCCTGCGGGCCCGTCGTCGCGCCGCTCCGACGTCCTGCGCCTGCCGCTGGCAGGCTGGTCGCATGGAGCCGGGGTAGTGACAGAGACCCACGTATCCAAAATAAAAAAGCCCCGGCAGCTTTCGCTGTCGGGGCTGTTTTATTTAGGAGCCTGACGATGACCTACTCTCGCATGGGCAGAAGCCACACTACCATCGGCGCAGGACTGTTTCACTTCTGAGTTCGGGATGGGATCAGGTGGTTCCAGACCGCTATGGTCGTCAGAC
>NZ_JAQNDA010000008.1 GCF_028369065.1 Marinobacter sp. SS21
AGTGCGGACGTCCGGGTAGGCAGGGAATTGCTCGAAGCCACCAAACCTTTTGTTGAAGAGTCTTCAGCTAAAAGCTGGTGGTACGTCGGCTCAACCTTTGTGTTAATGATTTCCGCTCTAGCCATCGCGGGGATGTTGGTGTGGTGGCCGCTGAAGTTGGTGTTCGCAATACTGGGAGCACTGCTGATCGTGCGCTCCTTTATAACCTTTCATGATTACCTGCACGGTGCGATTCTCAAAGAGTCCCGGTTCGCCTACTTGCTATTTCATTCCTTCGGAGCTCTTACCCTGACGCCAACCACGTCCTAGCTTGAAAGTCACAATTATCACCATGGTCACGTTGGTAAAATCAGTGCCTCCAGTGTCGGGGCCTTCCCGCTCATAACCACCCGTATGTGGCAAGTGGCGACACCGCGGGAGCGCCTGGTTTACAGGTCCCAGCGGCATCCTTTGGTGGTATTGTTTAGCTATCCCGTTGTCTTTGGAATAAATACGACTAAAGCTAACCCCCCCCCAAAAAAAAGGCCCAGGAGCTTTCGCTTCCGGGCCTTTTTTTCAGCGCGTCAGGTTAACCACCTCAACCACACTTACTATCCCCACAAGACAAACAAGTCGCACACCCATCCATCACAATCACCGCCTTGGTGCTGCACTTGCCACACATGGTGGCGTTGGCCGGGTATTCGCTGGCGGATTCGTCGTTCTGGGGCTTTTGGCTGGATTCGAACTCCGCACGCTTTTCGGCAATGATGCGCTTGGTGGCTTCGCTCATTTCCTCGCTTTCCAGCAGGCCGATGGCCTTGAGGTGTTTCTCGATCACGGCGCCGATTTCGGCCACCAGGGAGGGCATGAACACGCCGCCTTTTTTGAAGTAGCCGCCGTTGGGGTCGTATACGGAGCGCAGTTCTTCCACCAGGAAGGTGACGTCACCGCCCTTGCGGAATACCGCGGAGATGACGCGGGTGAGGGCGATGACCCACTGGAAGTGCTCCATGGACTTGGAGTTGATGAACACTTCGTAGGGCTGGCGGCTCTCGTGGTCGGTGTCTTCATTGAGCAGGATGTCGTTGATGGTGATGTACATCGCGTGCTCAGCCACCGGCGGCTTGATTTTGTAGGTGGTGCCCAGCAGGAAATCCGGGCGCTCGATGGTTTCGTTCATCTGCACCGGCTTGGGGGCGTTATCCTGCGCTGGCGCGTCCTGTTGAGGCTGTGCGTCGGCCTTGGCCACCCGGTAACCGACGATGTTCTTGGTGATTTTAACTGTCATGTTCGTTGTCCTGTGTCGGTGGTCCCGGATTAGTACTTGCCGTAGGTGCCTTCTTTCAGGGCGTCGAAGAGGTTGGCGGCGGTGTGGGTTTCACCGTCGTATTCTACCTGTTCATTGCCCTTGAGGGTTACCTTGCTGCCGTCGTCCAGGGTGAATTCGTACAGGGTGTTCTCCAGGTCTTTTTCCTTGACCAGTACGCCCTGGAACGCTTCCGGGTTGAAGCGGAAGGTGGTGCAACCTTTCAGGCCGTTCTCGTAGGCGTACATGTAGATGTTCTTGAAGTCCTGGTACGGGAAGTCCTGTGGCACATTGGCGGTCTTGGAGATGGAGGAATCCACCCAATTCTGCGCCGCGGCCTGGATGTCTACGTGCTGGTTCGGGGTCACGTCGTCGGAGGTGGTGAAGTAGCTGGGCAGCTTCTTGTCTTCCTCGTCGGAGAACGGCATGGCGCTGGGGTTCACCAGCTGACGGTAGGCCAGCAGCTCGAAGGAGAACACGTCCACTTTCTCTTTGGTCTTGCGACCCTCTCGGATGATGTTCCGCGAGTAGTGGTGGGAGAAGCTCGGCTCGATGCCGTTACTGGCGTTGTTGGCCAGGGACAGGCTGATGGTACCGGTCGGGGCGATGGAGGTGTGGTGGGTGAAACGGCCACCTTTCTCCGCCAGTTCCGCCACCAGCTCCGGTTCTACCACGGCAATCTTCTGCATGTAGCGGCTGTATTTGGCGTGCAATACGCGGCCTTTGATCTTGTCGCCTGCCTTGAAGCCGTCCGCCTTAAGTTCCGGGCGCTGGCTCAGCATCTTGGCGGTCACTTCGAACTCGTCGTCCATGATCGGGGCGGGGCCTTTCTCGCCGGCCAGGGCGAGGGACTGACGCCAGCCTTCCACGGCCATCTCGCGGACCACTTCCTCGGTGAAGCCGACGGATTCTTTCGAGCCGTAGGGCATACGCAGCATGGCGAGGGTGGAGCCCAGGCCCAGGATGCCCATGCCGTGGCGGCGCTTGTAGGTGATTTCGTGGCGCTGCTCAGCCAGCGGCAGGCCGTTGATTTCCACCACGTTGTCCAGCATGCGGGTGAAGATGCCCACCACCTTGCGGTATTTCTCGTAGTTGAAGCTGGCCTTGTCGGTGAACGGGTAGTCGACGAACTTGGTCAGGTTCACCGAGCCCAGCAGGCAGCTGCCGTAGGGCGGCAGGGGCTGCTCGCCACAGGGGTTGGTGGCGCGGATGTCCTCGCAGAACCAGTTGTTGTTCATCTGGTTGACCTTGTCGATCAGGATGAACCCTGGCTCGGCGTAGTCGTAGGTGGAGGTCATGATGGTGTCCCAGATCAGCTGTGCCTTCAGGGTGCGGTAGATGCGGCAGGCGACCTTGCCTTCGTCGTTCAGCACGTAACCCTTGGTGACCGGGAAGTCGCGGTAGACGAACTGGCTGGCGTCGGCCAGGTCCAGGCCTTCTTCTTCGGCTTCTTTCTGGGTGACCGGGAACGACAGGTGCCAGTCGTCGCCGTTCTTGACCGCCTCGATGAAGTCTTCGGTGATCAGCAGGGACAGGTTGAACTGGCGCAGGCGGCCGTCTTCACGCTTGGCCTGGATGAAGTCGATGATGTCCGGGTGGTGTACGTCAAAGGTGGCCATCTGGGCGCCGCGACGGCCACCGGCGGAGGACACGGTGAAGCACATACGGTCGAAGATGTCCATGAACGACAGCGGGCCGGAGGTGGTGGCGCCGGCTCCGGCCACGTAGGCGCCTTTCGGGCGCAGGGTGGAGAACTCGTAACCGATACCGCAACCGGCCTTGAGGGTCAGGCCGGCTTCGTGGTTCTTCTCCAGGATGTCGTTCATGGAGTCGTTGATGGTGCCAGACACGGTGCAGTTGATGGTGGACGTGGCCGGTTTGTGGGCTTCGGCACCGGCGTTGGAGGTGATACGGCCAGCCGGGATGGCACCGTTCTGCAGGGCCCAGACGAAGTCTTTCTTCTGTTTGGTGCGGACAGATTTGTTCTCGACCTGGGCGAGGGCTTCGGCAACCCGTTCGTAGGTGCCCTGGATATCCTGGTCTACCGGCTCGCCAGTCTTGGTCTTGAGCTGGTACTTGCTGCTCCAGATATCCAGTGAAGCGTCCTGCATCTGAATTGTTGTTATGACTGCCTGTGCCTTAGCGTTCATTGCCACCCTCTGTATTTCAATCGTGCCGATTAAAGACGGCGCGTTTCGAACTCTAGCGTCTTGCTTCGAGTATACGCCGTCTTACCCCTAAGAATTTGTCGTCTGTTTTGGTGCTTTAGTAACCAGAAGCGCAACCACAACATCTGGTGGTTGTCGGGCCGGCCCGGTTGACGCTGTTGGTCGTTCGCCGGCGGCCTGGCACCTGCTGTCGGTGCTTTGATCAGTTCGAGCGTATGTTGCGCAAACTGCTCAATAATGACCCAATATATTGGTGAATTTTGTGGAAGTATAACAGGATATAGTGGTCTGTGAAGAAGGTGACAACTATTAACTTGTGCCTGATCCAGCTGGAAAATTAATGGTCGAAGTCTTGAAATGGGAAAACTTCTGTAGCCAGAACGACTTGGGTAGCCAAAAGTATAAACACTATATGTAGTGGTTAAAAAGTGGTCAAAATGACTGGATTGAGGGCGGCTGCGGGCTGGAATCCAGTGCCCGCGCCGCCACTGAGGAGGGCTAGCCGAGCAGCAGGTTGTCGTCGTCGATTTCGAGACCGCGTTGTTGCTCGAACAGCCCTAGCAGGTCCTTGACCTCCAGGCCCTGCCGGTCTTCACCGGCGATGTCGAAGACCACCTGGCCCTGGTGCAGCATGACGGTCCGGCTGCCCACTTCCAGGGCCTGCTTCATGCTGTGGGTGACCATCAATGCGGTGAGCTTTTGCTCTTCGATGATCTTCTGGGTCAGCTCCAGTACAAAGGCCGCCGTCTTGGGATCGAGGGCCGCGGTATGCTCGTCCAGCAGCAGGATGCTGGAGGGCGTCAGGCTGGCCATCAGCAGGCTCACCGCCTGGCGTTGGCCGCCGGACAGCAGCCCCATTTTGTCGCCCAGGCGGTCTTCCAGTCCGAGTTTGAGGGTGGCGAGGCTGCTACGGAACTGATCCATGTAGCGGGCTTTGACCGCCGCGGTGAGGCCTCGCCGTTGGCCCCGCTTAATGGCCAGGGCCAGGTTTTCGTCAATGGTGAGCGATTCGCAGGTGCCGGCCAGCGGGTCCTGGAACACCCGGGCAACGTTGCGGGCCCGCTTGTGGGTCGGCAGCCGGGTGACGTCCTGGCCGTCCACCAGAATCTGGCCGCTGTCCACCAGTACTTCGCCAGCCAGGGCGTTAAGAAAGGTCGACTTGCCGGCGCCGTTGCTGCCAATCACGGTCACGAACTCGCCCTGGTTGACGGTCAGGCTCATGTCTCGCAGCGCCGGGTTTTCCAGCGGCGTGCCCTTGCCGAAGGTCAGTTTCAGGTTGGATGCACTGATCATGGATGACTCCCTCAGGCTTTGTTGCGGGTGAGGCGGGCGCGGACCGAATTGCGCACGCCCGGCAGCACGATGGCCAGGGTAACCAGCACCGCGGTAATCAGGTTCAGATCCTGAGCCTGCAACCCCATGAAGTTGGCGTTGAGGGCCAGGGCAATGGCCAGGCGGTAAATGATGGCACCCACCACACAGGCCAACAGCGCGCGAAAGACGGTGGACGGCGTCAACACCGCTTCGCCGCCAATGAGTGAGGCCAGACCGATAACGATCACGCCAACCCCCATGGTGACGTCCGCCGCGCCCTGGCTCTGGGCGAACAGGGCGCCGGCCAGGCCCACCAGGCCGTTGGACAGGGCGACGCCGAGCACAATCATACCGCCGGTGGCGATGCCCTGGGCACGGGCCATGCGGGCGTTGGCACCGGTGGCGTGCATGGCCAGGCCGGTTTCAGACTTCATGAAGCGCCAGAGCAAGGCCAGGGCCACCAGGGTGACGATCACAAACAGCACCACCGGCACCTGGTGGTAAGCCAGCCCCAGGTCATACCAGGGGGTCAGTACGGTATCTTCGGTGAGCAGGGCGACGTTGGGGCGCCCCATGATGCGCAGGTTGACCGAGTACAGCGCGATCATGGTGAGAATGGATGCCAGCAGATTGAGAATGTTGAGCTTCACGTTCAGCAGCGCGGTGACTGAGCCGGCGGCCATGCCGGCCAGTACCGCCGCGCCGGTGGCCAGCCAGGGATTGACACCGCTGATAATGAGCACGGCCGCTACGGCGGCGCCGAGCGGAAAGCTGCCATCGACGGTCAGATCCGGGAAATCGAGGACACGAAAAGAGATAAAGATGCCAAAGGCCACCAGACCATAGATCAGGCCGGTTTCTATGGCGCCATAAAAGGCAATTTCACTGAGCATGGGTAGGTCTTCGCCGTAAGGGAGTCAAAAGGGGCAGCGTTCCATAAGGAAAGGCTGCCCCGGGACAGGTGACGGTTTAGCGGTTGCTGGACACAACTTCCTGCGCGGATTCGATGAGTTCGTCGCTCAGGGTGATGCCCATGCGCTCGGCCGCTGCCGGGTTGACGAACAGGTTCAGCTTGTCCACGCTTTCCACCGCCATCTCGCCGGGGTTGGCGCCTGCCAGGATGCGGGCGACCAGTGCGCCGGTCTGACGGCCATGGTCATAGTAGTCGAAGCCAAGCGCCGCTACCGCGCCTCGGCTGACGGTGGCGGTATCCGCCGCAAACACCGGGATCTTGGCCCGTTCGCCCACAGAGACGACGGCTTCGGCGGCACTGACCACGGTATTGTCGGTGGTCAAATAGATGGCATCGACTTTGCCCACCAGGGAGCGGGCCGCGCCGAGCACTTCGGACGTCTTGGTGGCGGCGGCCTTGACCAGTTCCAGGCCGCGAGCCGCCAGGCGTTCCTCAAGCATCTCAACCAGTGCAACCGCGTTGGCCTCGCCCGGGTTGTAGACGGTGCCGATGCGATTGGCATCCGGCATCACCCGTTGAAGTAGGTCAATGTGGCGGTCCAGGGGCAGCATATCGGTCACGCCGGTGATGTTACCGCCCGGGGCCTGGAGGTTGGGCACCAGTTTCGCACCAACCGGGTCGGTGACCGCGGAGAACACCACCGGGAGGTTGCGAGCCGCCGCGGCCATGGTCTGGGCGGAAGGGGTGGCGATGGCGACCACCACGTCAGGGCCCTCGCCAACAAACTTGCGGGCGATCTGCGCCGCGATGGCGGCATTGCCTTGAGCGCTCTCGTGCAGGATTCGAAGGTTGTCGCCTTCTTTGTAGCCTTGCGCATTGAGTTCGTCCTTGACGCCTTCGTACACGGCATCCAGAGCCGGGTGTTCCACAATCTGGGTGATTGCCACCGTTTTCTGGTCGTCCGCCTGTGCCAATCCGGTGGCGGTCAGGAGCAGGGCGCCCAGGAAGGTACGCAAGGTCCGCTTGGCCATAAGCCGATCTCCAACAAGTTGAGGTCAGGTGTCGGGGTGCTGATGGTCTGTCCGGGGTGCGCCAGTTTGGCGGCCGGACGTGGTCAAAAGCCCCAGGGATCAAAACGCGAAAGTCTAGCACAGCAAACCGGTGTGCGGTGGGCTTTGGCGGCGGTTTGGGGCGCCCTTCGTATGCTGGATTTTCCCTATAGACAAGTATTGTCGCGGGCGTTCCAACGGGTTATAACGGGTTGGTTTCGCCCCGCTTTGACGTGATAGAGTGTGGTGAAATATGCTACCAAAGTCGCGTGTATCAACGAGGGTCGCGCCCATCAACGAAAGCTACGTCTCTTAATGACAGTCTTATGAATCAACAGTCGTATAAATCAACGGCCGTAAAAACAGATAGTCGCTTCGCTTAACAATAACAGATACAAGGAAGGTCCATGGACACTCAACAAAAACTTCCCCTGGATATGGTTTACCACTGGGAGACCGCCAAGGCAGAATCGGTTTACCTGACACAGCCGACGGGTGGCGGTCAGGTGGTGGATTACACTTGGCGGCGTGCGGTGGGGGAGGCCAGACGTATGGCCGCCTACCTCAAGTCGCTCAACCTCCCTGAAAATAGCCGGATCGGTATTGTCTCGAAGAATTGCGCCCAATGGATCATGTCCGATTGGGCGATCTGGATGGCGGGTCACGTTTCCGTCCCGCTCTATCCCACGCTGAACGCCGATACCGTTCGCTACATTCTGGATCACAGCGGCTGCGAACTGCTTTTCGTGGGTAAGCTGGATGACTGGGACACCATGAAGGAGGGCGTGCCGGATTCGCTACCGTGCATTTCCTACCCGCTCAGCCCGCCCAACGATTTCAGGACCTGGGACGACATCGTGGCCAAATTCCCGCCGCTGGAGGAAACCGTGCAGCGGGACGCCGACGAGATGGCCACCATTGTGTACACCTCCGGCAGTACCGGTAAGCCCAAGGGCGTGATGCTCAGCTTCGGCAATATTGCCTATGCAGCTAAGGGCGGGGCCGACGCCCTGAATGTGACCGGTCAGGAACGCATGCTGTCCTATCTGCCATTGTCCCACGTATTCGAGCGGTTCGTGGTGGAAGGTGGTTCGATGTACAAAGGCTTCCACCTGTTCTTCGCGGAGTCACTGGATACCTTTGTCGCCGATCTCCGCCGGGCGCAACCGACGCTGTTCCTGGCGGTCCCGCGCATCTGGACCAAGTTCCAGCACGGTGTCTTCGAGAAAATGCCGAAGCAGAAGCTCGACAGGCTGTTGCGAGTGCCTCTGCTGCGTCGCGTGATCAAGAAAAAAATCCTCACCAATCTTGGCCTCCAGCACGTCAAGTTTGCCGGAAGCGGTTCCGCGCCGCTGTCCCACGACCTCCTGGACTGGTACCGGGGGCTCGGGCTTGAGCTGCTGGAGGGCTATGGCATGTCGGAGAACTTTGCCTATTCCCACATGACCAAGCCAGGACGTGCCCGTACCGGCTACGTTGGCGAGGGCCTGCCCGGTGTGGACGTCAAGATCAGCGAGCAGGGCGAGGTTCTGGTCAAGAGCCCGGCGACCATGATGGGCTACTACAAGGATGAGGAGAAAACCCGGGAAACCATGACGGAAGACGGCTTCCTGCGAACCGGTGACAAGGGCGAGATCGACGAGCTTGGACGTCTGAAGCTCACCGGCCGGATTAAGGAAATCTTCAAGACCAGCAAGGGTAAGTACGTGGCGCCTGCTCCCATCGAGAATCGCTTGATGAGTCACCCGGACATCGAGATGGTGTGTGTGTCCGGTGAAAACTATCCACAGCCACACTGCCTGGTGATGCTGTCGGAAGAAGCCCAGAAGCGCAAGGCGGACGACGCCTACCGCCAGCAACTGGAGGCCAGCTTCTCGTCGCTGCTCAAGTCTGTTAACCAGACTGTGGACCCCCACGAGCAGCTGCAGTTCATTGCGGTGGTCAAGGACGAGTGGAGCATTGAGAACGACTTCCTGACGCCCACCATGAAACTCAAGCGGAACGTGGTGGAAGACGCCTACCGGACCGATCTGGATGGCTGGTATTCCAAGCGTCAGGCGGTGATCTGGCAGTAACGCCTGATCCATCCACCGTCTGAAAAAAGACCTGCTTCGGCAGGTCTTTTTTTGTTGCTCGGTTAGGTGCTACCGCACCATTGGCCAGAGTTGTGGAGCGAGTGTTGGATCAGGCGCTTTAACGTGAGGTGACTGAGACTGGAGTCCCATTGGCGAGATTTCGGCAACCGATTAGACTGACCACCGACTGGGAGGGCGCTATGACGCAATTGGACCGATTTCAACACCGAATCAATGAGGCAATTCCGCTGACCCGAAGCCTGGGGGTGAGGCTGGAGCGCTATGACGGCAAGCGGCTGCTGGTGACTGCGCCGCTGGCACTTAACAGCAATCACCAGGGCACGGGGTTCGGCGGCAGTCTTTATGCCGTGGCCGTGGTGGCGGCCTGGGGTGCAGTCGAACTGTTGCTGGCGGATTCCGGATTGACCGGCAACGTGGTGGTGCAAACCGGCGGCATGGATTACCTGGGGCCTGTGGAGGAGGATTTTTTCGCTGTCAGCGAATTGCCACCTGCAACCGAGCTGGCGCGGTTTCAGAAGAGCCTGGCCCGGCATGGCAAGGGTCGTCTGAACATTGAGGCTCGCCTCTACTGCGGCGCACCCGGATTGTCACCGGAGCACAGCCAGGCCCTGGCCGTGTTTCAGGGGCGCTTTGTGGTAGACGGCGCCCATAGGTGCTCGGCAGCGGTGGTTGATAGGCAGCCGTAGCCTGGGCTGCTCAGGCCACGCTGCGGGTGTTTCCGATCGAGCGGCTCATCAGGATAATGGGCACGATGCCCGCCATGACGATGATCAACGCCGGTAGCGCGCTGTGGGCGAGCTGTTCGTCCGAGGCGAACTGGTAGACGTAGGTTGCCAGGGTGTCGAAATTGAACGGACGGAGGATCAAGGTCGCCGGTAATTCCTTCATGCAGTCGACGAACACCACCAGGGCTGCGGTGAGCAAAGTGCCCCGTAACATGGGCAGATGCACCCGGATCAGCGTCCCGCCCGGACTGTGGCCGAGGGAGCGGGAGGCCATATCCATGCTCGGAGTGATTTTTTGCAGGGCGCTCTCCACGCTGCCTGCGGATACCGCCAGAAAACGCACGGTGTAGGCGAACACCAGGGCAAAGGTGGAGCCGCTGAGCAGCAACCCGGTACTGATCCCAAACAGTTGTCTCATCCAGTCATCGAGCCAGTTGTCGAAGCCAGCCAGCGGGATGATGACGCCTACGGCCAGTACGGCGCCGGGCATGGCGTAGCCCAGGCTCGACAGGCGCATCAGCACCTGCATGCCCTGGGTGTTGTGCAGGCGCCGACTGTAGGCGAGGGTCACACCGATGAGCAGGGTGGTCAGCGCGGCCGTACCGGACAGCAGCAGGCTATTCAGCGTGTTTTGCAGGAAGGTTGGGTTCCAGCTTTCATCAAAGTATTCCCAGGCGTAGTAAGCCAGGCTCAGAGCTGGAATGACAAAGCCCAGCAAGAAGGGCAAGGCGCAGACGATCACGCAGAACCATTGGCGCTTGCGGGAGAGTGTAAAGCGCTGGATTGGTTCGCGGTTGTCCCGGGTCGCAAACTGGGATTGCTTGCGTCGCGAATAGCGCTCCAGGGTCACCAGGATGACCACGAAGGACAGCATGGTGGTGGCGATCTGGGCGGCACCGCCCAGGTTGCCCATATTCATCCAGGTGTCGAACAGGCCCGCCGTCAGTGTTTGCACCGCGAAGAAGTCAACGGTGCCGAAATCGTTGAGGGTCTCCATCAGCACCAGCGACAGGCCGACCGCGATGGCTGGGCGAGCAATGGGCAGCACCACCCGGAAAAACGTGCTAAGGGCCGAGTGGCCCAGGCTCCGGCTGACCGAAAACAGCGATGGCGACTGTTCCAGAAAGGCCGCCCTCGCCAGCAGGTAGACGTAGGGGTAGAGCACCAGGCCAATCATCACGGTGGCGCCGCCCAGGCTGCGAATCTCCGGAAACCAGTAATCCTGGGCGCTGGTCCAGCCAAAGAGTTCGCGCAGGGCAATCTGAACCGGGCCGGCGTAGTCCAGCAGATTGGTGTACACATAGGCAATAACATAGGCCGGTACCGCGAAAGGCAGCAGCATGGCCCATTCAAAGAAACGCCGGCCTGGGAAGTCGCACATGGTGATCAGCCACGCCGAGCTCACGCCGACCGCCAGCGTAATGGCGATTACTCCGACCATTAATTCGAAGGTGGTGGTCAGGTAGCGTGGCAGGGTGGTGTTGACCAGGTGGGGCCAAATATTTTCTTCAGGGAAAAACGCCAAATACAGAACGGACAGAACGGGCAGGGCAACGATGGCGGTGGTCAGGATGGCGGAGATCAGCCATCGCTTGGACGTGCGCCGGGCCAGCAAGGGTTGATGCAATTTGTAATCCGCGGGATCGGCGGGCTGGCTCATGGTCGTCCGTTCACCTGAAAAAAGGCAGGAGTTTAGACAGAGCTTGCGTGGACTTCAATGACCGCGTGCTTCGCCGGTGGATGCCGGAGCGGTGAAGCCACCGCTCCGGACCTGTGGGTCTTAGTTGTCGTAGTCGACGCGATCCACCATGCGAACGGCAGCTTCCCGGTTCTCGGCAATTTGTTGCAGAGACAGGGAATCCGGATGCATCTCACCCCAGCTGGCGACGATGCCAGAGGGTTGGATGTCCGGGTTGGCCGGATATTCGGTATTGGCTTCGGCGTAGATCTGCTGCGCTTTTTCCTGCGACAGGAACTCCATCAGTTTGATGGCGTTTTCCCGGTTCGGTGAGCTGTTGGTCAGGGCGATGCCGCTAATGTTGATGTGGGTGCCACGGCCTTCGGCGTTGGGGAACACAATGCGAACCTGCTCGGCGGCCGGACGCTGGCTCTCGTCGGCGAGCATCTTGCCATAGTAATAGCTGTTTCCGATGGACAGGTCGCAAACGCCTTCGGCAATTGCCTTGATCTGGTCGCGGTCGCCACCTTGCGGCTTGCGAGCCAGGTTGTTCTGCAGGCCGGCGAGCCAGGCTTGCGCTTCTTCTTCGCCGTGGTGGGCAATCATGGATGAGAACAGGGCAATGTTGTAGGGATGCTTGCCGCTGCGGGTGCAGATCCGGCCTTCCCACTTGGGATCGGCCAACTCTTCATAAGAGGTGATCTCACCATCCGCAACCCGGTCAACCGAGGCGTAGATCATGCGGCCACGGGTGGTCAGGGCATACCACTTGCCTTCCGGGTGACGCAGGTTTTCCGGAATATTCTGCTCCAGCACATCGTTTTCCAGCGGCTGGGTCAGGCCACGCTCGACCAGGTCGTTCAGTCGGGAGATGTCGACGGTCATCACCACGTCCGCCGGACTGTTGCGGCCCTCGCGCTCCAGGCGCTCAGCGAGGCCATTCTTGGCGAAAACCACGTTGGTTTCGATGCCGGTCTCTTCGGTGAAGGCGTTCAACAGGGGCTGCAGCAGGTTTGCTTGGCGGTAGGAATAGATGTTGACCTCATCCGCCCCGTGGGCGCTGAGAGGCAGGGCGGAGGCTACCGCGAGGGCAGCGGCGACATGCTTGATTTGCATAGCTGACTTTCCCGAACTGGTGATTGTGCGAGCAGTGCCCGTGGGCGCCGCATGGTTGAAAACAGAAACCATTCTCATTCTAGTTTTTAATAGAGTCAATGTCAGTTTAGATCAATTTGTTGAATAAAAGTGCTAATCTTGACCCTAAGCTCCCGCTTTCCAATCACTTTTGGTTAAGCTCGAGTAATGCGACAATAAGCACGATGCGCAGCAGATGTGCTGTGAAAACGATGTGCCGGTAAGAATAAGCAGAAAAGTGGTGTTGCTTCCATGACGTCTGATCGTAGAGAGCATTTGCGCACTTCCATGACCACCAAGGTGAGCGTGGAACACCCAATCAAGGGAAGGGTGGTCGTGCCGACCCGTGATATCTCGGATGGCGGGGTCTTTATCCTGGCTGCTGAGGGCGAGCTGGAGCTGGAATTGGGCGACGCGGTCAGTGTCCAGGTGCAGGGCTTGCCGGTGCCGGCGCCGGTACTGGAAATGGTGGTGGTGCGCAAGGTGCCCGATGGTTACGGATTGCAGTTTTCAGGCGACGACCAATGATGAACCGACCGCTCCTTAATCTTGTGGCCGCTATGACGCTGGCCACGATGCTCTCCGGCTGTGCCTCCTATTACAGTCATTACGCGATGTTTCCGGCCGCCAATTCCAGCGGCGAAAGTCGAATGGTCAGGCTGAGTTGGCAGTCGGCGGAGTATCCCGGCTGGTGGCTCCGGGACAATCAGGCCACCAGTATCCGTGTGGAAACCCAGTGTAGCGAACGCCAGTGGCGCTTGACGGAAGCGGAGTCGGCCGATCAGGGTGGTTGCGGCCCCGGCATCCGGGCCTGTGGCCAGGAAGGGCTCGATGTACTTGCCGAGTCTGGGCAGCCTGCGACAAAGGACTCGGTTTGCCTGGCACTGTCTTCGGGACCGTCGAACTCGCGAATAGCAACGCTGGACAGAAACCTTGAACTAACCGTGCACTGTCGACCTGCCGAAGTGAGCCGGCAATCCGGGGGTGAATCGGTCGGCATGGACTATATTCGCCCATCGGCGGTGCCCTATGTGGTTGCTGTCAAGAAGGCTCCGCGGGGGTCATTGGCGGCCAAACTGCCGGAATTCGATGACGCGGTGTGCGACTAATGTGACCGATTTCCACTCGAAAATGTGAGTGAAGTCGCGTTACTACAAATCGTTGCTGACGGCGAAATCGAGTGACATTTTGTAGCGTTTCGATAGAAGAATCCAACCAAACTGTAATGGCATCTTTCTGGTTTACCGGGAGAATAGGCAAGGTAACAAAATTGTCTGTTTCGAGGTGTCAGGTGGGTGTAAGCCAGAAGAAAGTCGCCGCTCATAGTCTTCAGGTCGGGATGTT
Organism: Marinobacter sp. SS21; assembly: GCF_028369065.1. GTDB lineage: Bacteria > Pseudomonadota > Gammaproteobacteria > Pseudomonadales > Oleiphilaceae > Marinobacter. The sequence goes on from NZ_JAQNDA010000008.1 coordinate 13,710, forward strand.
CGTATCCGATCTCGATCGACCGTGGCATCAGACACCGTTCCCGATCCAGGGCTTCCGCATTCGTTCCGACGACGACGTGAAATCGGTGGCCTCGTACTGTTCCTGGGTCATGATTGATGTCCCGGAAAAGCGCAGTGCTGACGTTTTTGATCAGGGTTCAGTACCAATCTTCCAGCGCCGCCGTCCGGCGTCCCCGGGTGGCTCCCAGGAAGTGGTTCAATTGCCCCCCATACAGATCAAAAGTCCGGTGGCGTACCCCGAAACCGCGGCTTTCCGAAAGGAGCTCAGGGCCAGCGAGAAACTTGTGCAGGCAACGGATGAGGCGCTCCGGCAAGTCCTGGATCGTGTGAGAGCGGGGGAGATCCCAGACCTGAGGTCGCTGGCCAGTGCTGCCCAGAGCATGGCCACAAGCGTTACTCGCAATCCAGATGCGCTGCTGTGGTTGAGCCGAATGCAGCACTATGACGATTATCTCCATCAGCATGGTGTCAACACCGCAGTGTGGGGATTGGTTTTTGGCCGCTTCCTCGGGCTTGAGAAAGGTCTGCTTAATCACTTGGCGCTGGGTTGCCTGTTGGCCCAGGTGGGGAAAGTGGATTTGCCAGCTACGTTACTGCGGGACGAGGACAGTCTGTCCAGCCAGGAATTCACCGAGTACAAGTCTTATGTGGTTCGAGGGCTGGAACGCCTGCAGGATACCGGGCTGTCCAGGGCTGTCACCAGCATTATTCAGTTTCACCGCGAGCGTCATAACGGCAGTGGCTTCCCGGAAGGGCTTCGTGGTGATCGCATTCCCTTGTTGGCGAAAATTGCCGGGCTGATGGAGTACTACGAGTCGTTGATTTCCCCCAGGGACTCAGCCAGAGCCCAGACGCCGGCGCAGGCGGTCGCCTACCTGTACGAGACGCGCAACATTGAGTTCCAGGAAGACCTGGTAGAGAAGTTTATTCAGGCCATTGGCATCTACCCGATCGGAACCTTGGTGGAGCTTTCGGATGGTCAAAGAGGCGTGGTTGTATCGCACTCGCCAGAGCGCCGACTGCTGCCGAAGGTGATGGTGATGACCAATCAGGAGCATCAGTCCTTAAAACAGGCCAAGATCATCAATCTGGCTCGGCACAATGCCGAGCTGTCGGCCGAATCCAGCTTGTTGGTGAAAGGCTGCTTGCCTCGCGGCACGGATGGCCTCGACCCGGGCCGGTTTGATGTCACCGGGGCAGAATCGCGCTGGCGTTTTGGCAAGCTGCTCGGTGGTTGAGTCCGCTCGGCGGGGTTACTGAATCAGCACTCGAAGCTGTTTCCTCAGCCAGCGGTAGTCACCTTCCGGACGGAAGTTGACCAGTAGATCCGATTCCCCACCCGCCTCTCCGGTAATGAAGTACTCGACGGTTGCGCTTTGCCAGTCGTAGGCGTGAATGGCGACGTCTGCCTCCCTCAGGCTGACGGCTTCGAGAGTGGCCAGCTCGGGCTCTGCGCCAATTTTGCGCAGGCGTACGCTGTGTATGGCGGTGTCTGTTGCCGGGTGGGCCGCTGTCTCAGAATCCAGGTAGTACTGATTGGCATAGGTTCGGGTCGCCAGATCCAGCTGCTGTGTCAGGTAATTCTCTGCCTTCTCGCTATCAAATTGCTCAAGGTTGCGTACGGCGCTTGCAATGCGCTCGCGTAGGCCAATGAGATCTTCCTGGTAGAGCAGCTCTGGATCTCGCTCCTCCACGTCGATCGGGCGTGGGGGAGCGGCGTCAATTTCGGCCTGGGTGGGCGGAGTGTCGCAACGGGTGTCCCCTTCGGGGTAAAAGCAAATCTGGGCCAACAACTGATTGGCGGGTGATGGGGTCAGACCGGCCGCTTCGAATTCAGCTGGGTCGACGCTGAAGTCAATGGGGGACTCCTGCTGTGCCAGGGCCGCATTGAGCTGCTCAATCACCCGATCCCGAATGTCCAGGGTCTCTCCCTCCGCGATGGTTTCATTCCAGTTAAGCGCAAGCAGGAACCGCGTCATGTTGAGCAGGGTGGGGTCTTGCAGCAGTTGCCGTTCGGTGGGCCGGTGATCCCGCAGGCCTTCGTCATTGACCCCAGGGGATTGCAGGGCGGCGCGGGCGCTGGCCTGGAAGTCCATGGGCGTGATGATGTCATCTGCCGGCACGTCCGTGACCAGCACCAGGTCGCCAACACCAATTTGAAGTCGCTCGCCCGGGTAGTACTGGAACTGTCCGGTGTCGTTCGTCACGCCAGTTGCACTGGCGCTCCGATAACTCAAACCACGGATTCCGGAGACAGTCACCTGACCGGTCAGGTGGTCGTTATCGCTGCCGGAACCGTCGTCGTGCAGACAGCCGGTCAGCAAGATCAGGGCGGGGAGCGTGCAGAGCTGGGGCAGTGTCTTCAACAGCTGAGGCATGGCGGGTGAACTTCCGATTTGGCGCAGCGAGACTGGCGCACGGTTTGTAACTTGTTGTAATCGCCATTATAGAAATCTCCGGTTGTCGAGATCCGGAAGCCCGTCGCAGTTTGGCCGATTGTTCTATCGATAGGCGCGCGCCGGGGCCTTGAAATCCTTAGCCAGCGACACAACCTACAAAGCCTGGCCTGACAAATTCGCTCCCGGCAACTTGCCGAACATTCGAACGTTACGGAACCGATTATGAGCCACGCGCTGGAAATTAAGGGGCTGAGTAAAACCTATGGCGATGGGTTTGCGGCCCTCAAGGGCATTGACCTGACCGTAGCCGAAGGGGATTTCTTCGCGCTGCTGGGACCCAATGGTGCCGGTAAGTCCACCACCTTGGGCATCGTTTGTTCCCTGGTCAACAAGAGCGGGGGGGCGGTGAAGGTTTTTGGTCATGACATCGACACCGACTTGTCTGCGGCCAAGATGCATCTGGGGGTGGTGCCTCAGGAGTTCAACTTCAATCAGTTCGAGAAGGTGTTTGACATCGTCACCACCCAGGCCGGCTATTACGGCATTCCACTTAAACAGGCGGCGGCATCCGCAGAGAAGTACCTGAAAAAACTGGGGCTCTGGGACAAGCGCGATACCCCGGCCCGAATGCTCTCAGGCGGTATGAAACGGCGGCTGATGATCGCCCGTGCACTGGTTCACGAACCGGGATTGCTGATTCTCGATGAGCCCACCGCAGGCGTGGATATCGAGCTCAGGCGGTCCATGTGGACGTTCCTCGAGGAGATGAACCGCCAGGGCACCACCATCATACTGACCACCCATTACCTGGAAGAGGCGGAGGCGTTGTGCCGTAACATCGCCATCATTGATCACGGCCGCATCATCAAGCACACCAGCAAGCGCGAACTGTTGCAGCAACTCAACCTGCAGACCTTTGTTCTGGATACCGAATCGCCCTTGTCCTCGGCGCCTGTGCTGGAAGGGTTTGCAACCCGATTGGGCGACGAGGGCGCGCTGGAGGTGGATGTCGAGAAGTCTCAGAGCCTGAATGATGTGTTTGTGCAGTTGGAGCGCGAGGGCGTTCGCGTTCAAAGCATGCGCACCAAGGCTAACCGGTTGGAGGAGCTATTTATCCGGATGGTTGAGGAAAATGCTCGGGAAAAACTGGAGGAAGCCGTATGACCCCACGAGCCATGGCCGTCGCCTTCTCCACCATCGTCGTGCGAGAAGTTCGCCGTTTCACCCGTATCTGGGCGCAAACTCTGTTGCCGCCGGCGGTCACCATGACGCTCTACTTCATCATCTTCGGTAATCTGATCGGCTCCCGGATTGGTGAAATGGGCGGTTTCGATTACATGTCCTATATCGTACCGGGGTTGATCATGATGTCGGTGATCACCAATTCCTATGCCAACGTGGTGTCGTCGTTTTTCTCCATGAAGTTCCAGCGCAGCATCGAGGAACTGCTGGTGTCGCCGGTCCCAAACTGGGTGATTCTGGCCGGCTATGTGGCTGGCGGAATGGCCCGGGGGCTGAGTATTGGGGTCATTGTTACCCTGCTGTCGCTGGCCTTTACCCAATTGCAGATTCACCATTTGCCCGTCATGGTGCTGACAGTGATCCTGACTTCGGCGCTGTTTGCCCTGGGAGGCTTTATCAACGCCATGCTGGCGACCAAGTTCGACGACATTTCCATCGTTCCCACCTTTGTGCTCACCCCGCTAACCTACCTCGGTGGCGTGTTTTACTCCATTCAACTGCTGCCGGAGTTCTGGCAGGCTGTGTCCATGGCGAACCCCATCCTCTATATGGTGAATGCGTTCCGCTATGGCATTCTCGGTGTCTCGGATGTGAACGTGGTGGTGGCACTGGGGATGATCCTGGTGTTTATCTCAGTCCTGTCGGCGGTTGCCCTGGTGATGTTGAAACGCGGCAAAGGCATTCGCCATTGATCGCGACGTATTGATTGAGGAACGAGAATGGCCCTACACGACGCACCTTTGGGTAAGAGCAGTGAGTACCCGGAGCAATACAGTCCTGACCTGCTGTTTCCAGTGCCCCGGGACGACAATCGCCGCCGCCTGGGGCTGCAGGATGGCCGTTGGCCGTGGTTTGGGGAAGATCTCTGGCAGGCCTGGGAAGTTTCCTGGCTCCGGCCTTCCGGCGTCCCTGCGGTGGCCTGGGCGGAGTTCAGGGTGCCAGCCGCATCAGCGGCGCTGATTGAGTCCAAGTCCTGGAAACTGTATCTGAACTCACTGAATCAGACGGTGTATTCAACTCCCGAGCAGCTTCGGGAGACGGTGGAGCGAGACCTGTCCAGCGCCTGTGGCGCGGCAGTCCAGATGCGATTGTGCAGCGTGGATGACACCGCGGTCGCTCAGGGACGCCCGGATGGGTTTGAGCTGATCGACGATGAGCCGGTGGCGTCCGTCCCCCGCGACTATGACCCTGCGCGACTGACGGCGGGTGAGGGCCGGGTTTCCGAAAAGCTCTGTTCCCATCTGCTCAAGAGTAACTGTCCGGTGACCGGTCAGCCGGACTGGGCCACCATCACCGTGGAATATACCGGGCCGGTGATTGACCGGGCGGCTCTTCTGGCCTACATCGTGGGATTTCGCCACAAGCAGGATTTCCATGAGCACTGTGTGGAAACGGTCTTTGTGGATATCATGCGGCGCTGCCAGCCGGAGTCGCTGACGGTCTGTGCCCGATATACACGACGGGGCGGGCTGGATATCAATCCCTGGCGCAGCACCGAACCAGGTTCGGTGCCATCCGTCAGGCTGGTGCGACAGTAACTGCGGGTGACTGGCGGGGCGGAATTTCCGACCTACAGTTTACAGTTCTTCGTGACGTAGGCGGTCGGCGGCATCTTCCAGTGCCGCCAGAATACTTTCGCGTTCTTTTTCTGTAATCTTGTCTGAGTCCAGGTACATGGCAAAGCCGCTGTGCTCGTGTTCCAGGAAACTGCGGTTGGGGCCAATGTCCCGACGGAAGTCGACAACCTCGTAGATGGGGACCGGGCGGCCGAACCCCTTTACGGTGATTTCACCCTTGTCCCGGCACATGATCTTGTCTTTGATCAACGAGAAGGTTTCGTAGGAGACCAGGATTTCGCCGGGATTGGCGAGGGATTCCAGGCGGCTTGCCAGATTGACCTCTTTTCCGATGATGGTGTAGTCCATGCGATTCTCGGCACCGAAGTTGCCCACGGTGGTGTAGCCGGTGCTAATGCCCATGCGAATCTCCAGTGGCGTCTTGATGCCCTGGCTGCGCCATTTTTGCCGCATGATCTTCATGTGCTTTCGCATTTCGATGGCCATGGAGACACAGGCGAAGGCGTCCTCGCGCTGGCCACGGCTAGTGGGATCACCGAAAAACACCATGATGGAGTCGCCGACGAACTTGTCGATGGTGCCGCCGTACTTCAATGCGACTTCGGACATCTCGTTGAAGTAGTGATTGAGCAACTCGGTTAGCGCCTCCGGCTCCATCTCTTCGGAAAGTTCAGTAAACCCCTTGATATCCGAAAAGAAAATGGCCAGTTTTTTGCGCTGGGTTTCCAGGCGTACATCCCGTTCGCCGGTGAAGATGGATTGCCACACCTGGGGTGACAGGTATTTGGATAACTTATGGGATAGTGCGATGGATTGCTCGCGCTGGTTCTGGATCTGGGTCTTTGCCGTCATCAGATTCCGGGCCTGCTGGTGGGCATAAAAGGCGGTGACGCAGATGTACAGACCGGTGGCAAAAATCGAGGCCATGCTGGTCAGCAACGGGGCTTGAAAGGACGCCGGTGGCCCATGAATTGCGGCGGAGACAATCATGGCGCCAATCATCAACACCATGCCGTACAGCCACTGCCGGATGCCGCCGACAATCAGGCAACTGAAACTCAGCATCAGAACCACCGCCGCGGAGGGAATCGCGATCAGGTTGAGGGCGCCAATCAATCCGCCTCCAAAGACGCAGTCCAGCAGCAGCATTTTGTTTCGAATGCGATGGGATCGGCCCAGGGGCGTTCGCCGGGTGAGGACAAACGCGACATGCGGCCACACCAGAGAGGCGGCCAGCAGCCAGTACAGCCACGACGCGAAGACGGCCTCGTGCAGGCCAACCGCAAGGAAGCCAGCGGTTGCGGTGTAGGCCAGAACGCGACCATTGTAGTCTGGCATGGGAGGCACGGCCACAGGCTGGTTATGGGCGTCAAACCCCAGCGTTTTGCCCGTGTTCAGGGGTGCGTTCATCATTCTAGAACCGGATTCGGCCAATTAGCATGTCTTTCAACATGACCCAGTCGCCCAGGAGGCTGTACAGTGGGTATTTGAAGGTTGCCGGGCGATTTTTCTCGAACAGGTAATGGCCGATCCAGGCAAAGCCGTAGCCGATCACCGGCAGCAGCCACAGGTAGACCAGCCGGCCCGACAGCAGGGCGTATGCGGCCACCAGTAATACCAGTGTACTGCCAAGGTAATGCAGGCGACGACAGGTGGGGTCGCTGTGCTCTTCCAGGTAAAACGGGTAAAACTCGGCAAAGGAGCTGAAGGCGCGATCACTGCTCATTATTGTTCTTCCAAACGATTTGATCGTTCTGCTGGAGTTCCGGCGGAATCCGGGCAGACCATTCTACGACTAAAGACTAACAGCATTGCGTGTGCACGACAATTCTGGCAGTTTTGCGCAGTTCGTGAAAAAACGTCCACTACTGTCGATTATCGGGGTTCATTATGACAGATGTAATTGAGGCCATTCTTCAACGCAGCTCGGAACCGAGACTGTCCGCTCCGGCCCCGTCGGCGGACGAGCTGGCACGGCTGTTCGAATGTGCGTTCCGGGCCCCGGATCATGCGCTGTTGCGGCCTTGGCGTTATCTGATCATTGAAGGGGAGGGGCTGCACGCCCTGGGTGAACTCTACGCCCGCACCGGGGATTCCGAGGAGGCCAGGGACAAGTTGCGCAAGATGCCGCTTCGGGCGCCAATGGTGATTGTGGGCATTACCTCGCCCAAACCGCACCCCAAGGTGCCGCAGATCGAGCAGTCCATGTCGACGGCGGTTGGCATGGGCTACCTGCTGCTGGCGCTGAATGAGGCCGGCTATGGCGGCATGTGGCGAACCGGGGCTCTGGCTTACGATTCCCAAGTCAAGTCGGGGTTGGGGCTGGCGGAGCACGAATCCATTGCAGGGTTTCTGTATGTGGGCTCGGTCAGCAGCGAGAAGCCGGCCGTTCCCCGGCCGATCATGTCTGAGCTGGTATCCAGCTGGCCAGCGAAGCCTTGATAGCCCGCCCCCTGCCGTAACCGGCAGGGGAAAGACTTTGCCGCTTTTCCGGCTTTTGCCGCGGCACTGCCCCTACTCATCTCACTCCGCTTTCCCCGTTACCTCCTGCCAATCCCTTGAGGTTGGCCACAGCTAAAAAACTGGCACCCTGCTTGCTTGGTCTTTGGAAACCACGCAGCGCCAACCTTCACGTTGCCGCGCGGCGCAATGTTACGGAGGCGGTATGGCGATTTCACTGGATATGGCATTAGGCATTCACCAGCACGCGCTGCAGGCAAGAGTCCAGCGCGCCGAGGTGCTGGCCAACAATCTGGCCAACGCCGACACACCGGGATACAAGGCTCGGGATGTGGATTTCCGGGCCATGATGGAACAGGCCCAGGGCCAGATCAGCGGTATGCAGATGACTCGCACCGACGATCAGCATATGGACACGTCCGCAGCCCCAGGGACGCCGGAATTGCTGTACCGCAACCCGCATCAGCCTTCCATCGATGGCAACACGGTGGACAGTCAGTTGGAGCAAAGCCTGTTCATGCGTAACGCGATGGATTTCCAGGCCAGCTTCCAGTTCCTTAACAGTAAATTTGCCGGCTTGACCAAGGCGATCAAGGGTGAGTAGGTCTTGAGGCCAGTTGAGTAAACGCGTCGAGTTAGTGCAGTCGAATCAGCACAGGAGAGTCGCCATGTCCCTTGGAAACATTTTCGATATTGCCGGTTCCGGTATGACCGCGCAGTCGCTGAGGTTGAATACCACCGCCTCCAACATCGCCAACGCCGAGACTGCCAGTTCCAGCATTGACACCACCTATCGCGCTCGCAAACCGGTGTTTGCGACCATTCAGCAGAGTTTGCTCAATCCCGGTCAAGCCGGGACCGGTTTTGCCCCAGAGGGTGCGGGTGCGGGCGTTCGGGTTGAAGGTATAGTCGAAAGCGACGCTGAGCTGCAGATGCGTTTTGAGCCGTCCCATCCGGCCGCAGATGAGGAAGGCTATGTTTTCTACCCCAACGTCAATGTGGTGGAGGAGATGGCCGACATGATGTCGTCGTCCCGTAGCTTTGAAATGAATGTGGACGTGATGAACACCGCGAAATCGATGATGCAGCGCATTTTGACCCTGGGTCAGCAGTAATTTGGGAGTCGACCAATGACCACAGTAAACGGCACGGTTGCCGGCGATGTTTTGAGCCAGTATCAGTTGCAGTCTCAGTCGCCGGCGAAGAGTGAACTGGGCAAGACCGAGTTCATGGAGCTCATGCTGGCCCAGCTCAAAAATCAGAACCCGCTGGAACCCCAGGCCAACGGTGAGTTTATCGCCCAGCTGGCCCAGTTCAGCTCGCTGGAAGAAATGCAGAAGGTATCCGGATCGCTGGACAATATGGTTGGGGAGTTCCGGTCTGCCCAGGCCCTGCAGGCCTCCGCCATGGTCGGCCGATCCGTACTGGTACCGGGAACGGCGGGGCAGTTGGAGGCCGGCGGGGAGTTGAGTGGCAATGTCGCGGTGCAGGCGACCACTTCCAACTTGCGAGTGTCCATCAAAAACAGCGCCGGCGAGCTGGTTCGTCAGTTGGACCTGGGCAGCGCCCAGACCGGTTACCACGCGTTCAGCTGGGACGGCACCAACGCTGACGGCGACGCTTTGCCGCCCGGCAAGTACGAGGTAGTGGCCGAAGGCAGCTACCCGGGTGGGGTTGAGCAGCTGGGGACCCTGATCAGCGCCAATGTGGACAGCGTGTCTTTGGGTGGTGCCGGTGAAATCACCCTGAACCTGGCCAGCATGGGTTCGATTGCGCTCTCTGACGTGTACCAGATTAATTAGGGTAGATAGGCCCTGAACTAGCGAGGTGTAACATGGCTTTCAATACGGGACTCAGCGGCTTGCGGGCGGCGTCCGTTGATCTGGATGTCACCGGCAATAATATTGCCAATGCCAGCACGGTCGGCTTTAAGAGCAGTCGTGCTCAGTTCGGGGATCTGTATGCCAGCGGATTTCTCAGCGCCGGGACCAACCCCATCGGGGATGGCGTTCGGGTGCAGGACGTCAAGCAGAATTTCGGTCAGGGCAATATCAGCTTTACCGATAACGGCCTGGATCTCGCCATCAATGGCGACGGATTCTTTGTCCTGAACAATGGTGGTGAGATTCGATACTCGCGGGCCGGTCAGTTTGGCGTGGACAAGGATGGTTTTGTCATCAACAACCAGAACATGCGCGTTCAGGGGTTTCAGGCGGATGACGACGGCAATCTGTCGGGTATTCGCGACGATCTGCGCATCGATACCGCAAACCTGGCGCCGCGTCGCACCACCAATCTCGAAACTGACCTCAACCTTGACTCGCGTGAAGAGGTGCTGGAACAGCGGGTCTCTGTGCTGGCGGAGGTGGGCGAGGCGGAGCTGGGCGCCGGCAGCACCTCGTTTCCCGCCGAAATCGTCACCCTGACCTACAGCGATGGTACCCAGAGAAACGTGCAAATTCCGGCCGGCTCCTCGGCCGCACAGGTGGCCGGTATTTTTGCCCAGGAAGACGGTGTCAGTGCCTCAGCCACCACGGACATGACCGTGGCGGGGTTGGATGATGCGTTCATCGCGGTGGGTAACTTCACGTTCGACCTGGAGCTGGAAGGCGTTCAGGTGCCGATCGATACCACCGGTGTCACCGATCTCGACTCGCTGGCGGATGCCATCAACAATTCGAGTGCCAATACGGTCACGGCAACCGTGGTGGCTGGTGAGTTGCGCCTGGTGGACAACCGCGGCCAGACCCTGACCACCAACTACGCCAACACTGCCGGCGCCGTTGGCCCGCAGACTCAGTTGGGCACGGTGCGGGTGCAAACGGGCCGGGAGGTCACCGACATCACCTCCGATACCAGCACTTTCGGCACCGCATGGGACGGACGTACCCTGCAAATAACCAACGAATTCAATCCCCAGGACCAGCGCACTTACAACCATGCTACGTCCACTACCATATACGACAGTCTGGGCAACCCCCATGTGCTGACCCAGTTTTTCGTCAAGGATCAGGCTCCGGGCAGCGGTGTTGGCGCCAGTCAGTGGTCTATCTACTTGCAGATCGATGGCGAGTTCGTGAGCGGCACCGATCAAACCCCGATTCAGGCGCAGTTTGATCAGGACGGTACGCTACAATCCATTGACGGCGACATCAGTGGCCAGATCCTGGTGACTGATTGGACTCCCAAGGACTCCGACGGCCAGCCCAATGGCGCGGACGGCCCGCCCGCGCCGGGGGTGGTCACCACCACGCCGCTGCCGGACCCTCCTACCAGTTCGGCCTTTGTGATCGACCTGTCGGACACCACCCAGTATGGCAGCGCTTTCGGGGTTAACGATCAGCGCCAGAACGGGTTTACCACCGGCCGACTATCCGGGTTGGACGTGTCCGATGAGGGGGTGCTGTTTGCCCGCTACACCAACGGTCAATCACAGGCCTTGGGGCAGGTGGCGTTGGCCACATTCAACAACACCGATGGCCTCAGTCCGGTGGGTGAGACCACCTGGGTGGAAACCTTCGAGTCTGGACAGCCCATCATCGGCCAGCCCGGAACTGGCACCCTCGGCGCGATCAAGGCAAGTTCGGTGGAAGAGTCCAATGTCGATCTGTCTGAGGAACTGGTCAACCTGATCATTGCGCAACGTAACTATCAGGCAAACGCAAAGACCATCGAAACCTCCGATGCCATCACCCAGACCATCATCAACCTGAGGTAACTCGGGTCCCTGGCGGGAGCGCGGCTCAACGAGTCGCCGCGCTTCCGCTGATCCTGAACATCCTTGGCCCCTCTCGCCAATTCTGGCATGGCTCCTGCATCAAGACCTTAAACAGTCAAAAATCCGGCAGGAGTTTTCCCAATGGATAAGTCGCTCTATATCGGGATGTCCGGCGCCAAGCAGAACATGCTGTCGCAACGGGCCCACGCCAACAACCTGGCGAACGCCAATACCACGGGCTTCAAACGGGATTTTGCCCAGGCCCGCAGCATGCCGGTGTTTGGCGAACACCATCCGACCCGGGCCTACGCCATGTCTGAGCGGCCGGGGACCGATCTTTCCGCCGGCGCGCTGATGGAAACCGGGCGCAAGCTCGATGTGGCCGTGGATGGTAATGGCTGGCTGGCGGTACAGAACCGCCAGGGCCAGGAAGCGTTCACTCGATCCGGCAGCTTCCAGATTGATACCAATGGCCTGTTGCGAAACGGCGCTGGGGATCTGGTGCTGGGTAACGGTGGACCGGTGGCGCTGCCGCCGTTCGAGAACGTTCAGGTCGGCGCCGATGGCACTATTTCCGTGATCCCTGTGGGCGGTCCTCCGGATCAGTTGGTTGCGGTGGATCGGTTGAAGCTGGTCAACCCGCCGGCCGATGCGCTGGAGAAAGGGGAGGATGGCTATATGCGCCGTAAGCCCGATCAGGCACTGGGCGGTGTGGAGCCGGCCGATGCCAGCTTGCGGGTGGCTTCCGGATTCCTGGAAAGCTCCAACGTGAATGCGGTGGAAGAGATGATCGCCAATCTGCAGCTGTCCCGCCAGTTCGAGATGCAGATCAAGGTCATGCGGACCGCCAATGACAATTCCGAGGCAGCGGCACGACTGTTGCAGAACCTTTGATAACGATCCATGACCAGTCACCGGAGGCGGCAAAGCGGCAAAGTCTGGCCGCTGCCAACCGCTGTCGGTAAGGAGTAGACCATGCATCCAGCACTGTGGGTGAGCAAGACCGGGTTGAGCGCACAGGACACCAATATGTCCACCATTTCCAACAACCTGGCCAACGTCAACACCACCGGGTTCAAACGGGACCGGGCCGTGTTTCAGGATCTGCTGTATCAGATCAACCGGCAACCCGGTGGGCTCAGCGGGCAGAATTCGGAGCTGCCTTCGGGGCTGCAGCTGGGAACCGGTGTCCGGGTGGTCGGCACGGCCAAGCAGTTTTCCCAGGGCAATCTGCAGGTGACCGAGCAACCACTGGACATGGCGGTTAACGGTCGGGGCTTTTTCCAGGTGCTGTTGCCGGACGGCGACATCGCCTACACCCGGGATGGCCAGTTCCAGCTCAACGCCGATGGTGAAATCGTCAACCCGGACGGCTACCCGCTGGAACCCAACATCACCGTGCCCGAGAACGCTACCAGCATCACCATTGGCAAGGACGGCACGGTCAGCGCAGTGGTGAATAACCAGGCCGGCCCGGTGAATCTGGGCGAGATCACGTTGGTGGACTTCATCAACCCTCAGGGCCTGCAGGCCATCGGCAACAACCTGTTCCGGGAAACCAACGCCAGTGGTGATCCCGCCGAAGGCGAGCCGGGTATTGGCGGGTTGGGTACGGTTGAGCAGGGCATGACGGAGGCCTCGAACGTGGAGGTGGTTGAGGAGTTGGTGAATATGATCACCACTCAGCGCGCCTATGAGATGAACTCCAAGGTGGTGTCGACCACCGACCAGATGCTGCAGTTTGTGACCAATAACATCGGCTAACCGAGGTCAGGGGCCAGAGCGGTAACGGGGTCAAAGAGGGAAGCGCTATGAACGAGATCAGCCAGAAGCCAGCGACGCGAACACCAGGGGGGACCTTAGTGCTGGTAACCGCGTTGATTCTGTTGCAGGGCTGTGCGGCTGCAACCCGGCCGCGGGCCATGCCCGACGATCCCGCCTATGCGCCGGTCCGGGCCCAGGCCATGATGACTCGGGATCCACACTCTGGTGCGATCTATCAGTCGTCCCGCAATTACAATTTTTACGGCGATACCGTGGCGCTCAACGTGGGGGATATCCTCACGGTAACGTTGCAGGAGTCCACCGAAGCCAGTAAGTCGGCGGAGAGCAGTATCACCAAGGACAGCGAACTGAGCCTTCCGGAGCCGGTGCTGTTTGGCAAGGCCAATATCGGTTTGAACGCCAGCGCCAACTACGAGCGGGATTTTGAAGGCCAGGCGGAAGCCGACCAGAGCAACAGCCTGGATGGCAGCATCACGGTGACGGTCACCGAAGTGCTGCCCAATGGCGTGTTACGGATACGGGGCGAGAAATGGATCTCGCTCACTAATGGCGATGAATACATCCGGCTCACCGGACTGGTGCGACCACAGGATATTTCTCCGAACAACACCATCGCTTCAAACCGAATTGCCGATGCCCGTATCGCCTACGGTGGTACCGGCGACTTTGATCAGGCCAACCAAATGGGGTGGTTGGCCCGGTTCTTCAACTCCGAATGGTGGCCGTTATGAGACTGCGTCAATCCTGCCTGATCGTTGTGCTGCTGGCCTTGGTGGCGGCTCCAGTGATGGCTGACCGGCTCAAGGACTTGGCCCGGATCAAGGGCGTGCGGAGTAACCAGTTGGTGGGCTATGGCCTGGTGGTTGGGCTCGACGGCTCCGGTGACAAGGCACCGTTCACCAACCAAACGTTCCGCAATATGATGAACCAGTTCGGTATCACCCTGCCGGAAGGCACCAATCCCAATTTGGCCAACGTGGCGGCGGTGATGGTGCATGCCACCTTGCCCGCGTTTGCCAAGCCCGGCCAGGAGCTGGACATTACGGTGTCATCCATCGGCAATGCCGACAGCCTGCGGGGCGGCAGTTTGTTGATGACCCCCCTGAAAGGGGCTGATGGCCAGGTCTACGCCATGGCACAGGGGAGTCTGGTGGTGGGGGGCTTTGGTGCCTCCGGTGCTGACGGTTCCCGGATCACGGTCAACGTACCCAGCGTCGGTCGGATTCCCAACGGAGCGACCATCGAGCGGGAAGTGATTTCGCCGTTCAGTCGCGGCGACACCATCACCTTCAATCTGTTGCGTGCGGATTTCACCACTGCTCGCCGGGTGGTGGATGCCATTAACGCACTGTTGGGGCCGGACATGGCCTACGCCCACGACGCCACCTCGATTTCGGTGAAAGCGCCGCGAGACCCATCCCAGCGCGTCAGCTTTCTCTCTATCCTTGAAAATCTGGAGGTGAATCCGGCCGAGGATGCCGCCAAGGTGGTGATTAATAGCCGCACCGGAACCATCGTGGTGGGCCAGAACGTGAAGGTTAGCCCGGCGGCGATCACCCACGGCAACCTGACCGTGACCATTGAAGAGAATCCGGAGGTGAGCCAGCCCGGTCCGTTCTCCGAAGGTGAGACCGTGGTGACCCCCAATACCCAGATTGTGGTAACCGAAGATCCGGCGCGGATGTTCCAGTTCGGGCCGGCGGTCACCCTGAATGACATCGTACAGGCCGTTAACCAGGTTGGCGCCGCTCCCGGCGACGTCATGGCGGTGCTGGAAGCGCTCAAACAGGCCGGCGCCTTGCGCGCCGAGCTGATTGTCATCTAGGTGGTGTGATGCAGGACCCTCGGCTTCAGCAAACCCAGATTTACACCGAATTCAGCGGCCTCAATGCGCTGAAGGCGCAGGCGCGCACAGACAAGCAGGCGGCGTTGCGGGAAGTGGCCGGGCAGTTTGAAGGGTTGTTCCTCACTGAGATGCTGAAGTCGATGCGCAAGGCCGGTGATGTCTTTGCCGAGGGCAATTACCTGAATAGCCAGCAGTCGCAGTTCTACCGCGACATGTTCGACAACCAGCTGAGTCTGACACTGTCCTCGAACCAGGGCCTGGGGCTGACTGACACACTGGTGCGCCAGCTCAGCCGCCAGATTCCCGGGATGACCGATGCCGGGGAACCGGGCGCCTCCCGACACCGGACCCTGGCCGATTATGATCGCAGTTTACCGGCGCTGTCCCGTGGACTGCCCGAGCGGCTGACGGAGGTGAGCCAGATAGCTGGAGAGGCAAGCACTCCAGCGCTCGCCAACGAAGGTCCTGCTGACAACGCCCAGACGCCCAGGCGTTTCGACTCCCCGGGGCAGTTTGTCCGGCAGCTGTTGCCAATTGCCCGGCAGGTCGCGGCAGGCTCCGGTATCGACCCCCGGCTGATGGTGGCGCAGGCGGCGCTGGAGACCGGCTGGGGAAGCCACATGATCGAAGGGGAGAGCGGTGAGCCCAGTTACAACCTGTTCGGTATCAAGGCCGATCAGCGCTGGACGGGCCCGGCGGTCGATATCACCACCTCGGAATACCGGGAAGGAGTGAAGCTCAGTGAGCAGGCGGCATTCCGCGCCTATCCGGATTACCAGGCCAGTTTTCGGGACTACGTGTCGTTCCTGGAATCCAATCCCCGTTATCGTGAGGTGCTGGCCGCTGCTGACAATCCAGAGCTGTTTGCCCAGCGCTTGCAGGAGGCGGGCTACGCCACCGACCCGAACTACGCCAACAAGATTCGCCGCATTTTGAGCGGCGATCAGTTTGCCAGCCCGACGGGCAACGTCCAGTTGTCCTTGGGGGCTGAGGAGTAAACGCTATGGCAGGTCTGATCAATATTGGTCTCACCGGTGTGCTGGGGCATCAATCCGCCCTGAATACCACCGGTAACAACATCGCCAATGCCAACACGGCCGGGTACAGCCGCCAGGAAGTTATCTTCGAAACCCAGCCCGGCCGACGTACCGGCGCCGGCACCATTGGCACCGGGGTCAATATCTCGGACGTTCGCCGCATCGCTAACGAGTTCCTGGTGGGCCAGGTACGCTCCGACACCTCGCTGTTTGCCGAGCAAGAGGTCTTGAATGCGGAGTTGAGCCGGCTGGATAACCTGCTCGGTGGCGAGACCACCGGCCTTAACAAGGTGTTGAACAACCTGTTTTCCAGTTTGCAGAGCGCCTCGGAGGACCCGGCCTCGCTGCCTCAAAGGCAGCTTGTGCTGAGCGAGGCTCAGGCGGTGGTGGATCGCTTTCGCGCGCTACAGCAGGAATTTATCCAGCAACGCGAATCCATCAAGACTCAGATGGAGCAGGGGGTAAAAGATGCCAATACCCTCATCGCCAGCATTGCCGACTTGAACCTGGCCATCTCGGAGTCCCCTGGACTCGCCCAGGGCCATATGCCAAACGAGTTGCTGGACAAGCGCGATGAAAAACTGCGGGAGCTGTCGGAGCTGCTTGGGGTACGGGTTGTGCCGGTCGACGGCGGTCAGGTCAACGTCTTGCTGCCCAACGGTCAGCCGCTGGTGATTGGTGTGGAGGCCTCCCGGCTGGGAACCCGGAACAGTCCGGAAGACCCGACCACCCTGGAGTACACCCTCACCACCGCCGGCCGCACCATGGCCATCGACGAGCAGGTTAACGGTGGCGCACTCGGCGGCTTGCGGCGCTTCGAGCGAGAGGCTTTGCAGCCGGCATTCGATGAGCTTGGCCGGGTCGCCGTCGCGCTGGCGGATAATCTCAATCACCAGCATGAGATCGGCATGGATCTCAACGGCGATCTGGGCGGGCTGTTCTTTTCCGACATCAATTCCGACGCTGCCCGACGCAGCCGGGTGATTGCCAACGCCAATAACCTGCCGCCCAAAGACGGGGTCCTGGGTGTCGAGATCAGCGATAGCAGTGAACTGCCTGCCGGGTCCTGGAACCTGCGCTTCAGCGGCGACGGCCGCGATTTCGAAGTGGTGGATCGAGCCACGGGCCGCACCGTCAATCAGGGGCGGCTGCCCGATCCGTTGCCGGCGGAAATCTCCATGCCGGGCTTCAACATCCAGATCGACAGCGGAACCTTTAATGCCGGTGACAGTTACCTGATTCAACCAACCCGGTTGGCGGCAGAATCTATCGAACTGGAGGTCGAGCGGGAGGAAGATCTGGCCTTTGCCAGCCCGGTCCGTGCTGAGGCTGATATCGGTAATGGCGGCACCGGTGTGATCGATCAGGGGGAGATGCTGAATGTCCGCAACCCCTTGTCCAATGGCACGTTGCCACAGTTCCAGACCCAGGGCCAGCTCAGCCCGCCGCTGGAAATCCGTTTCCGCGATGACGGTGGCACCCTGGTGTACGACATCCTCGACGCCACCGATCCGAGCAATGTGCTGGTGGCGGGCGATGCGTCTGCAACGCCTCCGCAAAACGTGTTTCAGCAGGGGATCTCCAACGATCTGTTCAGCGAGGATCCCCAGGATCCAAACTACCGCGGCTTCCAGTTCTCCATCAACGGCGATCCGCAACCCGGAGACAGCTTCTTTATCGACTACAACACTGACGGGGTCTCCGATAACCGAAACGCCGAGAAAATGGCGATGCTGGCTACCGCCAACACCATGAATGGCGGCACCCAAAGTTTCACCGAGGGTTACGCTGGTCTGGTGGAGAGCGTTGGTGTGCAGACCCGGCAGAGCCAGCTCGATCTGGATGCCAGTCAGACATTGCTTGAGCAGTCCACCGCGCAGCGGGAATCCGTGTCCGGGGTCAACCTGGACGAAGAGGCCGGTCGACTGATCCAGTTCCAGGCCGCGTACAATGCATCGGCCCAGGTTATGAGCGTGGCTCAGAGCCTGTTCGATACCTTGCTGTCAACGTTCAGGTAGGCCGAGGGAGTGACATCATGATCCGGATATCTTCACAGCAGATCTTTTCAGGTGGCATCAGCCGGATGCAGACCGCGAACAGCAACCTGCAGCAGACCCAGGAACAGATTTCCACCGGCAAACGGGTCAACCGGCCGTCGGACGACCCGGTGGCGGCCGCCCGTATTCTCAAGCTGGATCAGGAGGTGGCGCGCATCGAGCAGTTCCAGCGTAATGCCGGGCTGGCGGAGAACCGCCTGAACCAGGAAGAAGCCGCGCTGGCCAGTGTGGTCGATGTGGTCCAGCGGGTGCGGGAACTGACGGTACAGGCCGGCAACGCCACTCTGTCGAAGAATGATCGTATTTCCATTGCCGCCGAACTGCGGCAGCGGTTGGACCAGCTCGCCACGCTGGGGAACACCCGGGATGCCTCCGGGGAGTACATTTTCAGTGGCTTCCAGGGGGAAAAGCCGGCGTTTGGCCAGAACATCTCCGGGCATTACGTGTACCAGGGCGATGAGGGGCAGCTGCAACTGGAAATCGACGAAGGCGTGAGTGTGGCCATCAGTGACCATGGCAAGGGCATCTTCGTTGATATTCCCAGTGCCCACACCACCTTCTTTGCCGAAGCCAGCCCCAATAACCTGTCCGGCGCCCAGATCAGTACCGGTATGGTGCTGGACCAGCAGGTGTACGACGACTTCGTCAGCAGCATCAATGGCGATGATCTGATCGTCCGATTTCAGGACGATGGCGCAGGCGGATTGAATTACGAGGTGGTGACCAAGAGTGACCCCGAACCCAAGCCGGTGATTGCCGCTGGCGCCTATACCAGCGGTGGAAGTATTGTGGTTGAGGGGATTCAGTTCGAGATCACCGGTGCCCAGCTGAACGACGAGTTCAATATCAAGACCACCAATAAGCAATCGCTGTTTACCAGTGTCGAAAAACTGATCTATGGCCTGGAAAATCAACCCAAGACGCCGGCAACCGCCACCATCGACGGAGCCACCGGCTTCATACCCAACACCGGTGACCTGCTGTACATCAATGGCATTGAGCTGGGCCCCTTCACGGCGGGCGACACCATTGCTGATCTGCAGAGCGCCATCAACACCAATTTCGAACTCGAGGAACTGGGAATCACCGCGGCGATCGATTCGGGCCAGCTCACCATCACCTCCATCGGCCAGGACTTGCGGGTATCGGCGGATGACGAAAGTGTCGATCCGCCTGTGACCACCTGGACTGGCGATCTGACCGTCAGCGGTGCCAAGTTCCAGGATCTCAGTGTGACGGGCGGAGTCGGGGTGACGACCGCAAACTTCGGCAGCGGCCAGCAGGCCTTCGATGACCTGATCGCAGACTCGCTGATCAATTTGGACAATGCCCAGGACAGCGTGCTGCTTACTCAGACTGAGATTGGTGGTCGCCTGAATGCGGTAGAGTCGACAACGGTGTTTCTGGAGGATTCATCCATCTACACCAAGGACATCCGCTCCCAGCTACAAGACGTGGACTACGCCGAGGCCATCAGCACACTGAGCTTCCAGAGCTTTGTGCTGGAGGCCGCGCAGGCATCTTTTGCCCAGGTCTCAAGGCTGTCGTTGTTCGACCGGCTCTAGGCTGAAGCACGCTTTGCCAGGGCAGGGCCTGGTCAGGCGATAATAAAAGCTCGCATTGTGTTGATTTCACTGCGCGCGTCAGTATAATTCGCAATCTCTCCGATGCCAGCGTGGTGAAATTGGTAGACACAGGGGATTCAAAATCCCCCGCCTTCACGGGCGTGGCGGTTCGAGTCCGCCCGCTGGTACCACTTTTTTCAAACAAGACTTATGCCGTGGCGCGCCTGCCGAGCCGAACGTCTTCGATGCAGGCACTCAAAGTCCCTGGCTTCATAGAACAGTCCTTCCGATGAATGTCTCCGATTTTCATTTTGATCTGCCGGACGAACTCATCGCCCGCTACCCGTTGCCCGAGCGCACGTCTTCGCGTCTGCTGACCCTGGATGGGTTGAGCGGACACACCAGGCATTTGCATTTCCGCGACCTGCCCGCGCTGCTCCAGCCCGACGACTTGCTGGTATTCAACAATACCCGGGTAATTCCCGCGCGGCTGTTTGGCCGCAAGGAAACCGGTGGCCAGGTGGAGATCCTGGTGGAACGGGTGCTGGATGAACACCAGCTACTGGCCCATGTTCGTGCCTCCAAAGCGCCTAAACCGGGTCAGCGTATCCTGGTTGAAGACGGCACCGTGTTGGTGATGCGAGAGCGTCGGGATGCCTTGTTCGTATTGGCCTGCGAGGCGGCGGAGCCGGTTATCGAGGTGCTGGAGCGCACCGGCCATATGCCGCTGCCGCCCTATGTGGACCGACCGGACGAGCAGTCGGACCGGGAGCGTTATCAAACCGTTTACGCCCAACAAGCCGGCGCCGTGGCGGCACCTACCGCCGGACTGCATTTCGACGATGAACTAATCGGGCAACTCCGCAAGCAGGGCATCAAGACGGCGTTCGTAACCCTGCACGTGGGTGCGGGTACCTTTCAGTCGGTCCGTGTCGATCGGGTGGAAGAGCACGTGATGCACAGTGAAGTGGTGCATGTGCCGGAGGAGACGGTCGATGCGGTTCGTCGGACCCGAGAGAAAGGTGGTCGAGTCATTGCGGTGGGCACCACCTCGGTTCGGTCGCTGGAATCTGCCAGTCGTGGTGGCGTGCTGCGGGCTTTTCGTGGCGAAACGGACATCTTCATTCACCCTGGCTACCGATTCCAAACCGTGGATGCCATGGTCACCAATTTTCACCTGCCCGAATCCACGTTGATCATGCTGGTGAGCGCGTTTGCCGGCTACGAGCATGTGATGGCAGCGTATCAGGAAGCTATTCGAGAGCGTTACCGCTTTTTCAGCTACGGTGACGCAATGTTCATTACCGGCCAGGAACCCAGCCTGGGTTCTCTGACTGCATCGGCACCGTCGGGAGAGGTAACGTGACTAGTGGCAGCTTTATGTCGTTTGAGAAACTCGGCGAGGACGGCAGGGCCCGTCGCGGACGTCTGACTTTCCCTCGGGGGGTTGTAGAAACCCCCGCCTTCATGCCGGTGGGCACCTATGGCACGGTCAAGGGAATGCTGCCGCGGGATATCGAGGAAATCGGCGCCGACATCATCCTGGGCAACACCTTTCATCTGATGCTGCGTCCCGGTACCGAGGTGATCCGGGGCCATGGCGATCTGCACGACTTTACCCAGTGGCAAGGTCCGATCCTTACCGACTCTGGCGGCTTCCAGGTGTTCAGTCTGGGGGAGATGCGCAAAATTACCGAGCAGGGCGTCACCTTCCGCTCACCAGTAGATGGTTCCCCGGTGGAGCTGAATCCCGAAATTGCCATGCGCGTGCAGCGGGATCTGGGCTCTGACATCGTCATGATCTTTGATGAATGCACCCCGTATCCGGCAACGGAAAAGCAGGCCCGGGAGTCCATGGAGCTGTCGCTTCGCTGGGCGGCCCGCAGTCGCCAAGCCCATGGCGATAACCCTGCCGCGTTGTTCGGCATCGTGCAGGGTGGCATGTACCCGCAGCTGCGGCAGCGGTCCCTTGAGGGGCTGACCGCCATCGGCTTCGACGGTTACGCCATCGGAGGGCTGTCGGTGGGTGAACCGAAGGAGGACATGATTCGCATTCTTGACCACCTTCCGCCGCAAATGCCTGCCGACAAGCCCCGCTATCTGATGGGCGTCGGGCGGCCGGAAGACATTGTTGAAGCGGTGCGGCGTGGCGTTGATATGTTCGACTGCGTGATGCCGACACGTAATGCCCGTAACGGGTATCTGTTTACCTCTACGGGCATCGTCAAGATCCGTAATGCCCGTCATCGTCATGACACGTCTCCGGTGGATGATCAGTGTGATTGTTACACTTGCGAGAATTTCTCGAGGAGTTATCTCCATCATCTGGATAAATGTGGAGAAATGCTCGGATCGCAGCTGAATACCATCCATAACCTGCGGTACTACCAGAACCTGATGGCCGGTTTGCGCGGGGCCATTGAAGCAGGTACATTGTCCGACTTTATTGAGGCCTTTTATGCCCGCAGGGGCGAGGCGGTACCGCCTCTTGGGGATTCCTGATAACGCCCCTATATAGAGGGACGACATTCCTACTTTATTGAACGGAGAAACTGAATGAACTTGATCAAACTGTTGGTTACCGCACTGGGTGTTGTTCTGCCGGGCATCGCGCTGGCACAGGAGCCGGGTGCTGGCCAGATGGGCGTAATGGGGCAGATTATCTTCTTTGCTGGTTTTATCCTGATTTTCTACCTGCTGATCTGGCGTCCCCAGTCCAAGCGCGCCAAAGAGCATAAGGCCCTGATGTCCGGTCTGAACAAAGGCGACGAGATCGTGACCTCCGGCGGCGTGGCCGGCAAAATCACCAAGGTTGGCGACGACTTTATCGCGGTTGAGATTGCCGACAACGTCGAAGTCAAGGTTCAGAAGGCTGCGGTTGCCGCGGCACTGCCGAAGGGTACCCTGAAGGACATCTGAGTCGCCGTCTGATACTGACGAAGTGAGTTCGACGACTGGTCAACACAAGGGATCTCATGCTTAACAAGTATCCGTTATGGAAAAACCTGATCATCCTCTTTGCCCTGGTGATCGGGTTCGTATACGCACTGCCCAATCTGTATCCGGACGATTTTGCGGTGCAAATTACCGGTGCCCGTAGTAGCACAGAGGTTGACCAGCGCGCGCTCGATCGCGCCCTTGGTGCCCTCGAGGACGCTGGTATCGATATCAAGTCCTCCGCCTTGCAGGAGCGCAACGGTCTGATTCGTCTGACCAGCGCCGAAGATCAGCCGGACGCGCGAAAGCTGGTTCAGGCCACACTGGGCCGGGAGTATCTGGTGGCGCTGAACATGGCACCATCGACCCCGGACTGGCTCCGCAACCTGGGGGCCGGTCCTATGAAGCTGGGACTGGACCTGCGCGGTGGCGTCCATTTCCTGCTGGAAGTGGATATGGATTCCGCCCTGGAGCAGCGTCTGGAGGCCATGGCCAGTCAGATCAAGCGGGAGCTGCGTGACGAACGAATTCGCTACCGTGGTGGCGAGCGGCAGGGGCAGCGGGACATCGTTTTCAGTTTTCGGGACGAATCGGCGCGGGATGAGGCCTTCAACCTGGTCAAGCGGCAGCACAACCAGTTCCTGCTGGATGAGCGCACCGAGGGCGGTCAGCTCCTGCTGGTTCTGACGCTGTCAGAGGCCGAGGTCAAGTCCATTCAGGACTACGCCCTCGAGCAGAACCTCACGACCATCCGTAACCGGGTTAACGAACTGGGTGTGGCTGAGCCGCTGGTGCAGCGCCAGGGCGCGGATCGCATCATCGTTGAACTGCCGGGCGTGCAGGACACCGCCCAGGCCAAGCGTATCCTGGGTGCAACCGCCAATCTGGAGTTCCGCCTTGAGGCTCGCCCGGATGCGGCCACCAGTACCACAGAAGTCTATCCGTTCCGGGATAACGAAAACCGTACGGCGCGGCTCGAGCGCGAAGTGATTGTCACCGGAAACAATGTTTCCAATGCCCAGCAGGCGTTTGACGAAAACGGCCAGCCTCAGGTGAACATCACCATGGATGCTGTCGGTGGTGACTTGATGCATCGGGCCACCCGTAATGCCATCAAGCGCCGAATGGCGGTGCTGTTCATTGAGTTCAAAACCGAAACGGACGAACAGATTGTTGATGGCAAGGTGCAGACGGTCGAAAAGCGCATCGTCGAGCGCAGCATCATCAGTCTGGCGACCATTCAGTCCGCGCTGGGTAGCAGCTTCCGCATCACCGGACTCGATTCCATTCCGGAGGCTTCCGAGCTGGCGCTGTTGCTGCGGGCCGGCTCACTGGCGGCGCCCATGTATTTCGTTCAGGAGCGGACCATTGGGCCGTCCCTGGGACAGAAGAACATCGACGCTGGCGTGATGTCGGTTGCGCTCGGTTTTGCCCTGGTGCTGCTGTACATGCTGGTTTACTACCGGGGCTTTGGTTTGGTGGCGAATTTCGCGCTGACCCTGAACCTGATGCTGCTGGTGGCCTGTATGTCCATCCTGTCCGCCACGCTGACCCTGCCGGGCATTGCCGGTATTGTACTGACGGTAGGTATGGCGGTGGATGCCAACGTACTGATCTTCGAGCGAATCCGTGAAGAACTGCGGGCCGGGGTTCCGCCCCAGTCGGCAATCAACGCCGGTTACTCGCGGGCGTTTGTGTCGATCTTTGATGCCAACATCACCACCTTGCTGGTGGCGGTCATTCTGTTTGCCATGGGATCGGGGCCAGTGAAAGGATTTGCGGTCACCCTTTGCCTGGGTATCCTGACGTCCATGTTCTCTGGTCTGATGGTCAGTCGCAGCATCGTGAATCTGGTGTACGGCGGACGCAAGGTTGAAAAACTGTCGATCGGAGGGAAGCTTGCTAATGTCTGATTCAGATAAGAAACCGTTCGACTTCATGGGGTTGCGGAAGATTGCTTCCGCAGTTTCTATTTTCCTGGTGGTGGCTGCTATCGCGCTACTGGCGGTGCGGGGGCTCAATCTGGGTCTGGACTTCACCGGCGGCACCTCGGTGGAGCTGGAGTACCAGAAGCCGCCGGCGCTGGAAGACGTTCGCGCCACCCTCACTGAAGCCGGCTACGAAAAGTTCGTGGTCCAGAATTTCGGTGACGATAACCTGGTGCTGGTGCGGTTGGCGGAGTCCCGGAACGACAAGTTGGCGGAAGAGATCGAAGCCACGCTGACGGCCGGGGGGGATGAGCTTAAATTGATCAGTTCCGAGTTCGTCGGCTCCCAGGTGGGGGAGGAACTCAAGGAAGACAGCGGCCTGGGTCTGCTGATTGCATTGGCGGTGGTGCTCATCTACGTGGGTATGCGCTTCCAGTTCAAATTCGGTATTGCCTCGGTGCTGCCTCTGGCTCACGACGTCATCATTATTCTGGGGATTTTTTCCCTGTTCCAGTGGACCTTTGATCTGAGTGTGCTGGCGGCCTTGCTGGCGGTGATCGGTTACTCTCTGAACGACACTATCGTGGTGGCGGACCGTATTCGGGAAAATTTCCGAAAGATGCGGGTGGGGGACTCCGAGCAGATCATCAACGAGTCCATCCATCAGACGATCGGGCGTACCATCAATACCTCCGGTACCACCTTGGTGGTGTTGTTTGCGCTGTTTTTCCTGGGTGGTGAGGCGATCAATAACTTCGCGATTGCGCTGATCATCGGTGTGGTGGTCGGTACCTACTCCTCCATCTATGTCTCCGCCAACCTGCTGGTGGCGCTGGGCGTTACCCGGGAGGATATGGTCATTCCGCCGAAGGAGGGTGCGGGCGAGGCTGAGGAAGAAGAGCAGCCGCCGGAATGGCTTAACCGGATGTAGTGTTGGTGCCAACAAAAAAGGCCGCGCCGGTGACACCGGGGCGGCCTTTTTTGTAGCTGGCTGTTGCGCTCGACGGACCGTGGGGTCTCTATCCCGAGAGCGGGCCCGGGAATTAACGGGGCAGGCGGCTCTGAAACGGGTGCAGGGTTTTGAGCATTTCCTTGAACAGCTTGGGGTTGGCAATCACCAATTGCTTGGCGCCGCTGGTGGACGGGTTGCCGGAAAAATCACCAGCAAGGGCGCCGGACTCCAGGGCGATGGTGAGGCCGATGGCGAGATCTTCCCGCTCCGGGCGGAAGATCACCGCCGCATCCAGGCGTCCAGCTGCGACACGGGCAATGTCGAGCGAGGTGCAGCCCGAAGTCTGCAGGTTGCCGGATTGTTGTGCCAGGCTGGCCGTCAGTTCACCCCACAGCAGCGGGTCGTCTGAACCTTTGCACTGGTCCAGCAGGTTGGTGACCAGGCTGGCGGAAGCCAGGCTGCGGGTGGTGCTGGTGCGTACGCGGCGGCTGTTGAGGGCTGCGCCCTGGCCTCGGCTGGCGCTGTACTCCTCGCCGGTCACTGGATTGACCAGCAGCAGGTTCTCAGTGCGATTGCTCTTTTTCTGGATCATCGCCAGCGCAAAGTCAGGAAGACTCCGCAGGAAATTTTCCCGCCCCAGTACCGGGAAAATATGCCAGGAGTAATCCGCATCGCCGGCGTCAGCTTCATTGATTGGCGCAATTACATGGTCTTTGTAGGCCTTTTGAAGCTGCTCGGAAAAGTTCTCGTAGATGGACTGAGCGACACGGTCGAGTTGACGGCCGAGCTCAATCGGGTCCTTTTCCGCAAGATCCTGGCGTTCGAAATGGGCTTTCAGATAATCCGAACCCTGTCGCGCGACGCGCAGAGCCATTTTAATTGCTGGTTGCATCAGACTGTACAATACCTGGGTGTATGGAAGGTCGCGTATCATACCAAAACCTGCTCGGGCCTTGTACGTTTTTCGACTTCGCAATGTCACGGATAGCCCGCCATTTCTGGTGGTCTGAATGGGCGCGCCGGTAAAGTTTCGGCAAGTGCGAACGGGCTGTTCGATGCCGGATTCTGGTATCATGGCTGTTTTTTCCGACCTACAGAGATTTGTGTTCATGCTCAAGCAAGCACTCCCGGGTGAAGCCGCCCAGTCCAATTACGATCAGGTCCGCATTGTCCTCGTTGAAACTTCCCATTCGGGCAATATCGGAGCGGTAGCACGGGCGATGAAGAACATGGGGCTTTCCAATCTTTGGCTGGTCAATCCGGTGTCGTTCCCTGACGAGGCTTCCTACGCCCGCTCATCCGGCGCTTCGGATGTGCTGGACGCCGCGCGGGTGGTCACCAGCCTCGACGAGGCCATCGAGGACTGTGTGCTGGTGATGGGAACCAGCGCTAGAGGGCGCAAGGTGCCCTGGCCGGTGATAGCGCCTCCCCAGGCGGTCGAGAAGGCCGCTGAGCATGCCGAACGGGGGCCGGTGGCGCTGGTGTTCGGGCGTGAGAATCATGGCTTGAGCAATGACGAACTTCAACGCTGCCATTTCCACATCCATATTCCATCGAATCCGGATTACAGCTCACTGAACCTGGCGATGGCAGTGCAAGTGGTCTGCTACGAGATGCGGATGCATTATCTGCGTTGTCTTGAAGAACGGGAAAGCAAACCCTATCTAGGATCCATGACTTCGCCGGTGGACGAGGGTTGGGATGTGCCGCTGGCGTCGGTCAAAGACGTGGAAGGATTTTTTGGCCATCTGGAGTCTACACTGGTGGACATCGCGTTCCACCGTCGGGACAACCCGCGACAGCTGATGACTCGGTTGCGCCGGCTGTTTCAACGGGCACAGATGGACCAGATGGAGATCAATATCCTCCGGGGTGTACTGACCGCGGTCCAGAAAGCGGCCGGAAGCAAAGGCAAGGGTGCTGCCGAAGCCACACCCGGCGCATCAACCGACACGCAGGATGACAATCATGTTTGAAGGACTGAAGGAAGATGTACAAAGCGTGTTCCACCGGGATCCGGCGGCACGCAATACCTTTGAGGTGCTGACCAACTACCCGGGGCTCCATGCGCTTTTGTTCCACCGACTCTCTCACTGGCTGTGGGGATTGGGGTTGAAGTGGCTGGCCCGGACCATATCGACTCTGGCCCGTTGGCTGACCGGCATCGAGATTCACCCCGGCGCGCAGATCGGGCGGCGCTTCTTTATCGACCACGGAATGGGGGTGGTCATCGGAGAAACCACGGTGATCGGCGATGACGTCACTCTTTATCAGGGCGTCACTCTCGGCGGAACCAGCTGGAATAAGGGCAAGCGACACCCGACCCTGGGTAATGGTGTGGTGGTTGGTGCTGGCGCCAAAATCCTGGGGCCCTTTGAAGTCGGGGAGGGAGCAAAGATTGGCTCTAACTCTGTGGTCACCAAAGAGGTGCCGCCGGGCGCCACGGTGGTCGGTATTCCGGGGCGGGTGATCGTCAAGCAGAAATCCGATCAGGATGTTCGTCGGCGGGAGATGGAAGAGCGTATGGGGTTTGATGCCTATGGCGTCACCGATGAGATGCCGGACCCCATGGCCCGTGCCATGCGCAGTCTGCTGGATCATATGCACGCGGTGGATGACCGCATCGAAAACATGTGCAAGGCACTGCAAAAGGTTGATGCGGAGTACCGAAACGGTGCTTTGCCGCCGCTGGATGACACTGATTTTGACTGCGTGCGGGATGAAAGAAGCAAGGGGCGCTGAATACTTGACTGAAATAGTCGGTCAATTCATACTCAAAAGCCTTCACGCTTCTATACTCGCACCGTCGAGGCTCTATCTATGCGACTGACCACCAAGGGCCGGTACGCCGTGACCGCCATGCTGGATCTTGCGCTGCATGGCGGTGAGGGGCCGGTAAGTCTGGCTGATATTTCCGTGCGCCAGGAGATTTCCCTCTCCTATCTGGAGCAGTTGTTCTCTCGTCTGCGTCGTCATCAATTGGTGGCCAGCGTTCGAGGGCCGGGTGGTGGTTATCGCTTAAGCCGCAGTACCGATGCCATTTTCATTTCCGAAGTGGTTGATGCCGTCAACGAATCGCTGGATACCACCCGTTGTGGCAATAAGGGTGACTGCCAGAAGGGTGAGAAATGTCTGACCCATCACCTCTGGTCCGACCTCAGCAACCAGATCCACCAGTTCCTCAGTGAAATCAGCCTGGCCGATCTGATGAGCAAGCGCGAGATTCAGGATGTGGCTGCCCGCCAGGACCGTCGCCAGGAACTCGAAGCGTCCGAGACCATCAATACCGAGCGCCTTTCCGATCGTGCGCCGGTGTAAGACCAATCCGCTGGTGTGAATCAAATCGTCAGTGTGAAACCAATTCGCCAGTGTGAAACCAATTCGTCAGTGTGAAACCAATTCGTCAGTGTGAAACCAGTTCAAAGTCGTAACCTATGAAGAAACCTGTATACATGGATTATGCGGCCACGACGCCCGTAGACGGTGCCGTTGCCGAAGAGATGACAAAATGCCTCACGGTCGATGGCGTGTTTGGCAATCCCGCGTCCCGCTCCCATGGCTTTGGGTGGCAGGCCGAAGCGGCGGTGGAAAATGCCCGTCGCCAGGTGGCTGATCTCATTGGCGCCGACCCAAGAGAAATCGTCTGGACATCCGGTGCAACCGAGTCCGACAACCTGGCGATCAAAGGGGCGGTGGCGGGGAAGGTCAACCCTCACATAGTCACATCCAGTATCGAGCATAAGGCTGTACTGGATACCTGCAAGTGGCTCGAATCCAAGGGCTGTTCCGTTACCTGGTTGGTGCCAGATGACGCGGGCCGTATCACGCCGGCGCAGGTGGTCGATGCCCTGACCGAGCAGACGGTGCTGGTCAGCCTGATGCTGGTGAACAATGAGCTGGGAACCGTCACGGACATTGCGGCGATTGGCGAGTGCCTGCGGGCCAGGGGCGTGCTGTTCCATGTCGATGCCGCCCAGGCTGCCGGCAAGATGCCGGTGAATGTTCAGACGCTCAACGTCGATCTGTTGTCGCTGTCCGGTCACAAGGTTTATGGCCCCAAAGGCGTCGGCGCGCTCTACGTGCGACGGGCCCCGGGTGTTCATGTTGAGGCGCAGATGCATGGCGGCGGTCACGAGCGGGGGATGCGTTCTGGCACTCTGCCGACCCATCAGATCGTGGGGATGGGGAAGGCCTTTGAGTTGGCTGGCGAATACCTTGATCAGGAGCGGGCTCGTCTGGAGGCCTTGCGAGCGCGCTTCCTGGAAGGAGTTCAGGCCCTGGAAGGCGTGCGCTTGAATGGCCATACGGTGCATCGGGTCCCTGGCATCATGAATTTGTCCTTCGAGGGTGTTGAGGCGGAGTCGCTTATGCTCGGGCTGAGAGAGTTGGCGGTCTCCTCCGGCTCGGCCTGCGCGTCCGCCACGTTGGAGCCTTCCTATGTGCTCCGGGGCATCGGGCTGAGCGACGAGCAGGCGCACCGGGCGTTGCGTTTTTCCATTGGCCGCTATACCTCTGAGGAGGAAGTCGATTTCGCCGCCTCGCAAGTGATCGACGTGGTCCGTCGTCTTCGCGCTGTCCGGTAGGCAGTAGGCCCAGGACTGCGTATAATCCCAACCCTGAATTTTTATCCTGAACACTCAACTGGAGACAAATCATGTCAAACGAGCGCACGCTCTCTATCATCAAGCCAGACGCGGTTGCCAAGAACGTTATCGGTGAAATTTACAGCCGTTTCGAGAAGGCTGGTCTGAGCATTGTCGCTGCCAAAATGAAGCACCTGACTCAGGAAGAAGCCGAAGGTTTCTACGCTGAGCACAAAGAGCGTCCGTTCTTCGGTGATCTGGTTGCCTTTATGACCTCCGGTCCCGTAGTGATTCAGGTGCTGGAAGGCGAAGGTGCCATCCTGAAGAACCGCGATCTGATGGGTGCCACCAACCCGCAAGAAGCAGCCGCTGGAACGATTCGTGCCGATTTCGCGTCTTCCATCGATGCCAACGCCGTTCACGGTTCCGATTCCGCAGCCTCCGCCGAGCGCGAAGTTGCCTATTTCTTTAACGACAACGAACTCTGCCCACGCGGCTAAGTCGTTGTCCCGAGGGTGAGCAGGTTAATCTGCCCGCCCTCGTTTGTTATCTGATCGAGGTTCTCCGATGACAACCCCCGCTGAAAAAACCAACCTGCTCGGAATGCCCAAGGCCAAGCTGGAGGCCTATTTCGAGTCGATTGGGGAAAAACGTTTCCGCGCAACGCAGCTTTTGCAGTGGGTGCATCAGCGAGGTGTGGATGACTTCGATCAAATGACCAACATCAGCAAACCGCTGCGGGAAAAGCTCAAGCAGGTGGCCGAAGTGCGTGGTCCGGAGGTGGTCTACGACGAGACCTCCAAGGATGGCACCCGCAAGTGGGTTATGCGCATGGACAACGGCAATAGCGTCGAAACCGTGCTGATCCCGGACGGTGAGCGGGGCACCTTGTGCGTCTCCTCGCAGATTGGCTGTAGCCTGGATTGCACCTTCTGTTCCACCGGAAAGCGGGGCTTCAACCGCAACCTGACGGCGGCTGAGATCATTGGACAGGTGTGGGTCGCTCGTAAGGCGTTTATGCCGTTCGACCATGTCTCGGATCGGCCGATCACCAACGTGGTGATGATGGGTATGGGCGAGCCATTGCTGAACTTCGACAATGTTGTCGATGCCATGAACCTCATGATGGAGGATCTGGCTTACGGCATTTCCAAGCGCCGGGTCACCCTCAGCACCTCAGGTGTGGTTCCGGCCCTGGACCGGCTGGGCGAGGTTACCGATGTTTCACTGGCCATTTCGCTGCATGCGCCCAATGATGAGTTGCGTAACCAACTGGTACCGTTAAATAAAAAGTATCCGATTGCGGAGCTGTTGGCAGCCACCCGGCGGTATCTGTCGAACCTGCCGGATAAGCGCAAGGCCACTATTGAATACACCGTCATCGAGGGGGTCAATGACCTGCCGGAACACGCCCGTGAACTGGCTCGGCTTTTGCGGGGGCTGCCGTGCAAGATTAACCTGATCCCCTTCAACCCCTTCCCGGAGAGTGATTTCCGGCGTCCGAAGATGACGGCTACCCGGCGTTTCCAGACGATTCTGAACGAAGCCGGTTACGTGACCACCGTGCGCACCACCCGTGGCGATGATATCGATGCCGCCTGCGGCCAGTTGGTGGGCCGGGTGGAGGATCGTACCCGGCGCAGCCAGCGTTACATCGAAGTTCGTCAGGTTCAGCCATAACGTGACGGATGATCGTGTGACGGATGAAAGTTTGACCGACAATCCAAGGATCCGATTAGTGACGATGTTGAGTGGTGCGATCAAACGAGTCAGTGTCAGTGTGTTGATGGCTGTCGTGCTGGCAGGCTGCGTGACCACAACGGACAGCCGTTTTGCCCGCGAAGCCGATAAAGAGAAGGCCCTGAGCAGCTATGTTCAGCTGGCCACTGCCTACGTCGGCCAGGGCAATATTGATCGGGCGCGGATTCATCTGGACCGGGCCCTGGAGCTGGATGCTGAAAACTCGGGCGCACTCTCGGTGATGGGGCTGGTCTACCAGTCTGAAGGAGAATTCGATCTGGCCGAGGCATCCTTTCAGCGGGCCCTGGCTTCGAACCCGAACTACACACGGGGACGCGTATTCTATGGCGCTTTCCTGTTTTCCCAGCAACGATACAGTGATGCCAGCACCCAATTCCGTCGGGCGACACTGGATACCGGGTATCCGGAGCGCGCCTCGGTCTTTTTCAATCTTGGCTTGACGGAAGAGCGGCTGAACAATGTGGACGCGGCAGCCGTGGCCTATCGCCGTTCCGTCGAGCTGAGCCGAGGTCATGCGAATTCGTTGTTGGCGCTCTCGCGCATGCTGATCGAGCAGGGCAATTATGACCAGGCCGCTGGCTATTACAATCGCCTGACCACTGCGATGAGGCGGAATCCGGAGATGCGGCATTCGCCTCAAAGTTTATTGGCCGGTATCCGGATTGCCCGTTTTTTCAGCGATCATGACCGGGAGTCCAGCCTGGCACTGTTGTTGAAGAATGAATACCCTGATTCAGCCGAATACCAACAATATAAGGTGTTGAGTTCAGATGTCGAATGATGAAACTGGCGTCCAACCAACGAGCAATCCGTCCATTGGCAGTCAGTTAAAGGCTGCGCGTGAGGGCAGGGGGTTGCAAGTAGCGGACATCGCAAGGGGTCAGCATCTACGCCCTGCGGTGATCCAGGCCATCGAGAGTGGCAACTTTGGTGAGATTGGCAGCGAGCTGTTCCTCAAGGGCTACGTCAGAACCTATGCCAGCCAGGTGGGACTTGACGCCCAGAGCCTGATTGCCCAGCTTGATACCGAGCTGGAACCGTTGCGGCGTGAGCGGGAGCAGGAGCGCCAGAGCCATCCGTTGGTGACCATTGAAGAGCGCAAGCATCGCAAGCGCCGGCTCGTCCGGGGCTTGCTGTTTCTGGTGTTCGCCATGGTGGTTGGCTTTCTGAGTTACAAGCTGGTGATCGAGGACATCGATGGCAGCGGCAGCCCGGTGGCCACCGAAGAGAGCGCTGACGATAGCGACGCCACCGTGCTAAGCGAAAGCGACGACAAGGTCGAGCCGATGGCGTCAGAGCCCGACAGTGGCCCGTTTACGGAGCGGGCAGCGGACCCGCAGCCAGCGGTTGAGGAGGTGCAGGCGGTAGAGGCTGTTGAGGCCCGGGCGCCCCCGATTGAGGATGTAGAAACGGACGTGGCGTCCGTGCCGGTCCAGCCTGAGCCGGAACAAGCGCCTGCGCCCGCCGAACCCAGTGCCCCGGCGGCAGTGCCGGTTGAATCCGCTCCCTCCGCAGCACCAACGGCCGTGGCGAGTGGTCAAGTGAATTTGCAGCTGACCTTTTCGGCGGATTGCTGGGTCCAGGTGACCGATGCCGCCGGCCGACGGCTGGCTTCCAGGTTGCGACGGTCCGGTGAACGGTTGGATGTATCCGGGACGCCTCCGTTGCAAGTTGTTATTGGCGCGGTCGACGCAATTGACTCCATTCGGTTTCAGGGACAGGCTGTCGATCTGAGCGATTATCGTGTGGTCAACAATCGGACTGAGTTTTCGCTGGGTAATTAAGATCGCGAAACTGTCATCGCCGAACTTTCTTTGAATATTTTGGTTGCTCCAATATGAAACAGGAATCACCGATTAAACGGCGCGTATCGCGCCAGATCATGGTAGGCAATGTTCCCGTTGGTGGTGATGCGCCCATCGCGGTGCAGAGCATGACCAACACCAATACCTGCGATGTCCAGGCCACCGTCAACCAGATTCGGGCGATTCAGGATGCGGGGGCCGATATTGTCAGGGTGTCCGTGCCGTCCATGGAAGCGGCGGAAGCGCTTGGCCAGATTCGTCAGCAGGTCACCCTGCCGCTGGTGGCGGATATTCATTTTGACTACCGCATCGCGCTCAAGGTCGCCGAACTCGGGGTGGACTGCCTGCGCATCAACCCTGGTAATATTGGTCGTGAGGACCGGGTTTCGGCGGTTATCAGTGCCGCACGGGATCGCAATATTCCCATTCGAATCGGGGTGAATGCCGGCTCCCTGGAAAAGGACCTGCAAAAGAAGTACGGCGAACCGACACCGGACGCGCTGGTGGAATCCGCCATGCGGCACATCGATATCCTTGATCGCCATGACTTCCAGGATTACAAAGTCAGTTTGAAGGCCTCGGAAGTGTTCATGACGGTGGCCGCCTACCGCAAGATTGCGTCCCAGATTGAGCAACCGTTGCATTTGGGCATCACTGAAGCGGGCGGATTTCGTTCTGGTACGGTCAAGTCCGCGATTGGCCTGGGCATGCTGTTGATGGATGGAATCGGCGACACCATCCGGGTGTCCCTGGCGGCCGATCCGGTGCAGGAAATCAAGGTTGGCTACGACATTCTCAAGAGCCTGCGCCTGAGATCTCGCGGCATCAACTTTATTGCCTGCCCAAGCTGTTCCCGTCAGAACTTCGACGTGATCCAGACCATGAACGATCTGGAAGCCCGCCTCGAAGACGTCAATACCGCGCTCGATGTGGCTATTATCGGCTGTGTGGTGAACGGGCCAGGCGAGGCCAAGGAAGCGGATGTCGGCCTGACCGGTGGCAGCCCGAAGAACCTGTTCTATCTGGCGGGACGTCCGGACCAGAAGCTGGACAACGCTACCTTGACCGACGACCTTGAACGCCTGATCCGCGACGAGGTCGCCCGTCGGACCGAGCAGGAAGCGGCCATCATAGCGCGCTCCGGCGACTAGGGCCGAATACCTCGTCACATCGCAAACAGTATTCGAACGAAAGGTTATCCCTTGGCAAAGATTCAGGCTATTCGCGGGATGAATGACATCCTGCCCGAACAGACTCCGGTTTGGCAGTACGTAGAGCAAACGGTACGGCAGGTGCTTGGCAGTTACGGCTACCAGGAAATCCGCATGCCGGTGGTGGAACAGACCGACCTGTTCAAGCGCTCGATTGGTGAAGTCACTGACATCGTCGAAAAGGAAATGTACACCTTTGAGGACCGCAACGGCGATAGCCTGACGCTGCGTCCGGAAGGCACGGCTGGCTGCGTTCGTGCCGCCGAAGAGCATGGCCTGTTGTTTAACCAAACCCGGCGTCTCTGGTACATCGGGCCCATGTTCCGCCACGAACGGCCGCAGAAAGGCCGATATCGACAGTTTCACCAGATTGGCGTGGAATGCTTCGGCATGGACGGGCCAGATATCGACGCCGAGCTGTTGGTGCTGACCGCCCGGTTGTGGCAAGCGCTGGGCCTGGCCAGCCACACCCGCTTGGAAATTAACTCCATTGGCACCTCGGAGTCCCGTAAACAGTACCGCGAAGCTCTGGTGGCCTACCTGTCGGACTACCATGACCAGTTGGATAGCGACAGTCAGCGTCGTCTGAGTACCAATCCACTGCGCATTCTTGACAGCAAGAGCGCAGAGACCCAGGCGATCCTGGCGGACGCTCCAAGGCTGGACGACTACCTCGACGACGAGTCTCGGGTGCATTTCAGTCGTCTCCGGGCTCTGCTGGACGCTGCCCGAATCGAGTACACCGTCAACCCACGCCTGGTGCGCGGTCTCGACTACTACGGCAAGACGGTTTTTGAATGGATCACGGATAGTCTCGGTGCCCAGGGCACTGTGTGTGCAGGCGGCCGCTATGATGGTCTGGTGGAACAGCTCGGTGGCAAACCCACCGTGGCGGTTGGCTTTGCCATGGGCCTGGAACGGCTGATCCTGATGCTCGAAACACTGGATCTGGTGCCCGCGCACGTTAACAACGATGCCGATGTTTACGTCACCGCGTTGGGTGACAGTGCGGTAGCCGCGGCCCAACAGCTCGGTGAACAGCTGCGGACCGCACTGCCGGCGTTAACGGTGATCACCCATTGCGGCGGTGGCAGTTTCAAAAGCCAGATGAAGAAGGCAGACCGAAGCGGCGCCCAGGTGGCGTTGATTCTGGGAGAGAATGAGGTGCAGGCCGGCACGGTGGGGCTCAAGCCGCTGCGTGCCGAGGCTGCCCAGCTGGAAGTACCGCAATCCAATGTGGTCGAAGCGCTGACGAAACTGCTTGACCACTAAATACGCGAGACCGAGGGTCGGCTGACCCTTACGCCAGAATAATTGACGATAACAGGAGACAGCATGGCCGAGTTGCGTACCGAAGAAGAACAGATTCAGGCGATCAAGAACTGGTGGAAGAAAAACGGCAGTTCACTTCTGATCGGTATCGGTGCCGCATTGGCAATTGTGTTCGGTTGGCAGGCCTGGCAGAAGCAACAGGACCAGCAACGTAGCGCAGCAGCAGCGGAGTTTGCCAACCTGTTAATTGCCTACAGTGACCAGGCTGATGAGAGTCGCGCTGAGACCGTCAGCTATGTCGCATCCCAGTTGCAGGAAGAGTTCGAGGACAGTGCCTACGCCATCTATGGAACGCTGATTCTGGCGCAACTGCAGCTGGTTGAGCTTAACGATGACAGCGCCGCGCTTGCCTCATTGCAGTGGGCTCATGAACGCGCCGCCGGCAATCCGGCCCTGGAGCTGGTGGTACGCAGCCGCCTGGCTCGAGCTCAGCTGGCTAACGGACAACTGGATGAAGCCTTGGCAACCGTGCGCGACGCCAGTAACCCCAGCAGCTTCAAGGCGCTGTTGGCGGAGCTGGAAGGCGATATCCTGATGGCTCAGGGCGATCAGGAAGCCGCCGGTGAGGCTTATTTGCAGGCGCGTCAGGCGAGTCGCACCGGACGCAATGGTGTACTGGAGCTGAAACTGGCGGATCTGGGCATCGGGGAGGGCTCTTGATGCTCAAGGCGCTAAGCCGTAGTGGGTTGCTTGGACTGGTAGGGCTGACCGCGATCGGCCTGGCCGGGTGCAGTTCCCGGGATACGTTTGAGCAGCCCGCGCCGGTGCCGGAGATTGTCGACAGAGTCGAGTTCGACGAGATCTGGGATATGCAGGTGGGCGAGGGGCATGACGAGCAATTGATGCAGTTGGGGCCCCTGGTTGCCGATGATCGTGTTTATGCCGCTGCGGCGGACGGTACCGTCGTCGCCGCCACCATTGAGACGGGCAAAGTACACTGGTGGCAATACCTCGATACCAGCCTGCTTGCCGGCATTGGTGGTGATCAGCAACGACTTTACCTGGTGACCGGCAACGCCGAGCTGGTTGTTCTGTCCATCACGGACGGTTCGGTGTTGTGGGAAGCGGCACTACCGAACGAGGTCATCGCCTCGCCCCGATCCAACGGGGACATCGTGGTGGTGCAGACGGTGGACGGAAACGTACTGGCGTTCGACGGTGCCTCGGGCGAGAAACGTTGGCAGTATGACGGTGTGGTTCCGGTCCTGAGCCTCAGAGCATCGGCACCGCCGCTGGTGGGTAGCGACATGACGCTGGTGTCATTTTCCAGCGGACGCCTGTTTGCGCTGGCATCGGACACTGGCCAACCGCTTTGGCAGTACACCGTCGGTGAGCCTCAGGGGCGTACCGAACTTGAGCGATTGGTGGACGTGACCAGCGAGCCCCTGGTGTTGGAGTCGGCGGCATTGGTGACCGGCTATCAGGGCAAGTTGGCGTTGGTGGATTTGCGAACCGGACAGGAAATCTGGAGCCGTGCGAGTTCCAGCCTTCACACGCCGGCCATCGCAGACGGGAATATCTATGTCTCGGAATCCAATGGTCATTTGGTTGCCTACGAGGGTTCCAGCCGACGCGCCATTTGGACCCAGGATAAACTGGCCTGGCGGCAGCTTAGCCGGCCTGTGGTGTTCGACGATTACCTGGTGGTCGGAGATTTTGAAGGCTATATCCATATACTGGCTCGGGACGATGGCCGCTTGCTGGGACAGCTGGAGTACGATGATGAAGGCCTCTGGATCCCCATGCAGCGCCTGCAGGACAAGTTGTTGGTATACGGCAACAGCGGCAAGCTGAGTCTGTTTGAATTAAACGAGCGCGACTGAGCGCCACCGGCCGGGGAGTTCTGCCCCCGGCCTTCCCATATCTGGATACGCGAACACTATGACGCCTGTTATTGCCCTGGTGGGTCGGCCCAATGTCGGCAAATCGACTCTGTTCAATCAAATGACCCGCTCCCGGGACGCGCTGGTCGCTGACTTCCCAGGCCTGACCCGTGACCGGAAATACGGTGAAGGTAACTATGAAGGGCAGCGTTTTATCGTCATCGATACCGGCGGTCTCACCGGAGACGAGCAAGGTATCGACGCCGAAATGGCGCGGCAATCCCTGCAGGCGGTTGAAGAGGCCACCATCGTTCTGTTCTTGGTGGATGGCAAGGCCGGGCTGACGGCAGGGGATGAGCTCATTGCCGCTCACCTGCGCCGGATGGGCAAGCCGGCTCACCTGGTGGTCAACAAGACCGATGGCCAAGATCCCGATGTGGCGGCCAGTGATTTCTACAGCCTTGGCTTCGAGTCTCCATTTCTGATCGCCGCCTCCCATAACCGGGGTATTCGCTCCTTGCTGGAAGCGTTGTTGCCAGACATCGAGGCCGAAGCGGAAGAGGACTTGGCGCATAAGTATCCCGGTATCCGCATCGGTATTGTCGGCCGCCCCAACGTGGGCAAATCCACCCTGGTTAATCGCATGCTGGGTGAGGACCGGGTGGTGGTCTACGACATGCCCGGTACCACGCGGGACAGCGTCTACATTCCTTACGAGCGGCAAGGTAAGGAATACACCCTGATTGATACCGCCGGCGTTCGGCGCCGCAAGAATGTGCGCGAGGCCGTCGAGAAGTTTTCCATCATCAAAACCCTTCAGGCCATCGAAGATGCCCATGTAGTGATTCTGGTGATCGATGCCCGGGAGGGGTTGGTCGACCAGGACCTCCATCTGATCGGCTTTGTCCTGGATGCTGGCCGGTCACTGGTCATCGCGGTCAACAAGTGGGACGGCATGGATCAGGAAGATCGAGCCCGGGTCAAAGAGCAGGTCCAGCGCCGGCTGGAGTTTCTCGATTATGCCGATAAGCACTACATCTCGGCATTGCACGGCTCCGGCGTCGGGGTTATGTACGAGTCGGTGGCTGACTGTTATGACTCGGCTATGGCGAAGTGGCCCACCAACCGACTGACCGCAATTCTTCAGGATGCCAGCGCCCAACATCAGCCACCGATGGTACACGGTCGTCGCATTAAACTGCGTTACGCTCACCAGGGCGGCTCCAATCCGCCGATTGTGGTGGTTCACGGCAACCAGACCGATGCCCTGCCAGGGGCCTACAAACGTTATCTGGAAAACACCTTCCGCCGGGTCCTGAAAGTAACCGGGACGCCAATCAGGTTCGAATTCCGCAGTGGCGAGAACCCCTACGCGGGTAAGGTCGACCGCCTGACACCTCGTCAGAAGGTCAAAAAAGATAACGATCTTCGCAAGGGTAAACGGGTGAAGAAGGTCCGGATGAAAAGCAAGAAGCGGCCATAGGGAGAGCGGCATCGCGCCGGCCCGACAATACTCTGCAAGACGCCCGGCCCAGCTGGGGTCAAGACCTGGCCCAACCGCGATCACTGAATACCCGATTTATCGCGATTGGGCCCAGCCTAAGGCCTCGGTGAGGCCTTAATCACTCAAGTCTGCTGTTGGGGAGGTGATCACCTCCCGGCATCCGCCACCTGCTTGGCCTGTACTGCGGTCAGCGCAATGGTGAATACAATATCGTCCACCAGGGCACCCCGCGACAGATCGTTCACCGGCTTGCGTAAACCTTGCAACATGGGGCCGATGCTGACCACGTTGGCGCTGCGTTGAACGGCCTTATAGGTGGTGTTGCCGGTGTTCAGGTCAGGGAATACGAATACCGTCGCCTTGCCGGCCACCGGGCTATCGGGAGCCTTGCTTTTGGCAACGCTGGCGATGGCAGCGGCATCGTATTGCAGTGGTCCATCGATGAGAAGGTCCGGCCGGCGCTGTTGGGCGATGCGAGTTGCCTCTCGCACCTTGTCCACATCGTCTCCGCTACCGGACTCCCCGGTGCTGTAGCTGATCATCGCGACCCGTGGTTCAACACCGAAGGCTTGGGCGGACTCGGCACTTTGAATCGCGATGTCAGCGAGGGATTCTGCATCAGGGTCTGGATTGATGGCGCAGTCGCCATAGACCAGCACCTGCTCCGGCAGCAGCATGAAGAAAACCGAAGAGACTACCCGCGCATCGTCATGAGTCTTGATCAGCTGCAAGGCCGGGCGCACGGTGTTGGCGGTGGTGTGAACCGCGCCGGAGACCAGGCCATCGGCCTCATCCATGGCCACCATCATGGTGCCCAAAACCACATTGTCTTCCAGCATCGCCTCAGCCATATCCGGCGCCAAGCCCTTATGCCGGCGCAGCTCCACCATGGATTGGATATAGCGCTCGCGCACGCTGTCCGGATCGATGACTTCCAGATCATCCGGCAGGGCGAAGCCCTGGGTTTGGGCTACGGCGGCAATCTCCTGGCGATCACCGATCAGAACGCAATGGGCCAATTGACGCTGGTGGCAAAGGATCGCGGCCTGCACGGTACGGGGTTCGTTGCCCTCTGGCAGTACGATGCGCTTGCTTGCCGCCCGGGCTCGTTCCGAGAGTTGATAGCGGAACGCCGGTGGCGACAGTCGACGCTGGCGCTGAAGGCTCAGGTGTTGCTGCAGCCATTCGGTGTCCAGATTGGTGGCCACGGCTTCCATGGCCTGTTCCACGCGCTCGGGGTCATCCACGGGAATTGACGGCGCCAGGCCAGCCAGCTTCTGGGCGATTTCGAAGGTGTTGGCGTCGGTGGCAAGAATGGGCAACCCGGTTTCGAGAGCCTTGCCACACAGGGTCAACACCCGTTCGTCCGGGGACAGGCTACCGGTAAGCAGCAATCCGGCCAGGGGCACGCCGTTCAGGGCGGCGACAGCGGTGGCCAGGATAATGTCGTCCCGATCACCGGGAGTTACCACCAGGGTGCCTGGCAGCAGGGTGTGGGCCATATTGCGAATGGATTGGGCGCAGACGGTGACTTTGCGTACCCGCCTTGTGGCGAGCTGGCCCTGATGAAGCACCGGGCAGTCGAGTTCGCGGGCAATGTCGAAAACCCGGGGCGAGAGCAGCTCGGGCTGCCAGGGGATCATTCCCAGCAGGCGGAAACGCTGGCTGCTGAACACCTTGCACTGATTTGCATAGTCAGGAACCTGCTGGCTTAGCTCCGCATTGATCCGGGGGCTAAATTCCGGCCGCTCGGGTTCACCGACCTTGTTGAGGATCACGCCGATCACATCGGGATCGCTGGGCGCGGCGAACAGTCTGGCGGAGAAGTCCAGTTGTTCATCCAACGCCTCCGGCGCGGCGTCTTGCGGAGCGCTGACCAGGATAACCTCAGCGCCGAGGTTGCGAGCCACTTCCACATTTAGACGAGCGATGTAGGCTTCGCTGCGGTCTGGCACCAGGCCTTCGATGATCACCACATCGACGGCGCTGGCCACTTTCTGGTACTGGGCCACCACGTCTTCCATCAGGAAATCGGCTTTGCCCTGGTTGAGCAATTTTTGAGCGCGTTTGAGGTCGATGGGCGTTGGCGGCACGAGCTCACTTTGAGCGCTGATAAACGTGACGGAGGCATCTTCGCTGCCCGGTGAGTACAGGCGCCCGTTGCTGTCCGGTTGGGAAAAGGGTTTGAAAAAGCCTACGCGCACACCGACCCGGTCGAGGGCGCGATGCAGACCCAGGCATACCGAGGTGAGACCGCAGTGCAGCGCGGTGGGTGCGATAAAGAGATTCTTGGCCATCGTTTTTCCTTAACTGTGTGGCAATTTTATGGCGAGGTGGTGGCTGGCCTAGTGCGGGCCGTAGCCCCTGTCACGGGCGGCCTGAGCGATGACCAGCTCCTCGTTGGTCGGGACGACCAGTACTGGAAATCGACTGCTCGCCTCATGAATTCGGTGCTCATTGTCCCTGCCATGGGACGAGTTGGCTGCCGAATCCAGTTTGAATCCGAGCAGGGCCAGGTGATCGAGGGTTGCGGCACGGACGCTGGCGCTGTTCTCGCCGATGCCTCCGGTAAATACCAAGGCGTCGAGTCGGTCGAGCGAGGCCATCATGGCACCGATGTACCGGGCCAGGCGGAAGCAGAATACCTCAATAGCCAGCGTTGATGGCGGGTGTCCTGCTTTGGCGCGCTCAGTGAGAGTGCGCATGTCATTGGTTGCTCCTGACAATCCCAGCAGTCCGCTCTCCCGATTCAGAATTCGGTTTATCTCTGCGGTACTCAGGCCTTTGCCCATCAGGAAGTCAAACAGTCCGGGATCAATGTCGCCGCTGCGGGTTCCCATCACCAGACCTTCCAGCGGCGTCAGCCCCATGCTGGTGTCGACGCTTCGACCGTTGCGGATCGCGGTGATGCTGCAGCCGTTGCCCAGATGAGCGGAGATAATCGATGTCTGATCCGTAGGCTGCTTCAACAGGCGTGCAGCTTCGTTGGCCATGAACTGGTGGCTGGTACCGTGAAAGCCATAGCGGCGAACGCCCCAGTCGCGGTAAAAGCGGGTTGGCAGCGCATAATGAAAGGCTTTGGGCGGCAGGCTTTGATGAAAAGCGGTATCGAATACCGCCACCTGGGGTACGTCGGGAAACAGCGCCCGAGCGGCATCAATGCCGATCATATTGACCGGATTGTGCAGTGGCGCCAGCGCCGAACAGCGGTCAATGGCCTGGATCACCTCGGGTGTGATCAGGGCCGCGTCGGTGAAGGCTTCGCCTCCGTGCACGACGCGATGCCCGATGGCCACCGGGGCGGACTTGAGGATGCCGACAGACCGAAAATGCTCAATCAACGTGACCAGGGCCATGTGGTGGTCGGCGTTGGCGGGCAGCGCCAGCGCTTGTTGGTCGACGGTGCGTGCCTTGGCGCTGGCTTCTTCGGAGTTTAGCCGTTCAGCCAGTCCATGGGCGAGGCTGTTCAGATCGCTGTCAAAAACAGCCAGCTTGAGCGACGAACTGCCGCAATTGACCACAAGAATGTTGTCATCCATGAGATAACCTTATTGATCTAACGAGGGGTTACATCTGAGCCCGGTAATTGGAGCGTAGCCAATCTTCAAACTCAAGTTGCGGGGAAGGGCGGCTATAGTAATAGCCTTGGGAATAATCGCAGCCCTGTTCTCTGAGGAAGTGGGTTTGGTCTTCTTCCTCCACGCCTTCGG
The DNA here is from genome assembly GCF_028369065.1 of Marinobacter sp. SS21. GTDB lineage: Bacteria > Pseudomonadota > Gammaproteobacteria > Pseudomonadales > Oleiphilaceae > Marinobacter. The sequence continues at coordinate 56,962 of NZ_JAQNDA010000008.1, forward strand.
CGATGACCTGCAAGCCCAGGCTATGGGCCATAGTGATGATCGCCTTGACCAGAGAGGCGTCGTCTTGTTCTTTCATCACATCGCGAATGAAGGATTTGTCGATTTTCAGGGTGTCGAATGGATAGCTCTTCAGGTAACTGAGTGCGGAATAACCGGTGCCGAAATCGTCCACCGACAAGCGGACTCCTTCTTCGTCGAGTCGGGACAAAATGTCGGAGGTTTCGATGGTGTTGTCGAGGAGCAATCGCTCGGTGATCTCGAGCTCCAATCGGCGTGGGTCCAGCCCGGTATGCCGCAACGCCCGTAGCACCGCATCGACAAAGCCGGGGTCCCGGAACTGGCGGGGTGAAACATTAACGGCAATGCCCAGCTTGGTCCCGGTGGCCTGCTCCCAATGGACCGCGGACGCACAGGCCTGTTCCAGCACCCACTCGCCAATCGGAATGATCAGACCGGTTTCCTCCGCGAGCGGAATGAACTTGTCCGGCATCACCGTTCCCATGGTTGGATTGTTCCAGCGCAGCAGGGCCTCAGCCCCACTCAGCATGCCGGTGTCGGTCTGAACGATGGGTTGGTAGTAAAGCTCGAACTCGTTGAGCTCCAGCGCACGTCGCATGCGGGACTCGATCTGCAGGCGCTCGTGGGAGACTTCCTTCATTTCCGGCGCAAAGCGCTCGTAGGCACTTTTGCCCTTGTTTTTCGCCTGATACATGGCCGCATCGGCATGTTGCAGCAGATTCCCGCTGTTGTCCGAATCGGTGGGATAAATGGCGATCCCGATGCTGGTGGTCACGAAGACTTCCTGGTTTCCCAGGAGGAAGGGCGAGGCAAAAGTCTGCAGAATCCGGTCCGCCACCTGGGAGGTGGAGTCGGCCCCTTGCAATCCGGGCAATACCACCAGGAATTCATCGCCGCCGAGCCGGGCAACGGTGCTGGTGCCCCTGAGGGAACTGGAAATTCGCCGCGCCGCTTCGATCAACAAATTGTCGCCCGCGTCGTGGCCCATGGTGTCGTTGATGTGTTTGAAGTTGTCCAGGTCCAGGAACATGACGCCTACCAGGGTGTTTTCCCGTTTGGCTTGAGCCAGCGCCAGTTTCAGTCGGTCCAGGGCCAGCATCCGGTTGGGCAAGCCGGTGAGAATGTCGTAGTTGGCCTGGCGCAGCAGCTGTTGTTCATAGCGTTTTCGGATGCTGATGTCTTCACCGAGGATCAGGTAATTGGTCACTTGGCCGTCGGAGTCTTTGATGGGGGTAACAATCAGCTGTTCCCAGAAACGCTCACCACTCTTGCGAATGCTGTTGGACTCGCCTTGCCAGACTCCGACCCGCTGCACCTGTAACTGAATGGCCTGCCAGAGCTGACGGTTTTCCCGCTGCAGGAAGGGGTCGTCTGTAAGCATGCCGGGGTGCTTGCCGGCCATGCTCTCGGCGTCGTATCCGGTCAGTTGGGTAAACTTTTGGTTTACAAACTCAATGCGCCATTGGCGGTCACAAATGATGACCGAGGACGGGCTTTGCTGGATTGCCTTGGACAGCTTGCGAATCTTGTCGGCGTCCCGGGATTGTTTCTCCAGATCCTGCTGCAGTCGCGCTCGCATGTGGTTGATGGCCTCAGTCACTTGCGAGAGTTCATCAATCCGGTTTACCTCGGTATCGGGCCGATCCAACTTCAGGGGCTGATTGAGATTGCTTAGGGAGAAGTTACGGGCATAGTTCGCCATGGCCGACAGATGGCGAGTGACAAAGTACTGGAAGATCCACACGATCAGGATCGAAATGAAGAAAGTTTTCAGGAACTGGGTGGCCAGGATTACCAGGACTTGGCGTTGCATCTTGGCGTAAATCTGGTCCAGACTGGCGGTAATTTTCATGTCACCCAGTTTGAACACCTCGTCTCCCTCATGAACGAGGGTGAAACTGTGCTCCCGAATAGCGGCTGCGCGGGGAACTTCGCCCAACACAATCTCGGAACTGGGAGAAATGCGCAAACGCAGTTGCACGATGTCCGGCAGACTCAGTATTCCTTCCATCTGAATTTCAAGCAGTTTCTGGTCGAGCGCCCAAAGGCTACGTGACAGGCTGCTGGAATAACTGGTCTCGACGACCGCCATGCGTTCCTCGATCACCGAGACGTCTTTGCGAAAGTCACTGTAGATCTGGATGCCGGAGGCCAGCAGGGTGAACAAAGAGCTGAAAAGCAGGATATAGGCAAGCAACCGAAACGACAGCGGAGATCCGGTCCGGAACTGTTGCAGGCGACTCGACAGTTTTTGCATGCCGTTTATTGAGCTAGCGTCCAAAGTTGCAAGCGAAGGTGTTGCTGATTTCTTGGAGGGGAGGTCGTTTGGCTGCACCGGAACAACGCCTCACCATAACCGATTTCTATCGAACTATAGCAGCAGCGCGACGCAAGTGCTCTAGGAAAGTAGGATTTTTGTATTCTCTGCCGGTCGTGACAGCGGCGTATTTGCAACCCCGATGGCCGAAAACGAGAGCAAAACTTGCCAGGTGGCAATCGAGTAACTGATCGCTGGGGTGACCAAACCTGGGGGCACTTCGTTCAGATGGCTGAGGTAGCTGAACCGGAACGAGCCGTTACATATTAACGGAGGGTCAATAGTACTTTTGGGTTCGTTGTCTTGGCTACCCGAAGCGCCTTAAAACAGGCTGGGTAACCACATAGGCGTTGCCGACAGGCTGCCTGATGGGGCAGTTGAAAGTGGCGTCCCCTAGGGGGTTCGAACCCCTGTTGCCGCCGTGAAAGGGCGGAGTCCTAGGCCACTAGACGAAGGGGACGCATCGCGTTCAACCGCTTGCCTCGTTGAGGTGGCGCGTATATTAGGTAAGCTCGAAGTCACTGTCAAACGGTTTTTGAAAAAAGTTTATGGCCGCTGGATCAGGCACTTTTTCAGTTCGCTCGCCAGTTCATCGAACACGGTGAGTGGGCCTTCCGACCGGTGCAAATCAAAAAGGGCGTTTACGGTTGGGCGATACTGGGGCGGCAGTTGGGGCGTTACATCGGCTCGGTCTGCGCCGATCACTGCGGCCATGACAATTTCATAGCGCACCTTGTTTTCACCGGCGCAGAAATAGAAATGGGCCTCGCGACTGCCTGTTGCGGGGGTACCGCGAGCTTGATAGACCCCTTTGGCGCAGCTGGAATACTCTGCATTGATGCGTGAGTAGGATTCCGTCAGACCATCAGTTTCTACCATGGAGAACAGGGAGTTTACTCGTGCCTGGGCAGGTTCGCTGATTTCGGGCAGATTCGCCATCAAAGTGTCGCGGCCAAAACCCCGAGACATCAGTTGCAGGACGGTCAGGTATTCGCTGGTGATCATTGAGCACGATTCAAAGCTCTGCGCGGCACCGGCGGCTTGGCTGGACGTCGGTAGCAGCGGGCTGGCTAGCATCAGCATCAGCATCAAGAGAGGGGGGCGTAGCATCGGCCGGCGAGTCTCAAGTAATGGATCACGCTAGGCTAGCACAAGGGCGATGGCGATGATGTGCGAGCCGTCGCGCTTGCGAGAATGGGGCTATCAGGGCTGGATCGCATCCCGCAAAGCGGCTTCCAATTCTGGATAGCTGAACTCGAAGGAGCCTTCCTGAAGCCGCTGGGGAACCGCATTCTGGCCCGTGAGTAGCAACCTGGCCATCTCCCCGAGGGCTGCTCTGAGCGCTAACGCCGGTGCCGGCAGCACTGCTGGTCGCTTGAGCACCCTGGCGAGGCAGGCAGTGAATTCCTGGTTGCGGACGGGGTTGGGGCTAACTACGTTATAGGGACCCGTGGCGGTGTCGGTTTCTGCCATCCAGATCAAGGCGTTGACGACATCGTCTCGGTGCACCCATGGCATGTACTGCTTGCCGTTGCCGAGTTTGCCCCCCAAACCAAGCCGGAACGGAGGCAGCATCCGTTGCAGAAAGCCGCCGGCCGGGCCAACCACCAGCCCGGTCCGGGAAATGCAGACGCGAACGCCGGATGCGCTCAACTGCTGGGCGACGGCCTCCCAGTCACGGCATAACTGGTGCGTGAACTCATCGTTGGGCGGGGTGTGCTCCGACACCGGTCGTTCGCCCTGGTCCCCGTAGAAGCCCACGGCGGAGCCCGATACCAACGCCGAGGGCATTCGCGACCAGGTATTGATGGTATTGACCAGATCTTCGGTCAAATTGACACGGCTAACGCGGATGAGTCGTTTACGGCGTGCGTTCCAGCGTTTGTCCGCGATGCCTTCTCCGGCGAGGTTGATCACCAAGTCGAAGCCGGGGTGGCCGGACAGTTCTGCCAGCGAAGAAACGGTTTCGACGCGACCGCAAAGGGTTTTCACATTCTCCGGGGCTTGACGGCTGAAAACCGTCAGGTGGTAGCCCCGATGGTTCAGGGTGTGACATAACTTCTGGCCAATAAACCCTGTCCCTCCGGTGAGTAGGGCGGTTTTAGCCATAGGATGCCTCCAGCGTGTCTTCAACCACGTATCGAATGGCTTGCCCCAGATGCGGATTTTCCCCAATGGGGGCGGCCAGGGAAATGGTGGTACCGTAGGTCACTTCCAATGTGGCGATCATCGCCGGTACGTCCTTGCGGAGGTGTCGGCCGGCGGCGAGGAAAAGAGGGAGAACGACAAATCGACGATAACCTTGCGCTACGGATTCCTTGATGACCTGTTCCAGTGACGGCGTACTCAGTTCCATATAGGCAACCACCGACTGAGGCACCGCTTCCAGGGTTGGTGCGGCGAGCGTTTCAAAGGTTTGGCACCAATGCTTGTCGCTGCTGCCGTGGGCAAGCAGGATGATTCGGGTCTCGGTGGTCATTGCGGCTCCTGGCTCATGGGTGGTCACCCGGTTACCCTATAGTCTAACAGCTCGCTGCAAAGACGGCGTAGTTGCCGAGGTGAAGGTCGTGCAGGGTGAGCAGGTGCGAAGGATAACAGGGGGGTGGGTACGATGTTCGGTGCAGAGGATGTCCTGGATTGCTGGTTTGGCCCCCTTGATGATCAGGGGCTTGCGGATGCAGCCCATCGGAATCGTTGGTTCCGGGCGTCCCGATCCTTTGACCAGGAAATTCGGCGACGATTTCTGTCCATGGTCCTGGTGGCTTCGGAAAACGGGCTTCAGGATTGGCGCGATCCGGAAATGCGGGGGCGCGGACGGCTTGCGGAAATCATCCTGCTGGACCAGTTTAGCCGCAACATCTATCGGGGGACGGATCTGGCTTACGCCTCGGACCCATTCTGCCGGACCTTGTGCCGGGAGGGGTTGGATCAAGGCGCGGATTTGACGTTGCCCGCGCTTTACCGGGCGTTCTTTTACATGCCGTTACAGCATTCTGAGCGTCTGCCGGATCAGGATCGGGGCGTAGCGCTGTATGAACAGCTGGTGGCGTCCACGGAGGGCGCTCTCCGTGATCTGTTGGGCAGTTTCCTGGGCTCGGCCAGGGCTCATCGCGACACGATTGTCCGTTTTGGTCGCTTCCCCCACCGGAACAAGGTGCTGCGGCGTGATAGCACGCCTGACGAAACGGTATACCTTGCCGGTGGTGCGCGACGTTATGGCCAGTAGTAGAGTTGTATGGCGCAGTTCGGTGGAATTGGCTATCCGGTCAATGTTTCTGCGGGCCAATCGCGTCATACTGTCCTAAAGTTGATTATGAACGAAGGCAGAGGCCGGGATAACTCCAATGGTGCACGTAAACGAGTTGGACATGCACGATCAAGAATCGCTGGCGGACGCTGGTATCGACCATCAGGCCGTCCAGTACAGTGGGCGGAAGGCGTTTCGCGCGAAAAGCGAGCAGCGGCGAGTTCAGATTCTTGAGGCAACATTGCGCATTGCCGCGAAAGAGGGGATTCGTGGCATCAAGCACCGGTCGGTGGCGAAAGAAGCCGAGGTCCCGCTAGCCTCCACTACCTACTATTTCAAAGACATCAATGAGCTCATCAGTGATGCCTTTACGCTGTTTGCAGAGAAAGCCCAGGAAAACCTGGACCAGTTCTATGGAATGGTCAATGTGGTTCTGGACGGTACGCCGCCGGAAACCCTCAAGCGCGGTGGCGAGGGGCGGGCGCAATTGGCCAGGCGCCTGGCGGCAATCGTAACCGCTTACCTGGGCGAGCAAATTACCCATCGCAAAGACGAAGTCTTGGCGGAGCAGGTATTTCTGATGGAAGCGTTGCGAGATCCCGATTTGACGCATCTCGCCCGTCAGCACCGTACGGCCTGGGTCTCCGGGCTGGAATCCTTGTTGCAGCGACTGGATTCTCAATCTCCCAGGCGTGATGCTTCGTTGCTGGTCAGCGTGGTACTGGGGCTGGGGTACGACGGTTTGCTGTACCATGAGGAATACCAGGCCCAGTACCTGAGCGAAACCGTTGAACGAATGCTTGGGCTTGTGCTGGATCTGCCGGTTAACGAGCGAGGCGTCGAATAAAATTTCAGTTGTTTGCATCTTGGGTGTTGCAAGCTGAAAAATGGCTCCGTATAATCCGCATCCGTTGTCGCAAGGAGCCATTCAGTAGCCAGCCCGACGACGACAAAAAGCGGGAATAGCTCAGTTGGTAGAGCACAACCTTGCCAAGGTTGGGGTCGCGAGTTCGAATCTCGTTTCCCGCTCCAGATTCCAGAAAAAACCCAGCCCTGACGGCTGGGTTTTTTCGTTTTGGCGTGCAGTTTGTTTTTGTGGATCGGCCTTCCTCTCGGTCATGGGCAACTCGGTTATACTCGGTGCCCTCACGGTCGAAATGCGTTCCGCTGATCGGTTTCCCGTTGCTTGGTTTTGTGAGAATGCTGATTGACGCCAGTCAGAGTGGGGGCAATGACGTGCTCCATAACCCGAAAGGAGTCTCCTATGCGTGTTCGCTCGTTGTATATTTACCCAGTGAAATCATTGCGTGGCATTGCGGTTCAGGAAATGGCGCTTGATGGCTTTGGGCCGGCTGATGATCGTCGCTGGATGATTGTTGATCGGGAAAATCAGTTCGTCACTCAACGCACGCATCCCCAGCTCGCCAACGTCGGCACCGAGCTTATTGACGGTCAGGTTTGGATCGACGTGCCGGGGCAGGCGCGCTACCCGCTGTCTGCGGGTCCAACCGAGCGGTCGGTTCGAGTGTGGCGGGACTGGGTCAAGGGGCGACTGGCGGAGCCCGGGCCGGCGGCGGCAGTGAGCGCTTTTTGCGGGCAATCCGTCGAGCTCGTTTACATGCCGGAGTCCACATTCCGCCGGGTCGATAGTGGTTGGGTCATGGATAGGCGGAGGGTGGGGTTTGCCGATGGGTTCCCGTTCCTGATTGTGAATCAAGCCTCTCTGGACGATCTGAATGGGCGACTGCAGGTGGCGGTGGACGAGCGTCGTTTTCGTCCAAACATTGTCATCGACGGGCCGGAGCCCTGGGCAGAAGACGTGTGGCGAAGCCTGGACATTGGCAAGAGGTCGTTCTCGCTGCCAAAACCGTGTTCCCGCTGCGTCATGACCACGGTCGATCCGGATCGAGGTGTCAAAGCGCCGGATAGCGAGCCATTGAGGACCCTCGGGCGGTTTCGCCGAACTGCCGATGGTGTGATGTTCGGGGTAAATGCCCTGCACGATGGCAAGCCGGGCGTTATACGTGTGGGCGATGCCGTAGAGATTCTTGAACAGGAGTAAGACTGCATGCCGTTATTGGCGTTGGACGAAATATCACTGGCCTACGGAGTTCATCCGCTTCTGGACCACGCATCGTTGGCGGTCGAAGCCGGTGAGCGGGTGTGTCTTTTGGGACGCAATGGCGAGGGGAAGTCCACGCTGCTTAGGATTATCAGCCAGGAAGTCGTGCCCGACAGCGGGACGGTGAAGTTGGACAGCGGCACCAGTTTGGCCGTGCTGCCACAAAACCTGCCGACCGATGACAACCGAACTGCCTACGAGGTGGTATCCAGCGCCTTTGCGGAAGCTGGCGAGCTATTGGCAGAGTTTCATGCTCTGTCCCAGAAGGCGGATGAAAACAGCCTGGAACGACTCACCAAAGTCCAGGAGCGGCTGGAAGCCCTTGACGGCTGGCGGCTGGAGCAGCGGGTGAGCGCCATTCTGAAGCAGTATCGGGTCGACCCCGACAAGCGACTCGATGAGCTTTCTGGTGGCTGGCAGCGGCGGGTATTATTGGCCAAGGCGTTGGTCACCGACCCCGACGTGTTGCTGCTGGATGAGCCGACCAACCATTTGGATGTGCCGGCTATCGCCTGGCTGGAAGAGGCCCTGTCCCAGTTTCGCGGTGCCATTTTGTTTGTGAGCCATGACCGCGCTTTTATCCGGCGCATGGCGACCCGGATAGTCGAGCTGGATCGTGGCAAGCTGATCAGTTTTTCCGCCACCTATGATCGCTATCTGGAGCTTAAAGAGAAGGCCCTGGAAGAAGAGGAGCGCCAGAATGCGCTGTTCGATAAACGGCTAAAGCAGGAAGAGGCGTGGATACGGCAGGGCATCAAGGCGCGGCGGACCCGGAATATGGGGCGGGTTCGGTCGCTCAAGGCCATGCGCGAGGAGCGCAAACAGCGTCGGGAGCGCGGAGGAACTGCCAGTTTTGCTGTCGAAGACGCCGCCCGCTCTGGTCGTCTGGTGGTTGAGGCTAAGGCCGCAGGCTTCCGTTATGGTCAGGGCGCGTCAGTGATCCAAAACATGGACCTGACGGTCTTGCGTGGTGACAAGATTGGTTTGATCGGTGAGAACGGTACCGGAAAGACAACACTGGTCCGACTTCTGCTGGGCGAACTGGAGCCGACAGAAGGTGGCATCCGTCTGGGAACCAATCGGGAAGTAGCGTACTTCGACCAGCTACGAGGCGAACTCGACCTGTCTCAAACCGCGCTCGACAATCTTGCCGAGGGGCGGGAGTACATCGAGATCAATGGCCAACAGAAGCATGTCCTCGGCTATCTGCAGGAATTCCTGTTCAGTCCGGAACGGGCCCGCTCCCCGGTCAGTGTCTTTTCCGGCGGCGAGCGCGCCCGATTGATGCTGGCCAAACTGTTCAGCAAGCCTGCCAATATCCTGGTGCTCGACGAGCCAACCAATGATCTGGATGTTGAAACCCTGGAGTTGTTGGAATCCCAGTTGGTAGCCTTCAACGGCACTGTGTTGATTATCAGTCACGACCGGGAATTCCTCGACAACGTGGTAGCCGATACGATCGTTTTGGATGGCAGTGGCGAAGTGCACGAATATGTTGGCGGATATAGCGATTGGCGGCGTCAGGGTGGTCGCTTCCCTTCGGAGTTGGCGTCCAGCAAGCCCCCCCAGGCGGAGTCTGTGCCACAGGCAGGCAAGGCTGTCAAAACGGCTCCGGTCAATAAAGCGAAGCCGACAAAGCTCAGTTACAAGTTGAAACTTGAGTTGGAGCAATTACCCGGCAAGATAGAAGCCTTGGAGCGCGAGGTGGCATCGCTGCAGACGTTGATTTCCGAGCCGGAGTTTTACAATCGGCCGCAACCGGAAGTAAGTGAGCAGTTGGAACGGCTGGCTGAGTCTGAGGCTGAGTTGGAAGCTTCCATGGAGCGTTGGATGGAACTGGAAGAGCAGGGCAACCCATGAACGTTGGTTATCATTTCACGCTGCAAGACGGGCGCAAGATCGATTTCAAAGTCGCCGATCAACCGGTTGACGTTCGCGAGCCTCTGCCGGCGTGGACCCGGCTGGAGCACTGCCAATGTTCCAACTGCCCATTAAAAAGCAAAGATTCGCCTCATTGTCCGGCGGCAGTCGCCATGTTGCCGGTGGTGGATGCCTTTCAGGCCGAGGATGCCTATCAGCCAGTGGAGGTGCGTGTCGATGACGATCATCGCAGTTACCTCAAGCAGACCACGCTGGAGGAGGCGTTACGGTCGCTGTTGGGGTTGAAAATGGCCACCAGCGGCTGCCCTGTGTTGTCGGAACTGAAGTCCATGGCGGTGCACCACTTACCCTTTGCCTCCAGCGATGAGTTCATCATGCGCAGTGTGTCCCACTACCTGCTACAGCAGTACTTTGCCAAACGGCATGAACAGGAACCGGATTGGGATCTGCAAGGGCTGGTGGCACGTAACCAACGGCTGCAGTTGGTGAATCAGGCGCTTTGGCAAAGAATACACGCAGTGTGCCAGGGTGATAGCAACCTTAAGGCCTTGCTAAACTTCTTTTCCATGGCCTCCAGCGTCAGTGTGTCGTTGGAAAGTCAGCTGAGGAAATTGGAGGCAAGGATAACCCAGTCGTGAGGAGAAGGGCTTGCGCCCTGGCTCCCGGCAGGTGGCCAGGGAGTGCTCGGTAGGCGGACCGGACTCAGGTGATGCGAACCGCGAGCACGTCGCACTTGGCGCCATGCAGCACGCCATTGGCCGTCGATCCGAGCAGCAGTTGAATGCCTCGGCGTCCATGGCTCCCGACCACGATCAGGTCGACCTTCCGTTCCTCCGCGAGGCGGTGAATCTCGGATTCCGGGCGGCCAACGGTAACAATCTGGTTTTCTTCACTGACACCGTGGCGCTTGCCATAGTTATCCAGCTGCTCTTTAGCGGCGGCATCGAGCTGGTCCTGCAATTCGGTCAGATCCATGGGGATATCGCCGCCATAGGCATAGCCCACAGGCTCAACCACGTGGCAGAGCATCAATTCGGCGTTATGTGCCTTGCATACCTCAATTGCCCGGTTCAACACCTGTGGTGCTTCTTCGGTCAGGTCGATGGCCGTTAAAACTTTCGTGTAGGTCGACATATCGAGCTCCTGTGACGGAGAGTGACTGACAACGCGTTTGATTTCGGGGCGCCGATTCGAAGTTATTCGGAGGCCCCTTAATACTTTAGGACAGAACCGGATATCTATCACTGGCCGATATCAAGAATGGGAAGGAGGTTTGGCTGGCTGGAATCGCTTAATCAGACCCGGGAAAAGGAAAGCGCCCGACCCAAAGGTCAGGCGTTTTGCTGCAGCAGGGAGATGGTGTCGTCAAGCGCTTCCAGAATGCCCTTGGAATAGCGGTCGATCACGAACGACACGTTGTTCTCGTTGTAGTTGATGTAGGAGTTGCGGATGAACTGCCACTTGGCGTTGATGTCATCCAGCATCGCCTTCAGTGGGCCGGATTTGGGGCCGCTGGACACTTCGATGAGTAACGATTCAAACTGTCTTGCCTTGACGTCAAGGGGTTCTTCGGTAGCGCTGCCCTGGAAGGTCTGGGATACCGACATGTTGGAGCGTACCGAGTATTTGGCCATCATCTGAGCCAGGGTCACCGCGGCCGAGCGGGCGGCCTCCACCCGTTTGTTGGTGGAGATCTGGTTACTTTCCAGTGATACCGCGTACAGTTCGGTGGCGAGGTCGTTGAGCGCTGCTGCCTGCTCAGCCATTTCGCCCACCAGCCGAAGGTCCGGATACCCGTTTTTGCGGACATCGTTGATGTTCTGGCGCATCAGCTCCTTGAATTTGTCGAAGTTCTCGTTGAGCCGTTCAATGTCGGCGACCGTGAGCACTTCTGCCGTGCTTTCCGAGACCGTGTTCATGGCACTATTGGCATCGTTGATGGTGGCAACGATCTCATTCAGGGCATCGGTGTTGCCGTCTACCGAGAAGCGGTAGTAAGCGTCCAGGGCGATAAAGTTGCTGACTCGGAAGTTGTGCAGGTTGCCAAGGAAGCTGGAGGCTTCGTCGGCTTTGGTGGCAAAAGAGGCGATGACAAGCAGGAAAAAGGCCGCAACAAGCGATCGCGCTCCAATACGAGCGTCTTTCATCGGATGCAATCTCCGTTTTTTTATCGTGTTTTGTTATTGTGGTCCAACCTGAGCCAGGGCGAATTGTTCTTGGAAGGCCTGCGCCTTTGGTCGTTGGACTAAGGTCTGAAACTGAAGGTAAAGTAACTTCGCTGGCCAATCAAGCGGTTTTCAGGGCTGGGGCCAGATTAAATGTAACAGATTATTGCGGATACAAACGCCAGCTTGGGTGGCTTGTTAGCTTGCTATACTAGGCGCCTGAAATTTAACGATTCAGAGCCCCAACTCAAATCCTCAGCCTTGATTCAAGCGCATTTAATTCCACCGTTCGGCTAGAAACAAATTGACAAACGGACGGTTTTTTTTCATCGTGTCCCCTCACGATTCAAACGACTGTATGAATTTTTTGGATCGGGGGTTCGGGCAGTGACTGAAATTCGCTGCACACACAGTGGGGTGACGCACGTCAATTCACCTCACTGGAAGCAGTTCTAAAAACAGACTGGAGATCAGTTGATGATTTACGAAGGTAAAGCCATCACGGTTAAAGAGATCGAAGGCGGGATCGCTCAGTTGAACTTTGACTTGCAGGGCGAGTCAGTGAACAAGTTCAACCGTCTTACCATCGAAGAGCTCGGCGCCGCGACCGACAAACTTAAAGAACAGAAAGACCTGAAGGGCCTGGTAGTGACCAGCTCAAAGGACTCGTTCATTGTCGGTGCCGATATCACAGAATTTACCGACCTGTTTGCGGGTTCGGAAGAAGACTTGGTTGCCAACAACCTGAAGGCAAACGAAGTTTTCAACGCCGTTGAAGACTTGCCGTTCCCCACCGTTACCGCAATCAATGGCATTGCGCTGGGTGGCGGTTTCGAAATGTGTCTGTCCACCGACTACCGTGTCATGGACAGCAAGGCCAAGGTTGGTTTGCCCGAAGTCAAGCTGGGCATCTTCCCTGGATTTGGCGGTACCGTACGCTTGTCTCGTCTAGTTGGTGTTGATAACGCCGTTGAGTGGATTTGCGGTGGTACTGAAAACCGCGCTGACGCTGCTCTGAAAATTGGCGCCGTTGATGCTGTCGTGGAATCCGGCAAGCTGGTCGAAGCTGCCGTTGCGATCATCAACCAGTGCAACGAGGGCAAGCTGGATAACCTGGCCCGTCGTGAAGAGAAAAAAGGCAAGATCAAGCTGAACTCCATGGAAAGCATGATGGCGTTCGAGATCTCCAAAGCCTTTGTTGCTGGCAAGGCTGGCAAGAACTACCCGGCACCGGTTGAAGCGATCAAGGTTATGCAAAAGCACGCTAACCTGACCCGTGACAAGGCAATCGAGGTGGAAGCCAAAGGCTTCGCCAAGATGGCCAAAACCAATGTGGCGGCCTGCCTGGTTGGCCTGTTCCTGAACGATCAGGAGCTCAAGAAGAAGGCCAAGGCATGGGAGAAGGAAGCCAGCGAAGTGAAACTGGCGGCCGTGCTGGGTGCCGGCATCATGGGTGGTGGCGTTGCCTACCAGTCAGCCCTCAAGGGCACCCCGATCGTCATGAAGGACATCAATCAGGCCGGTATCGACCTGGGCCTGAACGAAGCCAAGAGTCTGCTGACCAAGCGTGTCAGCCGCGGCAAGATGAAGGCCGACAAAATGGCCGACGTCCTCAACAGCATCACTCCGACCCTGAACTACGGCGACTTCAAGAGCGTTGACCTGGTGGTTGAGGCGGTTGTTGAGAACCCGAAGGTCAAGGACATCGTTCTGCGCGAAACCGAAGATCAGGTTCGCGAAGACGCCATCCTGACGTCCAACACCTCCACTATTTCCATCAACCTTCTGGCCAAGAACCTGAAGCGTCCGGAAAACTTCTGTGGCATGCACTTCTTCAACCCGGTACACATGATGCCGCTGGTTGAGGTTATCCGTGGCGAGAAGACCAGTGATCGTGCTATCGCGACCACCGTGGCTTACGCCAAGGCTATGGGCAAGACACCGATCGTTGTCAACGACTGCCCGGGTTTCCTGGTTAACCGTGTCCTGTTCCCGTACTTCGGCGGATTTGCCGGCCTGGTTCGCGATGGTGCCGACTTCCAGAAGATCGACAAGGTCATGGAGAAGTTTGGCTGGCCGATGGGTCCTGCCTACCTGCTTGACGTTGTTGGCATGGATACCGCCAAGCACGCCAACGAAGTGATGGCTGAAGGTTTCCCGGACCGCATGAAGGACGAGAACAAGAGCGCCATCGATGTCATGTTCGAGAACGACCGTTACGGTCAGAAGAACGACAAGGGCTTCTACAAGTACGAGCTGGACCGCAAGGGCAAGAAAAAGAAGGTTGTAGACGAAGATACCTACAAGCTGATCGAGCCGGTCGTTCAAGGCCAGAAGGACTTCGACGAGGAAGAAATCATTGCTCGTATGATGATCCCGCTGTGCCTGGAAACCGTTCGCTGCCTGGAAGATGGCATTGTTGAAGACCCGGCCGACGCTGACATGGGACTGATCTTCGGTATCGGCTTCCCGCCGTTCCGTGGTGGTGCTCTGCGTTACATCGACGACATGGGTGTAGACAAGTTCGTCGAGCTGGCAGACAAGTATGCAGACCTTGGTCCTCTGTACCACCCGACCAAGAAGCTGCGTGAAATGGCCAAGACTGGCAAGAAGTTCTTTGGCTAACCCTGAACGAGATTTCCGAACGGAGAAAGATCTATGAGCCTTAATCCGAGAGACGTTGTCGTCGTCGATTGCGTGCGGACTCCGATGGGTCGTGCCAAGAACGGTTGTTTCCGCAACGTACGTGCAGAAACTCTGTCGGCTGTCCTGATCGACGCACTGTTCGAGCGCAACCCTAAGCTCGACCCGAAAGAAGTTGAAGATGTGATCTGGGGCTGTGTAAACCAGACCAAGGAGCAGGGCTTTAACGTTGCGCGTCAGATTTCACTGCTGACCCGCATCCCGCACGAGTCCTCTGCCCAGACGGTTAACCGTCTGTGCGGCTCAGCCATGACCGCTATCCACACTGCGGCCCAGGCCATCATGACCGGTAACGGCGATGTGTTTGTGGCTGGTGGTGTTGAGCACATGGGTCACGTACCCATGACCGAAGGTTTCGACCACAACCCGGCTGCCTCCAAGTACTCCGCCAAAGCGTCCAATATGATGGGCCTGACCGCGGAAATGCTGGCGAAGATGCACGGTATTAGCCGTGAGCAGCAGGACGAGTTCGGTGCGCGTTCCCACCGCCTGGCCCACGAAGCGACCCTGGAAGGCCGTTTCAAGAACGAAATCGTGCCTGTCGAAGGTCACGACGAAAACGGCTTCAAGGTGCTGATCGAGCAGGACGAGACCATTCGTCCGGAGACCACTGCTGAGTCCCTGGGCCAGCTGCGTCCAGCCTTCGACCCGAAGGGTGGCACCGTAACTGCCGGTACCTCTTCTCAGTTGACTGACGGTGCAGCGGCCATGCTGTTGATGTCTGCAGAGCGTGCTGAAGCCCTCGGCCTTAAGCCGCGTGCCCGCATCGTTAGCATGGCGGTTGCCGGCTGTGATCCCGCGATCATGGGTTACGGCCCGGTTCCGGCTACCAAGAAGGCGCTGAAGCGTGCAGGCCTGAAAGTCGAAGACATCGACTTCTGGGAGCTGAACGAGGCGTTCGCTGGTCAGTCTCTGCCGGTTATCAAGGACCTGAAGCTGACGGCCGTTATGAACGAGAAGGTCAACCTGAACGGCGGCGCGATTGCCCTTGGCCATCCGCTGGGCTGTTCCGGTGCCCGTATCTCCACTACGCTTATTAACGTATTGGAGGCCAAAGGCGGTAAATATGGTGTATCCACCATGTGTATCGGCCTGGGGCAGGGTATTGCGACCGTTTGGGAGCGTGTTTGATCTGAATGATCAAGCCTGAGACCAGAAAAAGCCCGGCCTAGCCGGGCTTTTTTCTTGCCAGAACGGGAAAATCCAACTAAACCGGGGTAGAAAACCGACTCCGAACACAAAGAATGGGTTGTCTTGGTTTTCGTGACCCTGTAAAACAGTGCTCCTATATACAGAGGCGGCTAGAACCGGTTTACTAGTCGACTGATTTTTCAGCAACTTTAACGCTTGCTGATATTTTGTACGATTTTCGTCAAGGATACAGATCTCCGATATGGGTAAAAGTCTCGTTATCGTCGAGTCGCCAGCAAAAGCGAAGACCATCAACAAGTATCTGGGCTCCGATTACATCGTGAAGTCCAGTGTCGGGCATATTCGTGACCTGCCGGTGAGCGGCAGTGGTTCACAGGTCGATCCGAAGGAGCGGGCCAAGCAGGCGGCGCAAACCCGAAAGATGAACCCTGAGGAGAAGGCGGAGTACAAGAAGCGCAAGGCCCGCGAGCAGCTGGTGGCTCGCATGGGCGTCGACCCGGACAAGGATTGGCAGGCGCGATACGAAGTATTGCCCGGCAAGGAAAAGGTGGTCAACGAACTCAAGCGGTTGGCTAAGTCCGCCGATCATATCTACCTCGCAACGGATTTGGATCGCGAGGGAGAAGCCATCGCCTGGCACCTGCGGGAGACCATCGGTGGTGAGCAGGACAAATACCGTCGAGTCGTGTTTAACGAAATCACCAAGCGGGCGATCCAGGCAGCCTTCGAGGACCCCGGCGCGCTCGACACCAATCGGGTGAATGCTCAGCAGGCGCGCAGGTTCCTGGACCGGGTGGTCGGCTATATGGTGTCGCCGTTGCTGTGGGCCAAGCTGGCACGTGGGCTCTCGGCCGGGCGGGTGCAGTCCGTTGCGGTTCGGCTGATCGTTGAGCGGGAGCGTGAGATCAGGGTATTTGTGCCGGAAGAGTTCTGGCAGCTGCATGCGGATTTGAGCGCCCAGGGCGCAGCCAAGCCAGTACGGTTCGAGGTGACCCGATACGCGGATAAAGCGTTTCGGCCAGTCAGTGAGGCCCAGAGCCGGGAGCACGTACAGCGACTGGAGGCCGGTAGCTTCAAGATCGCCAAACGCGAAGATAAGCCGACTCGATCCAAGCCTACTGCGCCGTTTATTACCTCTACCTTGCAGCAGGCGGCCAGCAACCGTATGGGCTTCAGTGTCAAGAAGACCATGATGCTGGCTCAGCGTCTCTATGAGGCTGGCTACATTACTTACATGCGAACGGACTCTACCAACCTGAGCCAGGACGCGGTTGCCAGTTGTCGGGATTACGTGACTCAGCAGTTTGGTGATCGATACCTGCCGGAAGCCCCTAGGGTGTATGGCAGCAAGGAAGGCGCACAGGAGGCTCACGAGGCGATTCGCCCCACCGAAGTGAGTCGGCGCCCCTCGGACATCAGCGGCTTGGAGAAGGACGCTGAGAGGCTGTATGAGCTGATCTGGCGACAGTTCATTGCCTGTCAGATGTCCGACGCGGAATTCCTCAGTACCTCGATTATCGTGGCTAACGGAGATTACGAGTTGCGAACGCGAGGGCGCATCATCAAGTTCGACGGCTTTCTGAAGGTCGCCCCCCAGTCGTCCAAAAAGGACGAGGACGTTGCTCTGCCCGACATTCAGGTGGGTGATGATCTTTCCCTGGCCAAACTCGATCCCACCCAGCACTTTACCAAGCCGGCGCCCCGATACACCGAAGCCAGCTTGGTTAAAGAGCTGGAGAAGAAGGGTATCGGGCGGCCTTCAACTTACGCCTCGATCATTTCCACCATCCAGGACCGGGGCTACGTCCGGTTGCAGAATCGTCGCTTCTATTCGGAGAAAATGGGCGACATAGTGACCGAAAGGCTCACCGAATCCTTTGCCAACCTGATGGATTACGATTTCACTGCTCGTCTCGAGGAGGAGCTGGACGATGTCGCCGAGGGTGACATCGATTGGAAGAAGGTGCTCAACGAATTTTACGGCAACTTCTCGCAGCAGCTGGAGAAGGCCGGGGGCGATAACGACGAGGGAATGCGGGGCAATACCCCGACCGAAACCGACATTCCCTGCCCAACCTGCGAGCGTCCCATGCAGATTCGGGTGGCCAGCACCGGGGTGTTCCTTGGCTGCTCTGGCTATTCACTGCCGCCCAAGGAGCGCTGTAAGACCACCATCAACCTGGTGTCCGGTGACGAAGTGGTCAGCGCCGATGACGATGTTGAAGGTGAGGGCGAGTCGCGCTTGTTGCGCAAAAAGCGGCGTTGTTCCAAATGTGGCACCGCCATGGACAGCTACCTGGTGGATGAGAAGCGCAAGCTCCATGTCTGTGGCAATAACCCGGACTGCGCCGGATTTGAGGTTGAGCAGGGCACCTTTCGCATCAAGGGCTACGATGGCCCGGTGCTGGAGTGTGACAAGTGCGGTGCGGAGATGCAGCTCAAGACCGGCCGCTTCGGTAAGTACTTTGGGTGTACCAATGCGGAATGCAAAAACACTCGTAAGCTATTGAAAAGTGGTGAGCCGGCGCCCCCAAAAATGGATCCGGTGCCGATGCCCGAACTGCAGTGCCAGAAGGTGGACGACACCTACGTGTTGCGGGACGGCGCCTCAGGTCTTTTCCTCGCTGCAAGCAAGTTCCCCAAAAATCGGGAAACCCGGGCGCCGCTGGTCAGCGAACTGCTGCCCCACAAGAGCGAGATCGATCCCAAGTATGGCTTCCTGATGAAGGCGCCCACGAAGGACCCGGAGGGGAATCCGACCACTGTCCGGTACAGCCGGAAGACCAAAGAGCAGTATGTCATGAGCGAGAAGGACGGCAAGGCCAGTGGTTGGAGCGCTTACTACCGTGACGGTAAATGGGTGCCGAACAAGTAAGCGTCCGAGTGGCTAAAGGATGAATGAGGGCGGATGGTGAGCATCCGCCCTTTTTTGTTCTTCGGAACTCGGTGCGACATCAACCGAAGACAGTGCTTGTCCACCGAGCATGGGGGGCATTCGTGGGATGTGGAGAGGCGTCGCCGAACCGCATCATTCTTGTTGCTTGTTTGGCGTTTGCTCTGATGCGGTTAGCTTTGCTCACCGGCATCCTGGTTGTTCACAGAGCCTGTTGGTCAACCTGAACGTTGACGAAGGAATGTGATCAGCTTTTTGGGGCCTGCCTGTTCCTAAATCAGGTTTACAGCCGTTCGTTACGTCCTATCCAGGTGCCAGATAGCAATGATGTCCCGGTTGATGTGTGGGTGAGCCAGTGGCCGTAGGGCTGGGGTAAGTGCGAGCGGCGCTAACGGTGCGCCGCTTTAACGCAGGGAGGGCTCTGCAGTCAGGCGTTTGTTAATTTCCGCAGCCGCTGGATCAGGGATGAGGTGTCCCAGCGGTTGCCACCCATCGCCTGTACGTCGTTGTAGAACTGATCAACGAGCGCTGCAACGGGTAGCGAGGCGCCGTTTTTGCGTGCCTCTTCCAGGCAGATGGAAAGGTCCTTGCGCATCCAGTCGACCGCAAAGCCATGGTCAAACTCACCGGAGAGCATGGTGGTAGAGCGGTTGTCCATTTGCCAGGACTGGGCTGCGCCCTTGGAGATCACGTCGACCACTTTGGCGGCATCGAGGTTGGCCCGCTCGGCGAAGTGGAGCGCTTCAGACAGCCCCTGTACCAGTCCGGCGATGGCAATCTGGTTAACCATTTTGGTTTTCTGACCGGCACCGGCGGGTCCCATCAGATTCAGCGCGCGTGCGTAACATTTCAGCACTGGCTCAGCCTTGCTGAAAGCACCGGCATCTCCGCCGCACATGATGGTGAGCTGACCGTTCTCCGCACCTTGTTGTCCACCGGATACCGGCGCGTCAAGAAACGCCTGGTTGCGGCGGGCGGCGGATTCACAGAGACGTTCGGCCACTGTCGCGGACGCGGTCGTGTGGTCCACCAGAATCGCCCCTTCGGGTGCGTTCTCGATGATCCCGATGGCACTTTCATAGACGTTGATCAAATCTGGGTCGGCACCGACGCAGGTGAGGACCACTTCGGCGTCCTGGGCGGCCTCGGCAATGCTCTTGCAGGCCCTGCCAGTGTAGGTCTTCGTCCACTGTTCGGACTTGCTGTGGGTGCGGTTCCAGACGCTGACGTCGTAACCGGCTGTGGCCAGGTGTCCGGCCATGGGGAAGCCCATTACGCCCAATCCAATAAACGCGACCTTCGTTGCCATGCTCAGTCTCCTTAATTGCCGCCGCTATTTAGTAAATTGTTGTTGGTAGGGATGTATGATTGCAGAGCAAAGGAAAAGAAAAAAGGCCGCTGTTAAGCGGCCTTTTGGGTATTGCGGAGCCTTACTTCTTCGGGTAATCGCGGGTCTCGGAGCCAGTGTAAAGCTGGCGGGGGCGACCAATGCGATAATCGCCACTGACCATCTCGTTCCAGTGGGAGAACCAGCCGATGGTGCGGGACATGGCGAAGATAACGGTAAACATGGACGTCGGAATGCCCATAGCCTTGAGGATGATGCCGGAGTAGAAGTCGACGTTCGGGTACAGTTTGCGCTGTACGAAGTATTCGTCTTCCAGGGCAATCGTTTCGAGGCGTTGTGCAATCTTCAGCAATGGATCGTTTTCCAGGCCAAGCTCCGCCAGTACTTCGTGGGCGGTCTCGCGCATGACTTTGGCCCGCGGGTCGAAGTTCTTGTACACCCGGTGGCCAAAGCCCATCAGGCGGAACGGATCGTTCTTGTCCTTGGCCTTGGCAATGAACTCCTCGATGTGGGACTCGTCGCCAATTTCGGCCAGCATATCCAGAACCGCTTCGTTGGCGCCGCCGTGAGCCGGGCCCCAAAGGGCGGCAATGCCGGAGGCGATACAGGCATATGGGTTGGCGCCAGTAGAGCCAGCCAGACGTACGGTGGAGGTGGAGGCGTTCTGTTCGTGGTCGGCATGGAGGATAAAGATCTTGTCCATGGCCTTGGCAAGAATCGGATTGGGCTTGTAGTCCTCGCACGGGGTGCCGAACATCATGTACAGGAAGTTCTCGGCGTAGGAGAGGTCATTCCGTGGGTACATGAAGGGTTGGCCATTAGCGTACTTGTAACACCAGGCGGCGATGGTTGGCATTTTGGCAACCAGGCGATGCGCAGTGATTTCACGCTGGTGGGCGTCATTCACATCCATTTGATCATGGTAGAAGGCAGAGAGGGCGCCTACTACGCCGCACATGATGGCCATCGGATGAGCATCGCGACGGAAACCGTGGAAGAAGTTGCGCATTTGATCATGCAGCATGGTGTGGTTCTTCACGGTATCGTGGAAGCGCTTGTTCTCTTCCGGACTGGGCAGTTCCCCGTGCAGCAGCAGGTAGCAGACTTCGAGGTAGTCGGAGCTTTCTGCAAGTTGCTCAATGGGATAGCCGCGGTGCAGGAGAACGCCGTTTGCGCCATCAATGTAGGTGATCTTGGATTCACAAGCCGCCGTTGACACGAATCCTGGGTCGTAAGTGAAGACGCCTTCCTGTACCAGGCCGCGTACGTCGATAACATCCGGGCCTACAGTGCCTGAATAAACCGGTAGCTCAATGGACTTGTCACCCACCGAAAGCGTTGCTTTCTTGTCGGTCATGGTGCTCTCCTATTTATCAGCATTTGGGGTGCGCGGGAAGGCGCGTATTATGGCAAAGCAGGCGGCAAAATATAGGCTGTTGGCTTTTTTTGTCAATGCGCGGGCGAAGAAAAGCTGTAAATTTCGCAATGAATGGATGGCATTTCATGGCTCCAGGTTCCTGAATAACCAAAAGCATTG
This sequence comes from Marinobacter sp. SS21, assembly GCF_028369065.1. Classification (GTDB taxonomy): domain Bacteria; phylum Pseudomonadota; class Gammaproteobacteria; order Pseudomonadales; family Oleiphilaceae; genus Marinobacter. The sequence continues at coordinate 78,345 of NZ_JAQNDA010000008.1, forward strand.
AATGATGCAACTCCTCTTTGGTCTCACCTTATCCCCTGATTTGTGGGGGTTCTGCTGTGTTGCGCGTTTGTAATTCACGGGGTCACTCCTTATAATCCGTACCCCGGAATCGGGGATATACCAATCCACTACGCCTGCAACGACGTCTGCGTGCGGTGGTTTCTCCCTCCTGAGCCAATCGTGTCATGGCTTCGTATCTTCGCGTCAAATGACATGGCAAATCCCTACATACCAACCATCCGCACCGGTTTTACGGAATCGCGGAGCAAAGAGAGAGTGTGAGAGCGCTGTGAATAGCAAACGACCAGTTAATCTCGATCTCGGCAAGTTTCATTTTCCGCTGCCAGCCATCACGTCCATTCTGCACCGTATCAGCGGCATCATCATTTTTGTTGGTGTTGCGTTTCTGCTCTACGGTCTGGACGTTTCCCTCGCCGGGGAAGAAGGCTTCAGCCGAATCAGTGGCTTGCTGGACAGCTTCCTTGCGAAGTTGATCACCTGGGGCATCCTGTCCGCCTTGTTGTACCACCTGGTAGCCGGTATCAAGCACCTGTTGATGGATATGGGTATCGGTGAAGAGCTCGAAAGTGGCCGTCTCGCCGCGAAAGCCACCATCGTGGTTTCCGTCATTCTCATCGTTCTGGCAGGAGTCTGGGTATGGTAAGCAGCGTAACAAATCTCGGGCGCAGCGGCGTTTATGACTGGTTGATCCAGCGTGTGACCGCTTATGTTCTGGCTCTCTACACGATCTTCCTGTTCGGCTTCGTGCTGACCACAGACGTCAATTACGAAACCTGGTCCGCACTGTTCGGACAGACCTGGTTCCGTATCTTCACGCTGTTGGCACTTCTTTCCATCGGCGCACACGCGTGGGTAGGGCTGTGGACCGTGACGACTGACTACATCAAGGCGACTCTGCTGCGCTTCCTGGTTCAGGCGGCCTGTGGTCTGGTCATGTTTGTCTACGTCGTTTGGGGCGTTCAGATTCTTTGGGGGCTTTAATAGATGGCTAACATCAAAACCATTTCCTACGATGCCATCGTTATCGGTGGCGGCGGTGCCGGCATGCGCGCCGCGCTGCAGTTGACCGAATCCGGTGTCAGCACTGCGTGCATCACAAAAGTATTCCCGACCCGGTCTCACACCGTTTCCGCCCAGGGCGGCATTACCTGTGCCATTGCCAGCGCGGACCCCAATGACGACTGGCGCTGGCACATGTATGACACCGTCAAGGGTTCCGACTACATCGGTGATCAGGACGCGATTGAGTACATGTGCTCTGTCGGCCCCCAGGCTGTGTTTGAGCTTGAGCACATGGGGTTGCCGTTCTCCCGTACCGAACAGGGCCGCATCTATCAGCGTCCGTTCGGCGGTCAGTCCAAGGACTACGGTAAGGGTGGTCAGGCAGCCCGTACCTGCGCGGCTGCGGACCGTACCGGTCACGCGCTGCTGCACACCCTGTATCAGGCCAACATCAAAGGTGGTACCACCTTCCTGAACGAATGGTACGCCGTTGATCTGGTGAAAAACGGCCAGAACCAGGTGGTGGGTGTTGTCGCCATCGACATCGAGTCCGGTGAAGTGGTCTATGTCAAGGCCAAGGCCACCGTTCTGGCGACCGGTGGCGCCGGCCGTATCTATTCCTCCACCACCAATGCCCTGATCAATACCGGCGATGGTGTTGGGATGGCGCTGCGTGCCGGTTTCCCGGTGCAGGATATGGAAATGTGGCAGTTCCACCCGACCGGTATCCACGGTGCGGGCGTGCTGGTTACAGAAGGCTGTCGGGGTGAGGGTGGTTACCTGATCAACTCCGAAGGTGAGCGTTTCATGGAGCGCTACGCACCTAACGCCAAGGATCTGGCGGGTCGTGACGTAGTGGCCCGTTCGATGGTGCTGGAGATCCTGGAGGGCCGCGGCTGTGGTCCGGACAAGGATCACGTCCTGCTGAAGCTTGATCACCTGGGTGAGGAAACCCTCAACCTGCGACTGCCGGGTATCTGTGAGCTGTCCAAGACCTTTGCTCACGTTGATCCGGTCAAGGCGCCGGTCCCGGTTGTGCCCACTTGTCATTACATGATGGGCGGCCTGCCGACCAACGTTGGCGGTCAGGTGCTGAGCCAGAATGACAACGGCGAAGACACCATCGTTGAAGGTCTGTTTGCCTGTGGTGAGGCCGCGTGCGTGTCTGTTCACGGTGCCAACCGACTTGGTGGTAACTCCCTGCTGGATCTGGTGGTGTTTGGTCGTGCCGCCGGCCTGCACATCGAACAGATGCTGCGTGATGGCTTCGAAATCGATGCTGCCACCGACGAAGAGATCACGCGTGCGATGGCTCGTCTGGATCGCCTGGACAGCACCGCAGAAGGTGAGGACGTCGCCGAGGTCCGTAAGGATTTGCAGAACTGCATGCAGCTGTACTTCGGTGTATTCCGTGATGGCGAAAGCATGGAGAAAGGCTTGGCCATGCTCAAGGAAATTGGCCAGCGCGTGCGTAACACCAAGCTGACCGATCAGAGCAAGGCCTTCAATACTGCGCGTATTGAAGCCCTGGAGCTGGACAACCTGTACGAAGTTGCCTTTGCGACTGCGGTCTCAGCAATCGAGCGTAAGGAGAGTCGCGGCGCCCACGCCCGTAACGACTTCACCGAGCGTGATGATGAAAACTGGCTGAAGCATTCACTTTACTTCCCGCTGGAGCAGCGTGTCGGTAAGCGTGATGTTAACTTTGCGCCGAAGACGGTTGATACATTCGAGCCGAAAGTTCGGACGTACTAAGGGGAGATTCAGTCATGTTGGTAAGCATCTATCGTTACAACCCGGAAACCGACAACGCGCCCTACATGCAGGACGTGGAGCTGGAGCTTCCGGAAGGCAAGGATCTGATGATCCTTGATGTGCTGGCGCTGCTCAAGGAAAAAGATCCTACTGTTGCCTACCGTCGCTCTTGCCGTGAAGGGGTCTGTGGCTCCGATGGCATGAACATGAACGGTAAGAACGGTCTTGCCTGTATCACCCCGGTTTCCCAGGTGGTGAAGAAGGGTAAGCTGGTCCTGCGTCCGCTGCCTGGCCTGCCGGTCATCCGCGACCTCGTTGTTGATATGGGCCTCTTCTATCAGCAGTATGAGAAGGTTCAGCCCTACCTGGTTAACAACACTCCGGCGCCGGCGATCGAGCGGCTGCAAACGCCGGAAGATCGGGAAAAGCTGGACGGTCTGTACGAGTGTATTCTCTGCGCATGCTGTTCTACCTCCTGCCCGTCTTTCTGGTGGAACCCGGATAAGTTCATCGGGCCGGCTGGCTTGTTGCAGGCTTACCGTTTCCTGGCGGACAGCCGGGATACCGCGCAAGCGGAGCGCTTGGACAACCTGGACGATCCGTTCAGTGTGTTCCGGTGCCGGGGTATCATGAACTGCGTCAGCGTATGTCCGAAAGGTCTGAACCCCACAAGGGCAATCGGCCATATCCGGAATATGCTGCTGCAGCGCGCAACCTAAGCGCGTAAGGTTCATAACCCGTTATACTGTTCTGATATTGCCTGCTACTCCCGAAGACCTTGCAAAGGGGCTAGGTCTTCCACCAAAGACTTATGGTCAAAGGTCGTACGGGAGTGCAAACTACGGAAGCCGTGACCAGGGCTTAAAAGGCCTTGTCACGGCTTTGCTTAGTACAAATACCACGAGGGAACGGAAAACATCCGTGCTACCGGTGGTGGCTACAGTCGATGCCGTAAATACGCGTATTGACTGTGCAATACCCCTGGCCGACCATAGGTAGCTCCCCCGCACCAGCCCAAGGTGAGCTATTCGAAATGCACGAAAGCATAATGGAGCAGTTATGGCAGACTTCCCACTTGCAGGGAGGGAATCTGGCCTATGTTGAGCAGCTTTTTGAAACCTACCTGACCGATCCCAATGCCGTTCCCGAAGAGTGGCGTAGTTATTTCGACAAACTACCCAGTATCGATGGCCATCATGGCCCCGATATCATTCACTCTTCCATTAGAGAACAGTTCGAGCACATCTCTCGCAATCAGCGCACCCTGTCTACTGGCGTGCCCGCGAGCGCTACTTCCGATGCAGACAAGAAGCAGATTCGTGTACTCCAGCTGATTAATGCCTTTCGATTCCGTGGACATCAGCAGGCCAAGCTCGATCCGCTCGGTGTGATGGTTCGTCCTCCCGTTGAGGATCTCAGTCTGTCCTTCCACGAACTGTCAGAGGCTGATCGCGATCTGGAATTCCAGACTGGGTCTCTGAACTTCGGTGCTGAGTCCATGAAGCTCGGCGATATCGTTGATGGTTTGCAGGAAACCTATTGCGGCAACATTGGCGCCGAATACATGCACGTGGTCGACACGCGCATCAAGCGGTGGTTCCAGCGTCGTATGGAGCCCGTTCGCTCTCATCCTGAATTTGAAGTCGCCACCCGTCGTCATCTGCTGGAACGGTTAACGGCTGCAGAGGGGCTGGAAAAGTATCTCGGTTCCCGCTATCCAGGCGTGAAACGGTTTGGTCTGGAAGGTGGTGAGAGTCTGATCCCCTGTCTCGACGAACTGATTCAACGTGCTGGCGGCTATGGCGCCAAGGAAATTGTCCTGGGTATGGCGCACCGTGGGCGCCTCAACGTGCTGGTCAATACCCTGGGTAAAAATCCGAAAGAACTGTTCGATGAGTTCGAAGGCAAGAAGCTGGCGGATTCCGGTTCCGGTGACGTCAAGTATCATCAGGGCTTCTCTTCCAACGTCATGACTGAAGGCGGCGAAGTGCATCTGGCGCTGGCCTTTAACCCCTCCCACCTGGAGATCGTGTCTCCGGTGGTCGAAGGCTCCGTTCGTGCCCGCCAGACCCGTCGTAACGATACCGACGGCAGTCAGGTGCTACCCATTATCATGCATGGTGACGCGGCATTTGCGGGCCAGGGCGTGGTGATGGAAACCTTCCAGATGTCACAGACCCGCGGCTACGGCGTTGGCGGGACCGTCCATATCGTCATCAACAACCAGGTTGGATTCACTACCAGCAAGCAGGAAGACGCCCGCTCCACTGAGTACTGTACCGACGTGGCGAAGATGGTTCAGGCGCCGATTCTGCATGTCAATGCGGATGATCCCGAAGCGGTGCTGTTTGCCGCCCAGATGGCGATGGATTATCGCAACGAGTTCAAGAACGACGTGGTGATCGATCTGGTGTGCTACCGCCGGCGCGGCCACAACGAGGCCGACGAGCCGTCTGCGACCCAGCCGATCATGTACAGCAAGATCCGCAAGCTCAAGACAACCCGTGAGCTGTACGCGGATCGTCTGCAGGCAGCCGGCGTCATTACGCTGGAAGACGCCAAGCAGATGGAGCTGGACTATCGCGATGCTCTCGATCAGGGCGATCACGTTGTCAAATCCCTGGTCAAGGAACCGAATACCGAGCTGTACGTTAACTGGGCACCCTATCTGGGGCACGAGTGGACTGCGAAGTGCAAGACCAGTGTGCCACTGAAAACCCTGCAGCGGCTGGGCAAGAAGCTGGGCCAGTTGCCGGAAGGTTTTGCTGTCCAGCGCCAGGTTTCGAAGATCATCGATGACCGCAACAAGATGACCGCCGGAGCCTTGCCCATCAACTGGGGTTACGGTGAGGTTATGGCCTATGCCACCTTGCTGAACGAAGGCCACCCGATACGGCTCACCGGTCAGGACGTTGGTCGGGGCACCTTCTCCCATCGTCACGCGGTGCTGCACAATCAGAAGGACGGCTCCACCCACATTGGGCTAACAGAGCTGTCGGAAAATCAGCCTAACTTTGAACTCTACGATTCGCTGCTTTCGGAAGAGGCAGTCATGGCGTTCGAGTACGGCTATGCCACCACCACGCCTGACGCATTGATCGTGTGGGAAGCTCAGTTCGGCGACTTCGCCAACGGTGCCCAGGTGGTCATTGACCAGTTCCTCACCAGTGGTGAGCACAAGTGGGGCCGTCTCTGTGGCCTGACCCTGCTGCTGCCGCACGGCTACGAGGGGCAGGGGCCGGAGCACAGTTCCGCACGTCTGGAGCGATTCCTGCAGTTGTCAGCGGAACACAACATTCAGGTCTGTGTACCCACCACGCCGGCCCAGGTGTTCCATATGCTGCGCCGTCAGGTCAAGCGCCCGCTGCGTAAACCGCTGGTCGCCATCACTCCGAAGAGCCTGCTGCGGCACAAGGAGGCAACATCCAGCCTGGACGATTTGACCGAGGGTACATTCCAGACCGTTCTGCCGGAGCAGGAGCTGCCCGATCCGAAGAAAGTCACCCGTCTGATCATGTGCAGCGGCAAAGTGTACTTTGATTTGCTAGAGAAGAAGAAAGCAGATGAACGCGAGGACGTTGCAATTGTTCGGCTTGAACAGCTGTATCCGTTCCCTGCAGACGATCTGGATGAAATTCTGGCGGCTTACACCAAACTGAAGCATGTCGTCTGGTGTCAGGAAGAGCCTATGAACCAGGGTGCCTGGTACTGCAGCCAGCACCACATGCGTGGTGCTTTGCATCGCCTGAATCCAAAGCTTTACCTCCAGTACGCCGGTCGGGAAGCTTCCGCTGCGCCTGCCTGTGGTCACACCTCTGTCCACATTGAAGAGCAGAAGAAGCTGGTAAACGACGCGTTTGAAATCTGACGAGCTACCGAATTTAAGGACTAAAGATGTCAATTGAGATTAAAGCCCCCGTATTTCCCGAGTCGGTCGCTGAGGGCACTGTAGCGACCTGGCACAAGCAGCCTGGCGAAGCCTGTTCTCGCGACGAGCTGATTGTCGATATCGAAACCGACAAGGTGGTTCTGGAGGTTGTGGCACCGGCTGATGGTGTCATTGAGGAAGTTATCAAGGGCGAAGGCGATACCGTTGAAAGCGGCGAAGTGATCGCCAAATTCAAGGCGGGCGCTGCCGCTGCCGCTCCGGCGCCGGCCCAGCCGGCATCCAACGAGGCACCAGCGGCCGCGGATCAGGCCAACGACGCCGTCTCCGGCGATGCAGTGCTCAGCCCGGCTGCGCGCAAACTGGCAGAAGAGAAAGCCGTCGATCCGAGTGCCGTGAAAGGCACCGGCAAGGGTGGCCTGGTCACCAAGGAAGACGTTCAAAAGTTTGTTGACGACCAGGCCGCAGCCAAGCCCGCCGCCGCACCGGCCGCAGCGCCTGAGGTGGCCCTCGGCGCCGGCGAGCGTGCCGAGAAGCGCGTTCCGATGACCCGCCTGCGTGCCAGCATCGCCAAGCGTCTGGTAAGCGCTCAACAGAACGCCGCCATGCTGACCACCTTCAATGAGGTCAACATGAAGCCGCTGATGGATCTGCGTAAGCAGTACAAGGACAACTTCGAGAAGCGTCACGGCATTAAGCTGGGCTTCATGTCGCTGTTCGTCAAGGCTGCAACCGAGGCGCTCAAGCGTTTCCCGATGGTGAATGCTTCCATCGATGGTAACGACATGGTCTATCACGGCTACCAGGATATCGGTGTAGCGGTGTCCAGCGATCGTGGTCTGGTGGTTCCGGTGCTGCGCGACACCGACGCAATGGGCTTGGCGGATGTCGAGAAGAAGATCGTCGAATACGGTACCAAGGCCAGAGACGGTAAGCTCGGCATCGAGGACATGACGGGCGGTACCTTCACCATCTCCAACGGCGGTGTCTTTGGTTCTCTGATGTCTACACCGATCCTGAATCCGCCGCAGACCGCTATCCTGGGTATGCACAAGATCCAGGAGCGTCCGATGGCGGTCAATGGTGAGGTGGTGATCCTGCCGATGATGTATCTGGCGCTGTCATACGATCACCGTATGATCGACGGGAAAGAGGCTGTCCAGTTCCTGGTGGCCATCAAGGAAATGGTGGAAGATCCGGCACGCATTCTGCTGGACGTCTGAGTCTGTCATTCAACGAATCAGTAAACAGGATAGAACATGTCTGATAAGTACGACGTTATCGTCATCGGTGCGGGTCCGGCCGGTTATGTCGCCGCCATCAAGTCCGCTCAGCTGGGCTTGAAGACCGCCTGTGTTGAAAACTGGACGTCTGCCGAAGGCAAGCAGGTGTTGGGTGGTACCTGCCTGAACGTGGGCTGCATCCCTTCCAAGGCGCTGCTGGAGATTTCCCACAAGTTTGAAGAGACTCGGGACCACTACGACGAACAGGGTATTGAGACCAAAGGCGTCGAGATTAACGTTGGCAAGATGATGGAGCGCAAGGCTGGCATTGTCACACAGCTGACGGGCGGTATCGCCCAGCTGTTCAAGGCCAACGGTGTCACCCCGGTGCACGGTCGCGGCCGGGTACTGGCCAATCGCCAGGTTGAGGTGACCGACAACGATGGCAAGGTAAGCGTCCTGGATGCGGAAAATGTCATCATTGCCACCGGCTCCAACTCCATCGAGATTCCTCCTGCGCCGTTGACGGAAGGTTTCATTGTGGATTCCGAGGGCGCCCTGGAGTTTGACGAAGTGCCCAAGCGCGTTGGCGTTATCGGTGCCGGTGTCATCGGTCTTGAGCTGGGCAGCGTCTGGTCACGTCTGGGATCTGAAGTGACCATTCTGGAAGCCCTGGACACCTTCCTGCCGGCCGTTGACCAGCAGGTGGCCAAGGATGCGTTGAAGCAATTCAAGAAGCAGGGACTGGATATCATTCTCAAGGCCCGCGTGACCGGTACCAGCGTCAAGCGGAATCTGGTCTACGTGAATTACGAGGATTCCAAGGGCGAGCAGGAACTCAAATTCGACAAGCTGATCGTTGCCGTTGGCCGTCGTCCGAACACCGACAACCTGCTGGCGGCCGACTCTGGCGTTAACCTGGACGAGCGTGGTTTCATTTTTGTTGATGAAACCTGCCGCACCGACGCCCCGGGCGTCTGGGCGGTCGGAGACGTGGTTCGTGGTCCGATGCTGGCTCATAAGGCTTCGGAAGAGGGCGTGATGGTTGCCGAACGTATCGCCGGCCATAAGCCTCAGGTCAACTACGACTGCATTCCAAGCGTTATCTACACGGCTCCGGAAGTGGCCTGGGTTGGCAAGACCGAAGAGCAGCTGAAGTCGGAAGGGGAGGCCTACAAAGTGGGTACGTTCCCGTTTGCGGCCAATGGACGGGCGATGGCTGCCAACGCAGCCAGTGGATTGGTGAAAATCATTGCCGACGAGAAGACCGACCGGATCCTGGGTTTCCATGTCTCGGGGCCGCAGGCTTCCGAGATCGTAGCCCAGGGCGTGATTGCCATGGAGTTCGGTTCAACCGCTGAAGACCTGGCGCTCACCTGCTTTGCGCATCCGTCTCTGTCCGAGTCTGTCCATGAGGCGGCACTTGGCGTAAACGGCGGGGCGATTCACATCGCTAACCGTCGCAAGAAGAAGTAACGCAAGTCAGGAAGTCGGGGCGCCAAAGAGGGCGTCCCGTGGTCATAACGTGGCGACTTTCAACTGCGATTAGCGCGTATTGAGGCGATCCCCGATACGCCACACAGAATTCGCGGACGGAGCAATCAGACGTTGAACCTCGGGTTCGATATCCGGCTGGTCCGGCGGATTCAAATTCCGTACATGGTTATCCTCCATCAAGAAGCGGGACACAAACTATGAATTTGCATGAATATCAGGGCAAGCAGCTGTTCGCTGAGTACGGCCTGCCTGTATCCAAGGGCATTGCCTGCGATACACCTAAAGAAGCGGTTGCGGCTGCGGACGAAATCGGCGGAGACGCCTGGGTTGTCAAGGCTCAGGTTCACGCGGGTGGTCGCGGTAAGGCCGGTGGTGTAAAGCTGGTCAAGAGCAAAGACGAGATTCGTGAGTTCGCAGAGCACTGGCTGGGCAAAAACCTGGTCACCTACCAGACGGACGAAAATGGTCAGCCGGTTAGCAAGATTCTTGTTGAGTCCCTCACTGACATCGATCAGGAGCTTTACCTGGGTGCGGTTGTTGATCGTAGCACCCGTAGCATCGTTTTCATGGCCTCCACTGAAGGCGGCGTGGAAATCGAGAAGGTAGCGGAAGAAACACCGGAGAAGATCCTCAAGGCGAGCATCGATCCGCTGGTGGGCGCTCAGCCATACCAGGGCCGTGAGCTGGCGTTTAAACTGGGTCTGGAAGGCAAGCAGGTAGGTCAGTTCACCAAGATTTTCCTGGGTCTGGCCAAGCTGTTTGAAGACTACGATCTGGCGCTGCTCGAGATCAACCCTCTGGTTATTACCCCAGCAGGCGATCTCCACTGCCTCGACGCAAAGATCAATGTGGACGGTAACGCTCTGTACCGCCAGAAAAAGATCCATGAAATGCACGATCCTTCCCAGGAAGATCAGCGCGAAGCAGACGCGGCCAAGTGGGAGCTGAACTACGTCGCTCTCGAAGGCAACATCGGCTGCATGGTTAACGGTGCGGGCCTGGCCATGGGTACCATGGACATCGTCAAGCTGCACGGCGGCCAGCCGGCTAACTTCCTGGACGTGGGCGGCGGTGCCACCAAAGAGCGTGTGACGGAGGCGTTCAAGATCATCCTGTCTGACGAAGCCGTGCAGGCGGTGCTGGTCAACATCTTCGGCGGTATCGTCCGCTGCGACATGATCGCCGAAGGTATCATCGGTGCGGTCAAGGAAGTAGGCGTCAAGGTACCTGTTGTGGTTCGCCTCGAAGGTAACAACGCTGAACTGGGCTCCAAAGTGCTCGCAGAGAGCGGCCTGAACATCATCGCTGCAACAAGCCTGACGGATGCTGCAGAGCAAGTCGTTAAAGCTGCGGGAGGTAAGTAATGAGCGTCCTGATTAACAAAGACACCAAAGTCATCTGCCAGGGTTTCACCGGTGCTCAGGGCACCTTCCACTCCGAGCAGGCGATTGAGTACGGCACCAAGATGGTTGGCGGCGTGAGCCCGGGCAAGGGCGGCACTGAGCACCTGGGTCTGCCGGTATTCAACACGGTTCGTGAAGCGGTTGAAGCCACTGGCGCTCAGGCGACTGTGATCTACGTACCGGCTCCGTTCTGTAAGGACGCCATCGTAGAAGCGGCCGATGCCGGCATTGAGCTGATCGTCTGCATCACCGAAGGCATTCCCACCATCGATATGCTGTACGCCAAGGAATACGTTGACCGTAAAGGTGTTCGCATGATCGGGCCGAACTGCCCGGGCGTGATCACACCGGGCGAGTGCAAGATCGGCATCATGCCTGGCCATATCCACAAGCCTGGCAAGGTGGGTATCGTATCCCGTTCCGGTACCCTGACCTACGAAGCCGTTAAACAGACCACTGACTTCGGTTTCGGTCAGTCCACCTGTATCGGCATCGGTGGTGACCCGATTCCGGGTTCTAACTTCATCGACATCCTCAAGTTGCTGCAGGAAGATCCTCAAACCGAGGCCATCGTTATGATCGGTGAGATCGGCGGTACCGCCGAGGAAGAAGCTGCTGCCTTCATCAAAGAGAACGTCACCAAGCCGGTGGTGTCCTACATTGCCGGTGTTACCGCACCTCCTGGGAAGCGTATGGGCCATGCAGGCGCCATCATTTCCGGTGGTAAGGGTACTGCAGACGAGAAGTTTGCCGCCCTGGAAGACGCCGGTGTGAAAACCGTACGCAGTCTGGCTGATATCGGCCAGGCGCTGAAGGAAGTGACTGGCTGGTAAGGCGAAAACCCATTGCCCCAGTAAAACCCCCGATTCCGGCTCTGCCGGAATCGGGGGTTTGTGTTTTCTGGCCCAGGTAAATGCAGCGCTGGTCTGCCTGCGCCTTACTCTGCAGAGCACATCAGTCTATAATGCCCGGTCAGCCAGCCTTAACACGGGCCGGAAGCGGGACCGCAAGCGTTCAGCCGTCATCAACGTCGGTTCCAGCCCCCTTATTGCATTAGAGGAGTTCATGCTTTGAGTTCTGTAGATTCCCAGCAACGCGTGCTGTCAGGAATGCGTCCAACCGGCAAGCTGCACCTTGGTCACTACCACGGCGTGCTGAAAAACTGGGTTAAGCTCCAGCATGAATACGAGTGCTTTTTCTTTGTGGCCGACTGGCACGCGTTGACCACCGACTACGACGACCCCAGAGGCATTGAAGAGAGCGTCTGGGATATGGTCATTGACTGGTTGGCGGCGGGTGTGAACCCGGGATCCTCCACCATGTTCATCCAGTCCAAGGTGCCGGAGCATGCGGAACTCCACCTGCTGCTCTCCATGATCACGCCACTGGGCTGGCTGGAGCGGGTTCCCACCTACAAGGATCAGCAGGAAAAACTGCGGGAAAAGGACCTGGCCACCTATGGCTTCCTGGGCTATCCGCTGCTGCAGAGTGCGGACATCCTGATCTACCGGGCCGGGCGGGTGCCGGTTGGCGCAGACCAGGTCTCCCACGTGGAGATCACCCGGGAGGTGGCCCGCCGCTTTAATCACATTTACGGACGCGAGCCGGGTTTCGAAGAGCAGGCCGAAAGTGCCATCGTCAAAATGGGCAAAAAGAACGCCAAGCTCTACCGCACCCTGAAGAAGCGTTATCAGGAGGAGGGCGACCTGGAGGCTCTGGAAACCGCCAGGGCACTGCTGAAAGAACAGCAGAATATCTCCTTGGGCGACCGGGAGCGGTTGTACGGCTACATTGAAGGCGGCGGCAAAGTCATTTTGCCAGAACCGCACCCGTTGCTGACGCCGGACTCCAAGATGCCGGGACTGGATGGCCAGAAAATGTCCAAATCCTACAAGAATACGATTGGCCTGCGGGAAGAGCCGGATTCGGTATCGCAGAAAATCCGCACCATGCAGACCGATCCCCAACGTGTGCGTCGTACCGATCCGGGCGAGCCGGAGAAATGTCCGGTGTGGGGGCTGCACAAGGTGTATTCCGACAGCGCCACTCAGGAATGGGTTCAGACCGGCTGTCGCAGCGCCGGCATCGGCTGTCTCGATTGCAAGAAACCGTTGATCGATGCGGTGATCGAGGAGCAGCGCCCACTGCATGAGCGGGCGCGCGAATACGAGAGCAACCCGGACCTGGTACGTTCGATCATTGAGGAAGGCTGCGAGCAGGCCAGAGACGCGGCACGGGACACGCTGGAAGAGGTTCGGGCGGCCATGGGCCTGAGCTATCGATAACCGGATGGGTGCGTCGTTATGACGGAAGACAGCAGCGCAAGCCAAGCCCCAGAGGTGCTCGAAAGCACGACCGTGCCCGAGAGCAATCCGTTAGCGCTGGTGTCCGGCAAACCCCTGGTCGAGGTGCCCAAAGATCTCTATATCCCACCGGATGCGCTGGCGGTGTTTCTGGAGGCCTTTGAGGGGCCTCTCGATCTGCTCCTGTACCTGATCCGGCGCCAGAATATGGACATTCTGGATATCGACGTCAGTGAGATTACCCGCCAGTACATGGATTACATTGGCGCCATCGAGGCCATGCGCTTCGAGCTGGCGGCAGAGTATCTGGTGATGGCAGCCACGCTGGCCGAGATCAAGTCCCGAATGTTGTTGCCCCGTCAGCAATCGGAAGACGAGGATGAGAACGACCCGCGGGCGGAACTCATTCGGCGACTGCAGCAGTACGAGCGTTTCAAGAAGGCCGCTGAGGACATCGACGAACTGCCGCGGCTGGAGCGGGACAATTTCGTCGGTTCCGCGTCCTTGCCCAAGCTGCCCAGTTCACAGCCTCACCCGGACGTGGATCTCCGGGAAATGTTGCTGGCCTTACAGGGCGTATTGAAGCGGGCGGACCTGTTCACCAGTCACCACGTCGAAAAGGAAAAGCTGTCCACCCGGGAACGGATGTCCTCCATCTTGTCGTCTCTCAGCGAAGAACGTTTTGTCAGCTTTGAGAGCCTGTTTACGCTGGAGGAAGGCCGGCTGGGTGTCGTTGTGACGTTTTTGGCGACCCTGGAGCTGGTCAAGGAACAGCTTGTTGAAGTCGTGCAGGGAGAGGTCCTTGGTCCGATCCACTTGCGTGCACGCGCAACCAACTGATTCGGGGATGTCCTCCGGTGAATTTGTACCCTGGCTAATCGCATGAGTTTATGAAAGAAGAGCAGATCCAACATTTACAGGCCATTGTTGAAGCCGCCTTGCTGGCGGCGGGAAAGCCGCTGTCTCTGGAGCAGCTGCTTGAACTGTTCAATGAGGGCTCACGACCGACGCGCCAGGTGATGGAGCACGTTCTGGCCCAAGTGGAGGCGGCCTGCGAAGGGCGCGGTTTCGAACTCAAGAAAGTGGCCAGTGGTTATCGTTTTCAGGTCCGGGAGCAGTACGCCTCCTGGATCGGCCGGCTCTTCGAGGAAAAACCCCAGCGCTATTCCCGCGCGCTGCTCGAAACCCTGGCACTCATAGCCTATCGTCAGCCCATCACCCGGGGTGAAATCGAAGAAATTCGAGGAGTGACCGTCAGCAGTAACATCGTTCGCACCTTGCTGGAGCGGGAATGGGTTAGAGTCGTTGGGCACCGGGATGTCCCGGGGCGCCCAGCCATGTACGCAACCACTCGGCAGTTCCTCGATTACTTCAACATGAAAAGTCTGGATCAGTTACCCCCGCTCTCTGAGGTTCGCGATCTTGAGGACATTGGTCGGGAGATCGAGCAGAGCATGCAGGGAGAAATTGAATTCAAAGTTGCGCCCGCAGGCAGTGATGGCGACCACCCCGATCAGGGCGGTGAATCCCCTGATTCCGACCAGACGCTGCACTAACACCGTATATTAAAAGGATCGCACCATGGGATCAGAACGCTCCCGCACACGTCATGGCACTCACCCGTCAAAGCTGGAAGTTAACGAACCGGAGCGTCTGCAAAAGCTCCTGGCCCGTGCCGGGCTCGGTTCCAGGCGGGCAATTGAAGAACTGATTGAGGCCGGACGCATCAGCGTCAACGGCGAAATTGCCGTCATGGGTCAAAAGGCTTCGATCCAGGATCGCATCGAGCTGGATGGCCGACGGGTCGATGTCGATGCGGCGGCCCAGGTTGTACGCCGGGTGTTGGTTTACAACAAGCCCGAAGGTGAGGTGACTAGCCGAGACGACCCCGGCGGCCGGCCAACGGTGTTTGACCACTTGCCACGGCTCAAGGACCAGCGTTGGATATCGGTGGGACGCCTGGATCTCAATACCTCCGGATTGATGCTGTTTACTACCGACGGTGAACTGGCCAACCGGCTGATGCATCCATCCCATGAGATCGATCGGGAATACGCGGTGCGTATTTTCGGTGAAGTGGATGATGCGATGGTTGCGCGACTGCTGGAAGGCGTGTTGCTGGACGACGGCATGGCGCGGTTTTCCGACATCTCGCCGGCCGGAGGCAGTGGCATCAATCGATGGTTCCACGTCACGTTGATGGAAGGTCGCAACCGAGAGGTTCGTCGTCTGTGGGAGTCCCAGGGTGTCCAGGTGAGCCGGCTGAAGCGGGTAAGGTATGGCCCCATTTTCTTGCCGAGCCGGCTTTCGATCGGGCGCTGGGAAGAGTTGGGGCAGAAGGCAGCGGATGACCTGAGTCGGTCGGTGGGCCTGGAACCGGTACCGATTCCGTCGAAAACGCCCGGCGAACGGGCAAGTCAGGAGCGCAAACGGAAAAAGCAGCCGCCAAAATCCGCCAGGCGGGGAGCCGGAGCCAAGTGGCAGGTGAGCGACAGCAAGCCGGCACGTCGTCCGCAAACGGCGCGTAAATCCCCCAAACGCTGATGCCTCTATAGTCGTTACCGGGCTCGGCGTTATGCCTGAGTCTGGTTGCGGCCGTGACGTTTGGCGCGATACAGCGCCTCGTCGGCTCGAGCCAGCCATCGTTCCGGTTGGTCGCCTGTGTGCCAGGTCGCGATTCCCAGGCTGCAGGTTACCGTTACCTGACGCTCCCCGCAGCACACCTGGAGGTCGGCGATACGCTGACGAATTCTTTCTGCCACCACACGGGCATCGGACTCTTCGGCGTAGGGTAGCAGGACAGCGAACTCCTCGCCGCCGAATCGAAACAGGCTGTCGGAATGCCGCACGGCCTGCTCGATCTCCCGGGCAACCGCCTTGAGGATATGATCGCCAATCACGTGACCAAAGCTGTCATTGATGTGCTTGAAGTGATCCAGATCGCAGAGAATAAGGGAGTAGTGTTCACTGTGTCGCTCGCTGATGCAGCATGCCTTCGCCAGCGCTTCGTCCAGAGCCCGTTTGTTTGGCACCGACGTAAGCGCATCGGTCAGGGCTGCCTGTTGAACCCGAGTGTACAGGCAGGCATTGCGGATGGGGCACACCGCAACGGCGAGCATTTGTTCGATGGCGGTCAGTTCCTCGTCATGAAAGCGGCTTCGGCGGGTCAGGGTCAGGGTGCCGAGTGGCTCACCTTCAATACCCAGTTTGTATTCGCACCGATGCTGCCCGCCGAGCCCCGTCGAGTAAATAAAATCCTGACGGCCGATCCGGTGGCGATAGGTTAACTGGTCGTGCGGCACCCAGGCCATCAACTCATCGGCGAAGAGTGCGATGACCTCTTCCAGCGACAGGGTGGTGGTCAGACGGCGGGTGACTCGAACATAAGGATTGCCGCTGTCATGCCATTCCTGGGCAGCCTGCTTGATCTGGCTCAGTTGGCAGCCCTGCTTGTTGATTGACCTGATATTGTGATGCTCGTTCGACATGATCGGTCCTTGTTGTAATCTGGGCGTGTCTAAGCAGTAATGATGCCAAGGCAGTTAAAGGCAATGAAAACATGCAGTAAAGCTTATTATTGAACCGTATGTAGTGAATTTATGCGTGAATTTGTCAAAAAACTGACGTTAACTCGGCCAGATTCATAGGGGTGCGCCGACGTTGTGTGCGTTCCGCAATAAATATTGGCGCTGAGGACTCGGGCTTTTCGTCGGCTATGGTACACTTCCGGCCTTGTCTGAGAGCTGGATGATTTACCACGAAGGAAGCGACGCCCGTTATGCGGTTTCAGGCCCCAGAAAGTTTGGCCGAGCAAATAGCTCGGCACCTAGGTCACCGGATTGTCAGTGGCCGTTTGGCTCCCGGCGAGCGGGTACAGGAAATGAAAGTGGCCGGCGAACTGGATGTGAGCCGGGGCTCGGTCAGGGAAGCCCTCCTGATCCTCGAACGTCGCCACCTGGTGGAGATCTTCCCGCGCCGAGGGGCTGTGGTGTCGCAACTGTCGCCGGCGTTGGTCAACAGCCTGTATGACATCTACATTGAACTGCTGTGTATGTTGGGTCGCAAGCTCATGGAGCGGTGGTCATCGGTGGATCTGGTGGTCATTATGGGGCAGATTCAGCAGCTGCAAACCCTGGCCAGTGCCAGCGAAAAGACCGGGGATGAGGCCACGGAGCGAGTTGTCGAGGCGGGATTTGAGGTGATGCGACACGCCTACCGGTTGGTTGATAACCCTTTTCTTGAAGAGACGCTGGAAAACTTCAAACCAGCCATCAGCCGGACCTATTATCTGGCGCTAAAGAAGGGGCCGGGCGAATTCATGAAGACTGAACGGTTTTTCCGTCAGGTCACCGAAGCCGTGGACCAGGGGGACGCGGACGGTCTGGTCGCGGTTATCCGCTACTTCGGAGAGCACCAGCGACAACAGGTTCTCAAAACCCTGAAACAGGCCCAGCCTGACCTGACTTAACCGTGACCGACTCGCTGAGCGGGTGAAGACAACGACTATGCGTCTGAAATCGATCAAACTGGCGGGCTTTAAATCCTTCGTGGATCCCACCACTGTGCCGTTTCCCACCAACATGACTGCCGTCGTCGGCCCCAATGGTTGTGGCAAGTCCAATATCATTGACGCGGTGCGCTGGGTCATGGGGGAAAGCTCTGCCAAATACCTGCGCGGCGAATCGATGACAGACGTTATCTTCAATGGTTCCAGCGCCCGCAAACCGGTAGGGCAGGCTTCGATCGAACTGATCTTCGATAACGGCGATGGTTCTGCACCGGGCGAATTTGCCCGTTTCGCCGAAATCTCTGTCCGCCGCCGGGTGTCGCGGGAAGGCCAGTCGGAATACTTCCTCAACGGTTCCAAGTGTCGCCGTCGCGACATTACCGATCTCTTCCTGGGCACCGGACTTGGCCCGCGCAGCTACGCAATCATCGAACAAGGCATGATTTCCCGGCTGATTGAGGCCAAACCCGAGGAATTGCGGGTCTATATCGAGGAAGCTGCCGGCATCTCCAAGTACAAGGAACGACGCAAAGAGACCGAGAGCCGCATTCGCCGTACCCAGGAAAATCTGGAACGCCTGACCGACCTGCGGGAGGAACTGGATCGCCAGCTCCAGCATCTCAAGCGCCAGTCGCAAGCAGCCGAGAGGTACAAGGCTTATAAACAGGAAGAGCGCCAGAAGAAAGCCGAAGTCACCGTGTTACGCTGGCAGGCTCTGGACCGTGACCTTCATACCTGGCGCGAGAAAATCAGCCAGACCGAACTGGAACTGGAACGTCAGCTGACGGAGCGTGTCAGCCTGGAGACGTCGCTGGAGTCCCTGCGGGAAGCCCATCACGATCGTACCGAACACTTTAACAAGGCGCAGGCTCGTTATTATGAGGCGGGCGCCGACATTGCCAGAATCGAGCAAAGTCTGGAGCACCAACGGGAGCGCAGCCGCCAAAGCGCCGCCGAGCTTGACCAGGCGTTGGCAAACCAGCGTGAACTTTCCCGCGAGCTGGAGCAGGACCAGAGCAAGCTTCAGGCGATTCAGGAAGAAGTGGCCATGCTTGAGCCCGAGCAGGAAGCCCTGGCCATGAATTCGGAGGAATCCGGGGAGCAGCTGCAGCTTGCCGAAGATGCAATGGGCGACTGGCAGCAAACCTGGGAAGCGTTCAGTGCCCGTTCCTCCGATGCCCGCCGACAGGCGGAACTTGCGCAATCGCGTATTCGCTCCTTCGAGGCGGCGATCGAGCAGCTCCGGCAGCGGGGGGATCGGCTCAATGAAGAGCAGGCGCAGCTTGAAGGTCAGATCGACCGTCACGAACTGGACGAGCTGACGGAGCAGGGCGCCGAGTTGGCGATGCAGCGGGAAGATGCCGCGATCCGGATCGAGGAAATCCAGGAGCGTCATCAAGGGCTTCGACAGCGATTAAAGGTCGCTGAGGCCGAGGTCTCCGAACGGCGCCAACGGGCCCAGACACTCAAGGCGACAGTTGAGTCCCAGCAGGTGATGCTGGCTGAGCAGCTCGGCGGCCAGAACGATGATTTGCAGGCCTGGCTGGCAACTCACCAACTGCTGGATTTGCCGAAGATGGCCCAGCAGCTGCGCATTGAGGGCGGTTGGGAGTTCGCCGTTGAGCAAATCCTTGGTCAGTTTGCCCACGCGGTTAGCGTTCCTGACCTGGCCGGGTACGGCCCGGCGGTAGAATCGGCGCCAAAAGGGGCGACCCTGGTATGTCGCGCCGGCACCGAGGATATTGTCGGTACCGGCAGTTTGTTATCGCGTATCAGCAATGCTGGCGGCCTGGCCGGTCTGCTGGACCGTATCGACACTGCCGAGAACTTGCCTGAGGCACTGGAGAAAAGGGAATCTCTGGCAACCGGCCATTCCATTGTCACCCGGGATGGCGTCTGGGTTGCGCGGGATTGGATACGGATGCCGGAATCGGACTCCGGGCAGATGGGCGTGATCGAGCGCCAGCAGAAGCTGGAGCAGCTCGAAGCCCAGCTGGACGAAGCGGAGACGGCCCTGGAGGCCGCCAATGTTGGTCTGCAGGATCAGCAGCAACAGTTGGAAAGCGCAGAGGCCGAGCGAGAGGCGGCACAACGTGCGTTAAACGAGATCGAGCGGCAGGTCAGTGACGCCAATTCCAGGATGAGCGGGCTGCGAGCGCGGGCAGAGCAAATCGACGCCCGCTTGCAGCGGATTCGGGACGATGCCGAAGAGGTCGGCGAACAGCTGGTCGAGCAGCAGGAAAGTCTCGAAGCCGAGCGGGAGGAGTGGCAGCAGGCGTTGGCTGCAACCGAAGACAGCGAAGAGGAGAAGGAGCGGCTGCTGGAACAGCGAGACAGCCTTCGCGAAAACCTCGACCGGCTACGCCAGCAGGCTCGTCATGATCGCGACCATGCGCACCAGTTACAGTTGCAACTGCAGTCCCTGCACAGTCAACGGGATGGCCTCAGGCAGACCATTGAACGGATGCAACTGCAGAAGGAGCGCCTGGATGAGCGCATAGAGATGCTGCGTGATTCCCGCGAGACAGCGGAGGAGCCGATCGAAGATCTGCAGATGGAGCTGGAGGGCTTGCTCGATCGGCGGGTGGCTGAGGAAGCAAAGCTAGCGGCCGCCCGCGATGCCCTGGAGGATATTGATCGGGAGGTCCGGGAGAAGGAACAAGGGCGCGGGGGCACTGAGCACCGAATCCAGGAAGTCCGCGGGCAGCTGGAAAAGCTCAAGATGGAGTCCCAGGCCCTTGAAATTCGGTCTGCCAATCACCTCGAACAGCTTAAGGAGCTGGATGTCCAGCTTAAAGACGTGCTTGAGTCGATGCCGGAGGACGCCACCGAGAAGCTTTGGGCGGAAGAGCTGGAAAAGATCGCCGGTCGCATTCAGCGCCTGGGAGCCATTAACCTGGCTGCCATAGAAGAGTTCCAGGTACAGAGCGAACGAAAGACCTACCTCGATTCCCAGCACGAAGACCTGGCGGAGGCGCTGGAGACCCTTGACACCGCCATCCGAAAGATCGACCGGGAAACCCGTCAGCGCTTCAAGGAAACCTTCGACCAGGTGAACAACGGGTTGCAGGCCCTGTTCCCCAAAGTGTTTGGCGGCGGTAATGCCTACCTCGACTTGACCGGCGAGGATTTGCTGGAAACCGGGGTCACCATCATGGCGCGTCCGCCCGGTAAGAAAAACAGTACCATTCACCTGCTCTCCGGGGGCGAGAAGGCATTGACCGCCATCGCCTTGGTATTCTCGATATTCCAGCTGACCCCGGCACCGTTCTGTATGCTTGATGAAGTCGACGCACCACTCGATGATGCCAATGTGGGGCGGTACGCCAATATGGTCAAGGAAATGTCAAAGCAGGTGCAGTTCATATACATCAGTCATAACAAGATCGCGATGGAAATGGCCGATCAGTTGATGGGCGTCACTATGCATGAGCCGGGCTGTTCCCGCTTGGTGTCTGTGGATGTGGAGGAGGCGGCCGCCCTGGCGGAGGCCTGAGTGAAAAAATTGATGACAATCCCGCCATGTGGCCCGCTGGCGCGTTGTATTCGGGGCGGGCTTTTCATAGAGTAACGACGATAAGCGATTTGCAAACAGGACAGCAGCACTATGTCACTTAGGGAATGGTTAATCACCATAGGTACCCTGGTTATTATCGGCATTGTTATTGACGGCTTGCGTCGGATGAGACGTGCCAAAAAGGAATCGATGGCGATCTCATCCGGAATGGGCGCGGACGACCTTCAGGAGTCGCCGCTCGACCAGCATTACAACCCTGAACTACCCAACGGCGGTGCCCGTACGGTGTCGCGGGAGACTCTGGAAGAGCGCGGTTATGTAAGAAAGGCCGGCCGGTCTCGGTTCGCCAACCCCGAACCGAAACCTACCCGTCCCGTTGTGACAGAGCAGGGGCCTGTTGCGGATTCGACGGAGGCTGAGCCCGTACCGTCCCCGGAATGGCAGAACGAACCCCAGGCTCCCGAGGAACCATTCATTGGCGCTGGCGAGGTACAGGTGCCCGTGTCGCACGATAGCGAAAGCGGCTGGGGCGCCCTGGACGACGACGGTGAGCCTGAGAACGGTATTGTGGGTGAGGCGCGTACGGTGCGTCCGGAGCAGACCCAGGCCCGGAAACAGCTGCCTGAGGATCAGCACGCCCTGGCGGAGTTGGAACCCGGACAGACGACCGAAGTCGAACAGGACACCGCGAGTCGTACCCGCTCCGGACAGGTAAACGATCAACCGCTGGCAGGGGCGAATCGTCCAGAAGCCCTGGAAGTCATTGTCATCAATGTGCTGGCCAAGCCCGATTGCGAGTTCCAGGGTATGGCGCTGAAGCAGTTGTTTGAGGCCTGTGGACTTGCTCACGGTGATCTGGACATCTACCACCGTCACGAACAGTCCGATACCTACAGCCCGGTGCAGTTCAGCGTCGCCAATGCGGTGGAGCCTGGTACTTTCCGACCCGCCGATATGGCGACTCTGTCCACGCCCGGCATTAGCTTCTTTATGAGCATGCCTGGGCCGTCGAATGCACTGCAGGCCTTTGAATTCATGTTGGAGACGGCACAGTGCGTGGTGCGCAATCTGGGCGGAGAGTTGAAGGATGAGCGCCGAAGCGTGATGACGGCCCAGACCATAGAACACTGTCGCCAGCGTATCCGCGAATACGAACGCAAGAGCCGGTCGCGACGATCCTAGTTAGCGTCGGATAAACCTATCTACCCTTTAGTATGCGCCCGGTAACGCCCGGGCGTTTTGCATTCAGAATCAGGAAATGAGCGCGATGAGTCAGGGCGAACACACTGTGGCTGAGCAGATTCTGCGGTTAAGAAGCCAGATTGACGATCACAACTACCGTTACTATGTTCTGGATGATCCCCAGATCCCCGATGTGGATTACGACCGCCTGTTCCGCGAACTGCAAGCCCTGGAATCCGAGCACCCCGCGCTGGTCACGCCGGATTCGCCCACCCAGCGGGTCGGGGCCATGGGAGACACCTCGTTTGACGCGATCACTCACCGTATCCCCATGCTCTCCCTGGACAACGCCTTTGATGAAGAGGAACTCAGGGAGTTTGACCGCCGTATCCACGACCGCCTGAAGACCGACCAGGCCATCACTTACGTCTGCGAGCCCAAGCTGGATGGTCTGGCGGTGAGCCTGCATTACGAGCAGGGTCTGCTGGTTCGAGCCGCGACCCGAGGTGATGGCTATGTCGGCGAGGACATCACCGGTAACATCCGTACCATCCCGTCGGTACCGCTCAAACTTCGCGGTGAGGCGGTGCCCGAGCTGGTGGAAGTTCGCGGTGAGGTTTACATGCCCAAGGCGGGGTTTGAGTCGCTGAATCGAACCCTGACGGAGCAAGGCGAGAAGACCTTCGTCAATCCCCGCAACGCCGCAGCGGGCAGCTTGCGTCAGAAAAACTCCGCCGTGACCGCGCGCCGGCCGCTGGAGATGTGTGCCTACAGCGTGGCGGTGCCCGACGAGGGGGTGTTGCCCGCGACCCATTGGGACTGCCTGCAGCGGGTGCGGGATTGGGGCTTCCGGATCAATCCGGAAATGCGCCAGGCCGAAGGCGTCGAAGACTGTCTTCAGGCCTACCAAGCCCTGCTGGACAAGCGTGCCGATCTGCCTTATGAAATCGATGGCATTGTGTTCAAGGTCAATCGCCTGGACCTGCAGGCTGAGTTGGGCTTCGTGTCCAGGGCGCCGCGCTGGGCCATTGCCCACAAGTTTCCGGCGGAGGAAGCGCTGACGGTGCTGGAAGGGGTGGATTTCCAGGTTGGTCGAACCGGGGCGGTCACGCCGGTGGCTCGACTCAAGCCGGTGTTCGTGGGTGGTGTCACGGTCAGTAATGCCACCCTGCACAACATGGATGAGATTCGACGCCTGGATGTCCATGTCGGCGATACCGTGTTTGTCCGTCGTGCCGGCGATGTGATTCCGCAGGTGGTCAAGGTGGTCCTCGATAAACGACCGGCCAACGCCGGGGTCGTTGAGCGGCCCACCGCCTGTCCGGTTTGCCAGTCGGACATTGTCCAGATTGAGGGCGAGGCAGTGGCCCGCTGTTCCGGTGGTCTGTTCTGCCCGGCCCAACGCAAGGAAGCCATCCGTCACTACGCCTCACGCAAGGCACTGGATATCGAGGGCTTGGGAGAAAAGTGGATCGACATCCTGGTGGAGCGGGAGATGGTCAAGACGGTGGCGGATCTGTATACCCTGGATAAGTTTGACCTGATGGGACTGGAACGGATGGGCGAAAAGTCCGCGACCAACCTGGTCAATGCCATTCATGACTCCAAGCAGCCTGAGTTGTGGCGTTTTATCTATGCCCTGGGCATCCGGGAAGTGGGGGAGGCGACCGCCAAGGCGCTGGCGCGGCACTACGGCACCCTGGAATCGCTGATGCAGGCAGATGAAGAGTCGTTGCAGGAGGTGGCCGATGTGGGGCCCATTGTGGCGGGCCATGTCCGTAGCTTCTTCGACCAGGCCCATAATCAGGAGACAATCGCTGCGTTACGTGAGAACGGTGTGGCGTGGCAGCAGGAAACTGTCGATGCGGGTGGACAGCCTCTTGAAGGACAAACCTGGGTACTGACAGGCACGCTCGGCGAAATGACCCGGGATGAGGCCAAGGCCATTCTCGAGCGCTTGGGAGCCAAGGTGTCGGGCAGCGTGTCGGGGAAGACCTCCTGCGTGGTGGCGGGTGAGTCCGCTGGCTCCAAATTGACCAAGGCGCAATCGCTGGGTGTGAAGGTGCTGGATGAAAGCGAATTCGCGTCGGTGCTGGCATCCTTCGGTGCTGGGCCTGCCACTTAATGGCGCCTGAGGGCGCCGACCGAACGTTTATGAGAACTCGCGCAATCTGCGGCCAGGGGAAATTGATTACCATGGGATGGTTCTGTAACGGTGTGTATCTTGCCGTCCCCATAATAACAAAGCCCCTACGGATAACCGCATGAGTGTCGTATCGTACCGTCGCCGTTTTTCACGTCCCGTTTCGTTACTGCTGGTTGGCGCTGCCATTCTCGGGCTTTCTGCGTGCAAAACCAAAAAGGATGCGGATGACCCTACCGTGCTGGGTATCCCACCGTCCACGGCCTACCTGGGGGTTGAGTACTCCTATAACTTCGGTGCCGACGGCGGTGACGGCATCCTCGATTACTCCCTCACCAATGCGCCGTCCTGGTTGGGGCTGGAGGATATCAGCAACAAGGCCCGTCAGGGCATTATTCTGCGCGGCGTACCGGGCATCACCGGAGGCCAGCGAGGCGCGGACGACTTGGGAAAAACCAGCGACGTCGTATTGTTGACCACCGATGGCGACCGCGTAGGTCTCCAGCCGTTCGACGTCGAGGTAGTGAATAACGAATTGTCGTTGGCTGCGTCGGATGCAACCGAAGGGGCAGCTGGTGAGAATATTGATGATGGCGGGGAGGCCGCCTGCGTTCCCCCGGCAATGGAGGGTAACGGCGAGCACACATACACGCTTAACGGTTACGATGACGCCGGCAATGTGGTCGAAACCATAGAGCGTACGTCTCCCACCGCTCCGCTGCTGGTCACCGTACGTCTCGATCAGCCATCCGTCACGCGTGTCAGTGTCGCGTTCCAGCTCACCAGTCAGTACGATCCCAGCAATTGCGATGGTGGTGCCACGCCGCCCCACCAGCAGTGTGACAACAGCGGAGGCAATAGCGTCAAGGCCGCCATCGGCCGCGATGTCGTGGGGCTGGGAAGCAACAGCGCCTCGGATCTTGTCGTCCCGGATTACCTGCAGTATCAGGCGGATGGTGATGGCTATTTCGCTGGCGGACTGCTCACCTTCGAACCTGGCATCACCGAATGCTACATCCGTCTGGAAGTGGTAGACGACACCATCGCCGAACAGCCGGAATCCTTCGCGTTGGCATTGACCGAGGTGCGAGAAGGGTTGGCGAGCATATCCGAGGCAACTTCTGAAGGCGAAGTGGGCATCGAGATCACCGATGACGAGCCTCGGGCTACACTCGAAACCCCGCTCGGCCTTGGCCGCGACTCGTTGAATGCCAGGGCAGTGGACCCTGATATTGACCCGATCCCGGAGTACCTGGTCCGCCTGAGTGGTGATCGCAGCGGCGATTACCGCGTTTATTTAAGCACTGCCGGTTCGTCGGCGGTGGCTGACAGCGATTTCGAGATCGAGGTGTTGAACAGTGCGGGGGATTGGATCGCGCGGGATTGGGTAAGCATTGCAGACGACGTCGATACCGCAAGGTTTCGCCTGCGGGTGTTGGACACCTTCGCCAATGCCCTGGATGAGGACAAGCAGGTCAAGCTCACCGTAGACACCGACTTCCAGGCAGGCCGGGAACGGGTTGCCGGCAGCACCGGCTCGACACTGCGGATCGGGTTGAATGAACTGGTTGCTGAGGTGCTGGTTGGCAGCGATGGCGGCTTCGTGCCCACGGATATGGCGATAGGGCACGATGGCCGGCACTTTATCGTGGGCTATGACAGCGCCAGCAACTTGCCCCAGCTACGGATTCTTGACCGGTTGGGGGTGGATTCCCTGGGGCCGGTAGCGCTGCCGGACGCGCCGGTTGATCCATCCGCGCCCCCGGTCATCAACTACGTTCAAAAACCGCTCTCCAACGACAGCTTTGATCGGCGCCTGGTGATCAGCTACGGTACTGCCGGAGCGATTACCGGTGCCACCAATGCCGGGGCGATCGACTTGGTGACTGCCCTTTACCAGTACGACAGCGCGGCGGTGCCTGCCGGTTACGTTTTGGTATGGGAAACACAGAGCGGCAGTGCCGGAGACGATGTGCCCTCCTGGGTTGGGCTGGATGCAACGTTCAATGTGTTTATCACCGGTGAGACCTCTGGTGTCTTGTCCTCTGATGGCGCCGCCGGGGGCGTGGACAGCTTTGCCCAGCGCATTGACACCCGCCAGGACGGTGGCGCCAGTACCGCAACCGTCGCCTGGACCCGACAGGCCGGGTCTGGCCTGGATGAAACCGTTAGCGGAGGGGATCTGGCCCCCAGTGGCGTTGTCACCGTGGGTACCAGTCGCGGAGGCGTCCAGGGCCAGACCCAATTCGGCGGGCGGGATTTCTTCTTCTACGATGCCTCGTCCCCGGTTGGCAGCCTGGCGGTGCGTCAACGCGGCACCGAGGCTGATGACAGCGTGGTTGCGGTCCGCTACGACGATAATGGCGTATGGCTGGCGGGGCAGAGCCCCAGCGTGTATGCCGCTGAGCCCAATGACGACAGTGCCCTCCAGGGCGCGCTTGAGTTGACCTCCGCCCCGGCCTCCAGTGTTTCAGCGTTCCTGTTCCGTTACGCCATTTCCGGCCAGCTTAACCGGGTGGTGATGCTCAACGACAGCGACGATACGGCGAATGAACAGGTGACTGCCCTGGCGTCGTTTGACGACGATTTGGTGGTGGCAGGCAGTAGCGACGGACTGTTTGCGCCAGACGCCGATAATGCGGCTAATCGTCGTCAGCCGATCCTGGCTCGGATTGACGGGGGGCATGAGGCGGACGCGGCTGATGCGGTGATCTGGCGGGCCCAGGGCGTTATCGACGATGCCCGGGTGATTCGCCTGGGCCAGTATCGAAACGACGAACTGGCAGCGCTGGTTGAAGTGGGCGGCAGCGGGAGCCGGCAGTGGCAGCTGCTGGTGTTCAGTGGTGCCGGTCGCCAGCTCAATTAAGGCGCCGGTGAGGGCCCCGGGATGTTGGGTTACCCGCAGCGGTCTATGGCCGCATCAGACGTTGCCCTCTTGCTGACTCGGACTGGCGTAGAGGCGGAGGTAATCGGTGCTGGTCACAATGCCCACCACCAGGCTTTGGGCGTCAATCACCACCGCCGCATCGAGTCGATGAGCAAGCATCAGCCGAGCGAGCTGGTGAGCGTCCGTTTCGGGCGCGACAGTCAGGAAGGCCGGCAGTTCGATCAGGCTGAAATTGTACGCAGCTGCTTCGGCCTTGTTGTCCCTTAGCCATTCCAAAATCCAGGGCTTGTCCACCAATCCTGCCACTTCATTATGCTCGGTCACCACGATCAAGTGTCGTATGGCACGGCTTTCCATATAGGAGAGCGCCTCGGCCAGCGTGGTCGACGTTGGCAAGGAGTGCAGTGTTGTGGTGGCCAGCCGGGAAACCGGCAGGTAGGGGCGTTGGCTGTCCTCGGCCACGCCGGTGTTTTCCCCGTAAACCGCTGCCGCCCGACGATGCGCCGACCACTGAGCATTGAGCACCTCGGGATCGGTGGCGTCATTCCTTTGGGGATTGATAGGGTGATACTCGACCATCTCGGTGACCGTATCCACCGGTCGGTCACGGAAAATTTCAGGTACGCGGGTGCCCAAAGGCCTTCCCGGCTCACTCACGTAAATCGCCATAGCTACTCCAGCACTTCCTGGGCCCTTAACACGGGCCCGCTAGTCAGTATATCGGCCTCTTGTTGAAAAGCTTTAGCTCCTGCGGGTACTTGCCGAAAGCGCGCTGGGCTTATTCTGCATTGCAGAGAGAGAGGTAAGGCTTCCGGGTGGCCCAACAATCGGTCGGCCAAGAACTCGGCCAACATTGGCGCGTAACTTAACCCTTTGCTGCCCAGGCCTGTGAGCAGGAACACCCCCGGCAGTGCCTCGCCGTCACCCTCAAGTGCGCCAGCGACGGGTTGATAGTCCCGAGTTGTGCAGCGAAAACCGACCCGGCCACGGGGGTGGGGATCGCTGCGGGCGAATCGCTCCATCACCGCTTCCGGTACTATGCCGGGCAGCATTGAGGACAACGCCTGCAGGTTTTCTGTCTCGCTTGCTGAAGTCACTTCCGGGTTGTGCTGGTGCAGGTCAAAGGTGGCGCCCGTCAGCGCCTTACCGTCACTCGCCGGATTGAGATAGCAGGAACCACAGACAACGCAGTCCGGGGTTGCGATGTCATCGGCCGACAACTGCGTTACCTGCCCGCGGATCGGCCTGAATCGGCGTTGGAGGGTTTCGGGGAGCAGCTCGATGATGCGATGGCCACTACACAGTACCAGCTGCTCGGCAGTGACGACCTCACCGGATGTGGCGGTCAGCTGCCAGGAATCGGCGAGTGCGGTCACCTTCGTTACGTCAAAGTCAAATTGGCAGGCAATCCGGTCATGATCCAGCAGCCAGGCGCACAGGCCTGCCGGGTTAAGCCAGCCGCTGTGGGCAAACCACAGTCCCCCTTGAGCCAGCGGTAGCCCACTCAGAGCCGAGGCTTCTTCTGCGCTGACCGGGCGCACCACCGCGCCCGGGTAATCGTTGCGGGCCGCGAACTTGTCCTGGCGTAGGGATTCCTGCTCATCATAGGCCAGCTGGAGCACTCCGGTTTGCTGCCAGAGGTTGCCGGGCAGGGTGCGGTAGTGCGCCTGGGCGAAGAGCAGAGCGGACAAGGCAAGTCGGGTTTGGGCATTGAAGTCTACCCCGAGCTTCACATACAGCGCGCCTTGGGCATTGCCAGAAGCGCCGGTGGCGGGGCCGCTGCCGGCATCGACCAGGGTCACCTGGACGCCTCGCTCGGCCAGGTTTCGTGCCAGCAGGCAGCCGCTGATACCGGCGCCCACCACAGTTACCGACTTGGGCGTTGGCGGGTGGCTCGCCTCAGAGGGCCCAGTCTGCTCTGGGTTGTGAGGGGCGTACCGGCCGGCCAGCATGTCGCGCTTCCTGCCAAATCCCGGAACCTTTTGCATGTCGAAGCCTGCGGCCTGCAGGGCGCGCCGGACTCTGCCGACCGCAGTGAATGTGGCCAGGGTTGTGCCAGGGCGACTGTGTTCACTTACGGCGGTCACAACCTCATCCACCCAAAGCTCCGGGTTCAGGGATGGTGCAAAGCCATCCAGAAACCAGGCGTCGGCGCGGAAGTTGAGTTCACGCCAGCCGTCCAGGGCGTCACCAAAATACAGCGTCAACCTGACTCGGCCGCCATCAAGCACCAATCGGTGAGTGCCGTTGATCGGCGCCGGGTAGTGGTGCTGCAGTTCCGTTGCGAGATCCGCCAACTCGGGCCACATGGCATGGGCCCGGGCAAGGTCCTCGGCCGTGAGCGGGAATCGCTCGACGGTGACAAAGTGAAGGCTGGCACTGTCTGGCGGATTTGACTGTCGCCAGCAGTGCCAGGTGGCCAGGAAATTGAGGCCCGTACCAAAGCCCGATTCCGCAACCACAAAATGCTGTCCTGGGGTGAGGGCAGCAAAGCGTTCCGACAGCTGGTTATGATTCAAGAAGACGTAACGGCTCTCTTCCAGGCCATTGTCCCGGCTGAAGTACACGTCCCCAAAATCCGCCGATTCGGGTACGCCGTCCCGCCACACCAGGCGTGCCGGTGTGGCTGACACGGTTTTAGAGGAAGGCGTCGTGGTCATTCGCTGGCGTTATCGATACGCCGGATTTGCTGGATGACGATGGGGGTCACAGGCACATCGGCCATGCCCTTGCGGTATCCAGTGGGTTGGCCGGCAATGGCATCGGCCACCCCCATGCCTTCGGTTACTCGACCAAACACCGCGTAGCCCGGCCCCCTGGCGCCGGCGTTCAGAAAATGGTTGTCCACCAGGTTGATAAAGAATTGGGAGGTTGCCGAATGGGGATCATTGGTTCGGGCCATCGCAATGGTGCCCCGCAGGTTCTTCAGGGTGGGGCTGGCTTCGTTGACGATCGGGGCCTCAGTGGGCTGCCGGTTCAGGTTCTCGTCGAACCCGCCGCCCTGGACCATGAATCCGGGAATCACCCGGTGAAAAATGGTGCCCTGATAGTAGCCAGCGTCCACGTAGGACAGGAAGTTCTCGACGGTTTTTGGAGCGACATCGGGGCGCAGGGTGATCTCCATGACACCTTGCGAGGTTTCCACGCGTACTTTCGGCAAAGCTGGCGGTGAGTCCGCGTCGTCGGCGCTCGCATTGATGGCGAACAGCGCCGTGACCACCATAAACAGAAGACGTTGAATCACAGTTACTGATTGTTTTACCGAATTTTTCGTTTGTACACTCGTCACAGTGGTTCGCTCCATGTATGTATGAATGCCGAGGTAAGTAGAGATCGGTTAGGGAGCCTCGGATTAACGTCTTGCTTGTGAATGGCTCTGAACAGCAAACGAGAACCAAGCGTTAATCAGAGGCTCCTTAGTGGCTGGAGTCTAACAGAATTTTTGCCTGGTCGATGGGTTCAGCTCAGTAGGCTACCTTTACAGAGACGTTGCCCAGGGCAACGCTACGCAACACTTTGGCCACGAGATCACCGATCGCAAACGTCAGGCTATGTGTCGTAACGGATCCAAGCGATTCGTTTCTGTACTACCTGTCATGTAATTCGGAAGATAACGGGCATTGGACGTCAACACGCTTTTCTAAACATTCCGGGCCGGGCTGTACGGTGTTTGACTATTCAACGGAGGAATCTCGTGAAAATAAGTCACGGTCTTGCGGAAAAATCCCGTCTTGGGCGGTTGCTGGTTAACCGCGGCTATCTCACCGAAGTTCAGTTGGAGCAGGGACTGAGGCTTCAGTTGGAAACGGGACAACGACTCGGCGAGGTCTTTGTCCAATCGGGCTGGATCACCGAGAAGGAACTGGGACGCGTTCTGAAGCATCAGGCACGTTACCGAAACGCGGCTGCGTTGGTCACCATGATAACGTTGCCTTTTCAGCCTCTGGTTTCGTTTGCTGCCAATAGCCCTGAAAATCGTTCAGCCAATCTGGGGGCCGCTGAACTGATCGCCGGCAGCCGCTGGCAGCCCATGACCGACGAGGAGCTTGCCCGTGCGGTGGGACGCGCCAACGAACAGTTCCTGGAGCGGGTTGACCGGGTTCGCTCCATGGCCATTGCCGCTCAGGAGAGTGAGGGCGAGCCGTTGTCGCAGGAGCAGGCCGACGCTATGGAGGGGCTTAAACTGGTTACCGAAACGTTTCTGCCGGTACTTAATTTCCTGGATGCGGAAATGACCATTACCGGTGTTCATTATCGGGAGGGGGAAGCCCCCTACGAAATCCATGAGGGAGGTGCGTTGCGCCTTGCCTTACCCGAGCGCATTGAGCGGGTGAGCATGCAAAATATCCGGATTGCCGGAGGCCCGGGCGCGATACTGGGGCATGTCACCCTGAGTGATATCCGGTTTGAGGCCGGTTCGCACATCACTATTTCTGCCCGTTGATGAATCGCCGGATGCCGGCAACCCAGGTTAGGGTCGCCGGCATCCGGACCGGCCGCGACGGCAGGTGTGTTCAGGCGCTGGCAAGGATCGTTCGTTGGTTAACCGAGGTCTGATGTCCGCTGGCCCCGTAGAGCTTCTGTTGCCCTGTGGTGCCGCGGAATATATCGCTCAGCCTGGTGAGGCGTTTCTGCAGGTTGCCCAGGACGCGCCCATTCACGCTGTTCAGGCTGTGGCAGGTTTTCAGCTTTCGCTCGGCCTCATTCCAGGGCGCAATGAGCGCTTCAATGCCGCTGGCAAGGATAAACTGGGAGGGTGTGCCGCTGTTGGGGCGGTAACCCATTTCCACCAGTAAATGGATTTTTTGCTTCGCCCGGTCGCGGAGCGTCTTCAGCAGAGCGTCTTTTTGCTGGGTTATCGGTTCCAGCGCTCTTACATCGTGCCCAGACAAGAGAGCCTTTTCCTCAGCCAGCAGGGAGGCCAGTTGATCCAGTTGGCGAATGTCTTCCGCCAGCAATAGCTTCAGTGTGTCGATGGCTGCCATGATTCAATCACCCAAAAATGCTTTCATCCATCTCAAGCATTTTCTGGGCCAGTTTTTCTGCATCGATCTTGTAGGAACCGTCTGCCAGTGCGGCTTTGATCTGTTCGATTCGATCATCGTCAGTTTCCGGATAACTGCTCAGGCGCTGTTCCAGTTGCTTCAGTTCCTTCGCCTGGGAGCTGAGCTTGACGTTTTCCCCACGCGCAGTCTGGGCCTGGGCCTGCTCGGCTGGCGCCTGGGCCTTGGGCGCATTCGCTTTATCGGCCGTGGTCTTGTGGGTGTTGACCTGGCCGGGGCCAATTCCGTTAAAGTCAACTGACATAACGTTACCTGCTTACCTGTTGTTCGCCCTGACGGCGACGGATGAGTTTCTTAGCCTGTTTATCGGCAGGTCCCCGAACAACTTTAGAAATTCAGTTAGCCGGCCGGATTACTTATTTGTAAGACGGCAAGCAAGCGGTCATTAACGGCAAATTTTTGCCGCTGTATCGGTATTGCCTGCATTGCACCGGCAGGGTCTACATGGGTATTTCAATGCGCCCCGGGCCGACAATGAGCCCCTGGACCCGCCGGGCGGAGGACAGGTTCTCCACCATGACCTGTTCGCCGGTTTGTCCGCTGGCCAAGGCCTTGCCCCGCGACTGCACGCTGAAGTTGCCCGATCGGGCGGTAATAATAACATGGTCGCCCCGTTGTACCGTGTCGGGTTCCTCGACAACGGCGGGTGTGTATACCGCGCCCTGATTCAGAGAGCGGGAGGCTTCCTTGCCGAGTAATTGCTCCAGGTTGGTGATGGGCGCTCGCCGACTGCCGTTGACAACACTGGTTGCGCTGGTGACCAAGGCCCGGCTGATTCGCTCGCCGCGAGCGACGGGGCGGCTTGCGGTAAACACGAGACCGCTGATGGTAACCTTGCTTGGGAGGTACATGCGCCAGGGGCGTTGCCCCTCACATTGAACGAGTAGGGTGGGCTGGGTGGTTTGCCAGGGGTCACCACTGAATGCCACCTTAGGGGTCGTCGCGCAAGCCGCGAGATTGAGTCTTGGATCGAGCTGCCCGACGTCAAAACCCACCTGGTAGCCGGCTTCGGCCTGGGCGTCGGCAAAGGTCTGCAGGAAAGCGGTTGCAGCCGTGCGGATCTGCTGCGGTGTTGCGTCGCCGCTTTCGGCTGCGGTCGGTTCCGTGACCGCCAACAGTAGAGTCGCCAAAATGAAGATGCGCATACGCTGCTGTTTGTCCTATGCTTTGAAAACAGGATAAAAAAGCGAAAACCTGATGTTAAGCGGCTCAACCATTTCCGGGAGCGGCCGTTAATGATAAAACCGGTCAAAACGATGACAGTTGCAATGGGTAAGGCAAAATCCATGCCTGCCAGCAGTCAAGCATACTCAGGAGATAACGGACGATGGCGGGTGTATTAGACAGTGTGAACCAAAGAACGCAACTGGTCGGCCAGAACCGGCTTGAGCTGCTTCTGTTTCGTCTTCGTGGTCGGCAATTGTATGGCATCAATGTTTTCAAGGTGAAAGAGGTACTGCAATGCCCGAAGCTGTCTTCACTGCCCAACAGTCAGCCTGTGGTGCGTGGGGTGTCCCATATCCGTGGCGAGACCATCCCGATCATCGATATGGGAATGGCGATACGGCAACCGGGCATCCCCAGCGAAGAGCTCGCCAACAGCTTTGTCATCATTACGGAGTACAACCGTAAGACCCAGGGCTTCCTAGTGGCGGGCGTTGATCGAATCATCAATATGAATTGGGAAGACATCCTGCCGCCACCGAAAGGGGCTGGGCGGGAAATGTATCTCACCGCGGTAACAAAAATAGATGACAAACTCGTTGAAATCATAGACGTAGAGAAGATACTTTCAGAAGTTTCTCCGTTGCGGGAAGAGGTTGCGGAGGAAGTGCTTAGCAAAAGCTCCCGTGATCGGGGTGGATTGTTGCCAATCCTTGTGGTCGATGATTCCTCGGTGGCCAGACGGCAGATTGCGCGCTGCCTCAGTGCCATCGGCATGGAAGTGGTGACCCGAAACGACGGCCGGCAGGCGATGGAATATCTGCGGGAAATCACTGCCGATGGCTCCACGGCCTCGGATCATCTGTCGTTGATGATCTCAGACGTTGAGATGCCGGAAATGGATGGCTATACCCTGGTTACCCAGTGTAAGAACGATGCCGCGTTGAGCGGCCTGTTTATCATGCTGCATACCTCGTTAAGCGGCGTGTTCAACCAAGCCATGGTGCAGAAGGTGGGGGCGAATGACTTCATGGCCAAATTCAGCCCAGATGAACTTGCCGAACGGGTGATGGAAATTATCGATAGCCAATGAGTTATCATCCCATCGCTCCCAAGTCCGGACACCGTTAAATTAGAGACCCCATGAAGGCAGACATAACCCCACAGGAATATGAGGCGTTCAAGACGTTCTTGCAGGAGGCCTGCGGCATTCTGTTGGGCGACAACAAGCAGTATCTGGTAAAGAGTCGTCTGCGTCGCATCCTTGAAGAGCAGAAAATGTCCCGGTTGGGGGAGTTGCTGGAAAGCCTCCGCCGCCCGGGGAGTAGCGGCTTGCGGGAATTGGTGATCGATGCAATGACCACCAACGAAACTCTCTGGTTTCGGGACAACCACCCATTCCGCATCCTCAGCGACAAGCTGATGCCAGAACTCGCCGAGCATCGGGCGGGCGGACCAGTACGGATTTGGTCGTCGGCCTGTTCCACGGGTCAGGAGCCCTATTCGATTGCGATGATCGCGGAGGAATATCGGCGCCTGCGGCCGGGCAAACTGCGGGATCTGCGTATCACCGCCACGGACATTTCGAAAAGCGTGCTGGAAGTTGCGCGGCAGGGTGAGTATGAAATGATCGCCATTGGCCGGGGGCTGTCGCCAGAGCGCCAGAAGGCATTTTTCACGCCGTCCAGCACTGGTGGCTGGCAGATCGGTGCGCAGATCCGTTCCATGGTGGAGTTCAAGGAGCTTAACCTGCTGGACCGTTACATGCTGGGGAAGTTTGATGTGGTGTTTTGCCGCAACGTGCTGATCTATTTCTCCGCAGAGCTCAAGAAGGACATTCTGACGCGCATCCATGCCACCTTGAATCCGGGAGGCTACCTGGTTCTGGGGTCTTCTGAGTCGTTGAACGGACTGCAGGATCTCTACGAAATGGTGCAATGCCAACCAGGCATCATCTATCGCAAGAAATAATTCATTCCGGATTCGGCGGCCTGCCGCCTGTTCCCCTGGCCACACCTGAGGCGATGAGGGAGGGCTGTCGAACCCTGAGCTGGAGTCGCCCATGATCCTCGATTTCGACGAACTGACCTCGCAAGAAGTTTATCACGCCATGACCCAGACCCTGGTGCCTCGCCCGGTGGCCTGGGTGCTGACTGAGAATCCGGACGGGGACTACAACCTCGCACCGTTTTCATTTTTTAACGCCATCACCAGCAAGCCTCCGCTACTGATGCTGTCGGTGGGTAAAAAGCCCGATGGCAGCTTCAAGGATACCCGGGTCAATATTGAAAAGCGCAGAAAGTTTACCGTTCATATTGCCCACCGCGAGCAGGCAAGGGCCATGACCGAGACCTCCCAGGTGCTCCCCCACGGTCAGTCGGAGCTCGCCCAGCTGGACCTGGCATTAACGGAATTTGAAGATTTCGACCTGCCCAGGCTGGCGGATTGTCGCGTCGCCATGGCTTGTGAACTCTATGAAATCCAAGAAATTGGCCCGACACCGCAAAGTCTGATCTTTGGTCTGATCCACAAGGTCTATGTGGATGATCGCGCGGTTTCGCTCGATGCGAAGGATCGGCTGCGAGTCGATGCCGCCGTACTGGATCCCATCGGACGGCTTGGGGGGAACGAATACGTCACCTTTGGTGAAGTGCTGACAATTCCCCGACCGTCGTAGTCTCCGGCGGCCTCAGTCTTTTAAGCGGCGCCACTGGCACGAAGCACGAACGCCCCTGCTGTGATGGTGACACTGGCCAGCAGGGTGGTCAGCGCGACGATGTTTGCAGCCAGTCGATCGTTGCCGCCCAGCGCTTTGACCATGACATAGCTGGCGGCGGCCGTGGGGCTGGCAAAGAACAGGAACATCAAGCCCAGTTCCTGGCCTTTGAACCCGCAAAGCCAAGCGCCAGCTGTCGCTATCAGGGGTAAGGTGATCATCTTCATGACGCTGGCGCCGAGCGCGGACTTGCTGTCACTGCGGATGGTGCTCAGGGACAAGGTGCCGCCAATGCACAGCAGTGCGAGCGGCAGGGTCAGCGAGGCGAAGTAATTGCCACTGGTGTGAAGCCAGGAGGGCAGGGTCACTCCCGACCAGGCCACCGGGATGGCTGCCAGCACCGCCAAAATGAGGGGGTTGCGCAGGATATCTCCCAGGATGCTGGATAGGCGGGCTTGCTTGTTGGGGTGGTAGGCGGTGAGCACGATAACGGACAGGGCGTTGTAGGAAATGATCACCAACCCCAGCAAGATACCTCCGGCTGAAAGCCCGAAATCGCCGTAAGCGTTAGCCGCCAGGGCCAGGCCGACAATGCCGCAGTTACCGCGAAACGCGCCCTGGACGAATACGCCCCGGTCTTCCCGGGGGACGCGCCACACTGACCACAGCCAGGCAATGCCGAAGCACGCAATGGTTGCCGTCAGGTAGTATCCAAGCATGGCCGGGTTAAAGGCGCTGCCGAGATCGGCCCGTACGATGCTGAAAAACACCAGGGTTGGTAGGGTGGCGCGAAACACCAGCGCCGAGGCGGTGTTGATGAAGGCGTCGTCGATCCAGTTAAGGCGTTTCAGGCCCAGGCCAATAAACACCATGGCGAATACCGGCAAGGTGGTTTCCAGGGTCTGGAAAAAGATGTTCGCAAGGGTCATGGGTGTTAACGGCGCTCTGGAGAAAGCTGGTATTTTCGCTTATCGCTGTGATGTTGGGAACGTAACTATTGGTCGACACTGCGGTCTCAACGTGGCGAGCCAATATTCGATGTTTTTTCGCTCAGTTGTCGAGTTTGCCGTAGGGCTGGTGAGGTCGTTATGTCCGATTCCTGGATGATTGGTGTCGACTTGGGCGGCACCAAAACCGAAGTGATTCTGCTGGACAGGGACAGTCGAGAGTATTTCCGGTTGCGTCAGCCGACACCTCCGGGAGACTACGCCGCCGGATTGGAGGTGATTCGGTCGTTGGTCGGTGAGGCGGAAAGCGCCGCTGGAGTTCGGGGGATTTCGGTGGGGGTCGGAATACCGGGAACGGTGTCTCGTCGGTCGGGGCGGGTGAAAAACGCCAATTCGACCTGCCTCAATGGCCGACCTTTGGCCGCGGATCTGCAACGTACCTTGCAGCGCCCGGTAACCCTGACCAACGACGCCAATTGCCTGGCCCTGTCGGAGGCGACGGACGGTGCCGGCAAAGGGTATGAGGTGGTGCTGGCGGTGATTCTTGGGACTGGCTGTGGTGCCGGGGTGAGCGTAAGGGGGCAGCTGCTGACTGGGCCTAACGGCCTGGCGGGTGAATGGGGCCACAACCCCTTGCCCTGGACGTCTCAGGAGGAGCTGGCGCGACGACCTTGCTTTTGCGGCCAGCTGGGCTGCGTGGAAACTTTCCTGTCGGGAACCGGATTGTCGCTGACCCATCGCCTGCTGTGGCGGGCCAGGCACAGTGCCCAGGACATCGTGGCCGCCGCTGCCGGGGGAGATCGTGCCGCCCGGCGTACCCTGGATCACTACATGCCTCAGTTGGCGAGGGGGTTGGCGTCGGTCATCAACGTGTTGGATCCGGATATCATCGTGGTCGGAGGTGGCTTGTCCAATGCGCAGGCAATCTACGGAGAACTGCCCCGGCTGCTTCGCGACCATGTTTTTGGCGGGGAGTGTGACACGCCTGTGGTGCCAGCCCGGCACGGAGACTCCAGTGGTGTACGTGGTGCCGCCTGGCTGGGGGCGCTTTGACCAAGCCTGTCTCCATATGGACGAAAATTATTAAAGTGTCTATAGTGAGACGAGGTGAGTGAGAAGGAGGAAAGCCCATGATGCAGAGCTCGATTACCCAGTCAGCTCCGCCCCCCAATGTCCGTGCGGGATTGCAGGCGGTGCTGAATATCCTGGACAGGTGGCAGTGTTCTCCGGGGCAGATCCAGAACATTCTCAGTATTTCCCGAGCGGCGCTGTACAAGTATCGCCAGCATCCCGAATCGGCGTCGCTGTCTCGGGACCAGCTGGAGCGCCTTAGCTATGTGCTCAATATTCACGCCAGCCTGAGAACCCTGTTTGATAACCCTGGCAACGTTTACGGCTTCATGTCCCTGGCCAATGATAATCCCTACTTTAACGGCCGCACCCCGCTGGAGGTCATCAGCTCCGGTCAGTTCGCCGATTTGTACGAAACCTTCAAGCGGATTGACGCCTTAAGGGGAGGGCTTTGGTGACGGACTACGCCGCACTTCCATGGATGGAAAACACAGAAGTCATCGGCTTTCGTCTGGTGAATTCCAGATTTCCACCCATAGCGTTGTTTGATGATGTGGCCGACGCCGACGATTTCGAGGCGCTGTATCAATTGCAGGCCCTCACCAACCCCCGACTTCGCACCGAGGTCGGTGAGCTGAACCTGATTCCCAGGGACCAGATTCCGTTTGGCATCGCCGGCTGCTCCTACGCCACCGCGCCGTTCACCCATGTTAATCCTGATGGGGGGCGCTTCAATGATGGCCAGTACGGCGTGCTCTATATTGCCGACTCTTTTGCCACCGCGATTGACGAGGTTGCTTACCATCAGGAGCGCTACTGGCAAGGCGTGCGCGGCCTGCAATACGACCGGTTCGTGTTCCGGGGCCTGGTCTGCCGCTTTGAAAGCGCCGCGCTGAAGGATGCCGCTGCGCTGCCCATGACCGACCCGATTTATGATCCCGGGAGTTATGAGGTATCGCGGTCGTGTGGTCGGACCCTGCGCGAGCTGGGCGCAAGTGGCCTACAGTTCCGGTCGGTGCGCGGCAAGCGGGATCGCGCCTTGTGCTGGGGGTTGTTCACACCGAAGCGCGTACGTCGAATCCACCAGTCCTGTCATTACGAATTTATCTGGACAGGAACCGAGATAGGTTCAATCAGTAAGCTGTCCAGGCCTTAGCGGTGCCCGGAGAGGGAGGGATTATTCGGCACTGCGTGCCTCACCCCTTCGGGGTCGTCGTCGCGTTGCTCCGACGTTTCTCAGCCTGCTACGCAGGCATCGGTCGAACCCGCGAGGGTACTCTTGACCCTCCCAATCGGCCAATAAAAAACCCGGCTCGAAAGCCGGGTTTTGTATTGGCGGAGAGGGAGGGATTCGAACCCTCGATACGCTATTAACGTATACACACTTTCCAGGCGTGCTCCTTCAGCCACTCGGACACCTCTCCAAGAAACTCTTTCAAATCAGCAACGTCGTCGCTCATTTGAGGGCGCAAACTTTAATGGTTTTGCTGGGCTTTGGCAACTCCGATTCGATAATTCGTTTAAAAAAATTCTGGAACTGTAATCAGCGGCGTATGGCAAAGCGGGTGAATTCGCCAGTGGCGGCCGATTCGGTTACGTCGATATCATCCACCCTGGCCGCTGGTGGGCCTTGCAGGCACCACTGGTGAAGGGCTTTAAGGCGGTCAGGTTCGGCTTCTGCGACCACTTCCACTCGCCCGTCAGGAAGGTTGAGGGCGTATCCGGTGACGCCCAGTCCGGTGGCGCTCTTTTCCGTGGCGGCGCGGTAATAAACGCCCTGAACCCGTCCGCTGATTCTCATTGTCCATCGCTTCTGGTTCATGCTCTGCTCCCCCTGAGTGACTGGCTGCCTTGCTCTGATCACTTTGCCTCACTCGGATGACGGTTTAAAGCCTTTCGCTGCCATCGCCGCCCGGTTTGGTTGCGGGCAGTCGCTCGCACTGAAATAAAAGTGACACAAAAAAGTCATAACCTGCCCGGACCCTTACTGATCGGACGTTCTGCATGCTTACAACGGTTCGCAGCCGCATCCTGTTTTTCTCCGGTTTGTCGATTGCCGCGCTGGCGGCCTTGGCGTCAGTGGCCTGGATCATCATGTTGCGGGCCGAGCAGGCCAGTGGTCAGCTGGTGCGCGGAAATCTGAACGAAGCCTGGCAACTGAGCGACCTGGAGCAGGACCACCGACGCATTCAGGATCTTGCCTACAAGGTGAAAGCGCAGCTTCTGCTGTGGGACGAAATCGATGCCGAGTTCGCAGCGGTGTCCGCGGTGTTGCCCAGACACTGGCAGGACATCGCCGGTAACGACGCCTTGGCGTCCTGGGCCGTGGATAATGCGGCCAATTTTGAGCGTGTTGAGGCATTGATCTCTGCGCTGGCAGAGGCCATTGCGCAAAAAAGCTACTATCGGGTCGGTCAGGTGGTGGATTTCCAGCTGTTTCAGTCGTTGGACCCCATGCTGGAGGCCATTCGGGCCCGTCAGCTGTCCAGTCGTGAGCAAATTGCCATGGAATCCTCCAGCCTGCTGGCATTCCTGTCTCGCCAGCAGCACGGCCTGGCGGTGGGAAGCGCCGCTTTTCTCTTCGCGATCATTGCAATGACCCTGTGGCTGCGCCGCACCGTGATCGTTCGGCTGCAGTCCATCGAACGCGATTTGTGGGCGATGGAGCAGGCCTCGGATTTGACCCGTTTGCCGCAAGTTGCCGGTAACGATGAAGTTGCGGGTGTGGGCGCGGCCCTCTCTGGGTTGGTGGGGCGATTTGGGCGTTTTGTCACGGATATTCGCGCCACTGCCGAAAGCGTCAATCACCAGTCTGTAAGGCTGGATGAACAGGCGGAGGAGGTTCAGCAAAGCTCAGGCAAGACCCGGCAGCAGATTCAGGATGTCGCCAGCTCGATGTCGACCATCGCAGGTCAGGCGTCGGTCATCGAGGAGATCACGGCAGGGTCAAGTCGCACCGTTGTGGCTGCTGTCCAGCGTAATCTGGAGGTTCAGGCCGGGCTGAGAAACAGTGAGCACGCTGCTGAAAATGCCGTCGAAGTGATTGAGCGGGTGATCGGATCGATTCAAGCGTTGGCGGAGGCGTCCGGCAAAATCGAGCAAGTGATCGGCGTGATCGCGGAGATTGCCGAGCAGACCAATTTGCTGGCGCTAAATGCGGCAATCGAAGCTGCTCGAGCCGGAGAGCATGGTCGAGGCTTTGCGGTTGTTGCCGAGGAGGTCCGCAATCTTTCCCGGAGGACCGCGGACTCCACGGGCGAGATTCGTCAGTGGGTCGCGGACCTGTCCGAAGGCGTCGGTGATGTGGACAGGCTATTATCAGAAATGCGGGAGGCAGGTAGTCAAAACCAGGCTCAATTAGAGAGCCTGAAGTGGCATCTTTCGGGGTTAAAGAACCAGTTCGAGAGCCTGGAGCGGCACAGTGTCGAGATCGGTGGCGCTTTGGCGGTCCAGCGCGATGAGATTGACCGTGTGGGCCGGCGGGCGTCCGCACTGGATACCAGTGCCGAGCTGCTGAGCCAGAGCGTTGCCAGTACCCGTGCGGTCAGCGACGGCCTGCGCAGCGAATCCCACTCAATGACTGCACTGGCCGCAAGTTTTCGCACGACAGCCCAAGCGGCACACGAATAGACTGGCCATTGTCGCTGCCGGTGATTACGATGTGGGTTTGGTCCAACCCCTAGGCAGGTTCTGCAATGAGTTCACACTCCGACTTATCCTCGCAAGCCGACCCCCGCAGTGAGCGCTTTGTGGTGGATGCAAATCTGATACCCGACGATCAGCTTCTGGGGTTGGTGGAGGAGTACTGCACCCGCTATCACGGTCTCAATGACGTGGAATCACCAATGGCGGAGCGAGACCGGGTGATGGCCGCGGTTAGGCGAGGGGAACTGGTGGTGTGGTTTGATCCGGCCGAGAACGTTGCCGGCTTGGGGCTTGCCGAGTAGGTCGATGTACCAAACGTTACTATCCCAAAGGATGCCTAAGCGGTACAATCTTCTGTAATTTTTCCCGCAATACTGTCTGGCATGAGGTGAGTTTTGATAAGGGTACTGGTTGTTGATGACCATGACTTGGTCCGCTCCGGGATTACCCGGATGCTGGCTGACGACCCCGATATTGAAGTCATCGGCGAGGCTTCTTCTGGCGAATCGGCCATTGACGCGGTACGCCAGTCTCGGCCTGATATTGTTCTGATGGATATACGGATGCCCGGTATCGGCGGATTGGAAGCCACCCGCCGTATTCTGAGAATCGATGATTCGATCCAGGTGATTGTGGTGACCGCCTGTGCCGACGATCCATACCCAACCCGGGTAATGCAGGCCGGCGCCACCGCTTACATCACCAAAGGGGCGGATATCCGCGAAATGGTTCGTGCCATTCGCATGGCCCATACCGGGCAGCGGTACATCAGTCCCGAGATTGCCCAAAAAATGGCCCTTAAGAACCTGGGCGGAGAGTTCGCTGAGGAAAAGGGGGAGTCGGTGTTCGACCGCCTCTCCGAGCGGGAATTGCAGATTGCCATGATGGTCGTTGACTGTCTGAAAGTGCAGGATATTTCTGACAAACTCTGCCTCAGTCCAAAGACGGTCAACAGCTACCGCTACCGCATTTTCGAAAAACTGGAAATCTCCAGCGACGTAGAGTTGGCATTGATGGCAGTCAGACTCGGGTTGCTCGATGCCGACAAGGTCTGAAACGCAACGCCAGGAGTTTGATTCAAAAGGATTTCTAAAACGGCTGACCGAGCGTCCCGGTGTTTACCGGATGTACGACGTTGAGGCCAAGGTGCTTTACGTGGGTAAGGCCCGCAACCTGAAGCAACGGGTCAGCAGTTACTTTCGTAAGACCGGTCTGGCGCCGAAAACCGAGGCGCTGGTGAGCCGGATCGACGCTATTGAGATCACCATTACCGGCAGCGAGACCGAGGCCCTGTTGCTGGAACAGAATCTCATCAAGTCCCTGCGTCCGCCCTACAACATCCTGCTCCGGGACGATAAGTCCTACCCCTATATTTACCTGTCTTCCCATGAAGATTATCCATCATTGACCTTTCGCCGCGGGCGTAGCAAGAAGGACCAGGGGAGCTGGTACGGTCCGTTTCCTAGCTCCGGAGCGGTCAAGGAAAGTCTTAATGTTTTACAAAAGATCTTCAAGATAAGATCTTGTAGTGAAAGCTATTTTAGAAATAGAGCCCGTCCGTGCCTGCAGTATCAGATCCATCGCTGCACGGCGCCGTGTGTGGAATACATATCACCCGAAGATTATCAGCGCGACGTACGCCATGCGACGATGTTTCTGGAAGGCAAGAACCCGGCGATCCTGCGAGATCTGATGGATGCGATGGAGCAGGCCTCGAAGGCGCTTAATTTTGAGCAGGCGGCCGCGTATCGTGACCAGATCAGTCACCTGCGACATGTCCAGGAGCAGCAGTCGGTCGATGGCGAGGGCGGTGATGCCGATGTGGTCGCCATTGATCAGGATGCCGGCATTGTCTGCATCGTGGTGATCATCGTGCGTGGCGGTCGTGTGCTGGGCACCAAAGACTATTTCCCCCGCTTTTCCCTTGAACAGTCCGAGGCCGAGCTGGTGAGTGCGTTTCTCGGTCAATTCTATTTTGGCGGAAATGTAAAACGGGATATTCCCCGGGATGTCCTCGTGCCGGTTGAGGTGGAGGGTGCCGAGCTTCTCGCTGAGGCGCTCAGTGAGGCCTCCGGACGAGAGGTACGCATACGGGGCAATGTGCGGGGCGAGCGCCGGCGCTGGCTGGAGTTGGCGGTGACCAACGCCCGGCAAACGCTGCAATCGCACCTGGCCAGTAGGGAAACGGTGTATCGGCGGCTACTGGCGCTCAGGGAGTTGCTGGAGTTGGCCGAAACACCGTCGCGGATGGAATGTTTTGATGTCTCCCACAGCCATGGGGAAAATACGGTCGCGTCCTGTGTGGTTTTCGACGAGAATGGTCCGCTCAAGTCCGATTATCGGCTATATAATATTCAAGGAGTTACCCCCGGCGACGATTATGCGGCCATGCATCAGGTGCTTAGCCGGCGCTACCGCAAGCTGGCGGCGGGGGAGGGGAAGCGTCCGGATCTGGTGTTTATCGATGGCGGCAAGGGACAGCTGAATGTGGCGCGGCAGGTTTTTGAGGAGTTGGCGATCTCCGACATACCCCTAATCGGGGTCGCCAAGGGCGTCACGCGCCGGGCGGGCATGGAGCAGTTAATCGACGCCATCACCGGGGCCGTCTTCCGGGTGCCCGCGGATTCGCCGGCGCTGCACTTGATTCAGCACATCCGGGATGAGTCCCACCGGTTTGCCATTACTGGACACCGGGCTCGAAGGGACAAGAAACGACGCCAATC
This sequence comes from Marinobacter sp. SS21, assembly GCF_028369065.1. Lineage (GTDB taxonomy): Bacteria > Pseudomonadota > Gammaproteobacteria > Pseudomonadales > Oleiphilaceae > Marinobacter. Next base: position 123,000 of record NZ_JAQNDA010000008.1, read on the forward strand.
CACCCTGGAAGGGATCGAGGGGATTGGTGCTAAACGACGTCGCGAATTGATTCGATATTTTGGCGGCATACAGGAAATACGAAAGGCCAGCGTCGATGAGATCGCCAAGGTACAGGGCATCAGCCGGAACCTGGCGGAAACGGTCTACGCAGCGCTGCACGACGAGTAAGATAGTATGAATCTACCCAACATTCTGACGCTCTCGCGGATCGTGATGATTCCGGTGTTTGTCGCAATTTTTTACATGCCGGTTGAGTGGCGTTATATGGTGAGCGCTGCGATCTTCGCGCTGGCGGGCGCGACTGATTGGCTGGACGGCTACTTGGCAAGGAAGCTGGATCAAAGCACGCCTTTTGGGGCGTTTCTGGACCCGGTTGCCGACAAGCTGATGGTTGCCGTGGCGCTGACGGTGCTGGTTGAGGAATACCACAGCGTGGTGCTGACGCTGCCTGCGGTGATCATTATCGGTCGCGAAATCGTGATTTCGGCACTACGGGAATGGATGGCGGAAATCGGAAGCCGGGCCAGTGTCGCGGTGTCCTATATCGGCAAGGTCAAGACCACGGCGCAAGTGGTGGCCATCATCATGTTGCTGGCCTTCCCGCCAGGGGTGTCCTGGGCTTATGCCGGGGTGTCACTGCTCTATGTAGCGGCAGCCTTAACGCTCTGGTCAATGGTGCTGTACCTGAGGGCGGCGTGGCCAGACCTGTTTCCATCAGCCGAAAGCACGCGGGCCGTCGAGCGGGCTGATTAAAGAATAATCAATCAGTTACATGTAATATTTTGGCAAAAAAAGGGTTGACACTGCGCGGCGATCCATTAATATATGCGCCACTTCGACGGCAACAGCAAGTCGCAGTGACTTAGAGCGGGAATAGCTCAGTTGGTAGAGCACAACCTTGCCAAGGTTGGGGTCGCGAGTTCGAATCTCGTTTCCCGCTCCAATTTCTCCCGATTTTTCGGTAGAAATGAAAAGCTTCCAAGTCTCTCAAAGCCCACCTGAGAGCAGAAAGTCCTTAGGTAATGATCGGACTTTTCCCGGCGCGGTGGCAGAGTGGTTATGCAGCGGACTGCAACTCCGTGTACGCCGGTTCGATTCCGACCCGCGCCTCCATTTTTACCCTTTATAATCAACAATCTGCCTCATCCGATTTTAGTTGAGCTCCTCACCCAAAAAATTTCCAAATTAAACCCAAAGTATTATCCGCTTCAATGAGTGGCGGAAGAGCGAATCACTGAATGCGCAGAGCATCTTGAACAAGCTTGATTAGCGGTCCGTTGTGATCAGAAAAACAGCCTCTTGCTCTAACGCTTTACCGCTCAGCTTAAGGGCCTCAATAAGCTCCAACACCTCATCCGGCTCCTGATCCAAATTTAAATTTTCCTCGGCATTGGCAACATAGTTAAGATTATTTCGCCATACCTCAGAATTGCCATAGCGCTCCAATTTGCGTTTCCAGTCAGGCATTAGCCATAGTTCGATGTGGTCGCCCAGCGCTTTGCGCAGGCGGGCATAGTTTTCGAGTCCGACGCCATCATAGTCTGGAAAGATAACAATCCGTGGACTTCGTTTTTTCCCGCATAGCCAGTCTATCAGCCGTTCACTGAGCTGGCCCTGATAATAGAGTACAGACCCGTGCAAGCCTTCAGGCACCCAGCTGGTGTCATCCAGCAACCCCTGATTTTCCACCAGCCACAATGGGCTGTCGGTGGCCAGAGGCGTTTCATTCTGGCTGATATCGATGGCGAGGGCGCCGGCGATTGATGTCAGCTGCCATAGGTCGAGCAACTCTCTATCACTATTCCAGGTTACGCCCGGCATTGTTGCCTTCAGTAGGCGGTAAGAAGCGGCGTGTGAACTCTTTCGACCTTTGGTGGACCGGGTAAACGCGAGGTTTTGTGCCCGGACTGGATGCGCCTTGTTGGCAGGCTCTGCATCGGGCCGTAACTCCCTAAGATGTTGCTCAAACACCGGTGAGTTGCTGATGCGATAAACGAAGCCATTGCCCTGACGCATCTTGGTGACACATGCGGTGCTGCGGAGGAACTCGTCAAGCACCCGCTTCTGTGAGGGCGTGAACCGTGATCCAGGACATTCTCCGCCGGAATCCTCAAGTTTGACCAATGCTTCTCTGAGTGACCTGTTCATGAGGGCGAGCTCATGCCTCGACAGCTTCAAGCGGCTGCAGAATCTGCCAATGCTTGCGGCTGATGTGGTTTTTTCCGTTGCTCAACTGTTGGATAGGAACGCAGTAATGGGCGGTAATCAACGGAGAAGGGGAGGCGAACATTAGCGCGAATCCGAATTCGGAAGCGGTTTTGATCAAGCTTCTCTGGTTGGCCGAATCCAGGGCCAGGGCTTCGTCCAAGTAGCAAAGAGCTTGAACATTTCGGCTCTTGTCCTGCATCAGGTGGAGCATGGCCAGGCCGGTCACCAACTTTGCCATGAGCACGGTGCCGTTGGAAGCTGCACTATCAATGTCGTCAAAGCTTTCCACGTCCTGATTTTCTTTGCCTAACTCGAAAGTGAGGCGAAACAAATCCGCAACCTTCAGCCCGTGGCGAGCGCTACCTTCATCAATCAGTAACTGGCGCGCGTGGTCCAGTTGTCGGTCGTCCAGCACAGTAGCCTGGTTAAACAGTTCGAAGGATTCACCGGACTCCACTTTTTCTGCTGTTTGGATCAGCAAGTCTATCGCTTCTACAAGGTGATTCTCGTGAATCGGCTGAATGCGGATTACCTTGAGGTCTGACAACTTCCTGCGGCTGATCAGACGGTTGAATTCATGCATGGCATTCTCGAATGAATGCAGGTTGCCTCGAACCAGGCGATTGTAGCCGAGGTCGAGGGCGTCTTCCGCTGCGGCGAGGTGGTGGTAGAAAATGCCGGAAGGCCCGGAATCCATCATCTCGTTCATCGGTTCAACATACTGGTCGTAGGCGTCGAGGACCGACTTGTAGCGTTTTGCGATGGGTGCCCGGGTGTCTGCTGATTTTGCTTGCTCGGCCAGCTCAGCAATCGCATGGCGGTCCTGCTCGAGCTGACGGGCAATATCTCTGAACAGGGTAGATAGCCGGCTAATGGCTTGAGTCTGCTGACCGGTATCTCCGGCTTCGATACCTGCGGTGAGGGTCTCTGTCGCGCCACGAATGGCTTCGATGCGCGCCTGAATGACTGACGACAGTCCTAGTTCGTGTTCATGGGTCAGACCACGTACAAATTCAAGCACATGGGCATTGACCACGAAGCTCTCAGAGCGACTTTGAACCTCCAGTACGCCACCTGACAAAAGCCTGCGTAGAGCGTCTCTGACTTGAATGTCGTCCAGGGCCGGTTGAGCCTGGCGAATGGCAGCAAGAACCTGCTCGTCGGAGAACGCCGGCATCTCCCGGGTGGCCCGCACCAGTGCCTCGACAGTTTCCCATTGCTCAAACAGTGTTCGAGTGAGGTGTTTGGGGCTAGCCATGGTGCTCAGTCGCCCTTTGAAGCAAGGCGGGCGTCTATACCGAAGAAAACGGCCGCGTTCACGAGCGCTTCGTCCTCACTGATTAGTTGAGCCCCGCGATGTTCTGCGCATGCCAGGTGAAGTGCATCCAACGTCCTCAAGCTTGTCTTTCTTGTGCCAATCCAGTGGCTGGCCCGTTGATAGTGGGCCGTTTCAATGGGGCACAGGCTGAAGCGCCCATGGCTGACGTCATCATGGAATGCACTTTCGATCCGATTCGCCTGGGGTTCGCTGAGTTCTCCCATCCGAACCCATCGGGCCAATGCGCTTGCCACCTCGACTTCCGTCAGATGACTGATAAGAACCGGCTGGGTTTGCGACCCAAGCAATGCCTGAACACGATCGCTAGCATGCTCTTGTCTGTAGTAGGGGAGAACAGCGCTGGTATCGAAGTACAACATTAATAGCGCTCTTCATCTCTGAGTTCCCGCACCGCATGGGCAGAGCTTTCCTGGACCGGTGGCAGTGATGCCCTGAGTTCCGAACGGTTTGGAAACTGAATCTTTTCGGGCAAGGCCGCGGTCAGGCGTGCGGCAGGTTTGCCGTGGCGCAGAATCACAACCTCTTCTCCTGCGGCCACCGCGTCCAAAAGATTTGAGAGCTTTTCCCGAGTTTCCCGAACATTGATCGTTTGCATGAATCTCACCCTATTTGTGTACACAATGAGTGTACTCTTGGTGGAGGTTCCATAGCAATCAGGTCCGTTGGAGATTTTTCTGTTTTATCTAACTCACTCAGAAACTTTCTGTTCCCGCTCAAATCTGATCGTTGTCCGCGCCCGCTTCGGTGGCTTGATCAACCGATAATGATTCCGCATAGCCTCCGTTTCATGGCCGCCTTTGTCATTTTCTCCTTGGCTCAGGAATTCTTCAGTCAGTCCTTTCTTGCGGAGGTCTCTGAGGTCGTACATTCCGCCATAGCCGGCTTTCTTACACGGCTCTCTCCAAGCGGCTTGGTTTTACTTGCTGTGTCGTTTTCGCCTTGACTCAGATACTCGTCCATCAGACCTTTCTTGCGCAGCTCCCGCATTCCGATCACATGCTGGCTTATTACTGCTTCAGTTCCGGGTTTATCCAACGTCAGCTTTATTAACACCGCGCTACGGCTTCGCTGTCAGAGCAAATCTGTACGATTGTGCAATTATCTCGAGGGGTTCCCATCGATCCTTTACGCGCATTACGCACAGTCGAGCGAATATGAAGTGTCAGTGGATTTAACGTAATTTGACGTTTTGCCGTTGGTGCCTGAGTAAAATAGTACATTTGTCCCGTTATAGTCGGGGTCTTAACAGTATTGGCCTGCATATTGCTCTGCCTATTGGGTCTGACGGATTTGTCACGTCCGTGCGGAAAATCATCTCGCTAGGGAGGGTATCTGGATGGGTTCGATCAATCGACGGATTTACCAATGGCTGCTTGCAGCCGTGTTCGTAAGCTTGGCGTCGTCCGCTAACGCGTTATGGTTCGGTGGTGGCGATGAGGATGGCGCTTATACATTTCCTGAACTCATTGATTATGACAAGCACCATGATCACGATAATGGTGATGAAGTAGAGGTCCCGGAACCAGGCACCATCGCGTTGCTTGGGCTCGGGTTGCTGGGAATCGGCATTGCGAGAAGCCGGCGCAAGCGTTAGCGGTTCCCCGGCTCTCATTCTGTTGATACATAGGTTGATGAAGTGTGCGTTGCATTGCCGAAGGGGCATGGCGGTTCCAGGGTGCCCCTTCGGTTTTTTTCGTCATTTCGGATAGCCGGTGATCTGGCGAATTTTTTGGTAGAGCGGGCGAAGCTGGCGATACATGTCGAGGTAGACCTCCTTGTACAGCTGGTCATAGAGCTGACTGGTTTCCGGTTGCGGCTCGAAGGTCTGGCCAATCCGTGTCATCTGCGCCACCGCTGTGTCGAAGTCTGGGTGCAAACCCAGGCCCACCGCGGCGTCGATGGCGGCGCCCAGGCCCGACGTCTCGTAAGTGTCAGGACGCTCGGCAGGAATACCGAAGACGTCGGCCGTCAGCTGGAGGGCGGCGTCGCTCTGTGACCCGCCGCCGGCAACCCTGAGACGGTCGATGCGAACGCCACTGCGTTTTTCGATTCGCTCTTTGCCTTCCCTGAGGGCGTAGGCCAGGCCTTCGAGGATGGCGCGGTAGAGGTGGGCGCGGGTATGGACGTCGCCAAAACCAATGACCGCGCCCTTGGCTTCCGGCCCAGGCTCCCGTACCCCTGGGGACCAATATGGCTGCAGCATCAGCCCCATGGAGCCGGCTGGCACCGATTGGACCAGCTCATCGAAGAGCGCTTCCGGCTCGATGTTTCGCTCACTGGCTAAGCGCTGTTCCCGCAGGCCGAACTCCTTCTTGAACCAGCTCACCATCCAGAAGCCGCGGTAGATCATGACTTCTGTGGAGTAATAGCCTGGCCGCGCTGACGGATAAGGCGGCATCAGCCGTGAGGGTTCGACGTAGCGCTCGCTGGTGGCATTGATGGTGGCGGTGGTGCCGTAGCTCATGCAGCCAATATTGGGGGTCAGCCCGCCGCTGCCTAGGATTTCGCAGGCCTTGTCGGAGGCGGCGGCAATCACCGGCAGCCCTGCTTTGACGCCCAGGTGGGCGGCGGCCGCCGCCGTTAGGTGGCCGATGGGCTCGCCGGGGGAGACCAGTTCCGGCAGGGTTTCCCGCCGCACGGGCATTGAGCGCCATTTGAAGTCCCGCGGGCCGGCCCAGCGCTGGCGGCGGTAATCAAAGGGAAGGTAGCCTACCTGGCAACCGGTAGAATCCCTGAACTCTCCGGTCAGTCGGTAATTGAGGTAGCCCGAGAGCAGCAGGTAGTGCGCCGTGTTCTGCCAGACGTCGGGTTGCTGTTGCGCAATCCAGTTGGCCTGGGTCTTTTCCCGGAACCGGGTGATGGTGTCTTCCAGTCCGGCCAATTTGAAAAGCCAGCCCCAGGGGCCGGGCAAGGGGGCGTCTACCTTGGCATGACGCTGGTCCAGCCAGATAATCGCCGGACGCAGGGGCTTACCGTTGGCATCGAGGTTAACTACGGTGCCTCGTTGAGTGGTCACGGTGATGCCTGCGACCTGATCGGGCTTGGCGTCGGTGTTGTCCCATAGGGTCTGGCAGGCCAGTCCCAGATTGTCCCAGAAGTAATCCGGGTGCTGTTCGGCCCAGCCCGGCTGCACGGAAAAATACGGCTCAATCTCCTGCTTGCCCTTGCCGACCAAGTGGCCGTCGGTATCGAACAGCAGGGCGCGCACGCTCTGGGTACCGTTGTCGATGGCGAGGATGAGTGGGCGCGGAGAGCTCATGGTGCCGGGCTCTCCGCGTCGGCCAGGTTTCCAGGCGGGGCGTAACCGTTTTGCCAAAGGTCCCGATACCGGTTGATCTCGGCCTGCCAGGTGGAGTCGTTCCAGCCGAGCGCCGGGCCGCAGTGTTCGCGAATTTGGTCAAGCAGCCCTTGGCCGCCGTCTCGCAGGGTCAGCCCCAGGCGGGTGCGTCTGAGCAGCAAGTCGTCCAAATGAACCACATCGGCATGCTGAGCAGCCCAGATGAGTTCAGCCCAGAGGGTATCGCTATCCGCCACCGGCGTTAGCGGCCCGGATGCCAGCACCTGTTCCAGTGCCGGACCGTAGAAGCCGGTTAGCCGGTGCCAGGTTGTCGCAGCAATGGTGGCCGGGCAGGGCGGTGCCGTGGTTGTGGTGAACACCGGGAGCCGGGAATCCCGAAGCCTCAGGCTGGGCAGGTAGTCTCGGCTTCGTTGCAGGACTTGCCGGGCGATGAGGCGGAAAGTGGTGAGTTTTCCGCCGGCCACCGAGATCAGTCCCTGCTCATCCCAGATCACGTGCTCCCGGTTCTCCCGCGACGGTGCCTTACCGTCACCGGAGCTAACCACGGGGCGTACGCCGGCCCAGGAGGAAAGGACGTCACGCACCTTGATGGGATGCTCGGGAAACAGGGTGGTGGCGATTCTTAGCAGGTAATCCACCTCCGGTTGGGTGATGTGTGGTTCCTGATCCAGGTCCAGCCGGTGATCCAGATCGGTGGTGCCCAGTACGGTGGTGCCGTGCCAGGGAAACGCAAACACCGGCCGACCGTCATCGGGATGCAGCAGCGACACCGCACAGGACACTGGCAGCACCTCATGGCGGACGACCAGATGGCTGCCCCGGAGTGGGCGAAGGCTGGCCTCCGATGCCAGGAGCCGACCGGCCCAGGCGCCGGTGGCGTTAATGACAACGTCGGCGTGGGCTTCGAACTCGGTGCCGTTGGTGTCGGCCTGATCCTGCAGGGAGACGCCTCTGGCCCGGCCGTCTTGCCGCAGCACCTGGCTGACTTTCACGTAGTTCAGGCAGCTGGCGCCGTCGCGGCGAGCCTCTTCCAGCGTCCGTTGTACTAGCCGGGCGTCGTCGGTGACCGCGTCAACAAACACGCTGCCAGCGGCCAGTCCTGAGCGGCTTAAGCCGGGCACCCACTGTAGGGTCTCGGTGGTGGTCAGTCGGCGGCGCGAGTGTTCGCCAGCCATGCGGTCGTATAGCCACAACAACAGCCCGAACAGCCGTGGGCCGGGGAACTGCTTGCGAAAGTGCGGCATGACAAAGGGTTGCGGATTGATGAGCCCCGGCGCCTCCTTGAGCAAGCGCTGACGTTCCCGTACCGCCGCCTTGGTCAACCCGAACTGGCCGCTGCCCAGGTAGCGCAGGCCGCCATGCACCATTTTCGAGGACCGGCTCGACGTGCCCCAGGAAAAATCCCGTTGCTCCACAAGCAGGGTTTTCAGGCCGCTACCGGCGGCCTCACGGGCGATCCCGGCACCAGTGATGCCGCCGCCAATCACGATGATGTCGAACCGGTTGTTGCCGGACCTGAGCTGATCGAGCAGGGACGACCGGCACGGCTGTTGTTGGGCCATGTCGGTGTCCTCAGGCTTTGTCGTCGCGGATCAGGGTTCCAGGGTTGAGTAACCGGTCCGGGTCGAAACTTTGGCACAGTGCGTGAATCGCCCGCATACCGAGCTCGCCTTTCTCCACCGGCAGGTAGGGCGCATGGTCCTTGCCAACACCGTGCTGATGGCTGATGGTGCCCCGGTTCTCCACGATGACCCGGGAGGTCTCATGCTTGAGGTGTTTCCAGCGCTCCAGCGTGTTGGCGTAGCTGCTGCCGTTGCGGAACACGTAGGTGGTGTAAATGCTGCAGCCCTGACCGTAGAAGTGAGACAGGTGGGTGAAGACATGAACCTTCTCCCCAAAATCCGCGAGGCCATCCCGCAGGGTGCCTTCCATCCGATTGAGCAGGTGATCGACATTGTCCCAATCGGTGGCGGTCTCGAGGGTATCCACGGCGTACCCCAGTTGCCAGAGCGCTTCCCGCAGATAGGGCATGGTAAATCGTTTCTCGGCCCACTTCGCGCCCAGATAGGTGCCGGTATACACACCTTCCTGTTTGGCGCAGATCCGGCGGGCTTCGCGCAGCGCCGCGGTGCACTGCTGACGACTGCCGGTGAGTCCGAACGTCATCATGCATTTTTGATTCCCGGCGCCTCGGAACGACAGGTAAGCCTCCAGCAGCCGAATCTGGTGGGGGTGTCCCGCCAGCGCCAGTTGGGTTTCGGTTTCGATGGCATTGCTCAGCCGCAGCATGGACAGCTGCACCTTGCTCTGAACCAGGGCCCGGGCTGCCGTGCGGGCCTGCTCCCAGGTCGGGAAAAAGGTGACGTGGAAGCTCTCCTGATCCGCCAGGGGGGTCGCCCGTACTTTAACTTCGGTGAGGATGCCGAGCCGCCCCTCGGAGCCGAGGATCATCTCTCGAATGTCCGGACCTGCGCTGGACGCCGGGAAAGTGGGAATATCCAGCGAGCCTTGCAGGGTTTCGATCCGGCCACCGGCGAACAGTTGCTCGATGCGACCATAGCGCAGGGATTGCTGGCCGCTGGAGCGACTCGCTACCCAGCCGCCCAGGGTTGATAATTCAAACGACTGGGGAAAGTGCCCCAGGGTGTACCCTTTAGCCCGCAGCTGGGATTCCACCAGCGGCCCCGGCGTGCCCGCGCCAAAGGTGGCGATCTGGCTCTCCGGGTCGAAGTCCATCAGCTGGTTCATGCGCCCCATATCCACGGTCAGCACGGGGCGGGTGTCGGCGAGGGGATTGATATGGCCAGCGACGCTGGTGCCACCGCCATAGGGGATCAGGGTGATTTCATGACGCTGGGCATACTGGAGCAGGTCCCGAACCTCGTCGCTGTTCTTTGGTTGCGCCACCCCGTCGGGGAACACGCCGATGTCGCCACTGCGCACGGCGAGCCAGTCGGGAAGACTCTGACCGCGGGCGTGACGGACCCGGGTTTCGGCCGAGGTATCGATGAGCGGGTGGTCGGCAAGACGGCTGGCGGGTACTCGCTCACAGACCGTGGCCAGCTCGGTATCTGACAGGGCCTGGCCCGGGCCGATTCGTTCCGACAGGAACTGATGGCCCTGTGGTGGCAGGTCCAGGTGAAATTGATCATCGCCCCAGCCGTTCCAGCGTCTCATGATGGCCGCATCTCCTGTTGCTATTGTTGTTATGATCTACCGCTTACACACCCGCTCGCCTCGCAGTCTTCCCGATAATGGAGCCCGGGCTAGGGCAGAGTGGATGCATCATTGCGTTTGGATAGAAGGGATTGTAGCGGTATTCTCCACCGCTATATTAACGATTCACGACAAACTCACTGCCGCCGTCTTGTTGGGCAGGATCTACGCATCGGAGCGGCAACGCATACCATGGCTGAGCGCCTATCGGATCATATCGTCAACGAACCCGCCGAGTTGGATCGGCCCGTGGGATTTCAGGTCATCCACGCCAACCGGCTGGAGGATCTGCGAACCCTGCTGGTGGAGGTGATCCGCCGTTTTCCCTTGCCGCCGCTGGAAGAGGAAGTGTTCCTGGTGCATTCCAACGGCATTGCGCAATGGCTCAAGCTGGCGCTGGCCCGGGACGAGGATGACCCCGACCAGCCTGGGCTTGGCATTGCCGCGGCCATGCGGTTCTCCTTACCGTCCAGATTCCTCTGGCAGGTGTATCGTGCGGTCCTCGGCACCGAGGCGGTGGCGACCCGTTCGCCCTACGACAAGGACGAGATGACCTGGCGGCTCTACCGGATGTTGCCGGAACTGAATGGCGATCCGCTGTTTGCTCCGCTGAGCCGGTTTATGGCCGGTGCCGAAGCCGAGCGCCGACGCTACCAGCTGGCGGAGCGGATTGCGGACCTGTTTGATCAGTATCAGGTTTACCGGGCGGACTGGCTGGCGCAGTGGCAACGGGGCAGGAATGTCATGCTCGTGCGCGGCGGTCAGGAGAAAGACCTGCCGCCAGATCAGCGTTGGCAGGCAGCCTTGTGGCGCCGGCTGGAACGGGATATTGAGGCCCAGGGGGGGCGGGATGCCGGCGCCAGCCGGGCCGAGATCCACGCCCGGTTTCTGGCGGCGGCTGGTCAGTTGCGAGCGACCAATCGCCCCCGGGGTGTGCCCAGGCGGCTGATCGTCTTTGGGGTATCGTCGTTACCCCAGCAGACCCTGGAGGTGTTGAGCCAGTTGGGTCAATGCTGTCAGGTGTTGTTGTGCATCCACAATCCATCCCAGTACTACTGGGCGGATATTGTCGAGAATCGGGACCTGTTGCGGGCGGTCAATCGGCGGGGTGCCCAGCGCGAGGGGATGCCGGCCGTGCTCGATGACCACAACCTGCACCTGCACGCCCAGCCGCTGCTGGCTGCGTGGGGCAAGCAGGGCCGGGACTATATTCGCATGCTGGACGAATACGACCACCAGGCGGACTATCGCCACTGGTTTACGCAGATTGACCTGTTTAGCAGTCCACTGGACGGCGTCCCAGAAGCACAGCAAACCCTGCTGATGGTGCTGCAGGACGATATCCTTAACCTGCGCCCCAATCGCGAGGCCATCCGTCCTCTGATCCAGCCCAACGCCAGCGACCGCTCACTGGTGTTCCATACCGGCCACAGCGCCCAGCGGGAGGTGGAGATCCTGCAAGACCAGCTATTGGAGGCGTTCAGCGCCGATCCGGATCTCAGGCCCCAGGACATCCTGGTGATGGTGCCGGACATCAACCAGTATGCGCCCCATATCGAAGCCGTATTTGGTCAGCTCGACCCTGAAGACGACCGCTTCATACCGTTCACCATCTCGGATCAGGGTGAACGCCATCAGGTTCCGGCGCTGATCGCTCTGGAAAAGCTGTTATCGCTGCCGGAATCGCGCATCGCGGTGAGTGATGTGCTGGACCTGCTGGATGTGCCGGCGGTGCGAGCTCGCTTCGGCCTGGTGGAGGAGGACCTGCCTCTGCTGCACCAGTGGATTCACGGTGCCAATATTCGCTGGGGGCTGGATGGCCAGCAGCGGGCTTCCCTGGCCTTGCCCGAAGGAATGGATCAGCACACCTGGAGCTTTGGCCTTCGCCGCATGCTGCTGGGCTACGCGGTTGGCGATGGTCAAGCCTGGCAGGGCATCGAACCGTTTGGTGAGGTCGGTGGTCTGGAGAGTCGGCTGGCGGGCCAGTTGGAGCTGTTGTTGAGCCAGTTGGAGCGGCTGTGGCTGACCTTGTCCGAGCCGCACGCTCCGGGGGCCTGGGCGCAGGTGATTAACGAGCTTCGCGAGCAGTTTTTTGGTCCGCTCGATGAGCAGGACAGCCTGGTGTTCGCTCGGCTCGACCAGACCGTGGAGCAGTGGTTGCAGGCCTGTGACGGTGCTGGACTCGACACCACCGAACTACCGCTGGCGATCGTACGGGAAGTGTGGCTGTCGAGTCTTGATCAGAGCGGCTTGAGCCAACGCTTTCTCGCGGGCAAGGTCAATTTCGCCACGTTGATGCCGATGCGGGCGATCCCCTTCGAGCACATTTGCCTGTTGGGCATGAACGACGGCGACTATCCCCGCAGTCAGCCACCGGTGGACTTCGACCTGATGGCCGAGGATTACCGACCCGGTGACCGGTCCCGCCGGGAGGACGACCGCTACCTCTTTCTCGAGGCGCTGCTTTCTGCTAGAAAACAGCTATATATCAGCTGGATAGGTAGAAGTATTAATGATAATTCCGAGCGTCCGCCATCGGTTCTGGTGGCCCAGCTGAGGGACCACCTGGACGCCATTCGGCCGCTGGCGGAGACGGCCCGCGATCATCGCTCGGTGTCGCAATGGCTGACCACCGAACACCCGTTGCAGCCCTTCAGTCCGGCCTACTTTGGCGACTCCTGCACCCGCGGCGGGCTGTTTACCTATGCCCGGGAATGGCGACAGGCTCACGCGGAAGCGGCCGGTTCGGCTGATGGCGTCATTCCAACATTTTCAGAGCTGCCCGAGGACCTGCTGGCCGAGCCCATCAATCTGGCCACCCTTGGCCGCTTCCTGCGGTCGCCGGTGGATGGCTTCTTCCAGTCCAGGCTTGGGGTGTACTTCGACCAACCGGATGCCGGCACCGAGGATGACGAGCCCTTTGTCCTGGACGGCTTGTCCCACTGGAAGCTCAGCGACCAGCTGATTCAGGGCGTCATCGCCCGATCCGCATCGGCATCGGGTCCTGGACCCGAACAGGCCTTCGAAGCGGCCTTGAACGAGGCGATAGACCTTGAGATCCGGCGTCAGGCCACACGAGGGGATTTCCCCAGTGGCGGTGTTGGCCTGGTGTTGCAGCAGCGGCTGAAGGCCGATTTACCAGCGCTGTACCAGCGTTACCGCAGTTGGCTGGCACGGTTCCCGGGTGAATTGGACTTGCAGGCCTATGAGTGTCGTGCCCAGATCGATGGCCTGACGGTGGCGGTGGAAGATTGGCTCGGCCCGTTCAAGGTGGCGCCAGAGGGTGGCTGGGCATTGATCCGCCTATCCAGCAGCGGTCTGACGGACAACCGTAATCGGTACCGTTGGCATCACTTCCTGAACCCTTGGGTGACCCACCTGGCGGCCTCGCAACGGGCGGATATCCCGGTGGTGACCTGCCTGCTCAGCAAAGCCGGTGATGTGACCCTGCCACCCCTCGCCCGGGAACGCGCCGACGAGCTAATGACTGACTTGCTGACCGCCTGGCTAACCAGCCTGCGCACACCCTTGCCGCTGGCGCCAAAGACCGCATTTGCCTGGATTGCAGGCAATGCCAAGTCGGAGGAGAAAGGGCTCGCTGATGCCCGGGCAGTTTATGAGGGCGGGTTCAAGCAGAGCGGTGAGATGGATCAGTCGCCGGCGTTGCGACGGGCCTTCCCCAGCTTCGACGCCCTGGTGGCCGGTGGCGGCTTCCAGCAGTGGAGCGAACGCCTCTATCGTCCGCTCTGGCAAGCGGTAAAGGAGGCAGCACGCTAACATGATCAGCAAAAGCGCAACGGCCAAGGCGCCGAGCAACCCAAGACTCGATCCGCTGACGCTGCCGTTGCAGGGCAGTCGCCTGATTGAGGCCAGTGCCGGCACCGGCAAAACCTTCACCATCGCCCTGCTGTACGTTCGGGCAATCCTGGGGCATGGCGACGTACCCAGCGGTGGTCGCCTGCTCACCCCACGGGATATTCTGGTGGTGACTTTCACCGAGGCGGCCACCAAGGAGCTGCGGGATCGCATCCGGCAGCGTCTGGCGGAAGCGGCGGCGGTATTTCGCGAGCCGCCGGGAGCGGAGACGGCCAGCGCCAGCGATCCCCTCAGACAACTGCGCGACCAGTACCATGATCCTGCCCAATGGCCGGCCAAGGCCCGGCTGCTGGAATTGGCGGCCGAATCCATGGATGAGGCCGCGGTGCACACCATTCATGGCTGGTGCAATCGTATGTTGCGAGAGCACGCATTCGACAGTGGCGGCCTGTTCAATCAAAGTCTGGAGACTGACCAGAGCGAGCTCCTGGCCCAGGTGGTCCGGGACTACTGGCGTACCTTTGTCACGCCGCTGGACCAGGACTCAGCCGGACTTTGGCTGAAAAGCCTGGCAACGCCGGAAGCGCTGCAGCAGGAAGTCGCCGGGCTGTTGGGGCTCGGCGATCAGCTGCCGCTGGGAGACGAGGATCCCGGCCGCCTGCTGGGGGATATGGTGACACGGCGACGTCAGGTGTTTGACCGTGCCCGCCAGGACCTGGCCCAGCAGGCGGACGACTTCGCCGTGGTGCTGGCGGACGCCAAGGGCAAAAAAGCCTTCAACGGCAACATGCTGCGGATGAACCATGTTGCCAGTTGGCTGGAGCGGCTGCGGGAATGGGGCAGTGGCAAGGATCTCAATGCACCGGACTTATCGGACTCGGCGTGGCACCGGCTGACGCCAGAGGGCATTGAGGAGGCCTGGAAGTCGGGGGCTGCCCCCACAGAGCACCCGTTGGTGGTCAAGGTCAGCCAGCTTAAGGCTGCCTGCAGCACCGGTGTGCCCCGGACTGAACTGTTGTTTCATGCCACCCGCTGGATGGCGGACCGCCTGGAACGTGAAAAACAGCGTCGCGCTGAGATGGGCTTTGACGACCTGCTGCACCGACTGGATCGCGCTCTTGGGGGCGACGGTGGTGAGCGGCTGGCGACGGCCATTCGCAGTCAGTTCCCGCTGGCGCTGATTGATGAGTTCCAGGATACCGACCCGGTCCAGTATCGAATCTTCGACACCGTGTTTCGGGTCCGTGATGACGATCCGAATACCGGCTTGCTGATGATCGGCGATCCCAAGCAGGCCATCTATGCCTTTCGTGGTGCCGATATCTTCACCTACCTGAAAGCCCGCGAGGCCACGGCGGGCCGTCATGTCACCCTGCCGCGAAATTTCCGCTCCGCCGCGGCCATGGTGAGCGCCAGCAATCGGGTATTTGCTTTTGCAGAAACCGAGGCCAAGCGGGGCGCTTTCTTGTTCAGGCGCGCGCGGGGTAATCCGGTACCGTTTGATGAGGTGGAGGCCCATGGTCGTGCTGAGTACCTGGAAATCCAGCAGCAGGCACCGCCGGCGTTGACATTCTGGGTGCGGGAAGGCGAGGACGCCAAAGCCCAGGTCATCGTCGAAACGGCAGAGGCGTGCGCCTCGCACATTGTGCACTTGCTCAACCTGGGCCAGACCGGGGCCGCCGGCTTCCGGCACCCGGATGGTCGCCTGCAGGCCCTGCGATCGTCAGACTTCGCGATTCTGGTCAACAATGGCACGGAAGCCCGTCACGTGCGGGCGGCGCTGGATCGTCGCAGTGTTAAAAGTGTTTACCTGTCCGATCGCGCATCGGTGCTCGACACGGCCCAGGCCCGTGACATGTTGCACTGGCTGGAAGCCTGCGCCGAACCGGAACGGGATCGTCTGGTGCGCGCCGCTCTGGCGACGGCGACACTGGACGTCGATTGGCAGACTCTGGACCAGCTGCGCAGCAATGAACTCGCCTGGGAGGCTGAGATCGAGAGTTTCCGTCAGCTGCATCGGAGCTGGCAGCGCCAGGGCGTGTTGGCGATGATTCGCCGACTGCTGCAACGCTTCGACGTGCCAGCCCGCCTGTTGGGGCGCGCGGACGGCGAGCGGATCCTCACGGATGTGCTCCACCTGGCGGAGTTGCTGCAGCAGGAAAGCCGGCAAGTGGATGGTGAACAGTCGCTGATCCGGCGGTTCCGGGACATGGTCACCGCTGCCCACAAACAGTCGGAATCGCTGCAGGTCCGGTTGGAAAGCGACGCCGACCTGGTGCAGGTGGTGACGGTTCACAAGTCCAAGGGGCTCGAATACCCGCTGGTGTTCCTGCCCTTCGCTACCCATTGCCGTCCAGTCCGTAATCAGGATTTGCCCTTGCGTTGGCATGATGAAGCGGGTAACCAGCAAGTGGCCTTCGAGGCCAGCGACGATGTCCTCCAGCAGGCGGATGAGGAGCGGCTTGGCGAAGACATTCGAAAACTTTACGTGGCCTTGACCCGGGCTCGCCACGCCACGTGGGTGGGGGCACCGGCCCTGAAGGGTGAGGAGGACCGCAGCGCTTTGAGCTACCTGGTAGCTCGTAACACCGAGGGGTCTTTTCGCTCCAGGCTGGAGCAGCTAGCGGCGGGCTGCGATCACCTGGCGGTCGCGGCCTTGCCACCGGTTTGCGAGGAAAGCTACCAGCCGCCTGCGGAACGGGAGCTGACACCGGCCCGGGTGCCGACGCGCCGGGCCAGGGAGGACTGGTGGATTTCCAGCTACTCCGCCATTCGTTACCGCGCTGCCATACACGACCAGGCAGTGAATGTCGCGACTGCCGCAGACGCTCGCCAGCCGTCGTGGCCAGAAGCCGAAACGCCGGGTGCCGAGCGCTTCCAGGAAGAACGGGAGCGACCGGGGGCAGCGCTGCCGCCCCCGGTCGCCGTGCCGGCGCCGGAGGTGGCTGATATTCATGGCTTCTATCGCGGCGCCGGTCCAGGTACCTTTCTGCACGATCTTTTGGAATGGTGTGCCGAGCAGGGGTTTGCCTCGGTACTGGCGAACCCGCAAACACTGCGGGAACGGCTACACCAGCAATGCCTGAGTCGGGGTTGGCAGGCGTGGGCGGAGCCACTGTGGAAGTGGTTGCAGGCGTACCTGCAGGTTCCCCTGGCGTTGCCCGGTGCGGCTCCGATGCGGCTTGGCGATTTGTCCCAGGTCATGCCAGAACTGGAATTCTGGTTTGCCAGTAACGGGGTGCAAGCCGAAGACCTGGATCAGCTGGTCCGGCGCCATACCCTGCATGGCCAGCCGGCGGACATCCTGGCCGCGAGGCCGCCGGCCACCACGCTGGCGCTCAATGGCATGCTCAAGGGCTTCATCGATCTGGTGTTTGAGCACGACGGCCGCTACTACGTGGCCGATTATAAGTCCAACACCCTGGGTACCGACGATCAGGCCTATACGCCCAACGCCATGGCACGAGTAGTGGCGGAAAAACGGTATGACCTGCAGTACGCCATCTATCTGCTGGCCCTGCACCGATTACTGGCGTCGCGGCTGCCTGGTTACGACTATGATCGGCACATCGGCGGCGCTGCCTACCTGTTTCTCCGGGGCAGCGGCGGCGCGGTCAACGGACTGCATTTCGACCGGCCCGACCGGCAGCTGATCGAGGCCATGGATACACTGTTCCGCCAAGGACGGATCCCCCACGACGGGGTTATGGAACAGGAGCTGCTACTGTGATGGAGAAATCGATGGCTCGCACTGACGCGCCCGTAGACAAACTCACCGATGCTGTCGAAGCCCTGTCCCCGTCATCGGTACTGGCGAGCCCGGACAATCTGGCGCGCCTGTTGGCGCAATGGCTCGCCCTGGGCTGGCTCCGCGCCTTGGACGTGGCCTTGGTCACCTTCCTCCGCCAGCAAGCCGATCTCGCCAACCAGCCTGCGGACACCCTGTTGCTGCTGGCGGCGGCGCTGACCTCGCACCAGTTGGGGCGGGGCCATGTGTGCCTGGATCTCAAGGCCATGGCCGAGGATGGTTATAACAACGCATTGTCCCTGCCACCGGAGGATGTGGCGGCGCCGGAGCGACACTTGTTACCCTCCGAGTTGATGGCCCGGGTCAGCGATGAGGATTGGCTGGCCTCGCTCCAGAATCCCTTACTGGTGGACCAGGAAGGCGATCCACAGGGCAATACACCGCTGGTTCGTCAGGGCATGCGGCTGTACCTGCGTCGTTACTGGCAGTACGAGCAGCAAATTCATCAGCGATTGGCAACCCGGCTCGCGCCATTACAGGCCATGGAGGATGCGAAAGGCGCCGGTGCCCAGGCCTTGGCCAGGGCGCTGGCGGCGTTGTTTCCGTCTGCGCTTGCGGAGGACGTCGATTGGCAGAAAGTGGCTTGTGGAAACGCGGCACGGCAGGCGTTCAGCATCGTGACTGGCGGTCCCGGCACCGGTAAGACCACAACGGTGGTCAAGTTGCTGGCGGCATTGCAACACATTGCACTGACTTCTCCGGACACGGGGCGGGCGCTTCGCATCAGGTTGGCGGCACCGACTGGCAAGGCCGCGGCTCGTCTCAATGAATCCATCGCTGGCGCCGTTAACGGGCTTGAGCTTGGCGATTTACCGGACAGCGAAACCTTACGGGCGGCCATACCCACCAGTGTCACCACCTTGCACCGCCTGCTAGGAAGCAAGCCGGGGTCACGAAACTTTCGCCATCACCGGGACAATCCCTTGGTGGTGGATGTCCTGGTCATCGACGAGGCCTCCATGGTGGACCTGGAAATGATGGCGAAGGTACTGGACGCCCTTCCGGATCAGGCCCGGCTGATCCTGCTCGGGGACAAGGATCAATTAGCGTCGGTGGATGCCGGCGCGGTGTTGGGCGATATGTGTCAGCGGGCGGACCGGGGGGGATACCGAGCAGCTAGCGCCAGCTGGCTGGAGACAGTTACCCGCTATCGCCTTCCCGAACATCTGATCAGTGAGGCTGGCGCCGGCCTGGATCAGGCGGTGGCCATGTTGCGCAGGAGTTACCGCTTCGGCGTTCACAGTGGCATTGGGCAACTGGCGTCTGCAGTCAACGGCGGCGGCTGTGAAGAGCGTTCCGTCGCCGAGGTCGCGCGCGAGGTTCTGGCGGCCGATTATCGCGATCTGGCGTTAGTGCGTTTGCGTGGCAGCGACATCGAGCAGACCATCGGGCGACATTGCATCGAGGGTGGCGCCGGCTGTTTTCCGGAGCGGGGCGTGGGGCGAATTCAGGGCGACCGGGTGCTGGAACCGCCGATGGGCTACCAGCACTATCTGCGGTTGATGAAGTCGACGCGCCCAAGTCACGATGCGCCGGCCGAGACCTGGGATGCCTGGGCCAGCGAAGTGCTCACGGCCTACGGTCAATTCCAGTTGCTGTGCGCGTTGCGTCGCGGTCCCTATGGGGTCGAAGCGCTCAATGAATTGATCACGGCCGGGCTCCGCCGGGCCGGTTTGATCGGTGGCACGGAGGGCTGGTATGCCGGCCGGCCGGTGCTGGTGACCAGGAACGATTACAGTCTGGGCTTGATGAACGGAGACATAGGCATCGCCCTGGACGTGCCTGCACGACAATGGCGCGCCGGCGAGCAGGCCCTCGAGCCAGGTCATTGCGTGATGCGAGTGGCCTTTCCCGCCGGCGATGGCAGTGGCCGGATTCGCTGGGTCTTACCCAGTCGTCTGCAGCAGGTGGAGACGGTCTATGCCATGACCGTGCATAAATCCCAAGGCTCGGAGTTCGTACATACCTGCCTGATCCTGCCGGACCGGATCAGCCCGGTCTTGACGCGGGAACTGGTGTACACCGGTATCACCCGGGCCCGGCACTGGTTCAGCCTGCTGTTGCCGGATGAAAGGGTGTTTGAGCAGGCGTTGGCGCGCCAGGTCCGGCGATCCAGCGGTCTGGGGGAGTTGTTGTTGGGCTCCCTAGCGTAGGGTATCCAGCAATCGCGCGTTCAGGTCCTGCCAATGATCGAGCCGGGTGGCGTCGCCGATACGCTGGTCGTCGGCGCCAAAGCGATTGAGCCAGAGGCCCTCGCCGTTGAAGCTGTAGACGGGTTCCAGATCGGTTCGTTGCGATGCCGGTTTGATTTCGTTGATCAGGTTATCCAGGATCAGCGGGTCCGCATCGGGGGTGGGGTACCAGGCCAACACCATGTGGGCCTGGTTCAGTTCCAGCGCCTTGACGTAGGTGATGCGCAACTGATCGTCCGGTACGCCCATGGATTTCAGGGTCAGGTACTTGGCGATGGAGAAGTCTTCGCAGTCGCCGCCGTTGGTGGCCAGCAGCTCCACTGGTGTGGCCCAGTAGTCCTCCTGGCCCCAGTGTTTGATGTCGTTGATAAAGCGGACCCGGTTGAAGAACGAGTTGACCAGTTTCATTTGCCGCTCGACCGGGGCTGAGGACGCCATTCTCTGGAGGCTTTGCCAGGTGGTCAGGCGGTCCCGGGCTTCAACGCCGAATTCCTCATGCACATACTCCAGCAGGCGTGAACTCAGTTCCAGTGCAGCGACCGTGGTTACCAGCAGGAGTACCGGGAGCAGGGCAATGCGACGAGCAATTGTCCAGATCCCTGTGTCCATGGTATCGCCTCAATTAGAGTTGCTACGTAACCGTTCGCGCAGTTGCTCAAGACGCTGTCGGATTTCTTCCCGGCGTTGTTCGGACGCTTCTGGTGTACTCACTACGGGTGAGCCGGAGGTGGATGCCCCGGATGGCTGGGCCGGCGTGTCCGTGTCTGCGGTGGTAGCGCCATCTTCTTCAGCGAAGTCCATACCGCTGCTGTCGTCCAGTTCCGGGAAATAAAGATTTTCCAGCTTACCGCTGCGCTCAATGATCACCCGATTGGTGTGTACCGAGCGTAGGGTGGCATTACCGGGCAGTTCGTCGCCCACCAGGTAGGAATCGGTGATGTTACTGTCGTCTTCGATCAGTGCGCTGCCTGGGAACTCGCCCTCTGCCGCCAGTACGCCCCGGAGATAAAGTCGCAGATTGGTCTCCGGCAGGTTCTCGGTATTGGTGACCTGGGCGGTAACCTCGGCACTGGCAGTGCCAAACAGCTCAACTTCTGCCAGACTGATTGACGGTGTCTGGGTTTGCCCGGAAGTGGCCGGGGTGATGGCGGACTGGGCTGCCTGTTGGCGGTCGGCTTGGGTCTGTAGCCAAAGGCTGTAGCCTTGCCAACCCAGGGCCGCTGCCATGGCGAGGACAGTAACCAGGGCCAACAACAAAGGAAGCCGGGCATTAAGGGCTGACATGGTGTTCCTTGTGCCTAATCAGTAAGGGTTTAACTATCATAGCCTTTTTTGCGCTTTAAAGGCTTGCAAGGCGTTCATGGGCACTACGTTTCGCAGTATAGTGTATACAGTTGTTCAGCGGTTCCAAATCCTGTGGTAGCCTTTCTGAATTATTTGAATAACAAGGGAAACTTTCCCAATAAGGCCTCCGGGCCAACGTGACAGAATGAGGATGACCTTGAACTCAGATTCCGAACTCCAGCAGCAGGATGCGCCGCTGGGCCGTCTGCCATTTACTTTTGCCAAACGTAACGGCGTGATTCTGACCCGTGACGACGAAGGCAGGGCGGTGATTCTGGTGCGCCCCGGCGCCGGACATGCTGCGCTGGCCGAAGCCAATCGCGTCAGCGGCGGCAGTGCCCGCTTCGCCGCCATCGAGCCTGAGCAATTCGACGCCGCCCTCAATATGGCCTACCAAAGCGACTCCACTGAGGCCATGCAGATGGTGGAAGGCATCGGTGACGATATGGATCTGGCTTCGCTGGCCGAGTCGGTCCCCGAAACCGAGGACCTGCTGGAACAGGAAGACGATGCGCCCATCATACGGCTGATCAACGCCATCCTTACCGAAGCGGTCAAGACCCACGCTTCGGATGTCCATATCGAAACCTATGAAAAACGCCTGGTGGTGCGCTTCCGGGTGGATGGCGTTCTGCGCGAGGTGGTCCAGCCCAAGCGAGCGCTGGCTCCCTTGCTGGTTTCCAGGATCAAGGTCATGGCCAAACTGGATATCGCGGAGAAACGGGTGCCCCAGGACGGCCGCATCGCCCTGCGTGTCGCCGGGCGGGAAGTGGACCTGCGGGTGTCCACCATGCCCTCAGCCAATGGCGAGCGGGTGGTACTGCGTCTGCTGGACAAGCAGGCCGGCAATATCCGGTTGGAATCCTTGGGCATGGCCGAGTGGGACCTGAAGATCCTGCGCCAGCTCATCAGCCAGCCCTATGGCATCCTGCTGGTCACCGGTCCGACCGGTTCCGGTAAGTCCACCACCCTGTATGCGGCACTCCAGGAGATCAACGACCGCAGTCGGAACATTCTCACCGTCGAGGACCCCATCGAGTACAACTTGCCGGGCATCGGCCAGACCCAGGTCAATCCGAAAGTGGATATGACCTTCGCGCGGGGGTTGCGGGCGATTCTGCGCCAGGACCCCGACGTTGTGATGATCGGCGAAATCCGGGACCTGGAAACCGCCGAAATTTCCGTGCAGGCCAGTCTGACCGGCCACATGGTGATGTCCACGCTGCACACCAACACCGCCGTTGGCGCCATCACTCGTTTGATGGATATGGGCATCGAACCGTTCCTGATCTCATCCAGCCTGGTGGGCATCATCGCCCAGCGCTTGGTGCGGGTACTGTGCGAGGATTGCAAGGAGCCATGCACCGCCACGGAAGAGCAGTGCGAGTTCATGCAACAGGACCCGGAGAAACCTCCGACCATCTACCGGCCTAAGGGATGTGAACACTGCAATCAGTTGGGCTATCGGGGCCGCATCGGCATCTACGAGGTCGTCGAGGTCACTGAGCCGATCAGTGCCCTGATTCACAAGCGCGCAGGCGAACTGGACCTGGAGTACGAGGCGCGCAAACGCAGTCCCAGTATTCACGCCGACGGCGTGGACAAGATCCTGCGAGGGGTGACTTCCATCGAAGAAGTTCTTCGCGTGACCCACCGGAGCTGAGCCGCTCATGCCAGCATTTGATTTCAAGGCCCTCGACGAACGAGGCAAGCAAAAGCATGGCGTGCTGGAGGCGGACAGTGCCCGCGCCGTGCGTCAACAGTTGCGGGAACGTTCGCTGACGCCGCTGGAGGTCGTCCCTGCCGTTGAAAAGCAGGCGCGAACAAACCCGTTGAGCAGTCGCGGTAGCCTCAGCCCCGCAGACCTGGCGTTGGTGACCCGGCAGTTGGCGACGCTGATCCAGTCTGGCATCCCCATTGAGCAGGCGCTGTCTGCGGCCGCCCAGCAGTCCCAGAAACCCCGGCTCAAGAGCATGATGATCGCCATTCGGGCCAAGGTGATGGAAGGGTATTCGCTGGCGGACAGTCTCGGTGAGTTTCCGCGGGCGTTTCCCCGGTTGTACCGTTCCACCGTTGCGGCTGGAGAGCATGCCGGTCACCTGGATCTGGTACTTAATCGGCTGGCGGATCACACCGAGCGACGCCAGGAGGCGCGGCAGAAAATCCAGCTGGCCGCCATCTATCCGATCATCCTCAGCTTTGTGGCGATCGCCATTGTGGTGTTTTTGTTGACCTACGTGGTCCCGGACATCATTGATGTGTTTCTCAAGCAGGGCCAGGAGTTGCCCGCGCTGACCCAGGTGATGCTGTCGGTGTCGGAGTTCCTATCCAGTTACGGCGTCTACCTCGGGGGGCTGATTGCGCTCGCCGTGGTGGTTTTTCGCCTGGCCTTGCGCAAGCCTGCAAACCGACTGCGATTTCACCGCTCGTTACTGAACCTGCCCTTGGTGGCTGGGATGGTGCGAGGAGTGAACACCGCCCAGTACGCCAGCACACTCAGCATCCTGACCACCAGTGGCGTGCCGCTGGTGGATGCCATGCGCATTGCCGGCGAGGTGTTGTCCAACGACTACCTGCGTCAGGAGCTTCGCGGTGCGGCGCAGAAGGTGAGTGAAGGGGGCTCGCTGCATCGGTCACTGGACCAGACCGGCTATTTCCCGCCCATGATGCTGCACATGATCGCCAGTGGCGAGGCCAGTGGTGAACTGGACAGCATGCTGGAGCGTACCGCGCGGATGCAGGAAAATACCCTACAGGCAAAGATTGCCACGATTGTTGGCTTGTTCGAGCCGATGATGCTGCTGGTGATGGGGGTCGTGGTGCTGATCATCGTGTTGGCCATTATGTTACCCATTCTGAACATGAGTAACCTGGTTGGTTGATCGCCAAAACATTCACAGCAACGATAACGGAAGGACTTGAACATCATGACGAACGAACATGCCCGGATCCAACGAGGCTTCACCCTGATTGAAATCATGGTGGTAATGGTGATTCTCGGCCTGTTGGTGGCCATTGTTGCGCCCAACATCATGGGTCGCAGCGAGCAGGCCAAGGTCACGGTTGCCAAAACCCAGATGAGCAACATCGGCAACTCGTTGGACCTGTACCGGCTCGACAACAGCCATTACCCATCCACCCAACAGGGCCTGGAGGCCCTGGTGAGCAAGCCGACAGGAAGCCCTGAGCCGAAGAACTGGAACCCGGACGGCTACATGAAGAACGTGCCGGAAGATCCCTGGGGTAACCCCTACCAGTACATCAGCCCGGGTGTTGAGGGGCCTTACGACCTGCTGTCCTATGGCGCCGATGGCCAGGAAGGTGGTGACGGCAACGACACCGACATCAGTGTCTGGGAAGTGCAGGAATAACCGGTGATTCACCGCGGCATCTCCAAAGGCTTCACCATGATCGAGATCCTGGTGGTACTGGTGGTGGTCGGTCTGCTGGCCGCCCTGGCGGTGACCAACATGGGAGGTGCCAGCCAGCAACGGGAGCTTGAAAACCAGGTTCGTGAATTGTTCCTGTTGATGCAGACCGCTTCCGAGCAAGCCATTCTCAATAATGACGAATTGGGCCTGCTGTTTACCGATGAGGGCTACCAGTTTCTCGTGTTCGATGACGAGAACGACGAATGGAGCGAGCAGGGAGAGCGTCTGTTCCGTCCGCGGAATTTTCCGGAATGGCTCACGGTCACGCCGCTGGTGGAGAACGAACTGCCCAGGCTGGGCGGGGATGAAGATGCCTTTCGTCCTGATCTGATGTTCTTCTCCAGTGGCGAGACAACGCCGTTTGAACTGGAGTTTACGGTGGGTAGCGATTCCGATTACGTACACCGTATCGTTTCCGATGGCCTGTCTGCGATCGAGTGGCTTCCTCCCGGTGCGCAAGAGGGGGAATCTTGATTCGAGTAAAGGGCTTTACCCTGATCGAAGTGCTGGTGGCCCTGCTGGTGTTTGGCCTGATCGGTACCGCCGCGGCGCAGGTGGGGAGCCAGTACATCACCAGCTACGAGAGGGTTCGGGATAAAACCCTGGCGCTGTGGATTGCCGACAACCGGATGAATGAAATTCGTCTCGCTGACGCCTTTCCCGACATTTCCGAGAACACCGACGAGCTCGATTTTGGCCAGTACCGTTGGCAGGTGCTGACCTCGGTGAAAGGAACCGCCGAGCCTACCATTCGTCGCGTGGATATTAGCGTTTCCCGGTATCCGGACGAATACGCCGACCCCATTCCCGTTCATTCGTTGTCCGGCTTCATCGGAGATCCACAATGAAGCCGGGCACGCCCATCACACCCTTCGTTGGCAAGCCGCGGCGGCGGCAGTCCGGCTTCACCCTGATGGAGGTGCTGATCGCCGTGACCATCACTGCGATCATCGGGCTTGGGGTGTGGCAGGTACTGTCTGGCGTGATCGCCTCCCGCGACCGGGTAGACGACGTGGCCGGCAAGTTTGACGGGCTGCAGAAGGCCTTTCTGCTACTGGAGCGGGATATCACCCAGGCGGTCAATCGGCCAGTTCGTAACGTTTATGGGGATTTTGATCCGGCTTTGACCAGTCGCGGCGATCAGTTCGACTTGATGCTGACCCGTCAGGGTTGGCGCAATCCCCTCGGCAGTCGTCGCTCCGAATTACAACGTGTCGCCTACGAATTTACCGGCGAGGAGCTGCGGCGGCGCTACTGGCAGATGGTGGATCAGGGGCAGGAGGATACCAGTCGAGACCAACTGCTGCTTCAGGATCTGAAGAGATTCGAGGTTCAGTATCTGGACGATGAGAACAACTGGGTGGATGAGTGGCCGACCCAGGAGGCCCTGAACAATGCCACCGACCGAGGCATGCAATCCCTTGGTCTGCCCAAGGGGCTGAGAATTCGGCTGGAGCATGGTCGATTTGGTGAAATAGAGCGGCTTTACGTGCTGCCATCGTTTGATCGCCAGGCGCTGCAGCGTCAGGTGGACGATCAGAATGTCCCGGCCAATGGGCAGTCGGGGGAGACCGACGAGCAGGGCGAACAGGGTGAACAGGGCGAGCCGGCGGCAGGAGGCTCGCAATGACCGCGTTCAGCCCGGTCCGGCAGCAGCGCGGCGTGGCCTTGATTATGGTGCTGCTGGCGATGGCGTTGGTGATCATGTTGACCGCCGGCATGACCCAGCAGCAGAGCGTGCGGATATTCCGCGCTGGCCATTATCTGGCCCAGCAACAAGGGTACAGCGTGGCTCTGGGTGCCGAGGAGTTTGCTCAACAGATCCTGTTTAAGGACTACGAGCAGGACAAGGACGACGGCGCCCTGGTCGATAGTCCGGACGAACCCTGGTCGCAGTACTCCGCGATTTTGCCCCTGGACGACCAGGGGGTGGCGGAGGTGCAGATCGACGACCTCAGCGGACGCATCAACCTCAATGACCTGGTCACCGCCAGCGGCGATGTTGATGCCATCACCCGTGCTCGCCTGGAGCGATTGCTGCAGGTGCTGGATATCAACACGGTGAAGGTAGACGCGCTTATCGACTGGCTCGATGCCAATGACGAGACTGTCAGCGCTTCGGGTGCCGAAGACGGGCTTTATCTGGTGCAACAGCCTTCTTATCGGGCGGCCAATCAGAAGTTCACCAGCGTCAGCGAATTGCTGCTGATCATGGGCATGACCGATGAGGACTACCGGAAACTTCGCCCTCACGTTGCAGCGCTGCCGGTGTCCGGCCTGGGGATCAATGTTAACATGGCGACCGCAGCCGTTTTGCAGTCACTCCATGAAAGGCTGACGCCGTCCCAGGCAGAAGCTATCCTAGCCAAAGTGAAGGAAGAGCGGTTTGAAGAGATGGCCGACTTCCTGGCATTGCCAGAGTTTGCCGGCCTGGGGATGAAGGCGGACAGGCTGAGTCTGAACAGCCGATTTTTTGACGTGGTTTCCCGAATCACCTTCGACAACCGCACCGTGAACCTGGTGAGCACCCTGTATCGCAGTAGTGACGGGAAGTTTCAGATTGTCGCCCGGGACAGCGGTCAGAAACACCGAATCGATAAGCCGCCTTTCGCCGTGTCGGAAGGCTGATCGTAATTCACAGGCATAGCACAAGGACGCCTAACACCATGACTTATCGCTTATACGTTCAACCCGAGCAGAGCCGGGAGGACACCGGCCCCGATCCGGCCGGCCTGGCCTTCAATTGGGTGTTGCTCGATGCTGGCGGCGATGTTCAGGCCCATGGTGAGGCGGATTCCAGGGAAACCATCGAACAGACCCTCGCCCAGAACGCCTTGGAGCACGTAGCCCTGTACGCGTTGGTACCGGGGGACGAAGTGATTTTCTGCCTGGCTGACATTCCCGCCAAGCAGGCTCGGTTCATCCGCCAGGCGCTGCCGTTCGCGGTGGAGGAACAGTTGGCCCAGGAAGTGGAAAGCATGCATCTGGCCCTTGGCAGCAAGGGAGAAACAGGCTATCGGGTGGCTGCGGTCGACCGTCGCACCATGGCCGGTTGGACGGCGGTGTTCTCGAATTGGGAACATGTCAGGCTTGTGGCGATGTACGCGGATGCGTCGTTGCTGCCGGTACAAGGGCGTGAGTGGGTCATCTGCCTGGGGGCGGAGACAGCGCTGGTGAGCAGTGGTCGCGGCGAATGGCTACGCATGGCGGCCGCCAATCTGGAAATGTTCATGCACACCCTCGCCATGCCGCAAGAGGACGAGGTCAAGGCGGAAGTTCGGGTTGCCCTGTACGGAACGGAGGACGTACTGAATCAACATGTTGCGCTGGAGGGGGTGTTGGCCTCTGACTCGACGCTGAACTACAGCCAGGAAACGCTGGAGGTCTCGCCGGTAGAGCTGCTTGCCCACGCCCACTATCAGCATCTGTGCGATCCGATCAACCTGTGTGAGGGGGAGTTCGCGGTGAACGGTGGTCGTCGCAGTGCGCTGCGGCCTTGGCGACCACTCATCGCAGTGGCCTGCACCTGGTTTGTGCTGCAAGTGGCCCTGGAAATCGGTACAGGCATCTATCAGCAGCAGCAGGCGGAGCGACTCGAAGATCAGGCCATGGCCGTTTATCAGGAATTTTTCCCATCCGATCGACGCACTCATGCCGGCAATGTGAGACGGGTAGTGGGCGGTCAGCTGCGGCAACTGGATGCGACCGGTCAGAGTGCCGATTTCCTGTCGTTGATCAAATACGCCGGACAACAGTACGCCAGTTTGCCTGGCAAGGAGCGCGTCAGCTTCAACTCCATTAACTATACCCAGTCCCGCGGGGAACTGGTGATGGACCTGCGCGCCGACAATTTCGACAAACTGAGTGCGTTGCGCAACGGTTTGGTGCAGAAAGGCCTGGAGGCGGATATCGGGTCCGTGGTGAATGAACCCAGCGGTGCGAGAGGCCGCCTGACAGTTTCTGGAGGTTAAGCCGGTGCTTGCGAAAATTAAGGAACACCCTGCGATCGGCAAGCTCATTGCGCAATACGACCAGCTGCCCAAACGTGATCAACAGGCGCTGTTAGTGCTGGTGGTGGCGGTGCTGCTGGCCTTTGTCTATTTCGGTCTCTGGCGGCCTGCCGCCGGTTATCATGAGCGAGCCGCCGATGCGAAGGACAACGCCGAAGCCTTACTGGCGTGGATGCAGGAAAACCGGCCGGCCCTTCGGCAGCTGGCGCAGTCCGGGGGTGATCCGGGCGGAGCATCCCAGCTGACCGACAGCCGGGCACTGATGTCGACGGTGACACGGACTGCCGGACAGTCTGGCCTGTCGCTGAACCGCTTTGAACCCAGCGGCGATTCCGCCATACGCGTATGGCTCGAGGACGTACCGTTCAAGAACGTGGCGTCGTGGCTGGAAGGGCTGAGCCAGCAGTACGGTGTGGTGGTCGATCAGGCATCCTTCGATCGGGGAGATGCCCCAGGACTGGTGTCGGTGAGGCTTACCCTGGAGATTTGATGCCAGGGTTCCGGAGGCGGGCGATGTCGCCTGCCGTTTCTTTTGGGGAGTGCAAAGATGGCAGGCAGTAACCCAGGCAGTCAGTTCCATCCAGAGGCGGCGATCGTCCGGCTCGATGAAACCGCTCGCAACGAGGCCAAATCCATCCTGTTTCAGGCCTACCGGCACGAACCGACGTTCCAGTATCTGTTCGATCACCGACGTCCAGGCTATGAACAGCGAGTGCGCGCCACCATACGGGAACTGATCGGCCTCTACTTCGAACTGAATCAGGAAGCCATTGGGGTGATGGTTAATGAAACCCTGGTGGCGGTGGCCTTCATTGGTGATCCTGAGTTGAGGCTCAACCTCGCGGACCAGTTCAGCTGGCGACTCAGAATGGTCCTGACCGCCGGCTTCGCCAGCACTCGCCGCTACCTGGAATACCATGACCGGATCAGGGCCATGCTGCCCCAGCCCCAGGCGCATCAACTACCGCTGATGGGCGTTCACCCCAAATACCAGAATCGCGGTTACGGCCGTCTGCTACTGGAAACGGTTCAGCGCCTCTGCGAGGACAATCCCCGCGGCAGCGGCTTGGTACTGGATACCGGTAACAGTCGCTACCTGCAATTTTACGAGTCGGAAGGCTTCCGCAGCCTGGGTAAAGTCAAACTCGGCGATTTTGAAGACCATGTTTTGTTTCGGGAAGTGCACAGGGCGGAGAACGCCGGTAGCCACGGGTAAACAGGCCTTAGGGTAACGTTTGGGGCTCCCTGGGGCTTCGATATCTGGGGCATTGCTCTTGGGAACTTTGACATTAGGGATGTAGGAGACAGCGTGTCTGAGCAACAGATGTTCGATTTGATTGTCATAGGCGCCGGCTCCGGTGGCGTCCGACTGGCCAGGATGTCTGCCCAGCGGGGGGCCCGGGTGGCGGTCGTGGAGTCCCGCTATCTCGGCGGCACCTGCGTCAATGTTGGCTGTGTTCCCAAGAAGCTGTTCGTTTACGGTGCCCACGTTCGTGACGAGCTGGAAGATGCCGCGGGTTATGGCTGGAAGGTGCCAGGCGAGCAGGTGGCCTTTGACTGGCCGACGTTGGTGGCTAACAAGAATGCGGAAATCGAGCGGCTGAATGGCATCTACCGGCGCATGCTGGAGTCGGCCGGCGTTACCATCATTGAAGGGAGTGCACGGCTGACGGACGCCCAAACCGTCATGGTCGGTGATCGCCGTTACCAGGCCAGGCACATCACCGTAGCCACCGGGAGTTGGCCGGTGGTGCCGGATATTCCCGGCAAAGAGTGCATTTTGACCTCCAACGAGATGTTCTACTTACCGCAGTTGCCCCGGCAGGCGGTGGTTTGGGGCGGCGGCTACATCGCGGTGGAATTCGCCGGCATCCTGGCCGGGCTGGGGGTTGAGACCACCTTGATCTACCGCGGTGAGCTTTTCCTCAGGGGGTTTGATGATGACGTGCGTCGCTTCACCGCCGAGGAGTTGGCGAAAAAAGGTATCCATCTCCGCTTCGGGGTGACGCTGGACTCGGTTCAGGCGGAGGGCGGTCACTACAACCTGGCGCTCTCTGATGGCTCCCGCCTCACGACTGGCTTGGTAATGGCCGCCACCGGGCGGCGAGCCCTGACCGAGGGACTGGGACTGGAGGCGCTTGGCGTTGAGCTGGAAGCATCCGGCCATATTCGTGTCGATGAACACTTTCAGACCAAAGTGCCCAATATCACCGCGCTGGGCGATGTGATCGGCACCCCCCAGCTGACTCCGGTGGCCCTTGCCCAGGCGATGGTGCTGTCGCAGCGGTTGTTTGGCGATGGTGGCGGCGAGATGGACTATCAGCATATTCCCACGGCGGTATTCTGTCAGCCCAACATCGGCACCGTGGGGCTGACCGAGGCAGAGGCGAAAGCCGCCGGCCATCAGGTGGTCATCTACCGGTCAGAGTTTAAGCCGATGAAATACACGCTGAGTGGGCGTCAGGAACGTTGCTTGATGAAGCTGGTGGTGGACAAAACAACCGATCAGGTGCTCGGCGCCCATATGGTTGGCCCCGATGCCGGTGAGATCCTGCAGGGGCTGGCTGTGGCGATCAAGGCCGGAGCCACCAAGGCGGAATTCGACAGCACCATTGGTATCCACCCCACGTCGGCGGAAGAGTTTGTCACCATGCGGGAGCCAGTGGCCGACCACTGAGGGCGGATTCAGAACCGTATCCAGCGGCTGAGCACTGCCCGGAGGTTTTCCTTCCTTACGGGCTTGGCCAGGTAATCGTTCATTCCCGCTTCCCGGCATGTATTCTCGGTGCCGGGCAGAACGTCGGCCGTCAGCGCGATGATGGGTACGCTTGTGTGGCCATTCTGTTGCTCCCACTCCCGGATCGAACGGGTGGTTTCATAGCCATCCATGACAGGCATCTGGCAGTCCATAAGGATCACCGAATAGTTGAACTGAAGGGACTGCACGCGCTCAAGGGCATCCTGCCCGTTGCTGACCGCATCGGTTTCGAAACCCAGCCGAGTCAGTAGCGCTGTGGCGACTCGCTGGTTAACCGGATTGTCTTCGACCACCAGGGCCCGCGACGTTGCGCCGTCGGTCATGATTACCCGTGACTGTGACTGTGACTGTGACTGTGACTGTGACTCGTCGGTTGTGCTATCGGTATCCAGCTCGAAAGGGAGCTCAAAACAGAAGGCCGAGCCCATGCCCAGATCGGTGTCCACTTTGATATGACCGCCCATTAACTCAACTAGTTTCTGCACCAGGGCAAGACCAATACCGGTGCCGCCGTGGCGACGGGCGTCTGAGTTGTCTAGCTGCTCGAACGTCCGGAAAATTTCCTTCATGCGTTCGCTGGGAATGCCACTGCCTGAATCGCGCACCGTGCACTGTAGAACCATGCACTGGTGCTCCAGATGGTGCCATTCGGCCTGCACCGATATGGTGCCTTCCTCGGTAAATTTAATGCCGTTGTCCAGCAGGCCGGCCAGAACCTGGCGAAGCCTGGGGGCGTCGCCCCTGACCAGGGTGTGTCCTGGCCAGTTTCCGCTGAACTGAAGTGATAGGCTCAAACCTTGCTGCTCCGCTGCATGACGGAAGGTGGCAACGCAGTTTTCGATGACTTCCCGGATATCGAAGTCGTGGTAGTCGAGCGCCAGCTGGCCACGGTCCATGCGTGAGAAATCCAGAATGTCGCTGATTACGGTGAGTAGATCCTCGGTAGAGCGTTTAGCAGTGTGCAGGTAGTCTCGTTGTTGTTCCGTCAGTTCGTCTTCCGTAATCAACTCAATCATACCCAGCACGCCGTTTAACGGTGTCCTGAGCTCGTGGCTCATCACCGCCAGGAACTCCGATTTTGCCTTGCTGGCCGATTCTGCTCGCTCCCGTGCCGTTTCGGACGCCGCCAGAGTTTGGTCGCGGGAAGACTGGAGGTTCTGCATGTGCCGGGCAAGGGAATTGAGGTTTTTCTCAAGCTCGATGATCTCGGTGGTATTGTGCAATCGCTTGATGGGGACGTTTGCGTAGTCTCCACCAATCAATGCGGTCACCCGATCCGCCAGGTCCTGCATTGGTCCAACCAGGCTGGTCAGGCTGCGACGCACAACCAACACGGTGAAAAATAGCAAAGCCAGTCCGACAATGAACGACGACCATAGAATGTCCCGCTGTTTGGCGGCAATGACCGCTTCCGACACGCCTACTTCCACAGCCCCAATGCGGATGGCACCGCTGGAGAAGCCATAGTTCGGCTCGAACCAGCCGGTGCTGCGTTCCGTTCCCATATCGAGGGGGAGTTGCAGGATATCGGCGATAAACACCTGCCCCTGGCTGTCGTCGATTTCACCGTCATCCTGCTGGACCGTGCCCACGGTGCGGCCCGTTACGTCCTTGACCCGGATCCAGTTGACCTGACTGCGCCGGATTGATTGTTCCAGGGTTTGCTGGAGTACCTGGGTATTGCCTGAAACGACCGCGTACTCCACCGCCGGGGCCAAATTGTCGGCCAGCAACTGGCCGCTGTTGAAGAGGTCCTTGCGGGCGTCGTCGAGTCGGGCCGAGGTAAAGAAAAACATCAGCACCAGAAACATCAACAGGGCGGGGAGAATCCCCAGCCAAAGCAGATGCCGACTGAGTGATCTGGAGGCTCGCTTCCTTAGCGTCATGGCGCTTCCTCCTCAGTACCGGCGCCGAGCAGTGATTTGAGCTGGGCTTCCAGTTGGGAAGCCTCGGGAAGTGGAATGTTGAGTGAGCGGGCTACCTGCTGATTGATTTCAACGCCAAAATCCTCTGGATGCACGGCCGGCGGTAGCCGTCCGGACTGCAAAAAGGCCTTGATGTGCCGGCTGGCCGCTCTTGCGATATCGTCCACTGGCGTGTACGTGGTGGCCAGCACGCCCGCGCGCACGAAGGCCCGCCCGGGACCGATGACGATGCGATTGCGACGGTAAGCCGTCAGTAGAATGTGTTTGATGGTACGTGGGTTGTAAATGGCGTTGTCGGATACCGCCAACAGATAGTCGCCGTAGGTGAGGGCTCGCGCCAGTGAGGCGATGAGATTGTCCTCACTGTCGACGGTAAACAGTTTCGCTTTGAGGCCGTAGCTGGCCAGCTCGTCAATAAGTTGATCGTAATTGGTTTCCTGCCCGGGTCGTACCAGCATTGACACCTGGTTGCCATGTGGCAGGATCAGGTGACCGAGCAGTGCCTGTCTGAGCAGCGGCGGATCGTAGTAGATGGCCGACAGCGGAGGACCATTACGATTGGCGTAGTTGGCGAACTGGTCTTCGTCGATCATCAGCGCAAGCGTTGGCGGACGGGTGGACTGTTGCTGTACCCGGCTCAGCGCTCGGTTGCCCAGGGAGACCACCAGTGCCTGTGGTTGAGCCTGGCTGATGGCTTCAGTATATGGCCTGACCTCAATCCGGTCGCCAAGCGTTTGCTTGAGCAGTTCGATGAAGCGAATGTTGAAGGCCGCATTGTCCGATCCGGCAACCAGCACCAGGTGGGAGAAGCTCTGATCCGTGGGAACCAGTGACTGCGCTCCGGCCGAACTGCCCACAAGCAGTGCCAGCACAGACATCAGTGCAATTAGCAGACGTCGGGCACGGCCTGCCAATGAGGTAGTCAATGTCTGTGGGCGATTGGTCATTACCAGCCTTGGTAATTGCACGTCTGTACGATACGGCTTTGGCTCACAGAAGCCTGATTAAAACCTTAAGCCGGCTTCCAGAAAGACCTGATTCCTGTCCTTGATGATGTTGTTTCTGCTGATGGGCGGTATGTCATGCAGGTAATACTGGAAGATCACCGCAACATCGTAGTTAAGTCTAGGGGTATATACGTTTTTTACCAATCGAAGGTCGGCTCGCTCAAATTGTCCGCGGCGGAACTCGTCGACAAAATAGTAGGCGAGGGCAGAGGAGATATCGAACCCGTATTGTTGAACCCAGACCGCGCTACCGGAGTGTCGTGCGGTGAGACGGCTTTCCAGATCGATGAATTCCTGCTCGTCCGCTACCGGCTCCCCGGTGTACTCACCATCCTGATCCATATAGGCGTAGGTGAGCCGGAGCTGGGTATCGGGGTATTCCAGGGAGGTTTCCACCTCAAAACCTTTCTGGTCCAGGGCGACGTTGTTATCCAGATCCCATTCCCCCAGGCTCAGGTGGCCACTGATGATGTCGCGCAGGTGATCGTAGAAATACTTGATCTCGGTGGACAATAAGCCATCGCCGACCCGGAATTGGCCAAAGTAGCTGATCTCCCGGGAGATGATACGCTCCTCATCGAGCGTCCCGGGTGCCTGGAATACCGGGCCGACTCTCATGCCCTCCAGGAAAGCGAGCGCGTCCGGCTCGACATTGGTGGCACGATAACCCCAGTCTGCGCCTTGTTCGAAGGCATCCGGGGTGCGCACCGCCTTGGAGAAGACAAACCGCAGGGTCTGGTTTTCGGCCAGCTGGAAGTTGGCTGCGAACCTGGGCGAGATCACCTCGTTATCCAGCGTGTTGGAATCCTCCCAGTTTGCCCCGACGTTAAAGGTGAGCCACTGGATGGGGGTGTACTCGACGTTGCTGAACAGGCGCGATTGATAGTTGGAACCGTTGCCATTGAAGAAGGTATCGGAGTTGAAACGGTCCTCCCGATAGCCTAAGCCGGACACCAGTCGCAGGTCTGGATTGAGGATAAGGGTATCCTGAATCTCGAGTTCCAACCGGGATTCCTCAATGTTCTGATTGGTGTCGGCGCAAAAACCGAACCCTGGCGGACAGGTCCGCCACTTCTGGTGACGGTCGTAGTTCTGGTAGCTGGCCTGTACATGCAGGTAGTGGTTCTCCAGCGGCGCGTAGTTCCAGCGAGCCTGCAGGTAGTAATCCCGCACGTCCACGTCCGGGTCGGTGATGGCGCCAAATTCGTCTCCGATACGGCCTTTGTCTTCTTCATCGATGCCGTCGGTGACACCGGCGCGGAGGTCGAGGGAATGAACACTGCTCAAGGTCTTGCGGGCGTCGTAATTGAAAAAGTTCAGGCTGTAGCCATCGTGAACCGTTTCCCGCTCTAAGGTGTCATCGTTAACTTGAAAGTCGAACCCGTCCTCGTCCCGACGCTCGTAGGAGAGGCGCCAGCCAAAATCATCCGAGACGTTGCCTGCCGAGCCAAACACATTCTTGTGTCCGCGACTGCCGTAGGAAGTGTGCAGATTGACACCCTGGGTATCCTCCGGAGACCGCGTGATGATGTTGATGGTGCCCAGAAAGGCGTTGATGCCGTAAGCGGCGGCATTGGGCCCCCGGCTGATCTCGATGCGCTCAATGTTCTCCAGCGCAACCGGCATGGTATTCCAGTCCACACCAGACAGGCTCGGTAGATAGGCGGTACGGCCATCAATCAGCACCTGCAGTCGTCGCTGGTCGTAGGCCACCGTGCCATGGTAACTGGTGACAGGGCGATTGCTGCCGACGTAACCCACCGTCATGCCGGGAACCAGCCGGAATACCTCAACCAGATTGAGAATGCCAAGGTCTCGAATAAGCTGACCCTGGATAACCGTGGTGGTGCCAGGTACCCGGGATTTGGGCTGGCGCAGTTTGGTGGTGGTGAGGACTTCCGGTACCGGGGCTTCCAGCAGGAAGCCGTAATCCTCAGCAAAGGCGTCCGAGACATCGAGTGCGGCCACCAGGTTGTCGGCGAGCACCTGGGCGGGTACGGAGCTCAACGGGGCCAACAAAGCCGCGGCGAGATACTTTTTTATGTTCGGCGTAAGCAGGGACATGGGGTAGTCTTATACAGGTATCGATAACAGCTTGGGCGAAGGGGGCCGACCATTGTTGTCGGAGCGGGAGGCCGCCCGACATAATCGGGTCAGCCTGGGAATGATAAGTCAGTCACAAACCTGTGTCTTCCCGAAAGCTTGTTAATTGCTGCAAAAAGTTAATTGCCCACAAGACGATGTAAGGAGTCAGTGTAGATGAGCTGTTGGGATGTGCTGGGAATTGAGCCTACCCGTGACCCGGGGGAAATCGAGCGTGCCTATCGGCAGCAGGTCAAGTTCGTCGAGGCCGCCAACGCCAGGCAGTTGGATGACGCCTACCGGGACGCCATGGCCCAGGCCGGGCAAGCAGCGTACCGGCCAGCACAGGCTCAGGAAACCAGGGACGACATTTCGGGCAGCCAACCGTCAGCGGCGGAATTGGGCGCGGCCGAGCACCAATTGGTACGGGAGGTCGTCATCCAGGTTAACGCGCTGTTAAACGACACCGCCCGCAGCGGTGATGTCGGTATCTGGAAGGCTGTATTGACCGATCCCCCAGCCGACCAGGCGCCGTTAAAGCAGGCTATTGCAGGCAAGCTGGAGGGGCAGTTGAGGCCCATGGCCCGCCAGGGCGACCTGGCGGCGGACGTCGCGAGTTTTCTGGCGAGCTGGTTTGGTTGGGACGACGTTGCCGATTCGGAAGCGGTGGGGGCATCCGTCCCGTCGGAACAGCCGGCATCAGCCGGGCGCTCAGAAGGCCTTGAGCGAGTTGAAGGAGAGCAGCAACAGCCCGCGGGCAATTTCTGGCCCGCGGCGATTGGCTGGATTGTGGCGCTGATCGTGCTCACCAGTCTATTCAGCAACTTAACGGGCCAGTAACTGAGTCGCTCGTCGCAGCCGTACCCGCCCCGCTTCGGCAAGGCGCGGGTGCGCCGGGCGGGTTACTCGGGAGCGCTGTGGGAGGCTTCGATACGGGTGCGGTAGCGCTGGGCGAGGACCGCGCCAATAATCACCTGGATCTGGTTGTAGCACATGATGGGTAGCACGATCATGCCAAATCCGGGATGGCCCGAGAACAGAACCTTGGCCATGGGCAGGCCCGAGGCCAGGCTTTTCTTGGAACCACAAAAAACCACAGCCGCTTCGTCTTCCAGGCTCAGCCCAAGCCAGCGGACGATGGTCCGTGCCACCAGAATCAGCAAACCCAGCAGCAGGACGCACAGCCCTATCGCAAGCAGGATGGCGCCAAGCGGCAGTTTGTCCCACAACCCGCTGACCACCGAGTGAGAAAAGGCCGAATAGACGATCAGCCAGATCACACACTGATCGTACCGGGAAGCCAGCGATTCATGCCGGGCCAGAAAGCCTCCCAACCATGGCCGAAGCCCATGACCGATGGCGAATGGCAACAGCAGTTGCAGCGCAATGTCTTGCAACGCCTCCAGCACCGAGAAGTCTCCGCTGCTGGTGGTACTGACCAGGACGATGAGCAGGAACGGGGTCAGCATCATACCGAAAACGTTGGACGCCGCCGCGCTGCATATTGCGGCAGGCACGTTGCCCCGGGCCATGGCGGTGTAGGCAATCGACGATGACACCGCCGACGGCAACACCCCCAGATACAAAAAGCCCAGCCCCAGATCCTCGGGAATCCAGCGTGGTGCCAATTGGTTGATTGGGAGCACTGCGAGGGGGAAGAATACGAACGTGAGGCTTGTGATGACCAGGTGAAGGCGCCAATGACTGGCCCCGGCAATCACCTGGTCCCGGGATAGGGCCGCGCCGTGCAGGAAGAAGAGCAGGGCGACCGCCAACGTACCGGCATCGGCTAACCAGTAGGCGGCAGCGCCTCTTACCGGTAAGAACGACGCCAACACGATGGCGCCGAGCAGAAGCAGGGTAAAGCGATCAATGTTCAGTTTCATTGACGACCCTGGCGCTGGTTTTGAGCCCGCAGGACATCGAGGCAGGGTTGCAGCAGTGCCTTGGCCAGCTGGGATGCCCGGTTGGCGTCCTGGCGACGAATGGCGGCCAGTAACAGTTCGTGCGCTTCCTGGGACGGTTCCGGCAGGCTGGTATCCAGTTCGGTGCGTTCAATGGTGCGGGTGATGGTATGGGCAAAATAGCCATACAGTTCCGTTAGCGCCGAGTTGTGGGAGGCCTGCACAACTGCGTGGTGAAAGGCGTTATCGTGCCGAATGCGAGCTGGAAGGTCGTCACCGGCCTGAGCGCGTCGGTCGAGGGCATCGGACATGGCCTGCAACTCCTCGCTGGAGCGGCGACAGGCGGCCAGGCCCGCCGCTTCCGCCTCTAACATCTGGCGCACTTCCAGTTGATCCTGTAATTGGGCACGTTCAATACGTCTGAGCGCCGCTCCGGCGTCACGCGTTGCGCGCACATAGGTGCCGTCGCCCTGACGGGTTTCCAGCATGCCGACGTGTACCAGTACCCGAACGGCCTCCCGCACGGTGTTGCGGCTGACGCCGAGGGCGTCCGACAGTTCGGCTTCCACCGGCAGGCGGTCACCGACTTGCCACTGACCGCTTTCGATGGCATTGCGCAGCGACTCGAGGGCGTTGTCGACCAAGGAGCCCTTGGCGATGCGTGTCAATTTCATGACTGAAAAGATCCTAAGAAACTATGATCCAATCATCCTATGAATATCGAGAGGCTTCAACCCCTGAATTGCGGGGTACTCTGCCAGAAGCGTGAACAAGGGGATGGGCGATCGAGGATCGCCCAATGCAAAGCGCTGTGTGGGCTTAGTTCTCAGTGGGCAGGAAGTCGAAATCCTTCAGGTTTACAGCCCGAGTGGCGTGTCGGTAAACAAACGTGAAACCTGGCCAGTTGATGGTGTTTTTGCCGTTTTCATCCCGGTACCAGGAGGTACAGCCCGCATCCCAAACGGTGCCTTCGAGGCGAGCCTGAATGGCATCCACGTAGCTGCGCTGGCGCTCGGTGCGCACGTTCATGGCGCCGGCATCCTTACGCTGGAGGGCCTGCAGGCAATCCATGATGTAGGTGACCTGAGATTCCAGCATGTAAACGATGGAATTATGGCCGAGGTTGGTGTTGGGGCCATACAGCATGAACATATTGGGGAACCCGGATACGCAGATGCCTTTGTAAGCCTCGGCGCCATCCTGCCAGGCATCGTTCAGAGCCTGGCCCTGGCACCCGGTGATGGTCATGGGGGACAGGAACTGCGTGGCTTTAAAGCCGGTGCCATAAATGATGGCGTCCACTTCATGGCGCCGACCGTCCGTGGTAACCACGGCATTTTCCTCAATCCGCTCAATGTTATCGGTGATGAGGTCCAGATTGTCCTGGTCGATGGCCGGGTACCAATCGTTGGAAATCAGTATGCGTTTACAGCCAATTTTGTAATCCGGAATTATGTTCTTACGCTTCTCCGGGTCGCTTACCTTGCGCTTGGCTTCCCAGCGGGCCTGCAGGGCGAGCAGTTCCAGTACCGAGCCGAAGCGGGTGAACGCCAGCGCCCGGCTTTCGTTCTTCAAATAGATTAATGAGCGATACAGGCGGTCATGGGCCGGCAATTTCTTGAACAGCCACTGCTCCCAGGAATTGAACGGGCGATCGGCTTTGGGGACGACCCAGGCGCCGGAGCGCTGGAACAGCTTCAGGTTCTTTACCTTCGGTACGATCTCCGGGACAAACTGGATAGCGCTGGCGCCGGTGCCGATCACCGCGACGGCTTTGCCTGTGAGGTCATAACTGTGGTCCCAGCGGGCCGAATGAAACACTTTACCCTTGAAGGTTTCCGTGCCTTTGATTGAGGGGTAGGCGGGCTGGTTCAGCTGGCCGGTGGCGGTCACCAGTACGTTGGCTTGCTGAATCTCGCCGTCGGCAGTTTCGATGGACCAGAGATGGCTGGTTTCATCGTAGCTCGCTTTCACCACCTCTTTATTGAAGCGGAGGTGGGATTGCAGGCCAAATTTCTCGACACAGTCCTCCATGTAGCCCTTGATTTCCTGCTGCCGGCTGAACTTGCGGGACCAGTCGTGCTTGGGCTCGAAGGAATAGGAGTAGAGGTGTGACTGGACATCGCAGGCCGCGCCCGGGTAGGTGTTGTCCCGCCAGGTGCCGCCTACGCCGCTGGCCTTCTCCAGCAGGACAAAGTTGTTCATCCCTGCTTTTTTGAGCTGAATCGCCATGCACAGGCCGCCAAAGCCGGTGCCAATGATCACCACGCTCGGGGCGCTGGTTCTGCTGTCGGTCATTACCTAAGACTCCGTAATACTCAATAACGTTACTGTGGAGTATACGGCTACGGCTTCTTCAGGCGCATGACTTGTGGGGACAAAAATACCAACCGCAAAGGCCAATTGATTTGGCCTGGCAGGAATTTATGGGGCCTACTGAGTGTATAGCGGGGGGGGGGGGGGGGGCTGCATGCCGGCCTGGCGTGTGCCAGTATGGCGTGCTGTCGACAACCGGAGTATTGGTGGGCGATCCGCAAGCTCCGGTTTGGCCGATATAAGGGAGGCATCTCTGGCCCTTGGTTGATAAGATTCCGCCGACACCATAATGGGAGTTGTACCGTCGTGCCATTATATTGCAAGCGTAGGCCAGCAATGGGAATCAGAGCCTGGGGGATGCACATTGAAACTTAAGCATCTATTGATCATCGCATTCCTGTTGATATCAGCATTGCCGCTGTTTCTCGGCCTGAAGTACCTGAATCAGCAGTCGGGCAACCACACCCGGGATCTCTATGCGCAGCACCTCTCTGCCCTGTCGAACATCGCCAAGCAGCGAATTCTGACCGCGGTTGATCGCATAAAGGACAACACGGCGTTGGTGTCCAGCCGAACGCAGATGCGGATCAGCCTCGCCCGCTGGAATGCCACGTCGGGCGTGGCGGATCAGGAAAAAATCACCAAAATCATCCACGATGCGAAGAACGGGCTAGCGCACATCAAAGACATCAGCGTCTTTGACCGAAATGGCCGGCTGGTGGCGACGACGGCTTATCAGGCCGACATTGAGCAACTCGATCTCCGCCTCGAATCAAGAGCATCCATCTCGCTCACGTCCGGCGAGCCCGGGTTGCTTGCTATCAGCACCGCGCCTTTGCTGTTGAACCATGACACGGTGGGCCACATTCGGCTGACGTTCTTCCCGGAATTCATTCTCGAGCTGGTGAGAGACCGAACGGGATTGGGAGAAACCGGCGAGTGGTCGTTTGCGGTTCGCCACGAAAGCGGCGATGCGTTGTTTGCGGTACCGCTTAAGTACGATCACCAGGCCGCGTTTACTCGACGGGTGTCGAGCGATCGGCTGGATGTTCCGATCACTCAGGCTCTGCTGGGCAATGAGGCTCTGATGAGCTGGGCGCCAGATTACACGGAGCAGCCGGTCATGGCCTCGACCCGTTACATCAAAGAGCTAGACTGGGGGCTGGTGGCAAAGATTAACGAAGCAGAGGTGAATCAGGTTATCAACCGGAACCTTACGCTGATTTATGCGGCTGAGATGGTGATCATCCTGATCGCGCTGGTTGTGGGCATCGTGCTGTCGTACTTTATCGCCAAGCCGATCGAAAAGCTCAGGGCCCACACCTCAAAAGTGGCCCGAGGTTCCCTGGAAGAGCCTCAGATGATGGGTGGTTGGCGGGAGGCCCGAGAACTGACTGCGCACTTTTCGTTCATGATCAAATCGCTGCGGGAACTTAACGAAAGCCTTCAGCTTAAGGTCGATGAGCGAACCAAAGAACTGAACGAAGCTAACCTGAGATTGGAGCAGCTGGCCATCCGTGATCCGCTGACGGGACTCCATAACAGGCGTTACCTGGACGCGCGTATCAGCGAGGAGTTCGAGCGGGCCAAGCGGTACCAACACCCGTTGTCGGTGGTCATTCTGGATATTGATCACTTCAAGTCCGTCAACGACACCCACGGTCATGGGATGGGCGATGAGGTACTGAAAAAGATCTCGAACCATCTCAAAGGCGCCATACGGGATTCCGATATCCTCGCACGGATTGGCGGCGAAGAGTTTTGCCTGGTATTGCCCGAATGTTCGCCCAAGGCATCGTTGGCGTTTTTGGAGCGGGTCCGGGTGAATATTTCAGAGATCGAATTCAGGTCTGACGACAAGGTCTTCAACGTGACCTGCAGCTTTGGCGTTGCTTATCTGAAGTCCTGTAGCGATGCTCCTGCGGAACTGATAAGTCATGCGGACGCAGCCTTGTACCAGGCCAAAAGGACTGGCAGAGATCGGGTGGTTCAACATGCCGCCCAAGCCGAGCCCCCGGTAACTGCGGACCCATAAGGCGGGTCATTCCGGGGCGACCTACAGGCCTGTCACCGGGGAGTTCTCCACCGGAGCCGGCCTGACCTTCGAAGCATTCGAGCGTTGCCAGCGCTCGCCTGGGCCTTAGGGCGAGGGCGGCGTTGCCAGCCGTTTGCCGGAGACGCCGCCATTCAGCACGAACTGAGCAGCGCCTCCGGCAATCATCCCCCAGAAGGCAGACCCGATATCCAGCAGCGTCACCCCGGAAGCGGTGACCAGGAAGGTGATCAACGCGGCTTCCCGCTGCGCTGGCTCGCCAAGGGCGCTGGCCAGTCCATCGCCAAGGGTGCCGAGCAAGGCCAGGCCAGCAATGGCAAAGATGAACTCCTCCGGGAAGGCCGCGAACAGCGAGCCCACCGTAGCGCCGAACAAACCCACCAGAAGATAGAAAGCGCCGGCGGCGACACCGGCCACGTAGCGTTTGGCCGGATCTGTGTGGGCTTCCCTGCCTACGCATATCGCCGCCGTGATGGTGGCCAGATTCAGGGCGTAGCAGCCAAAGGGGGCCAGTGCCGTGGTGGTGGCCCCGGTCCAGCCAATCAACGGTGCGGCGGGTGCGTTGTAGCCGGCGTTACGCAAGACCGTGAGCCCCGGCACATTCTGAGATGCCATGGTCACGGCAAACAGGGGCAGGGCCACACCCACCAAGGCCGACCAGCTGAACACCGGCGCTACGTACACCGGGGTGGCCAGGGCCAGCTCGACCTGGCTGAAGTCGAGAGTGCCGTGGGCACCTGAAAGCGCCGCCCCAAGGCACAAAGGCGCCAGGATCGCGTAGCGGGGAACCAGCCTTTTGGCCACCAGGAAGCTGCAGAACATGCCAGCGACAAGGCCGAACTCGCCATTCATCGAGGCGAAGGTATTGAGGCCGAATTGCAACAGGATGCCGGCCAGCATACCGGCGGCGATGGGCCGGGGAATCCGGATGATGATCCGGTCGAACAGCCCGGTAAATCCGCACACGGTGATGAGCACACCGCTCACGATGAATGCGCCGATGGCTTCGTTCATCGACACCCCGGCCGCGGCGGAAATCAGCATGGCGGCGCCGGAGGTTGACCAGGCGGTGGCGATCGGCATGCGGTACCTCAGGGACAGGCCAATGCCGGTCAGCCCCATGCCCAGGCCGAGCGCCAGCATCCAGGAGCCAATCTGTTGCGGAGTCGCGCCCAGGGACTGCGCGCCCTGGAACACGATCACCGCGGAACTGGTGAACCCCACCAGCACCGTGATAAACCCGGCGTTGATCGCTGACAGGGACAGGTCTTTCAGAACATTCATAATCAACACCAACCTTGTCTATCGCTTGGAGCGTTGGGACACCTGCTCGCCGGCAACGCCCCAGTTGTCCAGGCCGATTTCATTGATCACCACAAAGGTGCTTGCCGGATCTTTTCCGAGCACTTCCCAGAGCAATCGGGTGGTGCCTTCGATCAGTCGGGCCTTGTCTTCTCGGGTCACGCCGGTATCGGTGATTTGAATGTTGACGTAGGGCATCTTCGTTCTCCTGGTTTGGCCAAGGCCCCCGCTTGAAGCGGGGGTGTACTCCGTAGGTGAAGTCTGCTTTCCATCCGGGGGATGTCGAGCTCAGGCAGCTTGCTGGGCTTCCTCATCCGCAACGGCTTTCTGGAATGCCGGATGCTGCCTTACCTGCGCCAGCATCCTTTCCACATGGCTGCCCAAGCGGATGTCGACCGGAAACAACCCGCCCCATTCCGCATAGACGGCCAGCATCAT
This sequence comes from Marinobacter sp. SS21, assembly GCF_028369065.1. Taxonomy (GTDB): domain Bacteria; phylum Pseudomonadota; class Gammaproteobacteria; order Pseudomonadales; family Oleiphilaceae; genus Marinobacter. The sequence continues at coordinate 167,448 of NZ_JAQNDA010000008.1, forward strand.
GTCGACCACGCTGAGGTCCGGACCGCAGGTGAAGGTTGACGAGGCAAGCCTGGCGTCAACGATGGTCCAAAGCTGCTCGATCATCGCCGCCGCCCTGGTGAAGGCTTGCTGCTGTGCCTGAGGCTCGACGATGGCCTGGGCGATGAAGAACAGCCGACCGTAGGCTGGGTGCAGGGTCGCGTTGGCGAACATCAGTTGCTGCAGGAACGCGGCCCTGCCTGTGGCGTCGTCAACGCCCGGTAGGGCGCCGTGCTTGTCCAGTAGATACAGAATGATGGCAGCGCCTTCGCGTAGCACCAGATCCTTGTCCTTCAGAACCGGTACCTGGCCGGTGGCGTTGAGGTCGGTAAAGCCGGTGCTCTGAGTTCTGTCGCAGATTTCAACGGGGCAGCCGAGGTCATGCAGCAGCGCGTGGATGGCGCGAGAGCAGGCGCCGGGCAAGTAGTAAAGGGTGTACATGCGGGTTCTCCTTCTAGACGGATCGGATTCCTGAGTTATTCCGAGGTTCCTTAGAAAGCGAGAGGTTTGAATGCTCACCTCAAGTTTTCTGCAGCGAGTCTAGAATCGAGAGTTACCTTTGTATACCTAGTGTGAGATAGTTACATGATTTAGCGGTTACCAGTTGGTAACCAGAATGCGTATTGTCGTGCCTGTTCGGTCAAGGGTAAGTGCTTGTTAGCAGTGACCATTCGGGCAAGAGAATAAGGAGGCTTAGTGTGTTGCCGCGTCGAAAAAACCTCGTTGAAGAACCACCTGAACGTTGTCCCCTCAATGAGTGCCTGAGCATTATCGGTGGTGCCTGGACCCCGAATATCATCTGGTACTTGAGTGAAAAACCAAGAAGATTCAGTGAATTAAAGGACGATATTCCAGGAATTTCCGCGAAAATGCTGACTGCACGACTAAAGCGCTTGGAAGCCGATGGCGTGGTTGAGCGGCGGGTAGAGCCCACGTCGCCGCCCAGTGTCGAGTATCGCCTCACCGCGTTGGGGGGTGAACTCAAGCCTGCCATCGACGCCATCGTGAGTGTGGGTCATCGACTCAAGGCGTTGAATGGCGAAGGTTAATCAGAGGCTCCCTAGATGCCAAAGGGGTAGGTGTCAGGCAGGCCCGCCAGTGACTCTGTGGCTAATGGCGTGACTGCCGTGGTCTGGTCGATCCAGATGTATTCGTCAAATTGCTGGGGCAGGCGGGCCTCGAAGTAATGGCTCTGGCGCTCCGTTTCCGGTCGGTAGATCACGCCAATGGCTCGCTCCAAGTGGCGGGTGCTCAGACCATTGACCAGCACACCGTCGCCTCCACGTAGTGGAAGCAGGAAGCGCGGCGACCCTGTTTGGTGACACAGTGCTTCATAACTTCCTTTAAGTGCGGGTCTTACCTCTTTGATTTCCATTGGTTGATCCCAGTCTGAGGCGGCTGCTACCGTGCCTGTGTCGGTACCGAACCCGATGCTGTAAGCAAGACTGCCGAAACGGGCCCGGCACAGCCGGCCGATGTTGAACTCATCCCGCAGGGCCATCTCGGTGGCGGCCGAGTCACCGACGTGGGAGTTGTGGGCCCAAACGATTGCCCGGCTGTCTTCACCGTAGTGTTTGAGCAGGCTTTCCAGGGTTTCGAACATGTGGGTATCGCGAATGTTCCAGGCACTGCGGGAGCCGTAGAACATGGTCCGGTAGTATTCCTCCGCATTGGCCACCAGGCGGGCGTTCTGCACGGTGTTCAAGAATCGGTCGCCGTCGTGCTCCGCGTATTTTCTGTGCTGGACTTGCAGCTCCCGCAGCATATCCAGTACGGGCTTTTCGCAAGTTGCGTAATCGGGATTAAGCGCCGCTTTACCATAGGCGCCGGGGTTCGACTGGAACGGGGTCAAGCAGCTGTAGCGTTCACGGGCGAGGGCGGCGGTGGCCGGGTCGACGTCATCCAGGAACTCCAGAATGGCGCGAATGGAGTTGTACAGGCTATACAGATCAAGGCCGTGGAACGCGATCCGGGCTTTCTCCGGTAGGTGTGAATTGTGCTGTCGCAGCCAATCGACAAAGCCCCGAACCTCTTCATTGCGCCACATCCAGGCCGGGAACCGGGCAAAGGCGGTCCATTCCGATGGCGGGTACTCGGCGTGACGAACGTAGTGGTCAACCCGGGCGGCGTCGGGCCAATCGCCTTCGATGGCCACGACATTGAATTGCTTCTGTTCGATCAGGGCGCGAGTGATGCGTTCACGGACCCGATAGAATTCCGAGGTGCCGTGACTGGCTTCGCCGATCAGTACCACGCGGGCATCGCCAATCCGCGCCAACAATCCCTCGATCGGCAGGCGGTCCATATCCTCAAAGCCGATCGCTTGCTGGCGGATGCGATCGGTGAGGTTGTTCTCGCGGTCCTTGAGTACATAGCGGCCAAACGGAGTGCGGCTGCTCAGAGCGTCGTCGTGTCCATCAAACTCGCCGTGGAGGGAATGGAAGGCGATGTCGGCGATGTCGTCGGATCGAAAGTCGTTCTGGGAGACCCGGGTGACTCTCACCAGTTCCTGAACCAGCGCATCCTTGCCTAATGGAATGACCATGCTGCCACCAATCTTTAGCTGGTGTAGCAGTGCCTCGGGAGGCTTGGCGCTGCCGGCCGTAACCACGATGGCGTCGAACGGCGCCTGATCCGGGCAGCCGAGGCTGCTGTCGCCCACCCGCACCTCGACATTGTCCAGCCCCTCGTTGGCGAGAGCATTCCTGGCCTCGCTAGCCAGTTCCGGAATGCGTTCGATGCTAAACACCTGCTTGGCGAGGCAACCCAGGATAGCGGCCTGATAGCCGGAGCCGGTACCGACGTCGAGCACCCGCTCGCTCCCCGACAAATCGAGGGCATCCACCATCAGGGCGATGACGTACGGCTGGGCGAGGGTGTGGCCGGCCTTAATGACCAAAGGGGCGTCATCGTAGGCGAATTGCCGGACTTCTGCGGGTACGAAAGCTTCACGGCGAATCCGACGCATGGCCTGCAATACCGCAGGTGTGAGAATGCCGCGACCAAGGATCTGTTCCCGTACCATGCGATCCCGTAGGCTGGCGGCACTTTCGGAGTCAATCTGGTTTCGTCCTCCCATGGCTCTGACGCTCCTGTTCCCGGCGTGAATGGGGGAATGCAACCGCTTTGACTTACATCATAGTCCTGGCTTCGCCTGATTAGAAAGTGAACAGTGGTTAAGTCGGTATGTTTCCGGTGACGCCTCGGGAAATCAGTATCTTATTAATGCCGAACCCCAGGTGAAGCCACCTCCGAAGGCTTCCAGCAGCACCACATCGTTGCGCTTGATGCGACCGTCCCGCACCGCCACGTCGAGGGCCAGCGGAATCGAGGCGGCAGAGGTGTTGCCATGCTCATTCACCGTGACCACGACCTGATCCATGGCCATGTCGAGTTTCTTTGCGGTGGCGGCGATGATCCGGAGGTTGGCCTGGTGGGGCACCAGCCAGTCGATGTCCGATTTTTGCATCTGGTTGGCGGTCAGGGTTTCGTCCACAATCTTGCCGAGGGTGTTCACCGCCACTTTGAACACCTCGTTACCCTTCATCTCGATGGTACCCAGGCCCGCCTTCAGTTGATCCGGCTTGTCGGCGATGCCGCAGGGAACGTGCAACAGCTCTTCGTACTGTCCGTCCGCATGGAGGTGCGTCGAAAGAATACCGGCGTCTTCGTTGGCCTCCAGTACCACTGCTCCGGCGCCGTCGCCAAACAGCACACAGGTGCCGCGGTCTTTCCAGTTCACAATGCGCGAAAAGACTTCGGCGCCGACCACCAGTGCCTTTTTACTGCTGCCGGCTTTAATGAAATTGTCAGCGGTGGCCAACGCGTACACAAAGCCGCTGCACACCGCCTGCAGATCGAAGGCGGGGCAGCCGTGGATGCCCAGTCTGGCCTGGAGGATACAAGCGCAGCTGGGGAAAACCTTATCGGGCGTGGATGTGGCAAAGACGATCAGGTCAATGTCCTGGGGCGACAGGCCAGCCGCTTCAATGGCCCGCAGCGATGCCTGTTCCGCCAGGTCGACGGTGGTTTGGCCTTCCAGCGCGATGTGGCGCTGCTCAATCCCGGTACGCTCGCGGATCCACTGGTCGGTCGTGTCCACCGTCGCTTCGAGGTCTTTGTTGGTGACGATGTTCTCGGGCAGGTAAGAACCTGTACCAGTGATGCGGGCGTAAGTCATGAAGGTGTCCTGAAGGGTGTTGGCTCGTGTCGATTGTTGGTTGACTCCATCGTATACCCAAGCTCCGTGCTGGGGTTATTAGCGATTTGTCGATCATGGTGGGGGAAAGTTCCCGCATCGCCAGCCCTCAAGCCTTGAAGCGAATCCATTTTCTGGCCACTATGCAGCGTCTTCGTCTATGACCAACTTTTGCCGCAGAGAGGGAACCTTCGTGATCCACGACCAAGTCAAAGACTATTACGGACGGGTATTGCAGAAATCCGAGGATCTTCAGACCAATGCCTGTTGCACCGATGCCAACATGCCGGGCTATCTGAAGCGGGTGATCGGCAAGATTCACGATGAGGTGCTGACCCGCTATTACGGTTGTGGACTGGTGGCTCCGGAGCAACTTGGTGGTATGCGGATACTGGACCTGGGCTCAGGCTCAGGCCGCGACGTCTACGCCCTGTCGGCCCTGGTCGGGGAGGCCGGCGAAGTGGTGGGTGTCGATATGACCGATGAGCAACTGGACGTCGCCCGCCGACACGTTGATTATCACGCCAACGCCTTCGGCTATGCCAAGCCCAACGTGCGATTCCTCAAGGGCTACATCGAAAAACTCGACGAGCTGGATCTGGAGCCGGGCAGCTTCGACATCATCGTCTCCAACTGCGTCATCAACCTGAGCCCGGACAAACTCGCCGTGCTGCGTCACGCCTACAACCTGCTCAAACCTGGCGGGGAAATGTATTTTTCCGATGTCTACGCCGACCGACGGATTCCACAGGCGCTGGCGGAAGACCCGGTGCTGTATGGCGAGTGTCTCAGCGGTGCGCTGTACTGGAACGATTTTGAGAGCATGGCCAAAACCGCCGGCTTCGCCGATCCGCGCTTGGTTGAGGATTCCCCCATCACCATCAACAACGCCGAGCAGGCGGCCAAGACCGGCCCGATCCAGTTCTTTTCAGCGACCTATCGGTTGTTCAAACTCGATGGCCTGGAGCCGGCCTGCGAAGATTACGGCCAGGCGGTGATCTATCGCGGCACCGTGCCCAATCAGGAACACCAGTTTGTGCTCGACAAACACCACGTGATTGCCAGGGGCAAAGTGTTCCCGGTGTGCGGCAACACCTATCGGATGTTGAGCGATACCCGGTTTCAAAGGCATTTCGAATTCATAGGAGACTGGAGCACCCACTACGGGATTTTCGAAGGCTGTGGCAGCTCACTGCCATATGACCGATCGGCGGCATCTTCGGCTGAGGCCGGTAGCTCCGGTGGGTGCTGCTAACGTCTGTCTTCAAGCCGTAGTTAACCGTCGATGTTTGGCGGGGTATTCAGCCGAATTGGCTTGCTGATTCGGCTGAGGCTTGGGTAACACCTTAGCGATCGCTGTCCGACAGTAGCGAGGCCAGTTCGGCCCGGCCACGGCGGTTGCTTTCCAGCAACTTGTCCCAGTCTTCGCGATGAGCCACCTGTTCGTCCAGCAGGGATTCGTCCACTGAGCGGAAATTGCGCACCAATTCGATGGCAGTGGATTCCGGCAGTCCAAGTTGCATGAGTGTCAGCTTCGCGCTTTTCAGGGCGGATTCAAAAGTTTCCCGAACCACCATCTCTACGCCCCTGGCGTGTAATTCAAAGGCGTGGTAGCGATCCCTGGCACGGGCAACTATCGCAACATCGGGGAAGTGCTGGCGCACCAGATCCACCACTTTGAGCGCATCCTCGGCGTCGTCGACAGCCAGCACCAGCACCTTGGCGTGGGCGAGGCCGGCATTGTGCAGCAGGTCCAGTCGGGTGACATCGCCAAAGAACACCTCATTTCCATAGCGCCGGAGCAAATTGATCTCGTCCGGGTTGGAATCCAGGGCAGTAAAAGCAATCTTCCTCGCCACCAATATCCTCGCCGTGATCTGGCCAAAACGGCCCAGACCGGCAATGACCACCTCCGGGTGCTCGCTGGGAGCCGTTTCGTCCTCGGGTAACGCCTCCGAGGAGCCTTTGTCGGGCGAGGGCAGCAGAGTTGAGGCCAGCTTCAGCAGCAGGGGCGTGCTGGCCATGGAGAGCGCCACCACCAGGTTTAGCCGACCAACGGTATCGCCATCCATCAGCCCCAGCCCTTTGGCCTGGGTCAACAGCACGAACGCGAATTCGCCACCCTGGCTCAACAGAATGCCGAACCTGACGGTACTGGACCAGGCTACTCTGCGTACCCGGGCGATGAGCATCAGCACCACCGACTTAGCCAGCAATAGGACAATGAGATAGAGGATGATGGTGAGGGGTGAGTCTAGCAGCAGTCGCAGATCCATCGTCATGCCGATGGCGAGGAAAAACAGGCCGAGCAGCAAGCCCTTGAACGGTTGAATATCGGTTTCAAGCTGTTCCCGATAGGGCGAGTTGGCCAACAGGACGCCCGCGACGAATGCTCCCAATCCCATGGATAGCCCGAGATAACCCATCAACCCCGCCGACCCCAGCACCAAGAGCAGGGCGCTGGCGGTCATCACATCCCGATTGCGTAGCTTGGCGAGCCAGCCGAGCCAGGGATTCAACAGATAGCGACCGGCGAATCCCATGGCAATGAGTGCCCCCAGGCCCGCCAGCAGTTGCGGGCTACCCTCATCACGTTGGGTGCCGGCGAGAACGGGTAGTATCAGGATGATGGGAATGACCGCTAAATCCTGGAACAGCAGAATGGAGAAACCAGACCGTCCCTGGGGCGTGCCCAATTGATTGGTTTCCACCAGCATCTGTACGACAAAGGCGGTGGACGACAGGGCCAGGGTGGCACCGATGGCGATGCTCTGGTTGACGCTGAAGCCGAGAAACCAGAAGGCACCGGCCAAGGCAAGGGTGCTGAGGAAGACCTGGCTCGCCCCCAGCCCAATCAGCCGATTTCGTTGCGCCCAAAGTTGGGCTGGTTCGAGTTCCAGTCCCACCAGAAACAGCATGAGGACAACGCCTAGCTCCGCAAAATGCAGCACAGCTTCCGCACCGCTGATCCAGCCAAAGCCCAAAGGCCCAACGATGATACCCGCGACCAGATATCCCAGAATGCTACCTAGACCGGCACGCTGAAATATCGGCAGTAGCACGAGTGCCGCCGCGAGCAAGACCAACGCTTGCGCGAAAAAATGTTCCACGGTATCTCCTTGCCCCCCCAGAGGGCATCAAAGCCTATTCCGGGAGGGGAATGAACTCCTGTTCATCGCCCGGGACTTTGTCGAATCGTCCATCCCTCCAGTCCTGCTTGGCCTGTTCAATACGCTCCTTGCGACTGGACACGAAGTTCCACTCGATAAACCGTTTGCTGAAGGGCTCACCTCCGATGATGGCCAGCCGGGTCTCCGCCAGTGCCTCAACCACCACGCCGCTTTGTTCAGACACAATGGCCATGGCGTGTTCTGGAATTACGGTATCTTTTGCCTTCAGCTCGCCTTTGGCGACATACACCGCGCGTTCCTGGGCGTCGGGAACAGTAATCCGCTGACCTGGCTGCAGCCAGGCTTCCACGTACAGGGTATCCGCAAAGATCTTGACCGGCGATGTAACGCCAAACGCGGAACCCATCATTACCCGTATCGGTACGCCATCGACATTAATGGCGGGAATATCCGTGTCCGGGTAGTGGTAAAAGGCGGGTTCGATCTCCTCCTGCGCTTCGGGCAGCGCCAGCCAGAGCTGCAGACCGTTCAAGGTGTGGTCCGTGGCGGTGATTGCCGGCCGCTCCCTTTCTGAATGCACAATGCCCCGGCCAGCTACCATCAGGTTAATGTCACCCGATCGAATCGCCTGCAGGCTGCCCAGCGAATCCCGATGCAGGATCTCGCCCTCGAACAGATAGGTTACCGTGGCGATGCCAATGTGAGGGTGAGGGCGCACGTTAATGCCGGTACCCGCCTCAAACCGTGCGGGCCCCATGTGGTCGAAAAAGATCCAGGGGCCTACCATTTTCCGGCGAGCAGTTGGCAGCAGGCGCCGCACCGAAAAGCCACCGAGGTCGCGGTCCTTGGGTTCAAGCAGCATCTCGATGGCACCGCATTCTTCTTTACATAGACATTCCAATTCAACTTCGCTGGCAAGATTGCTCATGGGTGTCTCCTAGACGGCACAGGCTTTCGGCACAGATCTCTCATCGACTATTGTTGAAGAAATCCGAACTTTCCATCTTGAAATTAAGGATAGCTCGCTCAAATTCGTCCTGTCCGGCCGTGGATGGTGGACTTCTGTCCGTAGCGTTAGAGCGCCCCGAACTTGCCGGCTTGGAAATCGTGCATTGCCTGCTGGATCTCTTCGTGGGTGTTCATCACAAACGGCCCGTGGCCGACCACCGGCTCGTCGATGGGTTCGCCGCTCAATACCAATAACCGTGCGTTGTTGTTGGACTCGATCAGTACTTCCTGCCCCTCGCGATCCAGGTTGGCCAGCTCCGCATCACGCAAGACGTCGGAGCCGTTGATCTGGGCTGTGCCATTCAACACCGCGATCAGGGTTGTGTGGCCGGCCGGAACCGCCAGATTCAACCGCGCGCCGGGCTCCAGCTGGAGATCCCAGACATTGATGGGGGTGAAGGTTTTGGCCGCTCCTTTGTGCCCCAAGTACTCGCCGGCGATGACCCTTAGCGTGCCGCCGTGGTCTTCCAGTGCTACCTGAGGGATCTCCTCGTCGAGCAGTGTCTGGTAGGCCGCCGGTGCGTCCTTGGACTCAGCGGGCAGATTGACCCAGAGCTGCACCATCTCCAGCAGGCCGCCATGCTCCGTGAACCGGCGGGAGTGGAACTCCTCGTGCACAATGCCCGCACCGGCGGTCATCCACTGGACATCCCCTTCGCCGATGAGTCCGCCGGCCCCCGAGGTGTCCCGGTGTTCCAGCTCCCCCTTGTACACCAACGTGACGGTCTCAAAGCCCCGGTGTGGGTGCTGGCCGACGCCCCGGGGGCGCTGTGCCGGCGGGAATTCCGCTGGCCCCGCATAGTCCAGGAGGAGAAACGGCGAAATGTTCTTCGCCCCCATGCGGTCGTAGGAGAACAAGGAGCGAACGGGAAACCCGTCGCCTACCCAATGGCCATGGGGTGGACTGTAGGTCGTTAAGATCTTCTTCAACATCGTGGCCTCCGTTTGGGCCGGATCGGCCCAGTGTTCAACAGCATCGGTATGACCATAAACCCGTGCAGGGGAACTGACTAGACGCCGAAAATCACACTCAGTGTTCTATTTCAGGAACGCAACTCCTTGATCAACGAAAGCCATAGGGCCATTGGCCCCACCACAATCCACCAAAGGCCACTGCGCTACTGTCTCAGCGGGTAAAAGTCTGTGGGTACGCCGGGGCACCCAAGGGGAATGACGGATGCCCCGTCATTGCCTTATTGCTTCTCGGGCAGGGTGTTGTAACTGGTGATCAGGTTTCGGTAGTCCGGGATGTGGTTCGAGAACAGGGTGCCGAGACCTTCAATGTCGTTGCGCCAGTCACGGTGCAACTCACACGCCAGGCCGAACCAGGTCATGAGCTGGGCTCCGGCTTGCGACATGCGGTCCCAGGCGGAATGCCGGGTCAGCTCGTTGAACGTGCCAGAGGCGTCGGTCACTACGAAGACGTCGTAACCTTCGGCCAGTGCGGACAACGCCGGAAACGCGACGCACACTTCCGTGACCACGCCAGCGATGATCAGCTGCTTCTTGCCCGTCGCCTTGACCGCCTTCACGAAGTCCTCGTTGTCCCAAGCGTTGATCTGGCCGGGACGAGCAATATAAGGGGCTTCAGGAAACTGCTCTTTCAGCTCGGGGACCAGTGGGCCGTTGGGTCCAGTTTCGAAGCTGGTGGTTAGAATTGTTGGTAATCCGAAGTACTTGGCAAGATCGCCAACCGCCAGGACGTTATTCTTGAACTTATCCGGGTCGATGTCGCGGACAAGAGACAGTAGCCCGGTCTGGTGATCAACCAACAATACTGCGGCGTTATTCTTATCGAGTCGAACATACGGCTTGCTCATGGCTTAGTCCTTTCAATTACGGTTTGTGAGATCAACCTTCATTGTTCAAGTACTCCATCGGTGCGGCTTGCAGGCCTGCTTGCGGCACTGAAAGCAGGCAGGGTCCTGGAGGCAAGTCGCTTCACGTCGGAGCCGATCTGAACACGCAAAGCAGGGGCAGTCTGGCGCTGTTGGTTCACCGTTTTGCGGTTCTGGCTCTTACGTTAGACCATGCGATGTGTCGCGAGTAGGCTCAAAAACTTATACTCAGTGTTCTATATATAGGACGAAATTCTATGCAGGATCTAAACGACCTTTACTACTTCGTGCAGGCCGTTGACCACGGTGGATTTTCGCAAGCCGGTCGCGCCTTGGGCGTACCCAAGTCAAAGTTGAGCCGCCGTGTTGCCGAACTGGAGCACCGACTGGACACCCGGTTAATCAACCGGTCTACGCGTGGGTTTACGGTTACTGAATTGGGCAAAGAATACTATCGCCACTGTGTGGCCATGCTCGTAGAAGCGGAGGCGGCGCAGGAACTGATCGATCGGTCACGGTCTGAACCCCGAGGAATCGTCCGACTGAGCTGCCCACCTGGTCTGATTTACTTCCATGTCGGGAAACTCCTGGTCCGGTTCATGGCCGAGTACCCCCAGGTCAAAGTTGAGATCGTCGCCACCAGCCGACGGGTGGATGTGATCAGGGAGGGGTTGGACCTTGCGTTGAGAGTCCGGTTTCCGCCGCTTGAGGACAGCGAATTAGCGATGAAGGTGCTGTGTCAAAGTCCCCAGTGCTTGATGGCATCGCCGGATTTCATGAGGCAGCATCCGCACCCGAATAGTCCATCGGATTTGGCCGGGCTACCAAGCCTGGACTTTGAGCAAGCCGACGGAAAGCACATCTGGTGCCTTGATGGTCCCGATGGGGATACGGTTCAGATACACCACCAACCTCGATTGGTAACTGATGATGTCTTTACTCTCAGGGAAGCCGCATTGGCTGGGTTGGGAGTGGTACGAATGCCCTTGATTGCTGGTGGTGGGGATTTGATAGAAGGTCGATTGATGAGTGTGATGCCAAGCTGGCGGCCAAGGGGCGGGGTCCTACACGCGGTATTTCCCTCCCGACGGGGCCTGGTGCCGGCAGTCAGGGCCTTGCTGGACTATCTGGCCGATGCTATGGACGATGTGGACTTTGTCCTGGAGGGTTAACCCGCCACCCTGGGTTCGGAGCCCATGCGTGAACATTTCAGGTTCTGCAATGTCCTAAAAAGTTTACTTCGCGTCCGCATAAGTGATGGGCAATGCCGGGCTCCAATCGTTAATGTGCCTTTTACACTCAAAGAGCAATGCCCGAGTGGTATCACACAGTACTGAATATGCGGTAAGCCATGACAACAAAAAATCACCATGGATCGCGCTCCCTGCGAGCAGCCAATACCTCAGGCGTGGTTCTCGCGGGACTGGTCCAGCAGCTGTTGATCGTTGCCGAGAAACAGGGTTTGTCCCGAGAGTATCTTCTCGCGGTTATGGAGATGAAGCCTGAAGAGCTGGCGGACCCAAACCAACTGATTCGTACCAATTACCTGGAACGACTGCTGAATGCGGGGCTCGCCTTCAGTCAGGATGAATTGCTGGGTCTTCATCTCGCTCAATACTCACGTCCCGAAGGCTTTGGCGTGGCCGGGTACATTCTCCAGGCCTGTAGCACCATTCGGGAGGCCATTGAGATGTGCATCCGTTATGAGCACCTGGCTAGCAGCATCGGGACTACTTCGTTGCATTACGAGCCGGGAGTTGCTCTTTGGGCCTGGGACATTGCCACACACGATGACGTCTTTCGCCGTCACGCGGTCGACTTTTTGCTGGGGTCACTGAGCTTCATTACCCGTACCCACCCAACTACCTCGACCCACAACTTTTTCAGCTACGTCCTATTACAACATTCCCCGCCGGCTTCCCCCCGCCAGCTGGAGGAGTATGAACGGGTATTCGGGTGTCCTGTGCGATTTAACCAACCCCTCAACGCCCTGGCATTTCCCTTGGAAGCCCTCAATGCAAAGCTGGTGCATTCGAACTCGGGAATGCTGGACGCCCTCGAAGCACACGCACGTTTTCTCCAGCGCAAGAATGAGGGTGTGAGCTTTTACGTGAGAGCACGTACCAAGCTGAGAGTACTTTTGGGGGATGGTTTTGCCTCGAGGGAAGGGTTGGCAGAGTGCCTGGGCATGAGTAGCCGCCACCTGCTTCGGCGGCTGAGAGATGAAGGAACCACCTATCGGGAGCTGGTCGACGAATTGCGCCTCGAATTGGCCTTGAGACTACTTGCGGAAAGCAGCGATAGCGTTGAGTCCATCGCTCACCGTCTGCAGTACACCGAAAGCCAGTCTTTTATCCGATGGTTCAAGTCCAGAAAAAAGATGACACCGACACAATTCAGGCAGGCAGCGACTAGACCTACCGGCACCTTAAAAAATGTTGAATGGTAATGGACAGAGTCAGAAGTCGGTAGCGTTGAACCGTGGTGAAAGCGGTGACGGTTTCCCTGGTCCGGTTGGCCGATAGAGCTGGTGTATTTTTCCATTGAGCGGTAAGCATCCGCTCCGCTCGTTGAACACAAGGAATACCTCAAATGCAAAACAACAATAAGTTTTCCCTTACTTTGATGACAGTGCTTCTGACCGGATGTGGTGGTAGTGGGGATGACCCCGTGGTGGCGTCCGACGTGCATGTGAACGATACCCAGCAAGAGTCCATGAGGCCAGGAACGCTGGCCGATTCGCCCTGTACCCGCGAAAGCTGGGCGGCGGGTACCACCGAACTGTGCCGGGGTGCGTTGATTTATTACGACTATATTTACGACGACTACGGTGCGGATGGTGGCCTGGTATCCATGAATCCTTCGCTGCTGAGTCTGTTGAATCGGGGTGGGCAGTATGACCAGCCGTTTGCCAACACGCCGGGATTGTTGTCGCCGGCAGCCGGTGACCAAAGGTACCCGGAGGGGTTGGAGAATACTGCCGATCTGGTAAGGCTCAGTGTGGCTATTAATGGAAATCGTCTGGTGATCAATGCCGAACTGAACACTATGTTCAATACGGAAGATGCGATTCTGGGAGTCGCGATCGACACCGATTTCCCGGCAGATACGGGTGGCGGCCATTGGGGGAAAGTTGATGTCCGCAGTGACGGATGGGATCAGATCTATTTCACCAACCATGGAGATCCAGATTCCAACATAATGAGCCTCACCGCACCGATGCCGGAGGGCAATCGCTGGCGTATTCAGGCGGCGGTTGCAAAGGCCGATGGCACGGTCATGAATGTGGCATTCCGAGGCCCTCATGAAGAAGCTTCTGCGGACGGGGCAGTCAATCAGGTGCTGCCAGCCTCGGGGAATTTCTGGGAAGACCGGCAGGCCGCTGCGCTGGCTGGTGGTGACATCAGTGAGTTCGGCGAAGTCGTGAACGTCTCGGACCTCCGTCAACGGGTAACCCGGGCCGCAGCGAAGCCGACCGGGTTTCACCAGCGAGTCTATACGTCAGATTATCCCCTGGGTGAGGGCATTGCGATGCCCGGTCTTAATGGCCGGGATGGAGGCGGATTATTCTGCGGTCAATCGTTTAGCTATCTGGGAAAATATCAGCCATATGGCGTCTATGTGCCTGAGGGGGCTGAAACCTCCACAATGCAACCAGGAATGATGTTAGTGATGCATGGTTGCGAAGCGAACCACGCCAGTCAGATCAATCAATCCGCCATGCAGCGCCAGTTCGGGGACGATCTGAACCGTATTTTGGTGGCACCTCTTGGACGAGGTCCCTACGGATTCTACACCGGCCCCTCCGAACGGGATGTTCTGGATGTCATGGCGGACATGACGCAGGCTTACAATATCGATTCCGATCGGGTATTTGCTAGTGGCTATTCAATGGGCGGATTTGGAGCCTTGCATATGGCGACTCATTATCCCGATCGATTTGCCGGTATGGTCAGTTGGGTCGGTCACACCGGGGACCTGATCAACAAACCTGCTGTCCAGCCGCTGGTCGATGAGTTGATTGATACCGCCCTGGAGTCCCTGTTACGGCCGGCGTTGGCGGCGATATTGGGTAGCGTTGCCGACCCGCAGACCGGAACCGAAAACGTCATCGACTATCTTGGCAACTTGCGCCATGTGCCAAGTGCGCACCTGTACGGCGCTGCGGATGAGTTGGTGCCCATCCACGAGGCACTGGCCATCGCCCAGCGGCTCGCCCAGGCTGAGGCCGTGGACTACCACTTCTACCTGCACCCGGTGGCGGAACACCTGACGTTGATGGCGCTGGACGACTGGTCCAAGGAAGCCAGTCGGAGTGCCGAGTGGACCCGGGTGAGCAAGCCCTCCCGCGTCAGCTATCTGTTCGATCCTCGTTTCAATTATCCCGACTTTGGCATCATCCACGACAAGGCCTACTGGGTAAGCGATCTGAGAGCTCGAAATGCCAGCCAGGCGTTGCTGGACCTTTCCGCGCCAGGCTGCGGAGCCAGCTTGCTGAGTTTCGCGACGGGGAACGACCTGGGGGCTTACCCATTACCCTGGGCGGGCAGCTATCGGCACCTGTCGGCGACGAGCCCGCTTCCAGCTGCATTGACCTTATCCGGTGAACTGAGCAACGTGAACAGTGCCTCTGTGGACCTGGCGTCGGTTTGCCTTGAGGGGATGGCCTTTCATTATGATATCGACAGCGATGGTCCGGCAACACTGTCCTTGAGTGATGGCCGGGTGCTGGATCTGGTGGCAGGCAGGAATCAGGGAATCTTCTAGACCATGCTCCTGGCCTGTGCAGCGCTAGCGCAGGCTACCAACATCGCCCATGATATGTTGAGCACATTGATCAAGTGACCAATAACAACGGGAAGGGAGTGCCATGGCAGCGGGTGAATTCGATTATGACTATGTGATTGTCGGCTCTGGTTTTGGCGGCAGCGTATCGGCCTACCGGTTGAGCCAGAAAGGCTATCGCGTGTTGGTAGTGGAGCAGGGGCGTCGATGGAGCGCCGATAATCTGCCCACAACCAATTGGAAAGCCTGGGACTACCTCTGGCGCCCGTTTCTTGGCCTGAAGGGGTTTCTCAGCCTGCGGCTTTTCCGTCATGTCATGATTCTTCATGGTAACGCCGTTGGTGGCGGTTCGATCACCTACGCCCAGACCCTGCTGGTTCCCCCCGATTCGGTCTGGCGGGATGGCAACTGGGCGGGTCTCGATGACTGGGAGTCGGTAATGCCCCAGCATTACGACACCGCGCAACGCATGCTCGGGGTGACCGAGAACCGGCGGCCAGGCCCAGCGGATGCCAAGCTGCAGGAAATGGCCAGGGTCTCGGGTGTGGAAGACAGCTTCTATTACACCCAAGTGGGAGTGTTCTTCGGTGAGGACGACGACAAACCGGGTACCGAGTACCCGGATCCCTATTTCGATGGCGAGGGGCCGGCACGCAACTCCTGCATCGGCTGTGGCGGCTGCATGGTGGGTTGCCGTTACAACGCTAAAAACACCCTGGACAAGAATTACCTGTATCTGGCGGAAAAGCTCGGCGCGGAAGTTCGGGCCGAGACCCAGGTGGTGGATGTTCGCCCAATCAACGGACAGGACGACGGCGCTGACGGTTACGAGGTGGTGACGGTGCCGACTTTTGCCCGCTGGTCTCCCCAGCATACCCGCATCACTGCTCGCAGCGTGGTCTTTTCGGCGTCTTCGCTGGGTACCCAGGAACTGTTGTTCCGCCTGAAGCAGGGCGGCTCGTTGCCCAATATCTCCGACGACCTGGGCAACCGCGTTCGCACCAATTCTGAGTCGATTCTCGGGGTGCGCTATCCCGGCAGTTCAGAAGATCTCTCTACCGGTGTGGCCATCGGCTCCGGCATCTACATCGACGATCATACTCACATCGAGGCGGTACGTTACCCCAAAGGCTCCAACCTGCTCAGCAGCTTGCTGACGGTGCTCACCAACGGGCGTCCGGGGCCAACCCGGGTTCTGGTGTGGTTGTGGGCGTTGCTTAAGCTGTTGATTAGCCGCCCCCTGGCCGGGCTGCGCAGCGTGCTGCCGTACCACTTTTCTTCGGAAACCGTCATCTTCCTGGTGATGCAAACGCTGGACGGGCACATCAACATGCGTTGGAAGCGGCCCTGGTACTGGCCGTTTGGTAAGACGCTAACCACCCACGGCGAGCGGATTCCAACCTACATTCCCGAAGCCAATGCGTTCACCGAAAAGGCTGCCGCAGCCACCGGCGGTGTTGGCATGAGTTCGCTGAGCGAGATTCTTTTTAATGTGCCCATGACCGCGCATTGCATGGGCGGCTGCGCGATGGCAGAAACGCCCGAGCACGGGGTGATCGATGCCCAGAACCGGGTGTTCAACTACCACAACCTTTACGTGGTGGACGGTTCCATGCTGTCGGCCAACCTGGGGGTGAATCCGAGCCTCACCATTACCGCGCTGGCGGAGCGGGCCATGTCGTTCATCCCGCCGAAGCAAGAGGTCGAGGAAGCGTAGCCCCCCCCCTGGGCTAGCCAGGCCCCGCTGGAGCCCTTTCAGGCTGCTCGACGCTGAGCACGATCTTGCCGGTGTGCCGCGGGTGTTCCATTGCCCGCTGGCCATCGGCAGCATACGAGAGGGGAAAACCCGGCGCTCAGAGCACGATTTCCTTCCTGGCGTTTGGAGTCGCCGACGGGCAACCCACATTACAGTGTGGCTCTGGATAGGACAGCCAATGTGCGCTCCAGGCTGCAAATCCTGGCATTGGCATCTAGTATGAGTAGTAAGGGCTGGCGGGAGTGGACTGCCAATATTCTCTCCCAATTTACCCTAGCCAAGGAGGCAGTGAGATCGTTCAAAATCGGTCATAGAAGGCCTCTGAGGCACGCCGCTTCAGCCACTCACGGATGCCGCATCTCTCAACTTAAGGAAAACCAGCGGGGTGAGCCTGGTTATTCGACCTTGGGTTGGAGAGCCGTGGTTATGAAGCTAAAGAATTTGCTGATAGTAGTGTTTGTCGTTATCGCGGGTGTGCCATTATTTGTTGGGCTACAATCCTTGAATCACTACACCGGAGAACACTACCGCAGGCAGGTGGAGGAGCACCTGGGCTCGTTGTCACTGATTGCCAAAAAAAGGGTGCTGGATATT
Organism: Marinobacter sp. SS21; assembly: GCF_028369065.1. Classification (GTDB taxonomy): domain Bacteria; phylum Pseudomonadota; class Gammaproteobacteria; order Pseudomonadales; family Oleiphilaceae; genus Marinobacter. Next base: position 184,776 of record NZ_JAQNDA010000008.1, read on the forward strand.
GTCGAGCGGGTCGAAGACAACACCGCCCTGGTGGCCAGTCGAACTCAAATGCGCCTAAGCCTAGCCCGGTGGCTGGAGTCCGGGGACTCGAAGGAAATAGAGGTAATCCAGCGTATTCTGAATGATGCCAGAAACGGCTTGCGTCATCTCAAGGGGGTCGGCGTGTTTGACTCCCAGGGCCGGCTGGTTGCCTCAAGCACGGAACTCTCACCGCCCCTAACCCAGCTTTCAGCCGACATCTCAAGGCAATTCTCAGCGGGTTTCTTAGTCGGAAGGGGCGCTTCTCCGCAGCGGTTAAAAACGGCCCTTTTGCGGTTAGAACCAGAACAGGATCAGGTACTGCTGATCAGTATTGCGCCCCTGATATTGGAAAATCGGCGCATTGGCTACGTTCGGCTTGCCTTTTATACCGAATTTCTAGCCGATCTGGTTCGTGATCGCACCGGGTTGGGAGCAACAGGGGAGTGGCTGTTTACCATCCGGCATGAGAGCGGAGACGCCCAATTCGCCATTCCCCTCAAGTACGACCCGCAAGCCGCCTTTAAGCGTCGGGTCGCCAAGGACCGGCTGGATGTGCCCGTCACCCAGGCCTTATTGGGCAACGAAGTCATCATGAGAAACGCCCCCGATTACCGGGAGACTCCGGTACTTGCCTCCACCCGCTACATTGCGGATCTGGATTGGGGCCTGGTGGCCAAGATGAATGAGGAGGAAGTGAACCGACTGGTGAATCAAAACAGGGTATATATCTACCTGTCCGAGTTTGTCATTGTGTTCGTGGCTATATTGGCCGGCATCCTGCTTTCGATCTACATTGCCGGTCCGATTGAAAAACTCAGGGCCCATACCTCCAAGGTTGCCAGTGGCCGATTCGAGCAACCGCCACGGGCCGGTGGCTGGCAAGAAGTCAAGGAATTGAGCAAGAACTTCAGCTACATGATTCTGGCCCTAAAAGATCTCAACGAAAACCTGCAACAGAAGGTAGAAGAGCGTACACAGGAATTAAACCTTGTGAACCGGCAACTGGAATTGCTGGCAACCCTGGACCCGCTGACCGGCCTGCACAATCGCCGTTATTTCAGTGACCGACTTGATCAGGAACTGAGCCGGGCGCATCGCTACGATGGCTCCCTGGCGCTGGTGATGATGGACATCGACCTGTTCAAGGCAGTCAACGACGCTCATGGGCATCTCACCGGGGACGAAGTGCTCAAGGGCATCGCGCATTTCCTGGCCGCGGAGATTCGGGAAACGGATGTGGTGGCCCGTATCGGCGGCGAGGAATTTTGCCTGGTGCTGCCAGAATGCAACAAAGCTTCCGCACTCACCTTTCTGGAGCGGCTCAGGGCCGACATATCTGCCATGAAATTCCGCAGCGATGGCGCCGAATTTACAATCTCCTGCAGTTTTGGCATCGCCTTTATGGATGACTCAGAACCGGATGCCAACACCCTGATGACACGCGCCGATCAGGCTCTTTACCAGGCCAAGGAGCAGGGCCGGAACCGGGTCATGATCTATTTGAGTGATGGTCGCGTGGTACCTGTTAACGAATTTCAGGAAGGAACCTAAGTCTCGGCTTCGCACCGCGGGCGATACCAGTGGGCTCGCTGGCGCCTTTTTACGGTTTCTAGTGCCAATGCAGCGCTAAATCATGGCACGTACGCTAAGGCTAGCATTCTCAGTATCCGTCCATAAAAATTCCAGGCGAGGATCCAAACCATGAATTCTGTTGCTTCCGTTACTCCTGGCGGGGAAACGCCCGCGATGAACCCAGCTACCGGCGCTCAGTTAGGTGCGGTCACGAATACCCCGCTGGAGCTGATTCCAGCGATCTTCGAGCAGGCTCGAGAAGCGCAGCGTGTATGGGCGGACAAATCGTTCTCCGAGCGCCGGCGGCACATTCTGAAAATGCGCGACTATATTCGTGATAACGCCGATGAGTTGGCCAAGATTGTCAGTGAAGGCAACGGTAAGACCCGCCTGGATGCGCTTGCCACCGAGGTTCTGCCATGCCTGATGGCGTGCAGCTGGTATGGAAAGAATGCCGAAAAGGTTCTGCGACCCGAGCGTCGGGAGCCCTCGAGCCTGCTGTGGGTCGGTAAGCGCTCTGAAATCCGATACGAGCCGCTTGGGGTAGTCGGTATCATCAGCCCCTGGAACTACCCGCTGTCGATTCCGTTTGGTGAGATTGTGATGGGCCTGATGGCGGGCAACGCCGTCCTCCTCAAAGTCGCCGCGGCAACCCCTTTGGTGGGCCAGGCCATTGAGCAGATTGTCGCTGCCGGCGAGCTGCCAGAAGGTCTGTTCAGCCACATCGTTGGCTCCGGCGGCAAGGTGTCCAGCGCCATGTTCGAAAATGGCATCGACAAGCTGTTCTTCACCGGCTCCGTGCCAGCGGGCAAGCAGTTGATGGCGCAAGCGGCCGAATCGCTGACCCCGGTATCACTGGAGTTGGGGGGCAAAGACCCGATGATCGTGCTCGAAGACGCCGACCTGGAACGGGCCGCCAACGGGGCTGCCTGGGCCGGCTACCAGAATGCTGGCCAGTCCTGTGGCGGTGTTGAGCGCATCTACGTGCACGAATCCGTCTACCGGAAGTTTGTCGACCTGCTGGCGGAAAAAACCCGCCAACTGCGTCACGGTGTGCCCTGCGACCAAATGGCCGTGGACATTGGTTCCATGACCACGGCCAAGCAACGCCAGACGGTGGCCCAGCACCTGGCGGATGCGCTGGCCAACGGCGCTAAGGTAGTGGCGGAATCCCAGGGGGTAGGTGACCAGGACGGTGAATTCCATCCCGCGACGCTGGTTACCGATGTGCATCACGACATGCTGTTGATGCGGGAGGAAACCTTCGGCCCCATCATTCCTGTGATGCCGTTCAAAACCGAAGATGAGGCCGTTGCCCTGGCCAATGATTGCACCATGGCGCTCACCGCATCCATCTGGACTCGCAACACCAAGCGGGGCAAGCGTCTGGCGAATCGGGTCAAGGGTGGCGTGGTTGCCATCAACGACCATCTCTATACCCACGGCATGTCCGATCTGCCTTGGGGCGGACCGGGCGAATCCGGCATCGGCCGCACCCACGGGCCGGAAGGCCTGCTGGAAATGACCAAGGCCAAAGCCGTGAACTGGGACTGGTTGCGAGCCAAGCGCAACCTTTGGTGGTACCCACAGGACCAGGAAAGCTACCAGGCGATTCGTAACGCCATGCGCATGGTTGCACCCAGTTCTGGCGCCGATTTTCTGCGGGCGGCCGGGAAGGTTGTACCTGTGATGGTCAAGAAGATGTATTTGTAACCTCCCTGTAGCCTGAGCCTGCCAGCCGTACCTTCCGGATCAGTCATTGATCCGGAAGGTACGGCGTTCCTGTCGATTCCCTTCTCCCATTATTCAGTGGCTGCCTAGCCCATTTTTACTGCCCAAACAGGGATCACCGCGTTACCCGCAAGATGTTCTGAAAAGACCCATTCCCCCTGACGAGGGTTTGCGCGTTGCTTGAAAAGCAACTACTAATTAATGCTAATCCAACCAAATACGCAGTGGCGGGATGGGCCACACCTATAGCGACGCTGAACGTGCCAAGAAGTCGGGCACAGCATGTGCAGGCGCTAAGGGAATACGCAGCGATTAGCTGCGATAAAGGGACGTATTCATGCGACACACCTTGAATTCCGTAAAACAACGATCTAACTCAGCGACCGATGCCTGATGATTTCCCCGAAGGCACAGGGAGGTCCTGGTCGTTTGAGGTCGTGGAATACCGGGGCATGCAGGCGGCTCTACGGGCATCCAATTGGCTATCGAGGGGAGTAACAGGGAGGTTGGCATGGCGGAGTCCGAACAGTACTTATTGGAATTCGGGCTGGGGGATATGCGATATGCACTGGAGTTGCAGGACGTGTGTCGCGTACTGAGGGCGGTGGCAATCAGCCCACTTCCGGCTTCTCCGAGTATCGTTAAGGGAGTCGTTAATGTAGCGGGACAGCTACTCGCAGTTGTTGATTTACGGGCACGACTGGGCCTGCCGAAGAAAAGCCTGGAAATAGAAGACCGACTAATCTGGGTCACGGCGGCGGGCTATGACTTGCTGTTACCCGTTGACACAGTACAAACCGTCCAGGGCTATTTGCCGGACGCTATTGCTCCGGCAACGGATGTTCCAGAACCGGCACCCTTGCTCAAGGGGCTTGTCCGTTTGCCCGATGGAGTGATGTTGATCCAGGACTTGACAGGGCTGTTGGAGCTACCGGAAAGGGAGGCGCTGGCACATGCAGTCGACCGTCAATCGAATTGCTGACCGCCCGACGAGTCTTGACGCCACGGTCTTGGCGGAGTGCCAACGCTGGATCGACCATCGATTGGGGTTGCACTTCCCACCACCCAATTGGCACGACCTGGACCGGCACCTGGCATTACTGGCTGTTGAGTTGGGCTATGAGGATACCCGACACCTGGTCCGGGATCTGTTGTCTTCGCCGGGCGACAGTCGACTTGAGAACCGGCTGGCGGACGCCCTGACGGTTGGCGAAACCTACTTCTTTCGAGACCCGGCCTGTTTCGAACAGCTGAAAGATCAGGTCCTGCAGCCGTTAATCGACCGTCGCAAGTCGGCCGGGGCAAAGTACCTGAGCCTATGGAGTGCCGGCTGTGCTACCGGAGAGGAAGCCTACAGCCTGGCCATGCTGGTGGACGACCTGCTGGATGATGCCGATTCCTGGCAGATCAACATCCTCGGCACCGATCTAAGCCGCCAATCACTCAAGAAAGCTCAGGAGGGCGTCTACGGCGCCTGGTCCTTCAGGAGCGCGGCCAGCGACCTCACTAGCCGTTACTTTCAGCCTGAACCAGCGGGAGTGGTTGCGGCCAAGTCTGCCGAAGCCCGGTTCTGGCGTATACGAAGAAACATCGGAAACCGTATTCGCTTTTTTGAACTGAATCTGGCGGCGGCGTTTTACCCGGATGCGACCCGGGGGCTGGCGAACATCGATGTCATCATGTGCCGCAACGTCCTGATGTATTTCTCGCCCGCTCAGGCAATTGCGGTACTCGGACGCCTGATCCAATGCCTTTCCGATGAAGGAATCCTGTTGGTCGGGGCGGTGGATGGCGGCTACAGCCAAGCTGCCGGGCTGAAGACTCAGAGCTGGCCCGGAGCCCTTGCCATATCGGCGCAATCTCCCAGTAGCGGCGTTGACCCGGAGACAGCCAATGCACTCGATTCAGAATCGACGGAATCAGTGCTAGCGGTGGGGGGCGGCGCCCCGTCGCCTGAGCCTTTGGAGCTTGCACAGTTAACGCCATTCCAGAGCGGGCGTCTCGGAAATACCCAGCCTGGGTCGCAGACAGGTCGATCCGTAGACGAAAACGGGTGGGCGAGGGCCAGTCAGGCGCTGGCCGAGGGTAATTACTCCGAAGCCTTGTCACTGACTGGGCGTTATTTGAAGCAGGGCGGCCTTACGCGACGACAGGAAGCCGAAGGCGCAAGCCTCTACGCGCGTATCTTGGCAAACCTAAGGCAACTGGACGAGGCCGAATACTGGGCACGCCAGGCCATTCAGCTAGACCGTCTGCAAGCCTCCAGTTACTGGGTGCTGGCAACGATCCTATTGGAGCGTAATCGGCTCGAAGGGGCTCGGGACGAGCTGGCCAAAGCACTCTACCTGCAACCGGATTTCGTATTGGCTCATTATCTCAGCGGCCTGATATTCAAGCGGCTACAAGATCACCGTGGAGCCAGGCGAAATCTGCGCAACTGTTTGGACTTGCTCACGCACATGGCGCAAGGGGAACCGGTAATGGAAGGCGAAGGGATGAGTGTTTCGGACCTCAGTCAGCTGGCAACGACGGTCCTGGCTGAGTTGGAAAATGAGGGAGTCGATAGGGAGCTTGGAACCGTAAAAGGAACCGTACTATGAACAACGACAAGCTACCCCAGGAAACCGAATCAAGGGCCACTCAGCACTGGGCAGCCATCAAACGCCGTCTGGCTGAGATGGAGTCGCGGTTGGTTGCCGAGTTCGAGCCGGCCCCGGCTGAGGTGGAACAGCGGTTGCGGCAGCGGGCAGAGAAACTGGCCAGGCCAGAGCCTCCGATGGAGGCAGGTTCGACTCTGGATCTGCAGTTGTTTGAACTCTCCCAGGAAACCTACGGTATCGAGACCCGTTATGTCGATGAAGTTGTGCCGCTGAGACAACTGGCCAGCATACCCTGCACACCAGACCACATACTGGGCATTGTGAATGTGCGTGGGCGGATGGTGTCAGTGCTGGACCTGCGGCGTTTCTTCGAGCTCCCATTTAAGGGGCTGTCCGATTTGAACAGCGTGATGGTGATCGCTGACAAGCACATGGAGTTCGGGTTACTGACCGACCGCATCCAGGGCAGCAGCGTGTTCCCGGAGTGCAAGGTGCTGGAGCCGCCAGCCCATTTGCAGGGGATTCGCGCAGATTATCTGCTCGGCGTCACGGCTGACCAGAGGATTCTCCTGGATGGACAACGATTACTGACGGACCCACATCTGGTGGTGGAGGACAGGCTATGAAAGCCTATTTTAATCTGAAAACGGCCACCAAGCTGGGGCTTGCGTTTGGCTTGCTGCTGGTGTTGTTCGTCGCGGTAATGCTGATGGCGCAGCGGGGGATGGTTTCGCTGCAGGAATCGCAACAACGTCTGACAGAAGAACATCTTGCGAGCTTTGCCACCATCAAGGACCTGCGAATCGACATCAACACGGCCCGTGCCATTCTGTTGGCGGCCAGTCTGGTGCAGGATCAGGAGCCCACGGGTGAGGTGGTTAAGGAAGACGAAATACGAGAGATTGTCCAAAAGAAACAGCAGCACATAGATAGATTGAGGAGACTAAACCACGACAACGTGGAGACCCTCCAAATCGTCTCCGAGATGGAGCGGGTCCTGGATCAGCTTCACACCCAGAACGGGCACGTGATCCAACTGATCAAGACCGGGAACTACTCCGAAGCCCACAGGTTGCTGTTGGACACCCGCCAACAAATCTACCAATTCCGTGACTTGAGCAAGCTGGGTACGAAACGAATCGAAGCCGAAATGAATGAGTTGTTGCTGGCCAATCTGAACCTGATCGACCGCCAGCGTCAGGCGACCCTGGCAGCGGGAACGGGCTCTCTCGCCCTGATTGCGATGCTGATTTGGCTGACTACCCGCGCCATCGCCCAACCGTTGGGGCAACTCACGCAGTGGGCGGACAGAATCGCCACCGGCGACTTGATGGCGGAGTCGTCGCTGGAGCAGCGGCGGGACGAGGTCGGTTACCTGAGTCTGGCCTTCGCGAGAATGGGCAATTACCTGCGGGATCTGGCGGAAAAGGCTGAGCTGATCGCCCAGGGCGACCTGACGGTGGTTGTCACGCCCCGCTCGGATCAGGACGTGTTGGGTAAAACCTTCGCCACCATGGTCGCCAACCTGCAGCAACTGGCGGCCGAGTTGCAGGAGGGCACCTCGGTGCTCGCAACCTCCAGCCAGGAGATCCTCTCTTCCACCAGTCAGGTGTCCTCCAGCGCCCAGGAAACCGCAACCTCCATCAGCGAAATCACCACCACGGTGGAAGAGGTCAAACAGACCGCCAGCCTGGCGAGCCAAAAAGCAAAGCACGTGACAGAAGCCGCGCAGCGCACCGTCAAGGTGTCCCAGGAGGGGCGTCGATCGGTGGAAACTTTCATTCAGTCCATGGCGGAAATCCGCGAGCAGATGCAGGCGGTGGCCGACAGCATTGTGCGCCTGAGCGAGCAGAGCCAGGCCATTGGGGACATTGTCGCCAGCGTCAGCGACCTGGCCGAACAGACCAACATGTTGGGGGTGAATGCGTCCATCGAGGCGGTCAAGGCCGGGGAACACGGTAAGGGGTTTTCTGTGGTCGCCCAGGAGGTCAAGACTCTGGCGGCGCAATCCAGGCAGGCCACGGCCCAGGTTCGTACCATTCTGATGGACATCCAGAAAGCAATGAACAGCGCGGTGATGGTGGTGGAGCAAAGTGACAAGGCGGTGGAAGGCGGTTTTCAGCAGATCAAGGAGTCGGGAGAAACCATTCGTACGCTGGCAGAGAGCATTGACGATTCCTCCGGGGCTGCCCTGCAGATTGCCTCGTCGTCACAACAGCAACTGGTTGGCATGGACCAGATCGCCGTGGCCATGGGAAGCATCAAGCAAGCCAGTCAAGACAATGTGCAAGGCACCAGGCAATCGGAACAGGCTGCCAGGAACCTGCATGAGTTGGGGCAGCGGTTGAAGGAGCGTGTCGCCCAGTTCAAGACGTGAATTGCCGGCCTCTAAGTGACATCTGATGAATGTGGGCCCAGGGTTGGCCGACTGATTGGCGGCTGGGAACAGCGGCGGAGCGCTCAGCCTGCGTCATTTTGAATGGATAAGTACGACAGAGCAATGGATCACCATGGCCAACAGTAACGACGAATTACAGCAACGCCTCAGGCAGGCGTTCCGCGAAGAGGCCATGGAACGACTGCAGATGCTGGCAGACGCCCTGGCTATGATTCAACAATCGCCGGTCGATGAGGCCGCGGTGATCGAACGTATTTTCCGTGAGGTACACAGCCTGAAAGGGGCGGCGCGCGCCGTATCGTTAAAGCAGGTTGAACAGTTTTGCCAGCAATGGGAGAGCTTGCTGTCGGCCTTGAAGCATAAGCAACTGCTGCCAACCGCGGAACATTGGTCCTTAAGCCGCAAAGCCCGTAAGGTCATGCAACAGCTGGTGGAGGACGAGGACGCAGCGGTCCCGGAATCGGTAGTACGACTGGGGGAGGCCTTCGAAGTTGCGGCGCAGGGAGAGCCCTCCGATGAGGCCAGCGGATCAGAACTGCGAGACGGCGGTGTGATGGAATCCGCGTCTGAGGCGGACGCTGGCAATGCAACCTCCCTGACGCCACCCGATACAGGCCCAAGCAGGCACTTGAAAGTAAATGTCCAGCGTCTCGACAACTTGCTGTTCAACGTCGAAGCGCTGCAGCAGCTTAAGCTCTATGCACTGGAACATGCCCAAGCTGCCCGTGACGCCGCCAGAGAGTTCCAGGTTTGGCGCCGCAACCGGCACGATGTGGGCACGGCCGCCCGGCAGCTGAAGGGCCGACTGGGCGAGTTCAATGAATCGACGCAGAGCCAGTTACAGACCTTGTTGGATCAGCTGGATTGGTCTGGCGACTTTCTGGGGCAATGGGAGTTTCGCCTGGGGTATTGGGCCGCTGGTTCTGATCAGTTTGCACGGGAGTTGGTCTCATTGGCCGATCTGATGCGTCAGGAGATGCAGCATACCCTGATTCTTCCCTGCGGGGTGCTGACCGAAGGAATCCCCGCGATGGTGCAGGACATCGCTGACGATTCCGGCAAGGAAGTTCGGCTTGAGGTAACGGGCGATGACCTGCAGGTTGATAAACGAGTATTGGATGAGTTGCGAAGCCCGTTACAGCACCTGATTCGTAATGCTATCGACCATGGCCTGGAACCTCCCCAACAGCGCCAGGAGAGGGGCAAGGCAAGCGCTGGCAGTTTGAAGGTGACGTTCAGCCACGAAGTGGGGGACAAGTTCGAACTGCTAATCCAGGACGATGGCCGCGGCATGGACAGCGCCGCTCTGGCACAAGAGGCGCTGGAGCGCGGCCTGGTGAGCGCTGAAGAACTGAAAACCTGGAGTGAGGAACGGGTTTATCAGTTGGTGTTCAGCTCCGGATTTTCCACCAGCGCGATGATCACTGACCTTTCGGGACGTGGGTTGGGCTTGGCCATTGTCCAGGAGAAGGTGGAACGCCTGGGCGGCGAGATCAGGATCGAGTCGCAGCCCGGCGAAGGCACTACGTTCCTGATACGCCTTCCGACCACAATGGCAACCTACCGCGCTCTGCTGGTGAAAGTAACGGAAACCGTGCTAGCCGTACCGGCGCAGGTCGTGGTTAAGGTCTTGCGGGTTCCACTCGAGGAACTGACAACCATGGAGAATCGCCTGTCACTCAGCCTGGATGGCCAGGTACTGCCCCTATGGCGGCTGGCGGAGGTGTTGGACTTGCCGTGGGAGACTTCGATTACAGCGGAAACCTGGGCGCAGCTGGTCGTACTCAAGGTCGGTGGTAATACCTTCGCCTTATTGGTGGACGAGGTGCTGGATGACCAGGAAATTACCATCAAGCCCCTGGGACGACAACTGAAGCGGGTGTGCAACGTACTGGGGGCCACCTTGCTGGGGAATGGCGAAATCGTACCACTGCTGCATCCTCAGGATCTCTTTGAAAGTTGCCGTCGTACTCAGGCAGCGCCTTTACGAGAGGCAAGCAAAGAGGATCTGCTAACTAAGCCCCGGATTCTGGTGGCTGAAGACTCGGTCACCTCCCGTGGCCTGCTGAAGACCATTCTGGAGAGCGTGGGCTATGAAGTCACCACGGCAGTCGATGGCATGGAAGGCTGGAACCTGCTCAAGCAAAGTGAGTTTGAGCTGCTGGTGTCGGACATCGAAATGCCACGTATGGACGGCTTTGCCCTGACCCAGCGCATACGCAACGACCTGAATCTGAGACAGTTACCCGTCGTTTTGGTGACGGCGCTGCAAAGTCCGGAAGACCGGGAGCGTGGGCTTGAGGCCGGTGCCAATGCTTACATCGTCAAAAGTGGCTTTGATCAGTCGAACCTATTGGATGTTATTCGTCGACTCCTTTGAGGGGGCCCTATGAAAGTACTGATAGTGGAAGATTCCATCGTGGTGAGACAGCTCTTGCGTTACATCTTAGAGCAGGGCGGCATGGAGGTCATTGGCGAGGCGACCGATGGTGAGGAGGCCCTAAGCCTCATTCAACAGCAACGGCCAGACGTCATTACCATGGATGTGCATTTACCGAAGATGGATGGGTTCGAGTGTACCCGCAGAATCATGGAGAGCGACCCGATTCCCATTGTCGTGGTTACCGGCAGCTACAACATCAGCGACAGTGCCTTTGCCCTGCGGTTACTGGATGCGGGGGCGGTTACCGTGGTCGAGAAACCCATGGGGATGGTGGATTCCAACTTCGAAAAGGATGCCGCCAACCTGATAAAGACCGTGCGGAACGTCGCCGAACTCAAGCTGGTGCGCCGTGTCGAGCGGTTTTCGTCTGCACCATCTCCAGAGCCCGAACGCAACTGGGCCCCCAAACTGGTGGCTATTGGCGCCTCCACGGGGGGGCCGGCAGCCCTGAAAGCCATGTTGGCGGCCCTGGAGCCGTCATGCCCCTGGCCGATACTGGTCGTCCAACACATCACGCCGGGATTTTTACCTGGTTTTTGCGAATGGTTAAACGGCGACTCCAACCTGAACGTTCAAATTGCGCAGAACGGCACCCGCGCCAATGCTGGCAACGTGTATGTGGCCCCGGATGGGGTCGATATGGCTATTGATGACGGCTTGCACATACGGCTCGTACAGCAAAAGGGGGTTGGTAACCTGTGCCCTTCGGCAGCGTCCTTGTTTGAAAGTGTCGGGCGGAATTTGGGCGGGCAAGCCCTGGCCATTCTGCTGTCGGGAATGGGTAACGACGGCGTTAGCGAGATGCTGGAACTAAAAAAATTGGGCGCGCTGACGCTGGCGCAGGATGCCGAATCTGCCGTGGTCAACGGCATGCCAGGTGAGGCGATGAAGGCCCATGCGGCCTCTCGCAGTTTGCCTCCAGAGGCGATCGCCCAGGTTCTGAACCAACTGGCTCATGCCCCATCCGGTCAAGCTGCAGGTCATTGCTCGGACTGACGTTTTGTTGAGCCACCGCGGGTGGGAGCTTAGGGAGCCTCTGATTAACTCCGAATCGCCTCTGCGCGATCTGGGTCGGCTGGTTTCATCGAGTAGATGCGCCAGGTTCATGGCACTGGCGATAGATGTTCGGCAATCTATGGGGTACATTGGCAATGCTGCGAATCGCCGGAACAACGCCAACCATGCTTGAAATGCTTGCCACCCTTGCCCTGAGTCCCTGGCTGATTGGCCAAGGCCTTTACACTCGCGCGAAAACGCCCAGGCTGCCGGAAGCAAAAGGGCCCCGTGAAGGACTCAGCGGAGAGGGCTCCCCCCTGAAGGTGTTGGTACTTGGCGACTCCGCGGCCGCCGGAGTGGGCGTGCGATATCAGTCCGAAGCCCTCAGCGGTCGGCTCGCCCAAGACCTTGGTAAAGACTTTTCCGTTGCCTGGAAACTGCTCGCGCAAACCGGTCGGGATGCCGGCGAGGTATTGGCCTTGTTGGAGGCTGAGCCGGAACAACGCTTTGATGTTGCCGTGCTTTCCGTTGGCGTTAACGATGTCACGGGAAGGACGAGTCTTCAGACCTGGGACAAGAACCTGCACCGCCTGCACACCTGTCTTACAACCCGCTTTGGCGTTCGCCACGTTTTCTTCTCGCCCATCCCTCCTATGCATGCGTTTCCCGCTCTACCACAGCCCTTGCGTTGGTGGCTTGGCCGACGGGCTCGCCATTTGAATCAAGCGTTGGCAGAGAGGGTGAGCCGTCATGATAACTGCACCCTGCTGGCGGGGGATTACCCGATAGATCCCAATCTGATGGCTGCCGATGGGTTCCATCCCGGCGAGGAGGCTTATTCGCTGTGGGCGAGTGAAGCCGCTGGCGCAATTCGACGGCGGATATGGACGCGTTAAGCGGGCGGGGCATTGTCGAACATGCTTACCTGCGACCCGCATGTGCGGTGTTAGCGGGCAGTTCGGGTGTCGGTATCTTGAGGATAGCTTCCAGGCCTTTTGATGGGCGGTTGCTGAAACTTAACGTAGCCCCGTATCGCTGAACAATGTCGGCCACAATGGCAAGCCCCAGGCCATGGCCGGGTGTCTGCTCGTCCAGCCGCAAGCCTCGGGTGCCAAGATCGTTGATCAGCTTATCGTCCACGCCGGGGCCATCATCACTCACCTGGATGCTGAGCGTCGTCTCGCCCGCCTGCAAACACAATTCAACGCAGCGAGTAGACCACTTGCCGGCGTTGTCGAGGAGATTGCCCAGGATCTCGTTCAGGTCGTGTTCTTCAACTGGCCAACGGCAATCGTCCGTAAGCTCGGTCATCAATTCAAACGACTTGCCGGGGTAAAGCCGCCCCATCATCCACAGCAGATCTCGCGCCTGTTTAACCGGGTAGGCACTCTTGCCGATTTGGGGCCCGGCAAATTTACTGCGCCGCATCTCCGCTTCCAGCTGCCTGGCAATCTCGCCAAGCCGTGCGGCCATTTCCTGCCGTAGTTCCATGTCCAACGGCCGACTGGTGTCCTCGAGTATCTGGCGAACTGCGGAAATGGGCGTCTTGATGCTATGGGACAGGTTGGCCAAGGCCTCCCTGGATCGCGCCAGCCTTTGGTCCAGGGAGTCCAGAAGCTGGTTCAGCTGCAGCACCAGTGGCTGGAACTCTTCGGGCGCGTGGACATCGAGGCGGGAGATCTCACCGCCTTGCAAACTGCGCAGTGCGGTTCGCAGGGAGGCGACTGGCTTCATGGCCAGGGTAATGCCCAGCCAGATAACCGCGGCCAGCAGCAGGATAAGCGCAATCGACACGATGGCGGTCCAGATGTGCAATTCCACCTGGCTGGCCTTAAGCGCAGCCATGTCTTCGGACACAATGACGACGATCGGTTGACCCGCCACCAGGAAAGCCTTTCGATAGGCGAGGATGTCCACGGGGTTGGCTTGGGCATCGTAGTCCTGGATACGAATGGCACCCTGGGGACCAGACTGAACCAGCGGCTCCAGAACCGGTGCCCATGATTCCGGAGAGAGGATCGTTTGCTGGGGAGTGTGAATCACAAAGGCGTGATGAAACACCTCCTCGAAGTAGTCTCCGGTCTGAAGTTCCTCGATCCTTCCGTCGAATTGCCGAATCTGGTGCTCAAGGAAAGCGACCTCATCCTGGATTCGATTCTCGACAAAATCGCGGGACATGCGATCAAGCAGTAGACCGTGAACAAACCAGGCAAGAGCCATCAAGCCAACGCCGGTGGGTAAGAGAAGGAGCAGGAGCGCTTTTCGAACAGAGCTGATTTTACTCAGGAGCGTCATTGAAGGTATATCCCTGCCCACGCCGGGTTGCAATCGTGTCTGGGCCCACCAGTTTACGCAATCTTCGAATGTAGGCTTCTATGAGGTTTTCACTGGGACTTTCGCTGAGGTTATAGAGTTGCTCCATCAGCTGCTCTTTCGAGAAAACCTGGCCCGGCCGACTCATCAGGCAACGCAACAGACGGAACTCGGTACCGGTCAGGCTATGACTGGAGCCGTCGGCGAGTCGAAGGCTTTGGCGATTCTCATCCAGTTCAAACCTGCCGGCCTTGAGCGTTGACTGGACTCTCCCTTCGCTACGGCGAACGATGGCATGCAATCGGGCGATCAGTTCTTCGGATTGGAACGGCTTGGCGAGATAATCGTCCGCGCCGGCCTTCAGGCCATTCACTTTGTCTTGCCATTCGCCCCGCGCAGTCAGGATGAGTACCGGGAAGAGGGCACTGTGTGCCCGCCACTGACTCAATACCTCCAGGCCATTGCCGTCCGGCAGCCCCAGATCCAGTACGCCCACCCGATAGTCTTCCTGCTGGCCGAGTAAGACGGCATCTTTGGCGGTGCCGGCAACGTCCACGCTAAAGCCCGCTTTTTCCAGTTGTCTGGATAGTCCGTCAACTAATAATCGATCGTCTTCTACCAGCAATAACCGCATCGAAATTTCCTTGTCGTCCGTTTCAAAGAGGGATCAGAGTGTGGCTGACGAAACTGAACTCAATCTGAATATAAATTCTACCGGGATTTTCAGGAAGAATTCAGGCTGGCGCGAGACCCTAGGGTACGTTTTGATCCTGTAGCCTGAAAGGTCTGGAAAGTACGCAGGTTTTATCCATCGGTTGCACGTTAGGAGAGTATCAGATGAAAAGTTCCAAGTTGATTGTGGCTGCCGCCACCATGGCGGTCTCGATGACGGCCCTGGGCGGCGGGACCCATGGTGGCGGCCATGGCCACGCCACCCCTATCGGTGAGCCTGGCCTCGCCGACGATGTCAGCCGGACGATCTCGCTGTCGATGAAAGACAACTACTTTGAGCCCGAATTCGTCAACGTGGTGCCTGGTGAAACGGTACGTTTCAGCATCCATAACGAAGGCAGCCTAGTGCACGAATTCAATATTGGCACACCCGACATGCACGAAGCCCACCAAGAAGAAATGCTGATGATGGTGGACCACGGCGTCATACAGGGCGGAACACTAAACCGGGACATGATGAAGATGGACATGGGGAACGGTCACACCATGGAGCACGATGACCCTAACAGCGTGTTGTTGGCCCCAGGTGAATCGGCGGACATTATCTGGACCTTCAGCACACAGGCGAATCTCGAGTTTGCCTGCAATGTACCGGGCCACTACCAATCCGGCATGTACGGTGATGTCCAGTACGAGTCCGGTGCCGATACTCAGGCGCGCGCTGAGTGAAGCCGTTGCTCGGCAATTAATGCGGAGTAGTTAAAAAAAGTAGCGTAATGTGCGGGTAGCCCAGGATGGGCTATCCCGCTTGGGAATTGATACAGAGGTGAACATTTAATGAGAACCAGTCTAGTGGCAGGCGCTGTTGCGCTACTTCTTCCGATCATCGCCAATGCTGGCGAGTACAACTTGACGGTTGATCGGGTTGAAATCGACACCGGTGAGTTTGTAAAGAAAGGGATTGGCTATAACGGTGCATCTCCAGGTCCGGTGCTGCGATTCAAGGAAGGCGAAGAGGTCACCATTAATGTCACCAACAACCTGGACGAAATGACCTCGATTCACTGGCATGGACTGATTCTGCCATTCACTCAGGACGGAGTGCCGGGTATCAGTTTTCCAGGCATCATGCCTGGTGAGACCTTTACCTACCGGTTTCCCTTGGTTCAAACCGGAACCTACTGGTTCCACAGCCATTCCGGATTTCAGGAACCGGATGGCGCTTTCGGCGCGATCGTCATCGAGCCGAAGGGCAGGGAGCCTTACCGCTATGACCGGGAATACGTTGTCCAAATGACGGACAAGCACCCCCACTCCGGCGACCGCATCATGCGCAATCTGAAAATGATGCCCGATTATTACAATCGCCAGCAGCAAACCGTCGGTGAGTTCTTTTCCGATATCTCCGAGTATGGCTTCATAAACACCCTGCGGGATCGTCTTGCCTGGGGTGGTATGCGGATGATGAAAGCCGATGTGGAGGACGTCCAGGGCTTTGTCGGCATGATCAATGGCAAAAGTCCGGAGCAGAACTGGACCGGGCTGTTTGAACCCGGTGAGCGGATTCGCCTGCGTTTCATCAATTCCTCCGCCATGACCTATTTTGATGTGCGGATTCCGGGGCTGAGCATGACGGTGGTTCAGGCCGATGGCAACAACGTCCAGCCGGTGACGGTGGATGAGTTCAGGATTGGCGTTGCGGAAACCTACGATGTGATCGTACGACCCAGGGATGCCTCTGCGTACACGATCTTTGCCGAATCCATGGGACGTTCAGGCTATGCTCGGGCAACCCTGGCTCCCGAACCCGGCATGGAGGGCGAGGTGCCTGACATGCGGGAGCCCGTTCGACTGACCATGGCCGATATGGGCGGTATGCACGGCATGGATCATTCCGATATGGCAGGATTGGATCATTCCAACATGGCGGGCGTGGATCATTCCAACATGGCGGGCATGGATCATTCCAGTATGGCGGGCATGGATCATTCTGATATGGCAGGTATGGATCATTCCAGCATGGCGGGTATGGATCATTCCAACATGGCGGGCATGGATCATTCCAGTATGGCGGGCACGGATCACAGCAGCATGCCGAGGAACGGCAATAGCCCTAGCGACCCGTTTTACGCAGAAGGGAGCGGACTGATTCCGACGGCAGCGAATGGTGGCAAATTCCTTTCCTACGCCGACCTGAAGGCACAGACGCCGCTATACGATGAGCGTGAACCCACCCGGGAAATTGAGCTGCGGCTTACCGGCAATATGGAGCGCTATATTTGGAGCATCAATGGCGTTAAGTATGAGGATGCAGATCCGATTCGACTCCAATACGGCGAACGGGTTCGGTTTAAATTCGTGAACGAGACCATGATGACGCACCCCATGCACCTGCACGGCATGTGGTCGATTCTCGATGTTGGCGCTGGCCAGTGGAACCCCATCAAGCACACCATCAGCGTGCAACCCGGCACCACCATGTATATGGAAACCGAAGTGGATGCGCCGGGGCAATGGGCCTTCCATTGTCACCTGTCATACCATGCCGCCGCGGGCATGTTTCGTAAGGTGGTCGTTGTGGGTGGTCCCGAGCCTGCCCAGGCGGCAGCCGACGCAGCCACTGATGCAGCGAACGAAGGAGGCGACGCATGAGGTGGGAAAAGTGCCTGATGGCGTCGTGGCTAGTGGGATTCGCGGTCCTGCCTGTGGTGGCATCGGCCCAGGTGCCGATGGAAGACACCACCGAACGGAAAAAACCTCTGCGAACCTGGGGCGTTCAGTTTGAGGAGCTTGAATATCGCTACAGCGACGATGATGAAGAGCTGGGTGTTTGGGATGCGGATGCCTTCTACGGCACCGACACCCTGAAACTACGCTGGTTGACCAGCGGCGAATACGCGATTGAAGAGCAGGCTTATGAAGCGCTTGAGAATCAGCTGCTGGGCCAGATCCCCATTTCGACCTTTTTTGATGCCAAGGCGGGCGTGAGGGTCGACACTCCGGAAGGGGAAGATCGCGTCTACGGGGTGCTCGGAGTTGCCGGGCTGGCGCCCCAGTGGTTCGAAGTAGACGCAAGCCTCTATGTGAGTCATAAGGGCGATCCATCGGCCGAAGTGGATGTGGAATACGAACTGCTGTTGAGCAACTACTGGATTCTCGCGGCCACGCTGGATGCCACCGTGGCCTTTAGCGAAGACCGGGACATTGGCGTAGGCAAGGGCTTGGTTTCAACCGAAGCCGGCTTGAGATTGGGCTACGACCTGATTGACCGCTCCGTTTCGCCTTACATCGGCATCGTCCATGAACGCCGTTACGGGGACACCGCTGACTTCGCCGAGGCCGAGGGCGGCAGCCGCGAAGATTGGTTTGCGGTTGTTGGGGTCAGGCTTTCGTTATGAGTCTCTGTTTAAGAAGTTCTTATTGATCCCGGACTTGTTGCTGGCGACGCCTCGGTTTCGACAGCAACGAGCTCGTTAATAACTCTGTGTAACTGCACACCTTTCGCCAGACGACTGTGCAGGTGGAAAGCCGTTACATCCTTCGTTCCAAGCTTTTCAGCCCTTGCTCTGTCAACCCGCGTTAAGTCCGACTCTTCCCTTGAATCGAAAGGATTAATGCTCATCCGTCGCGCGCGTGCCTGACGCTGATGCGGTTGGAACCGTGCCCTTTTGCAACGAAGCAACCAGCGGGCAGGAAACGTTCCCCCTTCGTCTGTGACAAGCTCCGACAAGCTGAGCCAAAGCCATTTCCAAGCGTTGCAAGTAGGCCAACTTTTCCCGCACCTCCTGAAGCTTGTGCTCGGCCAGGCGGCTGGCTTCATCACAATCGGTACCATCCTCCAGTCGCAGCAGCTCGGCGACCTCATCGAGACTGAACCCCAACCGCTGGGCGGACTTGATGAACCGCAGACGTCTAACATCCGCGTCGCCATAGCGGCGAATCCCGCCAAAGGGTCGATCCGGCAATGGCAGCAGCCCCTTGCGTTGATAAAAGCGGATCGTCTCCACGTTGACACCGCCGACTTTGGCAAAGGCACCGATGGTCAGATGTTCCAGATCGCCACCCATCCTGCTTGACTCCGTACATGACTACGGACGTAACCTTACAATATCAACAGGCGTGGCGGAAGGAGATCCATTATGGCGCAACTCAAACAAATGACGATGACGGAGCCCAAGCAGGCGGCGGAATCGAAGAAGGGGCGCGGTGCTCTAGTCGCCGGCGGCGCCGCCGCCATCCTCGCCTCGACCTGCTGCCTAGGCCCTTTGGTGCTGATCGCGCTCGGTTTTTCCGGTGCCTGGATCGGCAACCTGACGATACTGGAGCCTTACCGCCCAATCTTCATCGGCGTCGCCCTAGTCGCGCTGTTTTTCGCCTGGCGACGCATTTATCGGCCTGCGCAGTCCTGCAAGCCAGGTGATGTCTGTGCCGCTCCTCAGGCCAATCGGGTTTACCAGGTGATCTTCTGGTTTGTGGCCGCTCTGGTCTTGATTGCGCTCGCCTTTCCCTACCTGTTGCCGCTGTTTTACTAAAAGGAGATCTCCTATGAAAAAGCTCGCTGTTCTTGCTGCGTTAGCCGCTACACTCGGCACCCCGGCCTGGGCCGCAACGCAGACCGTGACATTATCGGTGCCCGGCATGTACTGCGCCGCCTGTCCGATCACGGTCAAGACGGCGCTGTCCAGAGTGGACGGCGTCGAGGCGACCAGGATCGAGTTTGACAAGCGTCTCGCCATCGTCACCTTGGACGATGCCAAGACCAATGTGGAAGCCCTGACCCAGGCGACCGAGAATGCCGGCTACCCGTCCTCGGTAGCGAAGTAAGCATGAAAAATCCGAAGGCGCTGCTGCGTATCGGGGCGGTGGGTTCATTGGTGACGGCGCTGTGCTGTTTCACACCGATTCTGGGCCTCCTGCTTGGCATGCTCGGCCTCTCCGCCCTGAGCGGTTACCTCGACTATGTCTTGCTGCCGGCGCTCGCAGCGTTCATTGGCTTGACCCTTTATGCGCTGTGGCGAAAACGCAAAGCCGAGGCGTGCTGCCCGCCATCTGGAACGGGAGATGACAAGTGATCAGAATCAACGTGGACGGGATGACTTGCAACTCCTGTGCGTTGCATGTACAGGAAGCCCTGTCCGGCATTCCGGGCGTCAGCGAAGCGACGGTGTCCTATCCCGACGGCAAGGCGGAGGTGATGGTGACCGATAGCACGGCCCCGGAGAGAATACTGGCAGCGATTGACGCGTTGGGGTATCAGGCGACCTTCGATACCGATGGGGAGTCGAGCACCGACGGGATAACGGCCTCTGCCATAGGCGGTGAGCGCCCGCACATTGCCGTCATCGGCAGTGGCGGTGCCGCGATGGCGGCGGCGCTGAAAGCCGTTGAGCGGGGGGCAACAGTCACTCTGATCGAGCGCGGCACCATCGGCGGTACCTGTGTCAATGTCGGTTGTGTGCCGTCCAAAATCATGATTCGGGCGGCCCATATCGCGCATCTGCGCCGGGAAAGCCCGTTCGATGGCGGTATTGAGGCCAGCGCCCCGGCCATTCTGCGCGAGCGGCTGTTAACCCAGCAGCAGGCGCGCGTCGAGGAGCTGCGGCACGCCAAATATGAAGGCCTCCTGGACAACACTCCGGCTATCACCGTGTTGCGGGGAGAAGCCCGGTTCAGCAGCGAACACAGCTTGAGCGTGCGATTGCGCGACGGCGGCGAGCGCGTGGTCGACTTTGACCGCTGCCTGATCGCCACCGGCGCGAGCCCGGCGATTCCGCCAATTTCCGGTCTCAAGGACACACCCTACTGGACCTCCACCGAGGCGTTGGCCAGCGACACCCTGCCGGAGCGTCTGGCGGTGATCGGCTCGTCGGTGGTGGCGGTGGAACTGGCGCAGGCGTTCGCGCGGCTCGGCAGCCGGGTGACCCTACTGGCTCGCAGCACCCTGTTCTTCCGGGAAGATCCGGCGATCGGTGAAGCGGTCACCGCCGTCTTCCGCCTGGAGGGCATCCGGGTGCTGGATCATACCCAGGCCAGCCAGATTGCCTATACAGACGGCGAATTCGTGCTCGACACACCTCAAGGCGAAGTCCGCGCCGACAAGCTGCTGGTCGCCACCGGACGGGCGCCGAACACAGGAAATTTGGCGCTCGACAGCGCCGGCATTGCCGTCAATGAGCAGGGTGCCATCGTCATTGATAGCCAAATGCGGACCAGTAGCTCCCATATCTATGCCGCCGGCGACTGTACCGACCAGCCGCAGTTCGTCTATGTGGCAGCGGCGGCCGGCACCCGCGCAGCCGTCAACATGACCGGCGGGGACGCCAGCCTGGATCTGACCGCCGTGCCCTCGGTTGTGTTCACCGATCCCCAAGTGGCCACGGTCGGTTATAGCGAATCTGAGGCGCATCACGACGGCATCGAGACCGACAGCCGGACACTGACGCTGGACAATGTGCCCCGTGCGCTGGCGAACTTTGATATGCGCGGCTTTATCAAGTTGGTTGCCGAAGCCGGTACCGGCCGGCTGATTGGTGTGCAGGCGGTCGCCCCGGAAGCCGGCGAGCTTATCCAGACGGCTGTGGTCGCCATCCGTGCGCGGATGACGGTGCAGGATCTCGCCGATCAGCTGTTCCCCTATATGACAATGGTCGAGGGGCTGAAGCTCGCGGCGCAAACCTTCAGCAAGGATGTAACGCAGCTGTCCTGCTGCGCCGGCTAATGGCCATGGCCAAATGCGGGATTCGCGAACCCGACAGCTGCGGCCAGAAGACGTTGCCAGCGACCTCAATCTGGTGGTCGCGATTGTCCTCTGGAATACGGTTTACCTTGACCGGGTAATTCGGGCGTTACTTGAATCGGGCAAGAACATCGATGAGAGGCTGCTACCGCATCTTTCGCCGCTGGGCTGGAAACGCATCAACTTGACCGGAGATTACATCTGGCGGCAGCATAAACAGGTCGAGCAAGGAAAGTTCCGGCCATTGCCCGTGATGGATGAAGCAGCAGTAGAAATTTCTTCGTAAGGTTTATCAACTGTGGAGTCGCTGATCTTGATTCTGAAAACGACTGGGTTATTCATCGCAACGGCACTTTCTGAGATCCTGGGCTGCTTTCTGCCGTACCTGTGGCTTCGTAAAGACGGTCCAATATGGCTGTTGATTCCGGCAGCGATGAGCCTGGCCCTGTTTGTTTGGCTGCTCACGTTACATCCAGCCGCCAGTGGCCGTGTTTATGCCGCCTATGGTGGTGTTTATGTAGCTACCGCACTGGTATGGCTGCGAGTCGTGGATGGCGTCAAGCTGTCCACGCTGGATTGGGCAGGGGCTGGAGTCGCGCTACTTGGCATGTCAATCATTGTACTGGGTTGGCACGACAAGGCTTAGTGTACGATTTATTCCTTTTCGTGAGATGACCCCTTGTTGCTGAGGCCCCCGCGGATTCGTCAGCAAGCCATTTGGGGCTGGGCTGCACCGAGATATCCCTGGCGGTTATCGGGTCACCGCAATGAGAGCAGACGGTCACTGGGCTCATGGCGTGACCACAGCCTTTGTGGACATGAAGCAAAGGCGCTCCCCGTTCGTCCGCCATGTGTTTGTCGCCCCAGTGGACAATCGCCATCACCACGGGATGAAGCTCCAGGCCTTTTTCCGTCAGGCGATATTCCTCGCGCCGGGGCTTGTCCTGATAGGGTTTTTTGACCAGTACTCCGTGCTGAACAAGCTTCTTGAGTCGGTCCGTCAGTACGTGGCGGGTGATACCTAGCCTGCGCTCAAATTCCTCAAATCTCCGCACTCCCAGGAAACAGTCCCGCAGGACCATCAACGTCCAGCGGTCGCCGATGACCGAGAGGGTTCTGGCGACGGAACAGGGCTGTTGATCGAGTTCTTCCCAACGCATGGCGAGCGCTCCTTTCTAAAAACCTTCACTCAGTTTAGCTTGACAAGTTCTAGAAAGGAACTGACTATCTAATAGTTCCAAAAAAGAACTGACGCTTCCATAACTGCCTGATCAAGCGCTGATGAATACAGAGCTGGCAGTTTAGTGTTGATGAACAATCGTACTGATAAAAATCGTACTGATAAAAAACCGTCCTGTTAAAAAAGGGGAGGCCCTATGAGCCAGGTGAAAGATCAGGTTGCCCTAGTCATCGGCGCTGGAGATGCGACCGGTGGCGCGATCGCCAAGCGCTTTGCGCGAGAAGGCTATACCGTTGTGGCGACTCGCCGGCGGCAGGAGGAGCTGCAGCCTCTGGTGAATGAAATCGAAGCCGAGGGCGGTAAGGCCCACGGCTTTGGTTGCGACGCCCGCGATGAGGATTCGATGGTGGATCTATTTGCCAGGATCGAAGCAGAGCTTGGTGAAGTCTCGGTGGTGATTTTCAACATTGGCGCCAATGTCTACTTTCCCATCACGGAAACGACCGGACGGGTGTATCGCAAGGTATGGGAGATGGCGGCCTTTGCGGGCTTCTTGACTGGGCGTGAAGCCGCCAAAGCGATGCTGCCGCGGAATCGGGGCACCATCATCTTTACTGGCGCGACGGCGTCGCTCAGGGGCGGCTCCGGTTTCTCAGCGTTTTCCGGCGCCAAGTTTGCCCTCCGGGCCCTGGCCCAGAGCATGGCCAGGGAACTGGGCCCGCAGGGCATCCACGTGGCTCACGCGGTGATTGACGGCGCGATCGACACGGCCTTCATTCGCGACAACTTCCCAGATCGCTACGCTCTGAAAGAGCAGGGCGGCATCCTTAATCCGGACCACATCGCAGACCAATACTGGCAGCTGCATCAACAACCACGGGACAGCTGGACTCACGAGCTGGATTTACGTCCCTGGATGGAAACCTTTTGAGCAGGACAAGCAAAATGACCCGATCCCTTGAGTTCTATTTTGATGTGGGCAGTCCTGCCAGCTATCTGGCTTGGACCCAAGTAGCCGGTCTGGCTGAGCGAGTGGATGCCGAGCTGGTGTGGAAACCGATGCTTCTGGGCGGTGTGTTCAAGGCAACGGGCAACCAGTCTCCCGCCATGATACCGGCCAAATCCAAGTACAGCCGGATGGACATGCAGCGCCATGCCCGCCAGTACCGCGTGCCGATGAATTTCAATCCTCATTTCCCCATCAACACCCTGTTGCTGATGCGCGGTGCTGTTGCCTACCTGGATACCCCCCGCTTCCACGACTATCTGGCAGCAATCTTTAACGCCATGTGGGTAGACCAGGAGAACATGGGCGAGCCTGAAGTAGCGGCCCGAGTACTGGCGGCGGCCGGGTTTGATCCGCAAGAGCTGCTCAATCGCTGCAACAACACGGCGGTCAAGGACCGGCTCAAACACATCACCGAAGAGGCGATTGCCCGTGGCGTGTTTGGCGCGCCGACGTTCTTTGTGGGCGATGAAATGTTCTTCGGCCAGGATCGGCTGGGGCAAGTGGAAGCGTTTTTGAACTCCCAGCGATAGCCACTTTCATGGGCCACCGTGTCACGTTGTGGCCCTGATCCCAGTTCTACTAGTCAATTCTCTTCCGGAGGCAATACCATGACGCAATACACCGCCATTCATGCTCTTGACCAGGCAACCGCGCTCCGGCCTGGAAGCGAAAACCAGTACCTGGGCCGGTTTCCACCAGCCTACGCCAACATGGTTGGGCCCTTTGGCGGCATCATCGCCGCCACCGTACTGAATTCGATACTTTCTCATCCCAATCGGCAGGGTGATCCGGTTTCCATCACGGTGAACTTCACTGGGCCGGTGGCGGACGCGCCTTATGAAATTAGCGTTCGAATAGCCCGTACCAACCGGTCGAATCAGCACTGGGTCATCGAACTCACCCAGGACGGCGCCACAGCCGTTACCGCCACGGCCCTGTTGGCCTCCCGCAGAGACAGCTGGGAAGGGGAGGACATTACCATGCCGGATGTACCCGCGCCCGGGGAAGTAGAGCGTCTGGAGACCGGGGCCTATATGTCCTGGCTGAATAATTACGAGTTTCGGGTTGTTAAGGGTGGCTTCGTCCCCGACGGTCAGGAGGGTGAACGTTCCGACGCAACCACCGGAGTCTGGGTTCGGGATGCGCCCCTCCGGCCGCTGGATTACCGGTCTCTGCTGGCAATAAGCGATTCGTTTTTTCCTCGCATTTTTGTCCGCCGCCAACAGCCTCTCCCGGCGAGTACCGTGTCGCTGACCACCTACTTCCACGCCGATGCCAGCAGCCTGGCAGCACAGGGAGATCGCCACCTGTATTGTGAGGCCAGGGCGAGCCGGTACCACCAGGGCTTTTTCGACCAGGTCGGCCAGCTATGGGGGGCGGACGGCGACTTGTTGGCTACCACCCATCAACTCGTTTACTTCAAAGGGTGAATCGGCCCGGGTGACCTCGCTAGTTCGGGGGGCAGGGCTGGCCGGCCGCCCCCCACAGGCCCACATCGGCGATGTGGACCTCCAGGGTCCCAGGCACTGGCTCCCGGTTGCCTCCGGGGTTCCAGCCCCATAACACGAAGCCATGATGGGAGGCGTCATCCCTCAAGTGTTCAATCAGGCCAAGGGCGTCGCGCCCACCGTTACGCGCCGGGTCTTTGAGTTGCTGGCAAATCTCTGCGCCGGATTTGCCAAACCACGCAAATTCCACCGGAGCGAGTTGCCAGGGAAGACCGACATGCGGTGGAGCGTGGGGGACATCATTTGGCTCGGTTGAGGTCATGTGGCAAGTCGAACAGAGGAGGGTGCCGACGCCAATGCGGCTGACCCCGGCGTTAACGTTCATACCATGGGGCCGGGGCCGATCAAAACTCGGGCCTGACCACATCGGGATATTGTCTGCGCCAACATGGCAGTTGGAACAACGGGGGTGGGTGACCACCGCTTCGATTCGCTGCCAGGCTTTGAGCCCGTCAGCCTCGCTCACGCTACCCTTGGGCGGCATTTCCTGGCCGCCATTGCCTGCGCCAAAGACAGGGGTTGGGAAGGCAAGGATAACGAGGGCAAACGTAGCAATAACCAAGATAGCAGGAACAAAGATAGCGGGAACAAAGCTAGCAGGGACAAAGGTGGCCTGCGAACAGGTGGCCAATGACATTGCCAGGCGAATGGGTTTCATCATCTTGCCCCCCCATCAAACAAAGTTGATGAATTTGTTGAATGGCATCTCACGGATGCGCTGGCCGGTGGCGGCAAAGATCGCGTTGGCCAATGCAGGTCCCGCAGGGGGCACTGGGGGCTCACCAATACCACGGATCTTGGGGCCATTGGCGAGTCCCATCACTTCGATCGGCGGACACTGGTGAATTCGCATGCCTTCATGAACGTGGAAGTTGGTCTGCTGTACCCTGCCATCGGCGTAGGTGAGCTCGCAGTTCATGGCGTGCCCCAGGCCCCAGACCACGCCGCCCTGAACCTGGTTTTCGAAATTGATGGGGTCGAGTACCCCGCCAACGTCGGCGGCAACCCAGACCTTGTCTATCCGAATGCCTTTGTCGGTGGCGGTGACGTCGATCACTTCCGCCACCGGGACGCCGAACGATTCCACGAAGGCGACCCCCCGGCCCTGACCGTTGCCCAGCGGACCATCCCAGTCAGCCATTTTGGCGACGGCTTCGAGCACTTTGCGGTGGTAGTCCACCGTGCAAAGTTCAATTCGGGCCTGTAAAGGGTCCTGTCCTGCGGCATGAATCAGCTCGTCAATGAAGCTTTCGCCGATAAAGCCCGCTGTGACTGCGCCCACCGACCGCCAGGACGAAGTCGGGGATAGCCCCGTCACCGCATAGGCTGTGGTGCGAAAATTCGGAATGCCGTAGGTCATGTTCCACACCCCGGATGGTATCTGGGAATCTGGGTCTGTGGACGGCATGCCCATGCGACCGAACATCGACCGAATAGCCGACGTGGTGGCAATGTGAAAATCTGCGGCAATTATCTTTCCATCTTTGACGGCGCCCCGGTTCCGGCCCATACCGATTTGTCGGGGGAAATCCTGCAGAAAATCTTCCTCCCGGGAAAAGGTCAGTTTGACCGGTGTCCCCCGCATTTTATTCGCGACTTCAACGGCATAGCGAACGTGTTCGAATTCCAGCCGATGCCCGAAACTGCCGCCGGAATACTGATTGTAAAAGGTAGCCTGTTCCGGCTGGAGGCCGGTTAGGGCGGCCGCCATTTGCTCAACCCCCTGGGGAATCTGATGCCCGGTCCAGACCTCGACGCTGTCGTCGCGAACCAGGGCCACGGCATTGAGGGGTTCAAGGGGCTGGTGAGCGGCGTAGGGCACCCGATATTCCGCTTCCAGCACCTCGGCGGTGGCAAGGGCTTTTTCCATATCGCCGTCCTTGCGCCAGATCTTGTCCGCTTGATCGGGGGTAAACGTTGCTTCAACCATCGCCCAGTGGTCTGCCTGCTCGCTGGGGTAGTCGGCTTCCGCCCACTGACACTCCACCGCCTCGGCGGCCTTCATGGCGTACCAGGTGTTGGTCGCAACCACGGCAATACCATTGGTGACGGGAAAGATCTGTTGCACTCCGGGCATAGTCTCGGCCTTGCCGGCATTAAATCCGGTCATCGGCGCGCCCTTGTGGGGGTTGAGTTTCACGGCCGCGTACACCATGCCATCCATTACCAGATCGATGCCGAATTGCAATGAGCCGGTGCACTTGGCCTCGACGTCGAGTCGCTGCATGGTCTTGCCAAGCAGTCGCCATTGCGATGGATCGCGCAGGGTGACTTCTTCGATCGGTGCGAGGGTGGCCGCCGCTGCCGCCAGCGCGGTGTAGGGTATGGTTGCGCCACCGGGTAACAATACCGCTCCCGCCTTGGTACCTAACTCACTAACCGGAATCCCGGTTCGTTTGGAGGCTGCCGCCTTCAGTGTCTCTCGCGCCACCGCGCCGGCTACCCGCAACTTGGTGTAGCTGTCAGGCACGGTGCTGGAACCACCGGTCATCTGCATGCCCTGTTCCTTGAGCCACTGCAGTGCCGCCGCGCGGGCGGCCTCAGCTTCGGGGCTGAGATCGGTGGCCATAAATGGGGCAAATTCCTCTACCAGCCCGCCGTTGTAGTAAACCGGGCTGGGTGGTCCAAAATCGGTGTCGAACTGAGCCAGTTCCAGATCCATTTCTTCGGCAATCAGGGCAGCCTGTATGGCCACTACGCCTTGACCAACGTCGGCGTGGGGCGTTACCAGGGTAATGCCCTCGGGCGTTATCTTGACCCACGGGTTGAAGGTAGCCGATTCCGGGCCAAGCCCGGTCAACAGCGGGTTGTTGGGTTCCGGCGTGGTCGCGAGTACGCCCAGTGAGTAGCTACCGAAAGCGACACCGCCCGCCAGCGCGGCACTGCCAATGAGAAATTCCCGACGGGAGTAAGTAGGGCTCATCGCTCAACTCTCCGTTGAATGGGTGGGCGATAATTGGGTGGCAGCAGCGTGGATGGCCGTGCGAATGCGGGCGTAGGTGCCGCATCGGCACAAATTGCCGGCCATCGCGGCGTTGATGTCATCGTCTGTCGGGTTCGGCGTCGTTGCGAGCAGTGCAGCGGCCTGCATGATCTGCCCGGTCTGACAATAGCCGCATTGCGGCACCTGGTGTTCGATCCAGGCTTGCTGCACGGCTCGAAATGGTTTAGTGGTCATTCCCTCAATGGTTTGAACCTGAGCGCCTTCCAATAAACCGATTCGGGCCTGGCAAGACCGCACCGGCAATCCGTCGATGGTGACCGTACAGGCACCGCATTGGGCAATGCCGCAGCCGTACTTCGGCCCGGTGATTCCCAATTCATCCCGAAGTACCCACAGCAGCGGCATATCCGGGACAACATCCACCTGCCGCTCTTTGCCATTAACGGTGAGTTGGATCATGTTCGATCTCCACATGTGGGCTGTTTTACATCTCGAAGTCTGATCAGAAAATGATCAGGGCTGATTTCTTGGTATAGGCAACGAGGTGCAATCGGGCAAATAGCTAAAAGGCTTATGCAATTTGGGGTTATTACCCCGACTAGGCCATTGAGAGGTGCTCCGGGCGATTTGATCTGAAACCTGCTATGTTTTTTAGGACTACCCGAAGGATGTTTCGCGAGTTGATCGCCAGGTCAATATGCCGCGATCCCATCCAGTCCGATATGGGAAGCGTTTCTCGACACACGCCGCTCCCTTGCAGCCGAAGGTTTCAAGTGCTGGTTGGCGATAACGTGGGTCAAGGTCATGTCCACCAGGGGACTTTGATAAAGCGATATGTCAGACCAACCAGTCCCACCGCCTGAGTTTAATGAGCCCGAGGCGCACGCCGATGCTTATCGACGATTTCGTTACCGCATTACTGCGGTGCTGGGCTTTATATTCATAAATGTCCTGCTCTACACCACGGTGTTCGAGAATCGGGCCGTTGTCCTGATATTTGGTGTCTGGGGGGCGATCATATTGCTGCTCGCGCTTTGGGCCATCACCGGTAAAGAAGTCGCCCGCCTCGACCAGACCTCTCCGGCGGCGTTTATCGTGAGTATTCTTGCCCTGGTTGCCGCCAGTGCCGTTACTGGCTTCACCGATTCAAATTTTATTTGGTACCTCCTGTTGGCGCCGGCTGGGGCTGCGCTGCTGCATTCATCCAGATTGTCCGTGATCGCCTTTATGGTGACGGTGTTGGTTCTGTTCTTGTTAAAATCCATTGAGATCGCGATTGATCCGGGACCACGACAAGCCGCTTCTTTTGAGACGCTGTTTGTCCAGGTGATCCTGTTAAGCACGATCACCTATTTGGGCATCGTGTCCCGAAACGCCAGCGACGCGTTCATCCAGAAACTGCAAAAGGCTCGCGCCAAATCCCATGAGGCCGAGCGCAAGGCCATTCTGGCCAGTCAGGCCAAGTCTGGGTTCCTGGCCAGCATGAGTCATGAAATCCGCACGCCACTTAATGGTGTGATCGGTGTGAATCGGTTGTTGCAGGAAACCAGCCTGAATGACGAGCAACGTTCGTTGGTGGCTATGGGGAAAGTAGCGAGCGAATCCCTGCTTCACCTGGTCAATGAGATTCTGGACCTTTCCAGAATTGAAGCGGGCAAGATGGAGCTGGAATCGGTGCCGTTTGACTTCTCGCAAGTGGTATCGTCGGTGGTAACGCTGCTTCAGGATTCGGCATCGCGCAAATCGTTGGCGGTCACTGTCGATAGCACACTGGAGAAACATATACGGCTCATGGGCGATCCTTTGCGGTTACGTCAGGTCCTGCTTAACCTGGCCTCCAACGCCGTCAAGTTTACCTCCAGTGGGCTCATCACCATCAAGTGCCGAAAAGTCACTCAGAAAGATAAAGACATCAGGGTCCGGATAGACGTCATTGATACCGGGCCCGGCATGTCAGAGGCCGATCAGGCGCGGTTGTTCTCGGTGTATTCCCAGACCAGGGAGTCCATCGCCCGAGAATTCGGCGGGTCAGGGCTTGGCTTGGCAATTTCCAGGCAGCTGACCGAGTTGATGGGGGGGGATATCGGCGTTAACTCCGCCTTAAACGTGGGCTCGACCTTCTGGGTTGAGATTCCGTTTAGCATGGCCGAGACAGCGCTGGCCGAAGAGAAGGCGTTATCAGAATCTAGGGAGGCAATTCCACGCACCTCATTGTCGCTGATTGAGCCCCCGAAACCGCTGTCCGGTTGTGTTCTGGTGGCGGAAGACAATAACATCAATCAGATCATCGTGCGCAAGATGCTGGAGCGTTTTGGGCTTTCGGTGCGTATCGTCGAGGATGGCAGGCAAGCACTGGAAGCTGCTCGATCCGAACGGTACGATCTCATCATTCTGGATTGCCAGATGCCGGTGATGGATGGTTTTGAAGCCTGTAAGGCCATACGATCGCTGGAGCAAGCCGGGAATCGACAGCCCATTGTCGCCCTCACTGCGAGCGCGTTTAAAGACGATCAGGCGAAGTGCCTGGCCGCTGGTATGGATGATTTTCTCACCAAGCCCATTGATGCCGGCAGGCTCTATGTCACGCTGGAAAAGTGGCTCGATTGAGTGGTTGTGATATTCGACGTAAGGGGATAAGACGGTTTGCTCATAGTGAACCTCAGATGCCATGTGCGGGGCGCCAAACCCTGCCAGGTCGGTATTTTTGTTGTCTTCTCGCTCAGCGATTTGTTGGCAATAAGGTTAGGAGCTGAGCGGGACTAATCCTCCTACAAAGTGATCAAAGCGTCACGATGACGAAAGGGTCGATATGATGGTTGCCAAACAGGCGGCCAATCCACGATCTAGCCTCTTCGGAATGAGTTTGGAGCAGGGGGAATGCTTATAAGGGAGGGATGGGGAGTTAGTCGCTGGGAGCCTCGTACGTTTGCCAATCCTGAAAGGGTAAACGGATATTACGGTAGAGCTGTTGCAGCCGGCCCTGTTGCTCAAGTGTTAACAGGGCTTGCTCAAGAATAGCCTCGGTCCGTTCTCCCATCTCACCCCTGGGCACTACCATGACTTCTTCGAAGCATGCGTGGAGTTCCCGGTGCACGTCCTGAAGGTCGAGCTCGCGAAGCGCATGATCAGCTTCCTCCTGGACCATCAAAAATCCGTCGACCCGTTTTGCGGCAATCTGTTTCAATGCTTGCTTGCTGTCGTTCACCTCCGTCATAGGCAAAACCCCGAATTGGGCCGCGCCTCGTACTGTAATGAGTCGATAGGGATAGTGTTCGTCTAGAGGGTAGCGATAAAGCTCATCCCGGGTTAGCTTGGTGTCGCGATGGGAATATAAAACGACGCAGGCTTCACCTATTGTCGTGCTCATCAGGCGGAACGGCTCTACCCACTTAGTGGCTCCGGGAATTCGCGGCATTGGGAGGTGGAAGTCAGCATTGCGGTTAGTGAGGTTCCACAAGGATCGCGCGAGTGGAAAGTGCATTATGGTGATCGAGCCTTTTGTGTAGACCTCATCGATGGCTTTCACCAAATCAATATAGCCATCCTCAACGTTGGAACCTGTATACGTTTCCAAAAAGCCTATGCCAGCTCGAAGATCCTGGTTCCAGCCAGTAGAGGGTAACAGCAGGAGGCTGATAAGCCAGAAGGGACGGCTCAAGCCGATACAGGGCCGCAGCTTCTTAATGAGCGAGCGCAGCGTCAACCTAAGGTGCATAGCGGGTACCTCAACAGGTCATGGAATGGACAGATGTTGGCTGATTGAACATCGCCCACCACTATCGAACTGGCTAACATTCTCAGTTTAGTAACTGCTCTATCGGCTCGTCAAAAAGGTGTTTTGAATAGCGAAAAAGTCGGCCTACTAGACGTTCGAAACTAGAAGTACACGTTTTTCGATGTGGATCTAATCATCCTGCTTCCCCCATTAGTCGTAATACCAATAGAAGCCCAACTTCAACCAAGTGAACGGTTTGCTGTACGCCTAAAACCGGTATGTTGAAGCTGTGAAGAAATTGAATGCGTATTCCGGCGAACGTGAACACCCATTCTGGTTGAACGTGAACACCTCGTTTCTTAACGCATCACCCACCGGAGTTTGTACTCCGGGTGTTCACGTTCAGTCAATTTCCTGAAGTCGTTT
>NZ_JAQNDA010000009.1 GCF_028369065.1 Marinobacter sp. SS21
GATTTACCTGCTGGGGACTGAGCTCCGCCAGTAGCGAGTACAGCCTTGCGGTGCTCAGCTACAACCTGATGCGGGCGATCAACATTCTGGGTGTGAAAGGTATGCTGGCCAGGCTCGCCTGACAGCGATTTTTGCCGGATCTGAGCCCATTCAGGTCGGACGCCTGGAACGAAAAATGCCCCGGAGAGAGTCCGGGGCATTTTTGCTTGGCCGCCTGAAGGCTGTATAACTCGTTTTTACACAGCCTCCTATGGGCCGCTTTTTCCGTTTTAGCGTTTCACCTGTACGATGGACAGACCCAGCAGATAACCGTCGGCGCTGGGCGTGCAACGCACCACCTTGCTGATGGTTTCCAGGGGCGGGAACCGGTCGCTGGTGGTCGGCAACAGGGTGTGCACTTCGGCCCCTTCTTCAAGGGCTTCGCTCACCAGAAGCTGCATTCCCGTGCCGCTTAGATCCCGGCAAATGGCGGTAAATGATCGGCCAAGGCTATCCGTAATCTGGATGCCGGAATCCAGCTGCATCCGGTAGTAATCCCGTTTTTCCGAGTAGTCCTTCATGCTCATCGACATCCCAGCACCCTCGTATGTGTTGTCTCTTATATATAAGATGCATTTTGGCTGCGGTCAAAGAACGGGATGATATAAAAAAAGCGAAAACCCCCTATTTAGTGGGATTTCGCTTTTGGGGGTGGCATATATTGTGGGTTGCACCGCATTCAGCGGATTAGCGTCCCCGCTGGCTCAATCAGGCCCAGTTATCGGCCTTCTTGGACGGCTTCAGCATCGGAATGATCAAGGCCAACAGGATGCCCAGCAGGACCAGGCCGGCTCCGAGCAGCATGAAGTCCGATTCGCTCTTGGTTTCCAAGCGTTCCTTTTCTGCCGTTAATACTTCCACATCGTTGCGTAGGCGCTGGTTCTCTTCCTGTAGCTCCGAGTTGCGCTGATTGATGTTCAGTGCGTTGGCGGAAATGGATTTGAGGTTGGCCAGCTCTTCGCTGAGGGACTGGGCGCGGGTCTCAAGCGTACTCTCCGAGGTTGCCAGCTGGTTACGCTCGTCCTTCAGTTGCTGGAGCTCACCCCGCAGGGCGTCCAGTTGAGTCCGAGCCTGCTGCAGTTCTCGGTTGGCCCGAACCAGCCGGTCCCGGGCGATGGGGGTGTCGGTCAGATAGCGGGTAATGACCCAGCCCTCGGTGCCGTCCTGAGTACGGACACGGCTGTATCCGGACTCGCTGGTTTCAATCAGTTCGACCGGGGTGCCGCTGGTCAGCCCGCTACGAAGGATCCGAAACTGATTGCCTTCGCCACTTCGGACGTTGATTTGAAGGGTGTCATCGATATACATGGTCTTTGCCTGGGCATGGGCGCCCACGGCCAAGCAAAAAAGTGTGCAGACGATCAGGCGAATTGCAGTCACGTGTGTCTTTCCCTGAGTTTCAATTTAGAACGCTAATTTTGTCACAGCCGTACCTTCAATCAAGGTAAGCGGTATTACAAAAAACTCATCCAAGGATTCGGGGCTAAGGCAGCACCGGCTTGAACGGCTTGACCGTTACTGCCTGGTAGACACCGGCCTCAACGTAGGGGTCCGCGTCGGCCCAATGACAGGCCTCCTCCAACGACGGGAACTCAGCGATCACCAGGCTGCCGGTAAAGCCTGCATCGCCCGGGTCCGGGGTGTCGAGTGCCGGGTGGGGGCCGGCGACCAGCAACCGGCCTTCGTCTCTAAGCGCTTCCAGGCGAGCCAGGTGGGCGGGGCGGGCGTTTTTACGCAACGGCAGGCTGTTGTCCACATCTTCACTGATGATGGCGTAATACATGGAATTCTCCCTGACATGAATTTCATCGCCGGACGCATACAGTGCTCCGTGCGGCTGGTACACTGTAGCTCCGAACCCTTTGTCTAATTGAGTAGCCGTGACTATACCCCAAGGCTCGACCTTCTGCATTGATCTCCACTGCCACAGCACCGCCTCGGACGGCACCCTCAGTCCGCAGGCACTGGTTCAACGCGCCAGCGAGCAGGGCGTTAGTCATCTGGCGCTGACCGACCACGACACCATCGAAGGGCTGGCGGAGGCACGTGAACATGCCGGCGCTCTGGGGCTGTCCATCATCAACGGGGTGGAGTTGTCCTGCGTCTGGCATCGCCAGACCATTCATGTGGTGGGATTGGATTTTGACCACCGGGACCCAGAGTTTCTGGCGGTCCTGGCGAGTCAGCACGAAAATCGCTGGCGGCGTGCCCGGAAAATTGCCGAACGACTTTCCCGAAAGGACCCGGAACCGCTACTCACCCTGGCGACAGAGAAAGCCGGGGGCGATGTGCCTGGGCGTCCGCACTTCGCCCGGGCGCTGATCGAGCAGGGCGTGGTCAGTGATATGAACCAGGCGTTCAACCGTCACCTCGGCGCCGGCAAGCCCGGGGATGTTAAGGCATTCTGGCCGGAGTTGGCGGAGGTGGTACGCTGGGTTGCCGCGGCTGGAGGTATCGCCGTGGTCGCGCATCCCCGCAAGTACAAGCTGACGGCAACGAAGCTGAGAAACCTGGTAGCGGATTTCAAGCGTGCGGGTGGCCGTGCCATTGAGGTGTCCACCTCGGGACAGCAGTCCGGTGATCTCGGTTTTCTGGCAGAGTTATGTCGGCGGGAGGAGCTTTGGGCCTCTCAGGGCAGCGATTTCCATTTCCCGGGGGCGCCCTGGTGTGAGCTGGGACGAATGGAAAAGCTGCCAGCAGGTCTGGAGCCTGTCTGGCAGCATTTTCGTCAGCCGTTGGAGGTAGCCTCAGCTTAAGCCGGGGCGTGGAACAACAGGTAGAGGTCGGTCAGTGAGTCCGGGATGGCATCGGCCATCTGCTTGCTCAACTTTTCGCTCTCGCGCACCTTTTGGAAGTCCTCGTCATCGAACAATCCTGACAGGGTCATCATCGGCACCAACAAATTGGCGGTGTCCTCTTCGTGAATCTCCAGCCATTGCTCTTCGTTTTCCAGGAAGGTGTCGACAAAACCCGCGCACCAGTTCTCCAGGGCATTCATCGGATCGCCGTCTTCCGGTTCCGGCAGTTCCAGAGGCAGCCCCATATCCAGTGCTGAGCGCATGCTGTCAGCCAGCTTTTCGACGGCCTGGCTGAACACTTCCGGCACGCCAGCCGGGGGCGGTTGATCCACCCCCGTGGCGAGCCGGAAGACGTCGGCAACCTGAAGGGCTGCCGGGCCCACCACGCTGGCACAGATCACGCCATGCAGGCCGAAGAAGTCCAGTGCGTCGTCCCCCCAGGGTTCGGCAAACAGGATGTCTTCCACGGCTTCAATCTCTGCATTGCTGAGCATGAATCAGTTCCCCTCGGCTTTTTTGGCCGCTTCCGCTGCCTGCTGGCGCTTGCGTACTTCCCGTGGGTCATTGTAGGCCCGACCCGGTGTGACCGGCGGTTCCGCCGGCTTGGATTCGGCCGGAGCCGGCTTGGGCTCGGCCTGGACGCTCTCCGTTGCTGGCTTGGCGGCAACCTCTGGCTTGACCTGAGCCGGTTCTGTTGCCGGTTGCTTGGGTTCGGGCTTGTCCTCGGCGTCCGGCTTCTTGGCGGCCGGCGCCTTGGCTTCGGCCGTCTTTGCTGCCGGCTTGGCTGGCTTCGGTTTCGGCTCGCCTTTGCTCTTGGCGTTGTCAGCGGCTTTCGCCGGCTCGTCATCGCTCTTGGCGCTGTCAGCGGGCTTCGCCGGCGCTTTTGGCGCCTGATCGGCGGCCTTGGCCTTCGGTGTTGTATCCGCCTCGACGGGCTTGACCTCCGGGGTTGCCGTGGTTGAGCTCGGTTGCGCGGATTTGGCGCCCTTGCTGTCGTCGCTGGCGGTATCTGCCTTGCGCGCGGGTTGCGCTGGCGATGTCTCCGCGGCCATCGGCTTGGCCTCTTTGGCCTCAGGCTTGGAGTCCTTGGTCTCAGGCTTGGACGACTGAGGTTTGGCCTCGACTTTTTCGGTGGTCGGGGCTTCGGTCGCCGCTGGCGCCTTGGCGGCGGACTTTCTCTCCGTCGGAGCGGACTCCGGCTTGCCTTTGGTGGCTTCGCCGTTGGTGTCCTTCACAGGCGCTGCCTGCTTTTCGGGTTTGCTGCCTGCGCCAGCCTGTTTGTCGGCTTTGGCCTGCTCTGGGGCTTCACTCCTTGGGGCTTCGGCTTTGGCCGCGTCAGGTTTGGACGCCTTGGGCGCTGCACTATCGGCCTTGGCGGTGCTTTCCTGGGCCTTTTCCGGTTGGGTGTCCTTTTGGTGCTTCTCTAGCCGCTCCGCTTTGCGTTCCGCTGGCGCGCTGCCTGGCTTGTCTGCCGGTGAGCCGTCACGGTTGCGCTGGCGGCGAGGCTTGCGGGGCTTGTCGGCTGCGCTGTCTGGCCCTTGCGCCTCCTGCTTGTCCCGGTTTCCGCCTTGGGCTTTGCGTTCCTGGCCACGGCCACCGGAGGTCTTGCGTTGCTCGTCGCTGTCGCGGCGGGCTTCGGCGGGTTGCTGACCTTGGCCTTGACCTTGACCCTTGCCACGACCGCGTCCACGACCACCGTCCTGCTGACGGCCATCTCTGCCGCCACCCTTGGCTCCACGACCGCGACCTTGGCTCTCTTCACCACGGCCCTGGGCCTGACCTTGCGGCTTGCGGCGCTCTTGACCGCTGCGTTTGTCCTGACTGTCATCGACCTTGGCGACCCGGGACTTGCGACGGTCCTGGCGGTCTTGGTTGCGGCGATCACCCGGACGGGCCGGCTGGCGCTTGCTGGTGGTGGTTTCCTGGGGCGATTCGCCACGGAAGAACTCGGCGATCTTCCGGCCTAGTCGGCGGAACAGACCTTCATCCTGGCTTGCTTCGGCGACGGCTTCCGCTTGCTGGCTGGCGGGAGCGGGGGCCGGGGCCGTCGGACGGACGGCCTTCACCGCGGCTTCCTGACGCGCCGGTTGTTCGCGGGCTGCAATCACTTCGGTGATTTCGTCTTCGCGCTCGGAGTACTCCATTGCGACCTGGTAGCTGGAGACTCGTTCCGGACCCGTTTCATCGTCGCGAACGCGAATGATTTCGAAGTTCGGAGTCTCATGGTGAGGGGAGGGAACAACGACAATGCTGACGCTCTGGCGGGCTTCGATATCGGCCAGCTGCTTGCGCTTTTCGTTCAGCAGGAACGTTGCCACCACC
Organism: Marinobacter sp. SS21; assembly: GCF_028369065.1. Lineage (GTDB taxonomy): Bacteria > Pseudomonadota > Gammaproteobacteria > Pseudomonadales > Oleiphilaceae > Marinobacter. Next base: position 5,160 of record NZ_JAQNDA010000009.1, read on the forward strand.
ACCGGGACAATGGCTCGGACTTCGCCGGTTTTTTCCTTGGAAGATTCTTCGTAGATCAGGCGCATGATGCTCAGCGCCAGGGATTCAATGCCCCGGATGGTGCCTTGGCCGTTACAGCGGGGGCAAACTTCGCTGCGAGTCTCGCCCAGGGAGGGGCGCAGCCTTTGCCGCGACATTTCCAGCAGGCCGAAGCGGGAGATCTTGCCCACCTGAACCCGAGCACGGTCCAGTTCGAGGGCTTCGCGGACCTTGTTTTCCACTTCCCGCTGGTGTTTGGCCGGCGTCATATCGATGAAATCGATGACAATCAGGCCGCCCATGTCCCGCAGACGAAGCTGGCGGGCGATTTCCTCGGCCGCTTCGAGGTTGGTTTGCAGCGCGGTCTCTTCAATATCCTGGCCCTTGGTGGCGCGAGAGGAGTTGATATCGATAGAGACCAGGGCCTCGGTGGGGTCGATCACGATGGAGCCACCAGAGGGGAGTTTCACCTCGCGCTGGAAAGCGGTCTCGATCTGGCCCTCGATCTGGTAGCGGCTGAACAGGGGGATTTCGTCCTGGTACAGCTTGATCTTGTTTTCGAACGTCGGCATGACCGCGCGGACGAAGTTGAGCACATCTTCATGGACGATGGCGGAGTCAATCTGAACCTCACCAATGTCCTGGCGCAAGTAGTCCCGGATCGCCCGGATAATCACGTTGCTTTCCTGGTGGATCAGGAACGGAGCCTTACGTTCGCCAGCGGCCTGAGTAATGGCTTCCCAGAACTGCACCAGGTAATCCAGATCCCACTGCAGCTCTTCGGTACTGCGGCCGATGCCTGCGGTACGCACGATGATGCCCATGGTCTTGGGAACCTGAACGCCAGACATCGCTTCTTTGAGTTGTGCCCGCTCTTCACCCTCGATGCGACGGGAGATGCCGCCGGCGCGGGAATTGTTGGGCATCAGTACCAGATAGCGTCCGGCGAGAGAGATGAATGTGGTCAAGGCGGCGCCCTTGTTGCCGCGCTCTTCCTTGTCAACCTGAACGATGACTTCCTGGCCTTCGGAGACCACATCTTTGATGTTGATCTTGCCTTCAATCTCGCCAGGAGATTTCTTGAAGTATTCTTTGGAGATTTCTTTCAGTGGGAGGAAGCCGTGGCGCTCGGCGCCAAAGTCAACAAAAGCGGCCTCCAGGCTGGGCTCAACGCGGGTGATGCGTCCCTTGTAGACGTTGGCTTTTTTCTGTTCCCGCGTACTTGATTCAATATCCAGGTCGAACAGGCGCTGGCCATCGACCAAAGCGACCCGCAACTCCTCAGGGTGAGTTGCATTGATTAGCATTCTTTTCATGGAAAGAATTGGTTCCTGTCGTTGTTGGGACAGAAAACCGGGAGGGTGGCATCTGCGAAGCAGAACGGGCGTGCCGCCAATAACCTCTACGGGCGGTCAGACAAATCAGATGGTTACGGAGTCAATCTCCGTTCGACTGAAATAACAGCAGACCATCCTTAAGCCAAAAAGCTGGGGGTGGTTCTGTCGTGTTCGTGTCTGTTCACGCATGTTGTTCGTATTCATTTTTCACGCGGGCGCCTGGGTCTCATGTCATACTGGTTTGCTGGACGGCCCGGTCCTGCGTGTTGATAATTCTTCGCGATGTTTCCCGTCGGTTTTCCGCACGGTTATCAGCATTCTTCCGGGGTGATGATGCCTTCGGTTAACCGAAGACTCAGGGCACTCTGCGGAAGCATTTCGCGCACTGCAGCCAGTCAAGATCGGTGTGCAGGCGCTGAAACTTTCTTGTCGGCGTTCAAACTGCCTATTCGTATCGGTATACTTCTGCCGCTCCGGCGATGGGCAATGTGGCCGTGCCGTAGACAAACGGTAGAGCACGCCGGAATATAACAGTAAATGTCGGACCCATCAATCCCGTACAACCGGGGGGACCGTCACCGCTCCAATCATACAGCGTTAATAGTCCGACAGGGTGTTATGTCCCGAGGTTCCAGCAAAAAACCGAGTACCGGCTCACATCCGGCCCGTCGTCCCCAGGTTTCGACAGTGAGCGCCGAGGGCGAACGTTCTGCCGTTCGTTGGGTGACTGTGGGCGAAGACAATCACGGTCAGCGGGTGGACAACTTTCTCCTTGCCCAGCTCAGGGGGGTTCCCAAGAGTGTTGTCTACCGTATTGTTCGCAAGGGCGAAGTCAGGGTTAATAAAGGGCGGGTCAAGCCGGATACCCGGCTCAAGTCCGGCGATCAGGTGCGGATACCGCCCGTAACCCAAAAGAAAAAGGAGGTGGCGGTTCTGCCGGGTGCGCGGGTTCAGGAGGTGATGGAGAGCGCCATCGTCTTCGAGAATGACGACATGTTGGTGGTGAATAAGCCCGCCGGTATCGCAGTACACGGGGGGAGCGGTCTCGATTTTGGTCTGATCGAGGTGTTGCGGGCAGCGCGACCTCAGGGGCGTTTTCTGGAGTTGGTGCATCGACTCGACCGGGACACGTCAGGCTTGATCATGGTCGCCAAGAAGCGTTCAGCCTTGCGTTTCCTGCAGGATGAGCTGCGCCATAAGCGGATTCGCAAGCATTACCATGCCCTGGTGGCGGGCGTTTGGCCGGCCGCAGTGGATCGGGTGGCCGCGCCGTTGCTCCGTTACGAGCTGAGCAACGGCGAGCGCCGGGTTAGAGTGGATGATGAAGGTAAAGAATCGCTGACCACCTACCGGGTGCTGACGGTGTATGCTGGCTACAGTCTGGTGCAGGCGTCGCCGGTGACCGGACGTACTCACCAGATTCGGGTGCACAGCGCTTACGCGGGTCACCCCATTGCCGGTGATGACAAGTATATGGATGACGCCAGTCTTAAGGCGTTCCGGGCCGAAGGCGGGCGGCGCTTGATGCTCCACGCGTTTGCCCTGGAGTTTGCATTGCCCGGTTCAGGCGATGCAATGCGTCTGGAAGCGCCCTACGACGAGCCGTTCGGTGTCATGCTGGAGAAACTGGCGCTGCGTCCTGGTATCAATGCTTCAGGCGCCAATGCCCAGGACATCAACAACAAGCGGACGAGCTGATCGTCCGTGGTCTTTCATCGCAGTCAGGTTGAGGTTGCTGTGGCACAGCACAAAGTGGTTATTTTCGATTGGGACGGCACCCTGGTGGATTCCGTGGACCACATTGCGGAAAGTCTGCACCAGGCGGCAACGGACCTTGGATTTCCCGCGCTTGAGCGGGAAGCCTACCGGGATATTATCGGTTTGGGCATGGTTGAGGCGCTGGAGACTCTGTATCCGGGGATTACCCGGGAAGAGATGCGGGGCATCCGCGATAACTATGGGCGCTATTTTTTCGCCAAGATGACCACGCCGCAGAATGTGTTTGAGGGCATGACCGAGGTACTGGTCGACCTGAAGGCGTCGGGCCGCGGCTGTGCGGTCGCCACCGGCAAAAGCCGGCGTGGACTCGACAGCGCTCTGCAAAGCAGCGGGCTGGGTGTTCATTTCGATCTGACCCGCTGTGCCGATGAGACCCGCTCCAAGCCGGACCCGGCCATGTTGCTGGAGATCCTGGAGTTCTATGGTCTCGACGCCTCTGAGGCGGTGATGGTTGGCGATACCCGTTACGACCTGGAAATGGCCCAGCGCATCGGCATGCCGGCCATTGGGGTTGAGTGGGGGGTTCATAAGCGGGATGTGCTCAACGGGTACGGCCCCCATGCGGTGGTGGAGTCGGTGGCGACGCTCAGGGCTGTGCTTGGGCTTTAGTCGTGCCGGAGTTCATTGGCATTGGGGATGGGATCAACACTTAATGACAGGATGCAGCGATGTCGGAATGGGATGGTGACAAGCAGTCAGGCTGGGGCGAGCCGGAAGGAGGCAGGCCGGTGAGGGTCTCCGGTGGCGAGTCGGGCAGGGATTGGAAGCTGATCGAGAAGCTGGTGATGTCGCTGCAGACAGAGCAGCGCAAGAGCCGCCGTTGGGGGGTGTTTTTCAAGCTGCTCACCTTCGTGTATCTGTTCGTGCTGTTGTTCGCGTTTATGTTTCCAATGGGGGAGGGCATGAAGCCGTCCATTGGCGAGCACACCGCATTGATTGAGATCAACGGCACCATTGCGGCGAACGAGTTGGCCAGTGCTGATAACATGGTGGGTGCGTTGCGTGAGGCCTTTGAGGAAAAGTCCGCCAAAGCCATTGTGTTGAGGATCAACAGTCCGGGTGGGAGTCCGGTGCAGGCTGGCTACGTCTATGACGAGATTCGTCGTCTCAGGGAGGAGTATCCCGAGAAGAAAGTGTATGCGGTGATTGTCGATATTGGTGCTTCCGGTGCCTATTACATTGCCGCTGCGGCTGATGAGATCTATGCCGACAAGGCGAGTCTGGTCGGCTCCATTGGTGTTGTGGGCGGTGGCTTCGGATTTACCGGACTGATGGACAAGCTTGGCCTTGAGCGGCGCCTGTACACGGCCGGTGAAAATAAAGCGTTTCTTGATCCTTTCTCGCCCGAAAAGGAGAGTGAAGTGGCGTTCTGGCAGCAAGTGCTGGAGACCACGCATCGTCAGTTTATCGAGCAGGTCCGCCAGGGGCGCGGTGATCGGCTGGTGGAGACGGACGAGCTGTTCAGTGGGCTGGTTTGGAGTGGAGAGCAGGCTCAGGCGTTGGGGCTGGTGGACGGGCTGGGTAGTACCTCCCAGGTGGCACGGGATGTTGTCGGCCATGAAAAGCTGGTGGATTACACCCGCGGAGGCTCCAAGCTGGATGATCTCATTCGGCGCTTTGGCGTGTCGCTGGGGGCCGGCTTCGCCGATCAGTTGGTTCAGTCCCGGCTGGAATTGCGGTAGGCCGCCGCCAGCGGTTCAAGGTTCCAGGCTCGTAGCAAGTCGCACAGGCCAATAAGCGGCAGGCCGATGAGGCTGTTGGGATCCCGTCCCGTCAGTTTGGAAAACAGCGCAATACCCAGTCCCTCCATGCGGAAACTGCCGGCACAGTCGTAGGGAGTCTCGGTGCGCAGGTAGTGCTCGACATCGTCGCGGCTCAGTGTCCGGAAGGTCACCTCAAAGGCTTCGCACAGGGTGTTCGTCTGTCCGCTGGCGGAATCCAGGAGCGCAAGGCCCGTCAGGAAACGCACGGTGTGCCCGCTGCATCGGGTAAGCTGGTCGACGGCGCGGCCGTGATCGCCGGGCTTAGTCAGAATGCTGCCGTCTGGCAGGGTGGCGACCTGATCCGAGCCGATGATCCAGTGATTGGGATATTGGGTTGCCAGGGCCTGGGCCTTCTCGGTGGCGAGTCGAACGGTGAGCTGCCCGGCGCTTTCGTTGGGCTGTCGGGACTCGTCGATGTCCGGGCTGGCGTGGTCAAACGGGAGGCCGAGCCGGCTCAGCAGTTGCCGCCGGTAGGGCGACGAGGAGGCGAGTACAAGCGGTTTGGCGGGCATTCGAGCGTCCTCCCGGGTTGGTGTTGATGCGGGCTATACTACCCTTATTGTGTCGGCAATGTTACGTGCCGAACGCTGCACCTTGTTGAATTTCACGGCGCTGGCCCGGATTTGTTAACGAAGTCTTTGACACCGGCGGGTCAGCCCCCTAAAATTGCGCGCCTATGTCAAACGCCGAATTGCCAAAGACCGTCGATCCTTACAAACTCGCGGAGCAGAGCAGCGTTCTGGAAGGCCGGGTTCCCCTTAAAGCCCTGGATCGTTTTTCTGACTGTGTGGCTGGGATTGCTGAAGGTGGGCAATGTCAGGTCTCGCTCGCGTTCTCTATGGATGATGAGCGTCGCCGTGTGGTGTCTGGAGAGCTGGAAGCCGAAGTCGAGCTTGAGTGCCAGCGTTGTATGACTCCGATGCAGGCGACCCTGACATCTCAGTTCCGGCTAGGGTTGGTGACCAGTGATGAGCAGGCCCAACGGTTGCCCAAAGAGCTGGAGCCGTTTCTGACGGACGAGTTCAGTGCCAACCTGTGGACCCTGGTGGAAGACGAGCTATTGCTGGTCTTGCCGCCTTTCCCGGTGCATGCGTTGGGTGATTGCCCAGCCAGGGAGCAGCTGCAGGAACTGGAAGCGGGCGATTCGGAGCCCGTAGCTTCAGCACCGAAGCGGGAAAACCCGTTCAGCGTGCTGGCCGGGCTTAAGACGAAAAAGCATTAAATACGCAGGCGCAGGCGCTCTCTTGTTGGCGCGCCGGGACGCTGTTTTTTACGAACGCTAGTTTTACAAGGTCAGGAGCATAATCATGGCTGTACAGCAAAACCGAAAGACCCGCTCTAAGCGCGGTATGCGCCGCTCTCACGATGCACTGGGCACCGCGACTCTGTCCACCGATGCCACCACCGGCGAGATTCATCGTCGCCACCACGTCTCTGCCGACGGCTTCTACCGTGGCAAGCAGGTGGTTGAAGCGCGCGACGAGTAATCGTTGCGTCTTAAGCTGCATCCATGCCTGACGGACCAGCGGTGAACTCAGTCACCATTGCCGTCGATGCCATGAGTGGCGACCGAGGGCCGGCAATCACCGTGTCGGCCGCTCTCGATGCAGTGCGCGAAAACGAGGCCTTGAGTATTGTTCTGGTTGGAATCCAGAGCGAGCTCGAGGCCTTGTTGCGTGAGGGCCACCCTCGAATTCGAATCGAGGAGGCTGTCGACGTGGTGCGAATGAACGAGCGCCCCTCCCACGCGATTCGTCATAAACAGAATTCCTCCATGGCGGTCACCCTGCGTCTGGTGCGCGATGGCGTTGCCCAGGGTTGTGTCAGTGCTGGCAATACCGGAGCCTTGATGGCCTTTGGTCGCTCCATTATCCGCATGTACCCCGGCATTGAACGTCCCGCCATCACCAAGTTGATTCCTTCTCTGCGTGGTCAGTGTCATGTGCTCGACTTGGGCGCTAACGTGGACGCCAGTGCGGAGAATCTTTACCAGTTTGCGCTCATGGGCTCGTTGATGGCGTCTGCCATCAGCAATTTGCCGGAGCCCAGGGTTGCTCTGCTCAACGTCGGCGAAGAAGAGATCAAGGGCAATGAGCAGGTTCGTCTTGCCTCCCATCTTCTGGCCCAGTGTGACAGTGTGAATTACATCGGTTATGTCGAGGGCAGTGATCTGTTCCGCAACGTCGCCGACGTGGTGGTGTGCGACGGCTTCGTAGGCAATATTGCGCTAAAGACCGGCGAGGGAGTTGCCGGGCTGCTGATCGAGCTGTTGGAGCAAGCGTTTACCCGGGGTGTTTATGGTCGCTTTGTTGGTTGGCTCGCCAGGCCAATACTCGGCCGTTTGTTGCGCCTGATGGATCCGTCCCGTCACAATGGAGCAAGTTTGCTCGGTCTGCAGGGTGTGGTGATCAAAAGCCATGGTAATGCCAATGAGCGGGCAATGTTGTCCGCGATCCGTCAGGCGGCTCGTGAAGTGGAAATGGAAGTGCCCAGTCGCATCAATGCCCGCCTGGATGACCTGATGATCTGATCATCGCCTGCGACCAATGTCCAAGATCTTTCCCTCGGAACGCAATGGTTGTTGTAATACTTGCCTTGTACTATTGGCTAATCTCCTGAAATGCTCATTAACGGTAAGATTCCAACTATGAAAACAGCCTTTATTTTTCCTGGTCAGGGTTCTCAATCAGTCGGCATGCTGGGCGATGCAGTCGCTCACTGGCCGATGATTGAACAGACGTTTGCCGAGGCATCCGAGGTTCTGGGGTATGACCTTTGGCATTTATGTCAGAACGGACCTGCTGAAGAATTGAATCAAACCATGGTGACGCAGCCGGCATTGCTGACCGCGAGCATAGCTCTGTGGCGGCAATGGTGTGTGCTCGATGGAGGCCGGCCCGATTTTGTCGCTGGTCACAGCCTGGGCGAGTACAGTGCCTTGGTCGCGGCTGAAAGCCTGGACTTTGTCGATGCGGTCAAGCTGGTTCGTCTGCGTGGCGAGCTGATGCAAGACGCGGTTCCGGCCGGCGAGGGACGTATGGCGGCCATCCTGGGATTGGAAGATAACGATGTGGTGGCAGCCTGCGAAGAAGCCGCTGGCAGCGACGTGGTCTCCGCGGTGAATTTCAACGCCCCTGGGCAGGTGGTTATTGCCGGTGCGGCTGCTGCCGTGGAGCGGGCTATCGCGGTCTGCAAGGACAAGGGGGCCCGTAAGGCCATGCCACTGCCGGTCAGCGTGCCGTCGCACTGCGCGCTGATGAAGGGAGCTGCCGAAGAGCTGGAAAAAGCGCTTGATGAAGTGAGCTTTAATGATGCTGTCATCCCGGTGGTGCAGAATGTGTCCGCGCTTTCTGGCCAGGATCGCGACACCCTGAAGGCCAATCTGGTTCGCCAGTTGTATTCTCCTGTGCTGTGGACCGACTCCATCCGCAAGCTGGTCTCAGAGGAGGTCTCTGTCGCGGTGGAGTGTGGCGCGGGCAAGGTGCTGGCTGGATTAGTGAAGCGTATTGATCGAGGCTTGGCAGTGCATGGGATTGAAACTCCGGATGGGTTAGACGCCGCCATCAAGGCCTTTGCCCAGGCGTGACCCTATAGGCGGGGCCTGGCCCCATACCGACCGGATACACATAGAAAGCAAGGGAGCTATCCATGTCTCTAGAAGGAAAGATTGCGCTGGTAACCGGTGCAACTCGCGGCATAGGCAAGGCCATCGCGTTGGCGCTGGCAGCCCAGGGCGCGCGAGTGGTGGGCACCGCAACCAGCGCCGAAGGTGCGGAGACGATTACCGATCACCTGAAATCGGCAGGGTACGATGGCTTCGGCATCGTCATGAACGTTGCCGATTCGCAAAGCATCGAAGCCGGGCTCAAACAAGTCGCGGAAGAGGCGGGAGCGCCGGCCATCCTGGTGAACAACGCCGGCATAACCCGGGATAACCTGCTGCTTCGGTTGAAAGACGACGACTGGTCGGATGTTATTGAAACCAATCTGGCCAGCGTGTTCCGTCTCAGCAAGGCGGTGCTGAGGGGCATGGCCAAGGCTCGCTGGGGCCGGATTATCAACGTCAGTTCGGTGGTGGCTGGTATGGGCAACCCCGGCCAGGCGAACTATTGCGCTGCGAAGGCGGGTGTTGAAGGCTTTACTCGCAGTCTGGCTAAAGAGATGTCCAATCGCGGAATTACCGCGAACTGTGTGGCTCCGGGCTTTATCGACACCGATATGACGCGAAAACTGGACGATAAGCAGCGCGAGTCTATGATGGAAGTCATACCGGCCGGTCGACTCGGCGAGCCGGAGGAAGTTGCCGCCGTGGTGGCTTTCCTGGCCTCGGAGGCCGCGGGGTATGTCACCGGTGAAACCATTCACGTCAATGGTGGCATGTACATGGGATAATGCTTGCGTGACGATGGTTATAACGGAACTATGGTTGTAATCCCTTGTTGCACAAGATGTTAGACAGTTTGTTCGCTTGTTTGCGAATGGGCTTTAAACTAAACTGGCAATCCAATATGTTGCTTGGTTTGAAATCAAAGTGAGGAAATTATGAGTACAGTTGAAGAGCGCGTGAAGAAGATCGTTTGTGAACAACTGGGCGTGAAAGAGTCCGAAGTTCAAAGCACATCTTCTTTTGTAGAGGACCTTGGCGCTGACTCACTGGACACCGTTGAGCTGGTCATGGCGCTCGAAGAAGAGTTTGAGACCGAGATCCCTGACGAGGAAGCGGAAAAGCTGGCCAGTGTTCAGGACGCGATCGACTACATCGTCGCGCACACCTGATACTCCGCTCGATTTATACGCCAAGCAGAAGCCGTCCTGAGCAGTACCTACGGGACGGCTTTTTTATGGCCGCAATGTCGCTTGAATCAGATGAATGGACTTAGGTGAAGGGTGTTATGGCTGAACGACGTGTTGTGATTACGGGCTTGGGCATGCTTTCCCCCTTGGGGAACGACGTGGCCACATCATGGGAGGGCATCAAGGCAGGCCGCAGCGGTATTGGCCTGATCGACCGCTTCGATGCCGCAGACTACAACACCAAGATCGGCGGAGCGGTTAAGGACCTGGATATCTCGCCTTACTTGTCGCCGAAGGACGCTCGCAAAATGGATGCGTTCATCCACTACGGGCTGATCGCCTCTCAGCAGGCGGTGGAAGACAGCGGGCTGAATCGTTTTGAAGCCCTGGACCCGGACCGGGTGGGGGTTGCCATCGGTTCTGGTATCGGCGGCCTGGAATTCATCGAAAAGAACGTCATCGCGCTGTCCGAGAACGGGCCGCGCAAGGTGTCGCCCTTTTTTGTGCCGGCGTCGGTTATCAATATGATTTCCGGTAACGTGGCCATCAAATTTGGCTACCAGGGACCGAACATCGCGATTACCACCGCCTGCACAACCGGGACCCATAACATCGGTTATGCGGCCCGTACCATCGCATACGGCGACGCCGATGTCATGCTGGCCGGCGGCGCGGAAATGGCCACCACTCGCACGGGGATTGCCGCCTTCTCCGCCGCCAGGGCGCTGTCCACCCGTAATGACGAGCCGCAAAAGGCCAGTCGTCCATGGGATAAAGACAGGGACGGGTTTGTGCTCAGCGACGGCGCCGGTGTGCTGGTGCTTGAGGAGCTGGAGCACGCCAAGGCCCGGGGAGCGGAAATTTACGGCGAGGTCATCGGCTTTGGGATGAGTGATGACGCCCACCACATCACTGCGCCATCCGGCAAGGGCGCTGAGAAAGCCATGCAGAACGCCCTTCGCGACGCTGGGCTGGCACCGGCGGAGGTGGATTACATCAACGCTCATGGAACCTCGACCCAGATTGGCGACGTGGCCGAAGTGGAAGCGGTCAAGAACGTGTTTGGCGACCATGCCGGCAAGTTGGCGATGAGCAGCACCAAGTCCATGACCGGGCATCTGTTGGGCGCTGCGGGGGCGGTAGAGGCCATTTTTTCGGTGTTGGCGGTTCGTGAGGGCGTGTTGCCTCCGACCATCAATCTGGAGAATCCGGACCAAGGCTGTGATCTTGACTTTGTGGCCAATCAGAGCCGGCAGGCCGATGTTAAGGTGGCTCTGTCCAATTCGTTTGGCTTCGGCGGTACCAACGGTACGCTGATCTTCCGTCGGTATGACGACTGAGTGATGCCGTGGTAATGCTCGTTTGGGCCGAGCAGGCCCCGATTGACGCAAGCGATCGGGGGCTTGCCTACGGTGACGGGGTGTTTGAAACCATCCGGGTGTACCGGGGCGGGCCCATCCTGTTGCGCCAGCATCTGCATCGCATGCTGATGGGCGCGCGACGGCTGGGAATTGCCCTCACAGGCGATCAGTTGGCGGATTCCGTTGCGCAGGCACTTGCGCGTTATGCCGCTAGCGACGACTGGGTACTGAAGCTGATTCTCACCCGTGGCAGTGGTGGCCGAGGCTATGTGCCGTCCAGCGTCGGCGAACCTTGTCTGATTTGCTCTCGCCATGACACGCCGGCGCAGCCCGATTCCTCCGGGGTAATTGCCCAGGTGGCCCAGCATCCCCTGGTGGTCAATCCGGCATTGGCCGGGCTCAAATCCCTTAACCGGCTTGACCAGGTGATGGCCAGCATGGAATTGCGCCCTGGGGTCTATGACGTGCTGTTGACCGATGGGGCGGGGCGGCTGCTGGAAGGCGGGCGTACCAATGTGCTGTTACACCACCAGTCCGGCTGGATGACTCCGCCGGTGCGTTCTGTGGCGGTTCACGGCATCATGTTGGATTATGTCACCGCGAGTTTGCAAGCGGCTGGCAGGCCTGTACGAGAACGGCCAATCCCGCTGTCGATGCTGAACCGACCCGGCTGTCTGGGCCTGTACTTGCTCAATAGCGTAGTCGGTGTGGTACCAGTTCGCAGGGTTGGTTGCCAGCATTTGCCAATTGACCGCACCCTTGCGACAATTTGCGCTCCACTGACCAGTCTGAAGTAATGCCTTTGTTTAGAACCTTTCTGATCGCCCTTGTTTGTACCCTGGTCCTCGCCGCAGCTGGTAGTGCCCTTTGGCTGTGGCAGGGGCTGAAAACCCTGGATGCCCCTGTCACCCTGACTGAACCGGTCTTGTTCGACGTGCCTCAGGGCATGGCCTTTTCCCAGGTGGCCCGCCAGCTTGAGCGAGTTGGTTTGGTGGACCGGAGCCTTTGGCTGCGGATCCATGGTCGCCTGTTCCCCGATCAGACCCAGATCAAAGCCGGCGAGTACGAGTTTACCGATGGCATGAGTGGCAACGATATGCTGCAGGCCATGCTGACAGGGGATACCAAAAGCTGGAGCATGCAATTCATCGAGGGCTGGACCTTCAAGGATGTGCGTGCGGCTCTTGCTGCCAGCAACCGGCTGCGTCATGTCACCTCACAATGGACTGATGAGCAGATCATGGCGGCACTGGGCGCGGATGGTGAACATCCAGAGGGTCGCTTTTTTCCCGACACCTACCTTTTCTCCAGTCAGGATTCCGACCTGGACCTGCTCCGGCGGGCTTTCGAGACGATGAACCGGGTGCTGGCCGAGGAGTGGTCGCAGCGCGCCGAGGGCCTGCCCTACGACCGGCCCTACGAAGCCCTGATCATGGCTTCCATTGTCGAGCGCGAAACCGGGGTGGCCTATGAGCGTGGTGAAATTGCGGGAGTTTTTGTTCGCCGGCTGCGAAAGGGCATGCGCCTGCAAACCGATCCCACGGTCATCTATGGCATGGGCGACAGCTACAACGGCCGTATCGGCAGCCGTGACCTGCGCCGTTACACTCCTTACAATACCTACCGCATCGACGGCTTGCCGCCGACACCCATTGCGTTGCCCGGACGGGAAGCGATTCATGCGTCCCTGCACCCGGCGGACGGCCGCACGCTCTATTTTGTCGCCCGGGGCGATGGCACCCACAAGTTTTCGGCGACGCTGGCCGAACACCAGCAGGCGGTCAGGCAATTCCAGTTGAACCGCCGCGCCAACTATCGGTCCTTCCCACCACCACAGCAGCCTGGAACCCAGCAGTGACTCAACGCGGCCAGTTCATCACCTTCGAGGGCACCGAGGGTGTCGGCAAATCCACTCAGATTGCCCAGGCTGAAGCCGTCCTGCGGGAGCAGGGTATTGCCGTGGAGGTGACCCGGGAGCCTGGCGGTACACCCATGGCGGAATTGATCCGGGAGTTGCTGCTTGCGCCCCGGGAGGAGTCGGTGCATGAAACCACCGAACTGTTGCTGATGTTTGCTGCCCGCGCCCAGCATTTGCACAACCGAATCCTGCCAGCGCTGGCCGACGGCCGATGGGTTTTGTGCGACCGATTTACCGACGCCACCTTTGCGTACCAGGGCGGCGGTCGCGGGGTTTCAAGTGATCGCATCGCCATGCTGGAGACTCTGGTTCAAGGCGAAGTGCGACCCGACCACGTGATTGTGCTGGACGCGCCTGTTGAAACGGGCATGGCCAGAGCCGCGAAACGGGGACAGCTCGACCGCTTTGAGCAGGAAGAGGTGGCTTTTTTCGAGCGTATCCGGCAATGCTATCTGGATCGGGTCCGTGACAACCCCGGCCGCTATCATGTGGTGGATGCGTCGTCCCCATTGGAAGCGGTCTCCGAGCAGGTGCGCGCCCTGTTGATGCGTTTGATCCAGTCGTAATCCACCGTTTTACTTTATCCCTGGGCTATCACGGCGTCGCCGTCCAGGCGTGACCTGCACCGCTGGCCGCCTCTGTGTCCCTGATTGTCACCGCCGATTCGGCCGCTTTCCCACCTATACGTACAATTGCCCGTTGTCTCCGCTGGACGGATTACACAGACTGCGCCGAGCAGATCGCCTTGCCGCTGCTGCCCATGCCGGCGCTCCAGGCGGTCAACGGCCTGGGTGTTTTATGTACAATTCGCCGATTTCTGCTTTAATGAAAACAGGTTACCGTCTCCCCTGATTTTTCGATCAGATAAGACCCTATGTTAAATGCGCACCTGCTAAAACTGCCGGAAGCGGCTCACCAGCATCGCCACGATTATCACCAGTTGGTGATCGGGGTGCGTGGGCAGGCGGAGCTGAGTGTGGAAGGCAGCGATGCGCGTCTCGACACCTGGAGCGCCTGCCTGTTACCGACCGAAGTTCGCCACGATTACCGGGGAGACCAGCAGAACCATGTACTGGTCATCAACCTCGATCCTTATGTTCCTGCTTTGAATTCCCCGGACCACGCCGAATACGATCAGCTGGCGCCTTTGTTCGAACGGCCCCGAACCGTCAACCTGGATAATAAACTGCAGGGATTGGTGCAGTTCTGTGCGGCGGAGTTTGACCGAACGCCAGATAACGACGGCCTCAGGCGGCATCTCAGTGCGGGTATTCTCCATTGCCTGGCCAATCGGGTGCAGAGCCAAAGCCAGCGGCCACGGAGAAATCGTGCCGGTCTTAGCCCTGACACCATTCGCCGTTACGTTATGGAGAACCTGCACAAAAAAATTACCGTGCAGGATTTGGCCAATGTTGCCTGCTTGAGTGTCAGCCGGTTTCACGAAATTTTCCGCAGTCTGACCGGGGTATCGCCCCATCAATATCTGATTCAGATCCGGCTGGATCAAGCCGTTCAGTTGCTCACCTCAACTCAGTTGTCGGCGACGGAAGTCAGCTATCGTACTGGCTTCTCCAGTCAGAGTGCGCTGACCAACGCTCTGAGAAAGCATCGTGGCACCATTCCATCGCAACTGCGCCATCTCAACAGCGCAGCGTCCGCTCTTCCGCTGGAAATGAGTGCAGTTCTGGAACTATCGGAGGATTTGGCAACTAAATCGTAGGCTTTTGTAAGTTTTGGCCAGGAAACCCGACTACCTTTACGGGCCAGCTGACCTTAAGGTCGAGCTGAACCATGTCAGGGCGTCTGACGGAACAACGCGAGTTTCCTGACTCTCATAGCGAATAACGACAAGGTCGTTACGTCCGCAAGCATCACAGCGGTCTGTGACGTAAAAGCTTCGAGAGGTGTCCCATGTTTGATGCAAGCAAGGTGCTTGAGCCTGCTTTTCAAGAACAGCCCAGGTCTTTTTTTTGGCAGGGCATGGCAGACAACTATGCCGTTGACGAAGCCGCCTACCTGAACGAACTCATTCCGCTGGCCCAAAGCGATGCCGCCGAGCACCGAGAGGTGACGGAGATCGCCACCCGCCTCATCCAGCAGGTTCGTGAACAGGACGACTCGGTGCACATGGTGGACGCCCTGTTGCAGGAGTACAGCCTCGATACCCAGGAAGGCATCTTGCTGATGTGTCTGGCCGAAGCGCTGATGCGCATTCCCGACAAGCGTACTGCCGATGCGCTGATCGAAGACAAGATGTCGGTAGCCGATTGGCAAAAACACCTGGGCCGCAGTGACTCAACACTGGTGAACGCGTCTACCTGGGGATTGATGCTGACCGGTCGGGTGATCAAGATGGATCGGCATCTGGACGGTTCCCCGTCCACTATCTGGAAACAGTTGGTCAAACGTAGCGGAGAGCCGGTGATCCGCAGTGCCATGTATCGAGCCATGGCCATCATGGGCAAGCAGTTCGTGCTGGGGCGAGATATACGCGAAGCTCTCAAGAACGCCCGGGATTACCGCAAAAAAGGCTACACCTATTCTTTCGACATGCTCGGCGAAGCGGCCATGACCCAGCAAGACGCCGCCCGCTATTTGGCCGATTACCTTCAGGCCATCGATACAGTGGGCGACGATCGCACGCCAGCGGGGAATGCGCCGGCACCCTCCATTTCCATCAAACTCTCGGCGCTGCATCCCCGTTACGAAGTGGCCCAGGAACAGCGGGTGCTCACCGAGCTTTACGACACCGTGGTCGGCCTGCTAAAGGCGGCCCGCTCCAAGAACGTCGCCATCACCATCGACGCGGAAGAAATGGACCGGCTGGAACTTTCGCTCAAACTGTTTGAAAAACTTTACACCTCCACGGTGTGCCAGGGCTGGGGAGGGTTTGGGCTCGTTGTGCAGGCCTATTCCAAGCGTGCGCTGCCGGTACTGTGCTGGCTCAACAAACTGGCCAAAGAGCAGGGCGATGAAATTCCGGTACGGCTGGTCAAAGGCGCTTACTGGGATACCGAGATCAAGCTTTGTCAGCAACTGGGGCTTGACGGCTACCCGGTTTTTACCCGCAAGGAGGCCACCGACACGTCCTATCTGGCATGCTTGCGCTTCCTGCTCAGCGACTACACCAGAGGCGCTCTCTACCCCCAACTGGCCAGCCATAACGCCCATACCGTGGCCTCGGTGCTGGCCATGTGCCGGCACAAGGACCGCAAAATTGAGTTCCAGCGCCTGCACGGCATGGGGGATGCGCTCTACAACACGGTACTGGAGCAGCACGACTATCCGGTGCGGATCTATGCGCCGGTCGGGGCGCACAAGGATCTGTTGCCCTATCTGGTGCGACGGTTACTGGAAAACGGCGCCAACTCTTCCTTTGTTCATCGCCTGGTCGATGCGGCCACCCCGGTAGAGGACCTGGTGCGTAATCCGGTGCAGGAACTGCTCAAGTTTGAATCTCTGCCCAATGATCGTATCCCGCTGCCTGCCGGCATCTTTGGCGACAAAAGAAAAAATTCCGGGGGCCTGAATCTTCAAGTCGAAGCCCACCTTGATCCGTTGTTGGCAGCGCTTGGCAAATGGGGCGCTTCCAGTTGGCAGGCCGGACCGCTGGTCAATGGCGAGACCCGCCGTGAGGGAGATCGAAAAGACGTCCTGTCTCCTCATGACCAAACCCAAAGGGTTGGTCAGGTGTTCTGGGCCGGGGAACAGCAGGCGCTGGAGGCCTTGGCGGTGGCGGATAAGGGCTTTCGCGCCTGGAGCGAGCGCCCGGTGGAGGAGCGTGCGCAATGCCTGGAGCGATTTGCCGACCTGCTTGAATCCCATCTTCATGAGTTGATGGCGATCTGCTGCCGCGAGGCCGGCAAAACTATGCAAGACGGCATCGACGAAGTCCGCGAAGCGGTGGACTTCTGTCGTTATTACGCGTCGCAGGGCCGCGCTCGCTTTGGCCAGCCCATCGCCTTGCCCGGGCCGACAGGCGAAAGCAACGAGTTATACATGGAAGGGCGGGGCGTGTTCCTGTGCATTAGTCCGTGGAACTTCCCGCTGGCGATCTTCAGCGGGCAGATCATGGCGGCCCTGGTGGCTGGCAATGCCGTGATCGCCAAGCCCGCGGAACAGACCAGCCTGGTGGCGCACCGGGCCGTCGAGTTGATGCTGGAGGCCGGTTTTCCTGCCGATGCGATCCAGCTGCTGCCCGGAGACGGCGCCACCATCGGCGGCACTCTGGTTCCAGATCCTCGGGTTGCCGGGGTGGCGTTCACCGGCTCCACCCAAACCGCGCACATTCTCAATCGCACCCTGGCCGCACGTGAGGGCGCTATCGTGCCGTTGATTGCCGAAACCGGTGGTCAGAACGCGATGATCGTTGACAGCAGTGCGCTGCCGGAGCAGGTGATCAGAGATGTCTTGCACTCCGCCTTTGCCAGCGCTGGACAGCGCTGTTCGGCCTTGCGGGTGCTCTATGTGCAGCGCGACGTGGCGGATCGGATGGAGGAGCTGCTCGCCGGCGCCATGCAGATGCTGTCGGTGGGTGACCCGGCCCTGCACAGCACGGATGTGGGGCCGGTGATCGACGAGGAGGCCCAGCAAGGACTGCAGCAGCATTTGGCACACCTGGAAAAGACCGGGCGTTACATTGCCCGGGCTCCGATGCCGCCGTCGTGCCAGGCGGGGTTCTTCATTCCGCCGTCGGCCTACGGCATCGACACGATCAAACAGCTTAGCAAGGAAAACTTTGGTCCGATTCTGCACGTGGTGCGTTACGCCGCGCAAGACCTGGACAAGGTGATCGACGAGATCAACGACGCGGGCTACGGCCTGACGTTGGGCATTCACAGTCGGAGCGAAACGACCGCCGCCTATATTGAGCGTCAGGTCAAAGTGGGCAACAGCTACATCAACCGTAACCAGATCGGTGCAGTGGTCGGCGTTCAGCCCTTCGGTGGACGGGGCCTTTCCGGCACCGGACCCAAGGCCGGTGGTCCCCACTATCTGCTGCGGTTTGTGACGGAGCGGGCTCGCTGCATCAATACGACGGCGGTTGGAGGGAACGCGTCATTACTATCACTCGGTATCGAAAAGATTTGATGTCACGGCCCACATGGAAGTGCCGTTCAAGTCTTCTGCACGAATCCGGTACCTCAAACCCATAACAATTAGCGACAACAGCGCACTGGGAGTAAATTCTTATGATTGAAGGCAACTTGGGGGTCAGTTTGACCTTTGTCGTATACATTCTGCTCATGCTCGGGATTGGTTACGTGGCCTATCGCCGTACATCCAATCTGTCCGATTACATCCTGGGTGGTCGTAGTCTGGGGCCCTTGCCGTCTGCCCTGAGTGCAGGCGCGTCCGACATGAGTGGCTGGCTGCTGCTCGGTTTGCCTGGGTACGCTTACGCCGCTGGCTACGAGGCGATCTGGATTGCCGTCGGCCTGCTGGCGGGTACCTGGCTCAACTGGTTGTTCGTGGCCCGTCGGTTACGCACCTATTCGTTGGCCGCAGGGGATTCGCTGACACTGCCATCGTTTTTTGAAAACCGCTTCCACGATACCTCCCGCCTGCTGCGTATCGTGTCAGCCTTCTTCATTCTGCTGTTCTTCCTCTTCTACACCAGCTCCGGCCTGGTTGCCGGTGGCAAGCTGTTTGAAACGGTGTTTGGTCTGGATTACTCCACGGCGGTCATCATTGGTACTCTGGCGGTGGTGTCCTACACCTTTTTTGGCGGCTTCCTGGCGGTGGCCTGGACCGATGTCATCCAGGGCCTGCTGATGTTCGCGGCCTTGTTGCTGGTGCCCATTATCGCTATCAATGCCGATGGCGGCTGGGGCGCTACCAAAGCGGCCATGGAACTGAAAAACCCGGAATTTCTTAATGCCTTGACCAGTGGCGACGGTTCCGCCATGACGGCGATTGCGATTTTGTCGCTGCTTGGCTGGGGGCTGGGCTACTTCGGCCAGCCGCACATCCTGGCCCGCTTCAAGGCCATTCGAAGCGAGCAGGATATTCCCGCTGCCCGTCGTATCGCGGTGATCTGGAGTGGACTGGGGCTGTTCGGCGCGCTGTTGGTGGGTTTTGCCGCCATTGGCTACTTTGAGACTCCGCTGGACGACGGTGAACGCTCCTTCATCCTGCTGGTGGACGCGCTGTTCCATCCGGTGATTGCCGGCATTCTGTTGGCGGCGATTCTTGCGGCCATCATGAGTACCGCAGACTCCCAGTTGTTGGTGTCGTCGTCTGCGCTGGCGGAGGACTTCTATAAGGCGCTGTTCCGCCGTGAGGCGTCCCAGGGTGAGCTGGTCTGGGTAGGCCGTCTGGCCGTGGTGGGCATTGCGGTGGTGGCTTGTATTCTGGCGTTCGATCCCGACAGCCAGGTGCTGGAGTTGGTCTCCTACGCCTGGGCGGGCTTCGGTGCTGCTTTCGGCCCAGCGTTGATCCTGTCCCTGTACTGGAAGCGTATGACCCGTGCCGGTGCGGTTGCCGGTATCGTTGTGGGCGGCGCCACGGTGGTGGTCTGGGGCAACCTGTCCGGTGGTATCCTGGATCTGTACGAGATCATTCCTGGCTTCATCCTGGCAACCATCGCCATCGTTCTGGTGTCTCTGGCCGGTGCGGAGCCGACGAAGGACGTACAGGATGGCTTCGACCGGGCGATGGGCTCCTGATAGGCTGCGGCAGCATCAGGTGCTGAAAACGTTTTGAAAACGATTTAAGAACGTTCGAAAGACGTTTTAATAGATAGTGAAAAGGTGCCTTCCGGGGCACCTTTTTTCGTATCTGGCTTTCATGCCTGTTGATTGCCTGCCCGGTGTTCAACACGGTCAGGGCAGGGGCCATGGCTCGGTCGTGGGTCCGTGCCATGGAACACGGCATAAAAAAACGCCAGCCCGAAGGCTGGCGTTTCCGGTCAACTAACCGGTTGGCCCGGAAGCTCAGCTAGCGCTGGCTTCGGCGGCTTTCTTGGTGTAGTCGTCCATCTTGTCGAAGTTGAGATACTTGTAGATCTCGCCCGACATGCTGTTCAGGTCCTTGGCGTACTCCATGTACTCCTCGGTGCTCGGCAATTTGCCGAGAACCGCGCCCACAGCCGCCAGTTCGGCAGAGGTCAGGTACACGTTGGCGCCATCACCCAGGCGGTTCGGGAAGTTCCGGGTGGAGGTGGACAGCACGGTGGATTGAGGCGCTACGCGAGCCTGGTTACCCATGCACAGAGAGCAGCCTGGCATCTCGGTGCGTACACCGGCGGTGCCGTAGGTGTTGAAGTAACCTTCTTCCATCAGCTGAGCCTGGTCCATCTTGGTCGGCGGAGACATCCACAGACGGGTGCTCAGCGGGCCCTTGTGCTGTTCCAGCAGCTTACCGGCGGCACGGAAGTGGCCGATGTTGGTCATGCAGGAGCCGATGAACACTTCGTCCACCTTGTCACCAGCCACTTCGGACAGGACCTTGGCGTCGTCCGGGTCGTTCGGGCAGCAAACGATCGGCTCTTTGATGTCGGCCAGATCGATTTCGATGACATGGGCGTATTCAGCGTCTTTGTCAGCACGCATCAGGCTCGGGTTAGCCAGCCACTCTTCCATCTGCTGAGCGCGACGCTCCAGGGTACGCGGATCGCCGTAACCTTCGGCAATCATCCAGCGCAGCATGACGATGTTGGAGCGCAGGTACTCGGCAACCGAATCTTCAGACAGGGTTACGGTACAGCCGGCAGCGGAACGCTCAGCGGAAGCGTCAGACAGTTCGAACGCCTGCTCGACGGTCAGGTGCTCAAGGCCTTCGATCTCCAGGATACGACCGGAGAATTCGTTGATCTTGCCTTTCTTCTCAACGGTCAGGATGCCCTGCTTGATGCCGTACAGCGGAATGGCGTGAACCAGGTCGCGCAGGGTGATGCCCGGCTGCATTTCGCCTTTAAAGCGAACCAGTACGGACTCAGGCATATCCAGCGGCATAACACCGGTGGCCGCGGCGAACGCAACCAGACCGGAACCGGCCGGGAAGGAGATGCCCATCGGGAAACGGGTGTGGGAGTCACCACCGGTACCAACGGTGTCCGGCAGCAGCATGCGGTTCAGCCAGGAGTGGATGATGCCGTCACCCGGACGCAGGGCGACGCCGCCGCGGGTCTGGATGAAGTCAGGCATGGTGTGCTGCATTTCAACGTCAACCGGCTTCGGATAAGCGGCGGTGTGACAGAAGGACTGCATGACCAGGTCGGCCTGGAAGCCCAGACACGCCAGATCTTTCAGCTCGTCACGGGTCATCGGACCGGTGGTGTCCTGGGAGCCAACAGTGGTCATCTTGGGCTCGCAGTAGGTGCCCGGACGAACGCCTTGGCCTTCTTCCAGGCCACACGCCTTGCCCACCATCTTCTGGGCCAGGGAGAAGCCCTTGGTGCCGGCTTCCGGATCAACCGGCAGACGGAAGATGTCGGTAGCGCCCAGACCCAGAGCTTCACGGGCCTTGTTGGTCAGGCCACGACCGATGATCAGCGGGATACGACCGCCGGCCTGAACTTCGTCCAGGATCACGTCGGACTTGAACTTGTACTCGGAGATAACGTCGCCGGCTTCGTTCAGGATCTTGCCGTCGTACGGACGAATCTCGATCACGTCGCCCATGTTCATGTTGTCAACGGGCGCTTCGAATACCAGGGCACCCGCGTCTTCCATGGTGTTGAAGAAGATCGGGGCAACCTTGGAGCCGATGCACACACCGCCGCCGCGCTTGTTCGGTACGCCAGGCAGGTCTTCGCCGAAGAACCACAGTACGGAGTTGGTGGCAGACTTACGGGAAGAACCGGTACCAACCACGTCACCAACAAAGGCAACCGGCAGGCCCTTGGCCTTGATTTCTTCGATCTGGCTCATGGGGCCAGTCACGCCGTGCTCTTCCGGGGTCAGACCATCACGGGTCATCTTGTAGGCTGCACGGGCGTGCAGTGGGATGTCTGGACGGGACCAGGCATCAGGAGCCGGGGACAGGTCGTCGGTGTTGGTTTCACCAGTCACCTTGAACACGACCATTTTCATGCTTTCAGCAACTTTGTTCTTGCTGGTGAACCACTCGGCGTTGGCCCAGGATTCCATGATGCCTTTGGCCACGGCATTGCCGGCGTCCATTTTTTCCTTCACATCGTTGAAGGCGTCAAACATCAGCAGGGTCTTTTTCAGCTGCTCACCGGCCAGCTCGGCCAGTTCGGCGCTGTCCAGCAGCTCGACCAGAGTGGCGATGTTGTAACCGCCCTGCATCATGCCCAGCAACTGGACCGCTTTGGGCTTGTCGACCAGCGAAGAGGAGGTTTCGTCCTTGACGATCGCGGTCAGGAACGCAGCCTTCACGTATGCAGCTTCGTCAACGCCCGGCGGAATACGGTTCTCAAGCAAATCAACCAGTGTTTCTTCCTCGCCGGCAGGCGGGTTCTTCAGCAGCTCAACCAGAGCTGCGGTCTGCTCAGCATTCAGGGGCTTGGGGGGAATGCCCAGAGCCGCGCGTTCTGCAACGTGTTCACGATAGGCTTCTAACACGATATGGACCCTCATCAGTTGGAATGTCCCGCGCTTATGGCGTCATTGCCTGGCGGAAGTTTTATGGCGAAAAGGCTATTGGAGCCTCGGAGCCGCTACGGGAGCGTCTCAGGCTCTGAACGCCCAAACGGGCAAGCCCTCAAGCATACATCTGCGGCGACACGGATCTCGTCAAGGACAGCAGCCATTGGCGGCGCCTGCGCCTTGCACCTGCATGCTTCAGGACTCGCGGAAACGCTCCGGGAGCCACGCAGAGGCTCCCTAACTGGCGCTGCATTCTATAGGAATCCATGGCAAAAGTTAAGCTGGACGGTGGTCGGACGGCCTTTGTCAATCGTGTATAATCGCGCCCCCAACGACTTTTGACGGTTATTCCAAGCCCATGACTGCCGCCCTCGACGCCATCCACAATTTCCTGCCGTGCCGAACACCGGAGCGCTGGATCGAGAACGCCCTGGCCAATCAGGAGCTGATGCTGATTGACCATGCCCATTGCGAGAAGAAGGCCGCCTCTACCGCGTTGAGTCTGATGTACCGCTATGTCGATAACGTGGATCTGCTCAACAAGATGTCGCGCCTGGCCCGGGAGGAATTACGGCATTTTGAACAAGTACTGGCGATCATGAAGAAGCGGGGGGTGGCATACGACCACCTGACCCCAGCCCGCTACGCCGCCGGCTTGCGGAAGGAAGTACGAAGCGAGGATCCAGGGCGGTTGGTGGACGTGCTCATCGTCGGCGCCATTATCGAAGCCCGCTCTTGCGAGCGCTTCGCGGCACTGGCGCCGCATCTGGACGACAAGCTGGCGGAGTTCTACAACAGCCTGCTCAAATCCGAGGCTCGGCATTACCAGGATTACCTCACCCTGGCCGAACAGGCGGCTGGTGCTAGCATTGACGAACGGGTAGCCACTTTTTTGGCGCTTGAGCAGCGCCTGATCGAGACCCCGGACGTTGAGTTCCGCTTCCATAGTGGTCCGGTCATGGCTTGATGCGGTCATCGACGCTTCCTCCCCGTAGTGGTGTGCCGGAACTGGAGGCGACTCCAGGGCGGCGGTCCAATTACTGCCAAATCTGATATATTTCCTTCATCTACTACCTTGGTTGTACGAGCCGTACAGCGGCCCGGGAACAGGATGAAAGACCTATGAATTTCAGGTGGTTGGTCGGGCTGGTGCTTTTGGGGCTCCCGTTAGCGCCGGCCTGGGCGGAGTGTTCCAAGACCCTGGTCGTCAACCAGGCGGCCTGGCAGCCGTATATGTACCGTACTGCCGAAGGGGACATGGCCGGCCTGGACTATGAGCTGGTCAGGCATATCCTCGAGCTGGCTGGGTGCGGCTACCACTTTGTAGAGTACCCCTCAAAACGGGCGCTGGTGGGCATCGAACGGGGCGAGATCGATCTGGTGGCCGGCGCATCGATCACACCGGCTCGTCAGGTGTATGGTCGTTTTACCCGTAGCTATCGGGAAGAGCGCATGGTGCTGTTAACACGGCGGGAAGACCGGGGGCGATACCCGGCCACCAGCCTCGCTCAGTTCATGTCGCGGTACGATGTTGCCATTGGCGCGGTCAACGGGGGCTACTACGGGGAAGAATTCCGAGACCTGGATCATAGTGCCCTGCAGCGGAGTAATCGGCTGTTTCTGGCCAGCGATAATGAACGTTTGCTCAGAATGCTCATGCTGGATCGTATCGATGCCGTTGTTGGTGATGTGGTCAGTCTCCATGTCACAGCGGAGTCACTGGCGATGGCCGATCAGATTTCGGTCCATGAGCACACTCTGAACGCCGATGTGGTGCATTTTCTGTTGAGCAAGAAATCGACCACTCAATCCGATCTGGATGCCATCAACACGGCGATCGAGGCCTTTGTGGCGACCGATGAATACACCGCGCTGCTGGAACGTTTCGGGTTTGAGCCCAGTAAGGTGATGGGGAGTTGGCGCTAGGCCGTTATGGGCCGGTCACAGCCGGCCCTGGTTAGGCGCCGGCACGGTGTCGTGGCCGCTCAGGATTCCAGTTCCCGACACAGCGCCATCCAACGGTCGATTCCGGCGCTTCGATACTTCTGTTTGTGTAGGATAAAGTAAAATTGGCGGTCGAAGCGACGGTAATCCGGCACCTCCAAAGGCACCAGGTTGCCGCGCCGGAAGGCATCCTCAAGGCAAACCCTGGATAGACACCCAATACCCAGCCCTGTTTCCACCGCGCGCTTGATGGCTTCGGTGTGTTCCAGCTCCAGCAAGATTTTCATCTCCGGAAGGATGCCGTGCATGCCTCGCTCCACAGTCTGGCGGGTGCCGGAGCCGGGCTCCCTCATGATCCAGGTGGCTTCCTTGAGATCCTGGTCGGAGAGGCTGCCTTTCTTGGCGAGCGGGTGGCTCGGCGCGCAGAACACCACCAGTTCGTCCGCCAGCCAGGGAATGACTTCCAGTTCCGGCGATTGCAGTTCACCTTCGATCAGCCCGATATCCAGCTCGAAATCGATGACCCGCTGGGCAATGGTGCGAGTGTTGGCCACTTCCAACGAAACCCGGGGTTGGGTTTCCGACTTCATATACTGAGCCATGATGCCTACGGCGAGGTAATTGCCGATGGTGAGGGTGGCGCCCACTTTCAAGGCGCCCACTTCGGTATGCTTTGCCAATGCCTGTTCCAGTTCACGGGCTTGGGCCAGCAGAAACTCGACCTTGGGGCGATAGAGCCGGCCCAGTTCGTTCAGCTGAAGCCGTTTGCCAACCCGATCAAACAGCTGGATGTCGAACTGGCTTTCCAGTTCTTTGAGCGCACTGCTGGCCGCGGACTGGGACATGGACAGGGATTCTGCTGCCTTGGTGATGTTCTGGAAGTGTGCGGCGGCCAGGAAAACCTCAAGTTGGCGAAAGCTGTATCGCATAATCGAAAAATCCGAATAAGGTTATGAAAATATCCCATTTCATCGATAGGTTAACCTTGGGTTAGTATGGATGCAATGATGATTTGATAACCATTTACGATTACGGGCGAGACGATGAGCAACTTGATGAAAGAAACCGTGACCAGCGTCCATCACTGGAACGAGACTCTGTTTAGCTTCAAGACCAGCAGGGACCCGGGTTTCCGGTTCAAGAACGGCCACTTCGTCATGATTGGCCTGGAAACCGACGGAAAACCGCTGATGCGTGCATACAGCATCGCCAGTGCCAACTATGAAGAAGAACTGGAATTCTTCTCCATCAAGGTGCAGGACGGCCCGTTGACCTCCCGGCTCCAGAAAATCCAGGTGGGAGACGAGATTCTGGTGAGCCGTAAACCCACCGGCACCCTGGTTCTCGACAATCTGTTGCCGGGCAAAAACCTGTGGTTGATTTCTACCGGCACCGGGCTGGCTCCGTTTATGAGCATTATCAAGGACCCGGAAGTCTATGATGCCTTTGACAAGGTTATCCTGACCCACGGTGTCCGTTACACCAGTGAGCTGGCCTACCAGCAGGAAATTACCGACCTGCCGGATAACGAATTTTTTGGTGAGATGGTGCAGGGCAAGCTGCTGTATTACCCAACCGTTACGCGGGAAGATTTCCGAAACCAGGGGCGGCTCACCGATGCCATGGAAAATGGCAAGCTGACCCGTGACCTGGGTCTGCCGGAACTCGACCCGGAAAATGACCGCTTCATGATCTGTGGCAGCCCCAGCATGCTCAAGGATACCTGTGCCATCCTCAACGCCAAGGGCTTCACCGAGGCGCGCCAAGGTAACGTTGGCCACTATGTCATCGAGCGGGCCTTCGTCGAGCAGTAACCCGCTGACCTGCGTCCACCGCCTTAGCAAAGAGAACCCCGGAGTGATGAGCTCTGGGGTTTTCTTTTTGTGCTTCAACGTGTTTTACCTTCGACCCTCACCTAATCCAGCTTTTTATAACAACTACTTTCGTCAATAAGTTAGCTTTTAAACTGAAGATCGATTGAACTAGTATTGCTCACGTGAAAGCGTGTCATGGGTCTGGAGACTCCTGGCCGGTTTCTGTTGTAACTTAACTGCCAAGGAAGGAGAGGGTGTTGGCCAAAATATTAGCAGCTGCCTGGTTAGGGTTGTGTGTTCTGGGACTCGGGCTTCTGGGGAATGGGGTCTATTCAGTAACCCAGAATCCCGTTTGGATTCTTGATTACCAGAACCGAGACTTGCGTGCTTCAGCCATACAGCCGGTCTCGGGTATTGAGGGCCAGCAATGGTTGTTGTTGTTGCAAAAGCGGCAGTATGGATCCTTGACTGGGCAGTTGGATGCTCTGTTGGATGACGGATCTGATGCGGCGAAAACTGCGATTCGTTTTGCCTTGACGGCGATCCGGCGCCCGGAAATAGACCTTTTACCTTTGCTTGACGGATGGGTCGATCAATTCCCTGGCCATCCGTTGCCCTACCTGTTTCGTGCCTCTTATCTGATAAACCTCGGACTCAATGCCCGCGGCAATGACGTGATTAACAGAACCTCCTGGTGGTCAAGACAGCGTATGGCGTTGTACTTGGGATGGGCCAAAACAGATCTCGAATTTGTGACCCAACTTGATGACGAACTGGTTCAGCCCTATGAAATGGGGCTGGAAATTGCCATGAGAATGGATGGTCCACAAGAGCGTAAGCGTCTGTTTGAGGAGGGCCTGAACCGTGATCCGGGCAGCTACTTCCTTCATGAAACGTACCTTCATTCATTGGAAACCAGTTGGGGTGGCGCCCCAGGGCAGACCGATAGCTTTCTCCGGCATGTTGATGGCAAGGCGCTACGATATCCGTCGCTCTCTGCGCTGGCAGTATATTGGCAACTTCAACTGTTGAACCGACGAGGTGAAAACCCTTGTGATCACTTGTCGGAATATATGAGGGCGTATCAGGACGTTGGCAACGGCTATACCAGCTACCAGCTCGGCAAAGCATACAGCTGTGGTAGCTACCTGGTCGATGCCAGAGAATACCTGCGCGAAGCGGTAAGACTGAATCCTTACAATGTAACTGGCTGGCGATTGTCGGGGTTGATTGAAAAGACTCTGGGTAACACCGCCGAGGGCGAAAGGGCTATGGCTATCGCTCTGGCGCTTAACCCACTGGATGCTGAAGCGCGGGCCCAACTGGGTAGGCTAGCGTTGGAGCAGGGCCAGTATCAAGCAGCACTGGACTATTACCAGCGGGCTGCCGAGCTCGGAGATCGCCGTCGGTATAGTGATTATGCCCACTTGGCGGAGCTCTTTCTGTGGGCTCCCGATGATCCTCATACGCTTGTCTTGTCAGAAAGTATTTTTGGGCCTCCTCAAAGCGAAACGACCTTTTTACGTGGAAAGCCAGTTGGCGAGGCAACCCATTTTGATCAATTCGGCAGCCCTGTTGAGCTATGGGAATACAAAGAAGGCGAGGTCATTGCGAAACGAGGCTTGTATCCCGATGGTTCTGTTTACTATGAGTATTCCGTTGCCAGGGGAATGTATGAAGGGGCGTACCTGGAATTCGGACCCAGTGGTAATGTCATCGGTCGCGGCCAGATGCACGAGGGATGGTATGACGGCGCCTTAGAGAGCTATTTTTCGAATGGGAACCTGATTCTTAGGCAAGCCTATGACCGAGGTCAGGTCTTTGGTGATCCGGAAATTGGTGTTCCTGCTTTCAGGGCTCATGGGATGTTGGGGGCCGTGATTGCCAGTGGGGCACTGTCGCCACGAAATATGCCATTGGACAGTCGAAGTGAATTTTCGATATCTGGTGACAGTGCTTTCAACTTGGTTAGCTTCTTATCGGATATTCCACAGGGAACCTATCAAATAGAGTTCTCCATCAAAGACCAGTCTGGTCAAAGCAAGGCCTTTTACCGTGAGGACTCGGCGTCTCTGAGCGGGTTTTTTCACGGTTTCCTGACCTATACCCCGCAGAAGGGAGATAGACCTGGAACATGGCAGGGTGAGGTTAAGGTCAACAATTTACCGATCGCGAATGTCGAATTCGAGGTAGTCCGTTAGTTATCAGAGCAGGTTGGCCACCCGCATGCTGGTGGCATGTGCTCTTTTGCAGGTAATAGGAAAAGACAGGAGGGCTGTTGTGGCTCATCAGGGAAGTTGTCTGTGTGGCGGTGTGCGGTATGAAATTAATGGGGAGCTGACCGACGTATTGAACTGCCATTGCTCCATGTGCCGCAAGTTACACGCATCCGCTTTCCGCACTCGAGCCAGAGTTCGCGCTCAGGACTGGGCAACCCTGCAGGGGCACGCGCTGATTCGGTTCTACGAGTCATCTCCTGGGGAGCACAAGAGTTTTTGTTCCAACTGCGGTTCCAGTCTGTATACGCGCTTTGATCGGTTCCCGGATATTCTAGGGTTCCCGCTGGGGACGCTCGACACTGACCCTGGTGTGAAGGCTGCGCGGCACGTGTTTGTGGGTAGCAAGGCGCCTTGGCATGATATTCAAGATGACTTACCGCAATCCCAGGAATATGACTAAGCGGAAGGGGCGAACACCGTTCGTACATCTCCAGCCCGGCATGTTGCTGGTGGTTGGAGGGGCGTTGGATGCTGACGTTCATGCCCACCATGCGATCCAGGTGGTCTGGCCGGTCGAACGGTGCGAGATGACGATTGACGGTCAGCTTGAGACCGGACCGGTTATCGTAGCTTCTGGCGTTCCCCATTGCCTGAAGATGCAGCAAGGGCTGGTCATTTTGCTGGAGCCGCAATCTGACTGGGGTGAGCTGTTGGCTGACACCCTCGCCGGACATCGCTGTCGGGTTGTTGAAGGGTTGCCGGCTTTGACTGAACTGGTCGAATCTAAGGGCGCTATACAGCGGGTTTTACCGCGCCTGGCCCAGGTGTTGGGGAAGGCAAGTCCACAGGTTAGCGGCGATGTTAGCAGCACCATCGGGGATGATCGGATTGCTCGCCTGTTGTCGTCGCTGGATGCCTGCTTTATGGATCACTGCCTTAAGCCGGACCATTGGCGGGCTTCGGAGGTGGCGACATCGCTGAGCCTGTCGGAAGGGCGTTTTCTGCACTTGTTCCGTGAGCAGATGGGGATTGCCTGGCGGCCTTACCTACTTTGGCGAAGGCTGTTGTGTGCCGTCAATGGAATGAGCAAAGGTATGTCCGCCACTCAGGCTGCCCATGAAGCGGGCTTCTCCGACAGTGCCCATCTGAGCCGAACGTTCCGAAGTAACTTTGGCATGTCCATCCGGGAAGCGATGGCGGTTTTTGATCGATAGCTACTTTATTCAAGTCTTGCCAACGTGCCGCGCATACTCTGGCATCACCAGAACAGGAGAGCGACACATGACCAGCCTTACGCAAGCATACCTTCAGGCAACCCCGATGCTGGACTTTCACCATGAAAGCCTCCAGCAACTGCTTGATCAGCAGCGCTGGCGGCTGCTGCCCCAGGCCGATGCGGCTGCCTCCATCTATGGTTATGTTCGTGACCAGATCGCCTTCGGCTACAACAAGGATGACACCCTGTCGGCCAGTCAGGTGCTCAAGGATGGCTACGGTCAATGCAATACCAAGGGCACCTTGTTGATGGCATTGCTCAGGGCGGTGGGCATACCCACCCGGTTCCATGGCTTTACTATTTTCAATGATCTGCAAAAAGGCGCCATTCCGGGCTATCTGTTCCCGTTCGCGCCGGAACGCATCATCCACAGTTGGGTGGAGGTGTATCTCGACGGCAAGTGGCTTGAGATTGAGGGTTTCATCATTGACCGCCCTTACCTTGAGCAGGTTCAGGCCAGGTTCGCGGGCCAATGTGAGGGTTTCAGTGGTTATGGCATTGCAACTCCATGCCTGAGCAAACCGGATAACGACTGGACCGGGGACAATACCTACATTCAGCGGGAAGGCATTGCGGACGATTTGGGGATATACGAGCAGCCAGATGATTTCTACCGGCAGCATGGAAGCAACCTGAAAGGCCCTCGCCGCTTCCTGTTCCGCCATGTATTGCGCCATCTGATGAACCTGAATGTTGACCGAATCCGACGTCGGGGGCTGTAGCTTACCGGTAATGCGGCATGGCCCAGGGGGCCGAAACCGAATCGGGGCAGGGACACCGCGGAATGACGGCGCTAGTATGGTGGTTCCGATAACCGGCTAGGGGCATATATGCACGTTGATGTGAGTGGCAAAACCATTGTCATTACCGGGGCGTCAAGCGGAATTGGTGAGACCGCCGCCAGGCAGCTGGCCGCCGCCGGTGCCAAGGTCTGCCTGGTGGCACGGCGCGAAGATGAGCTTGATCGGGTGAGGGAAGACATCGTCCGTGCGGGTGGAATGGCCTGGTCGTATCCTGCTGACCTGACCGACGAGGCGTCCTTGTCTGCGGTCTCAGGCCGCATCCTGGTTGAGCAGTCGCGGATCGATGTGCTGGTCAACAACGCGGCTCACTCTATCCGTCGCCCGATCAGCGAAGCGTTGGATCGGCTTCACGATTACCAGCGCACTATCAATATCAATTATCTGGCTGCCGTTGGGTTGACGTTGAAGTTGCTGCCTCGGATGTTGGAGCAGGGTGAGGGGCAGGTGGTCAACATCTCTACGCTCTCCAGTCAGGTGCCGATCCCGCTGTTCTCCGCTTATCTGGCCAGCAAAGCGGCGCTGGAATCTTTCTCCCGTTCAATGTTGGCGGAACTCTCGGATCAGGGTATTGCGGTGAGTCTGGTGTACTTTCCGATGGTGCGGACCCCCATGTCTAATCGCACCAGTCTCTATAGGCACATGCCCATGATGAACGTTGACAAGGCGGCAGGTTGGATTGTGCGGGCCATCCAAACCCGGGATGCCCGGGTGGGCAGTCCGGTGGGCACCTTGGGCAGTCTGGCGTTAGCCGCCTTGCCCGGTCCGGTGACCCGGCTGACACAGCCGCTATTTCGGCAGATGGACAAGCGGCTGGCAGCAAGGCTGAAGTGAAGGCGAGCTGGGCCGGGTGATCCGACCCAGCTCGCCTCTGGCTAACCACTGGTTAGTGACCGCTGGTTAGTCTCTGCTGGTGAGTGACTGCAGGTTACGACAAGGGTTGCTGCTTGAGAACGGGCGGCTGGCCGGCAGACACTTCAATCCACCACAGGTTTTTGTCCCAATCGCCCAATACCATGCGCTTGGCGGGCTGACCATTGGCCTCAAACTCATGGATGGCCGGGCGGTGGGTGTGGCCGTGAATCAGCTGCTGCACCCGGTGTTCCTCCATCACTTTGATCACCTCGTCCTGGGTCACGTCCATGATGGTTTGTTCCTTGCCCTTGTTCTTGGCCATGCTGATTTCCCGCAGCTGACGGGCGGTAGTCTGGCGGTCTGCCAGGGGCCGCTTCAGGAACATGTCCTGCCACTGCTGGTTGCGCATGGTGGTGCGGAACTTCTGGTACTCCACATCTGCCGTGCACAGGCTGTCGCCGTGCATCAGCAGGGTGGTCGTTCCGTAGAGGTCCACAACCGACGGATCGTCCAGCAGGGTGGCGCCGATCCGTTCGCAGAACGCGTCGCCGATCAGGAAATCCCGGTTTCCGTGCATCAGGAACAGCTTGGTTCCGCTGTCACTGACCGCCCTCAGCGCTGCAGCGATCTCGTTCTGTAGCGGCGTGTGTTCGTCGTCGCCGATCCAGGCCTCGAAGAAATCACCCAGGATGTAAAGTCGATCGACGCCGGTGGCCTTGTCGCTCAGGAACTGCAGGAAGGCCCGGGTGATGTCCGGGCGTGATTCCTCAAGGTGCAGGTCGGAGATGAACAGCGTGGTCACGCCGCGCCTCCATCCTCCAGAATTTCGGCCTTCTCGATCACCACGTCGTCGGACGGAACGTCCTGGTGACCGGCAAGCATGGTGGTGTGAACGGAGCGGATGGCGTTCACGGTGTCCATGCCGTCGACGACCTTGCCGAACACGCAATAGCCCCAGCCTTCAGCGGATTCTGCGGTGTGATCCAGAAAACCGTTGTCCTGTACGTTGATGAAAAACTGGGCAGTGGCGGAATGGGGGTCCATGGTGCGCGCCATCGCGATGGTGCCGGTCATGTTGCTGAGGCCGTTATTGGCTTCGTTCTTGATGGGCTCGCGGGTTTTTCTTGGCTGCATGCCCGGCTCGAAGCCGCCGCCCTGGATCATGAAGTTGCTGATCACGCGATGGAAGATCAGGCCATCGTAGAAACCGTCGCGAACGTACTGTTCGAAGTTCTTGGCGGTTTCCGGTGCCTTGTCGTGGTCCAGTTCAATTTTGATCTCGCCGTGATTGGTAGTCAGCAGAATCATTTGGGTTTCCTGTCGTGGTTAACATTGTGGTTAAAAAGCGGTTAAAAAACGTCGCTGGTCAGTGACCAATTTTTGCTGGAAAGGGGCTATTGTACGTAAGTGTCGGAGGCTGTGCATGGGCAAAGCGTCGAACGGATACCGCCATGGGGTTAATCGACAGCATCGAATGCGTATAATGCCTTCTTTAAATCACTGTTCCACTTAATTGAGATCGTATGAGCGCCGATTCCAAGAAAGCCCACAATTTTATTGAAAGTCTGATCAAAGACGAAATCAGCAGTGGCAAGCACACCGGCAAGGTGGTCACCCGTTTCCCGCCAGAGCCTAACGGTTACCTGCACGTGGGGCACGCCAAGTCGATTTGCCTGAACTTCGGCATTGCGCAGTCCTTCGGCGGTGAGTGCAACCTTCGGTTTGACGATACCAACCCGGAAAAGGAATCCCAGGAATACATCGACGCGATCCGTGCGGACGTACACTGGCTGGGGTTTGAATGGGCCGGTGAGGTTCGCTACGCCTCCGACTATTTCGATGCCATCTATGACTTTGCCGTTGAGCTGATTGAGCAGGGCAAAGCCTACGTCTGTTCGCTGAGTGCCGATCAGATGGCGGAATATCGGGGTACTTTGAAACAGCCGGGCAAGCACAGTCCGGATCGGGACCGTCCGGTGGATGAAAGCCTGGCGCTGTTCCGCGAGATGCGCGAGGGTAAGTTTGCCGACGGCGAGCTGGTGCTGCGGGCCAAGATCGACATGGCGTCCCCCAACATGAACCTGCGCGACCCGATCCTGTATCGCATTCGCCGAGCCGAGCACCATCAAACTGGCAACAAGTGGTGCATCTACCCGATGTATGACTTTACCCATCCAATCTCCGATGCCCTGGAGGGGATTACCCACTCCCTGTGCACCCTGGAGTTCGAGGACCATCGTCCGTTGTACGATTGGGTGCTGGACAACATCACGCCGCCGGCGCGGCCCCACCAGACCGAGTTTGCTCGACTCAACCTGAACTACACCATCACCAGCAAGCGCAAGCTCAAGCGTCTGGTCGATGAGGGCTTTGTTGATGGCTGGAACGATCCGCGGATGCCGACCATTTCCGGCATGCGCCGCCGTGGTTACACCCCGGAATCGATCCGCAATTTCTGTGACATGATTGGCGTCAACCGGGCCGGCGGCACCGTGGACATGGGGATGTTGGAATTCGCCATCCGCGAAGACCTGAACGCGCGGGCGCCACGGGCAATGTGTGTGATGCGGCCGCTCAAGGTGACCCTGACCAATTACCCGGAAGGCCAGACTGAGACCCTGACACTGCCGGTGCATCCGCAAAATGAGGCCATGGGCACCCGGGATGTCCCCTGGACCCGCACCCTGTACATTGACCGGGAAGATTTTGCCGAGGAGCCGCCGCGCAAGTGGAAGCGGTTGGCACCGGATCAGGCGGTGCGCCTGCGCGGCGGCTACGTGATGACCTGCCGTGAAGTTGTGCGGGACGATACCGGGAACATTGTCGAGCTGAAGTGCGAATACGATGCCGATACTTTGGGTGTGAATCCTCAGGGCTACAAGCCCAACGGGGTAATCCACTGGGTGTCGGCAACGGACAGCGTGGAAGCGGATATCAACCTTTACGATCGTCTGTTCAACCACGAATCGCCCGACAGCGACAAGGAAGGGGATTTCATCGATCACCTGAATCCGGATTCGTTGAGCACAATTACTGGCGCCCGGGTCGAGAA
Organism: Marinobacter sp. SS21; assembly: GCF_028369065.1. Lineage (GTDB taxonomy): Bacteria > Pseudomonadota > Gammaproteobacteria > Pseudomonadales > Oleiphilaceae > Marinobacter. The sequence goes on from NZ_JAQNDA010000009.1 coordinate 39,644, forward strand.
AAGCCTGGCCACGGCACGAACCGATCTGCCGTACCAGTTCGAGCGGGAAGGCTATTTCTTCCTGGATCAACCAGCACCGGAATCCGGTCGCCTGATCTTCAATCGTACGGTCACGCTCAGGGATTCCTGGGCCAAAGCCAAATAGTTCCAAAGGCCAGTAACGTGATTCGAATTTACAACACGCTGTCCCAGCAAAAGGAAGAGTTTCAGCCCATCGAGCCTGGCAAGGTTCGGATGTATGTTTGCGGGATGACGGTGTACGACTATTGCCACCTGGGGCATGCCCGGGTGCTGGTGGCCTTTGATGTCATCACCCGTTATCTCCGGCATCGCGGTTTCGACGTGCACTACGTGCGCAACATCACCGACATCGATGACAAGATCCTGCGGCGTGCGGATGAGAATGGTGAGCTGTTCTCCGAGCTGACCGCACGGATGATTCAGGCCATGCACGAGGATGAGGCGCGCTTGGCCGTGCTTTCCCCGACGGAAGAGCCTCGGGCGACGGCCCATATTGACGACATCCTCGCGATGATTCGCACCCTGATCAGCAAGGGGCATGCCTACGCTGCGGATAACGGCGATGTCTATTTTGCCGTCGATTCCTTCGACGGCTATGGCAAGCTCAGCAAGAAGAAGCTGGACGACCTGTTGGCAGGTGCCCGGGTGGATGTTGCCGAGGCCAAGCGCAGCCCCGCCGACTTCGCGTTGTGGAAGGCGGCGAAAGATGGGGAGGTGAGCTGGCCGTCACCCTGGGGCGATGGCCGTCCCGGCTGGCACATCGAGTGCTCGGCCATGTCTACCTGCTGCCTGGGGAACACCTTCGATATCCACGGCGGCGGGCCGGACCTGATGTTCCCCCACCATGAGAACGAAATTGCCCAGTCCGAGGCCGCCACCGGGCAGGAGTTTGCGCGGACCTGGATGCACGCCGGCGCCATCCGGGTGAACAAGGAAAAGATGTCCAAGTCCCTGGGCAACTTTTTTACCATCCGCGAGATCCTGGAAAAGTACCCGGCGGAAGTGGTGCGCTATTTCCTGGTGTCCAGCCATTACCGCAGTCAGGTGGATTACTCCGAGGCTAACCTGGTGGAAGCCGGCCGGACCCTGACCAAGCTCTACCACGCCTTGCGTGGCCTGGTGCCGTCCAAGGGCGTGGCGGACACCGATTACGATCGGCGTTTTGCCGAGGCGATGGACGACGACTTCAATACCGCCGGCGCGGTGGCGGTGCTGCACGCGGTGGCCGCAGAGATCAACCAGCACCGTCGTGACGGCGACGATCAGGCTGCCCGAGACAGTGCCGCGGTGCTGGTGCGTCTGGGTAAGGTGCTGGGCCTGCTGCAACAGGGCCCGGAGGCGTTCTTCCATGCCGACACGGGCGGGGAGCTGACGGCGGACGATATCGAGGCGCTGATTCAGGCCCGGGCTGCGGCGCGGAAGAACCGGGATTTCGCCGAAGCGGATCGGATTCGCGACGATCTTCTGGAAAAAGGCATTGTTCTCGACGACGCTCGCGAGGGTACCACCTGGCGTCGGGCCTGAGCACAGCCGAACCGTGCGGGCATGAATTTGTACGGGATTTAACGTACACTACCGCGCTCAAAATATAGGTAGCCCCACGTCCGGTACTCCGGTCTGGAGGGCGGGGTGGCCGGAACTCGGGTTTCGGCAACCAGGGAATACAGCAAACCACTGAGGCAAACAACGATGACTGAACGCGTGCAAGTCGGCGGCCTGCAGGTCGCAAAGAACCTGTTCGATTTCGTGAACAATGAAGCGATTCCGGGCACCGGCGTCGATGCCGACAAATTCTGGGCGGAATTTGATACCATCGTCAACGAGCTGGCACCCCGCAACAGAGAGCTGCTCGCCAAGCGTGATGCGATCCAGGAGAAAATGGATGCCTGGAACAAGGACCACAAAGGTCAGTCCATCAACATGGACGAGTACAAGGCATTCCTGAAGGAAATCGGCTACCTGGTCGACGAGCCGGCTGACTTCAAGATCGATACCGCCAATGTCGATCCCGAGATCGCCACCATGGCCGGTCCGCAGCTGGTTGTGCCGGTAATGAACGCACGCTTTGCCCTGAATGCTGCCAACGCCCGTTGGGGTAGCCTGTACGATGCCCTGTATGGCACTGATGCCATCTCCGAGGAAAATGGCGCCGACAAGGGGCGTGGATACAATCCGGTGCGTGGTGCCAAGGTCATCGAATGGGCCCGCAATCTGCTGGACGGCTCCGCTCCCCTGGCTTCCGGTAGCCACAAGGGCGCAGCCAAGTATTACATCGACGGGGGTAAGCTGGCCGTTAAACTGCAGAACGGCGAAGTGACCGGCCTGCAAGACGAGTCCGGTTTCCTTGGTTACGTCGGCGCTGCTGCTGAGCCGACTGGCATCCTGCTGGCCAAGAACGGCATGCGCTTTGAGATCCAGATCGACGCCAGCCACCCCATCGGCAAAGACGACGGCGCTCACGTCAAAGACGTGCTGATGGAATCTGCGCTGACCACCATCATGGACTGCGAAGACTCCGTGGCGGCCGTTGACGCTGACGACAAGATCATTGCCTACAAGAACTGGCTGGGCTTGATGAAGGGTGACCTTGAGGAAACCTTCGAGAAGGGTGGCCAGCAACTGACCCGTAAGATGAACGCAGACCGGGTCTACACCGCAGCTGATGGCGGCGAGCTGTCCCTGAAGGGTCGCAGCATGCTGTTCGTGCGCAACGTCGGTCACCTGATGACCAACCCGGCCATCCTGCTGAACGATGGCAGCGAAGTGCCTGAAGGTCTGATGGACGGTCTGATCACCTCCCTGATTGCCATCCACGACCTCAAGGGTCTGGGCCAATTCCAGAACAGCACCAAGGGCTCTGTGTACATCGTCAAGCCCAAGCAGCACGGACCGGAAGAGGTGGCCTTCACCAATGAATTCTTCGGTCGTGTAGAGGATGCACTCGCTCTGCCCCGTTTTACTCTGAAAGTGGGCATCATGGATGAAGAGCGTCGCACCACTGTGAACCTGAAGGCGTGTATCCACGCCGCCAAGGATCGCACGGTCTTCATCAACACCGGCTTCCTGGATCGCACCGGTGACGAGATCCACACGTCCATGGAGCTGGGTCCGTTCATCCGCAAGGGTGAGATGAAGCAGGCGACCTGGATCGGCGCTTACGAGAACTGGAACGTGGACATCGGTCTGGAAACCGGTCTGTCCGGTGTTGCCCAGATCGGTAAGGGCATGTGGGCGATGCCGGATCTGATGGCTGGCATGCTGGAGCAGAAGATTGGCCATCCGAAGTCTGGCGCCAATACTGCCTGGGTTCCGTCCCCGACAGCCGCTGCCCTGCACGCGTCGCACTACCACCAGGTCAATGTGTTTGATGTGCAGAAAGAGCTGGCCAGCCGTCAGCGCGCTGCCCTGGAAGATATCCTGACGGTGCCGGTGATGGCGGATCCTTCCTCCCTGAGTGCCGAGGACATCCAGCAGGAGCTGGACAACAACGCCCAGGGCATCCTTGGTTACGTGGTACGCTGGATTGACCAGGGTGTTGGTTGTTCCAAGGTGCCTGATATCAACAACGTTGGCCTGATGGAAGACCGAGCAACCCTGCGGATCTCTTCTCAGCTGCTGGCCAACTGGCTGCACCACGGCATCTGCACTGAGGCCCAGATCGAAGAAACCATGAAGCGCATGGCGGCGGTGGTTGACCAGCAGAACGCTGGCGATCCGGCCTACCGCAGCATGGCTCCGAACTTCGACGACAGCGTGGCGTTCGAGGCTGCGATGGCTCTGGTGCTGAAGGGCTGTGAGCAGCCGAACGGCTACACCGAGCCGCTTCTGCACGCTTACCGTTTGAAGGCGAAAGCCAAGTTCGGTCAGTAAGCCGAAGCCCAATAAAAAACCCCGCCTGAGTGCGGGGTTTTTTATTGTCTGCCGTAGCCTGGAGCGAAGGTGCTGTGCGGCCGCTGAGGCGTCAGTCCTTGTGCAGCTCGTTTGCGGCGAACAGGGTGTTCTGGAGGAGGGTGGCGATGGTCATCGGGCCTACGCCGCCAGGGACCGGTGTAATGTAGGCGGCGCGTTCTGCGGCGGCTTCAAATTCCACGTCGCCCTTGAGCTTGCCGTCCGCCATGCGATTGATGCCCACATCGATCACCGTGGCACCTGGTTTGATCCATTCGCCTTTCACCAGACCGGGCTTGCCGGCCGCGGCAATGACAATGTCAGCCTCGCCTACAAACTTGGCGAGATCATCGGTGAAGCGGTGGGTGACGGTAGTGGTGGCGCCCTTGAGCAGCAGTTCCATGGCCATTGGCCGGCCAACGATGTTGGACGCACCGACGATGACGGCATGCTGGCCCTTGTAGGGCGTGCCAACGCTGTCGAGCAGGGTGATGATACCGGCCGGAGTGCAGGGGCGCAGTTCGGGTCGGCGCTGGACCAGGCGGCCGATGTTGTGAGGGTGGAAGCCGTCGACGTCTTTGTCCGGGCGAATTTTCACCAGAATCGGGTCTGCATCAAGGTGGGCCGGCAAAGGTAGCTGGACCAGGATGCCGTCGATCGCGGGATTGTCGTTCAGCTCGTCGATCAGCGCTTCCAGGGATGCCTGGGAGGTGTCTTCGGGTAGGTCGTAAGACAGCGAGACAATGCCTGCCTCATCGCAGGCCTTGCGTTTGTTGCCGACGTATACCTGGGAGGCGGGGTCGTTGCCAACCAGTACCACGGCCAGTCCTGGCGCGCGTAGCCCCTGTTGCAGTCGGGCTTCCACACCGGCGGCAACTTCTTGGCGTACCCGGGCGGAGATTTCTTTTCCGTTGATCAGTTTCGCGGTCATTTCGAGGTCTATTTTGATCCAGCGTTAAAAAACGCCGCATTGTCTCATGCTTCGGCCCCGACTCCAATGCAAGGATGGTGAATCGGACGTACGCCAGAAGTTACCCGAGACAGGAGCGCAGAGAGCAGGGTGGTGATAAACTGGTAGCAAGGACGTTCCGGTAACAAAGCTTTGGCGTTGATAATCAGGGAAAATTCAAATCATTGTTGACGGGGCCGAAATCCACGGGTAATATGCGCGCCAACTTTGCTGAGGCACTTGTTGTTCAGATCGATCGGGGTATAGCGCAGTCTGGTAGCGCGCCTGCTTTGGGAGCAGGATGTCGGGAGTTCGAATCTCTCTACCCCGACCACTTTCAAACTGGATATTCAAGTGGGCGAAAGGTTAAGCGCCCGTAGCTCAGTTGGATAGAGCAACGGCCTTCTAAGCCGTGGGTCGCAGGTTCGAATCCTGCCGGGCGTGCCATTACAGCTCCTCGGTCGGGTCGCCAAGCGAGCCATCGCGTCACAGTAAAGTTGTTTCAGCAGTACGTCAGAATGTGGTGGACGTAGCTCAGTTGGTAGAGCTCAGGATTGTGACTCCTGCGGTCGAGGGTTCGAACCCCTTCGTCCACCCCACTTTTCTTTCCGAGTTGATTCTTTGGTTGATTTCCGCAAAGGCAGAATTTTAAGATAACCCTGTACAGGGCTCTTGATCTGCGCCCGCTGTGCGAAAGTGGCGGAACTGGTAGACGCGCTGGATTTAGGTTCCAGTGGGGCAACCCGTGAGAGTTCGAGTCTCTCCTTTCGCACCACCTTTCTCTCCTTCCTTTTTGCTTCTCCTGTGAATGGCTTTTTTTGGTTTCCGGTTAAAACGGTAGCTCTGCCGTTACCAAAAAAGTACGACCATTGACTGTACCCGGCAGGGTATTCAGGGTAAAGCTCGTAGTACCTGGCGTTTCAGGTAGCCAGGACTCTTCATCCAGCAGGTTGGACACATAGGCGCTCAACTTTAAGTGTCGCAGTCGTTCTATTTCCAGGGTGCCATTGACGCTGATGTCATGGAATGCGCTCGAGGAGGGATTCAATTCGACGCGGGATGGCGTCACGACAAGGTTGTCTTGATAGCCGGTTTTATAATTGTCAAAGACCGCCAGCGACCAGTTGTTGGCACGATAGCCGATTCCCACCTTGACCTCGTAATCCGGCTGGAGCGTAGTATCCTCCGTTCCCGATTGGTTTTCATTTGTCTGCCAGGTGGCCGAGCCGGAAATGTACCAGTTGGTCTGGGAGAGGTACTTAAACTCGAGCTCAACGCCCCTGGTTTCCAACCGGTTTTCATTGACGAAGGTAATCACGTCAGGCGGTTGAAGCCGCCGGACAATGAGATCTTCCTGCTCGGTATGAAAGAGGGTTAGTGCGGACTCGAAATTGTTCTGGTGGTAGAAAACCTGCAAGTCCCATGTTTTGACCGTTTCATGATCCAGATCAGGGTTGCCCTGTAATGTTAGCTGAGGAGTTGGAACGGTAATGTTGGTTTCTGCGGCATAGGGTGCTCGAAACGCTTCAGCGTACATTGCCTTGACCCCCAGGCTGTCGGACATGTGGTGTATGACTCCAACCCTTGGAACGGTCTTGTCAGCAATGCCTTCGGATTTATTTAGCTGGAGACCGGCGATAAAGCGCGTGTTATGCCACTGGTATTCCAGCTGGGAATAGGCACCGTACAGGTTCTGCCGCGAGGGGGAGACGAAAGAGTAAGGCTCTTCCTCCCTGGCATAAAATGAATCGAACGTTAGGCCGGTCACCAGTTGGAGGCTCTCGCTGAAGCGGCCCTGTAATTGCAGTTCAACTCGGCTATCGTCGGTCCTGAAGTGTATTGGGCCCAGAACCCCCACGGTCGGTTCGGTCAGTATTGTGTGGGCAGAAACGTGTGAAACATCGGCTTTACCAAGCCAATTGCTGCTAAGGTGGTGTTCATAGCCTACGTGAACAAAGAGTCGTTCGTTGTCTGCATTCGCTTCCGCAAGCTTGGCCTGGGTTCCTCGAATTTCATCCAAATCGGCGCGACCCCAGTGCAGTGTGGCATGGAGCCCCTTATGGTTAGCGCTAACCAGTGCGCCTGGCGATGATTCCTGCAGTTCAGTGCGAAATACACCACTGTCGTCATTGGCCTGAATAGGTTCGCCATCGCTCTGGTAGTGGCGAAGGGCGGTGACGATTTCGCTGTCGCCGGTATCGGATTCGGCGCTCAGCGCCAGATTGCTGGCTTGGGCACCGTTGTTGCCTGCGCCAATGCTGATGCTATTAACCAGTTCATGGGCACGTTTGGTGATGATGTTGATGACGCCTGAATAGGCGTTCGTGCCGTAGAGCACCGAGCCTGGTCCTCTGATCACCTCGATCTGACGTATGGCTTGCAGGGGGAAGGTGGTCAAAACCCCATAAGCCCAAAGGCCCCCCAGGTAACCCTCACGATTGAAGGGGGTGCCATTGAGAAGGATCAGGACATGATTGTTGTCTATCCTCGGGAAGTCGGCCCTTGTGGTGACGCGAGAGCGGTTGCTGGAGGCTGATGAAAAGGGGGTAACGCCGGGCAGGCGGGCAAGAACCTCCCCAAGGTCACGGCCCCCGAATAGCTCAATTTCGTCGGCGCTATAAACGCTGACAATTCCCGGAGAGTCCACAACGCTGGTAGGCAGCTTCGACGCCGTACTGACGCTGAGGTTGAGTAAATCTTCAAACGCCAGCTCGGCAATCTCGGCAACATGGCTGCCTTGGCAATGGCTGGTGATCAGAAGTGATAGTATGCCAAGCCAAAGCGCGAGACGGTTTTGGAGCGCGGTAATGCGGCGTCTTAATGTGGTGGAAATGCACATTGACGAGCCCTGCATGGAGCGGCGTGTTGTATGCTCGCTTCTATTAGGTTAAAGCGCTTGAGTGCTGTGCGTCATTTGCATTGTTTGTTCTTGAGTTTAGATGTTCCTCGGCTGCTTGCCAGATGTTTTTCGTGCAGATCAAGGGCAGGCCAATGGAATAGGGCAACCCGTGGGCGTTCGAGTTAGTCCTTTCGCGCCACCTTCCTTCTCGCTTTTCATCACGCCCTACAGCCCCTATTTCCCCAGATTGCCGCTGTTCTGATCTAGAAGGGGAGCTTGGCGGTTATCAAATAGGTTCTACCTGACTCCACACTAGGCTGAGTGTTCTGATTGGAGGTTGTGAATCCCGGCACGGGCGGTAACCAGAAATCTTCATCCAGCAGGTTATGCACGTAGAGGCCCAATTCCAGCCGATTGAGCTGAACCAGTTCCAATGTGCCATTCAGGCTCAGGTTGTGGCTGGCGTTGGCGGCGGGGTTCAGCGTCCGTCGTGAGGGGGTGACGATGACGTTGTCCTGATAGCGGCTTTGGTAAATGTCGAACAGTCCCAGCGACCAGGTGTTGGCTCGATAGCCAATGCCCGCTTTGATGACGTAGTCCGGTTGCAGGGTGGTGTCCCTGGTGCCGTTGTTATCCTTGTTTTGCTGCCAGGTTGCCGAACCGGACAGGAACCAGTTGGCATGGGGAATATACTTTGTCTCCAGCTCTACGCCCTGGATTTCCAGCTCGGCGTCGTTGAAGGTGCTGATCACGCCAGGCGATTGCAAGCGGCGCACGATCAGGTCTTTCTGCCTGGAATGGAACAAGGTAAGGGCCGATTGCAGTCTGGGGGTGTCATGAAACAGTTGCAAATCCCAGGTTTTTACTGTCTCCCGGCGTAGTTCAGGATTACCTAGAAGACTCACTGCTGGGGTAATCAGCTTAATGTCGGTTTCCAGCGCGTAGGGCGCGCGAAATGCCTCCGCATACATTAGCTTGATCCCGGCTGTGTCGGTGAAATTGTGGATCAGGCCTACCCGTGGCACCGTCTTGTCGGCGATGCCTTCCACCTTGTTGAATTGAAGTCCACCAGTAAACCGGGTCTCGCGCCATTGGTACTCCGCTTGGGCATAGGCACTGTACAGGTTGTTGCGCCAATTGGGCAGGAAGGGGTAAGGCTCTTCAATCCGCGCCAGGAACGAATCCCAGGTCACGCCGGTAACCAGTTGCAGATTGTCAGAGAGCTCACCCTGGAGCTGAAGTTCAATGCGGCTATCATCGGTTTTGTAGTTGATGGGGCCCAGTACGCCCGCCGTGGGTTCGATCAGTTCCAGGCGCTGGCTGACGTGAGACAAGTCCACCTTGGCCCGCCAGTGACTACCTATGTCGCGCTCATAACCCACCGCTGCGAAAATTCGCTCATTATCCAGGCCGCCATCCGCGAGCTGAATATCGCTGCCGCGGATGTTTTCCATTTCCGCGCGGCCCCACTGAATGGCCGCGTGAAAGCCTTGGTGCCTGGCCGTCACCAGGCCACCCGGCGAGCTTTCCTCCAGTCGAGCGCTGAACTGGCCGCTGGAATCGTTCGATCTCAGTCGTTCGCCCTCGGTGCGATAGTGTCGCCAGGCTGTGACAAACTCGGTCTCCGTGTCGGAGGCTTCGGCCGCGTAAGTGAATGTCGACGCGAACGTGGTATTGCTTCCGCCACCGAGACTGACGCTGTTTTCGATTTGGCCGGCCCTCTTGGTCACGATATTGATGACGCCGGAAAAGGCATTGGTGCCATAGAGTACCGACCCGGGCCCTCTCACCACCTCGATCTGACGGATGGCGTCCAGCGGAAGGGTGGTAAGCACGGCGTGGTTCCAGAGTCCGCCGGTGTAGCTTTCCCGGTTGAAGGGGATGCCGTCGAGCAGAATTAAGGTGTGGTTGTTGTTGAGTCGCGGCGCATCGGCTCTGGTCATCACGCGGAACTTGTGGCCACCAGTATCGTGGTAAAAGTTGACGCCGGGAATTCTGGCCAGCACTTCACTGAGATCCCTGCCGCCAAACAGCGCAATCTCTTCAGCGCTGTAGACGCTGATGGCAGCGGGAGAGTTGGTCACTGTGCCCGGTAATTTAGAAGCGGTGGTCACGCTTACGTTAAGCAGCTGTTCTAGAGGTAGTTCGGCGAGCTCAGGTAGGGGTTGGCCCCGCGCCGAGGCGATAAGGGTGAAAAGTAACAGTGCTGCGGACCAAGAGTGGCGGAGGCGAAGTGGGGCACGCTTGGGTGATTGGCGAACGCGGATCAAGAACTTCCCCTCAGCAGGTCATCGGCTTAGCTGAAAGAACCGGTTGCTTACAGGGCGACCAGGTTTCTTGCTTCTGATTTTAGATGTCGATCCCAAGGTTACCAAAGTGGGTGATGTTCTGGGTAGGGCGTTAGAGAATTAGAAGGGTAGCTTGGCGGTGACCAGGAAGGTGCGTCCGCTTTCGACACTGGGCATTGTGTTGAGGTTGGATGTGGTAAACCCGGGGGAAGCGGGTAGCCAGATGTCATCGTCAAGCAGGTTGTGAACGTAGAGGCCAAGCTTCAGCTGGCCCAATTGTCTCAGCACCAGTGTGCCGTTCAGACTGATGTTGTGGTTATTGCCGGCAGTGGGATTCAGTTCAAGCCGCGTGGGGGTGACAATGATGTTGTCCTGATAGTGATCTTGATAGATGTCGAACAGGGCCAGCGACCAAGTGTCGCCCTGGTATCCGATGCCGGCCTTGAGGGTGTAGTCTGGTTGCAGGGTCACGTCGTCAGTATCGTTACCATCTTCATTGCGTTGCCAGGTGGCCGAGCCTGTCAAAAACCAGCCTGGGTGGGGGATGTACTTGGCCTCCAGCTCCACGCCTTGGGTCTCAAGCTCGCCGTCATTGAAGAAACTGATGACCCCCGGAGCTTGCAGGCCGCGAACGATCAGGTCTTCCTGTCGTGTGTGGAATAAGGTCAGTGCGGTCTGGAAATTGCGTTGGTTATAAAAAATCTGCATATCCCAGGTTTTCACCAGTTCCCTTTTCAGGTCGGGATTTCCCAGCAGGCTAATGCCGGGGGTGACGATGGCAACCTCTGTTTCCACGGCGTAGGGCGCGCGGAAGGCTTCGGCATACATCAGCTTGGCGCCGATGGTGTCCGTGAAGTTATGGATGAGTCCTAATCTGGGGACCGTCTTATCGGCAATGCCCTCCACCTTGTTGAACTGCAAACCGCCAATCAGCCGCGTGTTGTTCAGCTGGTACTCTGCCTGGATGTAGGCGGCGTAAAGATGGCTTCGCCAGTTTGGTAGGAAGGGGTAGGGCTCTTCGACCCTGGCCAGGAAAGAGTCAAAGGTAATGCCTGTAACCAGCTGAAATTCAGAGCTGAACCGTCCCTGTAACTGCAGTTCAGCGCGACTGTCATCGGTTTTGTAATTGATGGGTCCAAGAACCCCCGCTATGGGGTCGATCAGCTCGGTGCGCACACTGACGTGGGAGAGGTCGATTTTGCCCTGCCACCGGTCAAACATTTGGTGCTCATAGCCGGCGTGGACAAACACGCGTTCGTTGTCCTCATGGCCGTGGGCCAGTTCCAGTGGGCTGCCACGAATGTTGTCAACCCTGGCCCGCCCCCAATGAACCGTGGCGTGAAGTCCCTTATTGCGGGCGCTGACCAGGCCGCCGGGGGAGCGCTCCTCAAGCCGATCGCGAAAGCCGCCACCAAGATCATTGGGGGTTAACGGCTCGCCTTCGGTGCCGAAATAGCGCAAGGCCGTTGCCACTTCAGTACCGGATTCGCCCATCTCGCTGCCGTAGGTGAATCTTGCCGCCATTGTGTCGTTGTCACCGAGGCCAAGGGTGACTCCATTATCGAGTTCAGCGGCCCGCTTGGTGATGATATTGATGACGCCGCCAAATGCATTGGTGCCATAGAGTACTGAACCCGGCCCCCGGATGACTTCGATCTGTTTAATGATTTCCAGCGGCAGGGAGGTGACGACAGACTGAGTCCAGAGGCCGCCGGTATAGCTTTCACGATTCAATGGAATGCCATCCAGCAGCACCAGGATGTGATTGTTGCTGAATCGTGGAGCATCGCCCCTGGCGGTGATCCGGTACTTGTGGGAAGTCGCGGAGTTAAAGAGATTGATGCCAGGGATTCGGGCCAGGACTTCGCCCAGATCCCGGCCACCAAACAATTCAATTTCCTCGTCGCTGTAGACAGTGATGATGCCCGGCGAACTGGTGACGGTACTGGGCAGCTTGGACGCCGTGCTGACACTGATAGCAAGCAGTTGATCCAAAGGCAGGTCGGCCAATTCGGATAGGGATTGCCCCTTGGATGGGGAGCTTAGAGAGATTATGAACAGGCACTGGCCGAGGAAAAGCAGCCTGCGAAATGCTGCTTTCCTGTGTGCTGTAAACAATGAGGTCAACATCTTCTCTCTCAAAATGGGGCCAAAGGTCATCTGCTTGGCCGGGAGGAAGTCTCGCAATTCATCCTTACTCCATCCTTAATCCATTCTAATTTTAGTGGGTTTGGTCGTTGTTGCCATTATAGGTGGTGAATTTGCTGGGAAAATTACAGGAAGACGCATTTTTTTGTGGTTGATCTGACAGACGTGCAGGGTACTGCCTATACTAAGGGTGCACTGAGTCCAGACAATAAGCGCGCTATGAATCGAGATCCGGCTTTCCGTGGCGGTAAGGCTAGCCATTCAGTTACCCAGCGTGACCGGCGAACAGTGGTCAGGGGAAGGCCGTGTTCACTCCGGTGGTACTTGGGGCTGCTGGTCGTAGGCCTTTTGCTAGGGATGGTGCCGGCCTTGTCAGCGCAAGACCGCGCCGCGGAGGCTCAGGTGCGGGCCTTTATCCTGTTACGTCTGGCGGGGCAGATCTACTGGTCTCCGGATTCGGATCTCAATGAGCGCTCCACCCCCTATCGTCTCTGTATCTATCAGGATCGTGAATTTTACCGGCAAATGCGTGACTTCCTGGGGGGGCGGGAGGTCACCGGAAAGCCTGTCGAGCTGATTCAGGCAGATCGATTTGATGACTTGGGGCGCTGCCACGTCGCCTATCTGGGCGAGGTATCTCAGGGTGACATCGAGCGTATTCTGCGGGCGGGCTTGCAGCAGCGCACGGTCTTTGTTGGCAGCAGCAGGTTCAGTGCGGCTGCGGGACTGCACATACGGCTGTACCTGGGAGAGTCGGACACCTTTGACATCGAGATTAATCAGTCGGCGTTCGCCGCCGGTGGCAATGAGCCGTCGGCTGCCTTTGTCAAGTTAGCCGGCAAGGTCTATGGGGCGGTCGAGGAGCTGAATGGGGGGCATCGCTGATGGCCTATCTCGTCTCCATTCGCTCCAAGTTGGTGCTGTTGATCGCCGGCGTCTCGATGGTGACCATAATGGTCGGTTTTTTTGTGGTGACCCTCAGTTTCGCCAACACCATTGAAGATTCTCTGGAAAACGATTCCGTGTCCCAGGCCCGCCGGCTAGCGGTGGACAGTGTTGCCTATATGTCACTGGGTATGGCTGGACAGGCCCGGGAAGACCTATTGGGCAAAACCGTGTTAAGTGCTCCCCACAGCGTCGCGTTGTTCAATGATGGGGGAGGGATCTTTGCGCGAATTGAACGGGGCGCGGGAGAAATAAGCGAAGCCGGTTTTCTGCAGGAGCCCGCCGTAATCTGGGACGAAGAATGGCTGCATGTGTATCAGCCTGTCCTGGATTCCCTCGACGAGCAGTTGGGCACCTTGTACCTGAAGGTGTCCAAGTCCGAGTTGGCCGAGAAGTTGGAGGCCTTTGTGCTGACCCTGGCGGTGTTGCTGCTCGCCATGGTTGCTTTGGCTTTTATTCTGGCCCAGGCAATGCAACGTTATATCTCGGCACCGATTCTGCGCCTCGCCAATTTTACCCGTCGAGTGACCTCCAGTCATGACTACGATCTTCGTGTTCCTGTGGAGTCCCAGGATGAGATCGGACTGCTTTCGGGCACGTTCAATGACATGCTGGAGACCATTTCGGAACAGCAGCAGATTCGGGATGCAGCGGAGAAGGCCCTAAGGGACAAAGAAGTGCGGCTGGAACGGGCAGTCGCCGAGCTGCAATACCTGGCCAATTACGATTCGCTGACGGGCTTGCCCAACCGGGCCTTGTGCATGGACAGGATTGCCTATGCGATCAAGCATGCCAATCGCACCAATACCTGCACCGGGGTGCTGTACCTGGACCTCGACCATTTCAAAGACATTAACGACTCGTTGGGGCATGCCGTTGGCGACGAGCTGCTGAAAGCCACCGCAAGGCGGCTGTCCGAGATGTTGAGGGAAGAGGACACGCTGGCCCGGCTGGGCGGCGACGAGTTTGTGATCATCATGACCGACATCGACAGCACAGAAAACGTGATCCCGGCGGTCAGCAAGATCCTCGATCACTTTGATCGTCAGTTCCAGGTTTCCGGCTATTCGCTGCAATCAACCGTGAGTGTGGGGGTGTGCGTCTATCCGGATGACGGACAAACGGTCGAGGCCCTGATGAAGGCGGCAGATACCGCTATGTACAAGGCCAAGGAGGTAGGGCGTAACACCTATGCCTTCTATGAGTCGAAAATGAACAAGCTGGCGGTCTGGCGCCAGCAACTGGGCAGTGAGCTGCAGCAAGCCATTGCCAGGGACCAGCTGTTCTTGGTGTTCCAGCCGAAAATTGGGCTTGCCGATGGTCGAGTCCATGGCGCGGAGGCGCTGTTGCGCTGGCGTCATCCCGGGCTGGGCGGGATCTCCCCGGCGGACTTCATACCGGTTGCGGAGCACACCGGCCAGATTCGCCGCATTGGCCGCTGGGTTTTGGAGGAGTCCTGCGCCGCCTTAAAGCGCTGGCGCGACTTGGGCTTTGGCGACCTGACGGTGGCTGTTAACTTGTCCGCTGCCCAGTTCCGTCAGGCGGATCTGGTGGAAACTCTGGCGGATCTGCTCAAAGACTACGATATTCCACCACAGTCTCTGGAGCTGGAGATCACAGAAAGCATGCTGGTGAGGGATGTCGAGCAGGCCATTCGCATGCTGCGCCGTATCAAGCTGCTGGGGTTAAGAGTCTCCATCGACGATTTTGGCACTGGCTATTCCTCGTTGAGCTACCTGCGCAAATTTCCGCTGGATTCCCTCAAGATCGATCGCTCTTTCGTCGATGAAGTTGGTTCCAACAGCGACGACACCGCCATAACCCTGGCCATCATCTCAATGGCCAAGAGTCTCCGCCTCAAGGTCATTGCCGAAGGGGTTGAAACACCGGACCAGTGGGCTTTCCTGTCGGAGCACCAGTGTGATGAGATTCAGGGCTTCCTGGTAAGTCAGGGCCTTAGGGATGACGATTTTGTTGCCTTTATGAGGGATTTTTCCCTCGAGCAAATCATTGCCGAAGCCGGCCAGCGTTAATTCAGGCTACACCCACCCAGATAATTCTCTCCGCCAGTAAAACCGTGGTAGACTACCGCTTTTAATTTTCGCGCTCTTCCGGGTCGTGCCAATCTTCTGGCTCACGCCCTGCCTGGCGTGAAAAGTCACCCACTCACTACTGACCGGTAATTCGAGGAACTTCCATGCAAGTGTCTGTTGAAACGACATCCAACATCGAGCGTCGCATGACAATCGGTGTGCCCGCCCAGGAAATTGACGCGGCGGTTCAGAAACGCCTTCAGGAGACTGCGCGTACCGTTCGCCTGAACGGCTTCCGCCCGGGCAAAGTACCTCTGAGCGTTGTCAAACGTCGTTTCGGGGATAGCGTTCGCCAGGAAATCGTTGGCGAAGTCATGCGCGACAACTACATGAAAGCCCTGGAAGACCAGGATATTGTTCCGGCTGGCTGGCCGAAGTTCGAGCCCAAGACCATGGAAGAGGGCAAGGACCTCGAGTTTGTCGCCATCTTTGAGGTGCTTCCGGAGATTGAGCTGGGTGACCTGAGCAAGATCAACGTTGAGAAGCCGAATACGGAAATCACCGACAAAGATGTCGACACCATGATCGACAACCTGCGTCGACAGCAGGCTACCAATAAGTCCGTTAAGCGTAAGTCCAAGAACAAGGACGTCGTGACCATCGACTTCAAGGGCTCTATCGACGGTGAAGAGTTTGAAGGCGGTGCTGCGGAAGGTCATCGCCTGACCCTGGGTTCCGGACAGATGATCCCGGGCTTCGAAAAAGGCATCGTGGGCGGTAAGGCCGGCGAGGAGCTGGAAATCGACGTCACTTTCCCCGAGGATTACCAGAACGAAGAGCTGGCCGGTAAACCCGCCAAGTTTGAAATCAAGATTCATGACGTTCAGGAGCCCCAGCTGCCGGAACTGGATGAAGAATTCTTCAAAAAGTTTGGCATCGATGCCGCTGATGAAGAGGCATTCCGTGCCGAAGTTCGTAAGAACATGGAGCGGGAGCTGAAGCAGGCGATCACCAACAAGGTCAAAAACGACGTTATTGATGGTCTGCTGGAAACCACCGAACTGGAAGTTCCCCAGTCACTGATCGACCAGGAAATTGATCGTCTGCGCCAGGATGCGGTTCAGCGTTTTGGTGGTCAGGTGGATTTCAAACAGCTGCCGAAAGAACTTTTCGAAGAGCAGGCTGTCCGTCGAGTTAAGACTGGTTTGCTGTTCCAGGAAGTGGTCAAGAAGAATGACCTGAAGGCCGATGAGGCCAAGGTGGAAGAGAAGATCCAGGAGATCGCTTCGACCTACGAGCAGCCGGAAGAGGTTGTTGCTCACTTCACCGGCAGCGCGGAACAGAAGTCGCAGATTGAATCTGTGGTGCTGGAAGAGGCCGTAGTTGACGTGGTACTTGAGCAGGCCAAGGTCAAAGAGAAGAAAATGAAGTATGAAGACGCGGTGAAGGCCGGCCAGCCTCAGCGTTAAGTTGCCCGACCGCGAGGCGGTCTGAGAGCAATGTAAAGAAAACAGCCGGCACGTCCGGCTGTTTTCATCTTGGGCTCAGGGTGGCAAAGTAGGGCTCTGGTAAGATAAAAAAGCAACATGAACAACCAATAACAGTCCCAACCTTAGTGGCCGGATGGTCACTTTACGTCCAGAAGGAGTTCAGGCGCATCATGATGCAAAAACCGATTGATGGTCCCGCGATGGTTACCAATTCTGGCCTGGTGCCAATCGTTATTGAGCAGACGGCTCGTGGCGAGCGTTCCTTTGATATTTACTCCCGACTGCTCAAAGAGCGGGTGATCTTCATGGTGGGTCAGGTGGAAGACCACATGGCGAACCTGATCGTGGCCCAGATGCTGTTTCTGGAGTCGGAGAACCCGGACAAGGATATTCATCTGTACATCAACAGTCCGGGCGGTTCTGTCACGGCTGGCATGTCCATCTATGACACCATGCAGTTCATCAAGCCGGACGTTGCAACCCTGTGTGTGGGGCAGGCCGCCAGTATGGGGGCGTTTCTTCTCGCCGGCGGCACAGAGGGCAAGCGTGCCTGCCTGCCGAACTCGCGAGTCATGATTCACCAGCCGCTGGGGGGCTACCAGGGGCAGGCGACGGATATCGAGATCCATACCAAGGAAATTCTCAAGATCCGTCATACCCTTAACACCATCCTCTCCCGGCACACCGGGCAGGATCTGGAAACCATCGAAAGAGATACGGAACGTGACTATTTTATGGACCCGGTGCAGGCGAAGGAGTATGGCCTGATCGATTCTATACTTGATAAGCGCGCACCGAATAAATAATACTGGGGCTAATCGCTTCAAATGACGCCGGCGTAAGGTGGTAAACCGTTAAGGTGCGCCGGCAAATCCAGAACAGAGGTAAGTCAATGGCAGATGATAGAAACGGCAGAGGCGACGATAACGGCAAGTTGCTGTACTGCTCGTTTTGTGGAAAGAGCCAGCATGAAGTCCGTAAGCTCATTGCAGGGCCCTCGGTGTTCATCTGCGACGAGTGCGTGGATCTGTGCAACGACATTATCCGGGAAGAAATTCAGGAAAGTGCACAGGAAGAAGCCAGTGATCGTCTTCCCACGCCCAATGAGATTCGCCACACCCTGGACGAGTACGTTATCGGGCAGGATAGGGCCAAAATTGTTCTCTCTGTCGCGGTTTACAACCATTACAAACGCCTGCGTTACGGTGAAGGCAAGGCGGATGTGGAACTGGGCAAGAGCAACATCCTGCTGATCGGTCCCACCGGTAGCGGCAAAACGCTGTTGGCCGAAACCCTGGCGCGTATGCTGAACGTCCCGTTCACCATTGCTGATGCTACCACGCTGACGGAAGCCGGCTATGTCGGCGAAGATGTTGAGAACATCATCCAGAAGTTGCTTCAGAAATGCGACTACGACGTTGACAAGGCGCAGCGCGGTATCGTCTACATCGATGAAATCGACAAGATTTCCCGCAAGTCCGATAACCCCTCCATCACCCGGGACGTATCCGGTGAGGGTGTGCAGCAGGCACTGCTGAAGCTGATTGAAGGCACCGTTGCGTCGGTACCTCCGCAAGGTGGTCGCAAGCACCCGCAACAGGAGTTCCTCCAGGTGGATACTGGCAACATCCTGTTCATCTGTGGAGGTGCTTTTGCCGGGCTGGATAAGGTGATTCGGGATCGCTCAGAACGAAGCAGCATTGGATTCTCCGCATCCGTGGTGAGTCAGGATGACAGCAAGAGCACCGGCGACATCATCAAGGATGTGGAAACCGAAGACCTCGTCAGGTACGGCCTGATTCCTGAGTTTGTGGGGCGTTTGCCTGTCGTGGCGACGCTCACCGAGCTGGATGAGGAAGCGTTGGTTCAGATTCTGACCGAGCCCAAGAATGCCCTGACCAAGCAGTATCAGAAGCTGTTTGACATGGAGGGGGTCGAACTGGATTTCCGCGAAGATGCGCTTAAGGCGGTGGCTCGTAAAGCGATGGAGCGGAAGACCGGCGCTCGTGGCTTGCGGTCGATCATGGAGGCGACGTTGCTTGATACCATGTATCAGATTCCGTCGGAAACCGATGTTTCCAAGGTGGTCATCGATGAGAGTGTCATCGACGGCGACTCTGAGCCGTTTAAAATCTACGCAAGTAACGACCATGCCAAAGCCGCGTCGGAAGATTGACGGGGCAAATCACTGAAAAGGGCGGCAACGCCCTTTTTTTTCGTCTGCAGTTTGGGGCTTCAGTGATCCCGTGACCTTGCCCGCGACTATGCGTCTGCCATTCAGCGAAGCAGGCTTTAATTCCGTAAAAATATTGCAATTTCGCCAAGCGCCCCAATGATCGATGTTAAGCTGAAAGAAACAAAGTCAGAGGATTCCTTATGACCCTGATTCCTGAAGAATCTGTGCAAGAGTACCCCATGCTTCCGCTGCGGGATGTGGTGGTGTTTCCGCACATGGTGGTTCCGCTGTTCGTGGGGCGAGACAAATCAATACAGGCGCTCGAAGCCGCGATGGAGGGAACCAAAGAGATCCTTCTGGTGGCTCAGCGTGATGCGGGAACGGATGACCCCGGGGCTGAAGATGTGTTCGACATGGGGACTCTGGCAACCGTGCTGCAGCTGCTGCGACTGCCTGATGGTACGGTGAAGGTACTTGTTGAGGGTAATACCCGTGCCCGGATCGAAAGCATTGAAGAGGCTGAGTACCTCACCGGACGAGCCTGGCTGATGGATGAAGACTCGTTGCCTGAGCGGGAAGGGGATGTGCTGGTCAAGACGTTGATGGAAGAGTTTGAAAAGTACGTCAAACTCTCCAAAAAGGTGCCAGCGGAGGTTTCCAGCGCGCTCACTGGCATCAACGAATTGGAGCGGCTGGCGGATACCATGGCGGCTCACCTGGAGCTGCGCATTCCCGAGAAGCAGGAGCTGTTGGAGGCGCTGGACGTTCGACAACGGGTTGACTTGCTGCTGGGCAAGCTGGATGGCGAGATTGATCTGATCGAAGTGGAAAAACGCATCCGCGGCCGGGTCAAGAAGCAGATGGAGCGCAGCCAGCGGGAGTACTACCTCAATGAGCAGATGAAGGCCATTCAGAAAGAGATGGGCCAGCTTGGCGAGGGGGCCAGCGATATTGACGAGCTGGAGCAGAAGCTGGAAGAGGCTGGTCTGCCAGAAGAGGCCCGCAAGAAGACCGAGTCCGAGCTGAGCAAGCTCAAGATGATGTCGCCGATGTCGGCTGAAGCCACCGTTGTTCGTGGCTACATTGACTGGATGTTGGCGGTACCCTGGAAGAAACGCAGCCGGGTACGTCATGACCTCGAGAAGGCCCGGGAGATCCTGGACCAGGATCACTACGGCCTGGAAGAGGTGAAGAAGCGGATTCTGGAGTACCTGGCGGTTCAGAGCCGGGTCAAAAAGGTCAAGGGGCCCGTGTTGTGTCTGGTGGGGCCTCCAGGGGTGGGCAAAACCTCGCTGGGGCAGTCCATTGCCCGTGCGACCAATCGAAAGTACACCCGTATGGCCTTGGGCGGCGTTCGTGATGAGGCTGAGATCCGTGGGCACCGCAAAACCTATATTGGCGCTCTGCCTGGTAAGTTGCTGCAGAAGCTCTCCAAGGTTGGCGTGAAGAATCCACTGTTCCTGTTTGATGAAATTGACAAGATGGGGATGGACCACCGGGGCGACCCGGCTTCCGCCCTGCTGGAAGTACTGGACCCGGAACAGAACCACACCTTCAATGATCATTACCTGGAGGTGGACTACGATCTGTCGGATGTCATGTTCGTCTGTACGTCCAACTCGATGGACATACCACCGGCATTGTTGGACCGTATGGAGATCATTCGCATACCGGGCTATACCGAGGATGAGAAGGTCAACATTGCGTTGCGCTATCTGTTGCCGAAACAGATCAAGGCGAACGGCTTGGGTAACAAAGAGCTGGAGTTGCCGGAGGAGACGCTTCGCAGCCTGATCCGCTACTACACCCGGGAGGCCGGTGTCCGTGGGCTGGAGCGTGAAATCGCCAAAATCTGCCGTAAGGTGGTCCGGGAGCACGTCGAGGCCGGAAAGAAAAACACACTGACCCTGACGCCAGAGATGCTGGAAGACTATTCCGGCGTTCAGAAGTTCAAGTACGGCCTGGCGGAAGAGAAGAATCAGATTGGTCAGGTGACCGGATTGGCCTGGACCCAGGTCGGCGGCGAGTTGCTGACCATCGAATGTGCACTGACCAAGGGCAAGGGTCGAGTGATCAAGACCGGCTCTCTCGGTGACGTCATGCAGGAATCCATCCAGGCTGCTCTGACTGTCGTCAGGAGTCGGGCGGCGGGTCTCGGTTTTGGCGACGACTTCCATGAGAAGCACGACCTCCACGTTCACGTACCCGAAGGTGCCACGCCCAAGGACGGCCCCAGTGCGGGTATTGGCATGTGCACCGCGTTGGTTTCCGCATTAACCCAGAACCCAGTAAGAGCGGATGTCGCGATGACCGGTGAAATCACGCTCCGAGGCCGGGTGCTGGCCATTGGCGGGTTGAAGGAGAAGCTCCTGGCGGCCCACCGTGGCGGCATAAAGACCGTCATAATTCCTGATGAAAATGTCCGCGATCTCAAAGAGATACCGGACAACATAAAGGAATCGCTTGAAATCAAGCCGGTCAAATGGATTGACGAAGTTCTGGATATCGCACTGGCGTACGCCCCGGAGCCCCTCCGCAAAGGGGTCGCCAGCGAGTCGTCTTCCGGTAAACCTCGGGAAGATGAGGGCGATGCCTCAGAGCGGATAAATACCCATTAAACCCGCGCAGTTTTGTTGACACGCGCGAGAGCCCGTTGGTATAACTGTTTCGCCGTGAAGCAGCCAATACCAAGGGCTCCCGCGCAGTTGATGCCTATTCCGAATTCCGGTATGTAACCGAATGGAATAAGAAAAGTGAAGAATGGAATTCTCTGACCGCTTATGCGATAGTCGGGAACGTCCTAGAAAAAAACAAACCAACCGATAACATCTTCAACCTGAAATCGAAGGGGTTTAGTGTGAACAAGTCCGAACTAATCGATGCAATCGCAGAGTCCGCCGACATCTCCAAGGCAAGTGCTGGTCGTGCACTGGACGCCATGACCGACGCCGTTAGCGGCGCACTGAAAAAAGGCGATCAGGTGACTCTGATCGGTTTCGGTACGTTTTCGGTTAAAGAGCGTGCGGCTCGTACCGGTCGTAACCCGCAAACTGGTGCGGAGATCAAGATTCCGGCCTCCAAAGTGCCTGGCTTTAAGGCTGGTAAGGCTCTGAAGGACGCCGTTAAGTAAGGCTCTTTCGCCTGGTGGCGCCGGATGATTGGCGTTGCCAGGGGTGACGCTGACACTTTCGTCGGACGTCACTCCGAATTAAAAGGAGGCGCATTCCGATCAGGGTGCGCCTTTTTACGTTCAGAGCCCGGGAACGCCCGACTTAGTTGGGCAGGATGCGGGACCATCTGAGATATCAGACGACACGGAACAGAGGCCTGACGCTGGCATACTCTGGCCCAAGTGGGTGCAGACAGGCTTGGCGGTCCGGGAGGAACATGCTTCAGAATATTCGGGATAATGCCCAAGGCACCATTGCCAAAATCATCATTGCTGTATTGATAGTTTCGCTCTCCATTTGGGGTATGGACGCCATCATCGGCGGCTTTTCGGGGGAGCCCGAAGTCGCCACGGTGAATGGCGAAGACATCTCCGAGCGCGAATTCCTGCGTATCGTTCAGATCGAGAGCCAGCGACGACTTGCGCAGATGGATCGGCCAGACCCTACGTTGCTGGATGACGAGCAGATTCGTCGGGAAGTATTGGAGTTGTTGATTCAGGAGCGAGTCCTCACCCAGGATGCCGCTGAGCAGGGGCTGGCGCTGTCCGACGCCGATGTCGACGCCCTGATCACCCAGATGCCGCAGTTCCAGGTGAATGGCCAGTTCAACCGAGACCGTTTCGTATCTACCGTGCGTAACCTGGGAATGGGCGTCGCCGAGTTCCGCGAAGCCATGCGCAAGCAGTATGTCATCAATCAAATCCGCTCTGGTGTGAGTCAGAGTGGCTTTGTGGCTGAGGCCGGTGCCGAAAAGCTGCTGAGTTTGCAGAACCAGACCCGGGATTTCCGCACTGTAACCCTGTCCTCCGGTGATGTGGCTGACAAGGTGTCGGTGTCGGCGGAGGCGATCGCCGAGTATTACGAATCCAACGCTGCGCTGTTCATGCGCCCTGAGACGGTGGACGTACAGTACATAGCACTCAGCCTCGAATCATTGGCGGACCCGGCCAGCGTGACCCAGGAGGAAGTGGAAGCCCTGTATGCGAGCCGTGCCGATGAATTGGCGGATGAAGAGCGTCGTACCGCTCATATCCTGATCGAGCAGGGCGACGACGCAGACGAAAAGATCGCCGAAATCCAGCAGAAACTGGCTGAGGGCGAAGCGTTCGCTGCGCTCGCCGAATCCTACTCCGCCGATGTGGCAACCGCCGCCGATGGCGGCGATCTGGGCTTTGCAGGGCGTAATATGTTCGATTCGGCCTTCGAAGAGACGATGTTTGCCTTGGAGATCGGTGAGGTGTCCGAGCCGGTGATCACGCCCTACGGAACTCACTTGATCAAGCTGTTGGAGGTGCGTGAGACTGAGGTGCCGTCCCTGAGCGAGCTGGAAGCAGAGCTGAGAAACGAGCTGGCAATGACCAAGGCTGATGAGGCTTATGCGGCGGCACGTACCGAGCTGTCCAACATTGCCTATGAGTCCGATAATCTGGCCGAGCCTGCAGTGGCCCTGGGGCTGGAGATTCACGAGCGCAACGGTCTGAGCCGAGAGGGTGCTAGCGCGCCGTTTGATCACGCCGGCCTGGTTCGCCAGGTATACTCTGAGGATGTGCTGAAGGGCGGCTACAATACCGAAGTGATCGACGTTGGCGACAACGTCTCCATCGTGGCTCGGGTCAAAGAGCATTTTCCAGCCCGTCAGCTGCCGTTGGAGGAGGTCTTGGGTGACATTCGTGCAGCCTTGACTGAACAGGAAATCCGCAAGGTGTTGCAGGCTGAGGCGCAAGCTGTTGTGGCGGCGCTGGAAGCCGGGCAGGACCTCGCCGAGATTGAGTCGGTGTCCGCTCAATGGCAGAGCTATTCCGAACAGGGGCGTAACAGTGCCGGCTTGAACCCGGCGGTACTTAGTGCCGTTTTTGCCATGCCCAAGCCCCAGGCCGATGCGCCGGTGTACGGTCACGCTATGGCTGCTGGCGACCTAGTGGTCATCGCCCTGGACAAGGTCGGCGAGGGCGAAGTGGATCGCGAGAGTGAGGAGGTTACCCAACTCCGTCGTTTCATGGCGACCCTTCAGGGCCAGCGTGAATACACGGCCTACCAACAGTACCTGCGTGAGCAGGCAGAGGTCGAGCGGCCCTGATTCCAGCATTCAGGCTAGCCTACAAAAAGCCCGGTGGCGAAATGCCCCGGGCTTTTTTTGTCGTTGGCGAGCGAGTTGTCAGACCGGTGGCAGTCGGGTGGCTTTCAGGCTGTCCTTGATCTTCTTCAGGTGATCACGAAAATCCTCGCCACGCTTGAGGGTCACACCGGTAGCGAGGATGTCGATAATCGACAGATGGATAATTCGCGAAGCCATGGGCATGTACACTTCGGTGTCTTCCGAGGCGGTCACGCCCAGCACCACCGTGCAAACTTCCGCCAGTGGCGAGGCTGGCGTTGTAATTCCGATGACGGTGGCGCCATTGTTGCGGGCGTCCCGGGCGATTTCGATCGACTCTTTGGTTCTGCCGGTGTAGGAAATCATCACGATGACGTCGCCGGTGCCACTGCCGGCAGCGACCATTCGTTGCATCAGCGCGTCGTCGTAGCACATCACCGGAATGTTAAAGCGAAAAAACTTGTGTTGGGCATCCAAGGCGACCGGGGCCGAGCCCCCCATCCCGAAGAAGTTGATCTGCTTG
Organism: Marinobacter sp. SS21; assembly: GCF_028369065.1. Taxonomy (GTDB): domain Bacteria; phylum Pseudomonadota; class Gammaproteobacteria; order Pseudomonadales; family Oleiphilaceae; genus Marinobacter. Next base: position 64,209 of record NZ_JAQNDA010000009.1, read on the forward strand.
GCCTGGATCAGGTAATCGATGGCCGTCGCAAGGTCCTTCGGGTTCAGGGCTTGCCGGGCCTTGTCGAGATTGGCCATGGTGGTCAGCATGACCTTATCGGCAAATTCGGCCACGGTATCATCGGGCTCGATGTTCTGGCCAATGTAGGGCGTGCCAGTGGCGATGCTCTGGGCCAGACGGATCTTGAAGTCGGGAAAGCCCGACGCGGAAAAGCCACGGCAGAAGCGGTTCACGGTCGGCTCGCTCACGTTGGCGGAGCGAGCCAGGGCGGCGATGCTGTAGCGAGTGGCCGCGGACGGATCGCGGAGTATGGCCTCGGCGACCTTGCGTTCCGACTTGTTGAGCGAGTCCAGCCGGTCCTGGATATCTTCCAGCAGGTTCTCATCTCGGCGCGTATGGGGCGCTGACATTCGCTTGCTCTCCGAGTTGTGGTTGTCCTGCGGCGTTGCAGGCTCCCTGGTACTATCGGTCGTTCGTTCGGCGGATTATAGCCTCTTTCGGCCTGGGATGCGGTAGTAAAGTTGTCACATTCGGCCTTTGGAATTGGCAATAACCGTTTGTAGTGTCATTATTTAGATAAAATTACTACATGACCATGGCAGGACGCTTCAGTAAACCGCCAGGGCCGATTCGGGTGTTGTGGGGAGTCGAGGGCGAAGTTGTCCGGTGTCGAAGGCGAGCGAGAGCCTCATGGAAGACCACGTAAAGACGTGCAGTGATCTGATGATTTTCGGTGCCTTGGGGGATTTGGCCCGTCGCAAGCTGTTCCCCGCACTATACCAGCTTGAGCGTTCCGGATTGCTGTCGCGGGACAGCCGGATATTGGCTCTGGCCCGGCGGCAGACGACCACAGCCGAGGTTCGCAACCAGGTTTCCCAACACCTGAGAGAGTCCATTCCTGAGCGGGAGCTGGAGGCAGCTACGCTGAAGCAATTCCTCAGCCGTTTGGAGTACTGCCGGCTGGATTTCAGCGACGCTGACGACTTCGAAGCATTGCGGCAGTGGCGCCAGGACAGTGGCAATGTGCTGATCGTCTATTTGGCGACGCCACCGGACATGTACGGGTTGATAGCCCGTAATCTGCGTACCGCCGACTGCTGTACCGCCCAGACCCGGGTGGTCGTGGAAAAACCCATAGGCCATGACCTGAAGTCGTCCCGGAATATCAACGATCAGCTGGCGGAAGTGTTCAACGAAGACCAGTTGTTCCGCATTGATCACTATCTGGGCAAGGAAACCGTCCAGAACCTGATCGCCTTGCGGTTCGCCAACAACCTGTTTTCCTCCCAGTGGGACCAGAATCACATCTCCCACGTTGAAATTACCGTGGCGGAAAGTGTTGGCATTGAGGGGCGGTGGGGGTACTTCGATCAGGCCGGTCAGGTCCGCGACATGATTCAGAACCACCTGCTTCAGTTGTTGTGTCTGATCGCCATGGATCCACCGGCCGATTTGTCCGCGGACAGTATCCGGGATGAAAAGGTTAAGGTGCTGAAGGCCTTGCGACCGATCACGCCGGACATCATGGAAACCCACCTGGTCCGCGGTCAGTACAGTGCTGGCGCAAGTTCTGGGCGGGCTGTGCCGGCGTATCTGGAAGAGGAGGGGGCCAACCGAAGCAGCAGCACTGAAACCTTCGTGGCGCTGAAGGTTGAAATCGAGAACTGGCGTTGGGTGGGGGTGCCGTTCTATATCCGCACCGGCAAACGGTTGCCGGAAAAACTCTCGCAGATCGTCATTCACTTCAAGCCTGCACCGCACTACATCTTCGATCTGGATCAGAAGCACCTTGCCCATAACCGGCTGATCATTCGTCTTCAGCCGGACGAGGGGATGACGCTCCAGATTCTTAATAAAGACCAGGGGCTGGATAAGGGCATGCGATTGCGCCAAGGACCGCTGGAGCTGACCTTTTCAGAAGCCTTTGAAACCGAGCGGATTCCCGATGCCTATGAACGCCTGCTATGGGAAGTGATGAAAGGGAATCAGTATCTGTTCGTCCGGCGTGACGAAGTTGAATATGCCTGGCGCTGGGTTGACGGCATCATCGCCAACTGGAATGGGCGGGGCGCGCCGCTGAAACGGTATGCCGCGGGGACTTGGGGACCGGTGGCATCGATTGCTCTGATAACAAGGGATGGCAGGAGCTGGTATGAAGACGCTGGATATTAATGTGCCGGAAGGGGTGGATGTTGTCACCGCCGAGGATGCCCACACTGTCGCCAGTATGTTGGCCGAGAAGGTGGCAGGCGTATTGGCGAACCGGTTACGGCAACCAGGAAGGGCCAGTCTGGCGGTATCGGGTGGACGTACGCCGGTTGCCTTCTTTGAATTGCTGGCACGAAAACCGATTGAGTGGGCGCGGGTTGACGTCGTCCTGGCTGATGAGCGTTGGGTGGAGGAGACCCATCCGGCCAGTAACGCGGCCCTGGTCAAGCGTTACCTGATCCAGGGGCCGGCCGCAGCGGCCAATTTTCTGTCGTTCTGGCGCGCCGGCATGTCTCCGGTCGATGCCAGCGCCGACGCCGATCAGGCCTTGGCCGCAATTGAGTGGCCACTGACCGCGTTGGTGCTGGGTATGGGTAATGATGGCCACACTGCCTCACTGTTTCCCGATGCGCCTGAACTGTACCAGGCGATGGATGTGAAGCGGCCCAACCATGTGGTGACCTTGACGCCGCCGTCCCAGCCCCATGCCCGGGTGTCGCTGAGCTTGCGCGCCTTGGCGGGGGCAAGGTACAAAGCGTTGCACCTGCGGGGGATGGACAAGGCCGAAACCTTGAAGCTGGCGTGCGATCAGCTCGATGACGTGGCGGAGATGCCAATCAGGGTGTTTCTCCGGCTGGGTCTGGTTGTTTACTGGAGTGCTTGATAAGCCGAGCTGGAGGCGTGCATGCAGCAACTGTCCGAAGACCATCGTAACCGAATTCATGCCGTATTTGGCGCCTGCCCGCTGATGCCGGTGATTGCCATTGAACACCCAGATCATGTGCTGCCCTTGTGTCGGGCATTGGTGGAAGGTGGTATTCGTGCGCTGGAAATCACACTGCGCACCGAGCACGGCCTGGCGGCCATTGAGTTGTTGCGGGCGGCCTTGCCCGATATATGGGTTGGGGCTGGCACCGTGGTGACTCCGGCTCAGTACCGCGCCGTGGAGTCTGCCGGCGCCCAGTTCGTGGTGACGCCGGGGATCACGGAGCCATTGTTGGAGTTTGGCCTCACCTCAAGCGTTCCGTTGCTGCCCGGTGTCGCCACGGTGTCCGAGCTGATGTTGGGCTACAACCTGGGGTATCGGGAGTTCAAGTTTTTTCCTGCTGCCGTGGCCGGTGGGCCGGCCGCCCTGCAGGCGATTGCCGGGCCCTTCCCGGACGCCAGTTTCTGCCCTACCGGTGGGGTTCGGCTGGACACCGCCGGCGATTATCTGGCGCTCGATAATGTTCTTGGCGTTGGCGGTACCTGGCTGACCCCGAGCGAGGCGGTCGCGGCTGGCGAATGGCCGACCATTTCAGCGATAGCCCGCGACAGCCTGGCCGCCCTGCGCAGGTGGGCCTGATGGTGCCGCTGGGTTAGCGGATTTCCTGACCCACCTGGACGATTTTCATCGAGTTGGTGCCGCCTTGGGCGTCTGCGTAATCGCCCTTGGTGATGATCACTCGATCTCCCTCCTGCACGATGCCAAGCTCCACCAGCCTGGCGACAGCGCGGGCGTTGGTCTCATGGTTGGGAATTTCGGTGGTATCGAACGGTACGGTCTGTACGCCGCGATACAGGGAAACCCGGTGCTGCGTGCTGGGGTGGCGGGAGAAGGCGAATATTGGCAGGCTCGACTTGATTCGCGACATCAGCAGGGGCGTTGCACCGGTTTCAGTCATGCACACGAGCGCGGAAATGCCGTCGAGGTGATTGGCCGCGTACATGGCGGACAGGGCAATCGCTTCATCCACCCGGCTCATGGTTTCGTTCAGGCGATGTTTGGATTGCGCCATGGACGGGTGTTTTTCCGCGCCCAGGCAGATCCGTACCATCGCTTCCACGGCCTCTCTGGGATAATCACCCACGGCGGTTTCGGCCGATAGCATCACGGCATCGGTGTAGTCCATCACGGCATTCGCCACATCGGACACCTCGGCGCGAGTGGGCATGGGGTTTTCGATCATCGACTCCATCATTTGGGTGGCGGTGATGACCACCTTGTTCAGGGCGCGGGCCCGAGCAATGATGTGCTTCTGAACGCCGACCAGCTCGGCATCGCCGATCTCCACCGCCAGATCGCCACGGGCCACCATCACGGCATCCGAGGCCTGGATGACGTCATCGAGGGCGGCATCGTTGTGAGCCAGTTCGGCCCGTTCGATTTTGGCTACCAGCCCGGCCTCCGAGCCTGCCTCCCGTAGCAGTGCCCGCGCGGTGTGCAAGTCCTCGGCGGTGCGTACAAATGAAACCGCAACGTAATCGGCGTCGAGCTGGGCGGCCGTGCGGATGTCTTGCTTGTCTTTCTCCGTCAGTGCTTCCGCTGAGAGCCCGCCGCCACGCTTGTTCAGGCCCTTGTTGTTGGAGAGTGGGCCGCCAATGAGAACGGTGGAGGTGATGCTGCAATCGTCTACCGCCGTCACCTGCATTTCTATACGGCCGTCGTCCAGCACCAAAATATCGCCTGGCGCGACATCCTGGATCAGCTGCTCGTAGTCAATGCCTACCCGGGAGCTGTCTCCGGCAGCTTTGTCCATGGCGGCGTCCAGAACGAAGGTCTGCCCGCTCCTGAGCGTCACCTTATTGTCCTGAAAGCGCGCAATTCGCAGTTTTGGGCCCTGGAGGTCGGCAAGTATCGCGGTATAGCGACCTTGAGCGCGCGCTGATTCGCGGACCTGCTGTGCCCGCTTAAGGTGCTCGGCGGCGCTGCCATGGGAAAAGTTCAGGCGGGCGACATCGACGCCGGCCTTGATGATGGCGGAGAGCGCTTCGGGGGAGTCCGTTGCCGGACCCAGGGTGGCGACGATCTTGGTTCGCCTCAGCATAGACGCATCCTTATCGAGTTTGGGTTTGGGTTTGGGTATGGATATTGAAACACATTCTGGCAGACTTGGCCGGGCAGTGCGGGAGTAGGCTGGATGGGGGAGCTCCTTCAGTGGCTGGCATTCATCAGCGCCAGGGTATTGTCCAGCATACGATTGGAGAATCCCCACTCATTGTCGTACCAGGCCATGACTTTCGCGTGACGGCCCAGTACGTGAGTGTGGTTCGCATCGAAGATGGCAGACAGCGCATTGTGATTAAAGTCGACACTCACCAGTTTGTCCTCGTTATAGCCCAGTACCGGGGATTGTTGGGCTGCCTGTTTCATGATCTGGTTAAGCTCGGAGGCATCGGTTTCCCGGCAGACCACCACACTCAGGTCCACCAGTGACACGTTGAGGGTAGGAACCCGCACCGCCAGGCCGTCCAGTTTGCCGGCCAGTTCAGGGATCACCCGGCCAATCGCGCCCGCGGCGCCGGTGCGCGTGGGAACCATGGACTGCGCAGCCGCTCGGGCCCGGTATAGGTCGCCGCTGTAGGCATCCGTCAGTGCCTGGTCATGGGTATAGGCATGAATGGTGGTCATCAGGCCGCTTTCAATGCCAACGCTCTCGTGCAGGGCCTTAACCACCGGTGCGAGGCAGTTGGTGGTGCATGACGCGCAGGAAATGATCTGGTGATTCCGGCGCAGTTGATCGTGGTTTACGCCGTAGACCACCGTGGCATCGACCTCGGAGGCTGGCGCGGAGATGATGACTTTACGGGCTCCTGCCACTAGATGCCCCCGCGCCTTGTCGGCGCTGGTGAAGCGGCCGCTGCACTCCAGCACCGCATCGATATGGAAGCTGCGCCACGGCAGCTCTGCAGGCTGGCTGATGGTGGTGACGGCAATGTGATCGCCATTCACCGAAATGGATTCGGCGTCGTAGCTGACGATACCGGGGAACTGGCCGTGGACACTGTCGTATTTGAAAAGGTGGGCATGCCCCTCGGGGCTGCCGAGGTCGTTGATCGCAACCACCTGAATCCGGTCGCGGTAATGGTTTTCATACAGCGCACGCAGTACGTTGCGACCAATTCGCCCAAAGCCGTTAATTGCGATGCGAATGGTCATGATGCCTCTCCACGAAGTAGTGGCGTTATGTAGTAATTATAACAATCTTGGTGGGCCTTGTAAGGATGACATCCGTGTTAGGATGATCAAAAGAAGTAAATCCTACGTTTAATGCCGAGTGCAAACTTGAAGATGGATGATGGGGAGGCAAGTGCATGCATCCAACGGTGGAACGGGTAACTCAGCGTATCGTGGATCGGAGCCGTGGTGCTCGCCGCGACTATCTTGGCCGAATGGAGGCCATGAGGCAGCAATCGCCTCAGCGCAGTCGTCTGTCCTGTGGCAACCTCGCCCATGGTTTTGCCGCCTGCCAGTCTGGCGACAAGGACACGCTCAAGTTCATGAATAAGGCCAACGTGGCCATTGTCTCCGCCTACAACGACATGCTGTCTGCGCACCAGCCGTACCATCGGTTTCCCGATCTGGTCCGGGCTGCGGCCCATGGTATGGGATCAGTTGCCCAGTTCGCCGGTGGCACCCCTGCGATGTGTGATGGGGTGACCCAGGGCCAGCCCGGCATGGAGCTGAGTCTGTTCTCCCGCGATGTCATCGCCATGAGCACGGCGGTGGCCCTGAGTCACAATATGTTTGACGCCACGGTACTGTTGGGAATCTGCGACAAGATTGTGCCGGGAATGTTGATCGGTGCGTTGAGTTTTGGGCACTTGCCTACCATTTTGATCCCCTCCGGCCCCATGCCCACTGGGCTGCCCAATAAAGAAAAGCAGCGGGTGCGCCAACTTTATGCGGAAGGCAAGGTCGGTCGCGAGGAACTGCTGGAAACCGAGAGCAAGTCGTACCACAGTCCGGGTACCTGTACCTTTTATGGCACCGCCAACAGCAATCAGTTGCTGGTGGAGGTGATGGGGTTGCATCTGCCGGGCGCCGCGTTCTTCAATCCCGACACCCCGCTGCGGGATGCACTCACCCGTGCCGCCACGGAACAGGTGATCCGGCTGTCACGGCCCAATGGCGGCCAGCTCGGGCTGGCGGACATGGTGACTGAGAAAAGCATCGTCAATGCCTTGGTGGCTCTGCTGTCCACTGGCGGTTCCACCAACCACACCATGCACTGGGTGGCGATTGCGCGGGCTGCGGGCATACTGATTGATTGGGATGATTTCGCGGAACTGTCTGCCGTGGTTCCCTCGTTGACCCGCATCTATCCCAACGGGCAGGAGGATGTGAACGCTTTTCACGACGCGGGTGGCACCCCGTTCCTGATCCGCGAGCTGTTATCCGCCGGCTGTCTGCATGACGATGTGGAGACCGTGGTGGGGCCTGGCCTGGAGCGTTATACCCAGATGCCGGTACTGAAGGGCGAGCGCTTGGTGTGGCAACCGGTGCCGGACGGCAGCGGCAATACCGGAGTACTGCGGGGTGCCGATGACCCCTTTGCACCGGATGGCGGGCTGCGGGTCCTGGGCGGCAATCTGGGCCGGGGGGTGATCAAGATCTCGGCAGTTGCGCCGGAGTATCATCGGGTGGAAGCTCCGGCGGTCATCTTTCACGATCAGAATGATCTCGAAGCGGCGTTCATGGCTGGTGAACTGGACCGTGACTGTGTGGTGGTGGTTCGGTTCCAGGGCCCAAACGCCAACGGTATGCCCGAGCTGCACAAGTTGACACCGTATTTGGGCGTGATCCAGGACCGCGGCTACCGCGTGGCTCTGGTCACCGATGGCCGCATGTCGGGGGCCTCCGGCAAGGTGCCGGCGGCCATTCATGTCTACCCCGAGGCGGCCCGGGGTGGCCCGCTCTCACGCCTGCGGGATGGCGACCGGGTGTGTGTCGACGCCATTGCCGGGCGGCTGACGGTGGACGTACCGGAAGCCGAATGGCGGCGCCGGTCTGCGGCGATACAAGCGTTGTCTGAAAACCGGCATGGATTGGGGCGGGAGTTGTTTGGCTGGCTGCGAAAGGAGGCCAGCACACCGGAGCAGGGTGCCAGCTTCTTCTGGACTCACGATGCCTAACGCCCGCCGTGTTACGGATTTTGCTTGAGCCCTGGCTCCGTCCCAAGGCCTAATGTCGCGATCACAAGGCAGGTAAAGGCAAGGTTGCAGCGATGGCGTTTGTCGTTTTTCTGGGGGTGCTGATCATCATGGGATCGTTGGGGTACGGCATGTATCACCGTGCGCGCGTCGCCCGACGGCAGCGACTGATCGAGGCGTTCACTTTCCCCAAGATGATCCCGGAAAAGGTGGTCGGGAAATATCCCCACCTGGATGAAAATGGCGTTGAGCGGGTCATGGCAGGGCTCAGGGAGTATTTCCACTTGTGCAACCTGGCGGGGCCTCGCATGGTGGCTATGCCGTCCCAGGTTGTGGATGTGGCCTGGCATGAGTTCATCCTGTATACCCGCGAGTACGAGCTGTTCTGCAAAAAGGCTCTGGGTCGTTTCCTGCACCATACCCCGGCCGAGGCCATGAGTTCGCCCACCGTTGCCCAGAAGGGCATCAAGACTGCATGGAAGCTGGCTTGTCACCGGGAAAACATCGCACCGAAAGCACCCAGGGCATTGCCGTTACTGTTTGCGTTGGACGCGCAACTGAACATCGCCGATGGCTTTCGGTATGAGCTGGACTGCAAGAAGGCGGGAACGAATGGCTATTGTGCGGGCCACATCGGTTGCGGCTCGGGTTGTGGGGGCGGCTGCAGCGGTGATTCCGGAGGCTGCGGTAGCGGTTGTGGGGGTGATTGACGAGGTGATTGATGGAGCCCCCGTACATCGGAGACTCCAGGCGCTCAGGGATTATTCCCAGATGACTTTCTTGCGTTGACCGTACCAGGCTCCCATGCGGTCGGCGTAATGGTTCTCGATCACGTTACGCTTGATTTTCATGGTTGGAGTCAGCATGCCGTTTTCCATCGTCCAGGGCTCGTTAACCACCGCCAGGAAGGCCAGTTTTTCGTGGGCCTCGCACTCGGCGTTGACCCGATCAAGCACCTCGGTCAGCTCCTGCTCCAGTTCATCGTGACTGGCTCCGGCCGCCAGTTCTTCCCGGGCTTCATCGGACAGCAGCACCAGGGCGCAGGGCTGTGGCTGGTTGGCGCCGGCAACGCAGACCACCTCCGCCTTGGGATGATTGAAGCGGCCTTCAATCGGAACCGGCACCACGTACTTGCCCTTTGAGGTCTTGAACAGATCTTTTACCCGGCCGGTGATGCGCAAGTAACCATCCTTGATCTCGCCCATGTCACCGGTTTTCAGGAAGCCATCCTCGGTGAGGTCTTCCTGGGTCTTTTCCGGGTTTTTGAAATAGCCGATCATCTGGCCGGGGCTGCGAACCAGTACTTCGTCGCCCTCGCCCAGGCGTTGCTCGACGCCAGGGTTAGGGACGCCGACCGTGCCGACTCGAGTTTCTCCGGGACGGTTGCTGTGAGAATAACCAAAGTTTTCGGACATGCCGTACACTTCCAGCAACTCAAGACCCAGGTTGCGGTACCAGCCGATAATCTCGGGAGCCAGCGGCGCCGCGCCTGTGAGCGCCGCCCGGCAGTGGTTGAGTCCGAGCTGGGTCAGGATTTTTTTCTTCACCAGGCGGTTCAGGATCGGGAGCTTGAACAGAAGCTTCTGTTTCTTCGGCGGTAGCTTTTCGTTGATGGCCAGGTAGAACTTCATCCACAGCCGCGGAACCGAGAAGAAGAGCGTTGGACGCGCCCGCTGAAGGTCTTCCTGGAAGGTGTCCAGCGAATTGGCGAAGTAGAGCTGGAAGCCATAGAACAGTGACATGGTTTCGACCGCGGCCCGCTCCGCTACGTGGGCCAGGGGCAAGTACGAGAGCATCCGGTCGTCTTCGCCTACGGGGAACAGCTGCTTGAGGCCACCACCCACGGAAATCATGGTTTCGAAACTGTGCATGACTCCCTTGGGCCTGCCAGTGCTACCTGAGGTATACACAATGGTGGCCAGATCCGCCGGGGAGGGGTATTGAATTGCCTCTGGGTTGGTCGCCTTGACAATGCCATCCCAGGTTTCGGTGTCGCTTCTCGGTGACATGGGGAGGGAGATGATGGGCAGATTGTCGGGGATGACGCCCTTGATGTCATTCCAGCCATCGACCGTGCCATCCATCTTGCCGAGGAACAGTAACTTGCTCTCACTGTGCTCGAGAATGTAGCCGGCGGTATCGCCATTCAGCGTCGGGTAGAGCGGAACCGAGACATGCCCTGCCGCCCAGATCGCCAGGTCGGCGAGAATCCAGTGGGCACTGTTCTTGCCCAGGATCGCTATATTGCTGTGCTCAGGGAGCGCCAGCGAGCGCAGGTGGGTTGCCATGCGCGCCACCTGATCGGCAGCCTGGCCCCAGGTGATCTCCTCGACGCGACCGTCCGGGAACGGTTGGATCAAAAAGGTTTCACTTGGTTTCTTTCTCGCCCAATGAGTGAAGTAGTGCAGAGAGGTCGACAGCTGTGTTGCCGCGTTCATGGAGCCATCCTTATGTGTATGCTGCTTCTGTTATTGTCGTCACGTGTACTGTCGTCACGCGTAGTGTCATCACGCGTTGATTTCATCACGGTTTGTGCCTACAGGATACTAGCAGGTTTGGATCGGCGGCCAAGTCTGACAAGACCGATTTTGACCTGAAAGGACTCATCGGGCGCGGGTGCTTTCCGGGCGCTGAAACGTAGCTGAATCTAAGTTTTAGGCCTATTTCTTCGGTGATTGCCCTCCTGGGACCGGATGCATGTCTATAGTTGTAGGGGGGGAGCAGCCGCCGAGGTTCCCGAGTGGTTCTTTAGCCGTTGTTCGTGGTCTTTGCAGTGGTGGCACAGTGTTGGAGTATGCTCAATGGGAGAACTCTTGCAGTCCACGGAGTCTCGGGAGTTTGGGTTCCGCTTTGCGGTCTGTTTTCTCGGCAGTTTTCTACTGGCGGCACTGGCCGGGTTGCTCCTGGCCTTCACGAGTGCCCGCTCAAGCGTGAGTGATCGGGAGCAGCACGAGTCGATCATGCTGGGCCATGTCCACGCCCTGATGTCTCATGAGCTCGGGCGTTTGCCTTCCCCATTGCAGCAACTGGCGGCCAGCCAGCCCGTTTCAGACTTTCTCCAAGAGCCTAGTCAGTCCCACCGGGAAGAGGTGATCAGGCTGTTCCTGTTGTTGTTGCGTTATGCCCCGGAATACCAGCAGGCCCGGGTTCTGGAAGCCAATGGCAGGGAGCTGGTTCGCCTTGAGGTTGGCTCCGTCGGGCCGGTGGTTGTCGAGCAGGCCGCGCTTCAGGACAAATCGGATCAGAATTACTTTCGTGAAGGCATGGCGCTGGGGCGGGGGCAGTTCTATCTGTCGGCCCTTGACAGGAAGGTGGAAGGCGGCCAGATCGAGCGGCCTTTTCGGCCGACGCTCAGGCTGGTGATTCCAATTTTCCGCGATGAACCCCGGCCCCAGGGCGCTCTGGTATTCAATTATTCCGCCGAGCATTTGATCAAGCGGTTTCAGGGTGTGCTGAGTGGCAGTGCGGGCGGCGCCATGATCCTGAATAATGACGGCTACTGGTTGTTCAGCGAAAACGAGCGCTTGCGCTGGGGAGTCCTGCGGGATCAAGGTCCAAACTTCGGCAAGCTGTTCCCAGAGGTGTGGGCCCAGTTGCGGGCCCCCAGCAGGGCGGACGGCATTGTGAAGGCCGGCGGGGAAACGTTCGTCTATCGGGCGCTGGACCCGCTGCTGGCGGTCAGTGGCACGGAGCCGTCGGCGGCGGTCGGGGGCGCGCGCTGGTTTTTGGTCAGCCAGGTGCCTACGGATGAATGGCTCACCGCTGAGTTTATGGCAAGCCTCAAATCCGGTTCGGCCAAGGTTATGTTGCTGCTGGCGCTGGCTGTCAGTCTGCTGATTGCCCGTGTCCGTACCAGCCAGTTGCAGGCCCTGGTTGCACTGCAAAGAGGCGACACCAATGCCACGGCGCTGCTGGACAATGCGCCCGATGGCATCATCCAGCTGGACGCCGCACTGACCTGTAAGGATGTGAACAAGGCGGCCTGCCTGATCTTCGGTCGGGAGCGGAGCGAGCTGCTGGCGACGCCGATGGAAGACCTGCTCGCACAGTGTCAGGGCCGGTTGCGCGACGACTTGGAGGCGGTCGACGAGGACGATGGCATACAGGTTACCGAAATTGTGATTGAGCGTGGTGACGGCACAACGTTGCCCGTGGAAGTCAGCTCCCACTACCTGAAGGATGGTGGGTGGCAAGGATTCTTCCGGGATATTTCCGAGCGGAAGGCGACGGAAAGAGGCCTGTTGCGAGCTGAAGCGGTGTTCCTGAACACGGCAGAGGGCATCATCATTACCGATGGCGATGGCAAGATTCTTGATGTGAACCCTGCCTTTTCCAAGATCAGCGGGTTTGCCAGGGAAGAGGTGATTGGCAAGAATCCTCGCATTCAGCAGTCCGGTCATCACGATCAGGCTTTCTACCGAAAACTGTGGCGGGCACTGGACGCGGAAGGCAGCTGGACCGGGGAGATATGGAATCGTCGGAAAAGCGGCGAGGTGTATGCCGCCTGGGAAAATATCGCCACCGTCGAGAACGCTCATGGTCAGGTTGAAAACTACATCTCGATCATTTCCGACATCAGCACTCTGAAAGATGCGGAATCCAGGTTGGCGCAACTGGCTAATGAAGATTCGCTCACCGGATTGCTCAATCGGCGCGCCTTCGGAGTTGCCCTGGGCAAGGCCATCGACCGGGCTAAGCGTCATGACTATGGGCTGGCGTTGCTGTACCTGGACCTGGATCGTTTCAAGCTGGTGAACGACACCCTGGGGCATGCGGTTGGCGACCGCTTGTTGAAGCGGGTTGCCGAAGCGATTCTTGGGTGCGTCAGGTCTGAAGATGTGGTCGCCCGTCTCGGCGGCGACGAATTCACCGTGTTGATCGAGCACATTGCCACTGGCGAGGATGCGGCGATCATCGCTCACAACCTGATTCAGGCGCTGGACCAGCCCATGGTGCTGGAGGGGCAGGAATTCATCACCACTGCCAGCCTTGGTATTGCCATGTTCCCCCGGGACGGGCGCGGCGCCAGCGAGCTTTCCAGGGCGGCCGATGCAGCGATGTACCGGGCAAAGTCTCAGGGACGCAATACCTATCAGTTCTATAACGAGGATATGACCCATCAGGCCACTGAGCGTTTTGAAACCGAAGCTGCGCTTCGTCAGGCGCTGCTGAACGATGAATTTGAGCTGCACTACCAGCCCCAGTGGGCGCTGGACGGCTTGTCGGTGGTCGGGGTGGAGGCGTTGGTTCGCTGGCGTCATCCCGAGCGCGGTTTGCTGGAGCCCGATCAGTTCATTGCCGTTGCCGAGGAAAGCAACCTCATCAACGACATTGGCAGTTGGGTGCTGAGGGCGGCGTGCAGGCAATATGGGCTCTGGCTCAATCAGGGGTTGACGCCCCTCAAGGTGGCAATCAACCTGTCTGGCCGCCAGCTGCTCTATGGCAACGTACCTGCGACGTTCCGGGACTGTCTGAAGTCATTGGGCTTGGAGATGCCTGCCGGGGCAATTGAGTTTGAGGTCACCGAAACCATGCTGCAGTCAGGCGAGCGCGCGGTATCGGCGTTGCTGGAACTTCAGAGGATGGGCGCAGTGGTGGCGATTGACGACTTTGGCTGCGGTTACTCGTCGCTGGGGCAGCTGACCCGGCTGCCCGTGGATACGCTGAAAATAGATCAGGGATTCGTGCGTGGGGTGCCGGACGATGGCGTCAACTCCGCCATCGTCCGGGCGGTGATCTCCATGGCCCATAGTATGGGCCTGGAGGTGGTGGCCGAGGGCGTCGAGGACGAACGTCAGTTGCAGTTCCTGCAAGGTTTGGGCTGCAACTACGGCCAGGGCTACCTGTTCAGCAAGCCCGTTTTTCCCGCTGAGATCTACGACCTGGTCCAGGCCTCCCGTACCGAGGTGCCCTTGAAGTAAGTTACCGGCCGGTTCAGTAGCCCTGGGCCGAGGAGGTGCTGCGCCTGGGGTCGGCGCCGCCATAGAGGGTGCCGTCGTCGCCAATTAGCACGCTCTGGATGGCCCCCATGGCTGGCTTGAGAGCCACCGTGTGGCCTTTTGCCTCCAGCAATCTAAGTGTATCCGGGCTGACGCCGTGCTCAACACGGATCTCATCTGGCAGCCACTGGTGATGGATTCGCGGTGCGGCGACGGCGGACTGGATGTTCATGCCGTAATCAATCACATTCATCAGCACCTGCAGAGTCGTGGTAATGATGCGTGAGCCCCCGGGGCTGCCGGTCACAAGCAGGTTCTTGCCGTTCCGGCGCACGATGGTGGGGGACATCGAGCTGAGCATGCGCTTGCCCGGTTCGATCCGGTTGGCGGCGCCACCGATGAGACCATAGGCGTTGGCAACGCCCGGCTTGGCGCTGAAATCGTCCATTTCGTTGTTGAGCAGGAAGCCGGCACCGGCCACGGTGATGCCGGAGCCGTAGCTGAAATTGATGGTGTAGGTGTTGGACACCGCGTTCCCCCATTGATCGACGATGGAGAAATGGGTGGTTTCGTCACTTTCATATCGAGCCGGGCTGCCAGCACGGATATCAAGAGACGGGCGGGCCCGGTCTGAATCAATGCCATCCCTGAGGTCGTCGGCGTAGCGCTTGTCCACCAAGCCTTGCAGGGGTACCTCGACAAAGTCGGTATCCCCCAGATACTGAGCGCGATCGGCGTAAGCCAGTTTCATCGCTTCGGCCATCAGGTGAATGCTCTGGGCAGAATTGTGGCCATAGTCCGCCATGGGGTATGCCTCCAGAATATTCAGAATCTGCACGATGTGGGTGCCGCCGGAGGAGGGGGGAGACATGGAGTAGATGTCATGGCCGCGGTACCGACCGTGAACCGGTTGCCGCACGGCAGGGCGATAGTTCTTCAGGTCGTCCAGGGTGATCAGGCCGTTGTGGCGCTGCATTTCATCGACAATCAGGCGGGCGGTCTCCCCTTCGTAAAAGCCTTGGCTGCCCAGGTCGGCTATGCGCCGTAGGGTGGCGGCCAACTCCGGCTGGCGAAACACTTCGCCGGGTTGATAGGCGCTGCCGTCTTCCTTGTAAAAAGTGGCCAGGCTGGCGGGCCAGCGCTGCAGGCGTTCGCGGACGCTGTCCAATCCGCGGGTAAATCTTGGTGGCACCTCGAAACCTTCCGAGGCCAGGCGGATGGCCGGCGCCAGGGCTTGCGCCAGGGTGATGGTGCCGTGTTGTTCAAGGGCCAGCGCCAGGCCGGCGACCGTGCCGGGCACGCCAGCTGCGAGGTGGGTGAATCGGCTACGCTCGGTGACCACCTCGCCGCTCCTGTCCTGGAACATGGTTTCAGTTGCGGCGGCGGGCGCGGTTTCCCGATAGTCGATGGCGGTGACCGGGCGCCCGTCACCCGGCGCGATCAACATAAAACCGCCGCCACCGATATTGCCGGAACGGGGCTGGGTGACCGCCAGCGCGAAACCGGCGGTGACGGCAGCGTCTACCGCGTTCCCACCGTCTTTGAGCACCTGCAGGGCAACGTCGGTGGCGAGGTGGTGGCTGGTGGCAACCATGCCGTTACGGGCTTCAGCCGGATGATGGCGCTCGCCCTCCAGTATGGCTGCGGCGGTAGCCAGTTGGGGCGGTATCCAGAGCACAGCGGCGAGCAGGCAGAGCAGGCGTATGGATGGCAGGGGCGTTTGATGGGCGGTCATGGCTACGTGTCCTTGTGGCGGGTAGGTGGTCGGGAGTCGGCGCGCCGTTGCTGGTCGCTGCGGGTATCCGCGGATCGGCCTGAGCCATGGCAGCCCGGGGCCTTCGTTTCTGGTGCCGAGATACGCTATTATAGCCGGTCATTTTTACGGGGCTGCCAGATCGCGGACCCGCTTTCCCTGGTTGAGAAAGGAAAGGCCTTATGGAGCACACCTATCGACTTGTGATTTCCTGCCCGGATCGGGTCGGGATTGTTGCCAAGGTCAGTAACTTCCTGTCCACCTATAACGGCTGGATTACGGAGGCAAGTCACCACTCGGATACCCAGACCGGGTGGTTCTTTATGCGTCACGAAATCAAGGCCAGCTCCATTCCTTTCGGGCTGGACCAGTTTCGGGCGGCCTTTGAGCCGATTGCGCGGGAGTTCGACATGCGCTGGCATGTGTCGGACACTGCGCAGCCCAAACGCGTGGTTCTGATGTGCAGTAAGGAGTCCCACTGTGTGGCCGACCTGTTGCATCGCTGGCACAGTCACGAGCTCAATGCCGAAGTGGTCGCGGTGGTATCCAATCACGACGATTTGCGTCGGATGGTCGAGTGGCACGACATTCCCTATCACCACGTGCCGGTGAGTAAGGACAATCGCGAAGAGGCTTTCAGCGAAGTCAGCAACCTGATCGATTCGTACCAGGCGGATGTGGTGGTGTTGGCCCGCTACATGCAAATCTTGCCACCGGAGTTGTGTGCCAAATACGAAGGCAAGGTGATCAATATCCATCACAGCTTTTTGCCGTCGTTTGCCGGCGCCCGCCCTTATCACCAGGCCTATAGCCGCGGCGTCAAGCTGATCGGAGCCACCTGCCACTACGTGACCCAGGACCTGGACGAAGGCCCGATCATTGAGCAGGACGTGATCCGCATCAATCACAGCGATTCCATCGAAGACATGGTACGCCTGGGCAAGGATGTGGAGAAAAACGTACTGGCCCGGGGGCTGCGGGCGCACATTGAGGATCGCGTGATTACGTTTGAAAACAAGACGGTGGTTTTTGACTGAGCTCAATGTCTGATTGTGGTAGTATCGGGCGCTTGTTCAAGAATAACTAGGAACCTGCCGATGTCATCGCGCCTGGCGTTCAGGGTCGAACGGCCGGTTCCCCAACACGACTTCCAGCACTGCAAAGGAACCTTTCTCGATGGGTGAACTAGCCAAAGAGATCCTGCCGGTAAATATTGAAGACGAGCTGAAGCAGTCCTATCTCGACTACGCCATGAGCGTCATTGTCGGGCGGGCTCTGCCAGACGTTCGTGATGGTCTCAAACCCGTACACCGGCGCGTTCTGTTCGCCATGTCCGAGCTGAGCAACGACTGGAACAAAGCGTACAAGAAGTCGGCACGTGTGGTGGGTGATGTCATCGGTAAGTACCACCCCCATGGCGACTCCGCGGTCTATGACACCATCGTGCGGATGGCCCAGCCGTTCTCGCTGCGTTACCCGCTGGTGGATGGACAGGGTAACTTTGGTTCCATCGATGGTGATAACGCAGCGGCCATGCGTTACACCGAGATTCGCATGGAGAAGATTGCCCACTCCCTGTTGGCGGATCTGGACAAGGAAACCGTGGACTTCGTGCCGAACTACGACGGCACCGAGCAGATTCCGGAAGTGTTGCCTACCCGCGTACCTAACCTGCTGGTCAACGGTTCATCAGGCATTGCGGTGGGGATGGCGACCAACATTCCGCCTCACAATCTGACCGAGGTGGTTAACGGCTGTCTGGCGCTGATCGACAATCCGGAGCTGACCGTCGATGAGCTGATGGACTACATCCCAGGGCCGGACTTTCCCACCCAGGGCATCATCAACGGCCGTGCCGGCATTGTGGAGGCCTACCGCACCGGTCGCGGACGTATCTACATCCGTGCCCGTCACGAAATCGAGCACGACAAGAAGACCGGTCGTGACGCCATCATCATCACCGAACTGCCATATCAGCTGAACAAGGCCCGTCTGATCGAGAAGATCGCCGAGCTGGTCAAGGACAAAAAGCTGGAAGGCATTTCCGAGTTGCGGGATGAGTCCAACAAGGAAGGTATCCGGGTGGTGATCGAGTTGCGCCGTAACGAGAACCCGGACGTGATCGTCAACAACCTGTTCGCCCAGACCCAGCTGGAAACCGTGTTCGGTATCAACATGGTAGCGTTGATTGATGGCGAACCCAAGATCCTGAACCTCCGGGAGCTGCTGAATGCGTTCTTGCGTCACCGCCGCGAAGTGGTGACCCGTCGGACCATCTATGAGCTGCGCAAGGCCCGTGAGCGTGGCCACATCCTGGAAGGCCTGACCGTTGCGTTGGCCAACATTGATGAAATCATCGAGCTGATCAAGACCTCGCCGTCCGCGGCGGAAGCGAAAGAAAAGCTGATGGCTCGCGGTTGGGCGCCCGGTGACGTCATGGCGATGCTGGAGCGGGCCGGCGAAGACGCCTGTCGCCCCGACGAGTTGCCGGAAATCTATGGCTTGCGGGATGGTCTCTATCACCTGTCTCCGGAGCAGGCCCAGGCCATTTTGGACTTGCGTCTGCACCGCTTGACCGGGCTGGAAACCGAGAAGCTGCAGAACGAATACAAGGATATCCTGGAGAAAATCGCGGATCTGCTGGATATCCTGGGGAACCCGGAGCGGTTGTTGCAGGTTATCCGTGACGAGCTGAACGAAGTGGTCTCCGAGTACGGCGATGACCGTCGCACCGAGATCACCAGTTCCCGTCGTGACCTGACCATCGCCGACCTGATCGACGAGGAAGATCTGGTGGTCACCATTTCCCATGGAGGTTACGCCAAGACCCAGGCGGTGACCGATTACCAGGCCCAGCGCCGCGGCGGAAGGGGCAAGGCCGCCACGTCGATGAAGGAAGAGGATTTCATCGAGAAGTTGCTGGTCGCCAATTCCCACGACACCATTTTGTGTTTCTCCAACCGGGGCAAGGTCTATTGGCTGCGAGTGTTTGAAATTCCCCGGGCCAGCCGGGCTTCCCGCGGCCGTCCAATGGTGAACATCCTGCCGCTGGAAGACGGTGAGCGGATTACCACGTTCCTGCCGGTGCGGGATTACCCGGAAGATCATTACGTGTTGATGGCCACCTCCAACGGTGTGGTCAAGAAGACGCCGCTGCCTAACTTCTCCCGTCCTCGCAGCAACGGCCTGATCGCCCTGAGTCTGGATGACGGCGACACCCTGATTGGTGCGGCGATTACCGAGGGCGATGCCGAGGTGATGCTGTTCTCGTCAGCGGGCAAGGCGGTGCGCTTCAACGAAGAGGCCGTGCGTCCAATGAGTCGGACCGCCCGCGGTGTTCGCGGCATCCGCATGCCTGAGGGCCATCACGTGGTCTCGCTGATCATCCCGCAGTCGGAGGGGGTGATTCTCACCGCCAGTGAGAATGGTTACGGCAAGCGCACCTCGATCGAGGAATTCCCTACCTACAGCCGTGGCAGTCAGGGGGTCATTGCGATGCAGTGCTCCGACCGCAACGGTAACCTGGTGACGGCATTGCAGTTGTTCAATGGCGACGAGATGATGCTGATTTCCGATAAGGGCACGCTGGTACGTACCCGGACGGACGAAGTCTCGATCCTGAGTCGTAACACCCAAGGGGTTCGTCTCATCAAGCTGTCTCAGGAAGATGAGCGGTTGGTGGGGGTTGAACGTATTGCCGAGAGCGATGCTGAGCCGGTTAATGACCTGGAAAGTGACGAAGACGGTTCGCCTCAGGGTGTCATCGAAGAGGCTGGCGAAGAGTAAGGCCGCAACCCCGCGCCGGCAGGTGGAATTCGCCCGCCGGGGTGCACGAATACCGATTATTGTGAGAGATCAGTGAAGTATGAGCAGGGCGTATAACTTTTGTGCGGGTCCGGCCACGTTGCCGGAAACCGTGCTGACCCAGGCGCGGGAAGAAATGCTGGATTGGCGGGGCAGCGGCATGTCGGTGATGGAAATGAGCCATCGCAGCGACGAGTTCGTGGAGATTGCTGAAACGGCGGAACGGGACCTGCGGGAATTGGCCGGGGTTTCCGACGATTACGCGGTGCTGTTCATGCAGGGTGGGGCGAGCAGTCAGTTCGCCGCGATCCCGCTGAACCTGCTGGGTGAGAAGGGCTCTGCCGATTACGTCAACACCGGTATCTGGTCCAAGAAAGCCATCGCCGAAGCCAGTCGCTATGCCCAGGTTAATGTGGTGGCCAGCAGTGCCGAGCAGAATTTCACCACGGTACCCGATCCGGCGTCCTGGTCGATCAATCCGGACGCCGCCTACCTGCATTACACGCCGAACGAAACCATCGGTGGGGTTGAGTTTGACTTCGTGCCGGACAGTGACAAGGTGCCGCTGGTTGCCGACCTGTCGTCCACCATCCTGTCACGGCCGCTGGACGTCTCCCGGTTCGGTCTGATCTACGCTGGCGCACAAAAGAACATCGGTCCCTCCGGGCTGGTGGTGGTCATGGTCCGCAAGGACCTGCTCGGCAAGGCCCGGGCAGAGACCCCGACCATGATGAACTACCAGGTGATCGCCGATAACGGCTCCATGTACAACACCCCGGCCACCTATTCCTGGTACCTTGCCGGATTGGTGTTCAAGTGGCTCAAGGAGCAGGGCGGTGTCGCTGCCATGGGCGAGATCAACCAGCGCAAGGCCAGCAAACTGTACGACTTCATCGACGGCAATGATTTCTACGCCAATCCGGTGGTGCCACGCTTCCGGTCGTGGATGAATGTGCCCTTCACGCTGGCAGATGAGGCCCTGAACGGCGCCTTCCTCGAAGGCGCTGAGGCGCGGGGATTGCTGAACCTGAAGGGGCATCGTTCCGTTGGTGGCATGAGGGCGAGCATCTATAACGCCATGCCAGAGGCCGGTGTGGACGCCCTGATCGACTATATGGCGACGTTCGCCAGGGAGCGGGGCTGATCATGAGTGACGAGCAAACCCGTCTGGGAGAACTCCGCGACCGGATCGACGATCTGGACCAGCAAATCATGGACCTGATCAGCGCCCGGGCTCGCTGTGCCCAGGAAGTGGCCGAGGTCAAGCTGAGCCACAATTCCGGCCAGGACGTGTTTTTCTACCGGCCGGAGCGGGAAGCACAAGTGCTGCGACGGATTAAAGAACAGAATCCCGGCCCCTTGTCTGGCGAAGAGATGGCCCGCCTGTTCCGGGAGGTCATGTCGGCCTGTCTGGCGCTGGAAAAGCCCATGCACATTGCGTTTCTGGGGCCTGCCGGTACCTTTACCCAGGCCGCAGCGCTGAAGCATTTTGGTCACTCGGTGATCAGTGTGCCGCTGCCCGCCATTGATGCGGTGTTCCGGGAGGTGGAATCTGGCGCGGCGCATTACGGGGTCGTGCCGGTGGAGAACTCCACTGAGGGTATGATCAACCACACCCTGGATATGTTCATGTCTTCGCCGCTGAAGATTTGCGGCGAGGTGCAGTTGCGGATTCATCATCACCTGTTGGCCTCTGAGGACAACAAAGACGGCAAGATTACCCGCATTTATTCCCATCAGCAGTCCTTCGCCCAATGTCGTCAATGGCTGGATGCCAATCGTTACGGCGTCGAGCGGGTGGCCGTCAGCAGCAATGCCGAAGCAGCCCGGCGAGCGGCGGAAGAACCCGGTACCGCCGCCATTGCCGGCGATATGGCCGCCGAGCTGTACGGACTTGAGAAACTGGCTGGCAGCATTGAGGATCGCCCAGACAACACCACACGCTTCCTGATTATTGGCCGGGAAAGCGTGGGGACCAGTGGTCAGGACAAGTCCTCGATCCTCGTTTCCATGCGCAACAAGCCTGGCGCTCTCTATCAGCTGCTTGAGCCGTTCCATCGTAACGGCATCAGTCTGACCCGCATTGAAACCCGGCCATCTCCCAGCGGCACCTGGGCCTATGTGTTCTACATCGACTTTGAAGGGCATATGGACGATCCGGCTGTGAGCAAGGTGCTGGCTGAGATCGACGACGAAGCGGTGGAGCTGAAGCGGCTCGGCTCTTATCCTATTGGTGTGCTCTAGGTTCCAAATTTTTCGGCCGGCTCCTCCGGGAATCCGGCTCGGGAGGCTCAAAGTATGTCGGTTGATTATCAGGCGCTGGCGGTAGCCGGCGTCCAGGCGCTGTCGCCGTATCAGCCGGGCAAGCCCATTGAGGAGCTTGCCCGGGAGTTTGGCCTGGATCCCGAGGGGATCGTCAAGCTGGCCAGTAACGAGAACCCCCTGGGGCCCAGCCCGGTGGCGCTGGCCGCGGCGCGTCAGGCGCTCGACGAGCTCTGTCGTTACCCCGACGGCAATGGCTTCAGCCTGAAAAGCAGGTTGGCCGATCGGCTTGGGGTGTCGCCTGAGCAACTGACGCTGGGGAACGGTTCCAACGACATCCTGGAAGTCATCGCCCGTTGTTTTGCCGATGCTCGGGCGGAGGTCGTGTATTCCCAGTACGCCTTCGCGATCTACCCCCTGGTTACCCAGGCCATCGGTGCCAAAGGTGTCTGCGTGCCTGCCAAGGGTTGGGGTCATGATCTGGACGCCATGGCGGCAGCCGTCACTGAGCGTACCAAACTGATTTTTATCGCCAATCCCAACAATCCGACCGGTACGGTACACGACGCCGAGGCTGTCGAAGCCTTTATGGAGCAGCTGCCGTCCCGGGTTCTGGTGGTACTGGACGAAGCCTACTGTGAATATCTGGAAGACCGCGAAGGCGACAGTGTGCGCTGGCTGGCGCGTTTTCCTAATCTGATCATAACCCGGACCTTTTCCAAGGCCTGGGGGCTGGCGGCGCTGCGGGTTGGCTACAGCGTCAGTTCGGCGGCCATTGCCGATATCCTCAACCGGGTTCGTCAGCCGTTTAATGTTGACTCCATCGCATTGGCTGCCGCAACGGCCGTATTGGACGACGAGGACTACCTGCAGCGCTCCCGGGCCGCTAACGACGCCGGCATGGCCCAGCTCGAACAGGGGTTCAAGGCGTTGAACCTCGATTTCATTCCCTCTGCGGGCAACTTTATCGCGGTGGAGGTCGGTGACAGGGCCGGCGATATCTATCAGGCGTTGTTGGCGCAAGGGGTCATAGTAAGGCCCATCGCAGGCTACGGCATGCCCCGCCATTTACGGGTCTCGATTGGTTTGGCTGAAGAAAACCAGCGTCTTCTGGATGCCTTGACTGTGGCATTGGGGCAGGTTGACCAAGGAGCTTTGGGTGGCTGATTCGGGCCCTGTTTTTCAACGTATGGCGGTGATTGGCCTGGGTCTCATCGGTGGCTCCTTGGCGGCGGCCGTCCGCGCGAACCGGTTGGCGGGCGAAGTGGTGGCTGCCGACAAGCGATTCGACGATGTTCTGACCGGCCTGGAGCTTGGCATCATTGATGAGGCGGCGGAGACCCTTGAGCAGGCCGTTCGTGGTGCCGACCTGGTGGTGGTCGCGGTCCCGGTGCGGGCGACCGAAGCGGTGCTTCAGGAAATCAAACCCTATCTGTCTGCCGATGCGGTGCTGACCGATGTTGGCAGTACCAAGGCCAGTTTTGTCAGTGCGGTGCAGTCGGTGTTCGGTGAGGTTGGCCCCCACGTGATTCCCGGTCACCCCATTGCCGGTTCCGAGAAAAGCGGGGTTCGCGCAGCCAACCCGGATCTGTTTGCTAATCACAAGATCATTCTCACCCCAGCGGACAACACCGAGCCCAACCGGCTGGCGAGGCTGTCCGCGTTATGGGAAGGCTGTGGCGCAACGGTGCTGACCATGTCGGTGGCGTATCACGACGAGGTTCTGGCGGCCACCAGCCACCTGCCGCATTTGATTGCGTTTTCGTTGGTGGATACGCTGGCGGGGGAGGATGAGAACATGGACATCTTCCGCTATGCCGCTGGCGGGTTTCGCGATTTTACCCGAATCGCCGCCAGCGACCCGGTTATGTGGCACGACATTTTCCTTTCCAACCAGCAGGCGGTACTGCGGGTCATTGACCATTTTACTCGTGACCTGGGCCAACTTCGTACGGCCATAGCGCAGCAGGACAGTGCTACCCTGCTTAGGGTTTTCAGTCGCGCCAAGGCGGCTCGGGAACATTTTTCAAAAATGCTTTCAGGACAGGCGTACGTGACAGACATGAGTCAGAATCAGGTAACTTTCCAGCTCAAGCCCGGTGGCAGCGTCACTGGCGATATCCGGGTGCCGGGTGATAAATCCATCTCCCATCGTTCGATCATGCTGGGTGCTCTGGCGGACGGCATTACCGAGGTCAAGGGGTTCCTGGAGGGTGAAGACAGCCTGGCGACTTTGCAGGCGTTCCGCGACATGGGGGTCACCATCGAGGGGCCCGATAACGGCTTCGTGCGGATTCATGGTGTGGGGATCGACGGGTTGCAGGCGCCCCGGGGGCCGTTGTACCTGGGTAACTCCGGAACCGCCATGCGGTTGTTTGCCGGCTTGTTGGCGGCACAGGGGTTTGATTCCGAGCTGACTGGAGACGAGAGTCTGTCCCGCCGTCCCATGGGGCGTGTGGCCGATCCGTTGCGGGCAATGGGCGCGGTTATCGATACCGCCGAAGGTGGGCGTCCGCCCATGAAGATTCGCGGCGGGCAACCCCTGACCGGTATTCATTATGAGATGCCGGTAGCCAGTGCCCAGGTGAAGTCCTGCCTGTTGCTGGCGGGTCTCTATGCCGGTGGGGTCACCTCGGTGACCGAACCGGCACCAACCCGAGATCATACCGAGCGAATGCTGGACGGTTTTGGCTACCACGTACACCGCAAAGGTGCGACTGCCAGCGTCAGTGGCGGCGGCCGGCTGGCGGCAACGGCCATTGATGTGCCGGCCGACATATCGTCGGCCGCGTTCTTCCTGGTTGCGGCCAGCATCGCACCGGATTCGGACCTGACGCTGCGCCACGTCGGCATGAATCCGACCCGGGTCGGGGTGATCAACATCCTGAGGCTGATGGGTGCCAATATCGAGATTCTCAACGAGCGTGAGATCGGTGGCGAGCCGGTCGCGGACCTGCGGGTACGTTCTGCCGAGCTGACCGGGATCGACATCCCCGAAGATCAGGTACCGCTGGCCATTGATGAGTTCCCGGTGTTGTTCATTGCCGCTACTTGCGCCACAGGCGAGACCGTGCTGCGTGGCGCCGAGGAGCTGCGAGTCAAGGAAAGCGATCGTATTCAGGTGATGGCCGATGGGCTGGCCGCTGTCGGCGTCGAATCCACCGTCACCCCAGACGGCATCGTCATCCAGGGTGGTCAGGAAATTGCGGGCGGTACTGTCGACAGTCATGGTGATCATCGTATCGCCATGTCGTTCGCCGTCGCCTCCTTGCGCGCCACCGGGCCAATTCAGGTGACTGACTGTGCCAATGTGGCCACCTCGTTCCCGGGCTTTGTCGAGCTGGCGCGGCAAACCGGAATCCAGATTGCCGCAGAGGGAGTGTGAGCTATGGCCGAGTTATCCATTCCCGTGATCACCATTGACGGACCCGGAGGGTCGGGTAAGGGCACCATTACCCAGATGTTGGCGCGCAGGCTGGGCTGGCACCTGTTGGACAGCGGCGCGCTGTATCGTTTGACCGCCCTGGCCGCGCTCCGGCAGGGCGTGCAGTTTGATGATGAAGCCGGCCTTGTGCGGGTGGCGGCGTCACTGGATGTGTCCTTTGAACCCACGCCGGCGGGGGAGCCGGTCAAGGTCATTTTGGCGGGCGAGGACGTTACCGACGATATTCGCACGGAAGGCTGCGGTGACAATGCCTCCCGGGTCGCGGTGATTCAGGCGGTACGGGATGCCTTGTTGCAGCGCCAGCGGGATTTTCGCCAGGCACCCGGCCTTGTGGCCGATGGTCGGGACATGGGGACCGTGGTTTTTCCGGACGCACCCACCAAGATTTTCCTGACCGCCAGCCCCGAGGAGCGGGCCCGCAGGCGCTACGGTCAGTTGAAGGACGCAGGGCTCAGTGTTAATATTGATGCCCTTTTAGAAGAGATTCGGGCGCGCGATGACCGGGATATGAACCGTTCTGCCGCCCCGCTTAAACCGGCAGAGGATGCGCAAGTCATTGACTCTACAGGTTTAAGCATCGAAGAGGTGTTGGGTAGGGTGATCGCCGCGGCAGGTCAGGCCTAATCGCACCTTTTTGTCGTTGGAATGCCGGATTCGGTGTAAAACCGCCAGCCATTGGCCGTATTCGGTAACTTACTAACAGACCGTGTTGCTGGTAACACGGAGTTAACTTGCGTTGATCATAGGACACATAATGAGCGAGAGCTTTGCGGATCTTTTTGAAGAAAGCCTGAAAGAAATTGACATGCAGCCGGGTTCCATCGTCCAGGGAACCGTGGTTGATATCGACAACGACTGGGTTACTGTTAACGCTGGTCTGAAGTCAGAGGGTGTTATCCCTGCGTCCCAGTTCCTGAACGATAAAGGCGAACTGGAAATCCAGATCGGTGACGTTGTCGACGTAGCTCTCGACGCTGTTGAAGACGGCTTCGGTGAAACCCGTCTGTCCCGCGAAAAAGCCAAGCGCGCCGAAGCCTGGAAAGTTCTCGAGAAGTCTTTCGAGGCTGAGGAAGTGGTTAAAGGTGTGATCAACGGCAAGGTTAAAGGCGGCTTTACCGTCGACCTGGCTGGCATCCGTGCCTTCCTGCCTGGTTCTCTGGTAGACGTTCGTCCGGTTCGCGACACTGCGCACCTGGAGAACAAAGAGCTTGAATTCAAGGTTATCAAGCTGGACCAGAAGCGTAACAATGTTGTGGTATCCCGTCGTGCGGTTCTCGAGGCCGAGAACAGTGCTGAGCGTGACGCACTGCTGGAAACCCTGACTGAAGGTCTGGAAATCAAGGGTATCGTCAAGAACCTGACCGACTACGGCGCCTTCGTAGATCTGGGTGGTGTTGACGGCCTGCTGCACATTACCGACATGGCCTGGAAGCGCATCAAGCATCCGAGCGAAATCGTTAATGTTGGTGATGAAATCACCGTCAAGGTCCTGAAGTTTGACCGCGAGCGTAACCGTGTTTCCCTGGGTCTGAAGCAGCTGGGCGAAGATCCCTGGGTTGAAATCAAGGCTCGTTACCCTGAGAACAGCAAGGTCACGGCCCGTGTTACCAATCTGACCGACTATGGCTGCTTCGCTGAGCTTGAAGAAGGTGTTGAAGGTCTGGTTCACGTTTCCGAAATGGATTGGACCAACAAGAACATTCATCCGTCCAAGGTTGTCCAGGTTGGCGACGAAGTGAACGTGATGATCCTGGATATCGACGAAGAGCGTCGTCGTATCTCCCTGGGTATCAAGCAGTGTGCAGCCAACCCCTGGGAAGACTTCTCCAGCAACTTCAACAAGGGCGACCGCATCTCCGGCAAGATCAAGTCCATCACTGACTTCGGTATCTTTATCGGTCTGGATGGCGGCATCGACGGTCTGGTGCACCTGTCCGATATCAGCTGGAACGAAACGGGTGAAGAAGCCGTTCGTGAGTACAAGAAGGGCGACGAAGTCGAAACCGTTATCCTGTCTGTTGATCCAGAGCGTGAGCGTATCTCCCTGGGTATCAAGCAGCTGGAAAGCGATCCGTTTGCCGAGTTCGTTCAGCTGAACGACAAGGGCTCCATCGTTAAGGGCACCGTATCTTCCGTTGACGCCAAGGCGGCAACCATTGCTCTGAACGACGAAGTTGAGGCAGTACTGAAGGCTTCCGAGATCAGTCGTGACCGCGTCGAAGACGCTCGCAATGCGCTGAACGAAGGTGACGAGGTTGAGGCGAAGATCATTAGCATCGATCGCAAGAACCGAGTTATCAACCTGTCTGTGAAGTCCAAAGACGTTGAAGAGGACAAGCAGGCTCTCGAGAACGTTCGCAGCAAGGCGGCAGAAACTTCCGGTGCGACCACCATTGGTGATCTCATCAAGGAGCAGATGCAGCAGCAAAACGCCAATAAGGACTAATTCTCCTTTTGGTCATAAAAAAACGGGCTGTAACAGCCCGTTTTTTTTGTGTTTTTTTTAGGTTTGGCTAAACTAGGGTCATGGAGCTGGCTTGGTGGCTCCCCATAAGAATGACAGAGGGATTAGCCTCATGACGAAGTCTGAACTGGTCGAGCTGATTGCGTCCAAGCAAACTCAGCTATCCGTAAAAGATGTCGAGTTGGCGGTGAAAACCATCATCGAGCACATGTCCCAGTCTCTGGCGAATGGGCAACGGATCGAAATTCGTGGTTTTGGTAGTTTTTCGCTGCACCACCGTGCCGCACGGGTGGGGCGAAACCCCAAAACGGGCGAGGCGGTTCAGTTGCCGGCGAAGTATGTGCCTCATTTCAAGCCGGGCAAGGAGCTTCGGGAGCAGGTCAACGACAGTTTGAAACAGGGCTTCTGATTGCCGCTGGACGCCGGTTCATGCTGTGTGGCGAATGCCGTTGAGTTGGAAGGAGCAAATTTTTATGGCCGGCTTTCGCAAGCTTCTGATTTTATTGGTGTTACTTTTCCTCGCGTTGTTGGCATTGGTGTTCTCCCTGAACAACCAGGAGCCGGTATCGCTGAATTTTCTGGTTTTCGAAACTCCCTCCCATGGCGTTGCGGTCTGGATTATTCTTGCTTTCGTGCTGGGGGCCCTGGCTGGTATTCTGATAACCCTGTTAGCAAGCGTGCGCGCCTCGGTCTCTCGCCGGCAATTGCAGAAGCGGCTGACCCGTGCCGAGCGTGCGCTCGCGCATTCAAGGGCCGAGAATAACCGGACTATCTAATGGATATAGTATTTCAGTGGCTGCTGTTAACGGCCGCAGTGGCTGCTGGCTGGTTTATGGGGCGCGCTGGGCGACAGAGTGCGCGGTCCCGGCGTGCTATATCCGATGAAGCGTCGGTTCGAGATCGGCTTCAATTCCTGTTTACCAATTACTCAGACCAGGCCGTTGAGAATTTTGTCCAGTCCTTGGCGGTCAATCCGGAAACGGTCGGTCTCCACCTTTCCATCGGCGCCCATTTTCGTAACAAGGGGGAGACTGAGCGGGCCATCGTGATTCATCAGAACCTGTTGGCGCGCCCTGAGCTGCCCACCCGGTTTTCGCCCCAAGTCACCTTTGAGTTAGCCCTGGATTATCTCAATGCCGGTTTGCTGGACCGTGCCGAATCTCTCTTTCACCAACTGATGGGGGACAAGGAATACGGCGGCAAAGCAGCGGGCCAGCTTATCGATGTGTATCAGCAGGAGAGAGAATGGGGCAAGGCGGGGCAGGTGGCCCGTACCCTGCGTGACGGAGGTTTGAGTCCGGAGCTGGATAAGGTGCTCGCCTATATTAACTGTGAGATGGCGGATCTGGCTTTGCAGCAGGACGACCGCTGGGGGGCTGGCAAGTTGGTCAAGGAGGCCCTGGACTATGATCGCTCCTGCGTCCGCGCCACCTTTATTCAGGTCAAGATTCTGTTGCGCCAGGGCAGTTTTAGGGACGCGGCCGCTCAGTGTCTCAAGGTGTTTGAGCAGAATACGGATTTTGGCTCGGAAGCCATCGAGCGCTTAATGGGGCTTGAGCGGGAGCATGGCGATGTCAAGCGCTTGACCCGAAAGTTGTCGAAGCTCTATGAGCGTTGGCCAAGCACCAGCCTGTTATTGGCGGTGGTCGAATCGGTGGAGCGTGCTTCGGGCCGGGCGGCAGCAATTGACCTGTTGCGGAAAGAATTGGAAGTTCGCCCCAGTGTCAGGGGCTTGCTGCGGTTGGTGGAACTGGCCGGATATGAGAAAGGGATGACCTCGGATGAGGGGCGATTGGTTAGTCGGATTGGACACTTATTGTTGGCTAACCGCCCGATCTATCGCTGTGTGAACTGTGGGTTTTCCGGGCGGCAGTTGCATTGGCTGTGTCCAAGCTGCAAAACCTGGGAATCGGTGCGTCCGATACAGGGTGTGGAAGCCGAGTAAACCGATGATTAAATTAAGTGTGGGAATGATTGCGTGCAGAAGGTAACTGATCCGAAGATTATTGTGGCTCTGGATTTTCCGTCCGAGGAGCCGGCGTTAGCGCTGGTGGATACGTTGAATCCGCAGTTGTGTCGGCTGAAGGTGGGCAAGGAGCTGTTTACCCGCTCCGGTCCGCAGTTCGTCAGGGCGATTCAGGCGCGGGGCTTCGAGGTGTTCCTGGATCTCAAGTTTCACGACATTCCCAACACGACGTCGGCAGCAGTTGCGGCGGCGGCGGACTTGGGGGTGTGGATGGTGAATGTCCATGCCTCGGGTGGCGAGAAGATGATGGAGGCCTGTCGTACCCGCCTGGAATCGTTCGGTGCAGATCGGCCGTTGCTGATTGCGGTGACGGTGTTGACCAGCATGGCGACGGAAGATTTGCGGGGCATTGGTGTGTCTGTGTCCCCCGCTGAGCAGGTGTCGCGGTTGGCGGCCTTGACGGCCAGTTGTGGGCTGGATGGGGTGGTCTGCTCTGCCCAGGAAGCGCCGATCTTGAAGGCGGAGCGGGGTGTGGGCTTCAAGCTGGTGACGCCGGGGATACGGCCGTTGTCCGCGGCCAGGGGGGATCAGCAGCGGGTTATGACGCCTGCTGATGCGCTGGCTGCTGGGAGTGATTATTTGGTGATTGGGCGGCCTATTACCCAGGCTTCTGACCCTTTGGCAGCATTGGAAGCTATTCATCAAGAGATTGTCGCTAGTTAAGGCTGGTTCTTCGGGATTCTTGACCTGTTAGAGGTGGTGTTAGCGGGCAGTGGAGGGGCTTCTTCCGCTGCCCTCTAAGGTGCGTCCATGCACCTGGCCGGGCACCGCGGCATCCATGCCGCTGCTCCAGAAGCCCCTCCACTGCCCGCATTGAGCTCCTGTGGTAGCGCTTCTGAGTTAACTCCGATGTGGGATAGAGTTGTATGGAGTTTCTTTCCAAGACCGTCTGTGGCCATGGATGGCCACGGTCGAGCTTGCATGGACGTACTTGCGGCGTTTCTTGGAAAGAGGTTCCCGCACGGCTCGGCCACGGAGATTGCCAGGCAGAAAAAATCGCTGGAGTGAGAACGAAAAAAGCCGCTAACTCAATGAGAAAGCGGCTTTTTTAAATAGTGGCTCCCCGAGCTGGGCTCGAACCAGCGACAAACGGATTAACAGTCCGTTGCTCTACCAACTGAGCTATCGGGGAACGTCGTCGTGTGACGAGGCGCGTATATTAAGGGCAGGCCCGCGCCTCGTCAACCCCTAAATTGCAGATTTAGCTCAAAGCTTTCTGCAAGCGGGCGACCGCCTCTTTAAGCACGTCCAGACTGGTGGCGAAACTCAATCGCATATGGCCGGGCGCGCCGAAAGCGGAGCCCGGCACCAGCGCTACGCCGGCTTCCTGCAGCAGCTTCTCGGCCAGTTCCACGTCGGTGTTGACACCGTCCGCCGCGTCAATAGCTTGCTGGAAGCTGGGGAACACGTAGAAGGTGCCGTCACCGGACAGGCATTCCACGCCGGGCAGGGTGTTGAGTGCCTCCACCAGATAATCGTGGCGCTCCTTGAAGGCCTTGACCATTTCGCCAACGCAATCCTGGGGGCCGTCCAGAGCAGCCTGGGCGGCGGCCTGGGAGATGGAGGCCGGGTTGGAGGTGCTCTGGGACTGAATCTTTTTCATCGCGCCGATGACCTTGGCCGGTCCGGCGGCATAGCCGATCCGCCATCCGGTCATGGAATAGGCCTTGGACACGCCGTTGAGCACGAAGGTACGATCATACAGCTCCGGCGTTGCATTCAGGATGTTGCAGAACGGCTGGCCGGTCCACAGAATCGGCTCGTACATGTCGTCGGTGGCGATCATGATGTTAGGGTGCTTCTTGAGCACTTCACCAATCGCCGTCAGCTCTTCCAGGGTATAGGCCATGCCGCTGGGATTGGATGGGCTATTGATCACGAACAGGCGGGTGCGCTCGGTGATGGCGGCTTCCAGCTGCTCTGCAGTGATCTTGAAACGGGTTTGCGCCGAGGTTTCGATGACCACCGGCTTGCCTTCGGCGACCAGCACCATGTCCGGGTAGGAAACCCAGTACGGGGCCGGAATGATGGCTTCGTCGCCAGGGTTGAGGATGGCCAGGGCGAGGTTGAAAAAGCTCTGCTTGCCGCCGCTGGATACAAGAATCTGGTTGGGCTCGTAATCGAGGCCGTTGTCGCGCTTGAACTTGGCGATGATCGCCTTCTTCAGCGCTGGTGTACCATCGACAGCCGTGTACTTGGTCTGACCGGCATTGATCGCCTCGATCGCGGCGTTCTTGATATGATCCGGTGTATCAAAATCCGGCTCCCCGGCGCCCAGACCAATAATGTCCTGCCCTGCGGCACGGAGTTCCGCGGCCTTGTTGGTGACTGCGAGAGTGGGAGATGGCTTGATGGCCTGTACTCGGCTGGATAGTTGAAGGTCCAAACTTGCGCTCCTTAAAAGCTGCGTCTGATGAGACTACGTCGGTACCCGTGGATTGACGAACGTACCTGGCGTTTATGGAGCCGCTGAATAAGTCCTCGCCGCCGTGATGCGGTACTGCGAGAGCGAAGGCGTTATTCAGCGGCTCCTTAACCCGCAGATGGTACCATGAAGGCTGTCAGACGATAAGTTGTCTTGTGAATGCAGAGGTTATTGAGCTCAAATGGCTAATTCAGATGTGGACGCGATCTCCAAGCGTCAAATGTTCAAGGTTAACTCTGCTTACGCCCCGGCCGGTGATCAGCCCACGGCCATTGCCGGGCTGGTGGATGGCATTCATTCCGGGCTCGCCCACCAGACCCTGCTCGGGGTCACCGGCTCCGGCAAGACCTTTACCGTTGCCAATGTGATCGAGCAGGTGCAGCGTCCCACCATCATCATGGCCCACAACAAGACGCTGGCCGCTCAGCTCTACGGTGAGTTCCGGGAGTTTTTTCCCGACAACTCGGTGGAATATTTCGTTTCTTACTACGACTACTATCAGCCAGAGGCCTATGTGCCGTCTTCCGATACCTTCATTGAGAAGGACGCGTCGGTTAACGAGCACATTGAGCAGATGCGCCTTTCTGCCACCAAGGCATTGCTGGAGCGCCAGGACGCGATCATCGTGGCGACCGTTTCGGCCATTTACGGACTGGGCGATCCTCAGTCCTACCTGAAAATGATGCTGCATCTGGACCGGGGCGACCAGGTGGATCAACGCTTCATCCTGCGCCGCCTGGCGGAGTTGCAATACACCCGTAACGACGTCGAGTTTCACCGTGCCAATTACCGGGTTCGGGGTGAGGTCATTGATGTATTCCCTGCCGAATCGGAACGGGAGGCCATTCGCATCGAGCTGTTCGATGACGAAGTGGAGAACCTCAGTTACTTTGACCCGCTTACCGGCGAGGTTCTGCGCCGGGTGCCACGGGTAACCATTTACCCCAAATCCCACTATGTCACCCCGCGCCAAACGGTGCTCGATGCGGTGGACCAGATTAAAGCCGAATTGGATCAGCGTCTGACCCAGCTGCGGGACAATAACCGGTTGGTGGAGGCGCAGCGGCTTGAGGAGCGCACTCGCTATGATATGGAGATGATGCTGGAGTTGGGCTACTGCAACGGCATCGAGAACTACTCCCGCTACCTGTCTGGCCGCCGGCCTGGGGAGGCGCCGCCAACCTTGTTCGACTACCTGCCACCCAATGCGTTGCTGGTGGTGGACGAGTCCCACGTGACCGTGCCGCAAATTGGCGCCATGTACAAGGGCGACCGCTCGCGTAAGGAAACGCTGGTGGAATACGGCTTCCGGTTGCCGTCGGCACTGGATAACCGGCCCATGCGCTTCGACGAGTGGGAACGGATCGCTCCGCAAATGGTCTTCGTTTCGGCCACTCCGGGTGATTACGAGGCAAAACACGCCGGCCAGGTGGTGGAGCAAGTGGTGCGGCCCACCGGTCTGCTCGATCCTGAAATCGAGGTGCGACCGGCCTCCACCCAGGTCGACGACCTGCTGTCGGAGATCCGGGCCAGGGTGGCTGTGGCTGAGCGGGTGCTGGTCACCACGCTCACCAAGCGCATGGCTGAAGACCTGACCGATTTTCTGCTGGAGCACGATGTACGGGTACGTTACCTCCATTCCGATATCGACACCGTGGAGCGGGTAGAAATTATTCGTGACCTGCGCCAGGGCGAGTTTGATGTGCTGGTGGGGATTAACCTGCTGCGGGAAGGGCTGGACATGCCGGAGGTGTCCCTGGTGGCCATTCTCGATGCCGACAAAGAAGGTTTCCTGCGCTCGGAGCGCTCGCTGATCCAGACCATCGGTCGGGCGGCTCGAAATGTGAATGGCAAGGCGATCCTCTATGGTGACCGGGTGACTGGCTCCATGCAGCGGGCCATGGGCGAAACCGAGCGCCGTCGAACCAGGCAAACCGCCCATAACGAGGAACATGGCATCACGCCAACGGGCCTGAACAAGAAAATCGCCGATATCATGGAGGGGGCCGGTGGCGGCGGTCGCGGACGGCGTCGGGCCGAGCGCCCTGGCCAGAAGGCGGCAGAAGAGGCCGAGAAATACCGGACCAAGGCGGCCGGCCATTCCCCTGAACAGCTGCTCAAGGACATTGCCGTCCTCGAAGACCAGATGTACAAGGCGGCCGCGGACCTGGACTTTGAGAACGCAGCCCGTTTGCGGGACGAAATCGCCGAGCTGAAAGAGGCGGCGATCCGCACCGCCTGAGGCGCTCAGGTCTTGCGCTTGGGACCGATAATCACCGCCGCCTGCAGCGGCGAGTGCTTGCCGTACTGTTTCATGCGTTCGAAGATGCGTCGATCGATAGGCAGATACTGTTTGTCAGCGATGGTCTCGCCGCTGGCGCTATCCACTTCCGGGTCGTGGAGATAGACGAACTGGTCGTCCACCGCGCAGACCGTGACCCAGTGGGGAACCCGGCTCTGGCTCAGCTGCCAGCTGCTGATCAGGATCACCGGGATCCGGCCCTGCGCAAGGGCGGCGGACATCTGTGACAGCGACAGGTATTCGTGATGAAGCTGGATGTCGGTCTCGGCGATGTCCCGCAGGAAGCCCTGATGCACCAGTTCCAACACCCGCTTTTTGTCGGCGTGCCGAACGGTTTGAGTGAACAGGGGGCCTTCCTTACTGACATAGGCGGCCGCTTCAAAGCCCCGGGACCAGGCAGCCAGGGCCAGGCCATGGGGGCCGCAGCCGCCGTGGCCGGCGAGCATGAAAATGGTGGTCGCCTCCCGCCAGATGCGCAGTTCCTCCAGGGTGGTCACCGGCTGCTTTTGGTTCACGGCTGCCATCGCCATCATCAGGGCGGCCGGGCCGCAGGTGAACTCGGTGGTTTGAGGGTAGTAGGGCACCAGCGGAAAGTCCTGGGACGGTTCGTAGAACAAAATACGCCGTTCAAAACGCAGCGCGTCCCCATGATCCGCGTAGTAATCCCGGTAGGTTCCAAACTGGCGATAGCCCAGCCGACGATAGAGGGCTATGGCGCCCTCATTGTCGGAGCGCACCTCCAGGCGCATGACAATACGGCCAGCCGATTGCGCCGTGGCCTCGGCCCCAAGGATCAGCGCCTCTCCGATACCCTGGCCACGGGCTTCTGGTGCCACGCCGATAGAGTAGATCCGGGCCAGCCGGGTGGCTGCATGCATGAACACCAAGCAGTAGCCCACCAAGGCGTCATCCACCAAGGCCACCAACAGCCGGTCCCGCGGCATAGTGATGAAGCGGCGAAAGCTTCGGCGAGAGATCCTGTCGGTATCAAACAGCCGTTCTTCCAGGGCCACCAGGGCGTCCAGATCGGTTTTGACGGCGGCTCTCAGGTGCGGCCGGATTGTGGTGGCGGCGCAGGTTTCAGGATCGGATTGGGTATCCAGATGGCTAGGATTCACGGCGGTATCCGCAAACAGGTGGCTTCTTTATTATCATCGACAAACTGCTTCCTGAATAGCCCCGTCGGGCATGCGTAAATGCACGCATCTTCCAGTGCTTCCCGGCCGTGCTGGGCCGGTGTATTGTTCGCTCTACGGGCCGCACCGGTGGCCCGATTGGCGTCTATCTGAGGGAGGGCCCGTCACGGATGTCCAGATTGCTCATTGTCGTTGATCATCAGAAGGACTGGGCGCCGTTTTTTCCCAGTGACGATGTGCTGACCTTTGACCAGTACCTCAACCTGCCGCACCGGGAAAGCAACCGTACTCGGGTTATCAATTTATGCCAGAGCGCACGCTACCTCAGTCGCGGCTATTACTGTTCGCTGCTGGCGGAAGCCCGGCGCCAGAAGGTGGTGCCTTCGGTGGCGACCCTCAACGATCTGAGCCGCAAGGGCCTGTTCTCACTGGAACTCAGCGAGCTGGATTCGCAAGCGCTGGACTGGCTGGACAAGCACGCGGGTGCCGAACCGGCGGCGGACAAGGTGCGGGTCCGTACCTATTTCGGTCGGATTCCCCAGTCCGAGTTGCAGCGGGTGTCCCGGTCGCTGTTTGAGCGTTTCCCGTGTCCGATTCTGGAGGTGGTGTTCAGGCGTCGACGCACCTGGCAGATCGATTCCATGAAACCGCTGTCTCCCGCCGACCTGACCGATGCCGAGGAGGATGCCTTTGCGGAATCGCTGGATCGGTTCAGCCGGGTCATCTGGCGCAAGCCCCGCGGCCGCAAACATTACCGTTACGATCTGGCCATGCTGGTCAATCCGGAGGAGTCGCTGCCACCTAGCGATGGGGTGGCGCTAGAGCGCTTCACCAAGGCCGGTAGCAAGCTGGGCATCCATGTCGAGCAGATCACCAAGCGGGATTACAGCCGGTTGCCGGAATACGATGGCCTGTTCATTCGGGAAACCACCGCCATCGATCACCACACCTATCGCTTTGCCCGTAAGGCCGAGGCGGAGGGGCTGGTGGTGATTGATGACCCGGTGTCGATCCTGCGCTGCACCAACAAGGTGTTTCTGGCGGACCTGCTGAAACACAACAAGGTGCCGACGCCTCGAACGTTGATCCTGTCCCGGGACCAGAAGGATGCGGTCGAGCAAATTGTCGGCCAGATCGGGTTTCCGGTGGTGGTGAAGATTCCAGACGGTTCGTTCTCCCGCGGTGTGATCAAGGCCGAGGACGAACCGGCGTTGCGTCGGGCGCTGGCTGGGCTGTTCCGCCAATCCGCGCTGGTGTTGGCGCAGGAGTACCTGTACACCGATTACGACTGGCGCATCGGGGTGCTGGGCGGGCGCGCGATTTACGCCTGCAAGTACTTTATGGTCAAAGGCCACTGGCAGATATACCAGCACGGGGGCAATCAGCAGGTGGACAGCGGCGATTTTGAGACTCTGCCCACCTACGAGACCCCTCGCAAGGTGATCCAGGCCGCACTCAACGCCACCAAACTGATCGGCAACGGCCTCTACGGCGTCGACATCAAGCAGGCGGGTAACCGCATTGCCGTGATTGAGGTCAACGACAACCCCAGCATTGACGCCGGTGTCGAGGATCGCTTTCTCGGTGGTGAGCTGTACTCGTTGATCATGCAGGAGTTTTTGGTGCGGATGGAGGCCCGGCGTCGGCGCTAGCGGATGCGCTAGTGCCGATCGGATTGCCAGATACGGAGGCTGCCAAACCACGGCTGGGCCTCCAGATGGCGGTGCAGTTGCTCAAGGGGCTGCTGTTCGGCCAAGGACCGCCGGCCGCCCAGGAACAGTTCCAGGTGCACCTTGTTGCGCAGGTAATGCAGCCGCAGCCGGTCGTGTTTTAGCGTTTCACCCAGATGGTCGGCCACCGTCCGTTCTATATCCTGGCGACTGGGTAGCCGAATGGACGTTGGCGGTCCCGCTTCATCGTTCTCGGCATCAATATGAAAGGTGATCTGGGCCAGATCGCTAAGGGATTCGCGCATCCGTTCGACAACCTGCATGCCAATCTGGTGTCCTTCGGAGACGCTGATGTCCGGGCTCACCACCAGATGCACATCGAGTAGAATATCACGGCCCATTTTACGGCTGCGCAGTTCATGAACGTTGCGAACCCCTTCGGTTGAGCGGGCAATGGACGTCAGCCGTTCGATCTCCTGAGAGGGAATGCCCGAATCCACCAGTTCCTTGACGCTGCGCCAGGCGAAGCCCCAGCCAATGTGACCCACGATCACCGCAATGACGATGGCTGCCAACACATCGAGCCAGACATACCCGGCCATCGCGCCGGCAACAGATGCCAGTACGATGATGGACGAAAGGGCATCGGTTCGACTGTGCCAGGCATTGGCGATGATGAGTTCGGAACGGATGGCCTGTCCTACCCGCCGGGTATAACGGTAAATCCATTCCTTGGCGGCGATGGAGAGGGCGGCGGCGGCCAGAACTGGCCATTCCGGCAGGGGAGGCGAGCGGTCATCCAGCAGCCGCAGGATGTTGTCCCAGGCTAACGCGGCGCCTACGGCAATCAGGGTGCTGCCCAGTAGCATGGTGCCCAGGGTTTCTATGCGTTGATGACCATAGGGGTGGCCCTGATCCGGGCCGCGTCGGGACGCCTTCATCACCGCAATGACGATCAGATCGGAGGCGGCGTCCGACAGTGAGTGGACACCGTCCGCCATCAGCGCCTGGGAGTGGAACAGAGCGCCTGCCACACACTTGATGGCGCCCAGCACCAAATCCAGAATCATGCCGATGACCGTGACGCGGCTTGCGGCCGCTGCTTCGCCGGCCAGCTGGTTCGCTTTGTCGACGGTCGAGAGAGGCTCCGTCATCGCTCGACTCCCTGAGTCTGGCTACCGCTTAAATTGTGAGGCAAGTGTCATCTTTATGCACACCCAAAGAATGTTACAAGAAGGTGACAATTAATTGCCTCTATGAAAAAACGCTTGAAATTAGCTTGCAAATCCACCAACTTTCAGGTGGTTACGGTTGATCAAAAAGTAGCCAATTTGTAGATTGGCGCATGCCGTAAGGCTTAGCCAAAGGTCGCGGTTCATTTTCAACAGACTTATCCACAGAAATCGTGGAAAACATCACAGGACCTTAATGAGACAGTCATTTAGCTGTCATTGGCATGGCGTAGGCGCGTCTGTGGAAAACTTTCGGTATACTGCGCGCTCACGACCGGCGCGGGCTGTCTGGCCTTTCAGCGCCCCAAGATTACTGCAAGGAGTTATCTCATGTACGGCCTGCTTCGTCACCTGCTTTTCAGGTTACCGCCAGAAACCGCTCACGGCCTGACCCTCACAGGCCTCGATCTGGCGCACAGCATGGGGTTGCTCTCTGCACTGGTACCGGAGGTCAAACCCATGCCGGTGGAAGTGATGGGGCTGAAATTCCCGAACCCCGTCGGCTTGGCTGCCGGGCTGGACAAAAACGCGGATCACGTGGATGCCTTGGGGGCGTTGGGGTTCGGTTTTGTCGAGGTTGGTACGGTAACGCCCTTGCCCCAGCCAGGCAATCCCAAGCCCCGGCTATTCCGTTTGCCGGAGCACCAGGCTGTGATTAATCGCATGGGCTTCAATAATGAAGGTCTTGATCATTTGTTGGCGCAGGTCGACAAAATGCGGTTTCAGGGTGTGCTCGGTATTAATGTGGGCAAGAACAAGCTCACCGCTGCCGAAGACGCGAACAGCGATTACCGTAAGGGGATTGCGGCGGTCTACAGTCGGGCCAATTACATCACGGTCAACGTTTCCTCGCCCAATACGCCGGGGTTGCGTGACCTGCAGTTTGGCGACTCGCTGAAGGGGCTGTTGGCGGCCATCAAGGAAGAGCAGCGTATCCAGAGTGACGAGCACGGAAGATACGTACCGATCGCGGTGAAAATTGCGCCCGATATGGATGATGAAGGCATCCGTTTTGTCGCCAATGAATTGCGCCAGGCCGAGTTGGATGGCGTCATTGCCACCAATACCACTATCTCCAGGGACGCGGTAGCCGGTCATCGGTTAGCGAAAGAGGCTGGCGGCTTGAGTGGTGCGCCGGTGCGGGGGCCGTCGTTGCGGGTGATCGAGGGGCTTTACGCCGAGTTGGGCGATGCGGTGCCGATTATCGGTGTGGGTGGCATTACCGACGGTGTCTCTGCCGCTGAAAAGATCCGTGCGGGCGCTAAGCTGGTGCAACTGTACACCGGTTTCATCTATCGGGGACCGGAGCTGATTGCAGAGGCGGTGGAAGCGATTCGCGCCCTCAAATAACCTGATTGGAGTGCCGGTGCCAGATCACCGACGCCATAAAAAGAATGGGCCCGCTAAGCGGGCCCTTGCGGGGAACAAACCCCGTGGCGTTTCTTGGTGTGATACGGGTCGGGGGGACCCGTTTGGTTTTCTGGTTTAAGTTTCTTCTGCGTTGTTGCTTTTTTAGGGGGCGTTCCTACGCCCGCTTTAATGGGTTTACTCAGACGCTCAAATGCCAGGGTCTATTGCTCGTCTATCAGGCGGTTACATTGGACATTTTATGGATGCCTGATACTCCGGTCATGCCCTCCCAGTTATCTGTTCGGCCTTCGCGCCACCCATTCAGCCATTCTTGTCTCAATTCAGCCTGTTCTGCTGGGCAGCTGTCTTTTGATTTTCCGGACACTCCGGCCATATATCCCCGTTTGAATGCGCGAGCGTACACATCTCTTTTCTGTCTCTTCATGCTGTTCCTCACATGATGGATTTAATCAGAGCAAATCAATGCACACCTGCCGTGGACCCTTCCGAAACCGGTGTTCTCACTCGAACCCACACGGATCATTCCGGATGAAACCAGGGCAGTCAGGATCCTGTTGCTGGAGCTCATCGTTGGCTCCAATATCTGACGCGTCACCTACAAGGTATGATGAACTCTGCGCGGATGTACACTAATTATTTCATCTAGATGTCGGCTTCTTTATGTTTGTATGAAATAAAGAACACCGGTTTACCTTTGCCAGCCCGGCCTTAACGGGGGCGGACAACGGTAAATAGCAGGGAAGCGGAACGCCATTTCTGGCAGACTATGCCGGCGATCGATAATCCGAGGAGTTTGAGTTGTCCAACCAATTGTTTTTTATCAGCTGCCCCAAGGGGGTGGAATACCTTCTGGCGGATGAGATGGCCACACTCGGGTTGGAGCCGGTGCGTAATGCGCCTGCCGGCGTATGGGCTAAGGGCGAGCTGAGCGCGGGTTATCGTGCCTGCTTGTGGTCCAGACTGGCCAACCGCGTCATTCTCCAGCTGGACGAGATCGACGCGGGCTCCGTGGATGCCATGTATGAGGGCGTGCTGGCGGTGGATTGGAGCCAGCATCTCGCGGTGACAGCCTCCTTCAAGGTGGCCTTTTCCGGTCAGAGCCAGGTTATCCGCAATACCCAGTTTGGCGCCCAGCGGGTGAAGGATGCGGTGGTTGATAAGTTGCGAACCGCCAGTGGCGAGCGGCCTTCGGTGGCGGCGACGGACCCGGACTTGCTGATTTCCGCACGGTTGCACCGGGGCCGATTGGCACTGGGTATCGACCTGAGCGGTGACAGCTTGCACAAACGCGGTTATCGCACCGAAAAAGGTGCGGCACCGCTCAAGGAAAACCTCGCGGCGGCTCTGCTGCTGCGCGCGGGTTGGCCGGACATTGCGCGCCAGGGGGGGGCATTGGTGGACCCCATGTGCGGTTCCGGGACTCTGGTTATTGAGGCCGCGATGATGGCCTTGGACCTGGCGCCGGGACGACAGCGCCAACGCTTTGGCTTTGAGCGATGGCTGGGGCATCAGCCCGAGCTGTGGTTGGCGTTGCGTCAGGAGGCCGAGCGCCGGGCCGATGAGGGGAAATCCATGGCGGCCCTTAAATTTGCCGGCTTTGACCAGGATCCGTCGGTGATCGCCACCGCCTGGCGCAATGTCCAGCGGGCCGGTCTGGAGGGCGTCGTCCATGTCGAGCGCCGTGACGTTGAGGCGCTGGAACTCGACGCCCAGCCGTCCGAATTTGGCCTGGTGGTGACCAACCCGCCGTATGGGGAGCGATTGAATGAACGCCGTCAATTGCCTGAGCTTTACCGCCAATTGGGAGCCTCGGTCAAACGCTGCGCCACCGGCTGGCGACTGGCGGTGTTTACCGGCGCTCCGGAGTACGGCAAGTACATTGGCCTGCGCAGTTTCAAGCAATACAAACTGTTCAATGGCAAGTTACCGGCACAGCTGTTGCTGTTCAATGTCGACCAGGCCAGTGAAATGATTCCCCGGGACGGCGCAGAGTCGGGAGTATTGCTGCCCCGTGTGCGCAACCCTGAGCGCGCCGCCATGTTCGCCAATCGCTTGAAGAAAAACCTGAAACTCATTGGCCAGTGGGCAAGAAAACAGAACATTGACTGCTATCGACTGTACGACGCCGACATGCCCGAATTTGCGCTGGCGATCGATCTCTACCACGACTGGGTGCATGTGCAGGAATACGCGGCACCCAAGTCCGTGGATGCCCGAGCGGCGCGGGATCGCCTTGCTGAAGCCTTGGCGGTGATTCCCGAGACGCTCGGTATCGAGCCGGACCGGATGGTGTGTAAGCAGAGGCAAAGGCAGTCGGGTGTCAGCCAGTACGAGAAGCAGGGGGCATCCGGCGACTTCATGACCGTCCATGAGTATGGCTGCCAGTTGCGGGTCAACCTGAAGGACTACCTCGATACCGGATTGTTTCTGGACCACCGGCCCGTTCGCCACTGGATTCAGCAGCATGCCGCCGGCACACGTTTTCTGAATCTGTTTTGCTACAGCGGTGCGGCGTCGGTTCACGCCGCCGTGGGCGGGGCCCGTCGTTCGTTGAGTCTGGACATGTCAAACACCTATGTGCGCTGGGCGCGGGAAAACCTGGCGCTGAACGGCGCCAGCCGCCAGGCCCATAGGGTGGAGCAGGCGGACTGCCTGAAATGGCTGGCCCAGCCGCCGGCCCGGGGCGAAGAGTTTGACTTGATCTTCATGGATCCACCCACCTTC
Organism: Marinobacter sp. SS21; assembly: GCF_028369065.1. Classification (GTDB taxonomy): domain Bacteria; phylum Pseudomonadota; class Gammaproteobacteria; order Pseudomonadales; family Oleiphilaceae; genus Marinobacter. The sequence goes on from NZ_JAQNDA010000009.1 coordinate 106,883, forward strand.
TCGAATTCCGCCAGGATGGCCGACGTGCTGGATATCCAGCGCGATCACGGTCAGCTCATCCGCCAGGCCATGGCGCGTCTGGCGGAGGATGGCTTGCTGATTTTTTCCAACAACTTCCGTCGCTTCAAGCTGGATGCCGAGCTGGAGCAGGCGTATTCGATAGAGGAAATCAGTCCGGCAACCATCGACCGGGACTTCAAGCGCAATCCCAGGATTCACCGGTGCTGGCAGATTCGCCACCGCGCGGTGTTCCGCCGTTAGCGGGGGCGGGATCATTCAGAACTCGTAGCGAACACCGCTGGAGAATTGGAAGGTATTGGCGCCGGTGCCGGTGTCCTTGAACAGGCGGCCCCCTTCCAAGACCAGGTAGGCGTTATCGAACACCTGGACGTCGGCGCCAATGATCCAGCTAACGCTGAATTCGCTGTCCGGGTATTTGCTTTCCAGATCTGCGTAGGGCGAGGCGTCGTCCGGATCGGCTTGGCGGGCCAGCCCCTTGGCCGTCAGCTCGGCGTCTCCACTGATGTGGGAAAAGCCGAACTGGCCGTAGACATTGGCGTAGGAGGTGACTGGATAGTGGAGGCCAATGTACCAGCTGGCGAAATAGTCGATGTCCAGCTCCAGTTCGCCGTCCACGGTGCCTTCCGACAGGCCTCCGCCGGCGCGCAGCTCGGCATGGAACAGCTCGCTAAGGTGCCCGCCCACCACCAGGGTACCGGCATTGCTCCACGCTGCGCCTTTGGTGGTCTCGCCGATGGAACGATGGTTCAGCGCCGTCGCCAGCAGGCCAACGTAGTGCAGTTCTTCCCGGAGCACCTGCTCGTCCGCCAGAACCAGGGGGGCTGGCAGCAGAAGGGCGGGGGCGAGGGGCAGCGCAAGAGCGGACAACAGCTTGTTCATGGTAATGGTGGTTCCTGGCAATAGGCGGAGTCTGGCAGATTCTGCCTTCTGTAACCGAATGTTGCGTCGACTCAGGTCACAAATAGTCGAGCCCTGTGCGGTGCTGGCGTATCAAAGGGTGGCGAGTCATTGCGGGGCGATAAGACCTTCGTCCTGCGCCAGCAACAGTAAGGCAAAGACACCGTTCTCCGGCAATTGGGGGTCCAGGCCCTGCTGGAACATCAGGTCACGGCGGCGATCCTCGATGTCGTGGCGATCCAGTCCGGTGATCAGCTCACTGACCGGCGCCAGCTCGAACGGGGATTCCATGCCCACCGCCTCGAAAATCAGGTCCACCAGGGTTTCATCGGGATCGAGGCCGTCGGTGTACACGGTTTCGTCGGGCAGGTCTTCGTGCAGCGCGCGGGCGAGTTCGATCAGGGGCACGCCCTGTTCCTGCAGCAGCTGCAGGTCTACATCCGGGGGATCGAAGTCGGTGGGCAGCCAGCTTTCGTCCGGCTCGATCATCACGGTTTTCAGGCGGCCATCGGCCAGGGACCAGGCGATGGCGGTGGGGAAAAACACCTCATCGGACTGGCAGTATTCGATATCGAGAAAACGGGGAACGGACACGTGAACTCCTGCCTGCGGCTAAGGGCCAGGGCATTTCTGTGTTATCGGAAGACATGGCATCATGCCATACTATTACACTGATTTTCAGCTAATTAGAGGCATCATGGAACACCAGGACTTTAATCAAAACCTGCTCACCTTTCTGGAGCGCTCGCCAACGCCCTGGCACGCGGTGGCGCGAATGGCGGAACAGTTGGATCAAGCCGGGTTCCAGCGGCTTGACGAGCGGGATGCCTGGCAGCTGGAATCTTCTTGTGGCTACTACGTGGTCCGTAATGGCTCCTCACTGGTCGCGTTCAGGACCGGGTCCGGACGGCCCATCGAGCGGGGCATCCGGATGGTGGGTGCGCATTCCGACAGCCCTTGCCTGAAGGTAAAACCCAACCCGGAGATTCGCCGCAAAGGCTACTTCCAGCTGGGGGTGGAGATGTACGGTGGCGTTCTGCTCAATCCCTGGTTTGATCGCGATCTGTCCCTGGCCGGACGGGTCACCTATCTGGATAACGCCGGCCAGGTTGCCGATACCCTGGTGGATTTCCGCAAGCCCGTGGCGTTCATCCCGAGCCTTGCGATTCACCTCGATCGGGAGGCCAACAACAGCCGTTCGGTGAATCCTCAGACTGATCTGCCCCCGATCCTGATGCAGGTGCCTGAGAGCGATAGCACCAGCTTTACCGACCTGCTGAAGGCGCAAATTGCAACCGAAAGCCCGGGTCTCGAGGTAGATCGGGTGCTGGGCTATGAGCTCAGCTTCTACGATGCCCAGCCTCCCAGCATTGTGGGGCTGCGGGATGAGTTCATCGCGTCGGCGCGGCTGGATAATCTGCTGAGCTGTTATATCGGCATCCAGGCCCTACTGGCAGGAGATGGCAGCGAGCCGTCGCTGTTCGTCTGTAACGACCATGAGGAAGTGGGCAGTGTGTCTGCCGAGGGGGCCCAGGGCCCCTTCCTCAGTTCGGTGCTGGAGCGCTGGTGCGGAAATGAGGACAAAACCCGGATCATTGCCCGCTCGATGATGATTTCGGCGGACAATGCCCACGGCATCCATCCCAACTACATCGACCGGCACGACGCCAATCACGGCCCGGTGATCAACCAGGGGCCAGTCATCAAGGTCAACCACAACCAGCGCTACGCCACCAACAGCCGATCGGCAGCCCTGTACCGTCACATCAGTGACGAGCTTGGTTTGCCTCACCAGAGCTTTGTGGTTCGCAGCGATATGGCTTGCGGCAGCACCATCGGACCGTTGACCGCCGGGATGTTAGGGATCACTACACTGGATATCGGTGTGCCGCAATTCGGCATGCATTCGATTCGTGAGTTGGCTGGCGCCAGGGACAGCTACACCCTGTACCAGGTTTTAAGGGCGTTTATGAACCGGCCGCAGGTGGGTTGATATTGGTCGGCTGTTGTCAGGCTGGCCCTGCTCATGAGGGTAGGGCTTGCCTGGCGGGCACAAGTCGTCGTAAAAAGGACAGTAAGGCGCGGTTATCGGCGATCCAAAAAAAAGCCGCTGAGGTGCAGCGGCTTTTTCGAATAGGTGGCTCCCCGAGCTGGGCTCGAACCAGCGACAAACGGATTAACAGTCCGTTGCTCTACCAACTGAGCTATCGGGGAACAGCATCAGTGAGGCGCGCATCATAAGGGCTTTATCGGTTCGGGTCAACCCCCTGAATTAAATGGTTAAATCTTGTTCAAAATTGATTTGTCATGGCTGTACCAGGCAGGATTGAAGTATGAACAGTTTTTCGCATGAACCCCATCCCATTCCACTGGGCACCGGCCACCGGGTGTACCACTATCGCCCCCCTGGCTGGCTACGCAGCGGCCATCTGCAATCCGTTTGGCCCACCCTGTTTCGCAACGTATCGTTGATGGAACCCGAGCAGGAACGGGTAACAACTTCAGACGGCGACGAGCTCCACCTGGACTGGTATCGCAGCGGTCATCGCCGACTTGCGGTTTTATCCCATGGGCTGGAGGGCCACAGTCGCCGTCCTTACATGCTGGGGTTGGCAAGGGCCCTGCTGCGGGCGGGTTGGGATGTGTTGGCGTGGAATTTCCGTTCCTGTGGCGGTGCAATGAACCGGTTGCCGCGTTTCTATCACAGCGGCTCCACCGAAGATCTGGCCCGCGTTGTCGAGCATGCCTTGCAGAAGGATTACAAAAGCCTGGCGTTGTCGGGCTTCAGTATGGGGGGCAATCTCACCATGCTGTATCTGGCTCAGCAGGCGGCACAGTTGGATACCCGTATTCGGGGAGCGGTGACGTTTTCCGTCCCCTGTGACCTGGCCGGCAGCGCCGAGGTGTTGGCACGGCCGTCCCGGCGCATTTACATGCAGCGGTTCCTGCGGGATCTACACCGTAAGATGTTGGTGAAGGCCGAACGCTTCCCCGGTGTCATCGATGTTGAGGGCTTTTCCCGTATTCGCACCTTTCGAGAGTTCGATGACCGTTATACCGCACCGCTGCACGGCTTTCGTGACGCCGAGGATTATTGGGCGCAGTGCTCCTGCCTGGGTCGCCTGAAAGCGATACGGGTGCCGTCGTTGATTGTTAATGCCGTGGACGATCCGTTTCTGTCGCCGCAGTGCTTTCCTCGGGACGGTAGAGTGCTCGGTAGCTCGGTGACTCTGGAAGCTCCGCGATGGGGCGGGCATGTGGGGTTTGTGGAACATGCCCGGGATGGTTACTACTGGTCGGAACGTCGGGCGGTGGCGTTCCTGGATTCGCTGGTGAGCTAGAGTGCCGTCTGGTTAATTCGCTGACAAGGGTGCGTCACTCCAGCAAGATCTCCAGGTGCGGCCAGACGTTGTCCAGCATCCGGGGTTGGGCCTCGGCGGTCGGGTGAATGCCATCACGCTGCATCATGCCATCCCGGTTGTAGATGCCGTCGAGAAAAAATGGCACCAAGGGCACCTGAAAACGCTCCGCCAGGGTGGGATAGATATCGGCGAACACCGAGGTATACCGAGCGCCATAGTTGGGCGGGATGCGAATGCCAACCAGCAGGGGCCGGGCACCGGCATCCTGGGACAGCGCGATGAGCCGGGACAGGTTGGATTCAATGATCGACGGTGGAAATCCCCTGAGGCCGTCATTTCCGCCGAGTTCAATGATCACCACATCCGGTGCGTGCCGTGCCAGCAACTCGGGCAGTCGTCGCAGCCCGCCATCGGTGGTTTCGCCGCTGATGCTGGCATTCACCACCTGCCAGTTGGCCAGTTGGGCATTGGCCAACCGCTGCTGCAATAACGATACCCAGGCTTTCTCCAGCTGAACGCCGTAGGCCGCGCTCAGACTGTCGCCGAGCACCAGTACGGTACCCTGGTTTGCTTGCAGGGGCACTGCTAACGCCGTGAGGATGAGAAAAACGGTTGCTCTAAGCGTGGTTTTTACCGTATCCATAAGTCTCTTCGCGAGTGACGAATTCCATCAATTCCGGCTGCGGCAAAGCAGCCTAAAGATACCGTTCAGGTACAAGGAGTGGTAGTGAGCGAATCTCTCAGTCAATCTGGTGCTTGCAATCAACCCAGCGCTTGCAATCAACCCAGCGCTTGCAAGCAACCCTCCGCTTCCCGGGACACTCTGTTGAAGGTGTCTGAACTAACCCACCAAGTGAACCTTGGCTCTGATACGTTAACGATCTTGCAGGGCGTCAACTTCGAAATCAAGCGGGGCGAATCGGTGGCCATTGTGGGCCGGTCCGGGTCTGGCAAGACCACCTTGCTGGGGCTGATGGCTGGGCTGGACAGTCCGTCCCAGGGGCGCATCGAGCTCGATGGCGAAGCCATCAGTGAACTGGACGAAGACCAGCGCGCCCGGTTACGGGCTCACCGGGTGGGATTCGTATTCCAGTCGTTCCAGTTGTTGCCGGCGTTGTCGGCACTGGAGAATGTGATGTTGCCGCTGGAGCTGGCTGGCCACCAGGCCCCGGCGGAGCAGGCTCGGGACCTGCTGCATCGGGTCGGCTTGGGCGAGCGCCTGCTACATACACCCAGACAGCTTTCCGGTGGTGAGCAACAGCGGGTGGCAATCGCCCGGGCATTTGCGTCCAACCCTTCGGTGCTGTTCGCTGACGAGCCCACCGGCAATCTCGACACCCACACCGGCCGTACCATCTCCGAGCTGTTAATGGCGCTGAACCAGGAGCAGGGCACCACCCTGATACTGGTGACCCACGACGACCAGCTGGCCAGCCGATGTCAGCGCCGGTTCGCCATCGAAGCCGGTCGGGTGCAGGAATTCGAGGGAGCACTGTGATGCATAGCCGGGACAAACTGGCATCGGCGCGACGGGACCTTAGGGAGCGGGATGTCCGGGTGGTCATTCTCGCATTGGTGGTGGCGGTGGCCACCGTGGCCACCATTGGATTGTTCGCCGCGTTGCTGCAGAAGACGCTGGTCACGTCCGCCAGTGCGTTTCTTGCCGCAGACCGACAGCTGGAGGCAGAGCATGGTCGGCCGATACCGCAAGCCTGGTGGCAGGAGGCCAGCGAGCGGGACATCCGGACCGCCCACATGGTGCGTTTCTCCACCATGGTGTTTGGCGACGCGGGCTTTCAGTTGGTGTCGGTCAAGGCGGTGGACGATCATTACCCGCTGCGTGGCGAGATTGAAATGCAGCCGGATGCGAGTGCCGACCGGGAATTCGTCGGTCAGGGTCCGCGGCGAGGCGAAGTCTGGTTGAATCCTCGTTTGATGCGGCTGCTGGCGCTGGCGGTAGGGGATAGCCTGGAAGTCGGGAATCTCAGCTTGACGGTGAGCGGTCTGCTGCTGCGGGAGCCCGATGGCGGATTCAGCATGGCGTCGTTGGCGCCAAGAATCATGATGCACGCTGACGATGTAGCCGCCACAGGGGTGATCCAGGAAGGCAGTCGGGTGGAGTACGTGGCGTTGTTTGCCGGTGACGAGTCCGCACTGGAAGGGTACCACCAGTGGCTGCGGCCGCAGCTGGAGCCCGGTCATGAGTGGGAGAGTGTGCGGGATGGCGAAACCCTGTCGCGATCGTTGCAACGCGCGGAGCGTTTCCTGCTGCTCGGCGGCAGCCTCGCGGTGGTGCTGGCGGCGGTGGCGGTCGCGGTTGCCAGCCGGGAGTATGCGCTGGGGCAGCGGGATACCGTGGCTTTGCTGAAAACGCTTGGAATGACCGGTCCGGGCATCGGGCGCCTGTACCTGCGCCGGTTACTGCTGTGGGGCAGCGCGGGCTGCCTTGGTGGCCTGCTGGTAGCGTTGCCGGTGTACTGGGCGATGGCGGAGGTCCTGGAGCAGGTGCTGGCGCGGCCCATCGACAGCACGCTGGAGCTCCGGGGGCTGGTACCGGCGCTGGTGACGGCGCTGGTGTCGCTGTTCGCCTTCGCCTATCCCCCAGTGCGCCGTCTTCAGAAGGTGCCCGCCATGTGGGTTCTGCGTAGCGAGCCGGGTGAGGCCAGCCGCAGGGCCTGGTCGGACATGCTGTTGGCCGGTGGCGCGATCGCGGTGCTGGTTTGGCTGTATGCGCAGGAAGTCTCATTGGTGATGGCTTTGCTGGCGGGCTTGACCATGCTCTTGGCGGTGTTGGCCCTGGTGGCCTGGGGGTTGATCCTGGTGTTGCGTCGGGTCGCTGGTGGCGCCACGGCCTGGCGTCTGGCGCTGGTGGCGCTGTATCGCCATCGTCGCAGTACCTTGTCTCAGATCTCGGTGTTCGCCATGACCATCATGCTGGCATCTACACTGTTGCTGGTGCGCACATCCCTGCTCAGCGACTGGCAGAACCAGCTTCCTGAGCAGGCGCCAAATCACTTCCTGATTAATATTGCACCCTCGGATGTGGCTGGCGTCGCGGCCTTCTGGAGTGAACGCGGCTATCCCCTGGAGGCGCTGTATCCCATGGTACGAGGTCGACTGACCGAGCTTAACGATCAGTCAGTGCGGCAGGCGGTCAGCAAGGATCGTGAGGTTCGTGAGCTGAATCGGGAACTGAACCTGACCTGGATGGCTCGGCTACCGGAGGACAACCAGATCGTGGCGGGGCGGTGGTTTGATGACGGCGCAAGGGTAGGTGTCTCGGTGGAGGCCCAGCTGGCGGAGCGGCTAGGCTTACGAGTCGGCGATCGGCTCGGGTTCACCGTTGGGTCCGAGGTGATTACTGAACCTGTGACCAGTATTCGGACGGTTCAATGGGACAGTATGAAGCCCAACTTTTACATGGCCTTCCCTCCAGACAGTGAGTTGCGCAGGTTGCCGGCGACGTGGATGACCAGTTTCCACCTGCCCAGCGAGCGGAAGTCGGCGTTGAATGAATTTGCGGTTCGTTATCCGACGGTATCGGTGCTGGAAGTGGACCATATCATCGAGCGGATCCAGGCCATAGTGCGTCAGGTCACTCAGGCGGTGGAGGCGATCCTGGCACTGATCCTGGCGGCCGCTCTGGTGGTGATGGCGGCGGTGGTCAGCGCCACCCTTCGGGACCGACAGCGTGAAGGGGCGTTGTTGCGTACCCTGGGTGGCCGGCAACAGCTGCTGGTACGCAGCACTATGTTGGAGTTTGCGCTGCTGGGGTTCATTGCCGGCGTGCTTGGGGTGCTCGCGGCAGAGGCCGCCGTGTGGGCGCTGCAACAGCGCATGTTCGAAGGGGATGTTCAGTGGCATTGGGGGGTTATTCTGCCCATTCCGCTGGTGAGTTCGATGCTGCTGGCGGTGTTTGGCCGCTGGCAGTTGGCGCCAGTGTTGAATGTCTCGCCCATGCTGTTGTTGCGCAGGCTGGAGTGAACCGGCCGTTTAACGGTAGGCCGAGAGAATCTGTTCCAATTCTCCGCTTGCTTTGAGCTCCGCCAATTTATCGTTGAAGGCGGCGACAAAGCCGTCCAGGTCCCTGCGGACCATCAGCCGAAAACCATAATCACTCAAGGAGTTGGCGGTGGCTTTAAGCATGCCGTCCATGCTGGGGTGGTTACGGATGATCCATTGGCCGACCAGGCGGTCAGCGATGGCCGCGTCGAAACGATCGCTGTCCAACAGGTAGCGGAACAGGTCGACATCGTCGTTCACATCGAAGCGTTGGGCGAGACCGTGGTCGAACATCTGTCGTAGCGCCGGGTAGCGGTAGCCCAGGTGGGTCACGATGGTCTTGGCTTCGAGATCCATCGGGGTCTGGAACTGAAATTCCTTGCCGGCGGGATAGAAAAAGACTTCCTCAACGTTAACAATCGGGTCGGTGAACAGGAAGCGGTCCGGCTCCTGAGTCCATTCGATGGCGCGGGGCGTGGCGTCCACATAGCCTTTGTACACCAATTCATCGACCCGTTTACGGGGGATCTTGATGGGGGCGATCTGGTATTGCAACTGCTCCGAGATGCGCGCAACCACGTCCCAGATAATCCCTGACATCCGGTCGTCGTCGATGATCAGGTACGGCGGGTAGCCTTTGGGAGACACGTTAAGCCGCAGGATGCCATCAACTTCCGTCGCGGCACTCTCGGAGACCGGCGTCTCGTTTGCCCAGGCTTCCGTCGCAAGCAGCATGGCTGCCGTGGCGAAAAAGGCCTGAAAGTGGCGTGACAGAGCGGACATAGGCGCAGGAACCCTGGATTCTGGATAGGTTAAGGTCCAGCATGGCGGGACCGGTTTAGCCCTTCTCGGGCTGCTACGGCTCTACGGTGAGCTGTTGACGGCTGTGTCGTTGCATCCATGCGCCACTACCGGAAGTATTAACGTCTGCCCGGCTGAATTCAATGGCTTGGGGTAAAAAGAATGGGAGGGGGGGGCTGTGACCCGGACGGATTGCCGGGCCACAATAAGGCGACGTGATTAGGCCCAGGCTTTGCGCAAAATCGCCTGCGCATCCTCCAGCGAGGCTTCGCGAGGGTTGAACATGATGGAGCCGTCGTCCAGCGCCAGCGCGGCGATGGCGTCGAGTTGCGACTCGTCCACCTTACCGGTTTCCTTCAGGGTGCGCGGCAGCTTGCAGTGCTTGTACAGGGCATCGCGCAACCGGCGAATGGCCGCAATCGAGGCCTCGGCGCGGCGGTTGGCCGGCGTGGCGGCATAAGCTTCCGGACCCTCCAGGTAGAGCAGCAGATCGCTCAGGGGAGCACGGATGCTTTCCAGGTTATATTCCAGCACGTAGGGCAGGTACAGGCTCATGCACAGGCCGTGGGGCAGGTGACAGATCGCGCCGGTCGCGTGACCCAAGGCATGGACCAGGCCAACCATGGAGTTGGAGAAGGCAATGCCGGCCATGGTCGAGGCTTGAGCCAGTTCCAGTCGGCCGTCGGCGTCTTTGGGGTTGTCCATGACGCTTAGCAGGGAGCTGCTGATTTTCTTCACCGCAGCGGTAGCGTAGGCGTCGCTGAGCGGATTCTTGGCCATGCAGGTGAAGGCTTCGGTTGCATGGGTCATGGCGTCCATGGCGGTGGCTGCAGTAATGTGTGGCGGCAGCGTCAGCGTCATGCGCGGGTCAATGATGGCCGCGTTGGGCAACAGGAACGAAGAGGTAAACGGCAGCTTGACCGATTTCTCGGTGTCGGCAATCACCGCGACCGCGGTCACTTCGGAGCCGGTACCGGCGGTGGTCGGCACGACAAAGAACGGCTTGAGGGCACGCTTGAGCACACCGGCACCGGCGTATTCGGAAATATCGTCGCCGCCTTCCGAAACCAGAATGTTGACTGCCTTGGCGGTATCAATGGCGGAGCCGCCGCCGACGGCAATGATCGAGTCGCACTTTTCGCTGCGGTAGACCTTGGCGATGTCCCGAACGACGCCGGTGGACGAATCCGGTGGCACGTCGTCGTAGATGCAGACAATTTCCAGGTCGCTCTCTTCGCAGGCGGCCACGACGGGCTCCAGCAGACCGGCGGCGCGAACGCCTTTGTCGGTGATGATCATCGGCCGTTGTGCGCCCAGGCCGCTCAGTTCGTAAGGAATGTGCTCGAGTGCCGCTTTGCCGGCGATGACTTTAACCGGACAGAAGAATTCATAGTATTTGTTTGTCATTACGCTACCACCGTCTCAACGAATTGGGTTGCCACCTTCAGGTAAATCCTCGCCGCATTGAGGACCTTCTCGGGCAGGTGCAGGTTCTTCGGGTACTCCTTGATCGCGCGCTCGGCAATCAGGCGGGGCAGGATGAAGGCCTCCAGTCGGTTCAGTACCCGGGTCATGCGAATGGCGTAGCTGATGTCGCCGTCCACCAGCATGCGGTCGTTGGCAAACGCCACAGAGGTTTTCTCCTGAAACGAGAGCACCAGAAACGCATGGGCAATGTGCTTGAACTTAATCGACAGGTCCACGGGGCGTGGGGCCTGGCCACGGTGGTACCGGAAGCGACCTTCGCCCAAGTGCTCGATGATCAGTTTGGCGCCATTGGGCATCACCATCATCTCGAACAGGAAACCTTCAGGTAGGCTTTTGGCTTCTTCCCGTACCGTGGAATCGATTTCACTGATGGCCTGCAGGGCATTGCCCATCACCTGGAACATCAATTCGACGTACAGGCGCCGGGCCTGGAAAGCCATGGGTTGCATTCGTCTGGCTAACATGGAATTCGTCCGGTTGTTGTTAGGGTAAATCGATTTTTAGAGTTTTTGCTCTAGATGTCAATGCGAAAGCTGACGCAGCATCGCCGTCAGCCCGGCAACTGTCCCCCCGAGTGCCGTAAAAGTCGGTCTGAAGGGCTAATCTGATAGCAAAGGCAATTGTTCAACCGGTGCTTTTCAAAGAAGATACGTTGCAATTGTCACAGAAAGGGGGCGGAGATCCGTGGCCAAACACAGCAACCACCAACTACCAAGGCAACTGCAGCCCTGGAGTTATCGCACATCCATCGGATTTACCCTGCGTGGCTGGCGGACCGAGCCCAGCGGGCGGCCGCTGATTCATTTTGTCCACGGCAATGGCTATGCGGGGCTGGTCTATGAACATATGCTGGCGCCGTTGCTTGATCACGCCGATCTTTTTATCAGCGATGTCCAGGGCCATGGTGACAGTGACCACGGTGGCCGCTTTCACGGTTGGAATGGCACGGCTGCACTGTGCGAAGAGGTATTGCGTCACCATTTACCTGACTATAGGGACGGGGAGGGCAAACCGGTGCCGGTGCTGGGACTGGGCCACAGTTTCGGTGGCGTGATGACGGCGCTGATGATGGCGCGCTCATCGGACCTGTTTCAGCGGGCGGTGTTGCTGGACCCGGTGTTGTTTTCTCCCAACATGCTTCGGCTCATGGCGCTGTCTGGGGCCGTCGGCCTATGGAAGCGCAACGCCATGGCCAGCCGCGCGCGCAAGCGACGAGCCCACTGGCCGGAGCCGCAGCATGCCCTAGAGAATTTTCACAATCGGGGGATATTTCGGGGGTGGGACGAACGCAGCCTGAAGAGCTACCTGGACCACGGTCTGAAGCCGGCGGAACAGGGTGGGGTGACCCTCAAGTGCCGGCCCGAGCGTGAGTCGGAAGTCTTTGGTTCGTACCCACGCCGGCTGTGGCCGTTATTGCGACGAGTGAAGACTCCGACCCACATCATCTATGGCAGTAAGACCTACCCGTTCGTGGGGCAGTCTGCGTTGCGGTGGCAAAAGCAGTCCTCGCTGGTGACAGCGGAACGGGTGCCCGGCGGCCACTGCTTCATGCTGGAGCGGCCTGAAGAAATCGCCACGCTGGTTCTGGATCGTTTGAACCTGAGCCCCGCCGCCTAAGTAGGCGGTGGGGCCTGGAGGAGCTAGCCCTGACTCAGTTTGGCGAGCTTGCGGCGGGCTTCCTCGCCCACACTGCCGCCGGCTTCCGCCGCGGTGCTGTAAAGAGCGACGGCGTCATCCCGGCGGTTTTCCCGCACCGCGATGTCTCCCAGGCGAAGGTATCCGATGGCGGTTGGCACAAGGCGGTTGGCGTCCGTGATGTCACTCTTGGCCAAGGCCAGGTCGCCTCGGCCATAGGCATTGAGTCCCCGCTGAAGGCGGTAGCGGAACATTTCCGGATACAGTGACACCGCCTTGTCGAAGTCCTCGGCGGCGGCGGCCGGTTTGTCCAGGTGCTCCAGTAACTGGCCGCGCAGGGCATAGAACATGGCTTCGCCAGGCTCCAGTTTGATGGCTTTATTTACGTTGGTCAGGGCGTTCTGGAAATTTTCGCTCTGGATCTGCTTGATGGCGTCATCGTAGGCATCGTAGGCCGGCTGGCGGCTTCTCAGGAAGGCCAGTCGCTTTTCGAACACATCCCGTCCCCGGTAGCCGTTGCTACCCAGTTCCCGGGCCAAGGCCAGATTGCGGTTTACCCGTTCCTGGGAGGGCGGATGGGTCGAAAACAGGCTGGTCAGATAATTACTCTCCTGGCCTTTGGACATTTCCACGAACAGTTGTTGCAATTCCACGGCGGCCATCGGGTCGTAGCCTGCCTCCACCATGTAGCGAATGCCATAATGGTCGGATTCCAGTTCGTCCGACTGGCCATACTGGGCCAGGGCCAGTTGTGCGCCCATGGCGGCACCGCCCATTGCCATCTGCCCCCACTCGGAGTTAGCCACCGCCATGCCAACGCCAGCGATACCTGCGTTGATGATCATGCCGGTCTGCATACGCTGGACGCTGTGGCGAGCAGCGGCGTGGACAATTTCATGTCCGAGCACCGAGGCCAGCTGGGCCTCGTCTTCCAGCTCCACCAGCAGTCCCCGGTTGATGGCAATCTTGCCGGAAGGCAAGGCCCAGGCATTGGGAACGCCGTTGTTCAGCACCACAAATTCGTAGGGCATATCGGGACGGTCACTGACCGCCGCGAGTTTTCGGCCCACATCCCGGACATAGATGGTCAGCTCAGGGTCGAGATAGAACTGCCCGCCCTGGGTTTGTTGGGTGGGTACGTACTGTTCCGCTCCGAGCGACCATTCCTGGCTCTCGGAAATCAACGACAGCTGGCTTTCTCCGGTTACCGGATTCACCGCACACCCGGTCATCAGCCCCATGGCAAGCATCAGCGCTATCCAGCGCAGGTAAAAGCGGTTTCTCACTCTTCACTCCCTTCCATACTGATTGGTCTTGTTGGCAGCCACCCTCTAAGATGAGGTGTAGGCAGATGCCCTGGGTATTTCCCTGTTTCACCCTTGACGCCCGCTAGGCCCCTTATACCACATTCCCGAAGTCAGGATGAGGTTCGTCCTGGCGGCTTGTGGAGCGCCAGGGTCCCTTCGGGTATGATGCGCGTCTTGCCTCTGAGTTTCAGTCCCTGGTCCCCGGAACCTGTATTAATGACCGAATACCTGGATTTACTGGCGCTGGTCTGGTTTGTGATCTGCTGGCTGGGTTATAGCACCTATTCCAAGAGGCGTGCGGACGATCGTCCTTGCCTGTCCAACACCCTGGACCTGTACCGGGAAGACTGGATGCGGGTGATGTTGCGGCGGGAGAACCGCATCTCCGACGCCTCCGTTGTGGGCAACCTGGAACGGAACGGCGCCTTCTTCGCGTCCAGCTGCCTACTGATTCTGGCCGGTATCATCACCGCTCTGGGCTATTCCCAGGAGGTGATGGAAATCTTCAGCACCTTGCCGTTTGGCAGCCTGCCCAGTCGGGAAATCTGGGAACTGCGGATGGTGGTGCTGCTGATCGTCTTTATCTACGCGTTCTTCAAGTTCACCTGGTCGATGCGGATGTACAACTTTGTCTCGGTGTTGATCGGCGGCGCACCATCGCCGGGGGACAAGACGGTCAGTCCCGCAGCCCGCGAAGCCTTCGCCCAAAGTGCCGCCAAGGTCTGCAACATGGCTGGGGATACCTTCAATCTGGGGCTACGCTCTTATTATTATGCGCTGGCGGTGGTCGCCTGGTTCATTCACCCGGCGGCCTTTATCGCCGCGTCCACCCTAGTGGTGGCGGTGCTGTATCGCCGGGAGTTCCGTTCCGAGGCGTTGACAGCGCTGCGCGCCGGCAAGGTGTTCGAGGAGCCCGAAGGGGCCGCGGACAAGCCCTAACCATCAGACAGCAAGACGACGTAAAGGCCCACAAGCATGACCAATAACACACGTAGAGACCGGGTGAACCGGTTTATCGACACCCTGGCCCAATCCCGGGCGCTGGGGCTGACGGTGGCAGAGGCCGATGAGAACCGGCTGGTTTTGTGTCTGCCTTACAGTGAGCAGATCGTCGGCAACCCGGAAACCGGGGTGATCCACGGTGGTGCCATTACAACCCTGATGGATACCGCTTCCGGCTCGGTGATGATTTGTGCCTTACCGGAGTTCGAACTGTGTCCGACCCTGGACCTGCGGGTGGACTACATGCGTCCGGCGGAACCCCATCGGCCGGTTTATGCCCGGGCGGAGGCTTACCGGGTCACCCAGAACATCATATTCACCCGTTGCGAGGCCTATCAGGATACCGACAAGGTGATTGCCCACTGTGTCGGTACCTTTATGCGCATAGGCCAGGAGGCCACGCCGAAGTCCTTTCGCGACCTGATCGTTGGAGGAGAGGCATGACCACCGCCGAAGTCTTGCGTTACACCCAGGAAACGGGCGATTTTTCCCGGTTGCTGGGGGGAATTCCCTATGCCACGTTCATCGGGCTGCAGTGCGAGCGGTTTGGAGACGACCTGATTTTCCGCTTGCCGCGCAAAGATTCCAATATTGGTAACCCGATCCTGCCGGCCATCCACGGTGGCGTGATCGGTGGGTTCATGGAACTGTCTGCCGCCATCTACCTGATGATGTCCCAGGAAGTGCTGCGGATGCCGCGAATTGTCGACTTCTCCCTGGATTACCTCCGTGCCGGCCTCGACCGGGAAACCTACGCCGAATGCCGTCTGACCCGCCAGGGCAACCGGGTCGCCAACGTCATGATCACCGCCTGGCAGAAATCCCGCAGCCAGCCCATCGCCACCGCCCGCGCTCATTTCCTGCTGGAAGACTAGAGCGCTGAGCGATTAGGGCTTGAAATGCTCCCGTCCGGCCCCACTTCTGATTGCATCGAATAAGTGTTGAAGGCGACGACCGGCCAACGGTTGTCCGGTGGTCGCCTTCCGTGTGTTTCATTGCAGTTAGGAGACTATCAAGCCATGACGGTTGAATCACAAAAAGAAACCCTGGGATTTCAGACCGAGGTGAAGCAACTGCTCCACCTGATGATCCATTCCCTCTATTCCAACAAGGAAATCTTCCTGCGCGAGTTGATTTCCAACGCCTCCGATGCGCAAGACAAGCTGCGTTTTGCGGCCCTCAAGGACGACTCGTTGTACGAGGGTAACCCGGATTTGAGCATTCGTCTGGATTACGACGAAGCGGCCAACACCGTAACCCTCACCGACAACGGCATCGGTATGTCCCGCGACGACGTCATTGCCAACCTGGGTACTATCGCCAAGTCCGGCACCGCTGAGTTCCTCAAGCAGTTGTCCGGTGACGAGAAAAAAGACAGCAAGCTGATTGGTCAGTTCGGGGTCGGCTTTTACTCTGCCTTTATCGTGGCGGATCGCGTCGAAGTCTTTACCCGCAAGGCCGGTGCTCCGGCGGAAGAGGGGGTTCATTGGGAATCCAAAGGCGACGGCGAATTTTCCCTTGAGCCAGTCACCCGTGAAACCCGTGGTACTGAAATCGTCCTGCACCTGAAGGCCGACGAGAAGGAGTTTGCCAGTGGCTGGCGCCTGCGGTCGCTGGTGAAAAAGTACTCCGATCACATCTCCTTCCCGGTCATCATGAAGGTGGAAGCCACCGAAGAAGGCGAAGAGGCGAAGGAAGAGACCGTCAACGACGCCACCGCCCTGTGGACCCTGCCGCGTACCGAAATCAAGGACGAGGAGTACAAGGAGTTCTACAAGCACATCGGCCACGATTTCGAAGACCCGATGACCTGGTCCCACAACAAGGTGGAAGGTAAGCTCGATTACACCAGTCTGCTGTACCTGCCAGCCCGGGCGCCGTTTGATCTGTACAACCGGGAAGCACCCCGTGGCCTCAAGCTGTACGTGCAGCGCGTGTTCATCATGGACGATGCCGAGCAGTTCCTGCCGTTGTACCTGCGCTTCACCAAGGGCGTCATCGACTCCAACGATCTGTCCCTTAATGTATCCCGTGAGATCCTGCAGAACGACAGTACCGTGGAGAGCATCAAGTCCGCGCTCACCAAACGTGTGCTGGACATGATGTCGAAGCTGGCCAAGAAGGAGCCGGAACAGTATCAGAAATTCTGGGACGAGTTCGGAACCGTGCTGAAGGAAGGTCCGGCCGAAGACTTCGGTAACCGTGAGAAGATTGCCGGCCTGCTGCGCTTCGCCTCCACCCATACCGGCGAAGCCAGCCAGAACGTGTCGTTGGATGAGTACATCGGCCGGATGAAGGACGGCCAGAAGAAGCTGTACTACATCACCGCCGACAGCCACGTCGCCGCCAAGAGCAGTCCTCACCTGGAGGTGTTCCGCAAGAAAGGCCTGGAGGTGCTGATCCTCTCCGATCGCATCGACGAGTGGATGATGGGCTACCTCAACGAATACGACGGCAAGCCGTTCCAGGACGTGGCCCGTGGTGAGCTGGACCTGGGCGAGACCGAGACCGAAGAGGACAAGAAACAGCAGGAAGAGGCCACTAAGGCCCACAAGGACCTGCTGGAGCGCATCCAGAAAGCCCTGGAGGACCGGGTGCAGGAAGTGCGGGTCACTAACCGGCTGACGGACTCTCCGGCCTGCCTGGTGGTGGGCGACCACGACATGGGCGCGCAGATGAAGAAGATCATGGAAGCGGCGGGCCAGAAAGTGCCCGACAGCAAGCCGATCTTCGAAATCAACGTCGACCACCCGTTGGTGCAGCGTCTGGAAAGCGAGCAGGGCGAGACTCGATTCGGTGAATTGTCCGCGGTACTGTTCGACCAGGCCACCCTGGCCAGTGGTGAGCAGTTGCAGGACCCGGGGGCTTATGTCGCCCGCTTGAACCGACTGCTGCTCGAACTGGCCAACTAACGGTTGCCATGCAGCAGATCGTGGTGGACCTTTCGATCAGCCCCGATGAGTGGATAAAGCTCTACCAAGGGGCTGCCCGGGATGTACACGCCCGGGCCCGGGACGGACGGTCGGTCCGTTTCCCGGCCCGGATACTCTCGCCTTTTTTCCTCTGCGACGGCATTCACGGCAGCTTTAAAATCCAGTTCGATGAACAGGGCAAATTTGCCGGCATCGAACGGCTTTAAGACTTTGTTTTTATTTCGGGAGGACAGATTCGAAATCTGTCCTCTTGTGTTACGAAAATGGCTACACAAACGCGCAGTTCTCATCTAGATTGATCTTATAGACTCAGTCTTAAGGAGACCGTCAATGAAACCGCGCGCCGCAGCCGTACCTCGCAAGCCTGCCGTGGCGATGGCCTTGTTGATGGATTACTGGGTTAACTACGCGCTCGGACAATAACCCCCCCGATTCCGAGCGTGCCGCCATAACCAACCGTTGGCTCCCGTATCGCAAAGGCCGGCTTTCATTTGGTCTCAAAACCGTTAGAATGCGCGGCTGTTCATCATTTGATCGGTTTGCGGAGCACCCATGCGAATTATCCTCGCCCCGATGGAAGGGCTGGTCGACGCCCCCATTCGTGAAATTCTCACCGGGGTAGGCGGTATCGACCGCAGCGTGACGGAATTTATCCGGGTCACGCAGGGCATGCTGCCACCGCGCATTTTCTACAAGTACGCACCGGAGCTCCATCAGGGCGCGCGGACACAGGCCGGCGTGCCGGTTGCGGTGCAGTTGCTGGGCTCCGATCCGGTGATGATGGCCCGCCACGGCGCCAAGGCCGCGGAGCTGGGCGCCCGCCAGGTGGATATCAACTTTGGCTGTCCGGCCAAGACCGTCAATCGCCACAAGGGCGGCTGTGTGCTGATGCGTGAGCCGGAACTGATGCACCACATCACGGCGTCTGTGCGGGCCGCGGTGCCGGCCGAGGTTTCGGTGACCGCCAAGATGCGGCTGGGCTACGATGACCGCTCCATGGCGGTGGCTTGCGCCGAGGCGCTGGCGGCGGCCGGTGCTGCCGAGATCGTGGTCCATGCCCGCAGCAAGGTCGACGGCTACAAGCCCCCCGCCTATTGGGAAGAAATTGCCCGGGTGAGGGAGGCGGTGACTTGTCAGGTTATCGCCAACGGTGAGATCTGGACGGTGGCGGACTACTGGCGCTGTCGCGAGGTCACCGGTTGTGATGACGTGATGATCGGCCGTGGCCTGATCACCCGTCCCGACCTGGCCCGGCAAATCAAGGCCAGCCAAGCCGGTGAGACGGTGCCGGTCATGCGCTGGTCCGAGGTGGTGGCACTGATCAAAGCCTATGGGGCAGAGCTGGAGCCGCGTTTAGGGGACCGCTACGTCACCGGGCGGCTCAAACAGTGGCTGAACTACCTCCGCAAGGGCTATCCGGAAGCGGAGGCAGTCTGGCCGCAGGCCCGCAAGATTCGCGACGTGGCGCCGTTCTATGGCTGCCTGGAAACATCCACCCAAACGGTCTGTTCGGCCGCCTGATCGGCGGCTGATTTTGGCTTCAGGAGCGCCTCGGATTCCCGCTTTTTCGATCTGAGGCTAAGCTTTCCTTTGGAAGATCACCTCTGGCGGGATGTGGTCGCCGTTTCCCGCCATGACCTTGGGAGCGGAACCATGAAGCAACTGCATATTCTCACTGCGTTAATGCTGTCTCTGCTGTTGTTCAGTCCAGCGAGTCTGGCGGCGTCTGGTACGGTTAAGATTACGCCGTTGGGGAGTCATTCCGGGGAGTTCTGCCGCCAAGATCGGGCGCTGATCCTGGAAGATCCCAGCGGCACCCGCATTCTTTACGATGCCGGCCGCACCGTGGCGGGACCAAATGATCCTCGCCTGGGAGACATCGATATTGTTCTGGTGTCCCATGTCCATGGAGATCACATCGGCGACCGTCATATTCGCAAGGTGAACAGCGGCAGCTGTGCGGCCCCGGAGACAGACGAGGACGCGCTGCCGGACTCCAATTCGGTCAGAATCGCCGTGGCCAAGGGCGCCAAGATTGTCACCGGGAGCGACATGCCACGATTCTTTGCCATCCGCATGGCCGCTATCGATGGTAACGCGGACGACTCCCTGTTGGTGCGGTTCGGCGGACGGTTGATCCTCGGTAACGTGGAGATCACCACCATACCGGCCGCCCACAGTAATGGTCTGGCGCCGGGTTACCTGACCGGGCCGTTGGCGGAGTATCTGCAGGCGGCCGGTGTGAATGCCAGCGTTGGCCCGCCCACCGGGTATGTCCTGACGTTCTCCAATGGTCTGGTGGTCTACCTCTCCGGGGACACCGGCATTATGGCCGACCAGAAGCTGGTGGTGGCCGGCCATTACGGCGCCAAACTGGCGGTGGTGAACATCGGTGATACCTATACCACAGGCCCCACCGAGGCGGCGTACGTGGTCAACGAATTGCTGCGGCCCAACGCCGTCATCGCCTCCCACGCCAACGAAGCGGCGACCCGCGACGGTAAGGTGCTGGCTGGCACCCGAACCGAACAGTTCATTCAGGCCAGCATGATGCCGGTGCATGTTCCGCTGAGCGGGCGCACCATGGAATTCGACGCCGAGGGCGATTGTCGGGCGGGCTGCTAGCTCCTTGCGCCATGGCCTACAGCTCCCAAGCGGTGTCCTGCTCCTGATCGTCACTGTACTGGCCCCGGGCCGCCAGGCTGTTCATCCGGGCCCGGTGGAGCAACGCCTGCTGGGCTGCCTGTACCCGCCCGGGATCACCCCGCCAAGCCGTGAGCGCCGGTTCCTGTAAGGCTCGCCCATAGGAGAAGCTCAGGTTCCAGGGGCGGTTTTTCAGGCCGTTGATTGCGTTTAGATTACGAGTTGCCTCTTCGGGTGTCTGACCTCCGGAGAGGAAGTTGATACCCGGTACTGCGGCGGGTATGGTACGGCGGAAAATTTGTAGGGTGGCGGTGGCGACTTGCTCCGGGGAGGCCTGTTGGGGGTGGTCCTTGCCCGGTGTCACCATGCTGGGTTTGAGCAGCATATACTCCAGTGCCACCCGGTTGCGATGCAGCGCATGGAAGACCTCATGGAGCACGCTCTCCATAACATCCGCACAGCGCTCGATGCTGTGGTCGCCGTCGATCAGCACTTCGGGTTCGACAATGGGCACGACGCCCAGCGACTGGCAGACGGCGGCGTAGCTGGCGAGTACATTGGCGTTGGCCTCCACCGCCAGGCGGCCGGGGTTATGGCCTGCAACATGGTAGACACAGCGCCATTTGGCGAAGCGGGCACCCCGGCCGATGTAGCTTTCGAGCCGGGCCTCCAGGCCATCCAGCCCGCGGGTGATTTCGTCACCGGGTGCATTGGCTAGCGGCACCTTGCCCTTGTCCACCTTGATGCCGGGCACGATACCCTGGTTACTGGCCACGTCCGGCAGCGGCGTTCCCTGGCTGTCGGTCTGAGTCAGGGTTTCTTCAAACAGAATCACACCGTTAACGTATTGGCCCAGACCGGGCGTCGACAGAATCAGCGAGCGGTAGTCACGGCGACTCTCCTCAGTGGATTCCACGGCGATGGCGGCAAATCGTTTGGCGATGGTGGGGCTGCTTTCGTCGGCGGCAAGAATGCCCTTGCCGTCCTGAACCAGGGCTTTGATGGTGCTCTCTAGCTGATCCTGAACGCTCATATCTTACCTCCTGGGGCTATGACCGGCGTTTGGGGGCCGCTGTGTCTGGGAGCCTACGAACAACTCCTGGATGGCTCTGAACACCTAGAAGGTCGCGCAGAGAAGATCCTGACATTGTTCAGAGGCTCCTTAGGACACAGTATAGTCAGGGCGAAGGGCGTTCGACGGCGCCTCACCGGGCGTCCCGCACTCGCTCAGTCGTCGTATTGGTCATGGCGACGCAACCAGGCCATGGTCCAGGGCAGATCGTCCTCATTACGCCCTTTGGGCAGCAGGTCCATGTAGTGATAGGCGCCGTTGAGCATATCCAGGCCTCGCTGGTAGGTAGAGTAAGTGTGGTACAGATCGTTAGCGTCATCCCGGTAGAACACGCTGATTCCGGGCAGCTCCTCCAACACCTTCATCGGCGCGTAATTGTGCTCGGCCCGGCCGGAGTCCACCTGCGCCTTGGTATAGGACACCTGAAAGTCGAAGTTGAAGTCGCTGCCAAAGGACGAGTACCACGGAAACGTCCAGCCCATACGGCGGCGATAGGCGGCCAGCTTCTCGTACGGGGCCCGTGAGATGGCCACCAGGGATGCATCCCGGTGCGCCAGATGAATGGGGATACTCTCGAAGTTGTCCGCCCAGAACGAGCAACTTGGGCAGCCTTCATCCCAGTCAGTACCGAACATGAAGTGGTAGACGATCAGCTGGCTGTGGGAGCCAAACAGCTCCGCCAGAGACCGGGTTCCCTGCGGCCCCTCGAAGGTATAGGGCTTGCTGACCTTCACCCAGGGTAACGCCCGTCGCTGTCGGGCCAACTCGTCGCGCAAGTGGGTCAGTTCTTTTTCCTTGGCGAGCAGGGCCTTGCGGGCCTCTACCCATTGCTGCTGCGAGACTACGGGATGATTGGGCATGGTGTCTCTCCTTTGTTTGGACCGACGCCCTTCAATACGGAGTAAGCGACCTTACGCTTCCATAGCGCCGGCTGGGATATGGCCTGGTTATTTATGGTAGGCCGTTTTTCAGACTCTTGGCACTCTCTTGGCACTCTCTTGGCACTCTCTTGGAACTCTCTTGGAACTCTCTTGGAACTCTCTTGGAACTCTCTTGGAACTCTCTTGGCACTCTCCTGGCACTCTCTTGGAACCCTCTTGGAACCCTCTTGGAACCCTCTTTGCGCTCGCAGGGCACTCGCATGGATTTCTCATGGAACGCTTTTCGCACGCTCTTGCTTAGGAAACGCTGGTGGCTTAGGGAATGCTGGAGGGCGATTTGGAACCTTGGCCGGCGATATGAAAAATTGGCAGGGGATGAAGGATTGGCAAACGATGGCAGGGTGTTTGTTTATTGCCCGGCGGTCAGGCGGGAAATACAGTCGGCACAGACGCAGGCGGTGCGTTTTTTTGCCGTTGGCACCGCCGCCGTTACGGCGTCACCAACGGTAATGTCCGGCGCAAAGCACCAGCAGCTGGCCGGGTTTTTACCGGCGGTGACGGCACACTGATTCTCTTGCCCACAGATGGGGCAGTGAACTGCGTCTCGATTCAGCGGGAGCGTGAGCCCGGGGGATGGGTTCGTCATGGGTTCGAACTGTTTTCGTCCATAATCGACGCCAACAGCGTATCGAAGTCCATGTCTATCTCGCCTTCGACCGTGGGTTTGGTCAACGCGACCACTGAACATTGTAGGCCCAGGTCGTCATCCGTCATGAGCAGATCAGGATGGATAACGTTTTTGACCGTACCTTTGATGAAGTCCGGAGCCCGGTTGAACTGACTGCGCAGAAAGCGGGCAAGCAAGGGTTGCCTGGTGGCAGCGTCCAGGGACTTCTGTAGCGTGTAGTCCCGTTCCGTCAGCAGGTAACGGCAGATTTTTCTCATCACCGGGTGAGTCGCGTTATTGATGACGACGGTGCCCCGGGACACCAGCATTTTGTCCACGTAATACAGCGCAACCAGCGCCTGGTCGAATGGCGCGGTATCGTTGATGATGGCCAGGTCGACGGATCGGTTCTGGAAATAAAAATCCGGAAGTACCTCATCGGCCGGCGTTCTGATCAACTCCACCAGGTTACCGAGCGAGGTTGCCTCCTGTTTTTTCAGCTCTTTCAGAAAGCTGGCGTGCTGAGCGATGGTTGGCGTGATCAGCGTCAGCGCCGAATTTTCCAGTCGTTCAAGCGCCTGACAGACCGAGAGTGTCAAATTGACGTCCCCCAGGCCGAGCTGCAACACCTCTTCCGGAGCGTGTTCTGTGATCAGGGCTGTGACAAACGTCGATTGGGATTCTGCTGGTTTCATAATTTCGGTATGTGCTGGAAGTTTCAGAAGCGAACTAAAAACCCCAAGAGTATACCGAATAAAAGCCGAGCCCGATTTAATTGTCGGTTCTGAAAGGCCGAAAATGCGGGACAGGCTTCGAGGCGAAGCCTGTCCCCGAGGTGGATAATCGTCGATTCAGCTGGCCAGTGATTGGTCGTTTGCGGTGGATCCAAGGTCATGGCGCTGAGTCAGCGACGCTACGGCAATGGCGGGGATGATCAGAACGGCACTGATCAGCGACAGCTGGAGATTGCTCAGGGGCACCGGACCGCCACCGGGAATCGCCAACAGCAGGCCGCCGAGGATCAGGGCGATTCTCATTGGCCATTGCAGCAGGCCGCCGGCGGTCAGGCGGCCTATGCCCAGCAGCCAGCCCTGCATGGCGCCTGCGATGAGAACGACCCCTGCCAGAGCCTGCAAAATGACCACCAGAATTTCGTCCCAACTACCCTGGAAGATCAGCGCGGGGTTGAGCACGAACAGGAACGGAATGAAATAGATAACACTGCCCAACCGCATGGCCTGAAACCCGGTTTCCATGGCCCGAGCGCCGGCAATGGTGGCTGCGGCGAAGGCCCCCAGAGCCACCGGTGGGGTGATGAAACTGAGCATGCCCCAGTAGAGGATGAACAGGTGTACCGCCAGGGGATTCATGCCACCGCCATTCACCAGTGCGGGCGCGAGAGCCACGGCCAGGAAGATGTAGGCGGCGGTCACGGTCATGCCGATGCCCAGGATAAAACTGGTCAGCGCTCCCATCAGCAACAGCACCAAGGTGTTGCCGCCGGCGAGGTAGATCAGGTCGTTGGCGATGGTGCCGGATAACCCCGTCACTGACAGAGCGCCAACGAGCAGGCCCACGCCCGCGAGAATGGCAATCAGCTCCGCGAACAGCTTGCCGGCGTCTGACAGAAAATCCTTCACATCCTGCCAGCACCAACGCTGGTAGGGCAGCACCTGGTTGATTGCCAGCAGCAAGGCGGTGGCGTAGAAGGGTGCGGTCGCCTCCTGGCGAAGAAAGAACAGCATCCAGATCAGCAGCGCGAACACGAAGATGAAGTACCACCCTTCCTTCAGGGTGTCCCGAAGCGACGGCAGTTCTTCCGCGGGCAGTCCCTTGAGATCGTGGCGGGCGGCGTAGGCGTCTATCTGGATGAACAGTCCGAGGAAGTACAGTACCGAGGGCACCACCGCCGCCAACGCGATGGTGCCGTAGGGAATATTGAGAAACGCCGCCATGATAAAGGCAGTCGCCCCCATCACCGGTGGCATCAGCACACCGCCGGTGGAGGCGCAAGCCTCCACACCCGCGGCGTGGGATTTGCCGAAGCCGACCCGACGCATGGCGGGAATGGACATCACCCCGGTGGTCATGACGTTGGTGATGACGCTGCCGCTCATGGACCCCATCAAACCACTGGAGAATACCGCCACCTTAGCCGGGCCGCCACGGACATGGCCGAGCAGCGCAAAGGCCAGGTTGATGAAGAACTTGCCGCCTCCGGTTTTCTGCAGCGCCACGCCAAACAGCAGAAAGCCGATGACCAGGTTGGCGAAGGCCTGCAGCGGAATGCCCATAATGCCTTCCCGGCTCATGGCAAGGTAGATGGCGGTTTGTTCCGGTGACGAAGGAAAGCCCTGTATCGGGCCCGGCACAACGTCCGCAAAAATCGGGTACAGGCTGGCCAAACCGACAATGGTGGCAATGGGAAGGCCGCCGGCCCGGCGGATGGCTTCCACCACGGTTACCCAGAACAGAAAACTCATCACCACGGCGTAGGACGGAGCGGCGTATTCCCAGCCCCGGTCGAGAACCTGTTCGGCGTTGTACACGAAGAAACCGCAGATCACCGCCGAGGCGAAAAACAGCACTATGTCGTACCAGGGTAGGTGGTTGCGGGCCGCAAGCCGGTTCATCGGCCACAGCAGGAACACCAGCGGCAGCATCAGCGCCACCACCATGTAGAAAAACTGACTTTCCACCTGTGTGACCAGGTTGATCAACCGCAAGTTGAACAGGTAGTCGATGGTGAATAGTGTGAGCGCCAGTGTGGCCAGGCGGGGAACCCACCGCCATACACCGTCCAGTTGCCGGATGCCGGATACCGTTGCTTCGTCCCGGCCGGGTGCTTGTGCTTGCGTCATGGTGCGGTAACTCCAATCAGGCCTGGCGGCGGGAGACGATCACGCCTCCCGCCTGGGGTGGATGTGGCTTAGCGGAAAATGGGGGACATTCCTGCCGCTTGCAGGGCCTCGGCCCGTGCCGCCATCCAGGCGCCCCGGAACGCCTCGTCCTCGTCTGGAGTTTCGCCGGCGGTAAAGCTCTGCCAGGTGTCCTGCAGAATCTGCTGCCGGCGTACCAGCATGTCCTGGTGTTGCTGCATGGCCTCGGTCCAGTGGCCAATCTCTTTGTAGTACTCAACCACCGCATCATGGAACGGCACCACCCACTCCATATTCTGGTTTTCGAGGGCATAGCCTTCGTTACCTGGCGCGGCATCCTTGTACTTGTCGTAGTCCTCGGTGAAGACCCTCAGCAGGCTCTTGACCAGCGTGCTGTCGGTGTCGGCATTGGCCACCACGATGGGGTAGGGATAGCTGGAGCCGGTCCAGGGATTATCCTGGCTGATGTCCGCACCGGACGTGACCTTGTGGGGCTGGAAGTAGGGCGCGACCGCCTTTAGCCGGGCCCAGCCCTCCTTGTCTTCTGGATCCAGGGTGAGCCAGTTGATGCCCCGGGGGCTGGCCGCCAACTGCTGGGGACCGCCGGCAACGGTCGCGGAGAACGCGGTGTCGCTCTGGTTGGCGACGATGCCCTCAAAGGAACGCCCATACCCGGGAAACTCCACCCGCTCGACGTCGTCCCAGGTCAGGTTGCCAAACGCCAGCATGGCCTCGGTGCCCAGATTGTTGGCGTCATCGCCGCGCAGGTAGGAAACGCGCTTGCCTTTGATGTCATAGGGCGTTTCTGCGTCGATATCACCGGCGACGGCGATGCTCAGGCCGAAGCTGCCGATGGAGGTGGTCACCACCCGGATGGGTTGAGGCCCCCAGTTCCTGTCGGCGAACAGCAGCACACCCTCAGCGCCGTAGAAGGCGGCGATTCCGCACGCGCAAACAGGCACACGTCCGGTCTTGAGGGGCGTCATGCGGGAAACGTCGTTTTCACCCGGCAAGATACGGAGGGAGACGCCGTATTCGTTCTGGAGCAGGTTGCCGATGGAAGCCATCTGGCTGTATCCCGCAGAACCGGTGCCGTAAGCGGTAATACCCAGGGTGCCCGGAAGTTCGATGTCGTCCGCACTGAAGGCCAGAGCAGGGGTGGTTGCCAAAGCGAAGGCGAGCAGGTGCCGTTTCAGATTTGCCATTACGTCTTCCTCTTTCCGTTTGTTGTATTTGTGACTTAAAATTCTTCAGAGCGAAATACGATACTGCAATGTAAGAGGACTCTAGGTCATGGCAGAATGAGATGTCAATTAGCGTTTGGTGCTTGTTGAATATCCTGAAACATCAGCAGTGATCGAGCGGCCAGCTGGTCGATTGGATGGGGATAAGGGGCAAACGGGGATACGCAGAAACGGTAGAAAAAAGCGGATAACGGGGAACGGAGGGGTAAAGTGGGATCGCCCGGTGGGGATCCCACACGGGAACAGGCTGTTCAATGACAGCTCAACCTGTTCCCGTGTATTTCGTGTTAGGGACTGGTGGACCGGAGAGTTATCGGCGAACTAGACCGCGGATTCTGTTGATTCTTCAGAACGGCCAACCCGGTAGTTGGCCGCCCGCGCCGCATGCAGCTTCTTATAGCTTTCGATCAGCCGCAGGTGTTTTTCCAGTCCTTCCAGCTGCGAATTGGTCGGGGTGAGGCCGTGGAAGCGCACGCTGCCATCCACCGAGCCCACCACGGCGGCCATGGTGTACTCGCCAAACATGCGCTGGAGATTAACCAGGTAATCCCCAAGTTCCAGTTCGTCATCAAGGGTGATTTCCAGCACCGCCTGAACTGCGCGGTAGAATAGGCCGCGTTCCACCGTGTTGTCGTTGAACTGCAGGAAGGTTTCGACAAACTCCTGGGCTTCTTCGTGCCATTGCAGGGCCAGGCAGATCAGCAGTTTCAGCTCCAGGATCGTGAGCTGGCCCCACACGGTATTCTCGTCGAACTCGACACCGATCAGGGTGATGATGGTCATGTAGTCATCGAGCTGACTTTCTTCCAACCGCTCCACCAGATCGGCCAGCTGTTCGTCATTCAGGGCATGGAGATTGAGGATGTCTTCGCGGTAGTCCAGCGCCACATTGGTGTTATCCTCAATCAGTTCCTCGACCGGGTAGACCTCTGAGTAGCCTGGCACCAGTATCCGGCACACCGGAGCGCCCAGGTCTTCGTACACCGCCATGTACACCTCTTTGCCTAGATCCTCAAGGATCTTGAACAGGGTGGCCGCTTCGTCTTCGTTGCTGCCGGAGAAGTCCCATTCACAGAACTCGACGTCCGAATTCGCGCTGAAGAAACGCCAGGACACCACCCCGGTGGAATCGATGAAGTGCTCCACAAAGTTGTTGGGCTCGGCTACTGCCTGGCTGTTGAAGGTGGGGGGAGGGACATCGTTCAGGCCCTCGAAGCTGCGGCCCTGCAACAGTTCGGTCAGGCTGCGCTCCAGGGCAACTTCGAAACTGGGATGGGCGCCAAAGGACGCAAACACGCCGCCGGTTCTTGGGTTCATCAGGGTGACGCACATCACCGGGAACTGGCCGCCCAGGGATGCATCTTTTACCAGCACCGGGAAGCCCTGACGTTCCAGCGCCTCAATGCCTTCGACAATGTCCGGGTACTTCGCGAGTACCGCTTTCGGCACGTCCGGCAGGGTAAGCTCTTCTTCGATGATCTGCTTTTTCACCGCCCGCTCGAAGATTTCCGACAGGCACTGTACTTGGGCTTCGTACAGGGTGTTGCCGGCACTCATGCCATTGCTCAGGAACAGGTTCTCCACCAGGTTTGAGGGGAAGTACACCACCGCACCGTCGGACTGGCGCACATAGGGCAGGGCGCAGATACCACGATCCACCCGGCCGGAGTTGGTGTCGATCAGGTTGGAGCCAGCCAGGTCACCGTCCGGGTTGTAGATGGCCAGGCAGTGATCATCAAGAATGCCGGCTGGCAGCCCGTCGTCCGCACCCGGTTTGAACCACCGCTCGTTGGGGTAATGAACGAAGTCACTGTTGGCGATGTCCTCGCCAAAATACTGGTCGTTGTAGAAGAAGTTGCAGTTCAGGCGCTCGATGAACTCACCCAGCGCCGAGCACAGGGCGCTCTCCTTGGTGGACCCTTTGCCGTTGGTGAAGCACATGGGGGAGGCGGCATCGCGGATGTGCAACGACCACACGTGGGGCACGATGTTGCGCCAGGATGCAATCTCAATTTTCATACCCAAGTCCGCGAGGATCGCCGTCATGTTGGCGATGGTCTGTTCCAGCGGCAGGTCCTTGCCCTCGATGAAGGTGTGATGCTCGCTGTCGGGCTTCACCATCAGCAGGGCCTGGGCGTCCTCGTCCAGGTTCTCGACGGTTTCAATCTGAAAATCGGGGCCGGTCTGCACCACCTTCTTGACCGTGCAGCGGTCGATGGCGCGCAGAATGCCTTGCCGGTCCTTGTCGGAGATATCCTCCGGCAACTCCACCTGAATCTTGAAGATCTGGTTGTAGCGATTCTCCGGATCAACGATGTTGTTCTGCGACAGCCGGATGTTGTGGGTCGGAATGTCCCGCGCCAGACAGTAGACCCGCACAAAGTAGGCCGCACACAGCGCCGACGACGCCAGGAAATAGTCGAACGGACTGGGCGCGGAGCCGTCGCCTTTGTAGCGAATGGGCTGGTCGGTGATGACGGTGAAGTCATCAAACTTGGCTTCCAGGCGGAGGTTGTCGAGGAAGTTGACGTTGATTTCCATTACGAGGGCTACCTGGGTTGGAGAATGACGCGGGCTATAAAACTAAGGCCGCCATTATCCAGTTTTTTGGCGCCTGCGTCTTGGCTGGCCTATACGAATTTACCGACTTGATTGGTGAGAGTTATAACCACTGCTCTCTTCGATTTCCTCAACTTGCAGGATAGAACTCATCGGGAGAACGATCTGGGGCAGGCCATTATTGGCCACTTGCAACAGAGTCTGTTGGGAATGGGAAAAGCATTCGCTTTTGTGGAGTACCAGCAGCGCATCGGCACGGAGGCTGGTGGCTATTTCATTGACTTGGTGTTCTCACCTTCTGCGCGGGTTGGTTTCGGCGAATACGCTAAGTGCTCCAACCAGGCCACGGGTGGTTATGGTTTTCTTGCTCGCGACGAGATCGTGAATTGCCAGGAGCGCCTTGTCGCGACGTTCAGCCGTTGAGCCTAACTCGCGTGTCAATCGGTTGAGGAACCAGTGATTGTGAGCAATACGGGTCTTCGAGGCTACCCTTGAGGTGTCTGGCTCGGCCTCGCAAAACAAGGGTAGTGCCTGTGTGAGTATACTCGGAGTACGCAGATGGGCCTTTGTGATGTGGGGCTGGTCAAGGCTTGCGAACCACCGGCGAGCGCTCTCGGGATCGTGTCCGAACTGATCGCGGAAGGCCTGCGTGAATGGACTCATAAACGGCCAGTTCCCGCCGTTGACAATCCGCACGACGATCTCCCGGGTGCTCGCTCGATCCCCTGCGTGTTCCGGATCATAGAACACATGGTCGCGGACGGCGTCGTGAATCGGGCTGGTGGCGTCTGTGGTGATCGCGGTTGTGTCGTCGAGTGCGGCTGCCAGAACCGGCATCATAAAGGGGGCACCGAGGCCGAGACAATGAAAACGGTGAAGGTCACCGCCGGCTTCCGCGTAGCCATTGGTGATACCTCGCAGCAATTGTGCCAGCCTGATATAACGCCGTGGTGCGGGCTTATCCAGACTGAAGCTGGCGGTGTGGACGACAAAAAAGTCGACGGCACTCGAGTCACTCGCGACGCCGGCCATACCAATTGCGGCGTGGGTGACTCCGGCTCGTGCGGCCAGGCGCCCAGCGGACCGGGCGGTGTTGTAGTCCATCGCGCTCAGCACCGCGTAAACCCGAATACCCTGACAACGAGCATCCTCGGCAATGCGCCGCCACAGTCGCAGGGAGCGACGGTTACGACTATCAATACGCGGGATTGGCCAGTGCGTGGTCTCCCGCTCCAGATTCAGCGCAATGAGGCATGCAGTCGCAAAATCCTCCTGGGCAATCAGGTCCGTTGGAGCCATCGACAATTGGGCGGCCAGCAACTGCTCGGTGTCGACGGCCTCCGACACCTGGGTGGCATGCTCGACCACCTCGGCGGCCAATTCGTTCGCCCGCTGACAGAGGATGGCGGGAATTTCCTGGCCCCGTGGCACGTGTCCCAGTTCGTGGCGGATTTCCCGGATCTGGGCGCTGATGACTTTGGCGTCGTGCTGGAATTTGTCAATCACCTGGTCGATGAGCGGTTTGGTGCCATTGTCGGCGAACAGCGGGAGGTTGGCGTCCCGCACCAGACGGGCTTGTTCCAATGCCGCTGGAGATACGCGGTGGGAGGACAACAGGTAGGCTGCCAGCGACGCCTCTTGCGCCGCAAAGGCCTCGATCGTTTCTGACCGCAGGTTGGCGACGAACGTCATACCGGTGCGGTTATTCGTCCTCGATAATGATGATGTCCCCATCCTCGGTCTCCGTGGCCTCGATGTCTTCCTCGTCGAAGATGATGATTTCGTCATCGCTGACTTCTGGATCCGGGTCGGGTTCAGCGAAGGGGATGATTAGGAAGCCGTCGTCGAACGGGGAAAGGGTCGGCGCATCGCCGAAGGGGTCCTCGCCATCTTCGTTCTTGTGGTCCTCGCGGCATTCCTGCAGCTTTTTAAAGGCCTCCTTCACTGCGTCCGCCGCAGCATTGGCAGCCGGCACGTCCTCGATATCCTTCATGATGGACCTGTAGGCACCAACCAGGCCCGGCGCGGCACCGCCAGCAATCCCTAGAGGATTCTTTGTCGATAGAGCGCCGATAATCGCACCGGCATACGCAGTCAGCACGCTGAGGCCCAGTTCTCCCCATTGCACACTCTCAGCCGCATTGGCTGCCTTTTCGAAGTCTTTAAGGGCGTCGTGAAAGGCAATCTCTTCAACAATACATTCAGTAGCGGCCATGTCAGCTTCCTCGCAAGAAAGGCGTGAAAATCGGCTCCGATGCTCCTTCGGGTCCCACCCCCTCCGTCTTGGCCAGTGGGCGGTGCACGCCCCAGGACCAACTCATGTTGGCGCCGTTGCGCCATTGCTGAAACCAGGGGTCCGACAGCCGAAGAAATCCGATACGCCAGCGGCTACCGGCAAGTTCCGACAGACTCAGGCGGTCCAGCTCGACCGCCGCTTCGTTCCCGACCAGGTTGGACGCTGAACGGAAGATGCCGTTGGCAATCAGGTAGCTACCCCCCGAAATGCCGAGGTGCCGGAAATGGACAAAGAGCCCGGCGACCATCGTCGAGGCGCCACTGGACGGGTCCTTCAGCCGCGCCCGGCTGATCAGCTTGGCATCGGAACCAAGTCGACCGGTGCTGATAGACTGGACGTAGCCTCGAACCTCGACAAAGTCGCCATCGTCGTTGTCGCCCAGATTATGAATTGGCGTGTTCCGTCCGTTAGGCAGAGAGCTGTCGTCAAACGGGCGCGTTCCAGCGGCATTCAGCAGCTCAAGGACGTCGTCATCCTGATAAAGGCCAATCAGGTGTGCTGCTATGCGTTTGGCGGCAGCTATCGAAGCCAGGGCTTCACGCAATAGCAGACCGGCTTCTGCCGCTGTCTTTCCGACCTGTTCGCTCTGTTCGCCTTTTCCCAGCCGTCGCAGCACAAACCCAAGGACATAAAGGTGCGCCTCCACGCTGATCAGGTTCGGCAAACCGACTTTGACTTGGACCACAAGATCGTCTGCACGTGTGAGGGTTTCGTCATTGCTCGCTGATTCCTTGATGGACCGCTGTGCGCTGGTCAGGTTGTGGCGAAAGTCCGCAATGACCTGCTGATGCTGGAGGAAAATGGCGTTGTTAAAGATCGGCTGCCCCTTCAAGAGGATGGGAATGCTCTGTACCGCCGCATTGAAGTCCGCGAGGCAGTGGATCCAGGTGGCGCGAAGTTCACCGAATATGGCGGACATTGCCGAAAGTCTGCGCAAGCCCTGGTAGTGTCGAAGGTTGTAACTGCCGAGGACCGTTTCTATATGGTTGTTAGCTTCGGACAGGACCGAGTGCAGGATGTCCTCAAGGTTGTCGGGGAGGTCATTGGTCGTCGCCTGTGCCAGGGCGAGGGCCCTGGCGACCAGTTGGTCGGCGGATAGTTCTCCGGGTAAGGCATCAACGGCCTGCTGGAGCGGCGTTGCGGAGGCTCTCACTGCGGTCACAACCGCGCTTTCAAGTTCTGCGTTGCCCCTTATCTGCTGCCACAAATTGTGGCCTAAGGTGCCGCAGTCAGTGGCGTACTGACGGGCCGCGGACAAGTCGCCGGCAATGAGTGTCGCATTGACGAGCGCGGCCCGCTCCAGGATGGCGGGAATGGCCGTGACTGCCGCGGGTAGGATGGAGGAATAGGACAGTCTCAAATCACGGACGGTGAGCAGGCGTTCCTCAAGGGTTGCGCTCATAACGATCTCCCTATCGTCTTTGGCTAACCTTGCAATACAGTATAGTCAAGCCGGTGCCCCGAAGGCCGTCCGCCCGGCCTGATTCTTAAACGTATTCGTTCTTCCATAGGACCAACTAATGGCAATATGACCTAAAACGGACCGGTTTCAGGTGGGCGCATCTGGCGCTTCGCGTCTTTGACTGAGAAGAGACGATTCGGAGTTATTTCGGTGCTCCTAGACTTGACCTGATGAGGCTCTGGCCACTTACAAGTATCACGCCGGCAATCACAAGGACGCTACCCGCCATAAATGCGGGCTCCAGCGGCTCGGGGAGCAACCAGCCCCCCAACAAAACCCCAAATATCGGTGTCATAAAGGACATAATGCCGATTGGGGATGCGTGGTAATTCCGAAGCAACCAGAACCAGATAAGAAAGGCGAGAAAAGCAACAAAGATGCTCTGAAAAGCAATGCTGCCAATAGCAATCGTGCTCGGAACGAAGCTGAGCTGGTCTGTTGCAAAGGCGGCAACAATGAGGAGTACAAACGCCATCACCAGTTGATAAAGGAGTGTTTCTCTTGGTGAGGCCCCCGCCAGCCGGGAGGTCCTGATTACAACGGTGGTTGCGCCCCAGGCAGCTCCAGCCAGTATGGCCAGTGTGTCACCGAGAAGCATGTTGGAAAGACTCGTTGGGGACAAGGCTGCATCCGTGCCCCAAAAAGCAACGGCTGTACCCGCAAACGCCAATCCGATACCGCTCCATTGCAGCCCGTTCAGGCGTTCCGTCGGAATCAGGAAATGCAGAATCAGGGCCGCAAATACTGGTGCGGTGTACAGAAATACCACAGCGTGAGAGGCAGAGGTATGCCTCAGGGCTTCACCCAGGAACAGGTACTCTACGGCGAACAGAAAACCGACCCATAGGCCAGGTTTCCAATTTCCTTCCGCAAGGGACCAACGTTCGCGTTGCACCCATGTGTACAGCCATACCAGGATGGCCCCGAGACACTCCCACGATTGGGGAGAGTTTGTTTACTCATACAGCGGCGTGATGGAGGTAAAAATTGGTGAGCAACATTACCTCGCACCGTCCCAGTATGGGCTTTGGCTCCCACCCAGAATTGAGCATCAAGGATTGAATCGCTATGAGGCTAGCCACTGCTCGCTGTATGTCTCCGCACCTTTCACTGACGATCTGCCAAAGGTGCCCTGCGCCCTGGAAGTCAGCCAGTTAACCCGAAGTATCCTCGAACACCTCAAGAGGCAGTCGTTGTCGTCACCGTATTCCCCAGCTGAAGAGCGATTGCTTCGGGTGCTTGTTGATCAACTCATCTCCGCGAAATGCGCAGGGAGTTATCTACCCGGTTCGGCCGACCCACTGCTCGGTTCGGTTCTCGCCTTTATCGAGGAAGCTCCTGGCGACGTTCGCCCGCTTTCTGAGTTGGCGAGACAGTTTCACACGACAGAGCGGACGCTGATGCGAAGGGCGAGGAGAGACCTGGGCATGCCCCTATCGGAGTGGCGTCAGCGGCTCCGGACCGTGGAGGCCATGAAAAGTCTTGAAGCGGGTATTAAGGTGGAACGTATTGCTTTGGATTTAGGTTACGCTAGCGCCTCCTCATTCATTGCCATGTTCAAGAAACTCATGGGGGTTACGCCCGATGAATACAGGCGCGGCATGAGCAGACCAGCCTTCAGTGGCAGCGTCAGCCCGCCGTCATCGCCGCGACATCCATCCAGAACATTTCCCAGACGTGGCCATCAGGATCGGCCAGGTGGCGACTGTACATGAACCCCAGATCCTGCAGCGGATTGATGTCGGCAATACCGCCATGCTTTGCGGCTGTGGTGACCATGGCATCGACGGCCTCGGTACTGTTGAAGTTGATTGCCAACATTACTTCGCTGGACGTCGACGGGGGATTGGGCGATCGGTGAAGGTGCGCCACTTGTGGCGGGTCAGCAGCATGACATGAATCGATTCGCTCCAGACCATGCAGGCTGCGGTTTCATCGGTAAACTGGGGATTGTTTTCGAAACCCAGGGCCTGATAAAACGCCATGGCGGTTGGCAGGTCGGTAACGGGCAGGTTTACGAATATCATCCGGGTCATTGTCACTCACTCCTTGGTGATTGAGGCGGTTACACCGCCTGGTATCTTCCTGTAGTCGCACAACCCGTTTGGGATTCGACAGGCCACGGTAAAAACCTGACCGGAATTTCGAGTAATGACAAAACCGGGACCGGCAGAACCGGCCCCAGGTAATACTCCAACACGATGGCAAAGCCGGTTGCATATTAACCAATCTTCACTGGCTGTTAATGGAAAGCCGGAGTTGAATGGAATCGTAGGGTAGAGAGCGAATCAGATTCCCTTCCAGAGAATCGCCACCAGTTTTCTACCCGGGAGGTGCATTATGAATATCAAGACCCTAACCGTTGCAACCGCAATGTCGTTCGCATTGATGACCCCCATGGCGTTCGCCGGATACGGGGAACAGAAAGACGAGCAGGGCAGCTGGACAGAACAGCAAGGCGCTACCAGTGCGCAGTCGCCGCGCTTTGAAGATCTGGATACCGATGCTGACGGCCTTATCAGTGCCGAAGAGCTGAACGTCTATGGCGCCACTGCCGCAGGCAACGTCGATCCCCTTGAGGTCGAGGATGCGAATGAGGATGGCGTGATTGATCGGGACGAATTTGAGGAGAGTGTTTCTGCCGAATAATGAGTGAGTCCCGAATTTTGGAACCCCGGTAACGCCGGGGTTCTGTATGCTAAAGTCTGAATTACTACAGCTAAAGGGGTGGTCATATATGCTCGCTCGGTTTTTGGTTGATCAAAACGACCGTAATACCCCGCATCCCCAACTGAGCGATACCATTCGCCGCCAATTCTTTGATCGTTTTCAATTCCTCCCGGGCCAGGCCCTAACCGTATAAAACCGGGTTGGGTTCAATCCGCCCGATTCGGTTCGGCCCCATCCATTCTCTGTTAGTGTAGATTACCGAAGCCTGTCTCAGCGGGGTATCAGGATGAAAGCGGCTGGCCTTCTATTCGTTTTGGTCGCCCTTTACGGATGCTCCGGAAAACCCTATGTCCTTGAGCCAGAGATCAATGCTGACAGTTCTCGTACGACCAGACTGTACGTTGTTGGCCATGGCTGGCACGTAGGGCTCGTGATTGCCGCCGACGAACTTAACCCGATGATTCCGGAACTCAAAGCACGATTTGGAGGGGCTGAGTATTACGAACTTGGCTGGGGTGATGAGGGGTTCTACCAAGCTCGGGAGATTACGACAGGCGTGACTCTCCAGGCGATCTT
Source organism: Marinobacter sp. SS21 (assembly GCF_028369065.1). Taxonomy (GTDB): domain Bacteria; phylum Pseudomonadota; class Gammaproteobacteria; order Pseudomonadales; family Oleiphilaceae; genus Marinobacter. The sequence goes on from NZ_JAQNDA010000009.1 coordinate 143,280, forward strand.
CTGGTCGCGGGGCGCCGTCATGCACGTTGCCGCACTGCCGGTTTCACCGGATCGCTACTTCCCTGGCAGTGACGTTGTCGACACCTGCCTCAACCCTGAACAAACCGACTCCCTGAAGCGGTATCTAGCCAACAGTTTCACCCAGGACGCTGGTAACAACCTGGTTGAACTCAAGCGCGGGGTCTATGGTGACAGCCAGTTCTATGAGGGTGAAGGCCGATACCACTTGCTTAATACCAGTAACAAGTGGGCCGCGAAGGCGCTGAAGAGTGGGGGTATGGAGATTTCGCCAACGCTCAAGCTTACGGCCAGTAGCGTCATGGCGTTCGTTAAGGCGAACCGCAAGGCCTGTACTCTGTAGGATCTGTCGAAAACCGGACCGATTGACCAAGCCCCGGTCGTACGGACATCGATACCGTCGATTCACAATCCGACCGCAACGTTTCAGCCATGGTATCGAATAACAATACCCAGTTGCTTAGCTCTCAATACTTTTCGCCCGAGCCTGTCGGTCGGTACAAGCCTGTGATTGAATATCGCTCGTACCAGGAAGAATAACGACAACCAAGGACCTGCAGAAATGAGCAAAACCCTAAGGAAGTATTATGAGAACGTGGATCTCACCCCCGGACAGGGCAAGGGCAGCGCTGTCATTTCCATCGGCATCGGCACGCTGGCGCTGCTGGGCGCCTTCTGTTTCGTCTGGCCTGAGCTGCTCACCACGCCGGACTTCCGTGGCTTTTACGATGAATTCACGTTGCGTGTGGCGCTGCAGATTAGCATCGCCATCAGTTTTGGCTTTGGCCTCTACTGTGCCCTGAAACATCAATCCCTGGGCTATGGCCTGACCGGCATGTTACTCGCTACCTGTGCAGCTTTGGTGGGATCGGGTCAGATTGAAGCGCCGCGGATCGATACCCGCAACCTCTACGTTGGCCTGGACTACTTCATCCTTACTCTAGGGAGCCTCTGATTAACTCCGAATCGCCTCTGCGCGATCTGAAGGCTGTAGATGCAAGACGCGGTTCGCAGCCAATGGCCCTGTTTTGATAAAGAACTTGGCCTTGGCAAGAGCCGCAACGCCGCAGGTGCAGCCTTCAGATCGCGCCCTGCGGGGCGTTCAGAGCCATCCACACTCGGCGTTGCGCCTTTTTGCAAGGTCCAGACATTACTGCAAAGTCGCGCCTTGATTGTGAATGGCTCTGAATGCCAGAGGTGATCCGGAGTTAATCAGAGGCTCCCTAGTGATCTTGGCACTGGTGTTCATTCCGTTGGAGCGTGCCTTCCCCAAGGACCCGGAACAAAAGGTACTGCGCAAGGGCTGGGTTACCGACCTGAAGTACTTCATGGTCAGCCATCTGGGCATCCAGCTGATCAGCTTCTTTACCATCATCCCGATCCAGGTTTACCTGCACCAAGCCTCCAACTGGGAGCTGCAGCAGTGGATCGCCGCCCAGCCGATCTGGCTGCAGTTCATCGAGATCCTGCTGGTCGTGGACTTCGGCACCTACTGGATTCACCGCGCCATGCACGAGGTCCCGGCGCTGTGGAAGATCCACGCGGTGCACCATTCCACCGAACAGATGGACTGGCTGGCCTCCTCCCGCCTGCACGTGCTGGAAATCCTGGCGAACCGCTTTGCTGGTTACCTGCCGATCTTCATCCTCGGCTTTGCGCCGTCGGCGGTCTACGCCTACCTGGTGTTCGTGTCGTTCCACGCCATCTTCATCCACGCCAACGTACGCTTGCGCTTCCCGGTTCTGCGCTGGCTGATCGCCACCCCGGAGTTTCACCACTGGCATCATTCTTCCGAAGACGCCGCAGTGGACAAGAACTATGCCGGTTTCCTGCCGGTCTACGACGTCCTGTTCGGCACCACCTATCTGCCGACCACCACGGCCTCCCGCTACGGCACCCGCTCCAACGACGTGCCCGAAGGGATTGTGGGGCAGTTCCTGTACCCCTTCAGGAGTTGGCTATCCGGGAAGTAAACCCGCGGCGGGCAAGGACGGGCCTAAGGTCGAGAGGGAATTGGGAGCAGTAGGAAAACTGGGGCAGTGATATGTGACTCTGCCCCTGATTTCCTTAACCCACGAACATGCGTTTCGCCAGCGGCAGGCCCTTCAAGCCGCTGACGGCAACGGTGGTCAGCAGCCCGCCGATCATCGCGCCCACCACGCCGCAGGTCATTACGTCCTGGCCTGTCAGGTACAGGCCGGGGATGCGGGTTTTTGGCTTGAGCCAGTCCTGCTCGAAACGTTCCGGCGTGTGGTCCAGACCGTAGATTTCGCCGTGCTCGTAGCGACAGAAATAGTCCGTGGACAGTGGCGTGGACAGCTCGTAGTAGTCAACCTTGCCGCGAATCTGAGGCATTTTTTCGTAGAGTTTCTCCAGCAGCCGCTGGGCGTAGGCCTCCTTTTTGGCCTCGTAGTCGTCGCCCCGCTTGCCCCAGGGCTTTTCGGCCCAGGCTTCATACCATTCGAAGGGGCCGGGGGCGACGATCTCGATGGTGGCCCGGCCGGGATAGCGTTCGGCGAAGCTGGGGTCCTTGGCGCTGGGGAAGGAGATGTAGGTCAGCGGAATGTCGGTGTGTTCCGGGTCGTCCAGGAAGCGTTGAACCTGGCCTTCGTAATCTGGCCCCGGATAGATCCACAGGTTGGTCTTTGGTAGTTCCAGATTTTCGGCGGTGTCCTGAATGCCCACATACAGGCAGACGCTGGCCATGGAGCGCTTTACGTGCTGCAGCTTCTGTAGATAGAAGTCCTGGTGTGGGGCATTGGCCGGCAGCAGTTTGCCAAAGGTGTTGAACACGCCAGCGTTGCTGATTACCAGCGGTGCCCGTACCTCTTCATCGTCCTTCATGCGGACGCCCACCGCTTTGCCGTCTTCAATCAGGATGTCGGTGACGTCGGCGTAGGTGAAGACTTCGCCACCGCTTTGCTGGACCACCGGGATGATGGTTTTTGCCATTTCCGAGGCTCCGCCAATGGGGTAGTAGCCACCGTACAGGTAATGGCGGGCGATCAGGGCGTGGATGATGAAGCTGGATTCCGCCGGCGGCAGGCCGTTGTCGCCCCACTGACCAGCGAGCACGGCGATCAGTTCCTGGTTGTCCGTCAGGCTTTCCAGCACCTCCCGGGTGGTCCGGTTCAGGAATTCGGGGGCCTTGCGCTTGGCCAATGCCCGGAAGGGGCTGGACAGCAGATTGGGCAGGACTTTGCCGAGCACCACGCCCGGCATGGCGCCAGCCACCTGCTTCAGGTACTTCAGGTAGGTGTCTATGGCCTGCTCTTCGCCGGGAAACGCCGCCTTGAGTTCGGTGGTAAAAGCCTCGGGACCAGCCACCAGGTCGACGTGTTTGTTGCCCAGGTAGATGCGGTCGTAGTGGGCATCCATGGGCGCCCAACTCAGCTGGCCGTCAGTAATGTGGTCGAACAGGCGTTTGCTGAGGGTGTGATCGGCACCCATATCGCCGATGTAATGTACGCCCACATCCCATTCGTAGCCGTTGCGGTCGTAACTGTGGGTGAAGCCGCCGGCGGTGTAGTGCTGCTCGAATACCACCACCTTCTTGCCCAGTTTGCTCAGGCAGGCCGCGGTGGTCAGGCCGCCGATGCCGGAGCCGATGACGATGGCGTCGTAGGGGCCGTCCAGGCGGTTGGCCCGGTAGCGGCGACCGACTCGAATGGTGCTGGGTTTGGGGCTGCTCATGGGCTGGTTTCCTCTTATTGGTGTTATTGGTGTTATTGGTGTTATTGGTGTTATTGGTGTTATTGGTGTTATTGGTGTTATTACTGTTATTGAGGTGATTGCTGTGATTGGTCGTTTCGGGAGCCGTCGAGGAGAAGCGTGAGAACACCCTCCGCCAGGGTAGGCTCTATGTCGGCGCCGGGCAGGTGGCCGTCGATGGTCAGTTCGGAAAACCCATGCACCAGCGACCACGCAGTGGCTGTCATCAGGGGCAAGGGCAGGGGTTTGAGATAGCCCACGCCCTGTCCCATTGCCACGGTTTCCTCCAGTACCCGAAAGGCCTCGAGCCCGGCTTCGTCCAGTCGCGGGTGCGCGCCCTTGGGCAGTATCCGCCCGCCGAACATCAGCCGGTACAGGTTGGGTTCGTCCTCGGCGAAAGCGACGTAGGCCAGCCCGATATGGAGCAGCGCGTGGCGGGGATCGGTCTGATCCACCCGCCGTAACCGGTCCCGTAACAATTGAAACCCGGTAATCGCCAACTCGGCCAGCAGACTTTCCCGGTCCGAAAAGTGGCGATAAAGCGCTGGGGCGCTGACGCCGATCCGCTTGGCGATGGCCCGCAGGCTGATGGCGGTATCGCCTTCCGTCCGCAAGATGTCCAGTGCCTGCTGCTGGGCTTGCTGGGGAAGGTCGCCGTGGTGGTAGGCCGGTCTGGGCATGGTTTACCTGATAGGATTGAATGTTAAAGGTGTTAACATAGTTAACGGTGATAACATCACAGGTCCGGGGCGGGTGTCAATCAAAAGGAAACCCTGGGATAGGCCTGGGTCGTTTGGGGGATCGGGATATCGAGTGGTGCCGCCCTTCAGTCAAACCTTTGCAGCTTCTCCAGCGCGATGGAGTATTCACCGTTACCGACATCGAACTCGATCCGGTAGCTCGCCGGATACCACCCCGGATAGCTGTATGTTTGCGGCCTTTTTATCGACGCCGTCATCTCGGGGAGCAACTGGAGAAAAGCCAATGACACCATGGGCTCAATGAAAATCAATTGACCCTTGTAATAGCCATAGATGAGGTTGTGGCTAAAGGGCCTGCCATGGAATTCTTCACCGGCAGGGTCGAGGGCATGCATTCCCATTTGTTCCACTTCCGTATCGGGTGGAATGACATACCCTTCGGGAAGTAGTTGTGGGTCTGGCGCTGCCATGGCCATGGCTCGATCCTCCCCGCGGAACGTGATCGCCTCACGGGTTTCATGGTCGATCAGATAAAAATGCACATCAAAGTGAGGGACGGAATAGACCCCTTCGGGCTCGTGCCCTGCCGGGTTCCAGTCAAGAACCACGTGGTCATAACCCGTGTTGGGGCCGGCATCCGGCAGAGGTAGCGGGAAGATCCATACCGATTGATCCGCCTGGGCTTCGGGCAGCCCCTGAAGTGCGTCTTTGGTCATCACAACAGAAATGGACTCGGGTTCGTTGGTGTCGTTGACCACGACCATCACGCGAGCCGTCCCGTCGCCCACCGCCACTGGCGGGCCATTGAACATCGATGGCTCGGTGGCGAATGCCAAATCATTAAGGCCAATAAGTGCCAAAGCATAGATGGAACAGGCGGTGTGACGTTGACTGAGCGCGGTTTTCATAAGCTCACTCCTCAATGACCGGGGCCGTCAAATACCCTCAACGGCAGGAATGGCCGGGAAGCCTTCGCCCTACGGGCTAACTTAGAGGAGATAACAAGTGGCAGGCGGAGCTGACAGCAGGAAACACGCACTCTGTCCGCGCGCTTGTTCTCACTACCAACGAGATGGGGTTTGGCTGTATTTAACCAATATATCACCAGCACTATAGTTGAGGGAGCTATTGCTGTGAGTTAACCCCTATATCGTTCCCGCACCTGCCTCAGTAAAAACTCCCCAAGCTTATGAAGCGCAATAACCAGCACAGAAACCACGACACAGAAAATGGCGAATCCCAGAAACAGCGGCCATAGCTGCATCGCCGTTATGAAATCCTCCTTACAGGAAGCGATGAAGAACGGTACCAGGAGCAGCAGGAGTAGGAGGTTATTGAAAGCTCGAAACATGGCCTTCCCTGTGCTTACTAGAGCCTGGCGAATGCGCTTGGGCGGTCGTTCTCCCTAGTGTAGCAATAGTGTAGCAATGGTACGGGGTTTTCGTTTGAGCGTTCGCTTGTAGAAATTGTGAAAGTTGTGGCAACTAAACCGCGTGGAAACCGGGGCTGATCCATTTTCGCTGACTTCATAGCCTTAAAATAAATCTGTCCCGGTTTCGACTTTCGGTTTCGACTTTTCCGCCTAGGGCGTGTTAACCGAACTTAGCCGAAAGAGCTGGCAGCTTCATCAATTAACGCAATAACCTCACCCGGATGCGAGGCCATGGGTGCATGGCCTGCTTGTAAAGTGATCGTTTTTTGAGCTTTCATGCGCTCGGCAAACCATTCTTCCGTTTCTGGTGGAATCATGCGGTCATTCGCAGATACCTGATACCAGCTAGGTTTTTCTTTCCATGCCGGAGCACCGGACTTGTCCTCGAAGCATCGGGCTGCGATTGGCTTTTGACTTAAAGCCATGACCAGTGCCTCGGTGTCGTCAACATCTTGACAGAAGTTTTCACGGAATTTCTCTGTGTCTAGCCAGAGAAAGCCATTGTCATCTGGACGAATAATCGCTGCTCCCGGAGGCGCTTCTCTCATCGCGAACAGGCCGCCTGGATTTTCACCCTCATCCGGTGCAAATGCGGCGATATACACCAGTCCTACGACATTAGGTGTATGACCGGCGCCGGTAATGACCATGCCGCCGTAAGAGTGGCCGACCAACAGGGTTGGACCATTTAAAGCGGCGGCGAGTTTACTGGTTCGTTCGATGTCATCTGGCAGCGAAGTCAGCGGATTTTGTACAGCACGAACCCGGTAGCCTTTGTTATGTAGCGTCGGAATAACATGACGCCAATGGGAGCCGTCACCCCAAGCGCCGTGTACTAAAAGAATGTTTAACTTGTCGGACATGGCAGTTCTCCTCTGTGATTAAAAAGCGACCCATCGCCCGAAGTTGCGGCTGGCTTGGAGCGCAGCGGAAAACTAATCCGAGACTATGCGCTTTGGTCCCAATTGAGCCTTCTCACAAGCCTAGCAGTTGACCGCTAGGCTGTAAGGCGACCAGGCTCTACAAGGGAAAAGACTCAGGAGTTTTTACCATAACGCCACCCGCAATTAATGTGGAATCGACTTGCGCGCACACAACTTGTACGTCGGGATAATCACTCAACTGGGCAAGAAATGAGGCGTCCGAAAACTTCGAGCTACGATGGGTTCTACGGCAGGAGCGTCGTATCGCCCGCGCCCAGGAAGATTATGCGGTGGTGGAGGAATCCTATTGGCAGGAAATGGAGCTTGAGCCTTTGAGCCCGCACGTGAGAGGGAACTATGCGCACTTCCTTCTTGGGCAAGGGCGCTTGCAAGAAGCCAGGAGATACTACGAGGAAGCCCTGGCACTGGGGGATTATCCGCTGGCGCGTCAACAATACGAGGAACTGCTCGAAAGAATGGCGCAGGGGGGCTGAAGCTCTACTGAATCCAACGGCAGCCCCAAATTTTAAGGCGAAAACCGGGACCGAACTGTTTCGCTGGCTTGGTTGGCCTTAGGATAAATCTGAAAATCATGTGGCCAGCCTCCCGTTGCCCGTCATCCGGAGTAGGCTGGTAGTCGGCACACTCAGCGCCGCTACAGGAGGCTGGCATGAGCTTAATGCGCCATTGACGCCCACACTGTTCCAGCAACGCCTACCCAACGAACTGTCCGTCATCGAACGGGCACTGCGACCTTTCCGGGAGGATCTCTACACCGTCGCGGTGGAGTCCGTCTTCAACTGACACTGGCTGGTGGACGGCCTGCCGGCTACCAGCTGATGCTGGTCAACACCCATGCGGTTCAGCAGTACCGGGCTTCGGGGGAGGGCGAATTGTTAAATAAAACACAACCCGCCCCTTTTCAATGCCTTTTTTCGCTAGATCGCCGCCAGTGCGGTCTTGTAATTCTGGCCCGTCAAGGACTCTGAAACCGCCCAAAGCTGGGCTGCGATGCGCGGGTCTTGGGCGTGGCGTGCAATTTTAGCCTTGGCCGGCGGCCCAAATATCTCAAAAAGGTGTTTAGGCCCGATGTAGTCGCCGCCCTGGACCTGTTCCGAGGTAGCGGCATACAGCGTCGGTAAACAACCCATGTCCGGGGCTTGCGAGACGAATGGCGCGACGCGCTCGCTGATCTTCACCAGGGCGGCGTGACGCTCGGCCAGTGCGGCATTCGCGAGGCTGGTGGAGGACAAGCCGGGATGGACGATGATCGAGCGAATCGGCACCGTATGGTTGGCGAACTGGCGCTGCAGTTCCAGGCCGAACAGCAGGTTGGCCAGCTTGCTCTGGCAATAGGCGGTGGCGCCGTTGTACTTCCGGCTTAGTTGCAGGTCGTCAAAATGGATCTTGCCGGCCCAATGCGCCAGGCTGGCGGTGGAGACCACGCGCGCATCCGGCGACTTGCGCAGCAACCCGAGCAACTGGGCCGTGAGCGCGAAGTGACCGAGGTGATTGGTGCCGAGCTGCATCTCAAAGCCATCGACGGTCTGCTGACGCTGAATCCAGCCGATACCGGCGTTGTTGATCAACACATCGATACGCTCGTACTGCTGGTTGAGTTTCTCGGCACAGACGCTCACAGATTTCAGATCCGCCAGGTTCAGCGCGATCAGATCAATGTCAGCGGCCCCGACCGCCCCGATGATGGCGTCGCGGGCCTCCTCCGCCTTGGCAAGATTACGGCAGGCCATAATGACCTTGCCCCCCTTCGCCGCCAGTACCTTGGCTGCCTCAAAGCCGATACCGCTGTTAGCGCCGGTAATCAGAAAGATCTTTCCGGCTTGCTCCGGAACATGCTGTTCCGCCCAGGAAGGGATAGGGGATTGCTTGGCCATGCTTCACCTCAGTTCGATGGGTTTCGAACCATATCATACTTTGATAAGTATCGAAGTCAATCTGCGGGCCTTGCTTACTTATCCGGGCCAGCTCCGCGTTAGGGCAACGGAAACCGGGACAGAACTATTTTCACTTGATTGACAGGCTATTAAATAAATCTGTCCCGGTTTTTCGCTCCGGTTTTTCGCTGGGGAAGCTGGGGCAGAGTGGACTAGGGGAGGTCCAGAATCCCGTTGACCCCCTTTGCTCTTTTAGTTGGGGAGCTGTCCACCGCGCGGGCAGTGGCTGTGGGGCGATATCTGGCCGACCAGGGCGCACCCGAAAGACGCATGGTCGCTGATGGGACTTCTCCGGAGGGCTTACAACAAAATCGGATCATCGAATTCAATCTGACGGACCGTTGAGTTGCTCCCACCGCATCACGTCAAAATGTGAACCATTGTAAAATCAGGCGGTTACCACAGTCTGACTTGGTCGAACTGACAGCGGTATCCAGCTTACGGGCCAATGCTGCTTTATGGGCCACTAATATATTTTCTTGCCCATTAACAAAAAGAAACATTCAGTCACATTCCTGTGAGCTTAGCAAGAATATTACTCGCCAAGGACCCTTCGGGCGACAGCCAAAAACCAAATACGTGAAAGGTATCACGCTTCCATGACTCAACTTCCCAAGCTTCTGCTGGCTGGATGCGTAGCACTCCCCCTTAACTGGGCGCACGCTGACACCAATCATTTTCCGTTGTCCTACAGCTTCGTTGGTGCTGAAGTCGGTTTTGTCGACTCCGGCAATTCGAAAGACAAGTCGTCCAATATCGATAACCTCGCAAACTACCCGGAATACGGCCTTACATTGGGGCATCAGTTCAACCCCAATTTCACGTTGATGGGGGCATTCAGCTATGGCGACGCTGAGACCCGTTCAACCGATATCGACACCGAAATTCTGCGGGGCTCAATCGCCGGTCGCATTCATCCCGGGAAATTCCGGCTCGCCAACTGGCGTCCGTTTGCGGGGCTGGGCTACAGCTACACCGACATTGACGTCGACGGCGCACTTGATTCAAAAACCGAAGACGCCCTGTACCTCGAAGGCGGCTTCCAGCGCATGGTAAGTGAACGTATTGTTTTCGAAGCCGGTGCGCGTGCCCGTACAGAACTGGAAGATGGCTACGTTGATGGCCAGGTCTTTGCCGGCGTTCAGTTCCTGTTCAACCGTTCTTATCCGCAGGCTCCCAGAAACCAGCTTCCCGAGCTCCCTGCGCCCGTCGCTCCGCCTGTCGCTCCGCCCGCCGACACCGACGGCGATGGTGTTCCCGACCCACGCGACTTGTGCCCCAACACCCCCCGGGGTGCCTTGGTGGATGAAGATGGCTGCGCCCGGGAGCTGACCCGTGAAATCAAGGAAACCCTGTACGTTGAGTTCGACCTCGACGGCACGGACGTCAAGCCGGAGTACTTCGATGACATCGGAAAACTGGCGGAATTAATGACCCAGTACCCGACCAGCCGGATTCTGCTTGAGGGTCACACCGACAGTACCGGCAGCTCACGCTACAACCAGAATCTTTCCCAGAGCCGCGCAGACTCTGTCATGAAGGTATTGGTTCAGGAATTCAACATTGGTTCCGAGCGCATTTCGACGACGGGCATGGGGGAATCACAGCCTGTTGCCGACAACGCAACTGATGAAGGCCGCGCTACAAACCGGCGTGTTGAGGCCATCCTCACCGGTAAACACACTGAAATAATGCAGAAATAAAAAAGGGGCTCACCATGACTCATTTCAAATCTCACCTGGGGATCGGCGTGACGGCACTCGCCCTTCTCATCGCCGGCTGCGGCGGTGGCAGCGGTCCTAGCGACCCTCGGATTCCGGCCGAAAACTCGCCGTCCGATGGTGGTGGTGACAGCACTGTGGGTGGCGTGCAGGAAACTTTCTGCACATCCGAGAGCACCGTTTTTGAAGTGTCTGAATTCGTGCCTGAGGATGGCGAGCAGGACGTAGCCCTCAACAGCAGCATTCGGGTGACCTTCAACACCGATGTTGACGCAGCTTCTGTTAGCCAGAATTCCCTGCCGCTGACCATTAACGGCAACGCAATCGTGGTCTCAGCGTCTTACAACACTCTGGGCAAGGCCGTCGTCATCAACCCCGATATGGACCTGATGCCCAATACCGACTACCAGGTAACCGCCACGACGGACCTGCGGGCTCTCTGTGACGAGGAAGGTGACCTGGTCAAGAACCTGACCGCAAACGACTCCGCCGCATTCAGAACGGGCGGCGAGGTCGATAATCAGGGACCGTCAGCGGTTGCTTCCTCCCCAGAGGATGGTGAAACGCTCGCTCCGACCGACACCAATATCTATGTCGAGTTCGACGAAGAGATCGATCCTCAGTCCGTCAACTCTGGCAACTTTACCGTTACCGAGATCGACGAGAACGGCAACCCGGTTGGCACTGTAGAAGGTGTGATCAATCCGGTGGGCAACTCCATCGAGTTTAATCCCGACAGCAATCTGAGCTTCCAGACCTTCTACGAGATTACGGTGGATACCACCATCACCGATCTCGCCGGTAACGGTCTGGTCCAGTCCGAGACTTATACCTTCCGTACCGGTGGTCTGGTCGTCCTGCTGGACAACACCCTGCTGGCACAGCCGAAGTCATCCCAGAGTGCGGACGGTTTCGATAGCGGCATGCTGGTTGACGGCCTGCATTCACTGGGCGGCACCTTGCTATCCGCACTGGAATTTGGCGATTCCGAGGACGGCCTGAACAGCCTCGACAATGCGCTGATCCTGCAGATTCCTCTGGTGGAAGACCTTCTCACGGCCTTGACCAGTCTGAATGCTGGAGAGACGCCAACTCTGGAAGGTACTGATTTTACCCAGTATTCATCTGCACTGGTTGCCGTGTGTGACCCGAAATCAGTCACCACCACCGATCCGTCTGCGGACTGCACGCTGGCTCTGGATCTGGGTCTGGACGTAACGCAACTCCAGAGTCTGGCCGATGCCTTCACCGGCGGTAATCCAGAGCAGATTCCGGTGCTGATACAGGCCATGGCGGAGACCTTCGCTTCCGGTGACTTCAACAACCTGCCCCAGGAGCTCTCCGATGTTCTGGGTGGTCAGCTGTTCCCGAGAAACGACGGACTCGGCGTCGAATTGCGCCTGGTGGACGACAGCGGCATTCCACTGCCTGCTCAGGTTGAAGACGCCCTGTTGATGGTGCTGGATGCGTTCAATGCCATTCCGGTACTGGGAGAGCTGTTCAACCTGGATGATGGCAAGTCAATCGTCGATCTGGGCCTGCTGGAAGGTTCCCTGCTGGGTGTTGATCTGGGTGGACTGGTCTCTGTGGATGTTCTCAGTGGCACGCAAACGTTTATTGGTGAAGACGGCGTGCTCAATCTCGGCGGCGCCCTGTTCGACCTGTTGCTCGGCATGATTCCCGAGCCGGGAGCGCCTGAGCTGCCAGGTGGTGATCTGCCTCTGTCACCCGAGGATCTGCCCTTGATTGGTGATTTGCTGAACATGGAAGATTTCCCGCTGGACCCTGCACGTCTCGGTGAGTTGGCCGACATGCTGCAGCTGCCGGAAGACTTTGAGTTCGATCCGGCAACCCTGCCGCTGATCGGCGATATTCTGTCAGCGCTGCCCAACGATTTCCCGGGTGAGCTTCCAGATGGCGGCGCTGAACAGCTGCCACTACTCGGTGACCTGATCATGCTGCTGGACCCATCCAACCTGGGTGACTTTGACGGCAACCCACTGGCCTCCATCCCGGTTCTGGGTGACCTGGTTGAACAGCTGATTGCCCTGAGCGAGGGTGGCGGTGGGTCATTCCCGCTGGTTGGTGAGCTGACCGCACTGCTGGAAGGTGGCGATCTGGGTGGGGACAGCCCTCTTGCTCCACTAACCGATCTGCTCAACCAGGAGCAGCTGAGTGATGCTCCGTTGCTGGGTGATCTCCTGGGCTTGTTGGGAGGCTAACTCCGATAAGGCACCACCAAAAAACCCGCCGGTTGGCGGGTTTTTTGATGTCTGGAATAAAGAAATTTTTATCGTTTTACCTTCCGGGGTGGGGAAGGGCAAAAGGCAAGACCCGGCCCTCATGCTCGTATGTCAGCCTCCCGTAGCGGCGGTGAGTGTGCCGACTACCAGCCTACGCCCAAATAAATCTGTCGCGGTTTTAGTGAAAATAGATCAGTCTTGGTTTTTCTGACGAATCAGTCCCAGTTTTTAGAGGGTCTCGGTTGTGGGCGCGGAACTTTATTTATGGGACGATCAGTTCGTCTGGATGGGCAGTCTGGCCACCGACAACGTCTCCAATCGTTATGCCGTGACTATGATGATGTCACTGGATGGGAAGCCGATGGATGTCACGCTGGCCACCGGTGACGTGATAAGCAGCCGCGCTCTTCTGGTGTTGCCGCGAATCAAAGCCACGCTTCACGCCTCGCTGAGACCCTTCATGAGCGTGAATTGGGATCCTCACAGCCGGGAATTCCACGCACTGTCACAAGTTCTGAGCGAGCATGGTGGCAAGATGCACTTACCAGATGCCCTGGTACAGCAGTACGCACCGGTATTCACGGAAATTCTCAACACGCCTTCCTCTTGCGGTTATTTGGCCGGCCAAATTAAGGCCTTGTTTCAAGCCATTTGTCCTGACTATTACAATTTTCCACAAGCTGATGCTCGAGTGCTGTGCGTTGCAAATCGTTTGCGCGAAGAACTTCCAAGCGGCGTAAACGCCGATGCTCTAGCGACCGAACTGGGGCTTTCGGCAGGCCGCCTGAGCCACTTGTTCACCGCGCAGCTGGGTATCAGCATGCGCAATTTCCTTCTATGGGCCAAAGCGCGACGCGCCATCGGAGAATTGACTTCTGGACGTCGGCTCACTGATATCGCATTAGGAGCGGGCTTCGCCGATTCGGCACATTTCACTCGCACACTTCAGCAGCACTATTCCGTCACTCCGTCTTTCCTCGCCAATGATGCAGAAGTGTCGTTGCATCGGTGTTAGGAAGTCTCTTCTGTTTTTATCGCCGTTGCCATGACCGTCTCCCCGTAGTTCAGGCTTAGCCGCCTTCTCACCTGGCTTGCCGTAGCAGGGACATTCAAGTCATGCCTTAGTGAGTCCTCTATATTGCTCCCTCATCCAAATGGACCTCGTCCCATGTACTGCACAGCGCTCCCATGGATGGACCAGTAACCAACAACAATCAATGGCTGGAGTAATTCAATATGAGCGATCTGACCCTGACTACAGGATACTTCTCGTGGCTGAGTAAGGTCTGGAACAAATTGATGGATATTAAAGCGGTCATGACCTACGCCGCGTCCTTCAAGCCAAAGAATATCGATAGAAACTTCCGCAATTTTCACCTGGAGCGTCCCTCAGTCCGTATTCCCAATAACGGTCCGATACAGAGCTTTGAATACGATCGGGTGAAACAGGTTTTTCCCCAAAGCTATACCTACAACGGTGAAGAGCGAGATCTGGGGGATTTGCTGCGCCGTTTCCACTGGACCGGCATGGTGGTTCTTAAGAACGGCTACATTGTTCATGAGGATTATGCGCGCGGTAATTCCGCAGAGGATCATCACATTGAATTCTCTGTCACCAAATCATTGACCGCCATCATCTTTGGCATCGCCCGCGACGAAGGGCTGATTCCCGACCTGGACGCCCAGGTAGTCGACATCATCCCCGAGCTGAAAGGTTCCGGCTATGACGGCGTAACCATTCAGCAGGTGCTGGATATGACCACCGGCATTCGCTTCACAGAAGTATACGATGACCTCAATTCCGATATCGTGCGGATGACCGTAGCCATGCTGCGTGGCTCCATGGATGAGTTCGCAAAAACCATGGTGCGAGAACGCGAGCCTGGCACCTACAACCATTACGCCAGCATCCACACACATATTCTGTCCTGGATTATTCGTAAGGTCACCGGAGTGCCCTTTGTGGATTATTTTCGCGACAAACTCTGGTCAAAAATCGGTGCTGAATCTGATGCCTATTTGCTGCAGGATGCCTGCGGTGAGGGCATGTCCTTCGCCGGTTCTTCACTGCGTTTACGTGACTTGGCCCGGGTAGGGCAGATGGTACTAAACGGCGGTGTCTCCATGACCGGCGAGCGTGTTGTCTCGGAAGAGTGGCTGCAGCGCTCCACTACCACCGATACCCCGCAATCCCTGCCCAGCGCGTACCCGGAGATGTCCAATTACCCCTGGGGCTATAAAAACCAATGGTGGATTCCTACCGAACGGGATGGTGGGGATTTTTCTGCGATTGGAATCTACGGCCAGTTTCTTTACATCAACCCCGCGCGCAAGGTGGTTATCGCGATGAACTCAGCCTATGAAAACTTCCCCAAGGATGAATTGATCTACGAAGTGATTCCAGCGTTGCAGGCCATCGCAAAACAACTGAGTTTAGAGGCCAACGCGCAGTCCGCACCGGTGTAAGCCCATCAGCACGCTACACAGCGGTCATAGATCAGGCTTATCAAATGTTTCGAATTTTCAATTAGCAGCAACCTGCAAAGATGATTATATTTTTTCGCCGCCTTTGAGAGATTGCGTCAGCGATCCTGAACCCACTGAAACGCCGCCGGGAGTCACCTGTGACTGATAGGAAACTGAGCTCCTAAAATATATCTGTCCAGGTTTTCTCTATATTACTCAAAGGGTTATTCAATAAATGCAATAGGTAACTCGTGCAATATGAATATTGTACTTTTGACCAAGCCGGTATTCGGTTGGCAGCGTCCATTATGGATTGAAGTGCTGATCAACGATCGCTATATGGATCTGATTGACGAGCTCTCAAAGAGAGTCCGTGTTGATGAGGAAGCCGAGGAGATTTTAGAGGCCCGGGGCTATTGGCACCGGAAGAGTGAGTTTAAGCGTTGTCGACTGCAAGCCCGTTGTGGCAAACACTTCGTGAACTTCAGGCTGGTGAATAATGATGATGGTAAGTCTGTCTATTCCCAGGGAATATGCACTCTGGTTCTGAAGGAGTTGTTTCAGATCACGACACCAGGGAAAAAAGTCTTCTATGCCGAAGATCAGGCGATCCTAATGGCACTTTATTACTCCACGCGGAACAACACTGCTAAGGAAGGTCTGAATAACTGCTAATTTTTGCTGACATTGGCTTTAGCCGGCAAAAATCTGAAGATTCAGACGCGATTCTCCCAATATTTGTGTGTTTTTTTGCCCGTTTCCCGCCATTTTGGCGGAAAACAGGCGCACTGGCCTTACGCCAGCATGTATTTTTCACCAATCAGCAGGTTGCTGAACGCAGCCAGCAAATGCAGCCGGTTATTGTTCTTTGCAAGGCCGCGATAGCGGACCTTGCTATAACCGAAGACCTGCTTGATGTACCGGAAGGGGTGTTCCACTTTGGCACGAACACTGGCTTTGATCTTTTCAGCTTTCAGTTTGTCGGCATCCAGCTTCTTCCGGGAACCAGGTCGTTTGGCAATGAACCAAGAAACGTTTTCGCGGTGTTTATGCTCTCCCCGCTTTTGAATGCCAAGGTATCCGGCATCGCCGAAAACTCGTTGCTCTTCACCGTGCAGCAGCTTGTCGGTGGGCACGATGTCGTGAACGTTGGCAGCGGTGGTGTCGATGCTGTGTATCAGGCCCAGCGTGTCATCGACACCAATGTGCATCTTCATGCCGAAATGCCATTCGTTGCCCTTTCTGGTCTGGTGCATCTCCGGATCACGTTTGCCGGTACTGTTCTTAGTGGAGCTGGGCGCAGAGATGATAGTGGCATCTACAATGCTGCCTTCGCGCAGTATCAGGCCATTTTTCTCCAAGTGCTTGTTCACTTCTTTGAACAACTCCTTGCCAAGGCCATGCTGCTCCAAGAAATGCCGAAAATTGAGAATGGTAGTCTCGTCCGGCAAGCGATCCAGCTTCAGACCGGCAAAGTGCCGCATGGATTCGATCTCGTACAGGGCGTCTTCCATGGCGGGATCACTGAGGTTATAGAACAACTGCATGCAGTGAACTCGCAGCATGGCAGACAGCGGGTACGGAGGCCTTCCGTTCTGGCCCTTAGGGTAATAACGGGCTACCTTCTTCTCCAGCTGCTTCCACGGAATCAACTTTTCCATCCGTTCCAGAAATATCTCGCGACGTGTCTTGCGCTTCTTGTTCTGGTATTCGGCTTCGGAGAAGGTCATCTGATCCATGGTGGCAACGAATCCTATGTGGTTGGTGATGGCCGTATTGTCGCTGATTTCGAGACTTATTCAGAGTCTCCCTAACTCTGTGGCACTCTCGGAGTCCTGCTAATCTTTTCCGGCTGTCACCCCAAGAGTAACCGTTCTTCCCAACCAGTCGCTGCATTGGCCGGCTAGCGGATGGTGTCTGGAATCATTGGGCGAGAATTTAGGGGACAGGTCTTGTCTTTAGCTTTTTTATCTTTTTGCCATCAGGAGTGGGGAAGGGCAAAAGGAAAGACCTGGCCCGAAATTTGTCTAGCAACAAAGCTAGGGAGCCTCTGATTAACTCCGGATCACCTCTGGCATTCAGAGCCATTCACAATCAAGGCGCGACTTTTTAGTCATGTCTGGACTTGGCAGTAATGTCTGGACCTTGCAAAAAGGCGCAACGCCGAGTGTGGATGGCTCTGAACGCCCCGCAGGGCGCGCTCTGAAGGCTGCACCTGCGGCGTTGCGGCCCTTGCCAAGGCCAAGTTCTTTATCAAAACAGGGCCATTGGCTGCGAACCGCGTCTTGCATCTACAGCCTTCAGATCGCGCAGAGGCGATTCGGAGTTAATCAGAGGCTCCCTAGAGGTCACCATTCAATATCTGGCCATTCGCGAGAATCATGTAGCTCGTGGGGAGAACACCCATGCTTCTTGGCCTCCCGCTCAAGCATAGCGGAATATTCTAGATACTCAGGCGACCACTGGGCCATTGATCGAATCAGGGCTGGCAAGCGGCGGAATCTCAGCTTACCAGAGCCACCTTCGTAGAGGTACGAATAGGCCACATCTGTAACGTAGCCATCCAAGAAATCCGGGGTTACGGCCCCGATTGATGGATAGATTGAGACCACCTCACTACCAACCTTCGGATCGTACCCGACAAGAGCCGATTCCACACAGTACTCGAGCCTGGCCAGGTTGGACTGGTGCTCTTTGTTCGTGGGACGGTATGCCGCAAGTTGACGGAGGTAGGAGGTGTAAAAAATGATGTGGGGCCATACAAAACGGGTGCCGAACTGCGTCCCGGACGGCGATTTTCGTGTTTCCCGTTGGCGCTCAAAGGCCTTTCGGATTTCGTAGGCCACAGACAATGCATGTTCGTGCTGATCCGCGGCTCCATTGGGAGCATCGCACAGATAGTGAATCGTTTCGTGAAGATTCTCTAGATCATCTGCGTGCCCGAATAATGCGAGCCCGGTACCCTTTTTCGTCGGCGTGGCATGTAGCATCCATGGTCCTCAATTTTTAAAGAAGTTGTCGGTAAAAGTGTTAGCAATATCGGGGACAGGTTTTATCTTTTACTAATTTGGTTTTCCCTCAGGTGGGAAGGGCAAAAGGGTATCTGACCCCGAAATGCAGAATACTTTGCCGTGCCAATCTTGGTTATGTTAATTGTTGGATGGCAAGCCCCACCGAGCGCTTTACGTGGTCGTATATAGCAGGGCAGTTGCCCGATCTGGGGCCAGCTACGTTCAAAACACTTACGTTGAAATCACGGACGAACTCGCCAAGAAGCTCTGCTGCCAGTAGAGGTTCAACCAAAGCAATATCAATAAGCTTGTACGGTTTATTCTGCCGAATACAAAAAAGAACGGTTGTTTCCGTCCCTCCACCCACATAAGACTCATAAAAAATAGCGGTACCGTCTGAATCTATGATGTTTTGCTTCGTTCGCTGGCGATAACCACCACCGATTTCCGTCAACGTGTACCCGTCATTGATTGGCCCATCCTCCGCCATTCCTCCAACAGGGCAGCTTCCGCCGATTGGAAAAGCCAACTCAAGAGCTGCATCCAGTGCCGCCCGATCAGCACCGGTTTGTCCACCACTTATGATCTTTGAGAGCATCGTTTATCCTGATCTCCATTCTCACGCATGACACCGATATAGGTCATAAAATAAATCTGTCCCGGTTTTATGCGGTTTTATGTTGGTTGTTTGCCTTGAAAAGGTAGCACTGTTCGATACCCAATGGCGGAATGGAAGCCGAATGGCGTGGCAGGGCGCTTCGGCTTGGCTAAGCTGAATATACTAAGCCAAACATAACTATTCAGTTGGCCTTGCTTGAAAAAGCCATCGTCTTTGTCCGTGCAAGTCCGTGTCGTCCGTGGCTAAAAATGTTCTGAAGGTATTTGTTTGAGCCACGGACGACACGGACCTGCACGGACGAAATAAATAGAACATTGAATTGAATAGCTACAGCCGAACGAAAACAGGCGGAGATATCAGATGCAGCCCGAAGATGTGAAAACCCTTGAGGATGCCAAGGCCATCGTCGAAGATCGCCAAGCCACCCAGGTCAAGGTGGGGGCCTTCGACATCGACGGCGTGTTGCGCGGCAAGTACATGAGCCGGGACAAGTTTCTCTCCGCGCTGGAACACGGGTTCGGGTTCTGCGATGTGGTATTCGGCTGGGACAGCAACGACCAGCTCTATGACAACGTGGCATTCACCGGCTGGCACACCGCCTATCCGGATGCCTGGGCTCGTATTGTTCCGGACAGTTGCCGCGAGATCCCTTTCGAAGGCAATACCCTGTTTTTCCTGTGCGAATTCACCGGGCGCACCGAGGCGATATGCCCCCGTGGACTGCTGCGCCGGGTACTGGAACGGGCGGACTCACTGGGTTTCAAAACCCTTACCGGCTTCGAGTTCGAGTTCTTCATGTTCCAGGAGACGCCCCAGTCGGTGCGGGAGAAGAACTATCGCGAACTGAAGACCATCACGCCGGGCTTCTTCGGCTATTCCGTGCTGCGCAACTCGGTGATGGGCGAGTTCTATAACGACTTCATGACCTACTGCCGGGACCTGGACATGGCGATGGAAGGCTTCCACACTGAAACCGGCCCCGGCGTGCTCGAGGCCGCCCTGGGTGTGGACGAAGCCCTGCGGGCTGCCGACAAGGCCGCCCTGTTCAAGACCTTTACCAAGGTGTATGCCGAACGCCACGGGATGATGGCCACCTTCATGGCGAAATGGTCCCCGGACTATCCCGGCCAGAGTGGCCACATCCATTTATCGCTGCACAAACCCGATGGCGGTTCGGCTTTTCATGAGGAGAGCAACACGCCCCATCACCTGTCAGAGACCATGCGCCATTTCATCGGTGGACAGCAGACCCTGATGCCGGAGCTCCTGGCGATGGTCGCCTGCACTGTCAACAGTTACACTCGCCTGGTTCCGGGCGCCTGGGCGCCCACGGCCGCCAGCTGGGGCATTGAGAACCGCACCTGCGCGCTGCGGGCCATCCCCGGTTTGCCCAAGTCCCAGCGGGTGGAATATCGCATATCGGCGGCGGACATAAACCCCTACATCGCATTGGCCGCCAGCCTGGCCTCGGGGCTGTGGGGAATCGAAAACCGCGTCGAGCCGGATACTCCCATCGAGGGCAACGCCTACGACATGACCTTTCCCCCGGAACGCCAACTGCCCACCACGCTGACGGAGGCCGCGGCCCGCCTGCGGCAGTCCAAGGTGGCACGGGACTACTTCGGCGACGCCTTCGTCGACCATTACACGGCGACCCGTGAGTGGGAGGAGCGGGAATTCCGCAAGGCCATTACCGACTGGGAACTGCAACGTTATTTTGAAATCATCTGATGGAGTGGAAACGCTTATGTCGGATATGGCACGCATTATCAGCCCTGTGGATGGCTCCCTTTATGCCGAGCGGCCCTATTTAAGCCAATCCCAGGCCCGGCAGGCCGTGAGTCGGGCCACGGAGGCCCAGCGGGCCTGGCGGGACACCGCCCTGGATGAACGCCTGCGCATTCTGGACAACGCCGTGGATACGTTGCTGGAACAGCAGGATGAGTTATCGGAAGAACTGGCCTGGCAAATGGGCCGCCCCATAGCCCAGGGCCCCGGGGAAGCCAGGGGGTTCGCCGAACGCGCCCGTTACATGCTTGAGATAGCGCCCCGCGCGCTGGCCCCGATCGAGATCGCGGGCAAGGCCGGATTCAAACGCTACATCCTGCGCGACCCGGTTGGCGTGGTGCTGACCATCGCGCCATGGAATTTCCCCTACATGACGGCGGTCAACTCGGTTTGGCCGGCACTGGCCGCGGGCAACGCCGTTTTGTTGAAACACGCGCAACAGACCCTGATCTGCGCCGAACGCCTGGAGCGGGTATTACGGCAGTCAGGCCTGCCCGAGGGGGTCTTCCAGGCGGTGCACCTCGGCCATTGCACCACCGCCGCCCTGTTACGGGAACCCGCCATTCGCCTTGTCAGTTTTACCGGCTCGGTGCGCGGTGGCCGCAACATTCAGCAAGCGGTGGCACAAAGCGGTCAATTCGCCGGCACCGCCCTGGAACTGGGCGGCAAAGACCCGGCCTATGTCCGGGCGGACGCGGATATAACCGACGCCGCGGTCAACCTGGCGGACGGTGCCTTCTTCAACAGCGGCCAGTCCTGTTGCTCGGTGGAGCGCCTCTATGTCCATCGGGACGTTTACCAACCCTTTGTCGAGGCCCTGGCGGCCGAAGCGCTGAAGCTGTCCCTGGGCACCCCGCTGGACCGGGGCACCACCCTGGGGCCAATGGTGAGGGCGGGTGCCGCCGACTTCGTGCGCGCCCAGGTCGCCGAGGCGGTCCAGGCCGGCGCCACCGCCGTGATCGACCCCAAGCACTTTGCCCAAGACAAGCCGGGCACCGCCTATATGGCACCACAGATCCTGACCGGTGTGGACCATGGCATGCGGGTGATGACTGAGGAAAGTTTTGGCCCCGTGGTGGGCGTGATGGCCGTCGCCTCGGACGACGAAGCCATCCGGCTGATGAACGACAGCGAGTTCGGGCTCTCCGCCTCGATCTGGACACCGGACCTGGAGGCCGCCGAACGCCTGGGCCGCCAGGTGCAAACCGGCACCCTGTTCATGAACCGCTGTGATGTGCTCGACCCCGCCCTGGCCTGGACCGGCGTGAGACACAGCGGCCACGGTGCCTCCTTGTCGGAACTGGGCTATGACGCCCTGACCCAACCCAAGAGTTTTCATTTGAGACTACCCAGTGGAGGCTAGATGAGCCGGGAACAATCCTTGATCGCAAACTGGGGCCTGCCCAATCGTATGCTGATCGGCCCTGGCCGCTTGCAGGAGTTGCCATTGCTGTGCAACGAACTGGGCTTCAAGGCCCCCTTGCTGGTCACCGACTGTGGCCTGGCCAACCTGCCCATGGTGACTGGAACGCTGAAGGCGCTGACGGACGCCGGCCTGGACGCCGACCTGTTTGCCGACGTGGAGGGCAACCCCACCGGACGTATGGTCGAGGCCGGCGTGGCCGCCTATCGGGCGGGCGGACATGACAGCGTGGTCGCCCTGGGCGGCGGCAGCGGCCTGGACGTGGGCAAGGCCATTGCCTTCATGGCTGGCCAGACGCGTCCGATCTGGGATTTCGAGGACATCGGCGATTACTGGAAACGCGCCGACCCGGAAGGCATCGCGCCCGTCATCGCCATCCCCACCACCGCCGGCACCGGCTCCGAGGTCGGCCGGGCCGCGGTCATTTCGAACGAAGCCGAACTGCGCAAGGTGATCGTTTTTCATCCCAGGATGCTACCGGTGACCGTCATCCTCGACCCCGAGTTGACCACGGGGCTGCCGGCCCCGGTCACCGCCGCGACCGGGCTGGATGCGTTCATACACTGCTTCGAGGCCTACTGCGCACCGGGTTTCCATCCGATTTGCGATGGCATTGCCCTGGAAGGTATGCGCCTGGTGGCCAGGGCGCTGCCGGTTGCCTACCAGGACGGGCATAACCTGAAGGCACGTACCGAAATGCTGGCCGCGGCAAGCATGGGGGCTATTGCCTTCCAGAAAGGGCTTGGTGGCGTGCATGCCATCTCCCATGCCGTCGGGGCGATGTACCGCACCCACCACGGCCTGACCAATGCCATCGTGCTGCCCTATGTCATGGTGCATAACCGGGACCACATTGAAGATCGCATGAAACCCATCGCCCAGGTTGTCGGCCTGGCGGAGACAAGCTTCGAGGCGGTATTGCAGTGGGTACTGGCGTTCCGACGGGACCTGGGCATCCCCCATACCCTGGCGGAGCTGGATGTACCGCTCGACCAGGCCAAGGAGGTTGGTCGCCTCGCCGCAGAGGACCCTTCGGCCGCGGGCAACCCGCGGTCCGTCGATGCCAATGACCTGGAGACAATATTTCGCAACGCCGTTCAGGGGAAACTGCCCAGGGCAAGGTGGGCCACGGACTAACACGGACCAATACAAACAGAAAGTATCGCTCTTCAATACCTTTGGCTTATCAAGCTGCAACCTTTGCGGAAGTGCTCGCCTGTATTCCAGGCTCCCGGCAGAGTAATCCTTGTCAACACGTCATGACCGATAGAGCGAGAGCTGCTGGGGTGTTCAAGTTTTGCCTTTTGCCTTTTGCCTTTGAGGATGGGGAGGGAAAAAGGCAAGACCCGGCCCTCATGCTCGCAACGGAACCTAACCCACAAACATGAAGGGAAACCGGGACAGACTTATTTTCACTGGTTTGACAGGCTCTTAAATAATACTGTCCCGGCTTTCTACTCTGTCCCGGTTTTCTATAGACTGATTATTTATAATTCAATCTGACCCCTTGTCACGTGGCAGGCCCTAAAATAAACCTGCTCCGGTTTTTAAGTGATCATACCAACAAGGCGCGAGGCCAACAGTAAGGTGGCAGGACTATGATAGAAGTTCGACGGCCAAAGGATCTGGCGCGACTGCGTCGCCTGGCCCTGAACGCCCAGGGGTTGTTGCAGAACCAACCGTTTGGGCGTGGTTTGGCCGGGGCACGCAGAGCCATCAACCACGTGGGCTATGTGCAGATCGACACCATCTCGGTGGTGGAGCGTGCGCACCATCACGTGCTTCACTCCCGGGTACCCGGGTTCGAACCGGCGATGATCGACCGGCTGTTGCGCAGTCGCGACATCTTCGAATACTGGTCTCACGCAGCCGCCTTTCTGCCAATCGACGATTATCGTTTTTCCTTACCCTACAAACATGCCATCAAGAGCGGGCAAACCCACTGGTACCGAAACCCGGACAGGAAACTGATGAGGGAGCTGCTTACCCGCATCCGTTCCGATGGCCCTTTGAGGTCCCGGGACGTGGAGGCCGGCGCCAGAAAACAGGCCGGTTGGTGGGACTGGAAGCCCGCCAAGAAAGCCCTCGAACAGCTGTACATGGAAGGCGACCTGATGGTCAGTGATCGGGATGGTTTTCAGAAAACCTACGATCTGACCGAGCGGGTGTTGCCGGCTCACCTTAATACAGCCATGCCCAGCGTGGAAGAGTTTGCCACGCACCTGATTGATCAACAGTTGCGTTGCCATGGGATGGTGTCACTTAAGGGGCTGACGTACCTGCGCCGCAACACCGAACTGCGCAAGGCGGTGAAAGTCCAGGTCAACGATCGGCTCGCGCAAGGTACCTTGGAGCAGGTTCAGGTGAATGGCGGCGACGTGTTCCTGTTGGAAGCGGGGGCATTTGAACAGTCTCTTCCAAGGCTGAAACAGCGGCTGAAAATTCTGTCTCCCTTTGACAACAGCGTGATCCAGCGTGACCGGCTCAAGGCCCTGTTCCAGTACGACTACCAGATTGAATGCTATGTACCAGAAGCCAAGCGGCAGTATGGCTACTTCTGCTTGCCATTGTTGTACCGCGATGAATTTATAGGCCGGATGGATTGCAAGGCCCACCGGAGAATCAGGCAACTGGAAATCAAATCCCTGCACCTGGAACCCCGCAGCTCTGACACCGATGCGGTGATCTCGGCCCTGGTTGACGCCGTCGCGCAGTTCCTTCTGTTTCAGAACTGTGATTCGGTCACACTGACCCAGATTTATCCGCAGCCGTTAACACAAACCGTACGCAGTGCCCTGGAGGCTTGGGGTTGATAGAGAATCGGGGCCGAGTCTTGAGTGAGAGGAAACCGGGACAGAACTATTTTCACTTGTTTGACAGCCTCTTAAATAAATCTGTTCCGATTTTCCCAGAAGCTTCGAGAAGCTTCGGGGTCGGGTCTTGCCTTTTGCTCTCGATTTTATGCTTCTGCACGAGGGGGCAAAAGGCAAGACCCTGAAATACTAAAAATCAGTCTGACCCAATCTGATACGGATATTCCTGAGGTTCAAGGCGATGGTTAGGGCTGTCAGATCGTAAGGAGAACTGAATGAAATCATTTAACAACAAACAGGTGCTGGTTACTGGTGCAGCCAGCGGTATTGGACAGGCCACCGCTCTGGCCTTTGCCCGGGCCGGTGCGCAGGTATGGCTGTCGGACCTGAACGAATCGGGTCTGGCCGATACGGCCAAGATGATTCGCGAGGCCGGAGGTTCGGCGCAAACGCTGGTGTGCGACGTCGCCGACCCGGACTCCGTGCAAGCGATGGCTGAACAGGTACATGCGAAGATTGAGGCATTGGACATCCTCGTCAACAATGCCGGTATCGGCAGTGCTGGGCGATTTCTCGATGTCTCCCTGAACACTTGGCACAAGGTCATGGACGTCAATCTGATGGGCGTAGTGCATGGCTGCCAGGCCTTTTTGCCGGCGATGGTAAAGCGCGCCCAAGGTGGGCACGTAGTCAATACCGCATCGGCAGCCGCCTTTTTTGCGGGAGCGGAAATGCCGGTCTACGCGGCCAGCAAATTCGCCGTTCTCGGTTTGACCGAATCGCTGCGAGCGGATATGGCAAGCCATGGTATCGGTGTCAGCGCCATCTGCCCGGGCGTTATTAACACGCCGATCGTTCAAAACACCATTATGGAGGGCGCTATGGGTGAGGGGGATGTGCAGCAAAAAGTCGTGCAGTTCTATGAGAAGCGAAACTACTCCGCTGACCACGTTGCCGACGCGATCCTCAAGGCGGTGAAACGAAACATCGCGGTTCAGCCGGTATCACCGGAAGCATGGGGGATGTACCTGGGCAAACGATTGGTGCCAGGGCTGCTGGGTAAGCTGAGTCAGCAGGAATTGCCCTTCCTGAAATAGGACTAATCCTAGTGAGCCTCTGAACAACTCCGGATCATCTCTGTCTTTCAGAGGCTCCCTGGATTCTCGGCAATCTAGTGCCCAACATGAGTTTTCTGGGTCTTGTCTTTTGCTCTTTCTCTTCTGGCAGCCAGGCTTTCCCCTCGCCGAAATGTACCGATTGCAGATATGATCTGCGGCGAGCCTGCCCAAGTGATTGGTGCGTGGCCGTCGAGCAATTCGTCGGTGACAAACCCTGCCGGGCGTTTTGGAAGTGGCATTCTTGATGATTCCGCCAGCCACTTCCCATGCACCTATCGACAGGAGGTTAATCCCGTGTCGTTCGTTTCCTTACTCACGACCTTGGTGGCTCGCCAAGCAGAACAGTGGAAGAACCTTTGCTCAACCCTCGTCACCACTGCTGCTCAGCTTGCGGACGCGGTTCTGGTAAGACGCCCGACTACCCTGATCGAGGTGCTCCAGTGTCCGTTTTCGTGCCAGGCTTCCACGAATTTTGCCGACTAAAGTATCCGGCGCAATCGCGGCGATCAGTTCGTACTGACGCATCCACCCGGGAATGGCCATGACGGGCTCGCGGGTACGGCAGGACTTCACAATACCATTGGCGATATCCTCGGGATCCACCGTGGGCAGCACGCCGCCAAGCTGGACACCCGAAACGAGTTCCGTGCGAACCGCCGATGGCAACACCGCGGTGACGGTGACGCCGGTGCCGGCCAGCTCGTCCCGCACCGCCTCGCTCAGGCCCAGCGTTGCATGCTTGCTGGCGGAATAGGTGGCAACACCAGCCAGCGGTACTTTGCCCATGTAGGACGCCACGTTGATGACATGACCCTGGCCGCGCTCGACCATACCGGGCAGGGCCAGCTTCATGCCCCAGATCGGACCCAGCGTGTTGATGTCGAGGATCGCCTCGGTCACCTTGTCATCCTCTTCCAGGAATGACCCCATGGGCATGATGCCGGCATTGTTGACGAGGATGTCCAGCGGGCCGTCCACCTGGCCGAGAAAATCGGCGAAGGACTGCTTCGAGCGAACATCAAGGGCGAACCCCTGGCCGCCCACGGATTCAGCGGCGACCTTGGCCTCGGCGGCGTCTAGGTCGCCAATCCAGACTTTGGCGCCTTTGGCGGCAAAAGCTCGGGCGGTCGCCAGGCCAATGCCGCGCGCCGCTCCCGTGATGGCAACATTAGCGCCTTCGAGCGTGATAGCTTTCATATTTATGCCTCCACTGGGTTCTTGGTGGCCCACCAGGCCACTTGCTGGTAGCCGCCATTCACACGCAGGGTCTTGGTGCCCAGGAACACACCCGCAGCAATCTCGACGACCTCGTCGTGAATCAGGTTAACCGGCCAGGGATTACCCAACTCGGCGGGTTGGAAATCGAGAACCAGGACTTTGCTGCCGGGCACAAGTACGCTTTCCTGGACACGAGTGTACATCTCGAACCCCTCATACACGTCGCCATTCCGGTGCATCCGGTAGCGCGGGGCAATCAATCGCGTAAGGCGTTTTGCGGCCGGGGTGAGGGTGTTGGTGCCGCGACCATTCGCCTGGTCGTATTTCTTGCCCAGCCACGGACTGCCGAACGCAGCCACGTAACCCTTAACCAAAGGGAACAGGAGCCGCCCGCCGCGGCTCAGGTTGTTGTCGTCGACCCAACGCAGCAAAACCCCGTCGGAACGGCCATCCACATCAGCCGGCACGCCAAGGTCCAGCAGGGCCATCAGGTCGTGCTGCGCCGCATCCGCGGACGGCCGCTCACCGAGTTCCTGCAGCCAGGTCCAGGTTTGATCCTGGGCCGCCTGCGGGTCCGATTCGGCCAGTGTTCTCAAGTTCGCCACACGGGCAGTAACCATTGAATTATTTGCTACAGCGCCCTTGGCCGGGGCCGAAGCGTTGTTCTTTGCACCCTTGCCCAATACGGTCGTTGCTAAACTACTCATGGTTCTTCTCCTTGTGAGTCAGTTGTTGGAGAACAGTCTCGCGTAAAATAGCGATCAAACATGAGGCGAAGGCCGGACAGATCGCTTATCATTATCAGACATGAAAGCACTAATCGGACTCGACAAGCCCTCTATACCTGCGTCTTACCTGCAATTATTGTTGGAAGTGGTAAATGATCGCGGGCACAACCAGGCCACGCTGCTGGCAGGTCTGCCTATCGCCCCTACGGTGCTGGAACAGACCAATGCGCGCATCTCCCCGTTACAGTGGAGCGCGGCGGTATACCGCGCCATGACACTCTGTGATGACGAGGGGCTAGGGTACGAATGCGGGCTACGCATGCGCCCAACCGTTAACGGTTTTCTGGGTTACGCCATCATGAGCTGCAGTTCGATGCGTGAAGCCCTGGAACTCACCGCGCGCTACTTCGAATCACGCCAGCGCAACTTCACCATGGAGCTGTTCATTGAAGGCTCAAACGCAATTGTTCGGCTTCGTGAAAAACACGAAATTCCAGCACTTCGCTCTTTCTTTTATGAACATATTTTGATCGGTATGGCTCGTGGCGCAGCAGCCATCCTTGGCAAGCCCTTGTCTGCATTCGAGGTTGACGTTTGTTTCGACTGGCGGAAACCGCCATACCACGACGCCTACCGTGATCGTCTCCCACCGGTTGTATTCTCCCAGAATGCAAACCTGCTGCGTTTTCCTGCCGCGCTTCTCGACCTGCAACCGGTTATGGCAGATCCTCAGGCATCGAAGCAGGCAATTGAGCTCTGTGAACGCGAGCTGGCACAATTAGGAAGCGCCGGTGACAGCATCGGCCTGCGTGTCTGCGCCAAGCTCGTGCAAGCTCCCAACGGTGGATACCCCAGCCTCGAAACCATTGCCCACGAAATGCATATGACCAGCCGCACGGTAGCGCGCAAGCTCAGTGATGAAGGCACGTCTTTTCAACAGCTGCTAGATGAAACACGAAGGCGAGACGCCTGCGCGATGATTGAGGAAGGAACGCTACAGCTGCAGGATGTGGCAACCCGTCTTGGCTACCTCAATCCGGCGAATTTCACTCGAGCGTTTCGGCGCTGGACCGGCCAGACACCCAGCGAATGGCGCAGCGACCGTGGGCAGCACGCTTAATGCGCGGGCGACAGCGGCCTTAAAAACCAGTGGAAACCCGGACAGATCTATTTTACGAGCTTCCGGGATCAGGTCTTGTCTTTTACTTTCCAGTTTTTACTGTCGGGAGGGCAAAGGTAGACCCCGAAATTCACTCTTCCATAATGCTGTTGGAATTCTCATGTCAGTGGATCTAGTTTTAAGGTGAAAGGGGGAGGTTGGTGATGCATCAGTATAACGTCCGAGCAGCGGACGAGAGCTTGCCAGAGCATAGTGCGGACGTCCGGGTAGGCAGGGAATTGCTCGAAGCCACCAAACCTTTTGTTGAAGAGTCTTCAGCTAAAAGCTGGTGGTACGTCGGCTCAACCTTTGTGTTAATGATTTCCGCTCTAGCCGTCGCGGGAATGTTGGAGTGGTGGCCGCTGAAGTTGGTGTTCTCAATACTGGGAGCACTGCTGATCGTGCGCTCCTTTATAACCTTTCATGATTACCTGCACGGTGCGATTCTCAAAGAATTCCGGGTCGCCCACTGGCTATTTCATTCCTTCGGAGCTCTTACCCTGGCGCCAACCACGTCCTGGCTTGAAAGTCACAATTATCACCATGGTCACGTTGGTAAAGTCAGTGCCTCCAGTGTCGGGGCCTTCCCGCTCATAACCACCCGTATGTGGCAAGTGGCGACACCGCGGGAGCGCCTGGTTTACCGGGCCCAACGGCATCCTTTGGTGGTATTGTTTGGCTATCCCGTTGTCTTTGGTTTAAACATCACGATCCTTCCCCTGCTGCGGACTCCGGCTCAACACGTCGACTCAGTCATATCGCTGATCAGTCACTTTGGCTTGATGGCATTGCTGTGGATACTGGGCGGGTTCAGTCTGGTCTTTTTCGTCATGCTGCTTCCATTGACCATTGCCTCGGCAATTGGGTGCTATCTTTTTTTTGCCCAACACAGTTTCCGGCGCATGCAGATCGTATCCCCTGAGGCTTGGACCTACTACCGGGGCGCCATCGAATCATCAAGTTACATGCGCATGAACAGGGTTATGCAGTGGTTTACCGGGAATATTGGCTACCACCATATTCATCATCTCAATGTCCGCATTCCATTCTATCGCTTGCCGGAGGCGATGGCGGCGATTCCTGAACTTCAA
Source organism: Marinobacter sp. SS21 (assembly GCF_028369065.1). Taxonomy (GTDB): domain Bacteria; phylum Pseudomonadota; class Gammaproteobacteria; order Pseudomonadales; family Oleiphilaceae; genus Marinobacter. The sequence goes on from NZ_JAQNDA010000009.1 coordinate 173,418, forward strand.
TCACCGTTGACAACCACGCTGGCTCCCAGGGACATCATTGGCTGTTTCCGATCCGCACTGTGGGACGAAGAAAGGCAGCGGATGGTGTCCTATCGGGAGGCGAAACATGATGGTTAGCGGATACTCGCTGGGCAGTATTAACTCAACGCAGCCATTGCTAGTTACCGGGTGTCCATGGACAGCGCCCCCAAGGTATGTGATTTGGGGAAGGCAATCTCGTGATTACAGATCCGCAAGAAAGTCCTGACGCCGCCCAACTGCCAAAGGAGTTTGTCGATCGGCTCAAGAGCCCCTTTTTGCGTTTCTTGCACATTGAGTCAGCGGGCGGCGCGATTCTGATGATTTCCGCAGTATCCGCACTCGTTTTATCCAACTCCCCATGGGCCGCGCCTTTCGAACATATTTGGGAAACACGGGTAGGCTTACAGATCGGCTCGCTCGAGTTTGCCCGTTCCCTCCGGGAGTGGATCAACGATGGGCTGATGACACTGTTTTTCTTTCTCGTTGCCTTGGAGCTCAAACGAGAGTTGGTGCTGGGGGAGTTGCGCAAGCCGCGCACGGCTGCTCTATCGATAGCGGCTGCCCTGGGCGGGATGATCGTCCCTGCAGCGATCTATCTGGTATTGCAATCCGGGCTCCCCGGCCAACATGGGTGGGGCACTGTGATGGCAACCGACACGGCCTTTGTGATTGGATGCCTGGCATTGCTTGGCTCCCGTGTGCCTCTAAGTTTGCGCGTGTTTATGCTGTCTCTAGCGATTGTTGACGATGTTGGCGCCATACTCGTTGTCGCCATCGGCTATAGTAGCGGCATCGCATGGTGGTTGTTGCTGGTGGCTGCGGTGGGAATAGGGATCATACGTGCCTTGGCAAAGCTCGGCTTTCGCGGTTTCCCACTCTACATACTGGTCGGTGGACTAGTTTGGCTCGCCGTGGATGCATCCGGCATTCATCCAACCATCACTGGAGTGATCCTTGGTCTGATGACCCCTGCACGTCGATGGATCAGCGACGTGCGCTTGTACTCAATTCTGGGGCAGGTTGTTGCACATCCGTCCAGCAGCGAAAGTAGCGGTGACACGAAGGATCGGAATACCTTACAAATGGCCGAAATTGCCGCGCGCGAAACCTTGTCTCCATTGGAACGATTGGAAATGGCTTTACACCCCTGGGTGGGGTACATCATCATGCCGCTGTTCGCATTCGCCAATGCTGGGTTGCCATTCACGCTCGACGGCCTAGTTGGTTCGCTCACCTTGACGATTTTTCTGGGTTTTGTCGTCGGTAAGCCAATAGGAATTTTGCTATTCAGTTGGCTGGCTATCCGTTTCCGCGTTGCAGTTCTACCACCAGATCTCTCGTGGAGATTGCTGATTGGCGGCAGCTTCCTGGCTGGAATTGGATTCACCATGGCGTTATTCATCGCCAATCTTGCTTTTGACAGTAGTCTCATCGACAGCGCTAAGCTGGGGGTCTTTGCTGCATCCATGTTCTCCGCACTGGCGGGGATTTCGTTCTTGATGTGGTCGACTGCCTCAGGAGGAGTTCCTGAAGCGGGTCGCGAGTAAAACAAAATTCATGATGGCACAATGAATGGTCAGCATTGCCGTCTGAAGTGGAAATGAATTTGTAAACAATTAGGTGCATTTTCAGGAAATTGATGGATATCTATTGTTGATATAGAGCCTGATATTTTAAGTCGTGCAGGTTCTTTCTTGACGCAGGGCGGCCTAATTAATGAATACGGTTTTCAGTATTTTAGAGAATCGAAATCCGGGGATGATCTGGAAACTTGCATTAAGCATTATGGTCTTGATCGTTTTTTTTCAAATAATGCTGGGTCGAAATTTCGACATGGCTCCGATTTACATTTTTCCCATTGTTTTGTCATGTTGGTACGGAACAAAAAAGTCTGGTGTTGCTCTATCGATTTTGTCTGTTTTAGTTATTGTTGTTCTTGAACTATATGTTTCAGGATTATCGGTTTTCAGTTTTGCTATCCTAGCTCATGGGGCACCTTACCTCATAGCATATCCGTTGTTTGCAATGCTGCTCGTTAACTTCAGAAATGTCCACCAATTCGAAGCATTAGCCGCAGATACTGATAGTTTGACCGGGGTTCACAGTAGCAGAAGCTTTTATTCAGAGCTTGCCAATGAATTGATTCGAGCTAAAAGATATAGTCATGAATTTTCATTGGCCTATATAGATGTTGATAATTTCAAGAATGTTAATGATTCATTCGGTCATGCTGTGGGTGATCAGCTTTTGAGAGAAGTTGCAAAATGTTTAGTGTCGTCTCTAAGATCTACTGACATAGTCGCTCGGTTGGGAGGGGATGAATATGCTTGCTTATTGCCAGAGACAGAACAGCATGCAGCAAAGGCGGCTTTCTCCAAGGCTATAAAATGTCTGGATAATAAAATGAAAATGCATGGATGGCTGGTAAGCTTTAGTGTCGGAGTGGCGACATTTGAAAACTTTCCAGAAGAGATTGATGAAGTAATGGATTTCGCAGATCAATTGATGTACTCGGTAAAAAATGAAAATAAAAACAATATTTCTTATGAAGTTTACACATCTAAACTTTGAAGTGTCATTGCTCTTGGGAATCTGGGCTCAAGAGTAAACAAAACTGCACTCTTTCGTTCCTGAATTCCTGAATTCAAACAATAAGTGCAGCACCACTCGTTTGTAGTGCTCCGGAATATTCACCCCAGAACACCTCTGCCGGTGTCCGATACCCCAGTCGTTTCCTGGGGCGATTATTGAGTTCATCGACGACCCGATTCAGCGCTCGCTGACTGACCTTTGAGAAGTCCGTGCCTTTCGGGTAGTACTGCCGCAACAGCCCATTGGTGTTCTCATTGGTGCCGCGTTGTCCCGAGCAATACGGATCGCAGAAATAGGTCGCCATGCTCAAGGCGGCGGCCATTCGCTGGTGGTCGGCGAACTCGCTGCCGTTGTCCAGCGTCAGGGTGCTGACGGCGCCTCGAATCGGTTTCATTAAGCGTACGATCATGCTGGTCGTCAGCTCGGCGGTGATACGCCCCAACTGGCCTGCCAGCAAGTAACCGCTACGGCGTTCCACCAGCGTCACGATGCCCGACTGCTTGTGGCCGTGCAGCACGGTATCGCCTTCCCAATGGCCCACCGTCAGTCGCTGCTCAACCTCCGAGGGACGCTGTTCTATGCCGGTCCTGTTCGGGATCTTGCCCAGCCCCGCACGCTTGGCCAGACTCCTTTGGGCACGTCGCCTCCTGGAATGTCGGCCGTAGGTCCAGAGCTTGCCACCCTTGGCCTGGTCGCGAAGGATCAGGTCGTAGATCCACTGGCGACTAACCCGAAGCTCGCCCATTCGTGCCATCAGGCCAGCGATCTGGTCCGGACTCCAACGCTTGCGGATCAGTCGGCTCACCCAGTTAATCAATGACGACGCCCGCTTGTGGGCCTTGGCAGCCTGCCGCCTTCGCTGATCGCTGCGTTGTTGCGCCTGTGCTGCCTGTGCGTATTCCGGCGAACGTGAACACCCATTCTGGTTGAACGTGAACACCTCGTTTCTTAACGCATCACCCACCGGAGTTTGTACTCCGGGTGTTCACGTTCAGTCAATTTCCTGAAGTCGTTT